>CAZYUD010000006.1:0-59866 GCA_964650505.1 uncultured Hydrogenophaga sp.
AAACTGGCTCCATTACGCCGAACATCCCTGGCTCCATTACGGCGATCCGTGACAGGCGCACCATTGCCAACGAGAACGACCGCCCACGCCTGCAGATGGAGCTGGAGACGCTGGTGCGCGGCTTCTTCAAGCCCGAGCTGTTTCTGGACTACGTGCGGCACTTTGTGCTGTTTGAGCAGGACGGTGAGCGCATCGTCAAAAAGATTGCGGGCTACCACCAGTTCCATGCGGTGCGCGAGGCGGTGCGGGCCACCGTGATTGCCGCGCAAGACCCCGACAAGGGCTTGCTGGAGGTGCGCGAAGAACGCGCCACCTACGGCAAAGAGGTGCAACCGGGCTCGCGCAAGGCGGGGGTGGTGTGGCACACCCAGGGCTCGGGCAAGAGCATCACCATGGCCTGCTACGCGGGCAAGCTGCTGCAGCAACCTGAAATGAAGAACCCCACCCTGGTGGTGGTGACCGACCGCAACGACCTGGACGGCCAGCTGTTTGGCACTTTCAGCGCCGCCAGCGATTTGCTGCGGACCACGCCTGTGCAGGCCAGCGGGCGCGACGAGCTGCGCGACATGCTGGCCTCGCGCGAGGCGGGCGGCATCATCTTCACCACGGTGCAAAAGTTCGCCTTGCTGGAAGACGAAGAAGCGCACCCGCTGCTGTCAAACCGGTCGAACATTGTGGTGATGTCGGACGAGGCGCACCGCAGCCAGTACGGCATGCGCGGCCGCCTGGACACCAAAACCGGCAAATACGTGTACGGCTACGCCAAGCACCTGCGCGACGCGCTCAAGAACGCCACCTTCATCGGCTTTACCGGCACGCCGATTGCGCTGGAAGACAAAGACACCCGCGCGGTGTTTGGCGACTACGTCAGCATCTACGACATCCAGGACGCGGTGGACGATGGCGCGACGGTGCCGATTTTTTACGAGAGCCGGTTGGCCAAGCTGGATGTGAAGCAGGCCGAGATCGATGCACTCAATGCCCAGGTGGACGAAGTCTTTGAAGACGAAGAGGACGTGGCCGTCCGCGAGAAGTCCAAAAGCGAATGGGCCGCGTTGGAGAAGCTGGTGGGCGCCGAGCCGCGCTTGCAGCAGGTGGCCAAAGACCTGGTGCAGCACTTCGAGGCACGCATCAGCGTCATCGACGGCAAGGCCATGGTGGTTTGCATGAGCCGCGAGATTTGTGTGCAGCTCTACAACGCGCTCGCGGCGCTGCGGCCCGACTGGCACAGCGCCGACCCAGAGCAGGGCGCCATGAAGGTGGTGATGACCGGGTCGGCCGCCGACAAGGCGCACCTGCAGCCGCACATTCACACCAACCAGGTGAAGAAACGGCTGGAAAAGCGTTTCAAAGACCCGAAAGACGCGCTGAAGCTGGTGATCGTGCGCGACATGTGGTTGACCGGGTTTGACGCGCCGTCGTGCCACACCATGTATGTGGACAAGCCCATGAAGGGGCACAACCTGATGCAGGCGATTGCGCGGGTGAACCGGGTGTTCAAGAACAAGCCCGGCGGTTTGGTGGTGGATTACATCGGCATTGCCAACGAGCTGAAGGCGGCGCTCAAGGACTACACCGACTCCAAAGGCAAGGGCGACCCGGCGCACAACGCGGCCGAGGCGTTGGCGGTGCTGCTGGAAAAGATGGACATCGTGCGCGGCCTGATGCACGGCTTTGACTACAGCGCGTTCAGCACCCAGGCGGTGCCCCTGCTGGTGCCGGCAGCGGAACACATCCTGGGCCAGAAGGACGGCAAGACGCGGTTCCTGGACACCATGACGGCGGTGAGCAAGGCGTTTTCGCTGTGCGGGACGCTGGACGAGGCGATTGCGCTGCGCCAAGAGATTGCGTTTTTTGCGGCCATCAAGGCGGCGATCAACAAGTTCACCACGGTGGACAAAAAGCGCAGCACCGCCGACAAGAACAGCGCACTCAAGCAGATTTTGGACAACGCCATCGTGGCCGATGGGGTGGCCGACATCTTTGCGCTGGCGGGGCTGGACAAGCCCAATATTGGCTTGCTGTCGGACGAGTTTTTGGAAGACGTGCGCCAGATGAAGACCAAGAATCTGGCGGTGGAGCTGCTGGAAAAGCTGCTGCGCGACGAGATCAAGGCCCGGGCGCGCCACAACGTGGTGCAGGAAAAGAAGTACGGCGACCGCCTGCTGGAGACTCTGCGCAGGTACCACAACCGCGCCATCGAGACCGCACAAGTCGTCGAAGAGCTGATTCAGATGGCCAAGGACTTTCAGGCGCTGCTGGAGCGCGAGGCTGCGCTGGGCCTGGGGCACGACGAAATCGCCTTCTACGACGCACTGGCCCACAACGAAGCGGCCGTTCGGGAGTTGGGCGACGACGTTCTGAAGAAAATTGCCATTGAGATCACCGAAAAACTGCGCGCCAGCACGACGGTGGATTGGCAGGTGCGCGAGAGCGTGCGGGCGCGGCTGCGCATATTGGTGCGCCGAACACTCCAGAAGTGGAAGTACCCGCCACCGGGACCAGGCGAAAAAGACGCCGTGGAATTGGTCCTTGAGCAGGCAGAGTCTTTGTCAGACCAGTGGTCTGCCTGACACGTCACCGGGGGCGGCGGTCTTGGCATTTGCCTGACTCGCGGTCGAGCCGCTCGGAGTTTGCGAAAATAGCGCGTTTGCCCGGGCAAGGTGCCCGGGTCACCCTTTATCACCACACACCATGACCCGCCCTGTCACCGTCGCCGAGATCCGCCAGTCTTTCCTCGACTTCTTCGCCCAGCGTGGCCACACCGTGGTGGCGTCCAGCCCCTTGGTGCCAGGCAACGACCCGACGCTGATGTTCACCAACTCGGGCATGGTGCAGTTCAAAGACGTGTTTTTGGGCACCGACAAGCGCTCTTATGTGCGCGCCGCGTCGGTGCAGGCCTGCCTGCGCGCCGGCGGCAAACACAACGACCTGGAAAACGTGGGCTACACCGCGCGCCACCACACCTTTTTTGAGATGCTGGGCAACTGGTCGTTTGGCGACTACTTCAAGCGCGAGTCGCTCAAGTGGGCTTGGGAACTGCTGACCGAGGTTTATGGCCTGCCCAAAGACAAGCTGCTGGCCACCGTCTACATGGAAGACGATGAGGCCTACGACATTTGGACCAAAGAAATTGGCCTGCCACCCGAGCGCGTGATCCGCATTGGCGACAACAAGGGCGGGCGCTACAAGAGCGACAACTTCTGGATGATGGCCGACACCGGCCCCTGCGGCCCCTGCAGCGAGATCTTTTACGACCACGGCGACCACATCCCCGGCGGCCCTCCGGGCAGCCCCGAGGAAGACGGCGACCGCTTCATCGAGATCTGGAACAACGTGTTCATGCAGTTCGAGATGCACGAAGACGGTTCGGTCACGCCGCTGCCCGCGCCCTGTGTGGACACCGGCATGGGCTTGGAGCGCTTGGCCGCCATCCTGCAAGGCGTGCACAGCAACTACGAGATTGATGTGTTCCAGCAACTCATCGCTGCGGCCGCCCGTGAAACCGGCTGCGCCGACCTGCACAGCCCGAGCCTGCGCGTGATCGCCGATCACCTGCGCGCCACCGCCTTCTTGGTGGCCGATGGCGTGATTCCCAGCAACGAAGGCCGCGGTTATGTGCAGCGCCGCATCGTGCGCCGCGCCATCCGCCACGGCTACAAGCTCGGCCGCAAGGCGCCGTTCTTCCACAAGCTGGTGCCCGACTTGGTGGCGCTGATGGGCGACGCCTATCCCAACCTCAAGGCCAACGCCCAGCGCATCACCGAGGTGCTCAAGGCCGAGGAAGAGCGTTTTTACGAAACGCTGGAGAACGGCATGGAGATCCTGGAAGCCGCGCTCGCCGGCGGCGCTCAGCAGCTGCCGGGCGAGGTGGCGTTCAAGCTGCACGACACCTACGGCTTCCCGCTGGATTTGTCGGCCGATGTGTGCCGCGAGCGTGGCCTGACGGTGGACGAAGCCGGCTTCAAAGCCGCCATGGACGTGCAGAAAAACAAAGCCCGCGCGGCCGGCAAGTTCAAGATGGACAAGGCGCTGGACTACTCCGGTGCTGGCAACACCTTTGTGGGTTACGACCAGCTCGCCAGCGACGCCCAAGTGGTGGCGCTCTACCGCGACGGCACGCCGGTGCAAGCGCTGCAGGCCGGTGAGTCGGGTGTGGTGGTGCTCAACACCACGCCTTTCTACGCCGAAAGCGGCGGTCAGGTGGGCGACGAAGGCCTCATCACCGCTGGCGCGGCCCAGTTTGAGGTGGTGGACACCCAAAAAATCAAGGCCGATGTGTTTGGCCACCAAGGTGTGCTGGCGCAAGGCGCGCTGAAGGTGGGCGATGCGGTGAAGGCGCAGGTCAACACCGCGCAGCGCGCCGCCACCATGCGCAACCACTCGGTCACCCACATCATGCACAAGGCGCTGCGCGAAGTGCTGGGCGGCCATGTGCAGCAAAAGGGCTCGCTGGTCAACGCCGAGCGCACGCGTTTTGACTTCACCCACAACGCGCCGGTCACCGCCGAGCAGATTCGCCGCATCGAGGCGCAAGTGAACGCCGAAATTCTGGCCAACACCGGCACGCAGGCCCGCGTGATGGACATCGAAAGCGCACAAAAAACCGGCGCAGTGATGCTGTTTGGCGAGAAGTACGGCGAGACGGTGCGGGTGCTCGACATTGGCAGCAGCCGCGAGCTGTGCGGCGGCACCCATGTGCAAGCGACGGGTGACATTGGCCTGTTCAAAGTGGTCGGCGAAAGTGGTGTGGCCGCTGGTGTGCGCCGCATCGAAGCGGTGACTGGCGAGAACGCGCTGGCCTATTTGCAAAGCTTGGAAGCCACGGTGGGCGAGGCCGCTGCCGCGCTCAAAGCGCCGGTGAGCGAACTCACCGCTCGGGTGCAGAGCGCACTGGACCAGATCAAGGCGCTGGAAAAAGACATTGCCGCGCTCAAGGGCAAGCTGGCATCGAGCCAGGGCGACGAGTTGCTGGGCCAGGCGGTAGACATCAAAGGCATCAAGGTGCTGGCCGCCACCCTGCAAGGCGCCGACGCCAAGACCTTGCGCGACACCATGGACAAGCTCAAGGACAAGCTCAAGACCGCCGCCATTGTGTTGGCCGCGGTGGACGGCGACAAGGTGCAGCTGGCCGCTGGCGTGACCGCCGACAGCGTGGGCAAGGTCAAGGCCGGCGAGCTGGTGAACTTTGTGGCCCAGCAGGTGGGCGGCAAAGGCGGCGGCAAGCCCGACATGGCCATGGCCGGCGGCACGGACGCCAGCGGTCTGCCCAAGGCGCTGGATAGCGTGCAGGCCTGGGTGGCCGAGCGGGTGTAAGCTGCGGCCCTAGGAGGTCCAACCATGTCCAAGCTTGTGAAACCGCTGGTGACGGCGCTGGTGCTGCTGCAGCTTTCGGGCTGCGCGGTGATTGCGGTAGCCGACTTGGCCGCAACCGCTGCGGTGGGTGCTGCCGGCATGGCGGTGGACGCCACCATTGGCGCGGCCAAGATTGGCGGCAAGGTGATCGGCAAAACCGCCGACGTGGTCTTGGGCGGCGACGAGCAGCCAGACTGACGCGGGCAGCTTCTGCTACCGGCCTTTGGCGTTGGACCGCGCCAAAGGCCTTTTTTATGGGCGCTCGTCGGGCGTGTGCAAAACGCGCAGCACACGCCTGGCCACTGAGCGTTCGGGCAAGTGCCGCTGCAGCACCGCTGGGTCGGTGGTTTGGTGCAGCAGCTCAAGTTGCTCAACCAATAGGCGAAACTGGGCAGCAGCCAGTTCGGGGTGGCTGTGGGGGTCAATCAGCACCGGGCGGTGCTGGTGCGCGGTTTGTCGCTGTTGCTCCACCAGCTCCTGGGCCTGCGCCTGGATGCGTTGCACCTCATCGGGCGAGAGGTGCAAGCGGTGGGTCTCGGCGATCAGCCATTCTTGGGCTTGGGCATCGAGTGCGCCGTGTTTGAGCGCGGCTTGCAGCTTTTGTCGCAGCTCTTCGCGGTCCATGCGCAGCTGGTCGGTGAAGGCCGAGGCCAGCAAACCCGCCGGAATGGCAAAGATGCCAATGCCCAGCAGCGACAACACCACCGTGAGCGCACGCCCCATGGGCGTGACGGGTGAAATGTCGCCATAACCCACCGACGACAGGGTGATGACCGCCCAGTAAATGGTCTGGGGAATGTTTTCGAACTTGTCGGGTTGTGCTTCGTGTTCAAACAAATAGCCCATGCTGGCGGTCAGCACCACCAGCAAGAGCATCACAAACACCGCCGCCAAAATCACCGGGCCTTCGCGCTTCACCACCTTGATGAGCGTGCCAGTGCCGCTGGCGTAGCGGGTGAGCTTGAGCAAGCGCAGCAGACGGAACACGCGCAGAAAGCGCAAATCCAGCGGCCATGGCAAGAAGCGCTCGAGCAAAAACGGCAGGATGGCCAACAGGTCGATGATGGCCTGCGGACTGCGCATGTGCGACCAGCGCGGCAAGCGCTGCCCCTGGTAAGCCGGGTTTTCGGCGGCGGCGTACCAGCGCGCGCCGTATTCGACCAAAAAGATGCCAAAGGCGATGGCGTCGAGCACCGCCAGTTCGCGGCCCATGACCGCGCTGACCGAGGCCACACTCTCCAGCACGGTCGAGGCGATCGACACCAAAATCCAAAAAATGATGAAGTTGTCCAGATAGCGGTGCAGCTGGCCCGAGCGGCTGGTGGGCTCCATCAGCGCAAACACCGCGGCGCGCCGGGTCTGGCCTTGGTTGAGTTGTCGAAACTCGCGCCAGGCGGTGCCCAGGTGGCGCCCCAGTTTGAGGATGCGCAGCAGTCTCACCAGCCGCAGCAGACGCAAGGCGTCGGCGTTGAAGGGCAGAAACGGCGCGAGGAAGAAGGGCAGGATGGCAATCAGGTCGATCAGCGCATAGGGCTTGAGCGCCCAGCGCAGCCGCGGCCAGCTGCCACCGCCGGTGCCAGCGGCCGCAGCAGCGCAGCCCAGGCGCAGCAGGTACTCCACGCTGAACACGGCCACAGCGGCGACATCGATCCAGCGAAACAGGTCGGCATGGTCGGCAGCGAGTTGGGGATTGAGCTCCAGCACAATCGCCAGCGAGCTGATCAGAATCGCCCAGCTCAGCCAGCGGTTGAGCCGGTGCGCCACGCCCGTGTGGTGGCTGGTGTCAAACAGCACATGGTGGGCTTTGGGCCAAAAGCCGGAGGGCATCGGTGGCGCGGGCGGGTGTGTTGGGCTCTGGGGTGGCATGGGCGGCGGTGGGCGTGGCGTTTGCGAAAGGCAGTCCCGATTGTGTCCTTGCCTGTGGAGGGGCGGCAGGGCTTGCCGCGTCAGCTGCCAAGGTGGGGCCACTGTAGCGCTTGTGCCGATGTCCAGTGGCGTTGAACGCCGGTGATGGGGTCGGTGAAAGCGATGTGTTTGGCCAGCAGCCGCAGCGGCTCGGCAAAGTCTTCGGCCTCGCCCGGCGCGCGCCGCACCGTGGGATAGAACTGGTCGCCCAGCAGCGGCAGGCCCAGGCCCCCCATGTGCACCCGCAGCTGGTGGCGTTTGCCGCTGATGGGCTGCAGGGTGTAGCGCGCCCAGTCGCCGCGCCGCTCGGTCAAAGTGATGTGGGTTTCGCTGTTGGGCGCCAAGCCCTCGTCGGGCCGGGCCTCGCGCATGCGGTAGAAGGCCTGTTCGTCTTCTAGGATGTGGCTGGTGCGGGTGAGTGGGAACTGGATGTCGGCGCGCCAGGGGGCGATGGCTTCGTAGCTTTTGTCGACCCGGCGTTCGCGGAACAGGCGCTGGTAGGCGTTGCGGTCTTGTGGGCGTTTGCTCAGCAGCACCAGGCCAGCGGTTTCGCGGTCGATGCGGTGCAGCGGGCTCAGGTCGGGGCAGCGCAGCTGGGCCTTGAGGCGCACCAAGAGGGTTTCTTTGACGTAACGCCCGCCCGGTGTGACCGGCAGAAAGTGCGGCTTGTCGGCCACCACCAGGTGCTCGTCCTCAAACAGCACAGTGGCCTCAAACGGAATGCTCTGTTCCTGCGGCAGCTCGCGCCAGTAATACACGCGCGCGCCGTTCACATAGGGCGCGTCGGGCGCCAGCGGTTGGCCGTCTTCGCCCAGCACCAAGCCATGGGCCAAGCGTTGCTGCCATTCGGCCCGGCCCACGCGTGGCAGCCGCTGCGCCAGGTAGTCCAGCAGGCTGGGCCAGGGCACTTCGCGCAGGCGCGGCAAGGCCAAGCAGCTGGGCGACACCCCGTCGCGCATGGCAATGGCGGGGTTTTTGGGCACATGGGCCATGAGGCAAACCCGCGATCAGACCCGCGTGAACACCAAATCCCACACGCCGTGGCCAAGCTTGAGGCCCCGGTTTTCAAACTTGGTGAGCGGGCGGTAGTCGGGCTTGGGTGCGAACTGGCCGGCGCCGGCGGTGTTGGCCAGCAGCGGCTCGGCGCTGAGCACCTGCATCATTTGCTCGGCGTAGGGCTGCCAATCGGTGGCCAGGTGCAGGTAGCCGCCGGGGCGGATGTGTTTGGCCAGCCGGGCCACAAAGGGGCCCTGAATCAAGCGGCGTTTGTGGTGGCGGCTTTTGTGCCAAGGGTCGGGAAAGAAGATGTGCACGCCATCCAAGCTGTCTTCGCCGAGCATGTGGTCCATCACCTCAACCGCGTCGTGCTGCACGATGCGGATGTTGGGGATCGCCTCTTCACCGCAGTGCTTGAGCAGCGCGCCCACACCGGGTTCGTGCACCTCGCAGCAGAGGAAGTTGTCGCCCGGCCGCACTTGGGCGATCTTGGCGGTGGCGTCGCCCATGCCAAAGCCAATTTCCAAAATCAGCGGCGCTTGGCGGCCAAAGGCTTGGGCGGTGTCGAGCCGCTCGGCTTGGTAGGGCAGCAGAAACTGCGGACCGTAGAGCTCAAACGCCCGCATTTGCCCTGTGCCCATGCGGCCGGCGCGCAGCACATAACTTTTGATTTGGCGCATGAACGGCGCCGGACTGTCGCTGGCGATGGGGTTGGGGGTGGTGGGGTCGGTAGAGGACATGCGGGAAGCGGCCAAGTGGGCAAACCCCCGATTATCGTGGGCCCCGCCGTGGCGGCTTCAGCCCAGTGTGTGGGCCAGCGCTTCCAGTTGATCGGTGGCGACGCCCCAGCCTTCGTGAAAGCCCATGGCCGCGTGACGTGCGCAGGCTTCAGCGGTCCAGTGCCGGGCCTCTGCGCGGTACAGCGTGCCACCGCCGTGGGCTGTGAAGGTGATGACCCCGGTGAAGAATGGCTCCGCCGCCGGCTCCCAGGCGCGCACGTAGGCGTCTGTGAACACCAGCCGCTGTTCAGGGACCACTTCCAGATAGACGCCGTGGTTGGGTACCACTTCGCCGTTGGGGCCTTGCATCACCACCAGCGAGTGGCCACCCGCGCGCACGTCCAGCACCGCTTCGCTCACGCCCCACGGTCGGGGGCAAAACCACTGCTTGAGCAAACCGGGCTCGGTCCAGCAGCGCCACAGTTGGGCGGGCGTGGCGGTGAGTGTGCGTTCGAGCACCAAGGTGTGGGCGGGTGTGGAGGCAGTCATGGATGAGGTCTCTCTGACAAAGTGTGCCAAGTGTTGGCCCATTGGGCTACCCAGTGTGCCAGCGCGTCGGCCACGGTGCCCGTTTGCGCGGGCAGCGCCAGTGCGGCCGCCGTTTGATTGAGCGCGGCCAAGGGGTCGCTCAAGTCGATGGGCGCTGCGCCGTTTTGTTTGCTGAGTTTTTCGCCGTTGGCGCCGAGCACCAGCGGGGTGTGCAGGTACTGCGGCGTGGCCAGGCCCAGCGCGCGCTGCAGCACGATTTGGCGCGGGGTGTTGTCGGCCAGGTCTTGGCCACGCACCACATGGCTGATGCCTTGTGCGGCGTCGTCCACCACCACCGCCAGCTGATAGGCCCACAGCCCATCGGCGCGCCGCAGCACAAAGTCGCCCACTTCGGCGTCGACCGCTTGGGCCTGGGGCCCTAAGCGCCGGTCGCTCCAGCGCACCAGCGAGGCTTCGCCCGGTGTCAGCCGCAAGCGCCAAGCGCGTCCCACACGCCCGGCCAATCCACCACGTTCGGGCCGGCAGGTGCCGGGGTAGGGCGCGGCGTGGTGGCGTTCGCGCTGCAGCCCTTGGGCCAGCAGCGCGTGTTCGATGTCTTTGCGCGAGCAGGCGCAAGGGTAGGCCATGCCTTGGTCCAGCAGCTGGTCCAGCGCCGCTTGGTACAAGGCGCTGCGCTGGCTTTGCCACAGCACCGGTTCGTCACTGACCAAGCCACAGGTGGCGAGCTGGCGCAGGATGGTGGCATCGGCCCCGGGCACACAACGCGGCGTGTCCACGTCCTCGATGCGCACCAGCCACACCCCACCATGCGCCCGCGCGTCCAACCAACTCGCCAGCGCCGCCACCAGAGAGCCCGCGTGCAAAGCCCCCGTCGGCGACGGCGCAAACCGACCACGGTAGGAGGAACACGAAGCGACAGACAAAGAAGAAGTCTCCAAGAGCGGACAGTGAACGCTGCAACTTCAGGCAGATACAGAGGAGAAACGCCTCACACCAACAACATTTCCGGCGCGCGTGCCCCCATCAAGGGCACCCGTGGATCCGGCTTCGCCGGTCCAATGGGTGCGTCCCCCCTCCGGGGGGAAGCCGCGCAGCGGCGCAGGGGGGGTTATTTCAAGTCCAGAGCAAGTTCAAGTCCGGACACAAAAGCGGATTCCACCCGGTTGCCCAGGCACCAGTCGCCGCACAGGCCCAGGCCCGCGGCGCGGTCCAGCAGGTGCGACACGCCCAGCGCCTGTTCGGTCTGGGCGTAGCGCCAGCAGTGCACCGCCGCGTGGGCGGGCTCGGTGCGGATGCCAGTGATTTCGGCAAAACCTTTGAGCAGCTTGGCTTTGACGCGCTCGGCGTCGTCCTCCAGGTGGCGTTCGCTCCAGGCCGGCGAGGCCTGCACCGTCCAGCGCTCCACCGCGCCTCGGCCGGGTTTGCTGTTTTCGCGCGCCAGCCAGGCGATGCGGTGGTGGCCGCTGCGCGCGGCGTGCCAGCTTGGCCCCAAGGCCGCGCCACCCACCGCATGGGGAAAGGCCAGCATCAGCGTCCAGCAGGGCGCCACACGCACCGCCGCCAGTTGCTCTTGCCAACCGACCGCCAGCTGGCTGGCGCGCAGCAGATCGAGGGCTTGCACATGCGGCACCGCCACCAGCACTTTGTCAAATCCACCGAGCACCGGCGAGGCCACGGCCTCGGCCGAGGTGCTCTCGCAGCACAGTTGCCAGCGTTGTGCGTTCACGCGGTCGCGCTCGATGCGCGTGACCCGGGTGTTGAGCAGCACCTGGGCATCGCCCAAGCCCTGCACCAGCGGCGCGGCCCAGTGCGCCACCAGCGCACTCATGCCCGGGGTGGCCACAAAGCGAGCGTCTTTGGGCGCGGGAGCCGCGGCCAGCACACGGCCGCCGTCGTCGAGCACCCGCACGGTGTTGGCCTGCCAGGGCGCCACCACACCTTGGGCGGTCAGGTCCAGCGCTTTCTGAAAGCGCGGGTCGCGCACGGTGAAGTACTGGGCGCCGTGGTCAAAGCCACCAAAGTCGCTGCGGCGGGTGCTCATGCGCCCGCCAAAGCCCCGGCTTTTTTCCAGCAGCGTGACGCGGTGGCCGGCTTGGGTCAGGGTGCGGGCCGCGACCACGCCGGCCATGCCGGCGCCGATGATGGCGATGTGTGAGCGTGTCATCGTGTTCAACCTCGGGTGCGTTACAAAGCGTTACAGGAAGGGACGGTGGGCGGACTGTAGCAGGGCGGCGCGGGTGGCGGGGCTTTGCAGCTGCTGCAGCCACCATTGCTGCGCTTGGCCGGTGCTGGAGGCGCTGCGCGGCAGCCGCCAGGCGTAGGCCACCCGCACATTGCGCGGTGGTTGGGCCAGGGTTTTGACCACCAGGCGGCCAGCGGCGATGTGGGTTTGCGCCAGTGGCAGCGGCAAATAACCGACGCCCAGGCCGCGCAGCTGGGCTTCGAGCTTGTGCTGCATGCTGGGCACCGTCAGCACCGATTGACCGGGCAAGAGGTTGTGGCTCACGCCGTGGCCACGGCGGGTGCTGTCGGCCACCGCCACGCCCCGGTGCGCGCGCACGTCGTCTTCGCTCAGCGGGTGTTCTGCTTTGGCCAAGGGGTGGTGCGGCGCCACAGCGTACACAAAGTCGACCGCGCCCAACGGTGCAGTCTGGATGTCGGGCCAACTGCCCTCCAGCGCCACACCCAGCGCGATGTCGGCTTGGCCGGTTTGCAAGGCTTCGACCGTGCCCGAGAGCGTTTCGGCGCGGATTTTGAGCCGGGTGGGCGCTTGTAACTCGTAAAACGCCTCGCACAGGTCAAACAGGGTGGCGCGGTCGATCAGCGCGTCGGCGGCGATGGTGAGCTGTGGCTCCCAACCGGTGGCCACCCGTTTGACGCGCTCGGCCACCGCGTCGAGTTCGCTGAGCAAATGGGCGCCTGCGCGCAGCAGCTCTTGGCCGGCGGGGGTGAGTTCGGCCTTGCGGCTGCTGCGGTCGAACAGCAGCACGTCCAGCGCGTCTTCGATCTGGCGCACCCGGTAGGTCAGGGCGCTGGGCACCAGGCCCAGTTCGCGCGCGGCGGCGGCCATGCTGCCCAGGCGGGCCACGGCCTCGATCAGGCCCAGGTTGTCGGCCGAGAGCACCGATCGGGGGGCGGGGCGGTGGGGTGTGGAGGGCATGCTGAAATTGTTCAAATAAATTGAATGGTGCCATCAAACCCCAAGGCCCGACAAGCCCGGGGGCATCCGCAGAATCTAGGGCATGCCACCGCTGTGGGTGCGGGGCGATGATCAGGAGATCGACCATGATGACTTTGCGTTCTGCCGGCGCCCGTGGGCACGCCCAGCACGGCTGGCTTGACAGTTACCACTCGTTTTCGTTCGCTGACTATTACGACCCGGCCTGGATGGGCTGGGGCAATCTGCGGGTGATCAACGAAGACCGCATCGCGCCCGGCACCGGTTTTGGCACCCACGGCCACCGCGACATGGAGATCGTGAGCTATGTGCTCAGCGGCGCCTTGGCCCACCAAGACAGCATGGGCAACGGCACCAGCATTCCGCCGGGCGATGTGCAGCGCATGAGCGCGGGCAGTGGCGTGCGCCACAGCGAGTTCAACCACGCCCCCGAGGCGGTGACCCACTTTCTGCAGATTTGGATCGAGCCCAGCGAGCGCGGCATCGCACCGGGCTACGAGCAAAAGAGCTTTGCCGACGCCGACAAGCGCGGCGCTTTGCGTTTGGTGGCCGCTCCCGACGGCGCCCAGGGCTCGGTGACCATCCACGCCGACGCCCGCCTTTACGCCGGCTTGTTTGACGGCAGTGAGGCCGCCAGCTTGGCGCTGCAGCCTGGCCGCAAGGCCTATGTGCATCTGGTGCGCGGCGCGCTCACCGTCAATGGCCAGCGCCTGCGCGCGGGCGACGCCTTGGCCATGGTCGATGAGGCCGAGGTGGTGGTGGCCGACGGCGAGCAGGCCGAGGTGCTGGTGTTTGACCTCGCCCCTTGAATGTCCCGGCGCCGGCCCGACATGGGCCGGTGTTGTTGTGTGTCTTCCTTGTTCAACCCTCAGGAGTTTTTTGATATGGCAAACATTGCAGTCGTCTACCACTCGGGCTACGGCCACACCCAATTCATCGCCCAGCAAGTGGCGCAAGGCGCGCAGGCCGACCTGGTGGCGATCGACGCCGACGGCAACGTCAGCGAGTCCGACTGGGCCTTGCTGGACGCGGCCGACGCCATCGTGATGGGCAGCCCGACCTACATGGGTATGGTGAGCTGGCAGTTCAAGAAGTTTGCCGACGCCTCGTCCAAGCGCTGGTTCACCCGCGCCTGGCAAGACAAGTTCTTCGCGGGCTTCTCGGTCAGCGCCAGTTTGGTGGGCGACAAGGGCATGACCCTGGCCTATTTGCAGACCCTGGCCTCGCAGCACGGCGGTTTGTGGATCAGTTTGGGGCTGCCGCCGTCCAACGCCAGCGCCGCCACCCGCAACGACGTGAACAACCTGGGCGGCTCGGTGGGCCTGCTGGTGCAAGCCCCGTCGGACGCCGGCGCCGACAAAATCCCCGCTGGCGATGTGCAAACCGCACGCCAGTTTGGTGAGCGTGTGGCCAAGGTGGTGGCGCGCAGCGCCTGAGCGGTCGAGGCCTGCTGGCCAAACGCCGGGGCTTGAGGGGGCCGGCGGCGCTCCTACAATGGCACATCTTGTCTGGGAGATCCTCATGATGCGTCTGTGGTCCTGGAGCCGCTGCCTGTCCCTCTTGCTGTTGTGCGGCGGCCTGTTGTCTGTAGCCTCTGCCCAAACCGCGCCGGCGCAGTCGCGCAATTACGCCCCTGGCTTCACCGAGCGCGGTGCTGGCAGTCGCACTTTGGTGCTGCCCGCCGAAGTGGAGCTGTTCTCCATCAGCGCCGGTGGGGTTGAGCAGCCCCGCGCCGATTGGACCCAGACCGCCCACGAACTGATTCAAAAAGAGCTGCGCCGGCGCACCCCCTTGTTGGGGCAGGGCTTGCAGTTCCTCTCCGAAGCACAGGCCGACGAAGACGCCGAGATCTTGCATCTGCACAAGGCGGTGGTGCGTTCGGTGTTTGTGCACCACATGGTCGGCGGTGCCTACACCTTGCCAACCAAAAAAGGGTTGCTGGACTGGTCCATGGGCGACGCGGTCCGGCCGCTGCGTGAGAAAACCGGCGCCGACTATGCGCTGTTTGTCTGGGTGCGCGACTCTTATGCCTCGGCCGAACGCAAGGCCGCCATGGTGGCGTTTGCGCTGCTCGCCGGCGGGGCGCTTTCGGGTGGCCGCCAGATTGCTTACGCGTCTTTGGTCGACCTGCGCGACGGCCGGGTGGTCTGGTTCAATTCGCTGAGCCGGGCCTCGGGCGATCTGCGCGAGGCCAAAAGTGCCGAAGAAACGGTGGATACCCTGCTGGAGCGCTTCCCGCGCTTGGCCACCCGGTGAACACCGCCACAGACCCCCACGGCGAAGGCCAGCCGCTGAACCGGCGCGCTTGGCTGCGCAGCGGCTGCGCCCAGTGTGTGGCGCTGGCGGCGTGGTTGGCGACGCCCGCTGCGGCCCAGACCCCCATTGGCGACAACGACCCCTTGCCAGGGCGGTTTGGCCGACCTGCACTCGATACCGACGAGGGGGGCATCTGGGCGCTGATGGATCGCGAAGAGGCGCGGTTGCGCCGCAGCCCTTTTGCGGTGCGTGACAAGGCGCTGAATACTTTTTTGAGCGAGATGGTTTGCCGCTTGGGCGGCGCGCATTGCGCCGATGTGCGGGTGCATGTGGTGCGCACCCCGCTGTTCAACGCCACCATGGCCCCCAACGGCATGATGCAGGTCTGGAGCGGTCTGTTGCTGCGGGTCGAAAACGAGGCACAACTCGCCGCTGTGTTGGCCCACGAGCTGGCGCATTACCTGGAGCGCCACGCACTGCAGCAACTCAACGACGCCAAAAGCCGTTCTGCCTTTGCCCAGTTCATGGGCATTTTTGGCGCGGTAGGGGCCTTGGCCCAGCTGGGCTTGCTGGCCGGGGCGTTTGCCTTCTCCCGCGAACAGGAGAGCCGTGCCGACCAGCTGGGGGTGCGCTTGATGCGCGAAGCCAGTTACGACGCCGCCGAAGCGGCCCGCGTCTGGGACAACCTGCTGGGCGAGCTGCGCGTCACTGGCGGCGAAGAAGCCGGCCAACGCAGCCCCATGTTTGCCACCCATCCCGCCGTGGCTGAACGGCGCGACACCTTGCTGCGCTTGGCCGGGGGCGCAGGCGGCGAGCGCCGTGCAGAGGGGCTGCGCACGGTGTTGGCGCCGCACCGCAACCAGTGGCTGCAAGACGAAATCAAGCGCGGGCAATACGAGGAATCGTTGGTGCTGTTTGACCGCCTATTGGCACAGCACACCGATGGGGCCGTGCTGTGGTCGCGCGGCGAGGTGTACCGGCTGCGTGCCCAAGCGCAGGACCTGCCGCTGGCTTTGCAAGACCTCAGCCAAGCGGCGGCCATGCCCGAGGTGCCGCCTGAAGTGCACCGCTCGCTGGGTTTGGTGCACCGCCAGCGCGAGGACAATGTGGCCGCCTCGGCGGCCTTTGAACGTTATTTGCAGCTTGCACCCAGAGCGCCCGATGCGCCCTTGGTGGAGCGTTACCTGTCGGAGTTAAAACCATGAAACTGTGGCTGCTTGTGGGTGTGGTGGCGGTGCTCGCTGGCTGTGCGGGACCGTCGATCGAGCGGGTCGATGGCACCCGAACCGTGGGCGACACTTTGGTGGTGCAGGTCGACAGCGCGTGGAACAAGATGAGCATTCCCGGCAGCCGGGAGCCTTTTGAGACCTGGACCCAGGAGGGCCTGACCCTGGACCACCTGCGTTTTTGGTCGGGCGTGGCCAGTGGGCAAGCGCTGAGCCAGACCCCGCCCACCGCTGCGGGTGGCTCAGCGCCCCGCGTGCCCACGTTTGAGGCCGGCATGGGGCGCGAACAACTGGTGCAGCTGTTTGAGGTGCTGTACGCAGCCGATGGCTCTTTGGTGACCATAGGCCGCGTGGAGCCCGCGCCTTTTGTGGGCGCCGAAGGCCTGCGCTTTGAGTTTGACTGGGTGCGCAAGGAAGACGATGTGCAGCTCAAAGGCGTGGGCTGGCTGGTGGTGCTGCAGGGCCGTCTGTACGCCGCCACCTTTGTGGCGCCACGGCTGCACTTTTTTGATCGCCTCTATCCGCGCGCGTTGGCGGTGGTCAACACCGCACGCCTGCGACCCTAAGGGCCGGGCATGCAGGAGCTGCTGGTGTTGATGCCCTGGACCGATTGGGCAGCACTGTGTGTGTATGGCGCTTTGTGGATCGGCTACGCCTGGTTTGCCACTTGGCGTGGCCGCAGTGAGTCTTCGCTGTTGGTCACGACCAACCACTACCGGCGGCTGTGGATGGAGCAAACCAGTGGCCGCGACCCGCGCATGCTCGACGGCCTGATCGCCCAGAGTCTGGCGCACACACCAGCGTTTTTCTCGTCCACCACCATCCTGATCATTGGCGCGCTGTTCGCTTTGCTCGGCACCACCGACAAAGCGGTGGAGTTGATGAGCGAAATCCCTTTTGCCCAGAGCACGCCGGTGGTGTTGTTCGACTTCAAGGTGCTGCTCTTGATTGGCATCTTTGTGTATGCGTTCTTCCGCTTTTCGTGGTGCATGCGCCAGTACACCTTTGTCTCGCTGTTGGTGGGAGCCATGCCCCCGCCCGAGAGCCTGGCTGCGTCGCCCGCGCTGCGCGAGCGCTATGTGGCCAAGGCGGCGGCCATGGTGGGGTCTGCGGCCGAAACGTTCAACGACGGCTTGCGGGCGTACTACTTTTCATTTGCTGCGATCGCGTGGTTTTTTTCCGCCTGGGCCATGCTGATGGCCGCTGCGGTGGTGGTGTTGATCCTCTACCGGCGCGAGTTCCGTTCTGAGGCCTTGTACATCCTGCGCGATTGAGTGTCACCTGTGGTGTGGACGTCTGCTGGCGCACCAGCGGCGCTTCTACAATGCCGCATGTTTGTTCATTTGCGCTTGCACACCGAGTTTTCTGTGGTGGACGGCACCACCCGCATCGACGAGGTGGTTGAAGCCGCCGCCTCCGATGGACAGCCTGCGCTGGCCATCACCGACCTGTCCAATCTGTTTGGTGCCATCAAGTTCTACAAAGCCGCGCGTGGCTTGGGGCTCAAGCCCATCGTCGGCGCCGAGGTGTACTTGCAAGGGCTACTGCCCGACACCAGTGGCGCAAGCCCGGTCCAGGCGCCGGTGGCACCCAAGGTCATTTTGTTGGCGCAAGACTGGAACGGTTATCTCAACCTCAGCGAATTGTTGGCCCGGGCTTGGACCCGCCATGTGGTGCGCGACGCAGCGGTGCTGCAGTGGGAATGGCTGCAGGAGCTCAATGCCGGGTTGATTTGCCTTTCGGGCGCCCAAGCGGGGCCTGTCGGGCAGCTGCTGATCACGGGCGACCGCCAGCGTGCCGATGCGGTGGCACTGCAAATTGCGGGCGTGTTCACCCACCGTTTTTACCTGGAGCTGCAGCGCGCTGGCCGATCCGACGATGAGCTGCAGGTGGCCGAGGCGGTGCAGCTGGCTGCCCGTTTGCACCTGCCGGTGGTGGCGACCCACCCGGTGCAATTTTTGGCCGAGAGCGATTACGAGGCCCACGAGGCGCGGGTGTGTATCGCTCAGGGCGAAATCCTGGCCAATCCACGGCGCGTGCGCCGCTTCACCCGCGACCAGTACTTCAAGTCGGCCCAGGAGATGGCCACGCTGTTTGCCGATGTGCCGTCGGCCTTGGCCAACACGGTGGAAATTGCCCGGCGCTGCAACCTGACGCTGACTCTGGGCAAGCCGCAGCTGCCCAACTTCCCGATCCCACCCATTGATGGTGTGGTGATGTCGGTGGAGGACTACTTCCGCCACGTGTCGCACGAAGGCCTAAAAGACCGGCTGCGCCACCTCTACCCCAACGAGGCCGAGCGCGAAGCCCAGCGCCCGCGCTATGTGGAGCGGCTGGAGTTTGAGCTCAACACCATCTTGAAGATGGGGTTCCCGGGCTACTTCTTGATCGTGTCGGACTTCATCCAGTGGGCCAAGGAAAACGGCTGTCCGGTGGGGCCGGGCCGGGGCTCGGGCGCCGGCTCGCTGGTGGCGTATGCGCTGCTCATCACCGACCTCGACCCGCTGCAATACAACCTGCTGTTTGAGCGTTTTTTGAATCCGGAGCGGGTGTCGATGCCCGACTTCGACATCGACTTTTGCCAGGCCAACCGCGACCGGGTGATCGACTATGTAAAAGACCGCTACGGCAAAAACGCGGTCAGCCAGATCGCCACCTTCGGCACCATGGCCGCGCGCGCGGCCATCCGCGATGTGGGCCGGGTGCTGGATCTGAGCTACGGTTTTTGCGACGGCATTTCCAAGCTCATTCCCAACAAGCCGGGCATGAGCGTCACGCTGCAATACCCGCCCGAGCCGAAAAAAGAAGGCGACAAAAACAACTACGCCATCGAGATGGAGCCGGTGCTGGCCGAGCGCATCCAGAAGGAAGAAGACGTCAAGACCTTGATCGAGCTGGCGCAAAAGCTCGAAGGCATGACCCGCAACATCGGCATGCACGCCGGTGGGGTGCTGATCGCGCCGGGCAAGCTCACCGACTTCTGCCCGCTGTACATGCAGCCGGGCAGCGATTCGGCGGTGAGCCAGTACGACAAAGACGATGTGGAAGCCATCGGCCTGGTGAAGTTCGACTTTTTGGGGCTGGCCACACTCACCATTTTGGAGATCGCGCGCGCGCTGATCATGAAGCGGCACAAGGGGCAGGAGGGCTTCCGCTTCGAAGACGTGCCGCTGGACGACCCCAAAGTCTATGCGCTGTTTTCCAAAGGCCAGACCGAGGCGGTGTTCCAGTTTGAAAGCCGGGGCATGCAGGGCATGCTGCGCGACGCCAAGCCGACGCGGCTGGAAGACCTGATTGCGCTTAACGCCTTGTATCGACCCGGCCCGATGGACCTGATCCCGAGCTTTGTGGCGCGCAAACACGGGCGCGAGCCGGTGGAGTACCCGCACCCAGCGGTGGCCGACATGCTCTCGGAGACCTACGGCATCATGGTCTACCAAGAGCAGGTGATGCAGACCGCGCAGATTCTGGGCGGCTACTCGCTTGGTGGCGCCGACCTGCTGCGCCGCGCCATGGGCAAGAAGAAGGCCGAGGAAATGGCCGAGCACCGCGAGAAGTTCCGCGCCGGTGCGCTTGCGACCCACGGCATTGCCCAAGAAAAAGCCGACGAAATCTTCGACTTGATGGAGAAGTTCGCCGGCTACGGCTTCAACAAGTCGCACGCCGCCGCGTACTCGCTGCTGGCCTACCACACCGCTTGGCTCAAGGTCCACTACACCGCCGAGTTCTTCTGCGGCAACATGACGGTGGAAATGGACAACACCGACAAGCTCAAGGTGTTGGTCGAAGACGCGCAGAAGATGGGCCTGAGCTTTGAGCCGCCCGATGTGAACCGGGGCACCCACCGCTTTGAGCCGGTGACCGACAAGGTGATCCGCTATGGCTTGGGCGCCGTCAAAGGCACCGGCGAGCAGGCGATTGAAGCCATTGTGGCGGCGCGCGAAGGCCGGGGTGAGGGCCCCAATGGCAGCGACAAAGGGCCGTTCACCAGCCTGTTCAATTTCTGCCTGCGGGTCGACCGCCAGCGCTTGAACAAGCGCACCGTCGAAGCGCTGATCAAAGCCGGTGCATTCGACAGTATCCACCTCAACCGCGCCGAGCTGTTGGCCTCGGTCGACCTGGCGTTTGAATGGGCCGCGACCCAACACGCCAACGCCAACCAAGGCGGCCTGTTCGACCTGATGGGCGACGGGGCTTCCGACCAAGAGCCGCCGCTGGTGAGCGCCATGCCCTGGGGCGTCAAAGAGCGCCTGGGTCATGAAAAAACCGCCATCGGCTTTTACTTCTCGGGCCACTTGTTCGACGAGGTGGAGCGCGAAGTGCGCCGCTTTGCCCGCACGCCGCTCGGTGATGTGGTGGACAGCCGCGACCCGGTGATCTTGGCCGGCATCGTGGGCGACCTGCGCATCATCAACGGTCAGCGCGGCAAGGTGGCGATCCTCAAGCTCGACGACAAAAGTGGCGTGATCGAAGCCACCGCCGACGAACGCATGATCAACGAACACCGCGATCTGCTCAAAGACGATGAGCTGATCGTGGTGCAGGCGCTGGCGCAGCCCGACCGCTTCTCGGGCGGGTTGCGACTCAAGCTGCAGCAGATCTGGGACTTGGGGGCGGCGCGCTGCCGCTTCGGCAAATACCTGCGGGTGGCGGTCAACGGCACCGCGCCCGATGTGGCGGCGCTGGTGCGCGAATTCCCGGCGCGGCGCGAATCGACCGAGCAGGGCGAGTTGCAGCGCGGTTTGCCGGTGCGTTTGGTGTTGCAGCGCCCTGGTGCGGTGTGTGAACTGCAACTCGATGAGCGTGCGCTGTTTTTCCCGAGCGATGCGGCACTGGCCAGCTGGATGGCGCAAGCCCATGGCCACGATGCCCAAGTGGTGTTCGACTGAGGATTGCCCATGGATCTCAATACCGCTGTGCCGGTGCTCGCCTGTGTGGTGTTGGCGTATGTGGTGGTGTTTGCGCGCATGGTGCGCAAACACCCCGACGTCCAAGGGCCTTCGCGCTGGATGTGGGCCGCGCTGGCCGAAGGGCTGGCGATCCTGCTCTTGGTGCGCCCCGAGGTGCCGCTGGGGCTGGGTCTGTGGCTGGGCGCCACTTTGGCCATTGCAGGTGGGCTGCTCAACTGGAGCGGTATTTGCCTGTACCTGCGGCGTCCACAACCGGCGGCTGGTGCTTGGGGCATTCTGGGTGGGATGGCGCTGCTGGGCGCTCTGGTGATCTGGTGGGGTGGCTCGGCCCAGTGGTTTTTGAGTGTGTATTTTGTGGCGGCTGGGGCCACCCTGGTGCTGTTGGCGCGCGAGCAGCGCGAGGGGCAGCGCAGCAATGCCGGCTTTGATCTGCGCTCCTTGGATCGGGTGTTGCTGGTCGAGCTGGCGCTGATTGTGCTGTTTGCACTGCTGGTGTGGTGGTATGTACCCACCACTGCGTTGGACGACATCCGCAGCACCTGGTTTTATGTGTTGTTGGTGGTCTATGCGGTTGAAGCGGCGTTGCGCATGACCCTGTATTTTTTGTTGGTGGCGCAGCGGCTGCAACACAACACCGATGCCGCGCGCCAGGCGGTGCTCAACCGCCAACGCCGCATGACCGCTTTGATGGAGAACCTCTCGGCCGGGGTGCTGGTCTTCCGTTCTGGGGCCATGGTGAGCGAGACCAACAAAGTGGGTCTGGACCTGTTGTCGTTTGCCGGGCAGGAGGCCAGCGGCTGGCGCTGGGTGGATGAAAATGAACAGCCGCTGGGGCTGCTGGACCGCCCGGTGCAAGCTGGTGCCACACCCAAAGCTGCCATGGCCGACCGCCTGCTGGGCATCCGTTCGCTCGATGGCCAGAGACTGCGTTGGTTGTTGTGCAACACCTACCGCCAGCTCGACGACGCCGATGGCGAAGAGCCCTTGACGGTGCTGACCTTTATCGATGTCACCGCCCGCAAGGACGCGCAGGATCGGCAAAAAGTGCTTGAAGCCGAGCTGGCCCAGAGCCAGAAGATGCAGGCCTTGGGCCGCCTGGCCAGCGGTGTGGCGCACGACTTCAACAACATCTTGGCGGCCATCTTGGGCAATGTGAGTTTGATCGATGCCACCACCACCCTGCAGGGCGATGTGCGGCAGAACGTCGACCAGATTCACAAGGCCGCCCAGCGCGGCCGCGATCTGGTGCACCAGATTTTGGCCTTCAGCCGCCAGCGCTCGGTGGCTCTCAAACCCATCGATCCCGCCGAGCTGGTGCGCGAAAGCCTGGCGCTGCTCAAGCTGTCCATGCCTGCTGGGGTGCGGCTGGAGGTGGATGTGCCCGAGCCTTTGCCGTCCATGCGCGCCGATTTCACCCAGATGGTGCAGGTGCTGCTGAATCTGGGGGTGAACGCGGTGCATGCGCTGCCGCCCTCGGGCGGTGCCTTGCGGCTGGCGGTGGCTGCGCTCTCACCGCTGTCGCGCGGTTTGCCCCAGGCGCTGGCTGAGCGCTGCCGCGAGGCCGACGTGCCGGTGCTGTGCTTTACCGTACAAGACAACGGCAGTGGCATGGACAAGGCGACCGTGTCGCGGATTTTTGAGCCGTTTTTCACCACCAAGGGGCAGGGCAAGGGCACGGGCTTGGGCCTGTCCATGGTGTATGGCATTGTCCAGTCGCATGAGGGAGAAATTGTGGTTCAAAGCACACCAGGGATCGGCAGCCGTTTCGACTTGTTTTTTGCGGCCTTGCCCGCGTCCACCCACAGCGGGGACACCCAGCCCGCCGAGCTCGCTGGCAGCGACGGTGGGGTGTTTCTTGGGGGTACTCAGCCACCGCACATCTTGTATGTGGACGACGATCCGACCATTGTGTTTGTGGTCAAGCGGGTGCTCGAACTCAAGGGCTGGGTGGTGGACGCCTACCAAAACCCGTTTGAGGCGGTGGAGGCGTTCAAAGTCCAGCCCGACGTCTTTGATCTGGTGCTCTCGGACCACCAGATGCCCGCCATGTCGGGCATGGACGTGGCCCGCCAGGTGCTTGCCTTGCGTCCCCAGCAGTTGGTCGCCTTGATTTCGGGATTTGTGTCCGAAGAGCTGGAAATTGAGGCCGAATCGATTGGGGTGGCCAAGGTCTTTATGAAAGCGGACTCCATTTCCGAACTGGCCAAGCGGGTGGGCGAACTGCTCAAGACCGGACAGCGGCAGTGAGGCGGCGAGCGCCCGGGTTTATTGCGCCTTGGGCCGCAGCTCAATGATCAAGTCCGAGGGCACCCGGCCATCGTTGTCGCGCGGCAGCGCGGCTGTGAGGTCGATGGCGCGCAGCGCCGCCTGGTCCCAGGCCGTGTTGCCGCTGCTCTTGTGCACGCTGCGCGCCAAGATGGTGCCGTCTGGCGCTGCGCGCACCCGCACCTCCACCGCAGGGTTGCTGGGCAGGTCGGCATAAAACCGGATATTGGGCCGAATCCGCGCGGCCACGCGGCTGGCGTAGCCGGCTGAGGGACCACTCGATCGCGCGACTTGGCCGCTGCCACCGCTGCCGGTGGCCCCGCCGAGCTGGGCCATTTGCCGTTGGATCTGCTCTTCGCGGTTGCGGTCGATGGCCGCCTGCGCGGCTTTTTTGCGTGCCGCTTCATCGCGCTGCCTTTTCTCGGCTTCGGCTTTTTGTTGCGCGATTTGTTGCTTTTTCTGTTCTGCCTGCTGACGGGCTTGCTCCGCCTTGGCCTTGTCTTTTTCTGCTTGGGCGGCTTTCTCTTTGGCCGCTTTTTCCTTGGCCAGGTTCTCTTTGCGCGCTTGCTCTAGGCGGCGCGCCGCCTCTTGTTCGCGCTGGGCTTTCTCACGCTGTCGCAACGCGATATCGGCGTTTTCCAGGGCCTGCACTTGGGGTGCAGGGGCCGGCGGTGGCGGTGGTGTCGATGCTTCGGGCGCCGGTGGGGGGGGCGGGGGCGGTGCCACGGCTTGAGGCGCTGCTTCTTGCGGCAAGCGCGACCACAACTCGGCCGACACCGCCGTCAGGGGAGTGTCGTCGCGCCAATTGACGCCCCAGGCCAGCGCCAGCGCCAGCAACACATGCACACCCACAGCCAAGCCGGCGGGCGCGGCCCAGTGCCCACCAGCGGGTGGCGCCAGGGCCAAGTGATCGGCAGTGGTGGCGTGGCTGCGCATGGGGCTTCAGGGCTGCTGCTGCACCGACAAGCCCACCCGGCTGACGCCGGCGCGCTGCAGGCGGTCCATGGCCTTGATCACGGTCTCGTAGGTCAGCGTTTTGTCGGCGCTGAGGATCACCGGAGCCGGTGCGCCCGCGCCAGCGTCGCTGGCCGATTGCTGCAACTGCTTTACCCGTGGGCCAAGCTCGCGTTCGCTCACCGTCTGCGCTTCACCAGGTGTGCGGCTGTCGCGCACCGCCAAGACGCCTTCTTTGTCGATGGTGACCACAACAAAACGCTCGGGTTGGCGGTCGGCTTGACCGACGCTGGGCACGTCGATCACGCTGGGCGTGATCAGCGGCGCGGTGACCATAAAAATGATCAGCAGCACCAACATGACGTCGATGAACGGCACCATGTTGATCTCGTTGACGGTGCGGCGCCCCCGGCCGCGTGTGGCGACTTTGGCCATGGTCTCAGTGCCCCGAGGCCGATTGGCCACCGACGTTGCGCTGCAAGATGTTGGAGAACTCTTCCATAAAGGTCTCCAGCTGGTTGGCGGTGCGGTCGATCTGGTGCGCAAAGCGGTTGAACGCCACCACCGCCGGGATGGCCGCAAACAGGCCAATCGCGGTGGCCACCAGCGCCTCGGCGATGCCAGGCGCCACCGTGGCCAGCGTCACCTGAGTCATTGCGCCCAGGCCGGTGAAGGCGTGCATGATGCCCCAGACCGTGCCGAACAAACCGATGTAGGGCGTGACCGAGCCCACAGTGCCGAGGAAGGACAGGTTGGTCTCCATCGCGTCCACCTCGCGCTGGTAGCTCGCGCGCATGGCGCGGCGCGCGCCGTCCAGCAGGGTGCCCGCGTCGCTGATCTGGCGCTCGCGCAGCTTGTGGAATTCGCGCATGCCGCTGGCAAAAATCCGCTCCATCGGGCCGGCCATGCGGGCGTTTTGCAGCGCCGCCTGGTACAGGTCGTTGAGCTTGGCGCCGGACCAGAAGTCGCGCTCAAAGGTGTCGTTGTCCTGACCCACCCGCTTGAGGGTGATCACCTTGCGAAAAATGGCGGCCCAGCTGGTGATGGACAGCGCCACCAGCAGCGCCACCACGGCTTGCACCACCCAACTGGCGTTGAGCATCAGGCTGACGATGGACATGTCGTGGTTCATGCGGATTCCGTGTGTGCGGTGGTGTTAAGACGTGGAGGAGGTCGAGGTGTGCAGGGCTTGCAGCACCTCGGCCGGTATGCGTTGGGGGCGAAAGCGCGCGGCGTCGATCCAACCGATGCGGATGCGACCCTCGCACAGCAGCTCGGTTCCCGGTGCGCCCAGCCAGGCCTGCTGGTCGATCACCAGTGAGGCGCGGCCGCTCTCGGCCAGCGCGGCGGTGACACACAAGCTGTCGTCGAGCCGGGCAGGGCGGTGGTAGCGCAGCTCGGTGCTGGTGACCACAAACATGCCGCCGGTGCGTTCGCGCAGACCGTGTTGGTTCACGCCCAAGTGGCGCAGCCATTCGGTGCGTGCGCGCTCAAAAAACTTCAGGTAGTTGGCGTAGAACACGATGCCACCGGCGTCTGTGTCCTCCCAATAGACCCGTACTCTCCATTGAAAAGGCTGTGCCTGGGTAATCACCGCGCGGCCTCCAGCCGGGCGATGGCTTCTTGCAGCTGTTCCATGCTGTTGGCGGTGGAAAAGCGCAGGTAGCGCCCGGGTTCGGCCACACCAAAATCGCGCCCTGGGGTGGCGGCGATTTGGCAGCGGCGCATCAGCTCAAAAGCCAGCGCCCAGCTGCCCGACTCGGGGCTGCCGTCGTCGGGCAGGCCCCAGGCTTGGCACCACGCGCGGGTGTCGCACCAGGCGTAAAAAGCGCCGTCGGGCATCACCGGCACCGTCAGGCCCAGGCGGTTGAGCTCGGGCAGAAAGTAATCGCGCCGGGCTTTGAACGCCGCGCGTCGGCGCTCGTATTCGGTGATGCTGTCGGCTTCAAAACAGGCCAGCGCGGCGTGTTGGGCCACGGTGCTGGCACAAATGAACAGGTTCTGCGCCAGCCGTTCGATCGGTGCCACCAGTTCGGGCGGCACCACCAGCCAACCCAGGCGCCAGCCGGTCATGTTGAAGTATTTGGAAAAGCTGTTGACGCTGATGACCTGTTCGCCCAGCCCGTCGCCCAGGCCCAGCGCGCTGTGGCCAAAGGCGTCTTCGTAGCTCAGGCCCAGATAAATCTCGTCCACCAGGGTGATGCCTTGGCGATCCCGCACATGCGCGGCGATGTTGTGCAGGGTCTGGCGCTCAATCGAGGTGCCGGTCGGGTTGGACGGCGAGGCGAGTAAGACGCCGCGTGTGGCCGGACCCCAAGCGGCGCGCACCTGCTCAGCGCTGAGCTGAAAACGCTGCTCTGGCCCGCTGGGCAGCAGCACCGCACGGCCTTCGGCCGCTTGCACAAACTGCTGGTTGCAGGGGTAGCAGGGGTCGGGCATCAAGATCTCGTCACCGGCCTCAATCAGGGCCAAGCAGGCCAGCTGCAGCGCCATGGACGCACCGGCGGTGACGACGATGCGCGAGGGGTCCACGTTCAGACCAAAGCGCTGCGCGTACCAGCCGCTGATGGCTTCGCGCAAGGCGGGCAGCCCTGTGGCCTGGGTGTATTGCGTGCGCCCGTCGCGGATGGCGCGCTCGGCGGCCGCTTGCACCAGCGGTGGCGCGGTGAAGTCGGGTTCGCCGATATTGAGGTAGAGCATGCGGCGCTGGGCATCGCCGCCTTGGGCGGCCATGGCCTGTGCGGCCTTGGCCAGCTCCATCACATAAAAGGGCGCCACCCGCTGCGCGCGCTGCGCCAGTTGCATCGGTGCCGGCATGGGCGATCAGTCCTGGCGGGGCGCTGGGGCGCGCTTGCGCGCGGGGCTGGCGGCCAGCTCGGCGGGGCGCAGCTGCTCGGCCAGCGGGTGCAAGATGCCGTTGACGTATTTGTGGCCGTCGGTGCCACCAAACGATTTCGCCAGCTCGATGCATTCGTTGATCACCACCCGCCACGGCACGTCCAGGCAGTGCTGCAGCTCGTACACACCGATCCACAGCACCGCGTGTTCGATGGGCGAAATCTCGGCCATGCTGCGGTCCAGGCGCGGGGTGATCAGCGCGTCCAAGGCGCTGGCTTGCGCCACACAGCCGTGCAGCAGCGCGTCGTAATGCGCGCTGTCGGCTTTGTGAAAACCGCTCAGGTCGCGGGTGAAGGCGTCGATGTCGGCCGCTTCGTTGCGACCCACCAGGTGCTGGTAGAGCGCTTGCAGGGCAAATTCGCGCGCGCGGGTGCGGGCCGATTTGTCGGCCGCTTTGCGGGCTTTGGGGGTGGTCTCGCTCATGGGGTCAGCTCACCTGGGCCAGCAAATGCGCCATTTCCACCGCTACCCGGGCGGCATCGCGGCCTTTGTCGTCTTGCCGCGCCAGGGCCTGCGGCAGGTTTTCGGTGGTGAGGATGGCGTTGGCGATCGGGGTGTGGGTTTCCAGGCTGACACGGGTCACACCGGCGCCCGATTCGTTGGCCACCAGTTCAAAGTGGTAGGTCTCGCCACGGATGATGCAGCCCAGCGCGATCAGCGCATCGAAGTCGTCGCGCTCGGCCAGCGCCTGCAGCGCAATCGGCACTTCCAGCGCGCCAGGCACGGTGACGTGGGTGATGTTCTTCTCTTGCACACCCAGGGCCAGCAGCTCGTCTTTGCAGGCTTTGAACAGGGCGTTGGTCACGCCTTCGTTGAAGCGCGCCTGAACGATGCCGATGGCCAGCTTTTTGCCATCGAGGGTGGGGGTGCTGCCTTTGTCTGCGCCAAACATGGGGAAATCCTTGCGATCAAAAAATAGGGTTAGGCCGTGCGGCCCACAAAACCGGTCACTTCCAGGCCGTAGCCCGCCATGCTGGGCATGCGCCGGGGCGTACCCAGCAAGGCCATGCGCTGCACGCCACATTCGCGCAAAATCTGCGCGCCCACGCCATAGGTGCGCAGGTCCATGCGGCCGCGCTCGGGCGCTTGGGCCGAACGGGCGGTGCCTTCAAACTGGGCCAGCAGCGCGTCGGCAGTTTCGCCGCAGTTGAGCAAGACCGCCACGCCCTTGCCCGCGTCGTGCAGATGGCGCAGGCTGGCTTCCAAGCTCCAGCTGTGCATGCTGCGGCCGATTTCCAGCGCGTCGAGCACCGACAGCGGCTCGTGCACCCGCACCGGCACCACTTCGTTGGCCTGCCAGCTGCCTTTGACCAAGGCCAAATGCAGCGCGCCGCTGGGGCCATCGCGAAACGCGTGGGCGGTGAACTCGCCAAAAGCGGTTTGCATGGGGCGCTGGCCCAGACGGCTCACCAGGCTTTCGGTGCGGCTGCGGTATTCGATCAGGTCGGCGATGGTGCCGATCTTCAGGCCATGCTCAGCCGCAAACAGCTGCAGGTCCGGCAGACGGGCCATGGTGCCGTCGTCCTTCATGATTTCGCAAATCACCGACGCGGGCGTGCAGCCGGCCATGGCGGCGAGGTCACAACCGGCTTCGGTGTGGCCGGCGCGCATCAGCACCCCACCTTCGACCGCCTGCAGCGGAAAGATATGGCCGGGCTGCACCAAGTCGCTGGCCTGGGCGCCTTTGGCCACCGCCACCTGCACCGTGCGGGCGCGGTCGGCGGCGGAAATGCCGGTGGTCACGCCCTCGGCCGCTTCAATCGACACGGTAAACGCAGTGCCCATTTTGGTGCCATTGCGCGGCACCATGGGCGGCAGCTGCAGGCGTTCGCAGCGCTCGCGGGTGAGCGTCAGGCAAATCAGGCCACGGCCGAACTTGGCCATGAAGTTGATGGCCTCGGGTGTCACATGGTCGGCCGCCAGCACCAAGTCGCCTTCGTTTTCGCGGTCTTCTTCGTCGACCAGGATCACGATGCGACCGGCCTTCATGTCGGCCACGATGTCTTCAACGGGCGAAATGCCCACGGGGGTGTGTTGGGTGCTCATGGGCTTGTCAGTGGGGTTGTTGGCCGGCCGAGAGCATGCGCTCCACATAACGGGCGACGGTGTCGATTTCGAGGTTGACCGGGCTGCCGGCGACCAGCGTGCCCAAGGTGGTGTGTTCCACCGTGTGCGGGATCAGGTTGATGCTGAACTCGCAGCCAGCGGCGCTGTCGGCGATGCGGTTGACGGTCAGGCTCACGCCGTTGACGGTGATCGAGCCTTTGTAGGCCAGGTATTTGCCCAGTTCGCTGGGGGCCATGACGCGCAGCTCCCAGCTTTCGCCCACTTGGGCGAAGTGGGTGACCCGGCCGGTGCCGTCGACATGGCCAGAGACGATGTGACCGCCCAAGCGGTCGTTGGCGCGCAGGGCTTTTTCCAAGTTCACCGGGCCGGGCTGGTCAAGGCCCGCGGTTTTGTCCAGCGATTCGGCCGAGATGTCGATGGTGAAGCTGTGGCCCGCCGCGTCGAGCGAGGTGACGGTCATGCAGGCGCCGTTCAGGGCGATACTGTCGCCCAGACCGACATCGGCCAAATAGCCCTCGGGTGTGTGGATGGTCAGGCGCTTGCCGTGTGCGGCAGAAGGGCCCAGAGGGTGCAGGGCGGTGATGCGCCCCACGGCGGTGATGATGCCGGTAAACATCCCGCTATTTTCGCAGGTTTGGGCGCTCAGCCGCCGAGCCAGCTGTCGCGACCCTTTACCACCGCCCGCACGCGCAGGTCTTGGCCCACCGGCACCACCTCGTCAAACCGCAAGGCCAGCGCCTGTTGCAGCGATTCGAGTGGCCCAAAACGGCTCATGCCCGCGCCTTGGCCCAGCCAGGTGGGGGCCAGGTAGACCAGCAATTCATCGACCAGTCCTTCGCGCAGGAACGATCCATTGAGCTTGTGCCCCGCTTCCAGATGCAGCTCGTTGACCTCGCGCTGGCCTAGCTCGGCCAGCAGCCAAGGCAGATCGACCTTGGGGCCGGGGCCTGGGCTGGGCAACAGGGTGGCGCCGCGCGCTTGCAGTGCGGCGGCGGTGGCGGGCTGGCCATGGTGGGCCAGCCAGATCTGGCGTGGCAGGCCCTGCGCCGGCGCTTGCCACAGGCGGGCATTCAGAGGGGTGTGCAGATCGCTGTCCACCACCACCAGGTGGGGCTGGCGGGTGACCGGCGCTTCGCGCACGTCCAGCATCGGGTCGTCTTCCAGCACGGTGCCAATGCCGGTGAGCACCGCACAGGCGCGGGCGCGCCAAGCGTGGCCATCGCACCGCGCCTCGGGTCCGGTGATCCATTGGCTTTGCCCATTGGGCAGGGCGGTGATGCCGTCGAGCGAGGCAGCGATCTTCATCCGCACCCAGGGGGTGCCGCGTTGCATGCGGCTGAAAAAGCCGACGTTCAAGCGGCGCACCGCTTGGGCCAGGGCGTCGTTGGGCGGCAGCACATGTACCTGCACACCAGCGGCGCGCAGGCGCTCAGCGCCTCGGCCGGCCACCAAGGGGTTGGGGTCGAGCGTGGCGATGTGCACGGTGCCGATGCCGGCGGCCACCAGCGCGTCGCAACACGGCGGTGTGCGGCCAAAGTGGGAGCAGGGCTCCAAGGTGACCCAGGCGGTGGCGCCCACCACGCTGTGGCCACGCGCGGCCGCATCGCGCAGCGCCATCACCTCGGCGTGCGCCTGGCCCGCGGCCTGGGTGAAGCCTTCGCCCAGCACACCGCCGTCTGGGGTGGTGAGCACACAGCCCACCCGAGGGTTGGGGTTGGACAGCGCCAGTGCTTGTTCAGACAGCACCAGGGCCTGTTGCAGCGGCGTGCTCATTGGCTCCAGCAGGCGCGTTGCTCGTCTGGGCTCAGGTTGGGGCCGGTCGCTCCCCGGGCGCCTTGGTGGGTCAAGGTGAAGCCCCCACAGAGATCGTTGACCTGCAAACCCGTGGGTGTTGCGGTGAGGGTGAAGCTGTTGGCCGTGCTGTTGGTGATGGTGATGTTGTCGTAGCGCTGCCCCTGCACATTGCGCAGTTGCTGCGGAAAGTCCAGCGGAGTTGTCCCACCGGCCAGCGTGCAGGCGCTGAAGTCGGCATTACAAGCGGGGTATTCGCCGCTGGCGGTGGCCACGCGCTCCATCCACTGCGCCAACTGCACCAAGGCGCTGCGGGCGTTGGCGCGGTGGCTGCGTTCCACGTAGCGCGTGTAGTTGGGCAGCGCTATCGCGGCCAAAATACCGATGATGGCCACCGTGATCATGAGTTCGATCAGGGTGAAACCTCGGGAGCGGTGCAGCGGTGCGTTCATGGGTGTTGGCCGGTAGGGATCATTGCAAGCGCCGCCAATCTACCACTGCGGCCTGCGGTGCCGTTTTGCGCAGCGCAATTGTGCTGCCGCCCGAGCCGCCCTCGGCACTCCCACAGCTCAGGTCGGTGCATTGGACAAGGGTTTTGCCGGTGGTTCCGGTGAGCGCAAATTCGACCGGACCTGTTTGCTCGATGCGTGAGACGGCGCTGGAGCCCAAGCCAAAGACCGATGTTTTGGCGGGCGTCCCACCAAAGATATCCAAAAACGTGGAGAAGAAACGGCCTTGCGCGCTGCTGATGTTGCACGACTCTCCGCCAGTCTGTGCAGACGGGACGGTGGTGCGAAAGCGCACAACGCTGTCTTGGAAAATTTCGGTGTTGCTCACCTGGCGCTCGCCCGCGATGCCCAAGTCCATGAACCAGCCGCGGCGACTGCGGTAGTCCACCGGGTTGGACGAGGTCGATGAGAAGTTTCCCGCGACCGAAGTGACGGTCTGCGCCACCAAGCTGGTGCGTCCATCGCTGATGCGGCTGCCGTCGCTCAGCACCAGCTGGCCACTGCTGTTGCGGGCAAAGGACAAGGTATCGCGCACCGAATACAGGCTTTGGCCGCTGGTGTTGGAGGCGTCGCTCGTGTCCATCAATCGACCGGTGCCAAATGCGACTTGTACCGCTTGGCTGCCAGGCACCCGCAGCGCGTAGGGCGCGGTTGTGATGGGCTGTACCGCGTTGCTTGCGCTGCGCGCCACAAACAGGGGCTGTCCTGCGAAGCGCACCGACCAGTTGGCGGGATTGCTGTCGCTGAGGTTAAAGCTCCAAAGATTGCCACGCAGATCACCGGCGTAGACCAGGTCGGCGGTGCCGTTGCCGTCGAGGTCCAACAGCCTGGGCGTGCCCAGGGCGTTGCCTGTTTCTGCGCTGGCAGGGATGGCCGTGAGCGCGCGATCTTGGTCCAAATACTGGATCAACAAGACCGCTTGGCCGCTGACGCTGTTGACCCCGTTGCCCAGCACCACAGCCCAGCGCCCGTTGTTGAGCCGCACAATTTGTGCACTGCGGCTTTCGTTGGTGTCGTCCTGCGCGGGTGGCGAGGCGATGTGCCCAATGTGGTTTTCGGTGGCGCTGGCGCCCGGCGCGGTGCGATCGAGCAACACCACATCACTGGGCGTGGCGGTGGACAGGGCTTGGGTATTGGTGACGTCGAGCACAAAGTAGCCCCTGCCCCCCAGCCCCAAGGTGCCAATCAACACCGAGCGCCAGCCATTGCCCAGATCGGCATCGCCCACCAGCGGAGTCCCGTCGACCATGTACTGGTGCTCATAGTCGGGCAGGGTGTAGCTGCGCAGTTTGTTGTAAACGCCTTGGGGCACATAGGCCAGCAGCTCCTGGCCCGCGCCCGTGCTGCGGCTGGCATCAAAGACATGCAACATGCCGCCATTGGAGCCAGCGAACACCACCGGTGGGCGTTGGCCATTGGCCTGCACAAACGCCCGGTGCCCGGGGTAGTTGAATGCCAACACCGTGGGCGGCCCCATGAACACCGGCGAGGAATTGACCAGGGTGCCCAGCCGCGAATCGCGTTGCCGCAAGTTGCCGCTGGGCTGTTCTTGGCTGCGATCGCCGCGCAGGTAGGCCAGGCGCAGTTGGGCGGTGGCGTCGCTGTCGCTGCCGCGCAGCGCACTTTGTTGGGTGGTGTTCAGCTGGCTCCAGTCGAAGGTGGTGGCGCCACTGCCGTTGTGGGTGAGGATGCGCCTTGGTGCCGCCCCCAAGTCCCGTTGGTCCAGCAATTTGGCGGCATCCCAGTCGGTGCCAGTCACGCTGCCTTGGGGTGAGACCCGCAGGGCGCGGAACTCGCCGCTCCAGCGTGTTCCATCGTAGGCGCTGAGGTAGGCCTGACCGCCCAAGCCGACTTTGATGCTGGAGCCGCTGGCGGCCGCCAGTGGACTGGAGGTGTCCACCAAAATGGTTTGCAGGATGTCGTTGAAAGCCACCCGGAGGTCGGAGGCGCTGCGCGCTTGGTAGTACTTGCCCCGGCCATTGAGCGCCATGTGCCACAAGTCCATGGGGCGAGCCGCCTCACCGCCACCAAACACGTCGCTCCAGCCCACGTTGCCATTGACCAAGTTCACATAGTCGGCCCCGGTGTGGGTGTCCGTTCCCCAGCTGGGGCGCCCCGACCAGCGGGTGGCCGAGGTGCCGAAGCCAATGGCGTATTGGGTCACACCCTGCCAGGTCATGGGGTTGTTTTTGGGGTTCCAGTATTCGCGCAGGGTGGTGGTGCCGATCAGCTCATCTCCCGGTCGGCCAACAATGGGTTTGATCTGGTTGGGAATACCTGTTTGGAAGTCGGTGGCCCAGTTGGCCATGGCCCAATCGGCCAGCGTACCAATGGTGCCTCCCCAGCCGTCGCGGTACAAGCGCGTCTGGTCTGTGGCGGCAAACACGGTGCCGTCGGGCAGGCTGAAATTGCTGCCGTCGAAGTTGCCCAAGCCGCCCGCCTCGGTATTCCAGGCGCCGTCGGTCATAAAAATATGGTACGAGCGCCGGCACTCCAGATACGGCTGTGCGGTGGTGCCCGGCCGAGAAGCAAATGGGCTGTTGACCGACAAACCGCTGAACATGTAGTTGCGCACATTGCTCATCATCTTGTGCGACGGTGTGCCGTACACCGGCGACAAGCTCGTCACAAACGCGTGGAAGTTCTGCCGATGTGCGCCAGAGAACGGCTGGATCGCGTTGGCTTGCCCGGCGACGATGCTGTCTTGCATGTTTTGCAAATGGCCAGGGCGGTTGAGGCGCCCGTTGTCCCACATGCTTTGCCAGGCCAAACGGATGCGGTTGTCGTCGATGATGCCTTTGGCCCCAGTGCTGGGGTTGCCAAAGGTGTCGATCAGCGCTTCGCGCAGGATGCGCATGCGCGAAGGGCGGGTGTTGACCGAGCGCCCAGGGCAGTTGACGGCGCCTGCCTCGTTGTAGTCGCCGTACACATCCACCCGCCAGTCCAGGGTAGAGCAGCCCTCCAAATCCCAGCCCATGCTGCCCGAGTCGTCGAGCGACAACATGATATTGGGTGCAGGTTCGGTAACGCGGGCATTGGCGGGTTGGCGCATCAGGTTGAGCTGGGCGTGGGCCGGCGCCAGCAGGCCACTGAGGCAAACCGCAGCGGCCCAAGCCAGCGCGTGGGGGCGGCAGCGGTGTCCGCAGACGTCAAAAACAGACATGGTGGGGTCCTCCCGCTCGCATTCAAGGGCTCATGATCGACTGCAGCACCACCCGTGTGCCGGCCTTCAGGCCATCCACCACCACGGTGACCCGGTACACAAAAGGCCGGTCGGCCGGCGGTGTCCTGCCAGCAAGGGTGTCGCCACTGGGTGTGAAGGGGAAAACTTCGATCCAGTAATGGTTGAGTGCGCTGGCCGTATTGCGGTTGAGCAGCAGGGTTTGGGTGACGGCTCCGCTGACGCCGCCAAACGCCACACCCGCGGCCCGCATGCGGCTGGTGGCGGCGGCACCTTGCTGCCACCAGTTGGTGTTGCCCGTGCCGTTGAGCGTGTCCAGCGCTGCAGGAAAACACAGACCATTGCGGCACGGCACAGGCTCTGCTGCAAGCAGTTGTTGCAACTGCGTCAAGTCCGTCGCGTCCAGTGGAAAGTACACACGCCCTGGTGCGATGGCCCGATTGTCCGGTGTCTGAATGTCGCGCTGTGCGTCGCGCATCAATTCTTCAGCGGCCAGAAAGGCGCGTTGTTCATCGCTGAGGTTGCCCACCAAGGCCTCATTGAGCCAGCCCAGCCGAGCCGCACCCAGCGCCAGCAGACTGCTGAGCAGCAGCAGCACCATCACCACCATCAAAGAAAGCCCATGCTGGGACCGCGCGGAGGCGCAATAGGTGCTCATGCGGCACCCGGGCGAATGGCAAACACGTGGCGGTAGACGCGGAACATGCGGCGTTGAGGGTCGTTGAGGATGGTGTTGCGGTCGATCACCGCTGCGTCGTTGGGTTCGCAGTCGTTGAACGGCAGATTGGTACCAACAAAGACTTGGCGGAAATCGTCCACCGGCCCTTGGCTGGTGAGCACCAGGCAAATCCGCAGCGCTTCTACCAAGGGCCAATCCGTGTCGGCCACGGCAGGGCGCAAACGGTATTGCACACGGTCGTCTGCGGTTCGCAGGCCAAAGTGCACCACCCATTGGGCCACATTGGCGATGATGGGCTGGGGCGCCATCTCGCCCGCCGTGTCGCCAGGCACCAGCGCACGGCGGCAACGCAGTTCGTTGTTGGCGGTGTTCCAGTCGAATTCGGTCAACAAGGTGGGCACCGCTGGAACCTCGTTGCCGATGCAGTCGATCGTCGGGCCGTTCAGCCCGGCATCTTGCAGGGTACTCATGGCCGCCTGTAGCACCTCTCGGCCGTCGCGCACCACCCCGCGCACCACGGCATCGCCGCTGCCGGGAATGCCGGCAAACGCACCGCGCCCGACAAAGCTGATGCCGCCGCCGGTCTGCGTCAGGCTCACCGATCCCGACGAGCGCAGATATTGCCCAATGGTGTTGAACGCCAAGGCAGCGTCTTGCTGCATGCGCGAGACTTCGCCATTGAGCCGGTTGGCGTTTTGGATGAAGCTGAATGTGCCCACCGCCGCCACGCTCACCAGCAGGCCCAATGTCAGGCCCACCAGCAGCTCAAGCAGCGAGAAGCCCCTGGCACGCGCGCTGACCATTGGCAACACCACGGTCATGGCCGAATGAACACCTGGTGACACACCCAGTTGCGCCGGTCTTCTTCGCTCTGGCAGCCGCCCACCGCCACAGCCATCGGCGCGGTCAAGCGATCGCTCTCGTCGGGCGCCGCAAATTCGCTGCCCCTGAGCGTGTTGCGCCAGCGGAAGGTGACGCGGATCTGGTCATTCACGGGGGCCTCGATCCGCGCTTGTCCGCCAGGCAGCAGTTGGGTCACCAAGATGCGCCACTCGCGCAAGTCCATGTCGCGCAGCTGAGCGGGGGTGCAGGGGTTGTCGCGGCAGGTGCCGTCGGGCACCGCAGGCAGCGCATCGTTCCAAGTGTTCGCGTTGGTGGTGTACGGCGCATCACCAAGCGCCGCCGCCCGGTTCAGCCGCATGCGTTCGGTCAAATCGTTGGCCAGCAGCAAGGCATTGGCACGGGCATTGGTGAGTCGGGTTTCGATCAGGCTGCGGGTCTGCAAACCAGCTAACCCCATGATGCCGATCGCCAGCACCAACAAGGCCACCAAGGACTCGATCATCGAGACCCCATGCTGTGTTCTCAAGCGTGTTGGCATCAGCAGCCCTCGGTGCGCCAGCGCAGGCCAGCCGACAGCAGCAGCCGGGTGCAGGGTGTTTGCGCGCCATAGCGGAAAAAGAACGAGCCAGCCTGTACCCCATGTGATGTGCCGTTGGCGGCCAGCCGCAGCCTCAGCCGCAAACCGGGGGCGTTGGTCGATACCTGCACGCCCGGTGGTGGATCAAAAAACATGATGACGCTGTCTTCCTTGTCGAGCAAAAAGTTGCGGTTGCCATCCTCGAACACCATCCAGCCACAGCTCCAGTCGCGCTGTACACAGTCGTCGCGCCGCTGCAGCAACACGGTGCGGCCCCGGCGGACGGCTTCGCGGCGCGCCGTCAGCAAAGCATGGGTGAAATCGCTGATGGCCGTCTGCACCCGCCAACGCCCGATGGTCTCGTGGCCAGCGGGCAGGGCGACGCCTGCCAGCACAGACAATATGGCCAGCACCCACAGTCCTTCCAGCAGCGTCCAGCCGCTTTGCCGACCTGTTTGCATGCGCCCCCCTGAGAGCGTTCACGGTGTTCTGGGCGGGGATCATGCTTGCAAACGCCCTGGCGGCGACCCTGCGGGGCGGCGCCAGCGACAGGCGGCTTTGTGGCGGCGACGGATGGTGTGGGTGGTGCATCAGTTGATGCAGGTCGTGCCGGTGTCGAGCCGGCAGATGCGCACGCCGCGGTTCAGTTCCACCGCATGGCCGCCAACATCCCTGCCCGCCGCCCGCACCACAAAGCGGTTGTTGGCGGCGTCGGTGCCCGGAGCGGCAATGGTGCCGTTGGGCCGCAACACAATGGCAGTGGCTCCGCCGGCGTGTGTCACCGCGACCGATGGGGGCAGATCACCTTCGCGCAGTACCGGTGGGGCTGGGGTGGTGGGCTCGGCTGCGGCAATTTCCCAGCGGCCACAGGCCCAGTTGGCCGGTGCACAGGCCCGGTGTGGCGCCAAGCGCATCGCCAGGCCCTGGCGGATGGCTTCGGTGCGCGCCACCATCACCGCGTCGCGCAGATTCTCGGCGGCGTTGCGCGCGCGTTGGTTTTCCAGGGTGCGCTGCAAGTTGGGCGCCGCAATGGCCGTGATGGCGCTCAAAATGGCCACCACCACCATCATTTCAATGAGGGTAAAACCACCCGCACCAGACGGCGGTTGTCCGTTGTCTTGCGGCAGGGATCGGTGGCGTAACAAGTGCAAACGCATACCGGCATTGTGCCGAAGAACCATCCCCAGAACGGCGAAAGTCCCAGGCGCTGCCAGTCGTTTGGCAGTTATCTGCGCACTTCGTCAACCAATGCACGGAAATCGTCGATGTCTTCGAAACTTCTGTATACGCTCGCAAAGCGTATGTAAGCCACTTTGTCTAACTTCTTGAGCTCGCGCATGACCATTTCCCCCAATTTTGTGGAGGCAACTTCGCGGGCGCCCAAGTTGAGCAGTTTTTCTTCGATGCGCTCAATCGCGGCGTCCACCTGCTCGGTGCTCACCGGCCGTTTGCGCAGCGCCAGGGTGAACGAGCCGCGCAGTTTGGCCGCCACATAGTCCACGCGCCGGCCGTCTTTTTTCACCACCGCCGGAAAGCTCACCTCGGGCCGCTCGTAGGTGGTGAAGCGTTTTTCGCAATGCCCACATTGGCGGCGGCGGCGCACAAAGTCGGCGTCCTCCGACACCCGGGTCTCAACGACCTGGGTTTCCAAATGGCCGCAAAACGGGCATTTCATGGGGCAGCGACCCGCGCGGCGGCGGAGCGTGGGGGCCAGGTTTGCGTCGCCGGGCCGCCCCAAGGCGCAAACGCGCCCCCTTGGGGGGCAGCGACCCGCGCGGCGGCGGAGCGTGGGGGCCAGGTTTGCGTCGCCGGGCCGCCCCAAGGCGCAAACGCGCCCCCTTGGGGGGCAGCGACCCGCGCAGCGACGGAGCGTGGGGGCCTCATCACTTATAGACCGGGAAACGCGCGGTCAGCGCGTTGACCTTGGCGCGCACCGCCGCGATGTTCGCCTCGTCCTTGGGGTTGTCGAGCACGTCGGCGATCAGGTGGGCGGTGGCGCGCGCTTCTTCGTCCTTGAAGCCGCGTGTGGTCATGGCCGGGGTGCCGATGCGCACGCCGCTGGTCACGAAGGGCTTTTCCGGGTCGTTCGGGATCGCGTTCTTGTTGATCGTCATGTGCGCGGCGCCCAAGGCGGCTTCGGCTTCCTTGCCGGTGATGCCTTTGGCGCGCAGGTCGACCAGCATGACGTGGCTTTGCGTGCCGCCACTCACGATGCGCAGGCCGCGCTGGGTCAGCGTCTCGGCCACGATCTGGGCGTTTTGGATGACTTGCTGCTGGTAGGTTTTGAACTCGGGCTGCAGCGCTTCCTTGAAGGCCACCGCCTTGGCGGCGATCACATGCATCAGCGGGCCGCCTTGCAGGCCGGGGAAGATGGCGCTGTTGATGGCTTTCTCGTGCTCGGCCTTCATCAAAATGATGCCGCCGCGCGGGCCGCGCAGGCTCTTGTGGGTGGTGGAGGTCACCACGTCGGCGTGCGGCACCGGGTTGGGGTAGACGCCTGCGGCGATCAGGCCGGCGTAGTGGGCCATGTCCACCATGAAGATGGCGCCGATTTCTTTGGCCACCTTGGCGAAGCGGGCCCAGTCGATGTGCAGGCTGTAAGCGGAGGCGCCGGCCACGATCAGCTTCGGGCGGTGCTCACGGGCCTTGGCTTCCATGGCGTCGTAGTCGATGGCTTCGTTCTTGTCCAGGCCATAAGAGACCACGTTGAACCACTTGCCCGACATGTTCAGCGGCATGCCGTGGGTCAGGTGACCGCCTTCGGCCAGGCTCATGCCCATGATGGTGTCGCCGGGCTTCAGAAATGCCAGGAACACGGCCTCGTTGGCCGATGCGCCGCAGTGCGGCTGGACGTTGGCGGCTTCGGCGCCAAAGAGTTGCTTGATGCGGTCGATCGCCAGCTGCTCGGCCACGTCCACGTATTCGCAGCCGCCGTAGTAGCGCTTGCCGGGGTAGCCTTCGGCGTATTTGTTGGTGAGCTGGCTGCCTTGGGCGGCCATGACGGCGGGCGAGGCGTAGTTTTCGCTCGCGATCAGCTCGATGTGGTGTTCCTGGCGGGCATTCTCGGCCTGGATGGCGGCAAACAGCTCGGGATCGGTCTGTTCAATGAGGTGGTTGCGGTTGTACATGGATGGCAGTCCTTGAGAAATCGACACCGTGGCCAGACACGGGTCTGGCAGGGGCTGCCCAGGCGAACGGCTGAAAGCGGCGATGGCCGCTGCGCGCTTCCCAGTGGTTGATGTCCGAGCCCATCGGCGTCGGATAAGGCCACGTCAGCAGGGGTGGTGTGGCCAGCCCCGCCTATCGCCAGTTGCGCACAGGTGGCATTGTAGCGGCCGCTCTGGGGTGCGCCGCGTTCAACTGGCTTGGGCGGGGGTGGGCAGCGGCGTGGCGTTGGGCAGCGGTTGGGCCTCGGCTTCCAATTTGGGAATGGCGTCGGTCGGCGTTGACGCTTCGGGGGTTTTGACCGGTGCGGTGTACACGGGAAACACTTTGGGCATGGGCACACCCTGGGCCACACTTTGCAGCCGCAAGTGTTCCGCCATGACCTTGTTGATGTAGTTGCTGCCGTCGGTGGTCACCGCACCCACATACAGTTTGAGCCCGCCTTCGACGCTCCCGGCCTTGCGCACCGCGTCGTGCAGCACCTGCGCACCCACGCGCAGATTCGACACCGGATCAAAGGCGGCCAGCGTGCCTCCAAAATCTTCGTACTTGTCGGTATGGACCCGCGTCAGCACTTGCATGAGCCCCTGGGCTCCCATGGGGCTCTGGGCAAATGGGTTGAAGCGCGATTCGATGGCCATCACCGCAAGAATCAGCGTTGGGTCGAGTTGGAGACGTCCGCCGAGCTGGAAAGCCTCGGACACCAGCACACTCAGCGGCTCCGGGGCTACCCGGTAACGCCGGCTCAGCCACAAAGCCACATTGGCTTGGGCTTGCGGCAAGTCCGCCGGCGAAGCCGCCGTGACCCGTTCGACCGCATTGGGTTCTGGCAAGACCAGGGGTTCTTGCTCGGCCTGCGGAGCTTGCCGCGACAGCAGCCAGCCCAGCGCCTGTTCCTCTGCTGCGCGCCGCCATTCGGGGTGTGTCAGCAAAGCAGCGCCCGCACCCAGCACCATTAGGCCCGTCAAAGCGAGAGACCAGTGGGTCGCGCGCCACCAGTGTCGAAGGTGCCTCGCTGCGGTGGAGGGCAAATGTTGTGCTTCGTTGAACAGCCTCTGTGCGGTGTTGTCCATGAGAGCTCCTGTGCTGTGGCAGCCGCAGTGGGCTGCTGTGGGATTGGGGTGGTGTACCGAGGGTGCGGCGTGTCGGTTCAGAGTGGTTGTGTGTTGGATCCGAAAAGGCGTCCATCCAGGCCAAAGCCCGGAACGCGCCAGATGGTAGGTTCTCTATAGTTATAAAGCAAACTTTAAAATAAAATCTTTATGCTTTAAACGATATGTAAAAAACAGGTGCTGATATAGGAGTGTTGCGGTAAGCCTTGTTTTTTCAGGTTTTTTGCGGTTTTTTTTCAGAGCGATGCAATGTTTTTCCTTCTGTGTGGTTTTTCATGATTCGGAATGCAGCGGCCACACAAACAACAGCAGTGGCGGGCGACCAATGGCGCTTGCCTTGTGTCCTTGGCGGCGTTAAGGTTCGCCTGCGTGCCCCACCATGTGGTGTGTACGCATCCGGATCGGCGGGCTTCAGGCCCCAAGATCCACCCCCTTGGGGCAATCCTTTGTCCCAGCGCTGTCCGGACACGTCCCTCCGGCTGTGCACGCAGGCCCATGCCTGAACAACCCCGGCGGCCCTTTGGGCCGGCCGGGGTTTCTTATGGGTGTCGGGCACCATCTGACGGCAGCATGGCGCTGCCGGGTTGGCCGGCGGCGCTTGTCGTTGACAATAGCGGTTGTTCACAGGTGCGCGTTGAGCTGCGCCTTTTCCCTGGCCTTTGACAGAGTGTTGTTTGTGAATCCTGCTTCTTCTGCCGAAAGAACTCCTCTGGATCTGGCGTCGCTCGACGCCTTGACCGGGGGGGCCCTGTCCGCCACCACGGCCGCCGACCGCGCCGACAAAGTCCGCGCCTGGTTGGCCTCCGATCCCGAACTCGACCGGGTGCAAGAGGCGTTTCGCGAGCTATCGCACCGCGACCGGGGAGCGGCCAAGCCGCTCAAAGACCGGATCGACGAACTCAAGCGCCAGCGCCACCAAGAGCAGCTGGGGGTAGAGTGGGCTGCCAAGGCTCAGGCCTTGCTCGATGCGCCCCGTTTTTCGTTGGGCGACGCCTTGGCATGGCAGCGCGACGCCGCTGCTGCTGGCGCGCCGCTGTCCAAAGAGCCGCTGGCCGTGCAGCGCCAAAGCTTGGCCGAGCGCATCCGGGTGTTGGAGGAGTTGCAGCACAAGGTCCAGGTGCAAAAAGAAGCTGCTTGGCTGCTGGTGCAACGCATTGAGGTGCTGTCGACCAAACCCTGGTCAGAGGCTTTGCAGGTGCGCGACGCCTTGGATGCCGATGTGCGCGCTTGGGTGAACGACAGCGGCACACTCAAAGACGCCGGCATGTGGGGCAGCGTGGAGCCGCGGCTGGTGTCGCAGCTCGAGGCGGCGATCCAGCAGGTCTCTGCAGTGTGGGGGGCTTTTGCTTCGGCGCTGGACCAAGCCCAGGCCGCCAGTGCCGATACCAGCCAAGCCCTGCCCGGTGTGCCTGTGTGGGACGACGAAATTCGCGTGCTGCGCAAAGTGCCGGGAGCCACCGACGCTGCCGATGCGCAGGCGCAGCACGCGCAGCGTGAACAGGCCCGCCAAGAGGCCTTGACCGCTTTGGCTGCGCTGGAAAAAGAAATGGCCGCTGGCCACGGCAAGACGGTGACCCGTTTGGCACAGGAGCTGCGTCAACTGGTCAAAGCCTTGGGCCGGCGGCTCGACAGCGAGACCGAAGGCAAGGTCCACGCGGTGTTGGCCCAGGCGGGTGAGCTGGAAGGCTGGCAACGTTGGCGCGCCGACCAGCTGCGCGAACAGCTGGTGCAGCAGGCCGAAGCGCTGCTGCAGTTGCCTGCAGGCCAGCGCCCGGGCGGGCGCAAGTTGCAGGAGAAGCTGCGCCAACTGCGCGAACAGTGGAAGACCACCGACCAGGGCGGCGTGGCCAACCACGCCTTGTGGAAGCGCTTTGACGAAGCCTGCAACACGCTGCACAAAGAGGTCGAAGTCTGGCTGGGCCAGCTGCGCCAGCAAAACGAGGCCAGCAAGGCCCAGCGCCTCGCGTTGATGGACGAGTTGCGCACTTGGAGCGCCCAAGCACAGGCCCAAGAGCCGGTGGACTGGAAAGCTTATGCGCGCCAACTGCACGCCATCGGTGAGCGCTGGCGCCAAGCGGGGCACTTGAGCGAAAAACAGTTCGCCGAGATGCAAAACCAGTGGAAGAAGCTGGTGCATGAGGTCGAGGTGCCCCTGCAGCAAGCACAGAAAGACAGCACGGCTCGCCGCCATGGGCTGATTGCCGAGGCCCAAGCGCTGGCTGCAGAAGGCACGCTGCGCATCGACGCGGTGCGTGAGCTGCAGCAGCGCTGGCAGTCCGAGGCGCAGTCGGTGCCCTTGGACCGGCGCCACGAACAAAAGTTGTGGGATGCGTTCCGTGCGCCCATTGACGAAGCCTTCCAGCGCAAGGACGCCACACGGCAAGCCCAGCGCCAGGCGCTGAGCGCCTTTGACCAGCAGGTGATGGAGGCCGCTGCGGCGTTGGAGCGTGCTGCCGAACAAGGCGACGCAGCGGCGCTGCAAGCTGCGCGTGCGGCACTGGAGCGCGCACTGCAGGCCCCCGCGCCCGCCGCTGCCTCCGCGCCGGCTGCCGATGTTCCAGCCGCGGCGGCAGAGAGCACAGCGACCGAGACCACGGCCGATGCCGCCGCACCTGAAGCGGGGGCGGCAGCGGCGACTGTGCTGGCACCGGCGCCACGCAAGCTGGTGGCGGTGCGCGGTGACGACCGTCCTGGCGCCAAGTTACAACCCACCGCCCGCGTCGCCGACGTGGCTGGCCGCGACCGCAAAGGCCCGCCGCGCCGCGATGGTCGCGACGGCGCTGAGCGCCGTGGGCCTTGGGTCGAGCGCCCGCGCCTGGGGGATGCCGCCTTCCGGGCCCAGCGCCAAGCCTTGGAGAAGGCCGAGTTGGCCTCGCGCCGTCTGGCCAGCCAAGCCCATGGTGAGGTGCTCACCCGCATCTTGCAGGCCTGGGAGCAGCGCGAAGCGGCGCAGTTGCCGCCGGTGCAAGGACTGAGCCCCAGTCAGCGCCAAGCCTGGGGCCAAGCGCTGCAGAGCGGCCCCACCGCCGATGCGGCAGAAGCGCTGCTGCGCCTGGAAATGGCGGCCGAGGTGCCGACCCCAGCCAGCCACTTGGCGCAGCGCCGCCAGCTGCAATTGCTGTTGCTGACCCGCCGCAACGACCCGTCGCCAGCGCAGACCTGGCCGCAGGATGTGGCGCGTGTGCTCGCCAGCGCCCATACCCCCGAGGAGGCACGCCGCCTGCAGGCAGCCCTCAAGCCGCTGCTCGTGCGGCGCTGAGCCAGCCAAAACGGTCAAAAAAACCGTCGTACAGCGCCAGCAATTCGGGAAACGACGTCCCGAAGCGCGGGCGCTGCACAAAATAAGCCTCGCAGGTCACCGCAAAAAACTCGGCTGGGGCACTGGCCGCGTAGCTGTCGAGCCAGTGGGCTGGCTCACCAAACCGCTCGTGCGCCGACACCGCTTCACTAAAGCCGCGGTAAGCGCTGTCCATGGTGCGGGCCCAGTGCGCCTGGGCCGCTGCTGCGCCCATGCCCATAAATCCCGCTGGCAGCGGCGGGCGGCCCTGGGGTTCTGTTCCCGCCGCCAAGTGCCGCATGTCGAGCTTGTGCGCAAACTCGTGGATCACCAGGTTGTGGCCTTCGGCCATGCCAAGCTCTGCGCGCTGCACATCGCGCCAGCTCAACATCACTGGGCCCCCAGCCATGGCTTCACCGGCCAGCGGCTCATCGTATTCGTGGTGTACACCGGTGGCGTCGGCGTGGCGTCGGCGTGCCAGCACGGCGTCGGGGTGCAACACCACCGTCACAAAGTCGCTGTACCAGTCAAGCGCGGCCAAAGGTGAGCGCTGCAGGGGCTGCAAGCCCAGCAGGGGTAGGCAGGCTTGGATGGCCACGGTCAGCGCCATGGCATCGCTGATGTGCAGCTGCTGTCCCCCATGGAACTCTTTTTCGGCCAGGAAGTGGGCGCTGAGCAGGCGCAGCCGCGCTTGTGCGATGGGGGGCAGCTGATGCACAAAGGGCAGGCGCTGGGTTTCGGCCTGCCATAGGGTGTCAGGAATGTTGGCGACCCCGCGCCACTGGCGCGGCCACCACGAGGTCAGGGCGGTGGTCCAAGCCATGGGGACTCAGGCGGCGGCCAAAGGCAGGCGCTGCCAGTCGCCTTGGTGCCAGCGCAGCACCTCGGCGCGACCCGGGCCGGGGTGGTCCAGATCCCAATCGCTGAGCACCCAGCGTTGGCATCCTGAGGGCAGGGTGTGGGTGGCTGGGCGGTGGGTGTGGCCATGCAGCAGTGTGCTGGCGCCATGGCGTTGCAGTTGTGCGTCGGCCCACGCGCTATCCACATCGCTCCATACCGCCGCTGCTTGCTTGCCTGCAGCACTTTGTGCCCGGATGGCGCGGGCCTGGGCCCAGCGCTGCGCCAAGGGCTGTTGCAAAAACCGCTGTTGCCAAGTGGCGCTGCGCACTTCGCTGCGGAAGGTTTGGTAGGCGGTGTCGCTGGTGCAGCCCGCGTCACCATGGCTCAGCAACAAGGTGTGGGCGCCCAGCACCAGGGCGGTGGGGTCAGGGAGGGCGCGCATGCCCATGGCCTGACACGCCGCCGCACCGAGCAGGAAGTCGCGGTTGCCGGCCATCCAGTGCAGCGTGGTGGTTTGGGTGGCTTGCCGCAAGGCGGCGGCACAGTGTTGCAGGAAACCGTGTTCCGGATCGGGGTCGGCCCGACTGAATTCGAGCACATCGTCACCAACCCACACCTCAAACACATCGCCCAACAAAAACAGGGCGTCCGGCCGCTGGCCGTTGACGCCCTGTGTCAGGTAATTCAGAAACGCTTGGGTGGTCTTGGGCAGGCCGCTGTGCAGGTGCAGGTCGGAGACAAAATCGACCCGCTGCCAGTGCGGCGCTGCGTGGATCACCATGCGCCGATCAGCAGACCACAGCCTTCTCGATCACCACATCGGTGGCCGGCACATCGCTGTGCATGCCTTTGCGGCCAGTCTTCACACCCTTGATGCGGTCGACCACATCGGTGCCTTCAACCACCTTGCCGAAGACTGCATAGCCCCAGCCTTGCGCGCTGGGCGCTTTGTGGTTGAGGAAGTCGTTGTCGGTGACGTTGATGAAGAACTGGGCGGTGGCCGAATGTGGGTCGCTGGTGCGCGCCATGGCCACGGTGTAGTTGTTGTTCTTGAGGCCGTTGTTCGCCTCATTGGTGATCGGCTCGTCGGTAGGCTTTTGCTTCATGCCGGGCTCAAAACCACCGCCTTGGATCATGAAGCCATCGATGACGCGGTGAAAGATGGTGCCGTCGTAGTGGCCTTTGGTGACGTAGGCCAAGAAGTTGGCCGTGCTTTTTGGGGCTTTTTCGGCGTCAAGTTCGAGGGTGACGACACCAAAATCGGTGATGTGCAGTTCGACTTTGGGATGGCTCATGGAATCTATTTCTCCAGGGTGGCTTTGAGGATGGTGATAGGGGTTTGTGGCACGTTCTGGTGCATGCCCCGGTGGCCGGTGGGTGTCACCCGGATCTTGTCGACCACGTCCATGCCCGAAACCACCCGGCCGAACACGGCGTAGCCGTGGCCATCGGGCGAGGGTGCGTTGAGCATGTTGTTGTTCGCCACATTGATAAAGAACTGGGCGGTGGCTGAGTTGGGGTTGCCCGTGCGGGCCATCGCAATGGTGCCACGGTCGTTTTTCAGACCGTTATTGGCCTCCAGCGGGATCGGGCCACGGGTCGGCTTTTGTGTCATGTCGGCAGTGAATCCGCCGCCTTGGATCATAAAACCGTCAATAACGCGGTGAAAAACAGTGCCGTCGTAGTGCTTCTCGCGCACGTACTGCACAAAGTTTGCAACGGTTTTGGGGGCTTTGTCGGCCGCGAGTTCGAGCACGATGTCGCCCTGCGAGGTCGACAGCCGCACGCGGGTGACCTCATTGGCATAGGCCGGTAGCTGGATCAGTGCCGCAGCCCCAAGCAGGGCCGCGAGCCAGTGTCGCCGTGGATTCATGCATTGCCTTCAAAAAAGATGCGCCAATCGCTGCCTTCGCGGATCCAGTACTGGCGGCGCACCACGCCGCTGGTCTGCCCCACCGGCACCTCGCCAAACGTCACGACCATGGTGTCGTCCGAGTCGCGCCAGCGCAAGACCGAAAGATCTTTGATTTCGACCGGCCGCCGGAATCCACTGCGCACCTCGGACTCCACCCGCGGCCACCATTGGGCGAGTTTGCGCCCCTGGGCTTGGAAGCGCTCGGAATACAGATCGCGCAGGCCATCCAGATCGCCTTGTACACGGGCGTTTTGCCAGGCGCGCAGATAGGTTTCGAACTGCTCGCGGTCGGCCTGCAGCGCTTGTGGTGTGGTCCAGTGCAACTCGCTGGCAAGGATCACCGGGGTGGTGCGGGTGCGTACCGTGGCCAACACCCGCTCCAAATCGGGGTTGGAGAGCACCACACAACCATCCGAGGCCTGTGGGGCACGCACAAACTGCTCGCGCGGGGTGCCGTGCAACCAAATGCCCGAGCCGGTTTTGCCACGTTGGACGTCCAGCGGGTTGGGGTAGTTGATCGGCAGAGCGCCAACGCCATAGAGGTCGGGCAGGCTCTGGGGGTTGAGGCTGCTGGTGATGTAGTAGACGCCCAGCGGCGTGCGCTTGTCGCCCTCTGCCCATTTGTCGATCCCCGACAAGCCCACCGAAATATAGAAGTCGGCGATCAGTTTGAGCTGCGGTGGCGTGTCTTGGGCGTTGGCCGGGGTGCTGTTTTCAAACAAATACAGCCGCGAGCGCGATGCGTCCACCGCAATCGCATGGCGACTCTGGTTGGACAAGGCCAAAAACTGGGTGGGAATGGCTCCCTCGGGCGGGCGCTCGGCAAGCGCCCGCAGACGCCGGCGCGACTCTTCGCGCAAATTGCGCAATTGCTCGCGCACGGCGGGTCGGTCCTCCGCGATGTCGCCAAGCTGGCGCACCGGGCGCACTTGCAGGCTCAGCAAGTCGCCATACACCAATTGGGCGAGCTGGAAGTTGGGGTGGTCTTGCACCAGCGCTTCGGCTTTGGCCAAGGCTTGGCGGTGCTCGGCCTGGCCAATGAGTTGATAGACCTCGATCAACCGGGCTTCGGCTTGGCCCAACTGAGGCACGATCTCGCGCAAGGTGTCTTCTTCGAGCCGCACCGAAGGGGTTTCCAGGGCATCGGCGGGCGTGAAGGCAGCCAGCAGCGTTTGTGCGCCAGGCAGTGCGTCACCCATTTGGGCGACTGGACTCTTGCCGTCTGCAGCGTTGGCTGGGGAAAGAACCTCCTTGACGCCCCAGACCCCAGCAGCCCCTCCCAAGAGCAACACTGCGGTCCAGCCCACCCAGCCACGCGAACGCCGTGATTTGCCAAATTGCGGCAAACGCTTGCTGTCCAGTGGAGGAGAAGAGGGTGCACCCAGCACGGTCAAGATCCCGCAACTTCCCGCACGATGAGCCAGCGGTTGCCACTCTTGACCATTTCCAGCGTCTTGCGGTTGGTCGAATTGAGGTTGTCCGAGGAATAGTTCTGGCGGAAGCGCGCGGTGGCCTTGTCGCCGTTGACACTGACGTTCAGATCGCTGACCTCAACCTGGATGCGGTTGCGTGGCTCAATGCGGGCGCGGCGTTCCGCCTCCCAATTGGCGCGCGACACACCACCTGGGGTGGCAAAGTTGGGCGCGTAAGCGCCGAGGTAGTTCGCCATATTGCGGCTGGACCACGCCTGTGCCCAGGCTTGTACGGCTTCACGCACTTCGCGCTGCTCGGTGTCGGCCGCCGCTGGGGCAGGCGCCGGTGCGGGTGCGGGTGCGGGTGCGGGAGCCGCCGCCGGCGCGCTCGCTGCTGGGCGAGCGGCGGCTGGTGCTGCTGGGGCTGGGGCAGCGGCCACCGTGGTGCCACTGGGGCGAGCGCCGCTGGCAAACAAGCTGCGGATCAGGTTGAGTTTGGGCGCGGCGGCGGTGTTGCCCGAATCCAGTTGCAGTGCCCGGCTGTAGGCTTGGCTGGCCAGTTTGGCGTACACATCGCCCAGGTTCTCGTGGGCAGTCGCGTAGCTGGGGTTGGTGCGAATCGCCATCTCCAAAGCAGCACGTGCTTTGTCGAACTGGCTTTGCGCGGCGTGAAGCACCGCCAAATTGTTGTAGGGCTCAGGTAACTCCGGGAAGTCTTCCGTGAGTTTGGTGAACGTGGCGATGGCGTCGTTGCTGCGCCCGCTTTCGGTCTGGATCACGCCCTTGAGAAAACGCATCTGGGCATCGCGCGGCTTGGCCGCCAAGTACTGGTCGGCCTTGCTCAGCGCTTCGTTGTACTGGCCAGCGCGCAACAGCCGCCCCACCTCTGCGGTCTCGTCGCCTTGGGCTTGCACAGGAGCGGCCAAGGCCATCCAGGCGCTGGCGATGGCAATCAGCATCGGTAGCCGTTTGGCGGAAACGGGAAGCGGGCGTGCGGACGTCGAATGGGTCATGGAGCCTCTGGGCAAAGAACGGGTGTCACAGCGGCGCCACCGCTGGCCAAAACTGGCAGGGTCAAGCGCGCTGACGCAGACTTTTCATTGTATCTGAGGCCCTGGGCGGCGGGCTTTGTGTAAGGCCATGTGCGCTCGCCGTTGGCCAAAATGTGCGGGCCAACACACTTTGTGTCTGCCGCCCGCGGCTTGTCCTGACAAACCCTGTGCAGGTGCTGTGCGCCGTCGTGCACAATCCTGCCCCCGGACACGCCGCAGCCCAAAGCTGCTCCCGCGTGTCGTTTTTGTTTTGTGCCCTATGTCTTTGCAGATCTACAACACCCTGACCCGTTGCACCGAGCCCTTTGTTGCGCTGGAGCCTGGCCATGTGCGGATGTACGTCTGTGGGATCACGGTCTATGACCGCTGCCATGTGGGGCATGCGCGCTCGGCGGTGGCGTTTGATGTGGCCAGGCGTTGGTTGACGGCCCAGGGATGGCGGGTGACGTTCGTGCGCAACATCACCGACATCGACGACAAAATCATCAGACGCGCTGTGGAGAACGGTGAACCCATTCGCGCCCTCACCGAACGCATGATCGCGGCCATGTACCGCGATTTCGACGCCTTGGGCATCGAGCGCCCCACCTTTGACCCGCGCGCCACCGATTACGTGCCGCAGATGCTCGACATCGTGCGCCGTCTAGAAGACAAAGGCTTGGCCTACCGCACCGCCGCTGGCGATGTGAATTACGCCGTGCGCAAATTCCCGGGCTACGGCAAGCTGTCGGGCAAGTCGCTCGATGAGCTGCAGGCCGGTGAACGGGTGGCGGTGGCCGACGACAAGGCCGACCCGATGGATTTTGTGCTGTGGAAATCGACCAAGCCCGACGAACCGGCCGACGCCCGCTGGGACAGCGACTTTGGCCCCGGTCGCCCGGGCTGGCACATCGAATGCTCGGCCATGGCCTGCGCGCTGTTGGGGGAGACTTTTGACATCCACGGTGGCGGCGCCGATCTGCAGTTTCCGCACCACGAAAACGAGATTGCGCAGAGCGAAGGCGCCCATGCACAGACCTTGGCGCGGTTTTGGATGCACAACGGTTTTGTCAATGTGGACAACGAAAAAATGTCCAAAAGCCTGGGCAACTTCTTCACCATCGAAGACGTGCTCAAGACCTTTGACGCCGAAACCTTGCGCTTCTTTATCGTGCGGTCGCACTACCGCAGCCCGCTGAACTATTCGGACGCGCACATCGACGACGCCCGCTCGGCCTTGCGCCGGCTCTACACCGCTTTGCAGTCGGTGCCAGCGCAAGACAGCGCGGCCGAGCTGGACTGGAGCGACCCGTATGCCCAGCGCTTTGCGGCTGCGATGAACAACGACTTCGGCACCCCTGAGGCGGTGGCGGTGTTGTTTGAGTTGGCCTCTGAGGTCAACCGCTCGCGCAGCCCGCAGCTGTCGACGCTGCTCCGGCGCTTGGGTGGCGTGCTGGGCTTGCTGCAGCAAGACCCCACCGCGTTTTTGCAGGGTGGGCAGCAAGACGATGCGGCCGACATTGAGCGTCTGATCGCCGAGCGCGCCGCCGCCAAAGCGGCCAAGAACTTCGCTGAGGCCGACCGCATTCGCCAAGCGCTGCTGGCGCAGGGCGTGGTGCTCAAAGACAGCCCGACCGGCACCACCTGGGAGCGCGCCTGATGAACGCCACCGCGGTGACCGTGCCGGTGCCCGAGGGCGCACCGGCGTATTGGGCCGAGGCTTGCAAGCACTTGGTCAAACGCGACCGGGTGATGAAAAAACTCATTCCCCAGCACCCCGGTGCCTGCCTGCAGTCGCGCGGCGACGCCTTTGTCACGCTGGCGCGCAGCATTGTGGGCCAACAAATCTCGGTCAAGGCGGCCCAAGCGGTGTGGGAGCGTTTTGAATGCTTGCCCAAAGACATGACGCCGGCCCAGGTGCTCAAGCTCAAGGTCGACGACATGCGCGCGGCCGGTTTGTCGGCGCGCAAGGTGGAATACCTGGTCGACTTGGCGCTGCACTTTGCCAACGGTCAGCTCCATGTGGACCAATGGACCGGCATGGACGACGAGACCATCATCAAGGAGCTGGTCTCCATCCGCGGTATTGGCCGCTGGACAGCCGAGATGTTTCTGATCTTTCACCTGATGCGGCCCAATGTGCTGCCGCTGGATGATGTGGGCCTGATCAACGGCATCAGCCAAGCCTATTTTTCGGGCGAGCCGGTGAGCCGCAGCGACGCCCGCGAAGTGGCTGCCACTTGGGCCCCGTTTTGCAGCGTGGCGACTTGGTATATTTGGCGCTCGCTGGACCCCGTGCCGGTCACTTATTGAGGCATGCACGCCCATGCCCGGGAGAAACTGATGGCGAAAAAGACATTTCTGGACTTCGAGCAGCCGATTGCCGAGCTCGAATCCAAGATCGAGGAGTTGCGCTACGTGCAGACCGAGTCTGCGGTGGACATCTCCGACGAGATCGAGCAGCTGGGCAAAAAAAGCCTGCAGCTCACCAAAGACATCTACAGCAGCCTCACGCCCTGGCAGATCACCAAGATCGCGCGCCATGCGGATCGGCCCTATACGCTGGACTATGTGCAGGACATCTTCACCCACTTTGTGGAGCTGCACGGCGATCGCCATTTTGCGGACGATCTGAGCATCGTCGGTGGCCTGGCCCGTTTTAATGGTCAGCCCTGCATGGTGTTGGGCCACCAAAAAGGCCGCGACACCAAAGAGCGCGGTCTGCGCAACTTTGGCATGACCAAGCCCGAGGGCTATCGCAAAGCCTTGCGGCTGATGAAGCTGGCCGAGAAGTTCAAGTTGCCGGTCTTCACTTTTGTCGACACACCCGGCGCTTATCCCGGCATCGACGCCGAGGAGCGCGGCCAGTCCGAGGCGATTGGCCGCAACATTTTTGAGATGGCGCAACTGGAAGTGCCGATCATCAGCACCATCATCGGCGAAGGTGGTTCAGGCGGCGCGCTGGCGATTGCGGTGGCCGACCAAGTCCTGATGCTGCAGTACTCGGTGTATTCGGTCATCAGCCCCGAAGGTTGTGCCTCGATTCTCTGGAAAACCAGCGAACGCGCCAGCGATGCTGCTGAGGCTTTGGGCATCACTGCCCACCGGTTGAAGGCTCTGGGCTTGGTCGACAAAATTGTCAATGAGCCGGTTGGTGGTGCCCACCGCGACCCCCACCAGATGGCGGCTTTTTTGAAGCGCGCGCTGACCGAGGCCTACCGCCAAGTGGCCGACCTCAAGGTCAAGGAGTTGATCGAGCGCCGCCACGCCCGCCTCGATGGCTATGGCCGCTTCACCGACACCAAGGCCGAAGCCCGCGCCAAGCGCTGAGCAGCGATTGAACGAGCGCCTGCTGGCCGCACTGGCCCCTTGGGACGCTTTGGCCGGCCCGCTGGGGGTGGCCTGCAGCGGCGGCGCGGATTCGGTCGCCCTGCTGTTGGCGGCCCACCGGCGCTGGCCCGTCAAAGTGGCCGCTTTGCATGTGAACCACGGTTTGCAGGCCGCAGCGGCCGACTTCGAACAAAGTGTCACCGCCACCTGCGCCAACTTGGGTGTGCCCCTGCACACCCGCCGTGTGGTGGCGGCACACGCCGCTGGCGAAAGCCCCGAAGACGCGGCCCGCCAAGCCCGCTACCAAGCCCTTGCTGCGCTCGCCAAGACCCACGGCATCACAGCGGTGCTGCTGGCCCAGCACGCCGACGATCAGGCCGAGACGGTGCTGCTGGCGCTGTCGCGCGGCGCGGGGGTGGCGGGGCTGGCCGCCATGCCCACCCAGATGGAGCGCCATGGGGTGCGTTTTGTACGACCATGGCTGACCCAGCGCAGCGCCGATCTGCGCTCTTGGTTGGAGGCCCAAGGGCAAGCCTGGTGCGAAGACCCGAGCAACCAAGACCAGCGCTACGCTCGCAACCGACTGCGCCACAGCGTGCTGCCGGTGCTGGACACCCAATTCCCCGGCTTTGTGGCCTGTGTGGCGCGCAGCGCAGCGCATTGCGCCCAGGCCGACGGCTTGCTTGATGAGCTGGCGCAGATCGACTTGTCGGCAACCGGCGCACCGCCCGCCATCGCGGGTCTGCAGGCGCTCAGCGATGCCCGGCTGGCCAATGCCTTGCGCCACTGGCTGCGGGCAGAAGCGGGGCTGGCACCCAGCACCGCCCAACTGCGCGAGCTGATGGCGCAGATCCGCGACTGCCGCACCCGGGGCCACCACATCGACATCAAGGTGGGCGCCGGGCGGGTGCAGCGCCAGGGCAGCCATTTGGCTTACCTGCCGCCCCTATAATTCAAGGCTTTGTCCGGTGCGCCGCACCGGGTTGTGGGACCGTCAGGCGGTGGCTGCGCGGCCCGTTTTCTTCCCCTCCAACACACAATGGCACTGATCGTTCACAAGTACGGCGGCACCTCGATGGGCTCGACCGAACGGATTCGCAATGTCGCCCGTCGCGTCGCCAAATGGCACCGCGCCGGTCACCAGATGGTGGTGGTGCCCAGCGCCATGAGCGGCGAAACCAACCGCTTGCTGGCCCTGGCCAAAGAGCTGGCGCCAGAAAAGCCGGGCAAAGCCCATGGCCGTGAGCTCGACGCCCTGGCCGCCACCGGCGAACAGGCCTCGTCGGCCTTGCTGGCGATTGCGCTGCAGGCCGAAGGTGTGGACGCGGTGAGCTACAGCGGCTGGCAAGTGCCCATCAAGACCAACGACGCCTACACCAAGGCCCGCATCGAGTCGATCGACGACGAGCGCATCCGCGCCGACCTCAACGCCGGCAAGATCGTGATCGTGACTGGCTTTCAGGGCGTGGACCCCGACGGCAACGTCACGACCCTGGGCCGGGGCGGCAGCGACACCTCGGCGGTGGCGGTGGCCGCCGCGCTGAAGGCGGCCGAATGCCTGATCTACACCGATGTGGACGGCGTTTACACCACCGACCCGCGGGTGGTGCCCGAGGCGCGCCGTCTGGAGCGCGTGAGCTTTGAAGAGATGCTGGAAATGGCCAGCATGGGCTCCAAAGTGCTGCAAATCCGCTCGGTGGAATTCGCCGGCAAATACAAGGTGCCCCTGCGTGTGCTCTCGAGCTTCACGCCCTGGGACATCGACCTCAATGAAGAAGCCAGCTCTGGCACCCTGATCACTTTTGAAGAGAGCGAAGAAATGGAACAAGCCGTCGTTTCCGGTATTGCCTTCAACCGCGATGAAGCCAAGATTTCTGTGTTAGGTGTGCCCGACAAACCTGGCATCGCCTTTCAGATTCTGGGCTCGGTGGCCGACGCCAATATCGAGGTGGATGTGATCATTCAGAACCTGAGCAAAGACGGCAAAACCGACTTCAGCTTCACGGTGCATCGCAACGATTTCCAGAAAACCATGGACCTGCTCAAGGGCAAGGTCGTGCCGGCCCTGGGCGCCAGCGACGTGGTGGGCGATGCCAAGATTTGCAAGGTCAGCATCGTCGGCATTGGCATGCGCAGCCACGTGGGTGTGGCCAGCCGCATGTTCAAGAGCCTGAGCGATGAGGGCATCAACATCCAGATGATCTCGACTTCAGAAATCAAGACCTCGGTGGTGATCGACGAGAAGTACATGGAGCTGGCTGTGCGTGCGCTGCACCGCGAGTTCGATTTGGACCAGCCTACGGACGCTCTGGCTCAGTGACGCTTTCCTCAAACCCCAGCCAAAAAATAGCCAGGGTTTGAGGCATAATAGAGAGCTACGGAGCGATGACCGAGTGGCCGAAGGTGCTCCCCTGCTAAGGGAGTATGGGGTGTAGAGCCTCATCGAGGGTTCGAATCCCTCTCGCTCCGCCACACATGACCCGCACTGCCACCAGCAGTGCGGGTTTTTTGTTGTCGCTGCGGCCGTGACCTGCCATCCGGCATGCGAAGCCGCGGTTGCACAGCATGGGGTGTGTGCGCATCGCCTTGGCGTCGCACCTGTGGCGAGGCGGGTGCCGTGGTCATCGATCCCCGTGTTTGCGCAGCGCCGACGCCAGCGGCCCGAACTCTCAGCGCACCAATCAAGCCCTCTCCGCTGCTCAGCAGTCGATACGCCTTGCGCCCGGGCGTGCTTTGCGGCAATAGCCTCGCCGTGAGCCAGGAGTCCATGGGTCATTGGCCTGCCCAACACCTCGGCCAACACCGCCTATTCATCCGCACCTGGCGGGTGCCAAGAGCGCCTTTGTTCAGACACCCAGTTTGGTTCCGAGCTTGGGGTGCTTGGTACGGCAAAATTGTGATTAATGCAGCTTGATGAGCAATACCGAAATTACTGTTAATGCATGTATAATTTGATTAAATGAATTTTTAAGAATTAAAAAAACAAAAATACTAAAAAAATGTAAGTCTAAATGATCAATGCATTGGTGTTTTGTCATTGATCGTCTGATTCTGTTGTATTCGTTGCCATCACCGTGCCACTCAAGGAGTCGTTCTTTATGTACAAAAATCTGGTTCCCATCAACAAGGCTCGCCATGTCGGCAAGAAGATCCGTCAGGTGCAGGGCTTCGACTTTGCGGCCAACTTCCACATCGCCTCCATCATGGCGCACGAGTTCGCGCGTGCAGCCTCGATCTATCCGGTGATTTTTTTGGAAGACAAGGAGCAAGACAGCTTCCGCCCGGTGGTTTTGATGGGCCTGGACGCCGGTGAGAACCTGTATGTGGGCGCCGACGGCAAATGGCAGGCTTCGTATGTGCCGGCCATCATCCGCCGTTACCCTTTTGCGCTCGCCAGCGCTGGCGAAGAGGGCAAGTTCACCGTCTGTATCGACGAGGACAGCGAGTTGGTCAATGAGAGCGAGGGCGTGCCCCTGTTTAATGAACAGGGCGAACCGGCCGAAGCGCTCGAGAACGTCAAACGCTATCTTGGTGAGTTGCAGCAGATGGATGCCTTCACCCGCGCTTTCTGCCAGGAAATGGTGTCGCTCAACATGTTCACGCCCTTGAACATGCGCGTGCGTCAGGCTGACCAGATCAAGAACATCAATGGCTGCTACGTCATCAACGAAGAGCGCCTCAACGGCTTGTCCGCTGAGCGTTTCGTCGAGTTGCGCGAGAAGCGTTACCTGCCGGCCATTTACGCCCATCTGGTGTCACTGGCGCAAATCGAACGTCTGATGACGCTCAAAGATGAGCGCCTGAGCGGCGCCAAAAAGGCGGCCTGACCGGAACCAGTCCAGGCCTGCACGCACAGCATCCATGAAGCCTCTGGTGCCAGCTTGGCTGCGGTCGCGCATCAATGCGCGGGTGCCGCGCCGTGCGCCGCCGCCGCTGCGGCTGCCCAGGCAGGGATTGCGCGTGGGTGCGGAGCGCATCCGCGAGGCCTTCCGGGTGGAGCCGCTAGAGCCACGGGTGCTGCTTTCTGCCGATCCTGTTTTCTCGCCGCTCAAAGCGCTGTTCCTGCCGGAGGAGCGCCAATTGCACGACCGGCTCGCCGAGGCGGCGCTGGTGGCCAATGGCGATGCTGCCCTGAGTTCTGCTGAGGCGCTTTATGGGGTGCTGGCCCAAGTACCCAGCGACGCCGTGGTGCTCACCGCCTCGACCGCCACCCAGGCTGCGCTGGCGCTGCCAGAGGCGGATACCCCGGGTGCGCTGTGGCTGCAGACCACAGCCGATGCGCCGGATCTGCCGGGTTTTGCCACGCCCGACGAGGCTTTGTGGCAGGGTGCATGGGTTGAGCATGCCCCATCGCTGCGCCTGAGCGGCTCCGGTGCCGAGACGCTGAGCGTGTCGGCCGGTGTCGACACCGACGCGGCCACGGCCGCTACCTGGGCGTTGGACTTGGCCGAGGCCAGCGCGCCGCTGACATGGTCGAGTCCGGCGCCGAGCTTGCAGCGCCTCGATGAGGGCGCACTTGATCTTGCGCGCCTGGGCGCTGGCCCGACCGCACAAAGCCTGTGGATTGCGTCCAACGCCGCGCTGCAAGGCAGCGGCACTTTCGCTGGCGACCTGGTGGTTGAAGGTGAGCTGAGGCCTGGTTACTCGCCAGGTGTGCAGAACGTCTCGGGCGATCTCACGCTTATCGCCTCCAGCTTGACTGTCTTCGAGATCGGTGGCGCCAGCGCCGGCACCGGCGCCGGCTTCCACGACCAGATCAATGTCGGTGGTTTGGCCACGCTCGATGGCGAGATCCGCGTGGAGCTCATCGACGGCTACCGACCCACCGATGGCCAGGTGTTCAATGTGCTGACCTATGGCAGCGTCGGCGGCGCTTTTGCCAGCGGCAGTGGCCTGATCGACGCTGGCGAGGGGGTGTTCTTCGAGGTATTGGGTGGTAGCGCTGGCCTCAGCCTCAAGGCCCATGTGCTCGACGCCAGCACCGCAGCCCTGGTAGACGCCCTGAGTTCCGCGGTGGGTGCCAACGACCAGGCGCTGCACGACCGCATCGGTCTCTGGCTCAACTTCGATTACTTCCGCAACAACGCCAGCTTCAGCTTCAACGGCGACATCGCGCTTGGCCAGGGCCTGAGCCTCAGCGGTGCGGCGACGATCGGCTTTACCAACAATCTGCTGATCGGCGGCGAGACGGTGGACGTCTTTAGCCTGGGGCTGGAGAACGCCAGTGGCTTCCTCGGTCTGGACCCGACCAGCAGCAGCCAGCCCGGCCTCAGCATCAGTGATGCCGACCTCGGCGTGCTGTGGCTGCGCAGCGAGAACCCGCTCAACGACGCCGGCTGGGTCTGGGCCGAGGGGCAGGTGGGTGGTTTGTCGCTGGTGGGCGGCAGCGGCGTTTCCTTGACTGCGCAGTCGCTGTCGCTCGACTTTGCGCTTGGCCTGGGCCGCGTGGATGGCGCCGCCAACAACGCCGTACTTGATCTCTCAGAGAGCCCGCGCACGCTCACTGTTGGCAGCACCAGTTACACCTTCAACAGCGCCGACACGGCTGAGCGCGCTGCGGTCTCGGGCAGCGCCGCGCTCGGCATCAGCGACCTGGTCACACTCAGTGGCACCATGGGCTTTGCGTCCTCGACCAGCGGGTTGCAGGTCGCGGGCAGCGGCATCAGCGCGCGGCTGAGCGCGGGCGGGGTGAGCGCAGGCATCGACAACGGCAGCTTTGGTCTGGTGCTCAACACCGACAACACGTATGTGCTGGAGGCCAGCGGCGCTCTGCACTTGAGCGGCGGCGGCTTTGCCAACGTCAGTGCCGACGCCGCACAGCTGCGCCTCAACACCACCGGCGCTGCTCAGTCCGAGCGCAGCTTGCAGGTGGGTGCCTACAGCCACACCCTGTCGGCCATGACCGCGCTGACCGATCCAGTGGTCCGTGTCAGCGGCCTGGAGGCGGACATTGGCGGCCGACTGTCGATTGCTGGCGACTTCGCCTTCGAGCGCGACGCCAGCACGGGCGAGTTGCAGGTGCTCGCCAGCGGCGCCAGCGCCGCCTTGCGCGCCGGTGAGCTGCGCGCCGGTGTGCGCGAAGCCACCCTTGCGCTGGTGATCAGCGACGCCACCGAGGGCGGTGGTGTGCTGCTCGAGGCCAGTGGCGCCGCCGAGTTTGCGCTGGGCGATGCGGTGGAACTCTCCGCCAGTGCCGCCAGCGTGCGCTGGAACGACACAGGCAGCGATGCCAGCGGCCGCAGCCTGAGCGTGGCCGGGGTGGCGCACAGCTTCGGAAGCCTGAGCGCTGGCGTGCAGGCGGTCGGCGTGAGTGGCGCCAGCTTGGTGCTGGGCGACTTTTTCCGGGTCAGCGGCGACTTCGCATTCCTGGCCGACACCACCACCGTTCGCCTGGCCGCCGACAGCGTCCGCACCACCCAGGTCAACGAGGCAGAGACTGGCCTAGCGGTGGATCTGCTGACACTGGGCGGCAGCAACCTCACCGCCCAGCTCGGCGCCGCAGGCGGGCCGCAATTGGCACTGACCGGGGTCGGGTTCGGCCTGGCGCTCATGAGCGCGCAAAACGATCCGACCCGACGCTGGACCAGCGCCCAGGCCCAGGCCACCGGTGTTTCGCTCAATGGTGTGTCGGGCCTGAGCCTCAGTGGCCAGAACCTCGCCTTCACGCTCAACCAGGCCGAGCACACCGCCGACGCGGTGGTCGACTATGGCACCGGCAAGACCACGCTGGCCGTGCCCACTGGCGCCAGCACCAGCCAGGCCCTGAACATGGACGGCGCTCTGGGCGAGCTGCTGCGCGCCAGCGGTTCGCTGCTGCTGTCGGTGGGTGATTTTTTCCAGGCCCAGGGCACACTCGCGATCGAGAAGTCCAGCGGCAACGTGACCTTGGGCGACCTGGCGAGCACCACTGGGGTCGACGAGTCGGC
>CAZYUD010000006.1:59966-99490 GCA_964650505.1 uncultured Hydrogenophaga sp.
GCAAACCGGCACGCTGCAGACACCCAACAGCCTGACGCTGGACCTGGCGGCCAGCTTGGGTGAAGTCACCCGCGCCTCGGGCCAGATCGCCATCGACGCCTTTGGGTTCTTCCAAGTTAGCGGCGCCTTGGCGCTGAACAAGTCGCGCGGCAACGTGACCTTGGGCGACCTGGCGAGCACCACTGGGGTCGACGAGTCGGCCACGCCGGTGGCGGTGGAACAACTGCTCATTGGTGGCAGCGGCCTCAACGCCTTTGCCGGCATCAATGGCGGCAGCGACAGCGCTGTGGGTCTGAGCTTGACCGGTGTTGAGTTTGGTCTGGCGGTGCTGACCGAAGCCAACCCGGCGCAAGGCCAGGCGGCGCGCGAATGGACCGCCTTGCAAGCCAGCGCCACGGGCGCCAGCTTCGCCGGGATCGATGGCCTGACGCTGTCGGCCAGCGAGATCGGGATCAGCATCACCCGGGCTGCTGCCGACAACACCCTGGTCGACTACGCGGCCCAGAGCCTGACGGTGCAAACCGGCACGCTGCAGACACCCAACAGCCTGACGCTGGACCTGGCGGCCAGCCTGGGCGAAGTCACCCGCGCCTCGGGCCAGATCGCGATCGACGCGTTTGGGTTCTTCCAAGTCAGCGGCGCGTTGGCGCTTGAGCGCCGCGACGGGTCGGTAACCCTGGCCGACGACCCCGATACCGATGCGGTGGACGAGTCGGCCACCCAAGTGGCGGTGGAACAGCTGCTGATCGGTGGCAGTGGCCTGAGCGCCTTTGCCGGTGTCAACGGTGGCAGCGACGGCGCCATGGGGCTGCAACTGGACGGTGTCGAATTTGGCCTGGCCATTCACGGCGAAACGCTGAGCGACAGCCAGCGCGAGCAGGGACGTCAGGCCCGTGGCTGGACCACGCTGCAGGCCAGCGCCGCTGGCGCCCAGCTGCTGGGTGTGAGCGATCTGAGCGCCGCCGTCGACAGCCTGACGGTGGAGATCAACCGGGCCGACGCCAGCGACGGTTCGGTGGTCGACTACAGTGAGGGCGCGACGGTCCTGACGGTACAGACCGGTACGGCGGCGCAGCCCGCGAGTCTGGACCTCAACCTCGACGGGGCGCTCGGTGAGCTCACCCGCGCCAGCGCCCAGGTGCGGCTTGACGTGGCCGGCTTCGTGGCGGTGCAGGGCGCCTTGGCCTTCGAGAAAAGTACCCAGACCGTCGTCCTGGACGATGCCACCGACACCACGCCAGCCAGCCAGGTGCAGGTGGACATGCTGGCCATTGGTGGCAGCGGACTCAACGCCTTTGCCGGCGTCGGTGGCGGCTACAACAGCGAAGGCCAGCTGCGCGACGGTGCCGCTGGCCTGAGCCTGGGCGGGGTGCAGTTCGGCCTGGCCCTGCTGGGCGAACAGCTCACACCCGCGCAGCAGGGCCAGCCGCTTGAGCCGCGCCGCTGGATGGCTCTGCAGGCCACGGCCGACGAGGTGGCGGTGCTGGGCCTGGACGGCATCACCCTGAGCGCCGACACCCTGAGCCTGGAGATCAACCGGGCCGACGCTGCCGACGGCACGCTGGTGGACTTTGCCGCCCGCAACCTGGCCGTGGCCACCGGCACCCGGGCCGAGCCCTCGAGCATCACCCTGGACATGGACGGCGGCCTGGGCGAGCTCACCCGCGCCCGCGGCAATCTGAACATTGACGTGATGGGCTTCTTCCAGGTGGCGGGTGGTTTTGCCATCGAGAAACGCGAAAGCGCCGTCACCTTGGCCGATCTGAGCGGCACACCCGATGTGGACGAGTCCGAAGCCCCGGTGGCGGTGGACCAGTTGCTCATTGGCGCCAGCGGCGTGGAGGCCTTTGCGGGCGTCAACGGCGGTCAGGCCAATGCCTTGGGCCTGAGCCTGTCTGACGTGGACTTTGCGATCGCGCTCCACACCGAGCGCTTGACCCAGCAGCAGATCGACCAGGGCCGCCAGGAGCGCAGCTGGAGCAGCGCCCAAGCCAGCGCGGGCGCCGCCGCTTTTGTGGGCGTGGACGGCTTGACGGTCGCGGCCGACACCGTCAGCGTGGCGGTCAACCGGGCGGCGCTGGACGCCACCGTGGTGGACTACCGCGACGGTGCCACCGATCTGTCGGTGCCCACTGGGCCGGCCGCCAGCTTGGACTTGGCGCTCGATGGTCGGCGTGGCGAGCTGCTGCAGCTCAGCGGCCACATGGCCATCGACGCTTTCGGCTTTGTGCAGCTTGAGGGCGACTTCGCGCTGGAGAAGGCCAGCCAAGTGCAGCGCATTGCCCTGGCCGGCGGCAGCCACACAGAGGCCCAACTGCTGACCTTGGGCGGCAACAAGCTCAACGCCTTTGCCGGCGTGGGCGGTGGCAGCGACGAGGCCATCGGCTTGCAACTCGGTGGGGTGGACTTTGCGTTGGCGCTCTACAGCGACACGGCGAACGAAGACCGCAGCTGGACCGCGCTGCAGGCCCGCGCCGACAGTGCCGCCCTGGTGGGCATCGACGGCCTGGTGGCCCAGGGCCGCGACCTGCAGATCGACATCAACCGCGCCGCCAAGGACGGCGATGCGGTGGTGGACTTTGGCCTGAGCGATCCGGGCGACCCGCAGAGCGAGCGCCTGACCGCACTCACCGTGGCCACCGGCCCCGACAGCAACATCGAGATGACACTCGACGGGGCGGAAGGTGAACTCACCCGCGCCGCTGGCGAACTCAGCCTTGATGTATTTGGCTTCTTCCAGGTGGCTGGGCAGTTGGCCATCGAGCGCAAGGACACCGAGCTCACCCTCAACGACGGAGTGCGCTCCGACGATCCGGCCCTGGCCCGCGCGCCCACGGTGATCGCCGCCGACCTGCTGACCGTGGGCGGCAGCGGGCTTGATGCCTTCGCGGGTGTCAACGGCAGCAGCCCAGACCGCATGGGCCTGGCCTTGGCCGATGTGGACTTCGGCCTGGCGCTCATCAGCGAGCGGTTGCCAGAAGGCAGCAGCGCCACCGCGCGCACCTTCACCACCCTCAAGGCCACCGCCGGCGAGGTGGCGTTTGTGGGCATCGACGGGGTCGAAGCCAGCGCCACCGAGCTGCTGGTGGAGATCAACCGGGGCGTGCCCGGCAGTGGTGCGCAGGACGACATGGTGGTGGACTACAGCGGTGTTCAGCTGGAGGTGATGGCCGGCAGCACTGGGCAGACCGTGGTGCTCGACAGCGACGGCGCTTTGGGTGAGCTCACCCGGGCGGCGGGCAACGTCAGCCTCGGGCTGTTTGACTTCGTCACCTTGAGCGGCCAGGTGGCGTTTGAGTCCTCGCGCCGCAACGTCACCCTGGCCGACGGCAGCGCGGTGGCCGCCGACGCTTTGCTGGTGGGCGGCGCAGGCGTGGGCGCTTTTGTGGGCGTCGGCGCCGGCGGTCCGGGCGCCATCGGCCTGCAGCTCGAAGATGCCACCTTCGGTCTGGCACTGCTGAGCGCCAGCAACGACGCCAGCCGCAGCTGGACCAGCTTCCAGGCCACCGCCAGCAGCCTGTCCTTTGTCGGCATCGAGGGCCTCAGCGCCTCGGCCAGCGGCATCCAGGTGTTCATCAACCAGGCCGGCAAGACTGGCGACGCGGTGGTGGACTACGGTTGGCTCAGCGACAGCGACCCCAGCCAAGGCCGCCACACGGAGCTGCTCATTCCGACCAGTGCCAGCACCACACTGGCCCTCACCATGGACGGCGACGAGGGTGAGATCGTCAAGGCCGCCGCTGGACTGGAGATCGACCTCTTTGGCTTCTTCAGTGTGCAGGGCAGCTTCGCAGTCGAGCAGCGCAGCCAGTCGGTCACCCTGTCGGACGGTTCGGTCATCGAACGGGCCGAACTCCTCACCATTGGCGGCAGCGGCGTGGACGCCTTTGCTGGCATCCGCGCCGGCGAGGCCGACGCCATCGGCCTGCGTCTGGGTGAGGTGAATTTTGGGCTGGCCTTGGTCAGCGACCCCGACCACCCCGACCGCCACTTCACCAGTCTGCAAGCCAACGCGGCCAATGCCGAGGTCGCCGGCATCGACAGCCTGACCCTGCGGGTGCAGCAACTGCTGGTCAACATCAACCAGGGCATCAGCCTGCCGGCCGAGCAGGCTTTCGACACCAAGACCAACACCCGCATGCACCTGAGCGTACCGGTGGGCCTAGTGGGGACGCTCACCCTGAGCGACGGCAGCGACAGCGCCGAGGTGGACCTGGGCTCCAGCCTGAGCAACGCCGAACTGATCGCCGCGCTCACCGCCGCCATCGGCGCTCTGGGCACGGTGGGCTCGGCGGCCAATGTGCGCGTCAGCGGCAACCGCGACGAGGGCTATGACATCGAGTTCGTGGGCAGCCTAGAAGGCGTGCTGGTGCAGGGCTTGAGCGCCACGTTCACCGCCGCTGCCAGCACCATCACGGTCACCGAGACCGAGGTGGCCAACGCCGGTGTCAACGAGGTCAAACAGGTGCGGCTGCAGGCCGTGCGCGAGACCCCGGCGCCGGTGGGCACAGCGGTGCAGACGGTCAGTGCGGCTCAGCCTGCCATCAACGAAGCCAACACGCTGGTGTTCACCACCCCACAGACGGCGGGCAGTTACAGCGTCTATTTCGTCACCGACGGCACCGTCACCCAAACCCAGGCCGGTGTGCCCGGCGTCAGCGAGTTGCAGCGCCTGACCCTCAATGGCGCCTTGCAGGCCCAGGCCAGCGCCAGCGCCGAGGTGCGCACCATCAGCGACGGCGCGGTGACTGGCGCCAACGAACGCTACAGCGTCACCTTCACCAAACGCTTCGGCGTGCAGGGCTTCAAGCTCTACCAAGTGGACAACCCGGTCACCACGGCCACCTGGAAATACGCCAACCATGCCGAAGACACGGCGCGCACCGTCACCGAGTTGAAGAACGCCTATGTCGAGATGTTCCGCACCAATGGACGCACCGTGGCGGCCGACGACATCCGCGTCACGCTCGACAGCAGCTACCGTGGCGATGGGCACCGCTACCTGATCGAGTTTGTGGGCAGCCTGGCCGGCCAGGATATCGGCCGCATCGCCATGGTCAGCGAAGCCCGGTCGTTCAGTTACCAGGCCCTGGGCGATGGTCGCCCGGGCAGTGCCGAGGTGCAGCAGCTCACCCTGAACACCCAGGGCCGTGGCAGCTTCACCCTGAGCCTCAACCACAACGGTCAGACCTACACCACCACCGGCATCGAATTCGGTGCCAACGCCGCCACCCTGCGCTACGCCCTCAACACCGCGCTCGGCGGGGCGGGCTCGGTCGAGGTGCGCAGCAGCACACCGGGCAGCTATCTCATCAGCTTTGGCGGCGATCTGCTGGGCCAAGACTTGGGTCTGCTGCAGGTGGGGCTGAGCCAGACCCAGTCGCCGCCCAGCGGCAGCTTCAGCCTGGGCTTTGACGGTCAGACCACCCGCAACATCAGCTACACCAGCGACGGTGCGGCGCTGGCCAAGCGGGTACAGACCGAACTGGCTCGCCTGTCCAACGTGGGCTCGGGCAACGTCAAGGTCAGCTTCAACCCCACGGCCTCCAACGCGGGATCGCTGGGCCTGGACATTGCCTTCACCGGTGCCCTGGCCCAGACCAACGTTGCCGCTCTCAGCGTCAACGCCGCAGGGCTGAGCCACGCCGGCGCTGAAGTGCGCACGGTGCAGGCGGGGGTGGTGGGCCAGCAGCAGCAACAGTGGGTGGTGCTCGGCAGTGATGCGCTGACCCATGGCTACCGCTTGGGCTTGAGCCATAACGGCCAGAGTCTGAGCACCGGTGTGATCGCTGGCGACGCCAGCGAAGCCGACATCCAGGCGGCGGTCGACGCGGCGTTTGCGCAGATCGCGGGCGCCCAGATTGGCGTCACGCTCAACAGCGACGACACGCTGACGCTGCGTTTTGGCGGCGCGCTGGCCGGGCAGAACCTCAACTTGGTGACCCAGCAAGCGGCGAACACCAGCAGCAGCGGCAGCCCCGTCAACAGAAGCTTTGTGCCGGGCGACAGCGCTGGCAACATGGCCCGGCTGAAGTCGGCCTACGCCGAGCTGCTCAATGGCCACGAGGGCCTGAGCGTCAGCGCCGACGACATCGACGTGCGTTTCTCGCGCACCGACGCGGGCGAGCGTTATGAGGTGCGCTTTGTCGGCGCCTTGGCCGGCACCGATATCGACCCCAAGGGCATCGGGGTGGTGGGCACTGGGCTCGACTACCGCCTGCTGGCCAATGGTGCGCCGGCCCAGGCAGAGGTGCAGCGCCTCAGCCTGGACCGCAGCGCAGACACCGAAGGCCGCTTTGTGCTGAGTTGGACTCATGCCGGGACCACCTATCAGAGCCAGCCCATTGCCTTTGGCGCCAGCGCCGCAGAGCTGCAGACCGCACTGCGTGCCGCCAGCAACGGCAGCACCAGCTTGGGCAGCTTGGGCGAGATCACGGTCGAGGCCGACGGCAGCGACGCCTACCGCGTGCGCTTCGGTGGCGCACTCATCGGTGTGGATGTGGCGCCACTGAACTTTGCCGCCGTCTCGGTCGACGCGCAGTTGCCCGAAGGGGCGTTCCAGATTTCCATCGAACGCGACGGCGAGCGGGTGTTCAGCCCAGCCATCGTTTACGACGCCAATCCGCAGGTGTTGCAGGACCGGCTGCAGGCCGCCATGGACGGCTTGTTTGGCGCCGGCAATGTCAGCGTGAGCACCGGTGCCGGTGCCGGTGCGCGCCAGGCCGACTTCACCCTGAGCTTCGGCGGCGCGCTGGCCCACACCGACATCGCCAACGTTCGCAGCCACTTCGGCTCGGCCGACGATGCCGCGCGCAACCTCAGCCTGGCGGTGGTCAAGCCAATCAACCTCACCCAGGGCGAGGCCCGCACCGGCGAGCTGCAGCGCATTGTTATCGACAGCGCTCTGCCCGAGGTGGCCTACACCCTGAGGTTTGGCCATGGTGGCCAAACGGTGCAGACCGCCGTCTTGAACACCGGCATGGACACGGACGCCCTGCAGCAGGCCATCGACGCCGCGCTGACCGGCCTGGCTGGGGCCCAGGCGACGGTGGTGTTCAACACCGGGCGCGAGCTTCAGCTGCGTTTTGGTGGCAGCCTCACTGGCTTGGACGTGGCCGCGGTGCAGGCGGTGGCAGAGCCGGTGTCGGCCACCGTGGCGCTGGAGACCACCCAAGCGGGCGAAACCGTCACCACCCCGGCCAAGCCAGCGCGCACCCTGGTCATCGACTACAGCGAGGGTGCCACCGAACTGGTGGTGGCCGATGGCGGCGAGGGCTTTGCCCTGAGCATGGACGGTGCCTGGGGTGAGCTCAAGGAGGCGCGCGGCCTGCTTGAACTGGAGGTGGCCGGCTTTGTGGCCGCGCGCGGCGAGTTCGGCATCGTCTCGCGCAGCCAGAGCGTGACCTTGTCCGACGGCAGCACGGTGGATGCTGAGGTGCTGACCCTGGGCGGGCGCAATCTTGACGCCTTCGCGGGTGTGGGTGGCGGCTACGACAACAACGGCGAACTGCGCGACGGCGCGGTGGGCGTGACCCTGAGTGGTGTGGAACTGGGTATGGCGGTGGTGAGCGAGCGGCGCACTGGTTTGGAAGCGCCCGATACCGCGATGCGCAGCTGGACCAGTGTGCAGGCCGATATCGGCCGCGCCGGTTTCGACGGCATTGAGGGCCTGACGATCGAGGTCAAGGACCTCGGGCTTGACGTCAACCAGGCCGCCACCGATGGCACAGTGATCGACTACGCGCTGACTCCAGCCAGTGACGATGGCGAAGCCCGCCGCACCGAATTGTCGGTGGCGACCGGGCCAGACAGCGCTCTCACACTGGCGCTGGATGGCGCCGACGGCGAGCGCACCCAGCTCACCGGCAGCTTGGTGCTCGACCTGTTTGGCTTGGTGCGTGTTGAGGGCGACTTCGGCATCGAAAGCCGGCAGGGCGAAGTGGCGCTGTCCGGTGTGGCCGACGACCCGGCCACCCCCGATGTGAACGAAGCGACCGAGCTGGTGGCGGTGGACATGCTGCTCATCGGCGGCAGTGGCCTGAGCGCTTTTGTGGGGGCCAGCGACATTGGCCTGCGCCTGAGCGATGTGGGCCTGGGCCTGGCGCTGCTGACCGAACGCGTCGAGGAGGGCGAGACCGCCCGCGCTTGGACCAGTGCCCAGGCCACGGTGGGCCAGGTGGCGTTTGAGGGCATCGACGGCATGACCCTGGCCGTGCGCAGCCTGGACTTGCAGATCAACCGCGGTGCCGGCGACCGCTCGCTGGTCGATTACAGCCTAACGCCGGCCGGCGACGACGGCGACGCCCGCCGCACCGAGCTGTCTGTGGCCACTGGCCCAGACAGCGAGGTGGCCTTCACCCTGGACGGCGCGGCAGGCGACATCACCCAACTCAGCGGCGAGGTCGAGATTGACCTGTTCGGCTTCATCCAGGTCTCGGGCGGTGTCGGCATCACCAGCCGGGACGCCGAGGTCGAGCTGGCCGACGGCCAGACCTTGGCCGGCCGCGCTCTGACCATCGGCGTGAGCGACGGCCAGGCTTTTGCTGGCATCGGTGGCGGCAGCGACGACCGCCTGGGCCTGGCGCTCAGCGGGGTGGACCTGGGGCTGATGCTGTTCGACAGTCCCGATGCCGCAGGCGCCAGCTGGAGCGCGCTGTCGGCCTCGGCCGAGGGCGTGGCCTTTGTCGGCATCGACGGCTTCACCCTGGCGGCCACCGGCATCGCGCTGGAGATGAACAGCGTCGAGGGCAGCACCCGCGGCGTGATGGCACTCGACGCCTTCGAGATGGCGGCCGGCCCCGGCCAAACGGTCACGGTCAGCACCGACGCCAGACGCGGTGAGGTGCTGGGCTTGGCCATCAACCGCGCCACCCTGGCCATTTCCGACTACGTCTACATCAGTGGCGGTTTCTATTTCGAGCAGGCCGAGTCGGCCAGCATCGACATCGGCACCGGCCTCTCGGTCAACCAACTCAACGCCAACCCGGCCATCAAAAACAGCCTGGCCCAGGTGCAGGGCGTGTCGGCAGACCACAGCCGCATCGAGGGTCTGGAAGCGGCCTCCACCTTCTTGGCCGCCACCGATGTGGATGTGTTTGTGGGTCTGGGCCCCTATTTCATCGACGACAACGGCAACGGTCTGTTCGACCCGGGCGAGCGCCTCAACGAGGACGCCTGGGGCATCACGCTGGAGAACATCGATCTTGGGCTGGTGCTCATGAACCCGACCGATGCCGCCGACCCCGACGGCATCATCCCCAACCTCTACGCGGTGCAGGTCAACTGGAACGCCCAGCTCGACATCGACTGGGTGTTGTTCCAGTTCCAGGTGGACACGCTGCAGGTTGCGCTCAACCGCGGTGGCCTGTGGGCGGGCACCGAAGACGCGCGGCCCTTCATCGACTTCGCCAGCAGCTTCGACGGCGGCGCCCTGGTGCTCAGCGTGGGCGAGAGCCGCTTTGTCTTCGACTACGACCGTCCCTTGATCGGCGTCACCCTGGACAACGCCGTGCTGGGTGTGGGGGGCTTCTTCTTCATCGAGGGCGACTTCGCCTTCGAGAAGAGCAGCGGTCTGACCCTGGACATCAACACCCAGCTGCCGGCCCGACTCAGTGGCGGCGCCTCTGCGCTCAACACCGACCTGCGCGACCTCAAGCGCCAGGGCTATCTGTCGGCCGACAACAGCCGCTTCGACGATCTGCCGGTCGACGCGATCCTGTTTGGCGCCTCCGACGTGTCGATCAAGATCGGCAGCGCCGACGACCCGCTGGTGCACCTGCAGGGCATCGACGTGGCGTTTGCCACCTTCCGCGCCACCGAAGCGGTGGATCCCCAAGGTGTGGTGCCGCGTCTCTACGCCATGAGCGCCTACTGGCCCATCGCGCTGGACCTCGACTGGGGCTTCATGCAGCTGGCCATCGACGACATCACGCTGCGCTTGAACACCGGCAGCAACTGGCGCGGCCTGACGATGGCGCCCTACGCCGACCTGCGTTCGAGCTTTGGCGCCCAAGGCCTGCGGGTGGAGACCGGCGACGCGCCCATCTTCCTCGACTACAGCAGCAGCTTCTTCGGTGCCGAGGTCAGCCGCGCGCGCATCGCGCTGGGCGACTTCTTCTTCATCCAGAGCGGCTTCTCGATCACCTCGTCCACCACCGCAGTGGACATTGTCACCGGCTTCTCCGACACCTCGACCGCCGCCGCTGGCGCCTTGTCGAACCTGGTGTCCGACGGCTACGTGCAGGCGGGGCGCTATGCGCGCATCGAGAACCTGCCGATGGACGCCATCACCCTGGGCTTCTCGGACGCGATGCTGTTTGTAGGGGCCGGTCCTTATTTTGTCGACAGCAATGGCGACGGGCGGATCACCCCCGAGGACGAACCCTCGGCCGATGCGGTGGGCTTTGCGGTCGACAACCTCGACCTGGCGCTGGTCATGTACTCGGACCCGGACGAGAATGTCCCGGACATGTGGGCCTTGTCGGCCACCGTCGACAGCGTCGGCATGGTCGGCATGGACTTCCTCACGCTGGAGGCCCGGCAGGTCCGCATCGCGGCCAACCAAGCATCTGACCCGTGGGACAACACCGAGGTCGAGCCCTATGTCGACTTCCAGTCCACTTATGGCACGGCCGGCCTCTTGGTGTCCACCGGCGGCGATCCGATCGCCTTGGACTTCACCAGCCCGTTCCTCGGCGTGTACGTGGAGCAGGCCACCATTCAGATCAGCGAGTTTGTGTATGTGCGCGGCGCTTTTGCCTTTGAGCAGGGCCAGCGCCAGCGCATCACGGTCGACACCGGCACCCGCTTTGGCGACCTGACGTTTGCCAGTTCGGTGGCCTCGCTCACCGCCGCCGGCGCCAATGTGTCCTCGGACTGGACCACCGTCTCCGACCTCGAGGTCGAGACCATGACCCTGGGCATCCAGGACGCCAACCTCTTCATCGGCTACGGCATCCCCGACTTCGACTCTGGGGTGCCGGTGGACGAGCAGGAGGGCAGCTTTGGTCTGGCCATCACCGATGTCGACGTGGCACTGGCCATCCTCACGCCGACCGGCAGCTTTGCCGGCAAAGCGCCCAAGTTCACCGCGCTGCGGGCCTCGGCCGATTATTTTGGTGTGGTCGGCGGCGGCGACATCTTCCAGCTCGAGGGCCGCGACATCGAGGTGGTGATGAACTGGAGCGACGGCTGGAAGAGCTCGCCCGAAGCCATTGCCTCGGTCGATTTCCAGGCCAGCTTCGGGCCACAAGGCCTGGCCGTGCCCACCGGTGCCACCCCCATCTTCCTGGACTTTGCCGCGGGTGCCGCCATCGAGGCCCGGGTCAGCAACGCCACCCTCATGGTGTCGGAGTTTGTCTACCTGCAGGGCGACTTTGCCTTCCGCCGCGGCGGCGCGCGCGACATCACGGTCGACGCCGGCATCCTGGGCGACATCACCGGCGTGCGGGCCAACAGCATCGAGTTTGGCGCAAGCAATGTGCAGGCCTTTGTGGGTGTGGGCGGCCCCTACCTGCAAGACAGCAACGGCGACGGCTATGTGACCGACCGCGCCGTCACCATCGGCGGGGTCAGCTACGAAGCCGATGAGGTCAACCAAGACGCCATTGGTCTGGTGGTCAAGGACCTCGACTTTGGCATGACCATTCTGACCACGCAGGCGCCCGACCTCAGCCGGCCGGTCACGGCGCTGGTGCCCAAGGGAACCAAGTTCACTGCGCTGCGCGCCACGGGGCAAGAGGTCGCGCTGGTGGGGGTGGGCGACGCCTTCCAGTTCTCGCTGAGCGACATTGCGGTCACCCTCAACCAAAGCAGCCGCGCCGGCATGGTGGTCGACTTCACCGACGGCGGCCGCTCCGAAGGCATGCGCATCGACACCGGTGACGCGACCCAGCCCATGGTGCTCGACATGAGCGAAGAGGTGCTCTCTGCATCGGTGGGTTACGCGCGCTTGAACATCATGAACGTGCTGACCGTCGAAGGCGGCATCACCTTCCAGCGCCGGGTGCTCAACGACGCCGACGTGTACCTTGCCGGTCTGCGCACCCCCGGACTCGGGGCCGACGCCCTGGTGATCGGCGGGCGCAACATCTCAGCCTTTGCCGGCATCAACGGGCCCTACCTCACCGACACCGACGGTGACTTCGACCTCGACGACGAAACACCCAACCCAGACGCAATCGGTTTTGCCATTGCTGATCTCGATTTTGGTCTGGTGGTGGCCAATGCCTCGGTGGCCGGCCAGAAGGTGCCGGGCGTGCAGTTCATCGGCGTCACCGCCGAGGCCGACTACGCTGGCCTGGTGGGCACCGACCCTTGGGTCACGCTCAATGCGCAGCAGGTGAAGTTTGGTCTGAACATGGCCATTGCGGGCGGCTACCCGGTGCCGGCCACCTTCATCGACTTCTCCAGCGTGGACGACGGCGGCGCGGCGGGTCTGGACATTCCCATCGGCACCCAGGCCAGCATCAACATGGGCTCGCTCGATGCCTATGAAATCCGCATCGGCTTCCAAGCCAACCTGGGCCTGTTTGGGTTGTTCGAGATCAACGCGCCAGCCTTCGACTTCACTTTCGAGTTGCCCGACACCGGCGACCTCATCCCCGAGATCAATCTGTCAGGGCTGATGGACTTTGACCTCGGCATTCCCGATTCGGCGCCCGCTTGGTTGAAGGATGCGGTCAATACGCTGCAAAACATCGAGCTGAGCATCAGCGTCACCGGCATCTCCGGCTCGCTCGAAATCCCCGACATGGTTATCAACATCGGGGACTTCATCTACTTCGAGGGCGACTTCAAGCTCACCCTGGGCGACAACTTCACTGCCGACGCCTTTACCGGGATCGACCCCATGCTCGGCGGCGCGATCGACAGCCTGCTGGACTTGGCCACCAAGGAGTTGGTCAAGGCTGGCCTGGGCGCCGATCTGGATCTCAGCGACGCCAATGTGGTGCAGCGCTTGTTGGGCGTGTCGGAGGACTTCAGTGTTCTCTACGACGTCAACTACCAGGGGGTGTCCTTTGGTGCCAGCAACGTCAACGTTTTCATCGGCGGTGGCGGCCGCCCCGACTTCGACCGTCCGCTGGCCGAGCAGGGCCTGATCGGCTTCGGCCTGCAGGACCTGGATCTGGCCATCGGCGTCTACACCCCGGTGCTGCCTGGCATCTGGGGCACTCTGTTCAAGGGCACCGAAAAGCCGGTGATGTCGCTCAAGGCCTCGGCCGACGAACTTGGTGCCTACGGTTTTGGCGATTTCCTCAAGATCCTGGGCCGCGACATCACGCTGGAATTCAACGACGGCGGCTTCTGGGGTCCGGAGATCAACATCGCCGGGGTGCCGGTGCAGTTTGTGCGGGCGCTGCCCATTTATTCCGACATGGTGTCGGTGGTGCTCGACCCCATCACGCTGGAGACCACCCAGCGCCGTGGCCATGTGGTGGGCACCGGCCGCGAGCCGGTGGTGCTCGACTTCAACGGTCTGCCCATGATGGGCCTGGACATCGGCTTGGCCGAGATCTCCATGGCCGACTTTGTGCACCTGCGCGGCTCGCTGGCCTTCCGCAAGGGCGAGATTTACAACGTCAAGATCGATCCGGGTGGGCTCGAGCCGGTGCTCAGCGACCTCAGCGACGTCTCGGGCATCGACTTCAACAACATCAACCTCAACGTCCAGGCCATGACCTTGGGCGGCGCGAACCTGGAAGGCTTTGTGGGCATCGGCGGGCCTTACCGCTATGGCCCCGACCTGAACCAAGATGGCATTCTTGATCTGGTCAACGAAAGCGCGGTGGGCCTGGAAATCCACAACGTGGACTTCGGCTTTGCCATCATGACGCCGATGCAGCTGGCCATGATTCCGCCGCTGCAGGCTTTCTCGCCGTTCTGGGTGTCGGCCAAGGCCTCGATCGAGCGCGCTGGCCTGGTGGGCATCGACGACAACATCCTCTCGGCCGAGGTGTTCGACATCGAAGTCAACATCAACACTTTCGTTATTCCCAACTCGCCCGAGCTCACCCTGGCGCTGCAGGTTTTTGGTCCACCCACCATCAACTACAAGGAAAGCGAGAGCTTCAAGGACTTCACCGAAGACCTCAACGGCAACGGTGTGCTTGATCTTGGCGAAGACCTCAACGCCAACTTGCGCCTGGACCCGGGTGAGGACCTGGACGGCGATGGCGAGCTGGACCTCAGCGAAGACCGCAACCAGAACGGCCAAATCGACAGCGCCGGTTTTGCCCTGCCTGCGGGCGGCAACAACATGGTGTTCATCGACTTTGACCAGGAGATCATCCAGGCCAAGGTCGGCTATGCCGAGATGAACCTGGCCGGTGTGTTGCAGATGTCGGGCTCCATGGCCTTCACCAAGCGCTCGGGCGAGCGGGTGACGCTGTCCAACGGCGAGGAAACCATCGTCACCACCATGGCCATCGGCATCAACGATGCCAACGCCTTCTTGGGTGTGCCCACGGTGGTGGACGGTGCCCCGCGCGGCTATTTCTACGACAGCAATGGCGACGATCGCATCGACGAGGACGACGAGGTCAACAGCGGCGCCATTGGTCTGGTGGTGGAGGACCTTGACCTGGGTCTGCTGGTAGCGGCGGAAACCTATTTCTCGTTGCAGCGGGTGAGCGTTGGCGTCTACATCGCCGGCCGCGCCAATGTGAAGGCCATCATGCTCAACGGCGTGCCGGGTGTGACCATGGCCGCGCGCGACATGGCGCTGGAGATCAACACCGGAGTACGTGCCAGCCTGAACATTGGCGAAATCACCCGCGACGAGGTCACCGGCGCGGTCAGCTACAACGCGAATGTGCAGCCCTCGTTTGGCTTCACCACCATCGACTTCAGCCAAAGCAGCTGGGTGCGACCCACTGAAGACGCCAACGGCAACGGTGTGCTTGACCTCGGCGAGGACCGGGGCAACGGCATGCTCGATCCGGGCGAGGACCTCAACAACAACGGCCGGCTTGATGCAGGCGAGGACCGGGGCAACGGCCTGCTGGACGCCGAGATGACGCTGCCGGGCTATGCCATTGAGACCGGCAACCCCTTCGAGCCCATCGTGCTCGACTTCCGCTCGAATTTCCTGCGCATTTTTGGCGAGGTCGAGGTCGACATGTTCGGCCTGGTCAAGCTCGACGGCGCGCTCGATTTCCGCTTCAGCGAGGAGGAGGGCCTGACCGCCTTTGCCGACGTGTCGGTGCAGGTGGGTCCAGACGGCTTTGGCTTGAAGAGTGATGCCACCGGCCTGATCGTCATCAACAGCGGCGGCGTGGCCATGCGCATGGACCTCTCCAGCAGCCTGGACCTGGGGCCGATCGGCAGCTTGGATGTGGCCTTCCAGCTCAGCCTGAACTCCTTTGGCCGCGACATCGTCTATGTGGTGCCCGAGCAGCTGCGCGATCGCACCGGCTTCGACAGCTTCACCGTGAGCGCCCACCCGCCCGGCAAGCCCGGCTGGGTCGGTCCGTATGTGGCCCTCATCGGCGAGGGTTCGCTCGACCTGCTGGGCTTGCTGGAGCTCAAGGGCGACTTCGCGCTCATCGCCTCCTACGCCAACGACGCCTTCCGCCTGGAGCTGGGTGTGAGCGCCGACTTGGCGATCGAGCCGCTGGCCCGACTCAATGCCACCGGCACCCTGGGCTTGATTGTGGATGCCAGTGGCCCTGGCCTCTACGGCAGCCTGGAGATCGGTGGTGCCGGGCGCGACTCGGTCATCCTCGACGGCGGCGATGTGTTCAGCATCAGCGGGCGCTTCCTGCTGCAAATCAACACCACCGGCTCGGTGCAGCAGGCACGCGGCCGCGACGCTGAGGGCAATGTGTACGACGAAGAGGGCAAGCCGATCATGGTTGACCTCACGCCGCGCTCGCTCAAGATCGGCGGCAAGGCCGAGGTGTCGGTGGGCCCCATCGCCATGCGCGGCGCGGTCGATTTCCTCATCGACAGCTCGGGCCTGCAGGTGGCCATGGAGGTGGTGCTCGACCTCGGCGCCTTCGGTGAAATCCAGGTGGCCGGCGCAGCCGCTATTGGGGTGGACGCCAACAACAGCCCTTTCTTTGCGCTGTACCTGAACTTCAGCGCCGAGATGAATATCGCGATCCTGAAGATCAAGGCCGATGCCACCTTGCGCATCAACACCAGCACGCTGGACTACACCACGCTGCAGGGCGATGTCATCGAAGGCAACACCCTGTTCGATCTGGAGCTCAACGGCCTGATCGACATTTTCCTGTTCGATGTCGATTTCCACGGCCGCATGAGCGTGATCGACGAGGTGTTCAAGCTCGAGTTCGACGGCTCGCTCAACTTCTTCAACGTCACCACGGTCGAGGTGGGCGGCTTCGTCGACTCGCAGGGCAATTTTGAGTTCCGCGGCAAGATCGAGATCGACATCTACATGGGGCCGCTGCACCTCAACGCCGGTGCCAGCCTGCTGCTGAGCAGCAAACCGCGTTTTGCAGCGGCGGTGTGGGGTTCTCTGGACTTCGAGCTTGATTTGGGGCTGTTCAGCATCGACTTCACCCTTGCCGGCTTCCGTGGCGAAATCGACATCACGGCGGCCAGCGCCTATCTGGCGGCGCGGGTGACGGTGATGGGCATTTCGGTGTCGGGCAGCTATCTCTGGTCCTGGACCGACCCACCCCGCATCAGCCGCATGGAGGGCGACACCCTGGTGCTCAACATGGGCGATGCGCCTGGCCGTTACGGTGAGCACGAGTACGACGAGATCGTCAACGAAGGGGTGTCGGTCGAATTTGACGAAGGGCGCGATGAGTACATCGTGCGCTCGCTCGGGGTGGAGGAGCGCTACGCCCGCAGCCGGGTCAAGACCATTCGGGGCTTTGGCGGCAGCGGCAACGACTCCTTCTACATCGGCCAGGGTGTCGATGCGGTGCTCAATCTCGACGGCGGTGGCGGCAACGACAGCTTCCTGATCCAAGGTGGGCGTGCTGGCAGTGTGATTTCTGGCGGTGCGGGCAACGACGAGTTCCTCAACGGCGTGGCCGCTGGCATCTATTACTTCGGCGACGACCGGCCGGTCAGTGGCAACACCTGGGTGGGCCGCTACACCGGCGCCACCGGCAACGACCGTTTTGTGGGCGCTGGCGGTGGCGTCACCGTCGACATGGGCCTGGGCAACGACAACGTCAGCACCGGTCCTGGCAACGACACCGTCATCCTGCGCGGCGGCAACAGCAAGGTGTCCACCGGCGACGGGGGCGATGTCATCTTCATCGATCCCAACTACGGCGGCGGCGACATCCAAATCACCGGCGGCGCGGGCCTCGACGTGGTGCGCGTGGCGCCGCTGGCAAGCACCGCTCCCCTGTCCCTGGGCAAGTTGCAGCTCTCGCACGAGGCCAACACCGGCTACTTCAGCCTGCGTTTTAATGAGGCGCTGGACCGCATCGAGATGGAAGACATCTCGGCCAGCACGGTGCTGCAGACCGTGGACATGGACTGGCAGTCCACCGACTTCTCGCTGCGCGCCGCCGGCACGGTGGACGTCACCGGTGCCGAGTTCCTGGCCGAAGACGCCTTGCTCAGCATCAGCGCCGACCGGTTGGTGGGCGAGTTCCACACCGAGGTGGCCGCCATCAGCCTGGAAGCCCGCGGCAGCGCGGTCTCCAACCTGGTGGTGCGCGAGGCCGACAGCCTGCAGGTGGTGGCCGACCGTTGGGCCTCGGGTGGCTTGTTCACCCGCAGCGGCGGCATTGAAGTGCAGCTCGACGCGCGCGAGTCGCTGCTGAGCTTGGACAGCGGTGTGATCAGTACCGCAGGTGGCGGCGGCGCCATCACCCTGGTGGCCGACGACATCGACTTCGCCTCGGGCCGCGACAAGGTCTCGGGTACCGGTATCTTGAGCATCAGCGCCCGCAGCGAAGGCCAGGACTACCGCGTCGGCGGAGCTGGCCAGTCGCTGTTCGGCCGCGACCAGTCGGTGGCCGGCAACACCGGCTTTATGGCCCTGGCCATGGGCGATCTGGACGCCATCCGGGACGGCTTCAGCGAAATCCGCATTGGCGACAGCAGGGCCAATTCCTTCCTCATCATTGGCGACGCCGAGGATGCCGAGATTGGCATCTTCGACTTCAGCGCCATGTTCACCGACAACCTGCGCCTGAGCGCGGGCGAGATTGTGGTGGCCGGCGATGTGCGCTCGACCGCCCAAATCAGCACCCAGAGCCGCTTGCTCGAAGTGCGCTCGCTCAACTTCCAGACGCCGCTGGGCGCGCCCGACGCCGGTTTGCGCGCCATCGCGCTGGATCTGGCCGTGACCGAGCAGGCCAGCGTCTCGGGATGGCTGATCGCCCAGGACCGCATCGCGCTCGACATCCAAGGCACGACCGGTGCGGGCGGCTACGTCAGCGAGGGCAGCGAGAAGGTCAGCTTCTTTGGTTCCAGCAGTGGCAGCCTGCGCGTCACCGGCGCCAACGGCGTGCTGCAGCTCAGCGCCAGCGGCGCGGTGGTGAGTGCCGCTGGCTTCGAGGCCACCGGCAGCGGCGCGCGCATCGCGGTCGATGCCGGTACGGCCCTCATCTTGCGCAGCGCGGCCAATGTGCAGGCCGATGCGGCGGCCTCGGTGGTCGAGCTCAGCGCCGGCAGCTATATGCACCTGCTCTCGGGCAGCTCGGTGATTTCGGGCGCGCGCTTCAGCGGTGCCACGCCCGTGCTCACCGGTGCTGGCGCCCAGCTGGCGCTGCACACACCGGGCGAGCTGCGTCTGTCGGGTTCGGTCACCGCCGCTGGCGGGCTCACCATCGAAGCCGGCGAATCCCAGTTCAGCGGCGCCGACTATTTCGACACCTTGCCGGGCCAGGCCATTGAGACCGTGGCCACCCAAGTGGCCGCTGCCCTAAGCGACAGTGCCGAGGTGCAGGCCGCGCTCAGCGCACTGAATCTCGGCCAGCTCACTGGTGCGCTCAAGACCCTGATCTCGGGCACCGCACTGCGGGTGTCCAATGTGGACGCGCTGGTGGTGCAGTCGCTGGCCAACTTCACGCCTTTTGCCAGCCTGAGCGACGCCCAGAAGACCCTGGTGGCCGAGGCTCTGGGCTATACGGTGCACACCCCGCCGCTCGACGACGAGGGACAGCCCAGCGGCGCGCCGACCGGCTTCTTCCACCCGCAGACGGGTGTGTTTGTGAACACCCTGACCGAGGGAGCGCTGCCGCTGTCGCAGGAGGGCTACACCCGCTATGCCAATGGCGTGCTGCTGCGCACCGCGCTCGACGGCTCGGTGGAGGTGCGCGCCGGGCTGCTGCAGGGCCTGTCCGCCGACTACGACAACCGCCGCATCGACTGGGCTGCAGCTGGGGTGCCCGCGCCGGCGGCCGACGCCGCGTTTGCCCAGCTCAGCGGCGCCCAGCAATTGGTGGTGGCCGAGCACCTGGGCTATGTGTTTGACTACTACGCCATGCCAGGCGACTTGTGGGACGGCGGCAACGACGACCCCGAGGACGACATTGCCCGTCCGGACGTGGACGCCGGCTGGTCGCAGCTCAATGCGGCGCAGCGCCTGATCGTCACCGACTTCATCGACAACGTACAGACCGTGCAGGCCCGCACCCTGCCCGAGGGTGAGACCGATCCGGCCAAGTTTGTGTTGGTGCAGGTGCCAGCGGTCAAGAACTTCTTCAACTACAACGCCGCTCCCGGCAAGAAGGTGGTGCAGGGCTTCACCCAGGGCCTTATCACCGATTACCGCAACGACCAGATCCATTGGGGCTCGGTGGATGCGCCGGCGGCCGACGCCGCCTTTGCCGACCTCAGCGACGAGCAGCGTCAGTTGGTGGCCGCTGCCCTGGGCTACAACTACCATTCGGGTGAGCAATGGGTCAATCCCACAGCCGATCCGCTGCTGCGGGTGGTGGGTGGTTTTGGCAGCGCCCAGTACAGCTTGTCGGCCATTGACTGGGGCGGTGTGGCCGCGCCCGAGGCCGACACGCCGTTCGAGCGCCTGAGCGCCGCCCAGCAGAACCAGGTGCTGGAGCACCTGGGTTATGCGCGGGTTTCGCATCCGGTGTTCGTCAACCCCGCGCTGGAAGGTGCGCAGCAGGTGGTGAGCGTGCTGCCAGGACTCGACGCCGCCTATTCCACCCTGGCGCTGGCCTGGGGCGATGTGAAGCCACCGGTCGACGGCCTGCCGTTTGACCAGCTCACCGCCGAGCAGCAAGACGTGCTGCTGGCCGACGCCGGCTACAGCCGCTGGAATGGCCCGCTGTTCTTTAACGCAGAGGCTGAGACCTATCGCCTGGGCTTTGTGCTGGGCGAGGACTACGCCAACGAAGACATCCGCTGGAGCGACGTGGATGTGCCCGTGGCTGGCACCGATTTCAACGCCATGACGGCCGCCCAGCAGGCCCGCATCCTGGCCGCCACAGGCTTTGAGGCCTACACCGGCACCGTCTACCACAAGGCCGGTGCCGGTCTGGACACGCTGCGCCAGACCTTTGTCGAGGGCGAGGGCGGTGACTACCGCAATGCCGACATGCCCTGGGGGGCGGGAGACGCGGTCAAGACCAACCGCTGGCTCATCACCGACGTGGCCAACCCCGAGCGCTTCTTTGTGGTCTACGCCGACGACAGCAACAACGACGGTGTTGTCGAAGCGCTGCAGCTGCGCGAGGCCCATCCGCTGACCGGCCAGCGTGGCTTTGGCTTCCTCATGACCGGCACGCTGACCACGCTGCAGGCGGACACCGACCTGCGGGTCGACGTGCAGGACGCGGCCATCGTGCGCGGCACCCTCAACCTCATGGGGGCGGGTTCCGACCTCTCCATCCGCTCCGACAGCTTCGTCTACTGGGAGGGTGAGGCCACCGTTCCGGGCAGCATCACGCTGAGCGCCGGCGTTGGTGCCGACGGTGCGTTGTTGCCCACGGCCAAGGCCACCAGCTTGTACGTGCACGCGGCCTCGCAGATGTACGCCCGTGGCGGCGACATTGTGTTGCAGGCCGGCCACGACGCCGAGATCTACGGCCGGGTGGTGGCGGGCGGTATCAACAGCAGCAGCCAGGGCCTGGTCTGGACCCAGGATGGGGCCAGCGTGTCCATCAGCGCTGGCCAGCAGGTGCTGATCGACACCGCCGTCACCGCCACTGGTCACGTTCGGGTGGAAACCACACGCGCTCCGGGGGCCGACGATGCCGGCTTGGGTGTCATTGTGGGAACCGCTGGTGGCCTGACGGCGCTGGGCCGGACCACCGATGCGTCGGGCTCCACCGTGGTCATCGATGCCGTGGGCGGCATCAGCGTCATGGGCCAGCTCACTTCGGGCGGTGAGATCAAGACCATCACCGGCGCCGACGGCCGCCCGGTCGAGGTGGTCGAGTGGGTAGAGAAAGACGCCACCCTCACCCTGCGCTCGGACGCCCAGGTCTACCTCGGCGGCATGGCTCCCACCCGCGACGGCAGCCAGGCCGAGCGCGGCGGTACCTTCCGGGCGGCCCATCAGATCACCGTTGACGCTGGTGTCTCCAGCGACGGCGTGGGCGTGCGCCTGCCGGGCACCGGCCGCATGACCACGGCCCAGGAAGACGGCCGTATCCTCATCGATGCGTTGGGCAATGCCGAGCTGTTCGGCTTTGTCGTCGCTGGTGGCGAAATCCTCGACTACCGCGACAGCACCGGCGCGCTGCTGGGCAGCAAGGCGCAGTACCTCGACGGCGACTCGGAAATCGTCATCGACGTGCAAGGCCAGGTCAATATCGGCAAGGGCTTGACGGCTGGCAAGCTGCTGGATGTGCGCGGCGGGGCGGGCAATGCCGTGGCCACCGACGAGGCTCCCTGGCTGGACGACGGCATTGTGCTCAGCGGCCACACCCGCCTGCGCACCTTCCGCGAGAGCAGCGAGATCCGCCTGAGCGCCGCCGGCGACGTGACGGTCAGGATGTCAGCCTGGGACCTGGAGCTGGTCAGCGAGGGCTTTGCCGAATTCGCCAGCGGCCGCCTGAGCAGCGATGTGCAGTTTGACGTCACGCTGGACCCAGGCAGCGGTCCGGCCAACGAACGCAGCGCGCGCATCACCGTGGCCGCTGCAGACACTGAAGACAACGACAACCTGCTCGACCTGGTGGCCGATGTGCAGGCCGCCCTGGACGGCGCGCTGGGCCTGACCGCCGACAACGTCAGCCGCCTGAAGGTGCGCGACTTTAACGGCCAGTTGCAATTCGTCACGCCCACGGCGGCCGGTGGCGTCAAGCCCAATGCCTTTGTGTTCACCCGGGTGGAGGGCGGTCATGCCCAGTTGCTGGGCCTGAGCCAAATCGGCGACAGCCGCGTGGCGGGCAGCCAGGCCACCGCCGTGCGTGCCCCGGCCATCGACGCCAGCGCCCGTGGCTCTACCGTGCTGGTGGGCAACCCCACGCTGGAAAGCGGTTCGGTCACCATTGCCGGTTATGTGCGTGCGCACAGCGCCATCGAGTTCCATACCCTGCCGCGCGCCAGCGGTGCCCAGAACGTCGACCTCACCGCGACCAGCCGGCTTGAGACCCTGAGTGGCGGCATGGTGCTCAGCCCGGCTGGCCACGCCGTGCTGCGCGGCGAGCTGGTGGCCGCCGGCCGTTACGCCGACATCGTCATCAACGCCAAGCAGACGCTGGAGATCGCCGGCAGCCTGCAGGCACAGCGCGACATCATCGTCACCGCCGGTACCCAGGCTGAGCCCAGCAGCACCGAAGTCAGTCTCAAAACCAGCGGCACCAGCGTGCTCAAGACCCTGGATCCGGGCGGTCGGATTGTGCTGACCGGCAAGAATTCCGTACTGATCGACAGCGTGATTGGTCGAGACAACCCCAAGCTCGGACGCGTTGACATCCGCTCCGAACTGGGCACGCTGACCGTGGCCGAGCGCGGCGGCTGGCTCGAAACCGGCGCGCTCATGACCTTGCGCGGTCAGGACGTGGTGATCGAGGGCGTGGTGCGCAGCAGCCTGGCCACCGCACCGACGTACGACGACGAAGTCATCATCCAGGCCAGCCGCGACGTGACGCTGGGCGGCACCTTTGCACTCGCTGGTTCCATGCTGGTGGAGGCCGGGCGCCACCTGAGCGCGCCCCAGATCAGCTTGATGGCCTCGGCCGCTGGCCAGCACCTGACTCTGGCCGCCGAAGGCCAGCTCAGCCTGGGCGGCGGCGGTGGCTCGGTGCTGGCGGCCGACAGCCTGCTCACTCTGTCGGCCGGTGATGCGCTCACGGTGGCCTCGGACGCTGTGCTCTACGCCGAAGCCAACGACAGCCAGCTGCGGCTGCAGGCGCGCACAGTGGAAGTGCTCGGTGCGCTGCGCGCCGGCGCCAGCTACGACAGTGCCAACCAGAGTGTGAGCTGGAGCGGCCAGCGCGCCGTCATCGACATCCGTGCATCCGAAGGCATGCGCCTGGGCAATGCCGCAGTGGGTGGCGATCTCTGGGCCACCGGGCAGGTGAGCATCAACGCTGGCCCCGACACCAGCGGTCTGGGTCTGATCATGTCCGCGTCCAGCTCAATCTGGACCGATGCCACCGGTCGCTTTGATGGCAGTGCCGCCACCTGGGCCGAAGCCGCCGCCACCGCCGATGGTGTGCTGAGCACCTTGGCCTCGGGCGAGAGCGGCATCCGGGTGGTCAGCGACGGCGACGTCTGGCTGCGCGGCGCTGTCACCGCGTCCGATGTGGGCGCCGACATTGCCATCACCAGCCGGGCCCAGGTCGGCATCGATGGCTTGCTGTCGGCCAACGACCAGTTGCAGATCGTGGCCGGCAGCCACGCCAGTGGCGTGGCCGTGCTGGTGGAGACGCTGGTGCTCGACGGCAGCAACAACTACGTGTCGGGCGGCACGCTCGACACCGCCGCCGGTGGCACCATCCGCGTCACCGCGACCGACAGCATCTTCATCAAGGGCGTGCTGGGCCAGCGCGACCTGGGTGAAGCCAAAGTTGGCCTGCTGCGCTTGGAGTCGACCGCCGAGGACGTGCTGGTCTACCGCAACATCGACGTGCGCGACAACGTCGAGATCCACGCCAACGACGTTCGTGTGCTGGCCGGCAGTTACATCTATGCCACTGGCACCAACTCGCAGGTCTTCCTCAACGCACGCAGCCAGCTCGAGGTTTCGGGCAGCAACGCGGTGGCGCCGGCCAACCCCAACGATGCTCTGATCTGGGCCGATCGTCTGGTGCACCTGCTGGCGCCGCAGGCGTCGGTCAACGGCATCATCCGCGCGGGCTTTGACGGCAAGGGCGACAACACAGCGCGTGTGCTGGTCAACGTGGGCCAGCGCCTGACGGTGGCCGGTGGCTTCATCGGTGCCAGTGCCGACGACAACATTGCGCTCAACATCCAGCTCAACGCGGGTGTCGACATGGGCTGGAGCCGCAGTCGGCTGGAGTCCACCATCACCCAGGACCAGCTCATCGGTGGCAGCATCGTCATCAGCGGTCAGGGGGTGCTCTCAGCGCCCGGTGGCGACATCGTCATCCAAGCCGGTGGCGACGTCACCCTTGACGCCGATGCCGCCGTCTCTGGCAGCCGTTCGGTCTCGGTCGAGCGTTACCAGACAGTGGCCGAAACCATCGAAACCGTCATTGGCTACGAGCAGGTGGCCTTGCCCGACCCGGTCAAGGTGCCGGTGGTGACCTGGGAGACCACCCAGATCACCGAGGTGGTGGAGTACAAAGAATTCAAGGTTGGCTCGGAATACACCACCATGGACGTGGTGCTGACCCAGCTTGGCTACTACAACCCCAACGCCGCAGCGGCCAAGCGCTTTGTCGAGGTGCTGCTCGAAGGGGTGGACTACCTCAACTCGGCGGTGGACTGGGCCGGCTCTGGTGCCACCGCGCCCGGCTCCGACTACACCAACAAGGCCACCTACAAGGACTTCACCGGCCTGGACGATAACCAGCGACTGGCGGTGCTCAAGCACACCGGTTACATGTCGCTGTTCCAGTTCGACTACAGCAATGCCGTGGTCAAGAGCACCAAAAACGGCACTGTGCAGCCCGATCAGGCCATCACCCCCGAATGGGACGGCAACGAGCAGGTGGTGTACTACATCGACGTCGACGGCTGGCGAGACCGCTATGTGCGCATGCCCAAGGGCGCGAACGTGGACATCCTGCGGGTGGTCTCGGTGGGGCAGACCTTGTTCCTGCAGCAGGACAAGGACGACGCGCTGGGGGCGGACCTGGACACCGCGCTGCAGACCACTTCCACTTTTAACGATGGCAACGTGTTCGAGGCGCCGCGCGGCAGCTGGACCACCGTGCGCAGCAGTGCCACCGGTGAGCTGGTGGGCCGCTACCAGGAGTTCGGCGAGGTCGACTACGAGCAGATCACCTCGCGCTACTACTTCCCAGTCGACGGCTATGCCGGTGGCACTGGGCCACATGCGCCCCTGGAGGACGGTCGTGCCACCTGGGCTGTGAGTTACGGCGGCAACGGTGTGAAGACCTACGACGTTGATGCGCGCGCAGCCAACGATGTGATCGCCCGTGTGCCGGAGTGGACCTACACCTTTGGCAGCACCAACGAGATCGCATACAACACCGACGACAACGGCAGCTATTCGGGCAGCAACTATGTGGACTACACCGGCGCCATCACGCTGGATGCCGACATTCGTTCTGCCATGGAGCGTTACCAGCTCGGCCGTTTCACCGACCGCATCCAGGCCTACGACACCTACATCGACGCACTGACCTTTGACACCTCGGCCCTGAGCCAGCTCTCGAGCAGCACCGACTATGGCCAGTTTGCCTTCAAGTACAAGTACTGGTCCGACTGGCAGCAACTGGGCCAATGGGGTGGGCCAGGCTGGCAGTGGTCGGTGGGAGGGGGCCGGGGCTGGACAGGCGACGGTGCGACCTTTGCCAATGTCCAGACCACCGGCTGGAACGCCAACGGCACGCCAATTTACAGTGGCACCGATTACAGCAACAGCGATCCTTACAAGCAAATCGTCAATCGCGGGGGCTTTTCGCTGTCCCAGACTTCCAGCCTCAACGAGAACCCGGCCGGCAGCGACTACGATCAGCTGCGCGGTTCGGTGCGCTATGTGGACGACCGCGGCAAGAAGGGTGGCAGCGAGTACAACGTCTACAACGTGCAGGGCCGCAAGGAGCTCGAACGCAACATCCAGGAAAACTACCTGGACTACACCTACGCCTGGACCTCGAAGTGGAAGCCGATCCACGACCAGCGGATCCAGCAGCGCTTTACGCTGGTGTCGCTGGACCGCGACCTGTTCGAGAAGCTGCCGGTGGAGCAGACCACCACCAAACAGGTGCCGGTGGTCACGTACGAAAACGTCACTGTGTGGGAGACCCGCCCCATCACCGTGACCGAAACCGTGCTCAAGACGGTGGTCACCACCGACACCAGCAGCGCCCGCGCTTTCGGTGGTGCCAACACCTCCCTCGGGGCGCAGAACATCACCATCGATGCCGCCGGCACGGTGCGCCTGAGCGGCAAGATCGAGGCGGCCCAGCAACTGCAGGTGCGCGCCGATGCCACTTTGCGGGTGCAGGGTGTGGCCACCACCGCGGTCGACGGGGTGCAGGTGCCGATCACCTCCAGCCTGCAGGCCGAGACGCTGCAGCTCTGGGCCGGCCAGTTGCTGGACGTGACCGACTCGGGCCAACTGCTGGCCCAGCAGAACGCTGAGTCGGCTGTGACCGCTTCTGTGTCGCTCAGCGCCGACAGCGACATCCGGCTGGGTGGCGTGAGCCAGGCCGATGCCAACACCACCTTCAGCGCCACGGCTGGGCGCGACCTGGCTTTGTCCGGCCGCATCAGCGCAGGTACGGTTGTCTTGACCTCGGGCCAAGGGCCGGCCAGCAGCGGCAACATCAGTGCGGACGAGGACACCCAGGTGGTGGCCAGCAGCCAGGGCATCACCCTGCGCACCGGCGCTGTCGGCGGCGACATCTCGCTCACCAACGCCACCTTCACCGCCGCTACCGCGGGCAAGTCCATCGGGCTCGAAGCCGAGCGCGGCCGTGTGGTGCAGACCCTGGTGGAGCGCAGCCACACCGACCCCGATACGGGTGTGCTCACCACCCAGCAACTGCCCAGCGGCAGCCTGAACGCCACCTTGGTGCAGGCCAGCGCGGCCAGTGGCATCACCCTCAACACGGTGGCCAGCGAGGTCGATCTGCTGCTGGTCGACGTGGGCGACATCGTCCTGTACAACCAGGGCGCGTTGACCGTGACCCAGGCCCAGGCCCAGGATGGCGGCATCGCGATCGTTAACGTGGGTGATGTCAACGCGGTGCAGCTGCGTGCCCTGGGTCTGAGCGACCGCAACGACATCAGCGTGCGCGCCGAAAAACGCGGCGCCGGCGCCAGCGCCAACCTGCATGTGGGCCAGTTTGTCACCGGCAGCGGCACGGGGGTGCGTCGCGGTGATGTGAGCTTCTTGGTGCAGGGTGTGCTCACCTTCGCTGATCCGACCAAACCGATTGAGGCCGACGAGCTGTCGCTGGCCGTCTACGGCGGCCTGGGCAGCGCCACGACACCGGTCTACACCCTGGTCAACAGCCTGCGCTTGCAGACCAGCGGCAGCGGCGATGTGCACATCAGCCAGGGCAACCGCGCGCTCCGCCTCACCGATGTGAAGGTCTCCGACGGCGCCCTGACGCTGGAAGCTGCCGCTTCGGTCGATTTGGTCGATGTGCGCTCGTTGTCCAACAAAGACAGCAACGACATCACCATCAACGCGGTGGGCGATGTTTATGTGCGCTACGTCTCGGCTGGTGTGTACGCGGCCGATGCCGCCAGCGCGCCGGTGATCAAGAACAGCCTGGGTGATGTGGTGGCCTACACCTCGCTGAACTCTGCCGGCGATGTTTCTCTGACCTCGCAGACCGGGCGTGTGATCGAGACCTTTGTCGATGACGCTGTGGATGTGGTGGCCGATGTGCTGACCATCCGCGCCGCCACCGGCATCGTGGGGCTGGAGACCGCGCTCAACATCTTGGATGTGCAGACCGCCCAGGGCGACATCACCCTGTCCGAGCGCGACGGTTATCTGGAAAAGTCCTCGGGTCTGGACATTGTGCGCGCGGTCATCACCACCCCGACCACTGGCCAGGATGATGTGAGCCTGAGCGTGCAGAACGAGCTGCGGGTGGGCCGTGCCACCGCGACCGTGGGGGGGGAGACGGTCAACGGCTACAGCGGCTTGGTCAAGGGTGATGCCATTGCCCTGCGCAGCGAGGCGGGCAGCGTGTCGGTGCTGCGCCCAGCCAGCGGCGACGCGCTGGCGTATGTGCGCGGTGTGTCCTTTGTGGCGGCCGATGCGGTGCAGCTCTACCGCTACTTTGCCGCGCCCGAGCGCATCGAATACCGCGCTGGCAGCTTTATCCAGTTTGGCGAGGGCACCGAGGCCAACCCCTACACCCGCAATCTGCCCGACAACATCACGGCCGACACCATCATCCTGCAGACTGGCGGTACCTTGTCGCTTGACGGCACACTGCGCGCCAACCGCCTGCTTGAACTGGTGGCGGGTGAAGACCTGGTGCTCGCCGGCACCATCGCGGTCAAGTCCCCGCGCTACGACGGCACGGCCGACGAAGACGGCATGATCGACCGGGTGGTGCTCAAGGCCCAGGGCAGCCAGGATGTGCTCAAGGCCTTTGACTTCACTGGCGACGGCGACACCAACGACACCGTGAGTGAGGCCGCAGCCGGCATCGACTTCAACGGCGATGGCGACACCAGCGACACCATCAGCGAGTCCGCTGTCGCGACGCCCACCGGTTTCATCAACGTCCAGACCAACGACCTGCCGGCGCTGGACTTCGAGATCCGCGCATTGCGCGACATCTACATCGAGTTGGAAGAGTCGGGCGCTGCCGTGCGCGACTGGACGTTGGCCGGTTTTGTGGGTGGGCTCAGTGGCTTCCAGTCCGCCGACAACGTGACCTTGCGCATCGAAGGCGCGCTCACCGTGCGCGGTGGCATCGTTTCGGCCAAGGAGGCCGGCGGCCGGCTCGAACTGCAGGCCGCTTCCATCGCATCGGACGGTGCTTCGGTGTTCATCGCCCAGGACCTGCGGGTCAACACCCGTGGTGCGGCCCAGCTCAATACGCTGGTGCAGACCCTCTCGCTCGACTCCACCGTCGGCGGTGATGTACTGGTCAACGAGGCCACTGGCCTGACCATCGAACGCCTGTTGGCCAACAACGGTCGCATCGAGGTGGTGACCGGCGACGACCTGTATGTGCGCGATGTGCGCAACGTGGCCGACGGCGACGATATCGTGCTCAAGTCCGCTGGCGACCTGTATGTCGACTATGTCGAGGCCGGCAACGCCGTGGGTGTGTTCAAGACCAGCGGCAGCGTCACTGTCGACGCCAAGGGCACGATCCGCGAATGGAATGTGAGCACCGACGAGCAGGCCTCGCCCGATCTGTTTGCCTACAAGGTGTTTGTGCTCGGCAACACCTCGGCCGCGCCTCTGGTGCTGTCCGACCCGTCGATCCGCGGTGTTACCGACGAACTCGAGGTCAAATTCATTGCTGGCAGCGCAGGCCTGAACACCGGCGCCACGACCGTGACCCAGGCGGGCGCCTATGCCACCGGATCGGGCAACCAGACCAGCGTCCAGACGGTGACCACGGTCGCCGGCACCAGCGTGGCCCAGGTCAGCACGGTGAGCTTCCCACGCGAAATTGGCCTGGGGTTCGAATACAGCTTCAGCCTCACGCACGGCACCAACGCGCCTGTCACCTACACCGTGCAGCCAGGCGTCACAGCTGGCCTGGCCGCCGACGCCGACTGGACAGCCTTGCTGGGCAAGTTCAAGTCTCTGATCGAGGCCGACGGCGAGGTGGGTGTCGCGGTGGACGCTGGTGTCCGCCAGCTCACCCTGACCGCTTTGCAGCCCAACACCCCATTCACCGTCGGTGAGCTGACGCTGCGCCAGTCCACCGCCTCGCCCGTGGCCAACGCGGTGGAGAACGCCGGCACCGAGCCGTTGCAGACCGCTGGCACTGGCGGCACCCAGATCACCGACCTGGCCTTCAACGAAAGCGCCCTGAGCGCGGGGGGCGAGTTCTCGGTGGTGCTCAACGGCAACCGCTACACCACCCAGGTGGGCAATAACGTGCTGCTGGAAATCACTGGCGCCACCGCCCGCGAAGTCCGCCTCGAGGCCACCGCGCCCGCCACCAGCTTGGGCAGCGCCACCCTGTCTCAGTCGGTGGCGGTCGACTTTGCTGCTCTGACCCTGACCGGCGTACGCGACGTGGTGCTGACGGTGGGCACCGCCACACCGGTGTCGGCCACGGTGAGTAACCCGATCGCAGCCAATCTGGCCGACGACATGGCGGCAGCGCTCACGGTGGCCGGCATCACCGACACGGCCAGCGGCGGTGTGCTGGAACTTGCGGGCACCAGCGTGCCGGCGGTGAGTGTCAAGACACTGGCGGTGGTCGACAGCGATGCGGCCGGTGTGCTGGACCTCAGTGCGTTGAACCTGACCGGTCGCAGCGCGGTGACCCTGGAGCTTGGCGGCAGGACCTACTCGGTCGATCTCACAGCCGCTGGCGCACCGGCGACGGTGGCGGATGTGGCGTCTGCGCTGGCCGCCAAGGTCAATACCGACACTGGCACGACCACCTACAGCGCCACCGTGGCCACCGACACCAGCACCACGCCCGACACGGTCACGCTGAGCATCACCAGTGCTAGCGCTGATTTGGCCGCAACCGTGCTGGCGGAAGTCACCCATGCGGCGGCCGTGGCTGAGCGGGTGCAGCAGATCGACCTCGCTGGTCTTACCGTGCAGCGGGGCGCCACCTACAGCGTCACCGTGGCTGGGGAAACCTTCAGCACCCAGGCTGGTTTCCTCGAAACCCGTTCCAGCCTGGCCAGCGACTTGGCTGGCCTGATCCATGCCGATGCCAACTACAGCGCCAGCGCCTCGGGCAGCGTCATCCGCATCACCCAAGGCGCTGGCAGCGCGGTGGTCTCGGCCGCTGCCCAGGGTGTGCCGCAGCCAGTGGCGGGCCTGGGCCAGGTGGGGGTGGTGCAGGGCGATAAGACTGGCGCCCCGGTGGTGTTGGACCTGAGCGATCTGACCGTGGTCAACGGGGCGCAGTACACCTTGACGGTGGGCGACAAGACCTACACCCACACGGCCGACGGCAGTGACAACCTGGTCAGTGTGGCCGGGGCTCTGCGCGATCTGGTCCAAGCCTCAACCGACGGCGACGGCGCCAGCGTGCGCAGCGTCACCGTCGGCCAGGACTGGGCGTCGGTGCTGGGTGAATTGGGGGGCCAGATTGCACAGGGCGAGACCATCAGCGTCGCGGTCGATGCGACCGCACGCACGCTGACCCTGACCTCCACCGACGACGCCTTCGCCTTCACCGTGGACGCGGTGGGCGTGGATGCCACCGACAGCGTCATTGGTTTGGGTGGCAACGCCACCGTCTTGGCGGCGCCCGGTGTGGCGCAGAGCACCGAAGTGGCCATCGACGCCGCCCACACCGTGACCACCGGCGAGCGCTTCACCCTGGTGTTGACCGACGCCAACGGCACGGTGCACCGCTATGCGGTGGACGCCGACTACCGGGTCGACACCCCGGCCACGCAGCCGGTCAGCACCAACACCCGGCAGGCCGGAGAGAGCCAGGCGCAGCTCAGCAGCATTGAATTTGGTGCCACTGTTGAGGCCGGCAGCAGCTACCGGGTGTACCTCACCAATACCAGCCACAGCTTCGAGTACGAGCACAAGGCTACGGCGGGCGACACGCTGGATGTGGTGCTTGACGCTTTGGTGTCGAAGGTCAACGCTGAAACCGACCGTTTTGTGAGCGCGGTGCGCAACGGCAACACCATCGCGCTCACCGGCCTGAACAACAACGACGCTTATGTGGCCGCCGCCCGGGTGCTGCCGGCCCAGGCCAGCCTGACGGGCAGCAGCCTTGCGGTGGTGTTTGACGACGTGACCTTGTCGGTCGGACAAACCCTCAACGTGGCGCTGGGCTGGACCGATGGGGATGTCACCAAAGGCGGGCTGTATACCCACACCGTGGGCACGGCGGACTGGGCCTCGGTCCTTGGCGCCTTAAAAACCGCCATCGAGCAAGACAGCAACCTGACAGGCGAAACCGTCACCATCGACGCCGCTGCCCGCACGCTGACGGTCACCAAGGACAGCAGCCTCAAGCTCACCGGTCTGTCGGTCTACCAAGACAAGGTGCGCACCGCCGCCGAGACGCTGACCGAACTGGCCGCTGTGGTCAACGCCGACGCAGGCAACGGTGTATTGGCCGCGGTTGATGCCGACAGCTTGATCGTGGTGTTGAGCGCCGATGTGCCGGGCGCCGCCTTCGACGTGGCCGGCCTGGTGCGCACCGCCCCTGGCTCCGTCAGCGACAACGGCGAGGTGCCCACCAGCACGCCCAGTGTGGCCCAACAGGTCAGCGCTTTGCAGTTTGGCGATATCGCTCTGGCCGCGAGCCAGCGCTTCACCCTTACCCTCACACCTGATGGCGATGATGCCCAGACCTACGCGGTACTGACCGACGCCACGCCGACTTGGGCTGAGGTGCTGGATGGTCTGAAGACGGCGCTGCAAGCCGACGGTGTGGTCACCGTGGTGACCGACCCAACCAGCCGCACGCTTACCCTGACTGCAGTGGAGAACAACCAAGCCTTCACCCTCTCGGGTGTGGGTGTGTTTGGTGTGGTCGACACCCCGGCCACCACGGTCGGAGCTGTGACCACACCCACCAGCGCCGGCACCAGCGCCACCCAGGTGTCCTCCGTGGTGGTGCCGGGTGGTGGCAGTGCCCCGGCCTTGGCCACCGAATACAGCGTCACCCTCAACGGCACCAAACACAAGGTGGCAGTGGGCGACACGGTCAACGGCAGCACGGTCAGCGCCAGCTGGACCAGCCTGCTGCAAGCGCTCAAACACAAGCTCGAAGCAACCGGTGACGTCACCGTAGCGGTCAATGCAGCCAGCCAAACCCTGATGCTGACCGCAACCGAAGCCAACACCGCCTTCACCGCCGTGGCCGGCAAGCTCGACACCTCGGCAGGCAGCCCGTCCAACCCGGTGGCTCAGCCGGGCGACTATGTGCTGGTGATCCCCGACCGCGACCCCGGCAGTTTTGGTCTGGCGGCCAATGGCAGCCTGTCCATCGTGTCATTGCCTACCAACGCCGGCGAACTGATCAAACTGGTGGCCGGTGCCGACGACAGTGGCGGCACCCGCAGCGACTTGGTGGTGGTGTCCGACATCAATGTGGGCCGCACCGGCAGCGGTGCGGGTGAGGTGCAGCTGCAGGCCAGCGGCGGCATCACCCTGGGCGGCAAGGTCACGGCCGATCAGCTCACCGTCAGCGTGGGGGGTGACCTGAGTCTGACCTCCGACGTGGGGGTGATGGACATCACCATGACACAAGCGGGTGACCTGACCATCCAGCAGACCGGTGCGCTGCAGCTCGACACGCTGAGCCTGGTGGATGGCGACGTCACCATCGAGGCCGACGGCAATGTGGTGATTGGCAGCGTGACGGGCAGCGCCGGAACCCTCACCCTGACGTCGCGCACGGGCAGTATCACCATTGGCTCGCTGCAGGCCGGTGGTGCGGTGGTGCTCACCGCCAGTGCGGGCGGTATCACCCTGGGTTCAGCCGGCACCACGGTGGAAATGGACAGCCTGACCGTGACCGCCAAAGGCGCCATCACCGTCTACGAAAAAGACGATCTGGTCATTGAGCGCCTGGTCAGCACCGACGGCGCGGCCGTCACCGTGGTCGCCGGTGGCGCGCTCACGGTCAACGCCGACATCAGCACCCAGAATGGTCAGGCGGTCAGCCTGAGCACCAGCGCGGGTGGCATCACCCTCAACAACACAGTGCGCACCGCCGGCGGTGACGTGACCCTGAGCTCGGCCGATGACATGGCGCTCGGCGCAGCCGGCGACGTGATCAGCGCCGGTGGCGACATCGCACTCTCCAGCGGCGGTGTGCTGACCATGACCGGCGAGACCGAGGTCAACGCCGGCGCTGGCACACTGACCATCAGTGCCGCCGGCCGCATCGACCTGGGCAAGCTGCGCAGCACCAGCAGCGCCGACCTCTCCATCACCTCGGGCCAGATCGTGGACGCGGCCGAAGGCAGCATCGACATCATTGCCCAGAACGCGCAACTGGTGATCCAAGCCAATGGCGGTGTGGGCTCGGTGCTCAACCCGATCGAGATCGATGTGGCCGCGCTTGACCTGCGCAACAGCGGTAGCGGCGAGATCGGTTTGGTTGAGGCCGGCCCACTCACCATCAAGCGGCTGGAGCAAACCGGCAGCGGCGATGTGTCGGTGTCCACCACCGCCGGCGCAATCACGGTTGAAGGTGCGGTCTCCAGCACCAGTGGCAACATCACCCTCTACGCAGGTGGTGCCGGCAGTTCGCTGGTGGTGCAGCAGACGATCACCTCCAGCAGCGGCACTGTCGATCTGGGGGTGGACGGCGGCAACCTGCTGCTGTCGGCGGGTATCCGCGGCGCCAATGTCGAGATCAGCCTGCCCCAAGGCAGTCTGCTCAACGCCGGCGTGCTGAGCACCGCAGACGACGGCCGTGGCAACACCCGCACCTACCAGGACAACTGGCTGACCACGGTGGACGCGGCCGGGAAAACTGTCTTCGATCCCGATATCCAGTGGCTGATGTCGCGCGGCTATTACGCAACCGATGCCGCCACCGGAAAAATCACCGTCAGCGGCTTGCCGAGCTACCTCGAAGCCCAGCACCTGCACAACGGCACCATCCTGCGCCAGGCTTACGGCCCCTTCATCCAGGCCACGGGCAGCGGCGACGTGAGTGACCCCCTGGGCCTGATCCGCATCGCGGTCAAAGGCACCATTGGCCAAGCGGTGTCGGGTTTTGACCTGTCGCCGCGCTCTATCATGCTCAATGCCAGCCTGCTCAACACGTCGAGCAGCGACCGTGGTGCCATGTACATGCTGGCCACCGACTCGCTGCGGGTGGAGTCGCTGGGCAACGAGGCGGCAGACAGCACATCGGGGAGCAAAGGTGGTGAGACGATCATCGCCACGCTCAACGGCATGCTCAGCATGGACGGTGTGATCGACGGTGCCGGCGAAATGGTCGACCTCGGTGGTTACGACGTTGACCTGAGCGCCGCCGTGCGCAGCCCCGATGGCGCCCTGAGCCTGACCAACCTGAACAACAGCGGCACCATGGTGTTCGGTCAGGACGTGACCGGCGCCTACAGTGTGGATGCCAGCGAGCTGGCCTATCTGCAGTCGGGTTTCTCCAGCATCAACATCGGCGACGCCTTCAGCAGCAACCAGATTGTTTTTGGCTCCACCACCGACACCGATGCCAGCAAGATCGTCTTCAAAGACGACGTCAACATCACCAACCCGGTGGTGGGCGGCTCCATTGCGCTGAACCAGTCGGTCACCGTCAGCGGCAACCTGCGCATCCAGGGCTCGGGTTTTACCACCTACTGGAACGGCAACGCTGCCGTCAGCACCACCGACACGCTGTCCATCGACGACTCGCTGATCCTGACCGGCCATGTGACAGCCACCGCCGGTGCCGACGGCAGCGGTGACATGTTCCTCGGCGGCCAGTCTTGGCACATCGTCAACGGCGACGGCAAGCTCGGCGCCGACAGCCTGACGGTGCGCGCGCCGGGCAACGTGGTGTTCTCAGGCCGCATCGGTTTTGCCGAGCCTGGCCAGACCCAGTACCCGCAGGACCCCTTCGAGGGCCTGACGGTGCGCGGCGTAGAGGTGAGCCCGGGTGTGTTTAACCTGCCCGACGATGTCACCTTCGACGGTGAGGTGATCCTGCATGGCGACCTGACGGTGCAGGCCAGCGGCATCGTGCGTTTTGCGGATGCGGTGCGCATTGTGGGTGGCAGCTTGAGCATCACTGGCGCCGAGCAAGTGATCTTCGAGCGTGGGTTGGTGGTGGAGGCGCTTGAGGGGGTCGGCGGCAACATCTTGATCGAGGCCGACGAAACCGACTTCTTGGGTGGGGCCCAGTCGGTGCGCGGCGACGGTACTCTCACGCTGCGCTCCGCCACGCTCGGTATGGGCTACGAAATTGGCGATCCGCCGTATGCCAACCCGGCCTTGCTCAACCTGTCGTCGGACGACCTGTTTGCTCTGGTGGATGGTTTCGAAGGCATTGTCATCGGGCACCAGGGCGTCGACGACCACGCCCGGGCCGGATCGGGCGAGGTGCGCATTGGTGCGCACACCGCCAGCACCGCTCCGTTGTTCTGGGATGCGCTTGCGGTGTACGGTGGAAGCATCACGGTCACCGACATGCCGGCCGGCAGTGCCTTCTTCCTGGCGGTCGACGGTGACATCACGCTCGACGCGGTCAACAACATCACCCTGCAGAACCGCATCGAAGCAGGGGTGGCCAGCCGTGCCGACGTGAACCTGTATTCCGCCCAGGGCCTGGTGCTGCAGAGCAATGCCGTGGGTGTATTGGGCGACGGTGTGGCCGCTGAGGCCCTGGTCGCCGACCACCTGAGCGTGCGCACCGCCACCGGGGCAGATCTGCGCTTCCTCGACGTGGCCACTGTATCGGTGAGCAACACCACCAGCGGCGCTGTGGTGCTCAACGAACTGGCCGAGGGCGGCGACCTCGGGGTGCGCCAGATCGCCCAGGTGGGTGCCGGCCAGGTGGCGGTGAGCACCGCTGGCGGTCATCTGCGGGTGCTCGCCGCAGACCAGGGCGGTCAGGGCATTCAGAGCACGGGCGCGGCCACAGTGAGCCTGCGCACCGATGCCGCCGGCACCGATGTGCAAATCGGTGCGAACATCACGCTCGGCGGCGGTGTGCTGGCCGTCACCGCCCAGCGCGATGTGGTGCAGACGGCCGAGCTCGACAACAGCAACGGCCAGATCCAGATCGACGCGGTGGCCGGCGATGTCTTGCTGCAGGCCGTTGTGCGCACCGACGGTTTTATTGACATCGGCGCCGGCCGCGACATTCTGCAGGCCGATGGCCAAGCGCTGCTGGCCGTGGGTGCCAGTGGTCTGGGCTCGGTCAATCTGGTGGCTGGACGCGATGTGCAGCTCAGCCGCCTTGAGTCCGACAGCGGCTCGCTGGTTGAGGCCAGCACCGGCGCCATCACCGATGGTCTCAGCGGCGCGCTCCAGAGCAGCCTGCTGCAGAGCCGGGAAGAAAACCTCATCGTGCGCGGTGGGCTGGTGCTCAAGGCCGCCACCGGCATTGGCAGCGGCAGCCAGCACCTGCGCACCGAGGTGTCCAGCTTGGCCCTGTCCAACCAGGGCAGCGGCGGCGTCTTCATCACCGAGCGCGACGACCTGGTGGTCGAGGGCACCCATGGCAGTGGCAGCAACGCCATCGATGTGCTGGCCGCAGCGCCGACCAGCGACAGCGATGCCAGCGGCGCGCTGGTGCTGGTGTCCACGCTGGGCGATATCCGCATCGGTGGGCCCCTGTCGGTGTCGGGCAACCTGCTGCTGCGCACACAAGCCAGCGGCCAGGGCCTGCTGGTGCAGTCCGATATCCGCTCCAGTGGTGGCAACTTGCGGCTGCATTCGGCCGCCGATATCGTCGTCGAGGACGCCCTCTACGACAACTACGCGCCCACCCTGGAAGCCCAGGGCGCAGCCCGCTCGGTGTGGGTCTATGCCACCAGCACGCTGGCCATGCAGACCGACGCCCAAGTGGTGGTCAACGGCGGCGAGGTGCTGCTCGAGGCAGGCGGCGGCAATCTGACGCTGGGCATTGTCAAAACCGGGCTCGACGGCGCGGCGCGGATCGTGGCCAGAGACGCCATTGTCGATGCCCAGACCGACGACTCCCTCAGCCGCCGCGAAGGCAACCTGATCGGTGGCCAGTTCGAGCTGCTGGCCGGCACGGGCATTGGCAGCAGCGACCGTGTGATCGAGACCGAGGCCGTCCGTGTGGGCTTTGCCACCCAGAGCGGCGGGGTGTTCTTGCGTGAGGCCGACTCGGTGATCATCGGCGGACTACAGACCATGGCTGTGGCCCAGGTGCAGACCACTGGTCAGAGCAGCGGCATCGATTTCTCGCCTGCCGGCAGCAACGCGGCTGTCGCCGGCAGCGTGGTCATTCAGGCCGGCAGCCGCACCAGCCACGACCTGTCGCTGGCTTCTGACTTGCAGGCATCCGGCGTGGTGTTGCTGCAGTCCGGTGGTGCCATGGCGCTGGACGCCAACATCAGCAGCGCCTCCGGTGCCATCAGTGGTCTGGCCGGGTTGACGCTGAGCCTAGGTGAGGCGGTGGACATTACCGCCAGCGCGTCGACGGTGGACCTGTCTGCCGGCAAGGGCGCGCTGACCATGGCCGGCGACGCTGTGGTCAGCGCCGACAGCGCCGCCCGCCTGGCGGCTGTGGGCGATCTGGCCCTGGGCCAGGTGGTGGCCGATGCGGTGAGCCTGGTGGCCAGCGGCACCATCACTGCGGCCCAGACCGGTGGCAGTACCCACCAAGTGGAGGCCAGCACACTCAAGATCGACGCTGCGGGTGTGGGCAGTGCCGCCAACAGCCTGAACATTGCGGTGGATCAGGTGTCGGCTGCGGTTGGCGAGCAGGGTCTTTACCTGCAGAGCAGCGGCGACATCACGCTCGGCATCACTGCTGCCATCACGGTCGATCGGGTCCAAGCCGATGGCAATACCCAGGAGCAGATTGACGCAGCCCAGACGGGGTTGATCAGTGCGGGCGACGTACGCTGGCAGCACGGATCGGTCGCCACGGACAGCCTCACCCTCGCCCAGGGCATCGACGCCGAGGGCGCGGTCAGCCTGACAAGCACCGGCGCCGTGCGCATGGCCGATGGTCGCGCCATCGACGGCCACAGCGGCATCTTGGTCGATGTGGCGGGTGACTTCGAACTCGAACAACTGCGGGCTGAAGCCGGCGACGTGGTGCTCGACATCGGCGGCGCGCTCATCGACAACGGCAGCGGCACCGACATCACCGCCCAGGGCCTGCTCATTGTTGCCGGTGCCGTGGGCAGCGCCACGCAGGCGCTGTCGGTGGCGGTGGACACGCTGGCTGTGCAGGCCGGCAGCGGTGGCGTCTACGTGAGCGAACAGGACGACCTGCGGCTCGGCGCTGTCGATGCCTTTGCTTATGCGGTCAACGGCGTCCAATCGGCCGGCACCGTACAGATCGCCACAGCCGGTGGCGACCTGACAGTGGCCAGCCTGAACGCGGCCGGTCAGGCCGTGACCCTGACGGTGGTGGGTGCGGGCGCGGTGCTGGACGGCGACACCAGCGGTGACAACACCGACATCAGCGCCGCGACCCTGAACATCAGCGCAGCCAGTGTGGGCACAGACAGCGCTGCGCTGGATACCGCTGCCGACAAGCTGGTGCTCAACACCACCGGTGAGATTTATCTGAGCGAAGCCGACGCGCTGAGCCTGAGTGGCACCGTGGGTGGTGCGCTGAACTTGGAAGTGGCTGGCGACCTGACAGTGGGCAGCCTGAACGCGGCCGGTCAGACCGTGACCCTGACGGTGGCGGGTGCGG
>CAZYUD010000006.1:99590-106211 GCA_964650505.1 uncultured Hydrogenophaga sp.
CCTGAGCGAAGCCGACGCGCTGAGCCTGAGCGGCACTGTGGGTGGTGCGCTGAACTTGGAAGTGGCTGGCGACTTGACGGTGGCCAGCCTGAACGCCGCCGGCCAGGCCGTGACCCTGACAGTGGCGGGTGCGGTGCTGGACGGCGACACCGGCAGTGACAACACCGACATCAGCGCGGCCACCCTGAACATCACTGCGGCCAGCGTGGGCACAGGCAGTGCTGCGCTGGATACCGCTGCCGATAAGCTGGTGCTCAACACCACCGGTGAGATTTATCTGAGCGAATCCGACGCGCTGAGCCTGAGCGGCACTGTGGGTGGAGCGCTGAACTTGGCAGTGGCTGGCGACCTGACAGTGGGCAGCCTGAACGCGGCCGGCCAGACCGTGACGCTGACTGTGGCGGGTGCGGTGCGCGGCGGCAACATGGACAGCGACAACACCGACATCAGCGCCGCGACCCTGAACATTGCCGCTGCCAGCGTGGGCAGCAGCGACCGCGCGCTGGATACGGCAGTGGGTCACCTCAGTCTGGCGCTGGGCTCGGGTGGAGCACAGATCGCCGAACGGGACGGTCTGGTGCTCGGCTCTGTCACCGCCGACGGTTCGGTGGCGCTGTCCACGCTCACAGGCAACCTCAGCCTGGACGCTGCGGTCACGCTCACTGGCGAGGCCGACCTGCGACTGTCGGCATCCACCGGTGCCGTGACACAGACGGCCCGGAGCACGGTGCGCACCGCCGCAGGCGATGTGCAGGTGCAGGGGCTGAGCGGTGCCGCACTGGCCCGGGTGAGCACCGACAGCGGCCGCATCCAGGTGGCAGCCAGCGAAGGTGTGTTCACTGTGCCTGGCGACAGCAACGGCATTGCCTATGGGGATCAGCCGGTGCGCATCCAGGGCATTGGGGTCGACATTGGTGCGCCCATCAGCGGCACCGGCACGCTGGAGCTGGCGCCGTCGAATCAGGACGCCGAACTCAGCGGCCTGAGCGCCGACAACGCCCGCCAGCTGGTGAGCGCAGACGCCTTGGCCGAACTGCCCATTGCTCTGCCGATCGTCATTGGCGCTGGCGCGGGCACTGCGGACGACCAGGGTCTGGTCCTGGATCAGGCCGAACTCGCCCGCCTGGTCGACGGCTTCGAGCGCATCGTGATCGGCAGCCAGGACCCGCGCCAGGTGATTACGGTGGACGGCAGCGCCCAGGCGGTGGTGTTCCGCGATCCGCTGGTGCTGGTGGCTTCGGGTGTGGCCCAGACGCGGACGGGCGACAAACTGTCTGCGGGTGAGGTGCACATCAACGGCACCCTCGCGGGCGAAGGCCTGTCTATCCTGGGATCAGGCTCGACCACCACGCTGACGGCAGCCCATATCGTGCAGGCCGGCGATGTGCTGATCAACGACAGCCTCGTGGTGTCCTCCAACTCCACCATTGAGGTGAGCACGGCCGGTGGCCTGCTGGAGCTGCGCGGCTCGGTGCTGGTCAAGGCCGGCGCCACCCTGACCCTGCTGGCCGACCGGCTGAGCTTGGGCAGCTATGCCGACCGTGGCGACAGCTTGGTGCTAGAGGCCGGTGCTACCTTGATCGTGGGTACCCAAGCGCTGACTGTGGATCAGACCCTGCGCATCGACGGCGGCGGTGCCGGTTCGCTGGTGCTGCACGGCAACGCCCTTGGCGGGCAAGTGGCCGATTTCAGCCTCAGCCAGGCCGAGCTGGACAACCTGGCCGCACAAATGGTGGATGGCAGCTTTGCCGCGCTGACCCTGGGCCATGCCGGCGCCGACACCGTGCTGCGCTCGCCTGCGCTGTGGGCCGAGGGTGCCGGCTCCATTGCCCTGAACGGCCAGGTGGTCCAGTTGGGTCGCGCCGGCGACAACGCCAGCTGGCAGTTGGGTGAGCACACCACCTTGCGTGCCACGACGGGTGACCTCTGGCTGCAGGTCGACCTGCTGTCGAGCAATGGCGCTTACCTCAACCTGGTGGCCGAGCAGGGCCAGGTGCGCATGGCGGCCGACACAAGCATCCGCAGCGAAGGCGGGCTGGTCACGTTCACTGCCGCCAGTGGCATTGAGGTGGGTCGCATCGACACCAGCGGTGCTTCCGGGACGCTGCAGGGCGCGGTGGCGCTGGACAGCGCGGGTGGCCGTATTGTGCTGGCCAGCAACTCTGACACCAACCTGGGTGTGCGTGCCCAGACCGTTTCCTTCTTTGGCTACGGCCAGGCCGTCCGCGACACCGGCGGTGACCGGGTGCTGCGGGTCGAGGCCGAGCGGCTGCAGGTCTCCGGTCCGACTGGCCTGATTTCCAGTGGTTTGAGCGCCGATGGCTCTTTGGTCTACCGGCTGAGCGATCGGCAGGGCGCTTATGTGCAACTGCGCTTGCAGGGCGCCGAGGCAGAGCGGGTGCTGTTGCCGCGCGGCGAAGTGGCGAGCCAGCCGGTACAGACCGCCAGCCAATTGGCCCTGGGTGCCACTGTGTCGGCCGGTTTTACCCAACATGCGCAGTCGATGGCGCGCCTTGGTGGCCTGTCTGCGTCTGCCTCCAGCGCACCGCAGACCCAAGCCTACTTGGCCGCCTTTGTACAACCCATGCTGCAGGGCCTCAGCCTGGCGCAGGCCTGGGACAGCCGTTGGATCACCGTGTCCGACGCCGCCCATCTGGAGCAAGACCTCCTGAGCGATCTGGCTTACGGCTTTGACGATACCGCTCCCAACTTCGTGCTGGGCCTGCCCGCCCTACAGACCAGCAGCGCCGGCGTGCTGCTGGCCGATGAGGTGCCCTTCGACTATCTGATTTCCGAATGAACTGCGAGAGAACAACCATGCTTTACACCCCTACCGCTTCCCTACCGCATCGCGCCATGCGTACGGCGCTGGCCGTGCTGACGCTGGCCGGCCTGTTGGCCTGCGGTGGTGGTGGTGGCGATGTACCAGCGTTCGAGGCCGTGACCGTCAACGGGGCCAATGGGGTGCGGGACAACAGCACCACACTGGTCTGGGCCCGTCAGCTGGGGGATGCAGGTCTGCCCAGCCGCTCCCCACTGCCTACCGCCAACGATGCCCTGTACTTCGCCGACCGCAACACTCTGCTGGAAGACCCACTCTTTGGGTTTCTGGCCGACTTGCGGTTGGACGGCCGCTCACCCTATGTGGTGGTGGCCGAGACCAATGAGGTTGGCTCGGTCTGGGTGGTCGATTTGTTTGAGCGCCCTGGCCGCCTGAGCAAACTGAACGCAGGGGACGCCCAGTCCACACCGCCCGGTTTTTACGCCTGGTACAAGCTCTCCGCACAAAGCCTGCCGCGCAGCGAGCTGGTGAACCTGGGCAACGGTACGGTGTCCAACCAAGGCCTGGTCTGGCAGCTGTGCTCGGCCGGCACGAACTTCAGCCAGGGTCGCTGCGATGGCTCTCCCACGCCGATGACCTTTGCCGAAGCCCAGGACTATGCGGCTCAACAGGCGGCACGTGGCTGGCGTCTGCCCACCAAGGCCGAGCTGCAGGATTTGCTGGAGCTCACCAACAACGCCAGTGCCCGCTCGCTGATGCGTGAGCCTTTCCTGCAGGCCGATGCCGTCACCGACGCAGCCTCTTTGCCCTATTGGACCTCCAGCTTCTTCCGCCAAGACGAAAGCGTCTGGGTGGTGAATTTCGCAGCCCAGAACAACAACGGTGGCGTCAACACCGAAGAGGTGAACCTGCCGAACAGCGCGGATGAGATTCCCGCCTTTGTGCGCCTGGTGCGAGGCTCGCGCTGAGCCGCCCTCAGCCGCACACAGGAAGGCCGCCGATGACCCGCATCCCCCACCGCCCTGGCTCCATCCCCGCCGCACCAAGCGTGCGCCGTTTTGCGCTGCAGGCCTTGGAGCCGCGCTGGCTGCTATCGGCCACACCGGTGGCTGCTGCCCTGGCGCAGGCCTGGCCGGCGCCAGAGGACGAGGCTGTGCACGCCGCACAGACTCTGGCCGAGCCGGTGACCCAAGACATGCCGAGCGCGCAGCGCACCCAGGACATGGGGCCGGCCACATGGGACCTGGCCAGCACCACAGCCGGCCACCCGGCCGAAGGCCTTGCCCTGGGCACCGACCTGCGGGCGCCCGGTGCCGCGCCTACCAGCGCGTCGGCCGACAGCGCGCTGGCCTACAGCCGCCTCTTTGCGGCTTACCAGGAGGCGCGCGCCGCCGTGGTGGACTTTCTGCAGCAGCACGGCGCCAGCACCCTCAGCGGTCTGTTCCCCGGTGATGGGGCACCAAACACCGATGCGCTCGCCGAGGCCGAGGCCGTACGGCAGCAGTGGCTTGACGGACGGACCGAGGTGGCGCTGTTGCTGGCACCCGCCGAGGCGATGGGCCAGGCGGCAGCAGCCTTTTCGGCGCAAGGGCCGCAGGGCGGCCCCACGGTGTTTGTCAACCAGACCTGGCTCGTGGCCCAGGCCAGCGACGCGGACTTGGTGCGGGTGCTGGTCGAGGAACTGGGCCACAGCATCGACGCTGCCCTCAACGGCGCGGGCGACACCCCGGGCGACGAGGGCGAGCGATTTGCTGCCGAGGTGCTGGCGCTGCCGCTGGACCCGGCCCAGCGCCAGCGCATGGCCTGGGAAGACGACCACACCGTGTTGCATTGGGGGCTGGCGAGTTATGTGGTGGAGCAGTCTGTGTACACCGGCAACACGCCGGTTCCGGACGGGTTGGTTCAGGACACCGATATCCGCATCAACGGCAACACCACCCTCGAGTCGACCGACCCCTCTGGGCGCCTTGAGTTGGGGGTGCGCAACGCCTTCAATGACCTCAATGGCAACGCGGATACGGTGGCCGACCACCTCACGCTGCTGGGCAGCGGTGCGATCCGGATCCTGGGCGAAGTGGGCGGCATCGACCCGCTGGAGTCCCTGTCCATCCGTGGCGGGGCGGGAAGCGACCCTGCGTTAGTCGAGTTTCAGCAGGACGTCACGCTCCACGGTCCGCTGACCATCGAGGTCGGCGCCAACAGCACGGTCACCTTCAACGGCAGGCTCACCTTGATAGGTGGAGACCTGACCATCGTCGGTGCAGGCACCATCGAGTTCAAGAACACGGTCAATGTGGCGGGCGGCAACATCACCCTGGAGACCGACGAACTCAGCCTCACCGGCAGTGGCAGCCTGAGTGCGCCGGGCGGCGTGCTCACGCTGCGCACCACCGATCTCGACCTTGGTATGGAGATCGGCAGCCCCAGTCAGGAGGACGCGAGCAAGTTTGGCTTGAGTCTGACCGAGATCGAGCGCATCGCCACCGGCGGATTTTCCAGAGTCGTACTGGGCCATGTGGATGGCAGCGGCCACGCCCTGGCCGGTCAGGGGCAGGTCCGCATCGGCGGGGTGCAGTCGGCCAACCAGTTCACGTTCCAGGCCCCACTGGAGGTGTATGCGGGCAGCATCCGCATCGAGGACATCCCCTCGCCCTCGGCACCGCCACTGGCCATCAAGGGGTCTATCAAGCTCGATGCCACCGGCAACATCGACATCCGAAACCGGCTGCTGGCCACCACCGACATCAGCCAGACCAGCGCCTACCAGGACATCACCCTGTACTCGGCCGCCGGCGCCGTGTCCCAGAGCAATGAGACAGCCAATGGCCTGACCGACAATCTGAGCGCCGAGCCGATCCAGGCCGACGACCTGATCGTGCGGGCACAGACGGGTATCAGCCTGTTCGCCACCGAGGTCAACACCGCCAGCCTGAGCAACCAGGGCGAAGCAGGCGCCATCCGCCTGGTCGAAACCCAGGCCGGCGGCGCCCTGACGCTGCTGCGCGCCGAGCAGCTTCATACCGGCAACAGCGCCCTGGTGTCGGTGCAGACCCTGGCCAGCACGGGTGGTCATCTCACCGTCGCTCCCACCGTGGCCAACGCAGTACACACCACCGCCGGCTCGGTGAGCCTGCGCGCGGGCGGCGACCTGGTGCTGAGCACTCTCGGCGGTTTTAGTGGCATCGGCGGCACGGTCGACTTGCAGGCCAGTGGCTCGGTGGCGATGGCCAGTGAAAGTGCAGGTGTGCGCAGCGAACGCAGCATCGGTGCCACCGGCGATGTGCGCATCCAGGCCGGCACCGACCTCTACCTGGGCGCTGTGAGCAGCGCTGGTGGCGTGGCCCTGATCGCCGGTACCGCCATCCACGACGGCGACAGCACCACCGACGTGACCGCTGCCGGGCTTTACCTGCAGGTTGGCGCCGACAGTGGCGTGGGCAGCGGCAGCGATGCGCTGGAAACAGATGTCGCCACACTGGCCGCACGCGCGGGCAGCGGCGGCCTGTTTGTGCTGGAGGCCACTGCGCTGGTCGTCGATGATGTGGCTGTCACGGTCAACCGGCTCAACGAAGAGGGCACAGCAACCACTGTGGTTGGCGCATGGAGCGATGTACGCACCACGGCGGGCAACGGCAGCATCGTGCTGCGCACGTCGGCGGGCGGGATTGTTCTGAACAACGGCACGTCGCCGGGTACGGCGACGATCCCAGCGGACGACACCGCGATCAGCGCGCACGGCAGCGGCAATGTGCTGCTGCAAGTGCAGGGTGCGGGCAGCGACATCACGCTCAACGCAGACCTCAAAAGCACGACGGGTCACCTGACGGTGACGGCGGCGG
>CAZYUD010000006.1:106311-107502 GCA_964650505.1 uncultured Hydrogenophaga sp.
GGGTGACGCGGACGACACCGCGATCAGCGCGCACGGCAGCGGCAACGTGCTGCTGGACGCCGACGCAGGTGACGTGACGCTCAACGCAGACCTCAAAAGCACGACGGGTCACCTGACGGTGACGGCGGCGGCTGGTGTGAACGTCAACGCAGACCTGAGCACGGGCGGCGCAGGCACGGTGCTGATCGACGCCGAGGGCGGGGCGCTGACACAGTTGGGCACGGCGACGATCACGGCCACGGGCAGCAGCGTGCGGTTGAACGCCGCCACAGACGTGGTGGTGGGCAATGTGGTGGCCACCAACGTGAGTCTGGTGGCCGACGGCGGCAGTGTGCTCAACGCGGCGGGCAGCACAAAGAACGTGACGGCGACGAACTTGCGCATCGAGGCCGACGAGGCGATCGGTGCGAGCGGTAGGCACCTCACGACCGACGTGAGCACGCTGAGCGCGCTCAGCCGGGGAACGGACGTGGGCGCGGGCATCTTTGTGAGCGAAGACGACGCGGTGACGGTGGACACGGTGGCGGTGACGGTCACGGGCTTCGAGGCGGACGCCAGCACGGCGGGCGTGGACGACCTGGCGCAGAGCGATCTGGTGACACTGGCGCGCGACGGGCACATTGTGCTGGTGGCCGGTGGAGCCATCACGGTCAACGAGGGTGACGCGGACGACACCGCGATCAGCGCGCACGGCAGCGGCAACGTGCTGCTGCAAGCGCAGGGGGCGGGCAGCGACATCACGCTCAACGCCGACGTGCTCAGTGGCAGCGGCAATGTGAGCGTGCTGGCGGCGCGCAGCGTGATCCTCACGGGCACGGCCGACATCCGCACCAGCAGCACGGCAGCGGGCAGCGGTTCGATGGACGTGCAGGCCACAGCGGGCGAGATCAGACAGAGCGCGAGCAGCACCATCGCGAGCACGGGAGCGACGGCGACGGCGCGGCTGTTGGCGGGCACGGACATCACGGTGGGTGATATCCACTTGGCCGATGGACAGGTGAGCCTGACGGCGACGGCGGGCAGTGTGCAGGATGCGGATGCGCTGGTGGGTGCGAACAGCGACTCCAACGATGCCGACCAAGACATCACGGCGGCGGCCTTGCGCCTGAGTGCCGGTACGGCCGTGGGCGGCAGCACCAACCACCTGGAGACGACAGTGGGCACGCTGAGCGCGCGCAGCGCAGCGGGCGG
>CAZYUD010000006.1:107602-172726 GCA_964650505.1 uncultured Hydrogenophaga sp.
GGTGGGGTCCAGCGGCGCGAGCAGCGCCCTGGCGGCCGAGAGCCAGAGCGATGTGCTGGCCGGTACCGACGTGGTGCTGCAAACCACAGACGGCGCACTGAACAGTGTGGCGAGCAACGGCGACGTGCTAGCTGGCGGGAACGTGCTGCTGCAGACGGCGGAGTTGGCAGAAGCCAGCGTGGCCGACATCGGCCTGGGCGCGAGCGTGAGCAGCACGGGCGGGCACCTGAGCGTGATCGCGGCCGACGGGGTGAGCCTGGCCGCTGGAGGCGACTTGGGCACGGCCGGAGGCAGCGTGGACGTGCAGGCCGCAGCGGCGCTGCAGATGGCCGATGGTGCGCTGATCAGCAGCGCCGGCGGGGCGGTGCGGCTGCAGGCGCAGGGCGGCGACCTCACGCTGGGCGAGATCCAAGCGGGCGCGGGCGCGGTGGCGCTGCGGGCCTCAGGCAGCGTGGTGGATCTGGAGACAGACAGCAGCGCGGTGGACGTGACGGCGGGGGCCCTGCTGCTCAATGCGGGCACAGCGATTGGCAGCGGAGCCAACCACCTGGAGACGACAGTGGGCACGCTGAGCGCGCGCAGCGCAGCGGGCGGCATGTATGTGAGCGAGCGCGATGCGCTGGTGCTCGACGCGGTGAGCGTGGCGGTGCAGCGGGTGGGGTCCAGCGGCGCGAGCAGCGCCCTGGCGGCCGAGAGCCAGAGCGATGTGGTGGCGTTGGGCGCCAGCGGCCACATCGTGCTGCAAACCACAGACGCAGGGGACATCACGATCAACGCCGATGTGAGCAGCACAGCCGGCCACCTGATGGTGATGGCGGCGGCTGGTGTGAACGTCAACGCGGACCTGAGCACGGGCGGCGCGGGCACGGTGCTGATCGACGCCGAGGGCGCAGCGCTGACACAGTTGGGCACGGCGACGATCACGGCCACGGACAGCAGCGTGCGGCTGAACGCCGCCACGGACCTTGTGGTGGGCAATGTGGTGGCCACGAACGTGAGCTTGGTGGCCGATGGCGGCAGCGTGCTCAACGCAGCGGGCAGCGCGAAGAACGTGACGGCCACAAACCTGCGCATCGAGGCCGACGAGGCCGTTGGTGCAGCCGACCGGCACTTCACAACCGACGTGAGCACGCTCAGCGCGCTCAGCCGGGGCAACGGCGCCACCGGCTTTTACCTGACCGAGGACGACGGTCTGAGCCTGGGATCGGTGGCGGTATCGGTGATGGCGCTGGGGGACGATGGAACGCCGTTGGAGCAATCCGACGCTCTGCAGAGTGGCCTGCGCGCCCAAGGCGATGGCAACAGCCATCTGCGGCTGCTGGCGGGCGATCTGCAAGTGGCGGACAGCACCCAGACCGTGTCGGCGCCGCGCTTGCTGCTGTGGCTCGACGATGGCAGCGTCGGCACGGCACAGGCCCCCTTGGGGCTGGAGGTCGGGCAGCTCGCCTTGCGCGTCGACACATCCGGGCAGGGCAGTGCCTACCTGCGCAATGCGGGCGCGCTCACCATCGCGTCGGTCGATGGTGTGGCCGGCGCCGACGTTGGTGGCTCACTGGTGCTGATCAGTGGGACCGACAACACCCATGGACTGACGCTGGCCCAAGCCGTGCACACCGGCGATGCCAGCCGCATTGCGTCTGCCGGCGCCTTGCAGGTGAACGCCGACGTGGTGTCGCAGGCCGCGCTGACCCTGGTGGCCCAGGGCGCATTGTGGTCCGCCACCGGTGTCGAGATTCTTGCTGAGGAAGATCTGCTGCTGCGTTCGGTGGCGGGTGCCGCCGATCTCTCCGGTCTCGCCACGTCGACGGCGGGGCGCCTCTGGCTGCAGGCCGCCACCGATGTGGCGGTGGAGCAACTCACCGCCTTGGCTGGTGATGTGGTGGTGCAGGCCACCAGCGGCAGCCTGACGGGCAAGACTTCTGCCGTGAGCGTGCGCGCCGAGCGGCTGGCGGTGCAGGCCGGTCAGGGCGTGGGCACTGCGGCGCAGCCCTTGGGGGTGTCGGTTCTCGACCTCGCCGTTCAAGCGGGCGCAGGCGGTGTGCAATTGCGCCATGTGGACGAGGGCAGCCGTGTCGAAGGCTTGGTGCTGGGTGCCCTGAACGGCCTTTCGGTGTCCGAGGTGGCGCCTGCCAGCGCAGCGGGCAGCCATTCCATGAGTCTGGCGGGGATCACCACCGTGGACGGCGGGGATGTGGCGCTGACGCTGGACTCCGACCTGGTTGTGTCGGCGGCAAGTTCGGTGGCCGGTGCGTTGCAGGTCAACGCCGGACGCGATGTGTTGCAGCAGGCCCGTTTGCAGGTACAGCAAGGCGTGATCGTGACCGCTGGGTTGGTGTCGGTGGGCGCCGACCTGATCTCCGGTGGTGCGGTCCACATCACCGCCACCGACGCCCTCGGGGTATCGGCTGCGGGCCGGCTGCAGACCGGTGCAGCGAGTGACCTGCAATTGGCCGTGAGCGCCGGCAGCCTGGAACTGGCGGTGGGCAGTCAGGCCCAAGCGGGCACAGGTGGGGTGTCGATCCAGGCCAACTCCGAAGTGCGGCTGCGCGGCGCCATCAGCAGCGCGGCCGGTGTTGTCGCGCAGGCGGGCGGTGCGCTGCTCATGGCCAGCGGTACCGGCGACAACCGCACCGACGGCACAGTCCATGCAAATGGCGCGGTGGACCTGCGTGCTGGCACCCAGCTCACACTGGGCCGCATTGAGGCCACAGACGCTGCGGTGAGCTTGCGGGCCACTGGTGCGTTGCTCGACGGGGATGCCAGCACCGATATTCGCGCCGGTGCACTGAGCATCACGGCCGCCAGTGTGGGGACCGAAGGTGATGCGCTGGACACCGAGGTGGACAGCCTGCTGCTCAGCGCCAGCGGGGCGGTGTACCTGAGCGAAACCAACGACCTCACCTTGGACAGCCTGGCCGCCCCAGGCCAGAGCGTGAGCTTGTCCGTGGGTGGCGCGCTGCTGGATGGTGACGCCGCTACCGGCATCGTTGCCCAGAGTCTGCGCCTCAGTGCCGCCAGCGTGGGCAGCCCGGCCGACGCGCTTGATACCAACGTAGCCAGCCTGGCGCTGACCACCACCGGCGCAGCCTACGTCAGCGAAGCCAACGCCTTGACGCTCACCAGCGCCAGCATCGGCGGCGCACTGGGTTTGAGCACGGGCGGTGATCTGGCGCTGGGTGCCCTCAACGCCGCCGGTCAGACGGTCCGCCTGGATGTCGCTGGCGGTGTGTCCGACGCCGACCTCGGCAACGCCGACGACCTGAACCTGCGGGCTGCCCATCTGGTGCTCGTCTCGCAAAACGGCTTCGGCAGCGCTGGCCAGGCGATCAAGACCGACCTGGGTACCCTGGATGCCCAAGTGGGTTCCGGCGCGCTGGTGCTGAACAACGCCAGTGCGGTGGAGGTCATTCGGGCCGAGGGTGACGGTGGGCTGCAACTGGACTCGGCCGCTGGCGGTTTTGTGGCGGCCCAGGCACAGACCTTCAACCAGCCGATTGACATCAAGGCAGCGGTGGTGGACATCACCGAACGCCTATCGGGGCCTCGTATCAACATCGCTCCCCCGGTGCCGACCGGCGATGCCGCTGTGCAGCCGCTGGTGATCGGTACACCGGTGGCCAACCGCACGCCGGCGCAGGCGGTGGTGATCGACCGAGACGAGGTCGCGCAGCTCGATTTTGAGGACATCGTACTGGGCAGCACCCAGGTGGGCCAGCAGATCTGGCTGCAGACCGATACCAGCCGGCCCGACGAGGTGCTGCGTTTTGAGGGGCGGGTGAGACTGGAGTCCAGCCTGGCCGGTGCGGTGCGGCTGGCGGGCCTGATCGAAGGGCAAGGGCTGGAGATCAACGGCAGCGGCCAAACCACCTATTTTGATGGTGCCGATATGGTGCAGTCGCGCAGCGTGACCATCAACGACGCCGTGGTGGCCACCCAAGACTCGATCCTGGAGCTCATCGATAACGACCCTGCCACCGAATTGGTGCTCACGCTCAATGGCGACATCACGGTGCGAGCGGGCGTGACCCTGCAACTGCTGGCCGACCAGATTGTCTTCGGCACCTATCCGGGCGCTGCCTCCGCCCGGGTGGTGCTGGAGGCCGGCGCCACCTTGGTGTTGGGCACGCTGCAGTTCACAGCGCAAGAGTCGGTGGTGTTCGACAGCGACGGAGGCCGGGTGGTGTGGCGCGCCGCACCGGGCACGGCGGTGAGCGCGCGGCCGATGGCGCCAGACGCCCTGCCAGCCGACTTCACGCCCACGGCGGACGACCTGCGGAACTGGCTCGACTGGATGGCTGCCGACCGCGATGGCGACGCAGGCTTACAAGGCCTGACCCTGGGTGATGCTCAGGCGACAACCCGCGTGCAGTCGGCCGATCCTTGGAACCGGCTAAATGCCGTGCCCGTGGAGCTGCGCGGCACCGAGGTGCATTTGGGCGAAGCTGGCGATGCGGCTTGGGTACTGTCGCAGCCGACGGTGCTGCGCGCCTCCGCTGGCAGCCTGCTGCTCCACATCGGTGTGCAGGCTGCGGGCAACCTGTCGCTGGTGTCCAACGAGAACCAAGTGCGCATGGACGCGGGGACGTCGGTGAGCGCCGAGGCGGTGGCGGTGCATGCCCGCAATGGCATCACCGTGAGCCAGATTGCAGCCGACCGGCGGGTGGACCTGTTCAGTCCCGAAGGCACGGTGCAAGCCGCGGCCCCGACCGAGACAGGCTGGCAGGTGCAGGCACCGGCGGTGTCGTTTTTTGCTTATGGCCAGGCCACGCGCGCCGCGCAGGCCGATCGGGTGCTGAGGGTCGACGCCGATGCGCTTCAGGTGTCCTCGCCCACCGGCTTGGTGTCCAGTGGTCTGACGACCGATGGCGGGCTGGTGTACCGGGCAGCCGACCGGGCGCAAAGTTATGTGCAGCTGCGGCTCATCGACCCGGGCACCGAGCGGGTGCTGGCTGTGCGCAGCGAGATCCGCAACGAGGCCATGCAGATCGGCGCTGGCCAGTCCCTGGACGAAGTCTGGGCGGCGACGCGCACTGCGCAGACCGGGTTGTCTGCTTGGGAACCTGCGAGTCGTCGCGTATCGCCCCAGACGGCTTCTTCGGTGGAGCGTTATCTGGCCGGGCCGGCACAGGTGGCCAGCGAGTCGCAGGCGTGGGCGTCGGACGACAGCAGCTTGGACGATCTCGCCTATGGCTGGTCCGGGCAGAACGTCCCTGCCACGCTCTCGCTGGGGATGGGTGAACCGCTGCTGCGCAGCACCGGACAGATGGTGGGTGAAAGCCACTGGCAGATCGAAAACGCCGTTTAATGGCGTCGGGCAATGCTAATATGACCAAAATTGGAATTGGCAAATTGTCCCGGCCCATGGGAATTTCGAAAGGCAAAATCGATGTTTGAGCAAATCGTTCCGGTTACTTTTGATCGTCATAATAATAAAAAAGTTCGCAATACTACCCAATTCGATTTTGCAGCAGGTTTTCACATTGCGTATGTGACGGTGCACGAGTTTGCCCGCGCGGCCGCGATCTACCCGATTGTTTTCCTTGAGGACAAGCCCAACGACAGCTTCCGGCCTGTGGTCCTCATGGGCCTGGGCGCTGGCGAGAACCTGTTTGTGGGGGAGGGCGGCAAGTGGGAGGCATCCTATATCCCGGCCATGATCCGGCGTTATCCCTTTGCCCTGAGCAAGGGTGGCCAGGACGGCCGCTACGTGGTGTGCGTGGACGAGGGCAGCACCTTGCTCAGTGACACCGACGGCGCTCCGCTTTTTGACGCGCAGGGGCAACCCACACAAGTCATCGAAAACGTCAAACGTTATCTCTCCGAGTTGCAGCAGATGGACCAGATCACGCAGGATTTCACCCAATTTCTGCGCGAACACAATTTGCTGACGCCGCTGAATATGCGGGTCAATGCCGCTTCTCAGGTGCGCAACATCACCGGCTGTTATGTGATCAATGAAGAGCGCCTGAACAACCTATCGGACACGCTGTTTCTGGAGGTGCGCCACAAACGCTATCTGCCGGCGATGTACGCCCACCTGATGTCGCTGCCGCAGATTGAGCGTCTGGTGCAGCTAAAAAAGGAACGCGAGCCTGCCACTGCGACCTCGGCCGGAGCCGAAGGCGCCGGCGGTCGCCAGCCTACCGCCGATGCGTCGGCCTGAGCCCGCGCTCCCGCTGCGGCGCCCGCGCAGGACGGCCCTGTGGCTCGGTCCGGCGCTGCTGCTGCTGGGCATGGCGACGGCCCAGGCGGCCGACACAGCGGCGCTGGGTCTGTCGGCGCTGACGCCGCGCGGCTTGGCCCAGGCCCTGGCCTTGCGCAATCTGGAGTTGGCCTATGGCCGCGAGTCGGTGGCGGTGAGCGCTTCGCTGGCCGCCGCGGAGGCCGCGCTGTATGAGCCGGTGCTCTTTGCCTCGCTCAAGCATTCGCACACCGAGCGCCAGCGCACCATCGACGAGATGACGGCCAACTTCACCGCCGCCTCCGAGTCGCTGCTGGACGAGAAAAGCCGCAGTCTGGAGATGGGCGTGCGGCAGCGCCTGAGCTCTGGTGCCGAGCTGAGCCTGAGCGCGCGCCAGTCCGAGCGCGCCAACAACGTGCTCGCCAAAGCCAACACGCAGCGCGAGGCCACGTCCTCGCTGGTGCTGAGTTTTAAGCAACCGCTGTGGCGTGGCCGCGGCGAGGCGGTGACCGAGACCGACCGCCGTGTGGCCGAGCTGGAGTTCGAGGTGGTGCGCTGGCAGTACCTGCAGCAGCTCAACAAGATCATGGCCGAAGGCCTGGTGCTGTACTGGCAGGCCCAGGTAGCGGTGGAGGCATCCCACTGGCGCCAGCAGCTGCTGGACAGCAGCGATGCGCTTCTGCAGGACGCGGCCCAGCGCATCGAGGCCGGCAAATGGGCGCCACGTGTGCGCCTGGAGTTGGAGCGGGTGCGCCTGGGCCGTGAGGCCGATCTGCTGCGGGCCCAGCAAACCCGCGACGAGTTGCTGCTGCGCCTCCTAAGCAACCTGGACCTGGACGCTCGCCACCTGAGCGAGCTGAAGCTCGCGCCCGAGCCCACCCCCGCCCTCAAGGGGCCCAGCGGTCCCGAGGGCAGCCTCGCCACCTGGGCGCCCTACCGGGTGGCCCAGTTGCGCCAGCGCCAGGGCGAGTTGCGCCTGGCCTATGCCGACAACCAGCGCAAGCCGGCGGTGGACTTCGTGTTGAGCTGGGGCCAGTCTGGGCTGGGCAACAACAAGGGCGAGGGCGCTTGGCTTTTGGCCCGCAGCGGCCGCTTCCCCGAGTGGTATGTGGGCTTCAACGTCGAGCTTGGTGCCCAAGGTGACCGCCGGGCCCAGGCCCAGTGGCAGGCGCAGCAGCGCCGCGTGGGTCAGGCCGACACCGAAATAGCCGCTATCCGCCAAGCCTTCCTCAACGACCGCGCGACCAAGCAGCAGGCCCTGCAGCGCGTGCAGCAGGAGGCTGAACTGCTTGAGCGCGAGCTGCAGGCCCGCCAGACCTTGCTGGCCGACGAGCGCCAGCGCTTCGGCGCGGGCATGGGCCTGCTGTCGACGCTGCTGCAGGCCGAGCAGGACGTGATCGATTCGCGCATTCGCTTGGCCGATGCCCGGGGCCGTCTGGAGACGGCCCGCATCGGTCTGTTGCTGGCCGAGGGGGGACTGTTGTCTGCCCACGGTATTCAAACCCCCTTGCCGTCCGAGCCATGACTGTTTTCCGTTTCCAAGGTGGCGCCCTGTGGCGTCGCGTCAGGGAGATCACTCCCCAGCGCCTGTCCGCTGTTGCGCTCGGCCTGCTGCTTGCTGCCCCGGCCCTGGCCGCCGAGTGGGTGGGTCTGGCCCATCCGGTGGCCGATCTGCAGCTCAGTGTGCCGGTGGCTGGGGTGGTGCAGCGCATCAGCACCCGTCCGGGCCAGGTGGTGCGGGCCGGCGATGTGCTGCTGGCGCTCGACAGCACGGCCCAGCAGGCCGAACTGCGGCGCCGAACGGTGCTGCTGGAAGACGCGAGCGAACTGCAGTCCGCGCGTGCGCGCCTGCAGGCGCTGACCGAGCTGCTGGACATGACCGAGGCCGTGGCCCGCAACAGCCAGTCGGTCTCGCGCGAGGAACTGCTCAAGCTGCGGCTGGAAAAGGCGTCTGCCGAGGGCCGGCTGCAGCAGCTGGAGGCGCAGAAGAAGCGCGAGCGCATCGAGCACGAGCAGGCCCGCATCGACTTGGAGCAGCGCACCCTGCGCGCGCCCTTGGCGGGCGTGGTGGTGGATGTGCGTGCCGAGATTGGCGAATGGGCCCGACCGGGCGACGAGGTGGTGCGGCTGGCCGATATCTCGCAGGTGGAGCTGCGGCTGAACCTGCCGCAGGCCGTGGCCGCAGGCCTGCGGGTGGGCGCGCGCGTGCCCGCCGCTTTTGAGGCCGGTGCCGCTCAGGTGCAGGCGACCGGCACAGTGCGTTATGTGTCGCCCGTGGCCGACAGCGCCAGCGGGCTGGTGGACGTGCGTATCCGGTTTGCCAACCCCAAGGGGCAGATCCGTGCGGGTGCCAAGGCGGTGATACGCGACTTGCCCACGTCCTGAGGTGGGCGCCATGCAAGACACCTCACCGCAAGCGCGACCGGTGCCCAGCCAGCCGGCCGAGCTCATCGATGCGCTGCTGACCCTGTTGGCCAGCCCCCGCACCTCAGAATTTCATGCGCATTACGCCGCACTGGTGCAGGCCCTGTGCCGGGCCGAGGTGGTGGTGTTGCTGCGGGTGGACGGGGATGTGCCGCTGCCCTTGGGTGGTGCCGGGCCGCAGGCCGACCAGGCTTTTCTGGCGGGGCAGCTGGCGTCCGAGCGCTGGCAGCAGGCCCAGAGCCAGGGCTATGCCCACGACACCGTGCGCAAGCCCGACGGTCTGGGCCTGGTATTGCTGGTGGTGCCGCTGCTCGACGTGACGCCGGTGGCCCTGTTGCTGGGGCTGCCCGAGCGCGAGCGAGCCCATGTCAAGGAGGCGCTGGTGCGGGCGCTGCTGGTCAAGGACCTGCGTCCTGCAGCCACCCTGCCGGCCAGCACCGGGCCTGCAGCCACCGAAATGGGCACACACACAGACTTGTTGGGTGGCCTCGCCTTGGCCACCGAGGTCATGCAAGCACCGCGCTTTGGCGCGGCGGCCTTGGCCCTGGTCAACGGGGCGGTGCGCACCCTCGGCCTGCGGCAGGCCGCGCTGTGCTGGCGCGATGCGGCCGATGCCGAGCTGGTGGCGGTGAGCCACCTCGACAAGTTCGAAAAAACCTCGCGCTTGGTACAGGCGCTGCAAGCCGCCGCCCAGGAGGTGTTGGCCACTGATCGGGTGCAGCAGGCGGGGCAAGACGCCGGCGAGCTGCAGGGGCCACCGGCCCACCAAGCGCTGCTCCAAGCCTTCGACGGGGTGCACCACGCCGTCGGCCTGCCATTGCGCGACGGCTCTGGTCAGACCCAGGCGGTGCTCATCGGCCTCAAAGAGGGCGCTGCGCTCGCGCCGCCGCAGATCAACCAAGCGCTGCTGATGCTGGAGCTGGTGTATCCGCGGCTGGCCGATGCGCGGCTGCGCCACGGCGGCTGGTGGCGCAGGCTGCGGTACGCGGCGCTGCATGCGCTGGAGCGCGGGCTCGGTCCGGGCCGGCCCTGGGCCAAGGCCCTGGCGGTGTTGGGATCGGTGCTGCTGCTGGTGTTGCTGTTCGGCCGCATGCCTTACAGCGTGGAGGCATCGGCCCAACTCACCACCGACAGCACCCGCATCCTGACTTCTCAAAACGACGGGCGCTTGCAGGAAGTGTTGGTGGACGTGGGCGATCTGGTGCAGGCCGGGCAGCCCTTGGCCCGCTTGGACACCACCGATCTGCACCAGCAGGAGGCTGAGGTGCAGTCTGACATCCGCCGCTTTCTCGCGGAGGAAGACAAGGCCCGTGCCGCCGGTGCGCTGGCCGATGTGCAGGTGGCACAGATGCGGCGCGAGCAGTCGCAGGCCCGGCTCAAGCGCATTGAGCACCTGCTGGCCCAGGCCCAGACCGAGGCGCCGTTTGAGGGCGTGGTGGTCGAGGGTGAACGCCGTAGCCTGCAGGGCGCTTCGGTGCGGCGCGGCGACAAGCTGTTTCGGGTGGCGCAGGTGCGGGATCTGTACCTGTTGCTGCAAGTGCCCGAGCGCGACATCCGTGAGGTCGCGGCCGATGCCCAGGGTCGCCTGGTACTGCTCAGCCAGCCCGGGCAGGAAATCCGTTTTCAGGTGGCCAGCTTTGTGCCCATGGCCCAGGTCAAGGGCGAGGAGGGCAACCAGTTCCTGCTCAAGGCCCAGTTGGTGGACCCGGTGGCGCCTTGGTGGCGTCCGGGCATGACCGGCCTGGCCAAGATCGATGTCGGCTCGCGCAACATCGGCTGGGTGTTGCTGCATCCCATCATCGACCGCCTGCGCCTGTGGTTGTGGTGGTGAGCGCACGCGGAGCCTGATGCCATGTCCGGAGCCATTTACAGCGACGCCTGGTACCGCATTGCCGATGCGCATGTGAGCCTGCTGCCCGGCGTGCGCACCAGCCGCCAGGTCTACCGAGGTCAGCCCTGGGTGGTGCTGGAGGACGCCTACGCCCACCGCTTCTTTCGCATCACGCCCGAGGCCCACGACTTTCTGCTCACCCTGCACCCCGGCATCAGCGTGGACCAGGCCTGGCAGGACTATCTGCGCGCTCAGCCCGACCGCGCGCCAGGGCAGGAAGAGGTGGTGCAGCTGCTGTCGCAGCTGCATGTGTCCAATCTGCTGTATTTCTGCGACGCGGCCAACAGCGCCGAGATCGACCAGCGAGCACGCGACAACCGGCGCAAGGAGCTGCGCGGCAAGCTCTTGTCGTTCTTGTACTTTCGGGTTCCGATCTGGGACCCGGACGATTTTCTGCACGCCGCCGACCGCCGCTTGCGGGTGGTGCCCGGCTGGCTGATCACCGCGCTTTGGCTAGGGGTGGCACTGGCCGGTGTGGGCGCGGTCATTGGCCACTGGGACCAGGTGTCTGACCGCAGTCAGGGTGTGTTTGCTTGGGCCAACTTGCCTTGGCTGTACCTGTGCTTGGCTGTTATGAAGGTGGTGCACGAGATCTGCCATGGCCTGGTGTGCAAGCGCTATGGTGGCAAGGTGCACACCTTTGGGCTGATGTTTCTGGTCACCACGCCGCTGCCCTACATCGACACCACCGCCAGTTGGGCCTTTCCCAACAAATGGCACCGCATGCTGGTGAGCTCGGCCGGTGTGCTGGCGGACCTTTTCATGGCCGCGCTGGGTGCCTTGGTCTGGGTGGCCACAGGGCCCGGCCTGGTCAACAGCTTGGCCTTCAACGTCATGCTCATCGGCTCGGTGTCCAGCCTGGTGTTCAACGGCAACCCGCTGCTGCGTTTCGACGCCTATTACGTGCTGGCCGACGCGCTGGACATTCCCAATATGTACCAGAAGGCCCAGCAATACTGGTTCTATCTCGGTGACCGCTACCTGCTGGGCAGCCATGCGGCACGCTCGCCGGTGGACGTGCCCAGCGAACGCAAATGGCTGCTTGGCTATGCGCCGGTGAGCCTGGTCTACCGCCTGCTGGTGTCGTGGGCCATCGTGCTGTTTGTGATGGATCTCTGGTTTGCCTTGGGGGTGCTGGTACTGGCGCTCACGCTGTACATGCTGGTGCTGAGCCCGGCCTGGAAGGCGGCGCGGCATCTGGTGGGGCCTTCGGTTCAGGCCCACCGCTGGCGGGCCTGGGCCGGTGCGGCAGCCCTGCTCGGGCTGCCGGTGTTGCTGCTGTTTGCCGTGCCTTGGCCTTACAGCATTCAGGCACAGGGGGTGGTGCAGTTCAGCCGCGCCGCCGTGCTCTACGCCCCGCTGGACGCCCGGCTGGAGCGGGCCGAGCCCGGCCACGGACAATGGGTGCGTGCTGGCGAGCCACTGATGTGGTTTGACACCCAGGGCTTGCAGCTTGATATCGAGCAGAGCGAACGCGAACGCGACGAACTGCTGGCGCTGCAGCGCGCCGCCCTGAGCCGCCAAGCGGCCGACGTGGCGCCGCTGGGTGAGCAGATTGCGGCCAAGACCCAGCGCTTGCAGGAGCAGCGCCGCCGGCTCCATGAGGCGGTGCTGCGCGCACCCCACAACGGGCGTTATGTGGCCATCGACAGCGGCGAGCGGCTGGGCACCTGGGTGCCCCAGGGCACTCAGCTTGGGCATGTGCTGGACCCCGAGGCCGGCTACCAGTTTGTGGCGGTCATTTCGCAGGAGCGGGCGCGCGAGCTCTTTGGCTCGGCGCTGGGCGGCATGGGTCTGCGTCTGCTGGGTCAGGCCGACCAGACTGTGGCCGTGGAACGGCTGGTGATGCTGCCGCAGCAAAAGGCCCAGTTGCCGTCGGCGGCGCTGGGCTGGCTCGGCGGTGGCGACCTCGCGGTGTCGGCCCAGGATGGCAGCGGTGAGCGGGCGGCCGAGGAGTTTTTCGAAATCCGGGTGGCGCTGCGGCCTGAGGCAGACGCCCCACTGGCCCTGGCCCACGGGCTGCGGGGCGTGCTGCGCATCGAGTTGCCGGCGCGCACCCTGTTCGCACGCCTGAGCGATGCGCTGCGCCAGCTGTTCCAGAAGCGGTACCAGCTCGTATGACACCAGCCGCCGGCCTGTTGCGTGAGGCGTGGCATCCGCCGCGCGAGCTGGCGGCCCAGCGGCCGGTGTGGCCGCTGTGGCGCGAGCGCTGGCGGCGCCTGCGGGGCTTGGCCCAGAAACAGACCGAGGCCGACCTGGCCCTGGTCCACCGCACCTGGGCGCAGACAGAAGGCACAAGCGAAGCGCAGCAGCGCCGCGCCCTGCGCCAGCAGGCCGAGCGCCTGTACCTGGCCGGCCCGGTGCTGCCGCAGTCGCCTGCCCAGCAGGCCCACTGGCTGGCGGTGCGTGCCGAACTGCTGGGCCTGTGGTGTGCCTGTGCCCAGCGGGTGCTTGGCATGCGGGCGCACGACACGCAGATACGGGCCGCCCTGGAAATGCACAACGGCCACCTGGTGCAGTTGGCACCGGGAGAAGGCAAGACCCTGGCCATTGGGCTGACCGCCGCGCTCTATGCGAGTGCGGGTCGCCCCTGTCATGTGGTCACCGCGAACGACTACTTGGCCAGTCGCGATGCCGAGCTCATGCAGCCCTTGCTGGCCGAGGCCGGCTGGCGGGTGCGGGCCATCGCGCCGCAGACGCCACCCGAGGGCTTGCGCGAAGCCTATGCGGCCGAGGTGGTCTACGCCACCGGCAACCAGTTGCTGGCCGATCACCTGCGCGACGATCTGGTGCTGGGCGGCGTGCAGGACCCGGTGCGCCGCCGGCTCTGGGAAATGCAGGCTGCAGGGCAGGACCGCCGTCCCGTGGGGCGGGGGCTGTGGGTCGCCATCATCGACGAGGCCGACAGCGTGCTCATCGACGAGGCCACGACACCGCTGATCATCTCGTCGGCCGACGACAACCCCATGCTGATCGAGGCGGTGCTGGCGGGCAAGCAGATTTTTGAGAGCCTGGCACAGGGCGAAGACTATGTGGTGAAGACCGAGCCTGTCACCGACATCCGTTTCACCGAGCGGGGCAAGCAGCGCATCGAGGACATGGCGTTTATGCTGCCGCCGTTTTGGCGCTTTCCCGAGCGGGCACAGGGCATGGTCTCGCTGGCCGTGATGGCCCGGCATGTCTACCTGCGCGACCGGCATTACCTGGTCGACCAGGAAGGCAAGGTGGTCATCGTCGATGAGAAGACCGGCCGGGTCATGGCCGGACGTTCCTGGAGCCACGGCATCCACCAGGCCATCGAGGCCATGGAGGGGCTTGAACTCAGCAGTCCGCCCAAGACCGTGGCGCGCATGACCTTCCAGACCTTCTTCAACCGCTACCACCAGCTTTGCGGCGCCAGCGGCACGCTCCAAGGCATTGAGCGCGAGCTGCGCCGCACCTATGGGGTGTCGGTGGTGCGCCTGGCGCCGCGCGTGCCCAGCCGCCTGGCGCTGCAGCCGCCGTGTATGGCGGCCGGCGTGGAGCAGCGCTTTGAGTCTGTGCTGGCCGAGGTGCTGCGCCTGCACGAGACGGGTCTGCCGGTGCTGGTGGGCACCCGCAAGATCGCCGACACCGAGCGCCTGTCCCTGGCCCTGGGCCTGCGCCAGGTGCCTCACCAGGTGCTCAACGCCAAACACCATGCCGAGGAAGCCAAGATCGTGGCGCGTGCCGGCGCCTGGGGTGCGGTCACCGTCTCGACCAATATGGCCGGTCGGGGCACCGACATCACGCTGGCGCCCGGTGTGGCCGAGCGTGGGGGGCTGCAGGTGCTGATGTTCGAGCCCCATGAGGCCACCCGCATCGAGTGGCAGCTCTATGGGCGTGCCGGCCGCCAGGGCGCGCCAGGCCAGGCCATGGGCTGGGTCTGCCTGAGGGACGAACTGCTGGTGCACAGCTTTGGCAAGCTGTATGTCCACAGCCTGCCGCTGCTCACGCCAGCGCTGTTGCACCCGCGCGTTGGGCAAATCCTGGTGCGCTGGGCGCAGGCCATCATGCAGCGCAAGGCGGCGGCGCAGCGCCGCCGTCTGGCCGAGCGGGAGCGCAAAGTCGCCAGCCAGCTCTCGTTCTCCGAATAGCTTCCCTACAGAAAGAGGTGTCCGCCATGCCCCTGGTCAAGATCAACGGCGTCGCTTATGAATTCGACGCACTCAGCGACGAGGCCAAAAACCATCTGCGCTATCTGGCCTTCATCGACAACGAGCTTGAGCAGCTGTCGATGCGCATCAACCTGCTGCGCATGTCGCGCGACGAGGTCGGCCGCCGCCTGGACCAGGCGCTGCTGCACCAGAGCATCAGCGCTTCGCCGCCGGAACTGGCCCAACCCCCCGCAGCGGCGCAACCATGACGGATGCCATGCAGACCGCCATTCCGCCGGACATGCCGCAGGTGCGGAGCTGGCTGGCCCGGCTGCGCCTGCAGCAGGGCATGGCCGCAGCGCGCCAGGCCCTGCGGATGTTGTGCCAGCGTTTTCCGGAACACGGCGGGCTGGCCGAACTGGCGCAATGGCACGGCGAGGACTGGTGGCTTCCCCGCACGTTCGGGCGCGTGCGGCTGGAGCGCCGGGGGCCTGAGCATTTTGACTTTGTCTGGTCGGTGGTGCTGGACCGGGCGTTCTCCGCCCGGCTCAAACACATTCCAGCGGAGCTCACACCACGCGATCTGTTGCAGATCGTCACGGAAGATCAGGTTACGCTCTTGCCCGACAGCCGAAGCATCCAATGGGTGGTGTTTCATGGCGAGCAGCCCATCGGTCTGTCGATGTTCGTCAACATCAACTTTCGCAACCGCAGCGCCGAGCAGATCATGGGCATCCTGCCCGGCCACGACCACTCGCTGCTGGTGGCCGATGCTTACTTTGCCAGCCTGTGCTTTGCCTACAACACCCTGGGGCTGAACCGGGTGCAGGGCCTGATTTACCGCAGCAACGAGGCGGTGGCCCTGCTGCAGCAGCGCATGGGCTTTGCGCGCGAAGGGGTATTGCGCTCGGCCGTCTGGGATGAAGAGTCTCAGAGCTACGGCGATCTGGTGCAGATTGCGCTGCTGCGCCAAGCCTTTGACACCAACACGTTTGTGCAGCGCTACATCAGCCGCCACCCGCGCGATCCGTTTCTGCTGGAGCGCCGGGACTGGCCGCGGCATCCGCTGCAAGCAGCTCGGGAATAAAGCGAGCGGCATAGCGCAGGCTCAGGTCGTAGGACAGGATGATGCGCTCGTGCTGGCCCTGGTGCAGCACACTGTGCAGGTAGGGGCCGCCGTCCTTGAAGGCCAGCAGTTCTCCGGTTTTCCAGGTGTGGGTCTCCTCGCCCACGGTGATGCGGCAGGCGGGGTCCTCCACCAGGCACAGGTGGATGCGCAGGTAATCTGGCGTCCAGCCCCGGTGCGGATTGATGATCGAGCCGGGAATGAGTCTGCTGACAAACACATTGCGCAAGTGGCCTTCGGCCTCCAGCGTGGCGATGGTGGACGAGGTTACCGGCAGCTTGGTGCGAAACATGCGGATGAGCGGCTCCATGTTGACCGCCAGCGTTTTTTTGGACAACTCGATGTGCTCGCCCTGGAAAATCGACAGCGGGAACGCGTCCCAGGTGTTGTTGTAGAGGTTGGCGTATTTGGGGTAGGGCATAAAGGGCCGGTACTTCGGGATGAAGTCCAGCACCTCGGCGCGGATGGCCTCGGCCTTGTCCTTGAGTTCGCAACACCAGGGAATGTGGTGCAGCGCGTGTTGCCAAAACGGCGGCTCGCCGGGGTAGGCCTGGGGTGTCGTGTGTGGGGTCGGAGCGGTCTTGTCCATGCGGTGGCCCGTGAGACTTACCAATACAGCAGCCATTCGTCCGCTTCGCGGATCGCATGGCCTTGGAGCATGATGCGCGGGCTGGGGTCCCCTTGCGGGTGCAGCACCGCCTGGTGCGGGGTGAGCCCGTCGTGCAGGGTCATTTCCCCCAGCCGGTAGGCGTGGAACACGGGCTCTTCGCCGTACCAGAGCCGCAAACCGGCGCCTGCTGGCAACGACACCGCCAAGGTGAAGGTCAGCAGGTGATCGGGTGCCACCGTCTGCCGGGCAAACACCTGCCGGTACTGCAGATCCACATGTTTGCTGGCCACCGATTGGGTGAACAGCGGGTGGTGCAGGTGGATGTGAAAGCCGGGCAGCGCCGCTTGGCCGCCCGCGCACCGCGTTGGCTGCCCGCTCCACTGGGCGATGGCTGCGCAGCAGCGCTGCAACAGCGGGGCAAACGTGGCGTCGATCAGGCGGTTGTTCCATTGCCGCAGCGCGTCCACACGGTAGGCCGGGCGGCCCCCGAGCTGCGGGTCGGGGTGCACAGCGTCCAAGTAAGCCGCCAGTCCCAGCGTGTAGAACGGCAACTGGGCATCACGCCGGGTCCAGTGTGGCCGCAGCGCTTGCACCTGATCGGCCCAATGGCGACACTCGGCCGCTTGCAGCACCGGGATCGTGATGGGATGGTGGGGGTGGTGGCTCATGGCGCGGTCTGACCGCATCGCAGCAAGGTCTTGCCAGCGATTTTAGGTCGCCGATGCCGCGCGGACAGGCAAGGCCGTGACTCGCGCGCCACGGTCGGCCGATTCAGTCGTGGAGGCCCGCGCTCCAGCGCTGGTTCCAGTCTTGCAGCTCGCGCCGATCGCGTTTGGTGGGGCGGCCTTGGGTCAAGGCGTTGGCGGGCTCGGGGGCGAGCCGGCGGCGCGTCAGAGCGGCTTCGCGCTCGGCGATGGACTCGGGTGTTTCTTCAAACAGCTGGGCGGCAACTGTGGCCGATCCGCGCACGCCGCTCAGGCCAGTCACACGCACGGTCTTGGTCCACTCGCCTTGGCGCATCGCCACTTCGTCGCCGATCCGCACCTCACGCCCCGCCTTGGCGGTCTGCCCGTTGACGGTCACCCGGCCCAGGCCAATGGCTTCGGCGCTCAGGCTGCGGGTTTTGTAAAAGCGCGCGGCCCAGAGCCATTTGTCGAGTCGCACACGACCGGCGCTGTTGTCGCTTGTGGCCATGGGCGCGGTGTTCAGTCTTGGGCGCCCAAGGCCAAGGCTTGCTCGCGGCTGGTGGCCAGGGCCGCCGGGTCGACCGGGCTGCGGGTGGGCCAGCCTTGCAGGTGCTGCTCGGCCAGGCTGGCCATGCCGTCGATCCACGCCGGGCTGTCGTTGAGGCAGGGGATGTACTGGAAGCGCTCGCCACCGGCGTGTTCAAAGGCTTCGCGCACTTCCATCTGGATTTCTTCCAGCGTCTCCAGGCAGTCGCTCACAAACCCGGGGCAGCACACGTCCACACTTTTGAGGCCTTGCTGTGCCTTGGCCACCAAGGTGGGCTCGGTGTAAGGCTCCAGCCACTTGGCCTTACCAAAACGCGATTGGAAGGTGATGGTGTAGTCGCTCTTGCCCAGGCCCAGGGCCTCGGCCAGCAGGCGGCCGGTTTTGTGGCATTCGCAGTGGTAGGGGTCGCCCAGCATCAGGGTGCGCTCGGGCACGCCGTGAAAGCTCATCACCAGGTGCTCGTGGCGGCCGTGTTGTTCCCAGTGGGCGCGGATGCGTTGGGCCAGCGCGCCGATGTAGGCCGGGTGGTCGTGGTAGCGGTTGATGAAGCGCAGCTCGGGCAGCTGGCGTGTGCTCAGGCCCCATTGCGCCACCGCGTCAAACACGCTGGCGGTGGTGGTGCCGCTGTATTGCGGATAGGCCGGCAGCACCAGGATGCGGGTATGACCCTCGGCGCGCAGCCGGTTCATGACGCTCTCTACCGATGGCTCGCCGTAGCGCATGGCCGGCACCACGGTGACGGTGTGGCCGCGCTGGGCCAAGGCCTCGCCCAGCAAGCTGGCTTGGCGCTCGGTCCACACTTTCAGCGGCGAGCCTTCGGGCGTCCAGATGCTGGCGTACTTCGCGGCCGATTTTTTGGGCCGCACCCGCAAGATGATGCCGTGCAGGATCAGCTTCCAGATCGGGGCCGGGATTTCCACCACACGCGGGTCGCCCAAAAACTCGGCCAGGTAACGGCGCAGGGCCGGGGCGGTGGGGGCGGCAGGCGTGCCCAGATTGCACAGCACCACGGCGGTGCGGGGCGCCTGCCCGTGAGAGAAAGAAGGTTCTTTGCGAAAAGCCATGCGCTATTCTCCTCTACCCATGAAAGCCCTTGCCCCCACTCCAACGTTGGCGCCGCACGCCGCCCGGTGCTGGATGCGCGCCGACTTCGATCCGCAAGGGGTGCGCGCCATCTCGATTGACCTGGACGACACCCTGTGGCCGATTGGGCCCACCATCGTGGGCGCTGAGGCCGCGTTGCAGGCCTGGCTGGGTGAGCGCGCGCCCGCTGCGGCGCGGCTGGCGCTGCAGCCTGGGGTGAGGTCGCGCTTGCGCCAAGCGGTGCAAGCGCGTTGGCCGGATCGCCTGCACGACCTGAGTTTTTTGCGCCAGGCCAGCATTGAAGCGCTGTTGCGCGAGTCGGGCGAAGACCCGGCGCTGGCGCCGCAGGCCTTTGAGGTGTTTTTTGCCGCGCGCCAGCAGGTCCACTTGTTTGACGACGCCGCGTCCGCGCTGCAGCGCTTGGCCGCGCGTTACCCGGTGTGCACCTTGTCCAACGGCAACGCCGATGTGCAACGGGTGGGCATTGGCCAGTGGTTTGTCGGCACCGTCACGGCCAAGGTAGTGGGCGTGGCCAAACCAGATGCGCAGATATTTGCCGCCGCGTGCCAGACCCTGGGCTGTGAACCAGCTGCGGTGCTGCATGTGGGCGACGACCTGCAGCTCGATGCGGTGGGCGCCCTGCGCGCGGGCTTGCCCTGCGCCTGGGTGCACCGCAGCGCAGAGCCTGCGGTCGCCTTGGCCGACTGGCCGGCGCACGAGGCGCCGCCCCAGTTGGTGGTGCGCGATTTGCTGGCCCTGTGCGATGCGCTGGGTGTGTGATGTGGTGACCGGAAGAAGGAGATACCGATGTCGTTGGTGATGGTGGGCATTTCGGCGTCGCGCGCCATCCGGCCGCTGTGGGCCGCGTGCGAATTGGGCTTGGCGTTTGAACACCGGCCCACGCCCTACCAGGGCGGGGCCACCCGCACGCCCGAGTTTTTGGCGATGAACCCCAACGGCCATATTCCGGTGTTGATCGACCAGCGCGACCCGGCCGCGCCGGTCACGGTGTGGGAGAGCATGGCCTGTGCGCTGTACCTGGCGCGGCGCTTCGCGCGCTGCGATGGCAGCGACATCGGGCCGGCGAGCGCGGGCGAAGAGGCCGATGCCTTGCGCTGGGCGTTTTGGGTGATGTCGGAGGTGGAGGCCGACGCGTTGACGGTGCTGATGCACCGCCGCGCCATGCCTGAGGATCGGCGCCGCCCCGAGCTGGCCGAGGCGGCTGAGAAGCGCTTGGCGGTGCCGCTGCAGGTCTTGCAGCAGCACTTGCAGGCGCAACAGGCCAAGGGCCAGGCGCATCTGGCGGCCGAGCGCTTCACCGTGGCCGATCTGGCGGTGGCCAGTGTGCTCATGTGGCTCAAAGCGGGGCGCTTCTCGCTGGAGCCATGGCCGCTGGTGGGGCCGTGGTTGGACGCGTGTTTGGCCCGGCCGGCCTACGCCCAGGCCAAGGCCTTGCCCTGAAGCAGGGCGGCCGCGTTGTCGCCGGCGCGCACCGCGCCTTCTAGCGTGGCAGGATAGGGGCCGTCCACATAATCGCCGGCCACCACCAGGCCTGGCGCCAGCGCCGCTGCGGGGCGGCGCAGGCCCGGCGTGCAGGCGAAGGTGGCGCGCTTGTCCACCACGGTTTGCAGCGCTTGCAGATCGGGCAAGCCCAGCGCCTGCCGCGCGTGCGCGATGACGCTGTGCTCCAGCGCGCGAGCGCTGCCCTGCGCATCGCTCACCACCAGGGCCAGCAGGCCGGCGTGCGAGGGGCCTTGCAGCTGCCCCCGGTCAAACGCGAACTGGGCCACCTGGCCGGCTTGCTCGGGCGCGGCCTGCAGGGCCAGCATCGGGTCGGACAAGCGGGCCTGGGGCGACCAGGCGTAGACCGTGGCAATGGCGGTGTGGTCCAGCGCGCCGGCGCTGGCAGCCCAATCGGGCGCCAGCGCGCCCAGCGCGCGCGAAGCCACCGGCGCCGAGGTGGCCCACACCACCTGGCGCGCGTGGGTGTGGCGGCCATCGGCCAGCGCAAGCCGCCAGTTGCCTTCGCCACCGCTGATGCCCTGCACCGTGTGGCCCAGCCAGAGGTTGTGACCCTGGGCGCGCAGCCAGGCGCCGGCGGCCTCGGGCAACAAGGCTCCTAAGTCGCTGCGCGGCAGCAGCAGGGCGGCGGGCGGGTAGCGGTGGCGGCCAAGCTGGGTCACCGGTCCGGCCAGCGCGTCGCGCATCACCCGCAAAAACACGGCGGCGCTGGCGCGCTCGGGCGCCACGTTCAGCGCCGACACACACAGCGGCTCGATCAGATCGCGCAGCACCGCGCGGGGCACCGATTGGCACAGTTCGGTCACGGTGAGCTGCGAAGCACAGACAAAACCGCGCAGACGCCAGCCAGCGGCGATGGCCAGCCAGCGCAGCCGGTCGCCCAGCGACCAGCCGCTGTGCGCCAGCATGGCCAACAGGCTGTCGGCCGGCGCCGGCCAACGCGCGGCCCACGCCGGCGTGCGCAGACCTGCGCCGCCGGGCTGCGGCAGACCCAGTGGCAGGGTGAGCAGGGCTTGGCCCAGGTCCACACCCAGGTGGTGCATCAGGCCCAAGCTGGCGCGGTAGGCGCCAATCAGGATGTGTTGGCCGTTGTCCACCGTCCAGCGCTGCCCGTTTGGGCCGGTGATATCCAAGCGGCGCGCCCGGCCTCCCAGCTGGGGCGCGGCCTCGATCAGGGTGACCTGGCGCCCGGCGCGCGCCAAGGCCGCGGCGGCGGCCAAGCCGGCCCAGCCGCCACCCACCACCGCCACGTCCAGCGTCGCTGCGTCGGGTGGGGTGTTCACAGGCGGCCCAGGGCCTGCACTTTCCAGGCCAGCCAGAGTTTGCGCAGCGGCGTGAGCGCCACCCGCTGGGTCAGCACCGGCAGCGGGTCGGCGGCGATCTCGCGCAGCAGGGTGCGGTAAATGCTGGCCATCATCAGGCCGGGTTTTTGGGCCCGGCGGTCGCAGGCCGGCAGCAGGGCCAGCGCTTGGTCGTACACGCCCAAGGCCCGCTCGCACTGAAACGCCATCAGGGCCGTGAAGCGGTGCTCAAAGTCGGCGCGGTCGTTCACCTGCTTGTGTTTGAGCAGCTCGTGCGCTTTGACATCAAAGCGCTGCAGCTCGTTGATGGGCAGGTAGATGCGGCCGCGTGCGGCGTCTTCGCCCACGTCGCGGATGATGTTGGTGAGCTGCAGTGCCAAGCCAAGCTGGTGGGCGTAGCGGGTGGTGTCGGCGTGGGTCTGACCAAAGATGCGCGCGGCCACTTCGCCCACCACACCCGCCACCCGGTGGCAGTAGGGCTGCAGCTGGGCAAAGTCGAGGTAGCGGTTTTGGTCCAGGTCCATTTGGCAGCCGTCGATCACCGCTTGCAGCGATGCGGCCTCGATGCGGTACACCGGCACATGCGGCATCAGGGCCTGCATCACCGGGTGCTGTGGCTGGCCAGCGAAGCTGCGCGCCACCTCTTGGCGCCACCAAGCCAACTTGGTTTGGGCCACGCCCAAGTCGGTGGCCTCGTCCACCACGTCGTCGACCTCACGGCAGAAGGCGTAGAAGGCGGTGATGGCGGCGCGCTGCGGCGCCGGCAAAAACAAAAAGGCGTAATAGAAACTGCTGCCCGAGGCGGCGGTTTTGTCTTGGGCGTATTGCTGTGGGTTCATGGGGCGAGCGGCAGTGTACCGCTCAGGCGGCGCGGGCGCGGCCCACGCGCCAGGCCAGACCCAGCACCGCAGGGGCATCGGTCCAGCGCAGCGCCGGCCGCTGGACCCAACTGCGGTGGCCGTTGGCGGCCAGTTGGTCGAGCACCCGCAGGGCGCCCGCCACCACCAACCGCAGCTCCCAGCCCACACGCCCTGGCAGGCGACGCACCAGCGGCGCACCCGACAGCAGCAGCGCGCGGGCGGCGGCGCATTCCTCGGCCAGCGCGCCGCTCAGCGCTGGGGCGTGTGCGGCGGTGATGGGCCCGGCGCAGGCGCGCTCCACATCGCTGTGCTGCAGGCCGTGGCGCGCCAAGGTGTCGAGCGGCAGGTAGTGCCGCAGGCGCGGCACATCGCGCGAGACGTCTTGCCAGAAATTGACCAGCTGCAGGCCGCTGCAGATGGCGTCGCTCTCGGCCAGCGCGTCGCTGTTCTCGTCTTCGCCGTACAGGTGCAGCAGCAGCCGACCGATGGGGTTGGCCGACAAGCTGCAATAGGCCAGCAGCTCGGCGCGGTCGGCGTAGCGGTGGGCGTTGGCGGTGTGGATCACGTCTTGTTCAAAGGCGCTGAGCAAATCGTGCAGCGGCGCCGGTGGCAGCGCATGGGCGCGGATGGCCTGGGTCAGTGGCCCAAACACCGCCGGCCAAGCCTTGGCCAGCGGCGCGCCGGCCAAGGCCGCGTCCAGCGCTTGGCGGTAGTGCGCCAGGGCTTGCAGCCGAGTGGCGGCCGCTGCGTCGCCCTCGTCGGCGATGTCGTCGGCGGTGCGCGCGAAGTGGTAGATCGCGGTGATGGGCGGGCGCAGGCGCGGCGGGCACAGCCAAGAGGCGACCGGAAAGTTTTCGTAGTGGCCAACTTGGCCGCTCCAAGCGCTGGGACCGGTGGGGTCGTGCGGCGCGGACTGTGGGGGTTTGTGGGCCTGGTTCATCGGCTGCGGGTGGAATGCCCCTAAAATCTATTTACTAACCAGTCAGTCATTAACTTGGGCCGCCCAGTGGGCGGCTTCGGTCTTTCCGGGTGTGTGTGCCATGGTCTTCTTGCGCATTGTCTCTGCTCTTGTGGTGTTGGGTGCACTCGGGGCCTGTTCGCGTCCGGTCGAGACGACCGAGCCGCTGCGCTCGGTCAAGCTGCTGGTGGTGCCCACCGCCACCCCGCTGGAGTGGCCAGAGTACACCGGTGAGATCAAAGCCCGGATTGAGGCGCGCTTGGGTTTTCGGGTCGGGGGCAAGCTGATCCGCCGCCATGTGGATGTGGGGCAGCGGGTGCGTGCGGGGCAGTTGTTGGCCGAGCTGGATGCGGCCGATCTGGGTCTGGCCAGCCAAGCCGGCCAAGCCCAGGTCGAGGCAGCCCAGGTGCAGCGCGATTTGGCCGCTTCGGAGTTGCGGCGCGCGCAGGAGCTCAAGGCACAAGGGTTCATCAGTGCGGTGGAAATCGACCGGCGCCAGTCGCAGTTGCTGGCCGCAGAGGCGACACTGCGCCAAGCGCGTGCCCAGGCGGCGGTGCAGGGCAACCAGTCCCGTTATGCGCGGCTGCTGGCCGATGCCGATGGTGTGGTGTTGGCGCTGGAGGCCGAAGCGGGGCAGGTGGTGGCGCCCGGAGCGCCCGTGGTTCGGCTGGCGCGCGATGGTGCGCGTGAGGTGCAGTTTTCGGTGCCCGAAGACCGGGTGCAATGGGTGCGACCGGGGCAAGTGGCCCAGGTGCGTTTGTGGTCTGCGCTGACCCGTGCCACGCCCGAGCCAGCACTGCCAGCGGTGGTGCGCGAGGTATCGGCCGTGGCCGATCCTGTCACGCGGACCTTTGTGGTGCGCGCTGCCTTGTCGCCCAAGGCCCAGGTGGCGCTGGGTGCCACCGCCTTTGTACAAATGGAGGCAGCCGCAGTGGACGCTGTGCCGGGGCTGTCGCTGCCCACCAGTGCCCTCTGGCGCAACGCCGGGGGCACGGCGGTGTGGGTGTTTGACCCTGCCACCAGCACGGTACAGCCGCGGTCGATCCAAGTGGTGGGCTTGTCGGACAACGAGGTGTTGGTGCAGCAGGGGCTGCAGCCCGGTGAAGAAGTTGTGGCCGCCGGCGTCCATGTGCTGACGCCGGGCCAGAAGGTGCAGCGTTTCTCTTCCACTGGCTCGCGCTGAAGGGGGTTGGTCCATGTCCGACACCTCCTCACGCAGCGGCTGGATTGCTCGCTGGAACTTGTCGCAGTGGGCGCTGGAACACCCGGCGCTCACCCGTTACCTGATGATTGTGCTGATGGTGCTGGGTGCCTCGGCCTACTTTCAGCTGGGGCAGGACGAAGACCCGCCCTTCACCTTCCGCGCCATGGTGGTGCGGGCGTATTGGCCAGGGGCGAGCGCCCAACAGATGGCCGAGCAGGTGACCGATCGCATTGAGCGCACGCTGCAGGAAGTGCCTTACGCCGACAAGATCCGCAGCTACTCCAAGCCTGGAGAGGCGCTGGTGATTTTTCAGCTCGAAGACTCGTCGCCGCCCAAAGAGGTGCAACAGGTCTGGTATACCACCCGCAAGAAGATCGGCGACATGCGCGCCACCTTGCCCGCCGGGGTGATCGGCCCGTTCTTCAACGACGAATTTGGCGATGTGTTTGGGGTGATCTACGCGCTGCAGGGCGAGGGTTTCAGCCACGCCGAGCGCAAAACCGTGGCCGACCAAGTGCGCCAGCAGTTGCTGCGGGTGCCCGATGTGGCCAAGGTTGAACTCTTTGGCGTGCAAGACGAAAAGCTCTACATCGAGCTCTCGCCCAAGCGGTTGGCGGCGATGGGCTTGGACATTGCGCAAGTGATCGCAGCGCTGGGACAACAAAATGCGGTGGAGTCGGCCGGGGCGGTCCAGACACCGACCGACGTGGTGGCTGTGCGGGTGGAAGGCGCTTTTGTCTCGGCCGATGCGCTGGCGGCCATGCCGATCCGGGCCGCCTCGGGCGCTTGGTTGCGGCTCGGTGACGTGGCCCAGATCCGCCGAGGCTATGTGGACCCAGCGACCACCTTGGTGCGGCACAACGGCCAAGACAGTATTGCCTTGGGCATTGCCATGGCCAGTGGCGGCGACATCATCCGCCTGGGCAAGGCTTTGCGCAGCCAGGTGCAGCAGATTGAAGCCACTTTGCCAGCGGGCATGCAGCTGGTGCAGGTGCAAGACCAGCCGCGCTCGGTGGCCACGTCGGTCAACGAGTTTGTAAAGGTGCTGATCGAGGCGGTGGTGATTGTGCTCGCGGTGAGCTTCTTGAGTCTGGGGCTGCATCGGCGTGAGGGCGGCAGCGGCTGGCGCCGCTACACGCTGGATGTCAGGCCCGGCCTGGTGGTGCTGATCACCATTCCCTTGGTGCTGGCCATCACCTTTTTGGTGATGCAGCACTGGGGCATTGGGCTGCACAAGATCTCGCTGGGATCCTTGATCATTGCGCTGGGCTTGCTGGTGGACGACGCCATCATTGCGGTGGAGATGATGGTGCGCAAGCTCGAAGAGGGCGAGGGCTTGTTTCGCGCCGCCACCTTCACTTGGGAGGCCACCGCCATGCCCATGCTGACGGGCACATTGATCACCGCAGCGGGGTTTTTGCCCATCGGTTTGGCCCAGTCGACCGTGGGCGAATACACCTTTGCGATTTTTGGCGTGACGGCCGCAGCCCTCATCATCTCGTGGTTGGTGGCGGTGCTGTTTGTGCCCTACCTGGGTGTCAAGCTGCTCAAGGTCAAACCCCAGCACGGCACACATGAGGTGTTTGATGGGCCGTTTTATGCGCGCTTTCGGCGGTGGGTGGACTGGTGTGTCGAGCACCGCTGGATCACCATTGGCCTGACCATCGCCACCTTTGTGCTGGGCATGGTGGGCATGGGCAAGGTGCAGCAGCAGTTTTTCCCAGACTCGAACCGGCCCGAGATTTTGGTGGATGTGTGGTTGCCCGAAGGCAGCAGCATCGCCGCCAACGATGCGTTGGTGCGCCGCATGGAACAGCGCCTGATGGCGCAAGACGGTGTGCAGAGCGTAAGTGCGTGGGTGGGTTCTGGGGTGCCACGTTTCTACTTGCCCTTGGACCAGATCTTTCCGCAGAGCAATGTGTCGCAACTCATTGTGTTGCCCAAGGACTTGCGCACCCGCGAAACCCTGCGCCGCACCTTGCCGGCGCTGCTGGCCGAGGCATTTCCCGAAGCCCGCAGCCGGGTCAAGTTGTTGCCCAATGGGCCACCTGTGCCTTACCCCGTGCAGTTCCGCGTGGAAGGCCCCGACCCCGAGCTGTTGCGGCAGCGCGCCGATGAGGTCAAAGCGGTGCTGCGGCAAAGCCCCAACACCCGTGGTGTGAACGACAACTGGAACGAGTCGGTGAAGGTCTTGCGTTTGGATGTGGACCAGGCCAAGGCCCGCGCTTTGGGGGTGTCAAGCCAGTCGATCGCCCAGGCCAGCCGCACCCTACTCAGCGGCACACCGGTGGGTCAGTACCGCGAAGGCGACAAGTTGATCGATATCGTGTTGCGCGCGCCCTTGTCGGAGCGCGACGCCCTGTCCGATCTGCAGGCGACCTATGTGCCCACCGCCAGCGGTCAACGGGTGCCGCTGGCGCAGATCGCCACGCCGGTGCTGGCCTGGGAGCCCGGGGTGTTGTGGCGCGAGGGGCGCGAATACGCCATCACGGTACAAGCCGATGTGGTCGATGGGCTGCAGGGTGCCACCGTCACCGCCGAGCTGTTGCCCGCTTTGCGGGCGCTGGAGAGCGATTGGGTGGCCAAGGAGGGCAGCGCCTACCGGGTACAGGTCGCTGGCGCGGTGGAGGAAAGCAGCAAGGGGTCCTCATCGATTGCTGCGGGCATGCCGGCCATGTTGTTCATTGTGTTCACCCTGTTGATGCTGCAGCTGCAGAGCTTTTCGCGTTCGCTGCTGGTGTTTTTGACAGGTCCGCTGGGCTTGGCGGGTGTGGCGGCAGCCTTGCTGGCGCTGGACCGTCCCTTCGGTTTTGTGGCGCTGCTGGGGGTGATTGCACTCATGGGCATGATCCAGCGCAACTCGGTGATCCTGATCGACCAGATCGAGCAAGATCGGGCGCGGGGCATTCCCGCCTGGGATGCAATTGTGGAGTCGGCAGTGCGGCGCATGCGCCCCATTGTGTTGACCGCAGCGGCCGCTGTGCTGGCCATGATTCCGCTGTCGCGCAGCGTGTTCTGGGGGCCGATGGCGGTGGCCATCATGGGCGGTTTGATCGTCGCCACCGTGCTGACCCTGCTGGCTTTGCCGGCGATGTATGCCGCTTGGTTCCGGGTGCGGCGCGACACACCTGGGCAGTGAGGCCTCGATGTGCCGCCGTATGATGGCGCGCCATGCGTTTGCGCCATATTGAAGTCTTTCACGCGGTATTGCTCACTGGTAGCGCCAGTGCGGCAGCGCGGCTGCTGCATGTGACCCAGCCGGCCGTCAGCCGCACGCTGCAGCACGCCGAGCTGCAACTGGGCTTTGCGCTGTTTCAGCGCAGTGGAGGGCGGCTGATCCCCACCGCTGAAGCCCAGGCCTTGGGGCCCCATGTGGAGCGCATGTTTGCACAGCTCGACGAGGTGCAGCGGCTGTGCGCCAGTCTCAAAGGTGGTGGCGCCCGCGGCGAGCTGCGGGTGCTCACCGTGTTGGCACTGGGCCATGAGGTGCTGCCGCGCGCGGTGGGTTTGTTCCGCCAAAAGCACCCTGAGGTGCAACTGCACCACCAAGCCCTGCATTCGGTACAGATTGTCGACGCTCTGGTGCTGCAAGAGGCCGACGTGGGCTATGCCTTTAATGCGGCCCCGCACCCAGCCTTGGAGAGCCAGGTGCTGGCGTGCCGGCCGGTGGTCTGTGTGGTGCCCAAAGGTTGGGTGTCGCGCCAGATGCTGGCCGAAGGGCAGATCGGCATGGAGCAGCTCGCGCGCTTGCCGCTGATCGGTCTGGACGGACAAGACCCGCTGGGCCTGCAGTTGCTGCGCACCTTCCGCGATACCGCTGTTCCGGCCAAGGTGGTGGCCACCGTCCAGACCTACCATGTGGCGCTGTCGCTGGCGCAGCACGGTGTGGGCGTGGCCATGGTCGACGCCTGGACCGCGGCCTCGGCCGACCGTTCGCGGGTCGATGTGTTGGCCCTGGCCCCCGCGCTGGAGGTGCCGGTGCAGTTTTTGCGCGCCAAATCGCGCGCCTCTTCGGTGCTGGGACGGGCATTCACCCGGTGTTTGCAGCAAGCGCTGCAAGACGTGGCGGGCTGAGCCCGCCAAGGCTCATACGGCAAGGTCCATTTGCCGCACCAAGCGCTGCGCACTGCCCATGGCCAGCGTCAAACCCAGCGCACCGTGGCCGGTGTTGAACCACAGGTTCGCCGGGGCACCAGATCGGCGGCCCGTGATGGGCAGGCCGGTGGGCGTGGCTGGGCGCAGGCCACACCAGGGCTGCACCTCTTGTGCCGGTGGCAATGCCAATCGGGGAAATGCGCGCTCGGTGCTCGCCAACAAAGAGCGGATGCGCGCCGGCGCTATGCCCCGGTCGTGCCCGACGATCTCCACCATGCCAGCCACCCGCAGCCGCTCACCCAGCCGGGCAAACACCACTTTGCGCCCAAGGTCGGTGATGTTGACCCGGGGTGCTGCCTCGGTTTGGCCGGCCAGCCCCAGGGTGATGCTGTAGCCCTTGAGCGGATAGACCGGCAAGTGCCAGCCATGGGTGCGGGCGAGTGTGGCCGAGCCACTGCCCAGCGCCATCACCACCGCGTCGGCCTGCAGTTCGGCGGTGCCAGCTTGCACCCCCACCACCCGTCCAGAGCGCATGTGCAGGCGCTCTGCGGCATAGCCCCACACAAAGTCCACGCCTTGTGCGGCCAAATGGTGGTGCAGCGCTTGGCACACCGCCGCAGCGTCGACCGCACATTCGCTGGGCGTGTGAATGCCCCCGGCCCAGCGCTGGGCGCTGTCGGCCAGTGCTGGCTCTAGCGCCACACAGTCGGACATGGGAAGCGCGCGTTGTTCACAGCCGAGCGCACGCTGCAGCGCCAGCTGGCGCTCGCCTGCGGCCAGACCTGCGGCGTCTGGGTAGAGCACCAGCTTGCCAGTGGCCGAATGGTCACAGGCCGCACCAATCAGCGGCCACAGCTTGGCCCAGGCGGCACGGCTCTCAGCCGCCAGTGCCAGCAAGGCCGCGGTGCTGCGTGCGGAGACGCTGCTGCGGCACGCCGCCATAAATTGTGCACACCACGCCCATTGGGCTGTGTCCAGTTGGGGGCGCAGCTTCAGCGGCGAGTCCGCGTCGAGCAGCAACTTGGGCAACTGGCGCCAGATGGCTGGGTCGGCCAGCGGCTGCACATAGGCGTAGCTGAGCTGCGCGCCATTGGCGCCACTGGCACCTGCGCCGGGACCGCTGTGGTCGAGCACCGTGACCCGCCAGCCGGCGTGGTGCAAGGCCCAGGCGCTGGTGAGTCCGACCACACCGGCACCCAGCACCAGTGCATGGCGCTGCGGCGGACGGCTTCTGGCGACAGAGAGGGCTGTGAGAGACATGCACCCACTGTAGGTGGCGCCGCGCCGCCTTTGGCATACCAATGCACGCCAGAGCCATACCTGGCGTTTATGGGGGCAGCGGGGAAAAGCATGCGCTGCCTCGCGCTCCCGGCTCTAGACTGCGGGCCAAGCGCCAACGTGGCGCGCCCGCTTTGTTGGAGCTTTGTATGCCAAAAACCCATGTGTTGCACCGCCAGCTCAGCCACGACCTGCCGATGGCGGTGTCTGGCGAGGGCATCTACCTCATCGACAGCCATGGGCGGCGTTACCTCGATGCCAGTGGGGGGGCAGCGGTGTCCTGTCTGGGGCATGGACACCCCGAGGTGTTGGCGGCCATGCACGCCCAGCTCGATCAATTGGCCTATGCCCACACCAGTTTTTTCACCACCGCCGTGGCCGAGGCCTTGGCCGATGAATTGGTTGCCCATGCGCCACCGGGTATGAGCCACGCCTACTTGGTCAGTGGCGGCTCCGAGGCGGTGGAAGCCGCACTCAAAATGGCCCGCCAGTACTTTGTGGAGATCGGCCAGCCCCAGCGGCGCCACTTTATTGCCCGGCGCCAGAGCTACCACGGCAACACCTTGGGTGCGCTGGCGGTGGGTGGCAATGCTTGGCGGCGCCAACAGTTCGAGCCGCTGCTCATTGGGGTGACCCATGTGGCGCCGTGTTACCCCTACCGCGACCGCTTGCAGGACGAAAGCCCCGACGCCTATGGCCAGCGTTTGGTGCGCGAGTTGGAGGCCGCTGTGGAGCGTCTGGGTCCAGAGAATGTCATGGCTTTTGTGGCCGAAACTGTGGGTGGAGCCACCGCAGGCGTATTGACGCCCGTGCCGGGCTATTTCCGCGCGGTGCGCGAGCTGTGTGACCGCCATGGCATTTTGTTGATCCTCGACGAAGTGATGTGTGGCATGGGGCGCACTGGCAGTCTGCACGCCTGCGAGCAAGAGGGTGTGGCGCCGGACCTGCTGACAGTCGCCAAAGGGCTGGGGGGCGGTTATCAGCCGATTGGTGCGGTGCTGGTGCAGGAGCGTTTGGTGGAGGCTTTTCGCCAAGGCTCGGGCTTGTTCCAACACGGCCACACCTACATTGGCCACGCCATGGCCTGTGCGGCGGCGCTGGCGGTGCAGCAGGTGGTGCAGCGCGACGGCTTGCTGGGGCAGGTGCAGGCGCGTGGTGCCCAGTTGTATGCCGCTTTGCAGCAGCGCTTGGGCGAGCACCCCTATGTGGGGGACATCCGCGGACGCGGTCTGTTCTGGGGCATCGAGTGGGTGCGCGAGCGCGAGACTCGCCAGCCGTTTGACCCCGCGCTCAAGCTGCACGCGCGTCTCAAGGCGGCAGCGATGCGCCGGGGTCTGATGATCTATCCGATGGGCGGCACGGTGGACGGCCGTGAAGGCGACCATGTGCTGCTCGCCCCACCCTTTGTCTGTTCGCCGCAGGAGATCGACACTTTGGTGGATTTGTTGTGCGCCTCGGTCGAAGATGTTTTTTCTGACATGCGACTGACTTGAGTGGAATTTTGGGGTTTAACCTAGGGAAACTACTGAAATTTTGTGAAGCAAGTTCGAGGCATCATCCACCGGTTTTGAGTGGATTTGTAATACTCAAACGTTTGCACCTGCCCCGCAAGTGCTTTCCAACCCACAGGAGTGATTGATATGAAGAAATGGCTTGCCTGTCTGAGCGCTGTCGGCGCCGCCGTGGCCCTGATGGCACCAGTGGCCCCTGCCATGGCCCAACAGAAGTTCATGACCATCGGTACCGGCGGTGTGACCGGCGTGTACTACGCCGCTGGTGGCGCGATCTGCCGCCTCGTCAACAAAGACCGCAAAGACCACGGCTACCGTTGCACCGTCGAGTCGACCGGCGGCTCGGTGGCCAATATCAACACGGTGCTGGGTGGCGATTTGGATTTTGGTGTGGCCCAGTCCGACGCCCAGTTCAATGCCTCTAAAGGTGTCAAGGCGTTTGACGGCAAGCCCCAACCCAAGCTGCGTGCGGTGCTCTCGCTGCATCCGGAGCCGCTGACCTTGGTGGCACGCAAAGAGGCCAATATCCGCAGCCTGGCCGATCTCAAGGGCAAGCGAGTGAACATCGGCAACCCCGGCTCGGGCACCCGTGCCTCGGTCGACGAGCTGTTGGCGGCCACCGGCATGAAGGCGGCCGAGTTCTCTGCCACCGCCGAACTCAAGGCCGACGAGCATGGCGCGGCCCTGTGCGACAACAAGATCGACGCCTTCTTCTACGTGGTGGGCCACCCCAGTGCCAACATCCAGGACCCGATGACCACCTGTGGTGCGCAACTGGTGAACATCACCGGCGCGGCGGTCGACAAGCTGGTCGGTGCCAATCCGTTCTACTCGGACGCCAAGATCCCTGCCCGCACCTATCCGAGCCAAACCAATGTGCTCGACACCTATGGTGTGACCGCCACGGTGATCACCAGCTCCGACAAGTCCGACGAGGAGGTCTACTTGTTCACCAAAGCGGTGTTTGACAACCTCGAAGACTTCAAGAAGCTGCACCCCGCGTTTGCCGGTCTGGCACCGGAAAAAATGACCAAGGCAGGGTTGTCGGCACCGCTGCACCCGGGTGCTGCCAAGTACTACCGTGAAAAAGGCTGGCTGAAGTAAGCGCTGCCTGCGGTTTTTGTACATGGCCCCATGTCGGCTCGACTGGCATGGGGCTTTTTGATGTCTTGTGCCATTTGATTGATTTGTAGGGCGCGCCTGAGCGCGCCCGGAGCGACGCCATGAAACACGCTTCCCCACCTACCGCCACCGCCCCTGTGGATGTCCAGAAATTGGTCGAGGACAACGACACCGGAGGGCGTAAGCCCGGCCCCGCCGTGGCCCGCCTGCTTTTGGGCGTGGCCTTGGCCTGGTCCCTGTTTCAATTGTGGATCGCCTCTCCCTTGCCCTATCTGGTGGCGAGCTGGATTCCTGTGCTCAACGACACCCAAACCCGTGCCATCCATTTGGCGTTTGCGGTGTTTTTGGCGTTTCTTGCTTATCCCGCCAGCAAACGCTCACCCAGAACCACCGTCCCGGCGCTCGACTGGCTGCTCGCGTTGGTCGGGGCGTTCTGTGCGGCCTACCTGTTTGTTTTTTACCGCGAGCTGGCGGAGCGACCCGGCCAACCTACCCCCATGGACGTCTGGACCGGCGCGGTGGGTGTGTTGTTGTTGCTAGAGGCCACCCGCAGGGTGTTGGGCCTGCCCATGGTGATCGTGGCGGTGGTGTTCTTGTTCTATACCTTTGCGGGCCCCTACATGCCCGATCTGATGGCGCACAAAGGCGCCTCTTTGGAGCGTGCGGTGACCCACCAGTGGCTCACCACCGAGGGGGTGTACGGTGTGGCCTTGGGGGTCTCTAGCGGCTTTATCTTTTTGTTTGTGTTGTTTGGTTCTTTGCTGGACAAAGCCGGGGCCGGCAACTATTTCATCCAGTCGGCATTTGCCTTGCTAGGCCACATGCGCGGTGGCCCGGCCAAGGCGGCGGTGGTGTCTTCGGCCGCCACTGGGATCATTTCGGGCTCCTCGATTGCCAACGTGGTCACCACCGGCACGTTCACCATTCCGCTGATGAAGCGGGTGGGCTACCGAGGCGACCAAGCCGGAGCGGTTGAGGTCTCGTCCTCGGTCAATGGGCAAATCATGCCGCCAGTGATGGGGGCTGCCGCCTTTTTGATGGTCGAGTACGTGGGTATTCCTTATGTGGAGGTGATGAAGCACGCCTTTTTGCCTGCGCTGATTTCCTACATTGCCCTGTTCTACATCGTGCACTTGGAAGCGCTCAAGGCCGGCATGACTGGGCTGCCCCGGCGCAATCCGTCGAGCGCTGGGCAGCGCCTGTTGACCTTTGGGCTGACGATCAGTGGTTTTGTGGTGCTGGCGGGCGTGACCTATGTGGTGATTGGCGGATTGAAGTCCGCTTTGGGCGATGCCGCTGTACCGGCGATTGGCTTGCTGCTGTTGCTGGCCTACTTGGGGCTGCTGTGGGTGGGCTCGCGCCAGCCGCCCTTGGCGCTGGACGATCCAAACGCGCCGGTATTTGCCTTGCCAGAGACTGGCCCCACGGTGCGCTCTGGCCTGCACTATCTGCTGGCGGTGGTGGTGCTGGTGTGGTGTCTGATGGTGGAGCGCCTGTCGCCCGCGCTCTCGGCTTTTTGGGCCACCGTGTTCATGGTGTTTGTCATGCTGACCCAAAAGCCCTTGCTGGGCTGGATGCGTGGCAACGGTGATGTGGCCCGTGACTTTGCCGCAGGCTGGCGCGATTTGATCGATGGCTTGGTGGCTGGTGCGCGCAACATGATTGGCATTGGTGTGGCCACGGCGGCCGCGGGCATCATCGTGGGCACGGTCTCGCTCACCGGGGTGGGCCTGGTCATGACCGAACTGGTGGAGCTGCTCTCGGGCGGCAATCTGATGCTGATGTTGGTGCTGGTGGCGGTGATCAGCCTGATTTTGGGCATGGGCCTGCCCACCACCGCCAACTACATTGTGGTCTCGACCCTGATGGCGCCTGTGATCGTGGAGTTGGGTGCCCAAAATGGCCTGATCGTGCCGCTGATTGCGGTGCATCTTTTTGTGTTCTATTTTGGTCTGATGGCCGATGTGACCCCTCCCGTGGGGCTGGCTTCGTTTGCTGCGGCGGCCATCGCCCGCCACGACCCGATCCAGACGGGCATCACCGCCTTCTTCTACAGCATGCGCACGGCGATCTTGCCGTTCTTGTTCATCTTTAATACCCAGCTGCTGCTGATTGGTCTGGACGGCCCTTGGCACTTGGCGCTGACGGTGGCTTCAGCGGTTCTGGCCATGTTGCTGTTTGCGGCCGCCACCCAAGGTTATTTTTTGGTGCGCAGCCGCTGGTACGAAACACTGGCCTTGTTGCTGGTGTGTTTCACCCTGTTTCGCCCGGGCTTTTGGATGGACATGGTGCAGCCCGCGTACGAGGACGTGCGCGGCGAGGCCATGGTCCAGGCCATTGAAGCGGTGCCCGCTGGTGGCAGCAAACGCATCTGGATCGAGGGCATGAATCTCGACGGCGATGACGTTCGCAAAGGTGTGTTGCTGCCGCTGGGGCCCAATGGGGACGTTCGCACACGGCTGGCGCATTCGGGCGTGACCGCCATGCCCGACGGCGACGCGTGGATGGTCATGGGCGTGAAATTCGGCAGCACCGCCGAGAAGCTGGGCCTAGAGCAGGGCTTTCGCATCGTCTCGGCCGAGCAGGCCGCTGATCGACCACAGAAAGAGTGGCTGTTTGTTCCCGCGCTTGTGCTGCTGGCGGTGGTGGTGGCCTTGCAGCGCCGCCGCAGAGCCCTGCCCAGCGAGGCGCCAGCGGGTGTGGGACCATGAGCGGCCCACGCATCGCGCTGATCCACGCGCTCGCGGACTCGGTGGCGCCGATCAGCACGGTCCTGGCCCAAGGCTGGCCACAGGTGCAGCCCATGCACCTGCTGGACAGCAGCCTGTCGGCCGACTTGGCGCGCAGCGGTGGTGTGCTCGATGCGGCGATGCTGGCGCGGTTTGAGGCGCTGGCGGCCTATGCCGAGGGCACCGGAGCCCAGGCCATCCTGTTCACCTGCTCAGCGTTTGGGCCAGCGATCGAGGCGGTTGCGCGCCGTCGCCCCCACATGCCTGTGCTCAAGCCCAATGAGGCGATGGTGCAGGAGGCCGCAGCCAGCGGTCTGCGCATCGGCTTGCTCGCCACGTTTGCCCCCACGCTGGAGAGCATGCCGCGCGAGTTCCCTGCCGAGGTGCCGCTGAGCACCGCCTTGGCCGACGGCGCTTTGGCTGCGCTGCAGGAGGGCGACAGCGCGCGCCACGACCAATTGGCGGTGCAGGCTGCGCAGCGGCTCGCCGAGGGCGGAGCGCAATGCATCGCTCTGGCCCAGTTCAGCCTGGCGCGTGCGGCACCAGCGGTGGCCGCAGCCACCGGCTTGCCGGTGCTCACCACACCCCACAGCGCGCTGCGCCTGCTGCGCCAAAGGCTCGGGCAGGGCGCTTTGACAGGATAGAATAGAAGGTTGCCGATCTCGGTGCGCCTAGGCGCGGTCCACAAGCCGCGCCGTTGGTGGCACCGCCTGCGCGGGTGGCGAAATTGGTAGACGCACCAGGTTTAGGTCCTGACGCCAGCAATGGTGTGGGGGTTCGAGTCCCCCCCCGCGCACCACCCCTTTTTGGCAAGGCCATACCGAGCCGCCTTGCCTTCTTACCGGAGATAACCATGACCGTGACCGTTGAAACCCTGGAAAAGCTGGAGCGCAAGATCACCCTGACGCTGTCGGCCCAGGCCCTTCAATCCGAAGTGGAAAACCGCCTCAAGCGCATCGCCCGTCAGGTCAAGATGGACGGCTTCCGCCCAGGCAAAGTGCCGATGAATGTGGTGGCCCAGCAGTACGGCTACTCGGTCCAGTACGAGGTGATGAACGACAAAGTGGGCGAAGCGTTTGCCCAAGCCGCCAACGAAGCCAAGCTGCGTGTGGCCGGTCAGCCCAAGATCACCGAAAAAGAAGGCGCACCCGAAGGTGAGCTGCAGTTCGACGCGGTGTTTGAGGTCTACCCTGAAGTCAAGATCGCCGATCTGGCGGGTGCTGAGGTGGAAAAAGTCGCCGCCGATGTGAACGACGCCGCGATCGACCGCACCGTGGACATCCTGCGCAAGCAGCGCCGCACCTTCGCCCAGCGTGGCGCCGATCAGGCCGCCGCCGATGGCGACCGCGTGACCATCGACTTCGCCGGCAAGATCGACGGCGAGCCCTTCGAAGGCGGCAAAGCCGAAGGTTTCCAGTTCCTGGTTGGCGAAGGCCAGATGCTCAAAGAGTTCGAAGACGCGGTGCGCGGCATGAAGGCTGGTGAGTCCAAGACCTTCCCGTTGAACTTCCCGGCCGACTACCACGGCAAAGATGTGGCCGGCAAAACCGCCGACTTCTTGGTGACCCTGCACAAAATCGAAGCCCCGAACCTGCCCGAAGTGAACGAGGCTTTTGCCAAATCGCTGGGTGTGGAAGGTGGCACGGTCGAAGCGCTGCGCGAAGACATCCGCAAGAACCTGGCGCGCGAAGTGAAATTCCGCCTGCAGGCCCGCAACAAACAGGCCGTGATGGACGCGCTGGTGGCCAAGGCTGAGCTGGACCTGCCCAAGTCGGTGGTGCAAGCCGAAATCGACCGCTTGGTCGAAGGCGCCCGTGCCGATTTGAAGCAGCGCGGTATCAAGGATGCCGAGAAGGCGCCGATTCCCGAAGACCTGTTCCGTGAACAAGCCGAGCGCCGCGTGCGCCTGGGCCTGGTGGTCGCCGAGCTGGTGCGCGCCAATGAACTGCAAGCCAAGCCCGAGCAGATCGACGCCCACCTGCAGGAAATGGCCGCCTCTTACGAGAAGCCGGCCGACGTCATCCGCTGGTACAAAGGCGACAACCGCCGCATGGCCGAAGTGGAAGCCATCGTGATCGAAAACAACGTGACCGAGTTTGTGTTGGCCAAGGCCAAGGTCACCGACAAGACCGTCAGCTTCGAAGAATTGATGGGTCAGTCTTGATCATTGGCGGCGCGCCGCCATATCGGTCAGAGGGCGGGGCAACCCGCCCTTTTTCTTGGTGATTCCGGAGGTCTTGGCCGCTTGGTTACATTAGAGGCCAGACAGACTTTGACAACGCACAAGGAGAGAAGCATGAGTGCAATGGAGACCCAAGCCCTTGGCATGGTCCCGATGGTGATTGAGCAGTCCGGCCGTGGCGAGCGCGCCTACGACATTTACTCGCGCCTGCTCAAGGAGCGCGTGGTGTTTTTGGTCGGCCCGGTGAACGACCAGTCGGCCAACTTGGTGGTGGCCCAGCTGCTGTTTTTGGAGAGCGAAAACCCCGACAAGGACATTTCGTTCTACATCAACTCCCCCGGTGGTTCGGTGAGCGCTGGCATGTCGATTTTTGACACCATGAACTTCATCAAGCCCGACGTCTCAACCCTGTGCATGGGCATGGCCGCCAGCATGGGCGCTTTCTTGTTGTCCGCAGGCGCCAAGGGCAAGCGTTTTGCGCTGCCCAATTCCAAGGTCATGATTCACCAGCCGCTGGGCGGCACCCAGGGCCAGGCCACCGAGATCGAAATCCATGCCCGCGAGATCCTCAAGACGCGCGAGCAGCTCAACAAAATTTTGGCCGAGCGCACCGGTCAGCCGCTCGAGAAAATCGAACGCGACACCGAGCGCGACTACTACTTGAGCGCCGCCGAGGCCGCTGAGTACGGCCTGATCGACAAAGTGATCGATCGCCGCGTGCCCCCGGCCGCCGCTGCCTGATGGACGGGCCCGCCAGCGCCTGGCGGGCTGCTCTATCATTGACTATCCGATTCGACGCACACACAAGGTTTATCTGATCCATGGCCGACAAAAAAGGCACCTCCGGCGAAAAAGCGCTGTATTGCTCCTTCTGTGGCAAAAGCCAGCACGAAGTGAAGAAGCTCATTGCCGGTCCGTCGGTCTTCATCTGCGACGAATGTATCGACCTGTGCAACGACATCATCCGCGACGAACTGCCTGGCATCGAGTCGGTCAAGTCGCAGGGCGATGAGCTGCCCACCCCGGCCGTGCTCAAGGCCAATCTGGACAACTACGTCATTGGCCAAGAGCAGGCCAAACGCGCTTTGTCGGTGGCGGTGTACAACCACTACAAGCGCCTGCGCCACAAACAAAACGCCCGCAAAGACGATGTGGAGTTGACCAAGAGCAACATCTTGCTCATTGGCCCCACCGGCTCGGGCAAAACGCTGCTGGCACAGACCATGGCGCGCATGCTCAATGTGCCTTTTGTGATGGCCGACGCCACCACCCTTACCGAGGCGGGTTATGTGGGCGAGGATGTGGAAAACATCATCGCCAAACTGCTGCAGGCTTGTAACTACGACATCGAGCGCGCCCAGCAAGGCATCGTCTACATCGACGAAGTCGACAAAATCACCCGCAAATCGGAAAACCCGTCCATCACCCGCGATGTGTCGGGCGAGGGCGTGCAGCAGGCCCTGCTCAAGCTGGTCGAGGGCACCATGGCCAGTGTGCCGCCGCAGGGCGGGCGCAAGCACCCCAACCAAGACTTCATCCAAGTTGACACCACCAACATCCTGTTCATTTGTGGCGGGGCGTTTGCGGGTCTGGAGAAAATTATCGAGGCGCGGGCTGAGCCAGCCGGCATGGGCTTTGGCGCGGCGGTGCGCAGCAAAGCCGAAAAGGCCAAGGCCGACACCTTCAAAGATGTCGAGCCCGACGATCTGGTCAAGTTTGGCCTGATTCCTGAGCTGGTGGGCCGCTTGCCGGTGATCGCTAGCTTGGCCGAGCTGACCGAAGACGCGCTGGTGGAGATTCTGACCGAGCCGAAAAATGCGGTGGTCAAACAATACGCCCAGCTGTTGTCGATGGAAGGTGCTGAGCTGGAAGTGCGACCCTCCGCTCTGCGCGCGATTGCCCGCAAGGCGCTGGAGCGCAAGACCGGTGCGCGCGGTTTGCGCTCGATTCTCGAAAACGCTTTGCTCGACACCATGTTTGAACTGCCGGGCATGAGCAATGTGGAAAAAGTGGTGGTCGAAGAAGCCACCATCGATGAGAGCAAGCCCCCCTTGCTGGTCTTGCGCGAGGCGGCCAAACAGGCCTGAGTCGCCATGGGCTGTGCCGGCACACCGATCAACCCCTGCAGCCTCAGGGTTGATCGGCCCGGTTTTGTCCCCACCTGAACGCTTTGACGAGGTTGACTATGTCCGGACACACCCCTTTGCCTCCCGAGCCCCTGACGCTGGCCTTGCTGCCGCTGCGCGATGTGGTGGTTTTCCCCCACATGGTGATTCCGCTCTTTGTGGGTCGCCCCAAGAGCATCAAGGCGCTCGAAGCCGCCATGGAGGCCGAGCGCCGCATCATGCTGGTGGCGCAAAAAGCCGCCGCCAAAGACGAGCCGGCCGCCAGCGACATGTTCGACATGGGCTGTGTGGCCACCATTTTGCAGATGCTCAAACTGCCCGACGGCACGGTGAAGGTGCTGGTCGAGGGTTTGCAGCGCGCCAAGGTGCTGTCGATCGAAGACGGCGAGTCGCATTTCACCGCCGAGGTGACGCCGGTGGACCCCGCTGCCGAGATGCGAGACGTGCCCGCAACCGAAATTGAGGCTCTGCGCCGCGCGGTGATGCAACAGTTTGACCAGTACGTCAAACTGAACAAAAAAATCCCGTCCGAGATCCTCACCTCCATCTCCAGCATCGACGACCCCGGTCGCTTGGCCGACACCATTGCCGCGCACCTGCCGCTCAAGCTCGAGAACAAGCAGGTGGTGCTGGACATGGATGCGGTATTGCAGCGGCTGGAAAACCTGTTTGCTCAGTTGGAGCGCGAGGTCGATATCCTCAACGTCGACAAACGCATCCGTGGGCGCGTCAAGCGCCAGATGGAGAAAAACCAGCGCGACTTCTACCTCAACGAGCAGGTCAAAGCGATCCAGAAAGAGCTGGGCGAGGGCGAAGAGGGCGCCGACATCGAAGAGATCGAGAAAAAGATCAAGCTCGCCAAAATGCCGGCCGAGGCCCGCAAAAAAGCCGATGCCGAGCTGAAAAAGCTCAAGCTCATGTCGCCCATGTCGGCCGAAGCCACCGTGGTGCGCAACTACATCGACGCCTTGGTGGGCCTGCCTTGGAGCAAAAAAACCAAGATCAAGCACGACCTGGCGCTGGCCGAAGAAGTGCTCAACGCCGACCACTTTGGTCTGGAGAAGGTCAAAGACCGCATCTTGGAATACCTCGCGGTGCAGCAGCGGGTCGACAAGGTGAAGGCACCCATCCTGTGTTTGGTCGGCCCCCCGGGCGTGGGCAAAACCTCGCTGGGCCAATCCATCGCCAAATCCACCGGACGCAAATATGTGCGCATGGCTTTGGGTGGCATGCGCGACGAGGCCGAGATCCGTGGCCACCGCCGCACCTACATCGGCGCCATGCCAGGCAAAGTGCTGCAAAGCCTCTCCAAAGTGGGCACCCGCAATCCGCTGTTCCTGCTCGATGAAATCGACAAGCTCGGCACCGACTTCCGCGGCGACCCGTCGTCGGCGCTGCTGGAGGTGCTCGACCCCGAGCAGAACCACACCTTTGGCGACCATTACGTTGAGGTCGACTTTGACTTGTCGGACGTGATGTTTGTGGCGACATCGAACTCGATGAACATCCCACCGGCGCTGCTCGACCGCATGGAGGTGATCCGCCTCTCGGGCTACACCGAGGACGAAAAAACCCATATCGCGATCCGTTACCTGCTGCCCAAGCAGATCAAGAACAACGGCATCCGCGACGGCGAAATGGACGTGCGCGAAGACGCGGTGCGCGACATCGTGCGCTACTACACCCGCGAAGCCGGCGTGCGTTCGCTGGAGCGCGAACTCTCCAAAATCTGCCGCAAGGTGGTCAAGGGTCTGCTACTCAAGAAAATGGCGCCGACGGTGGTCGTCACCGCCGAGAACCTGAGCGAGTTTCTGGGTGTGCGCAAGTACTCCTACGGCCGCGCCGAGGCACAAAACCAGGTCGGCCAGGTGGTCGGCTTGGCTTGGACCGAGGTCGGGGGCGATTTGCTCACCATTGAGGCTGCGCTCATGCCGGGCAAGGGCAATGTCACCCGCACTGGTCAGCTCGGTGACGTGATGAAGGAATCGGTCGAAGCCGCGCGCACCGTGGTGCGCAGCCGCTCGCGGGTGCTGGGCATTCGCGACGAGGTGTTCGAGAAAAAAGACATCCACATTCACGTGCCCGACGGGGCCACACCCAAGGACGGCCCGAGCGCTGGCATCGCCATGACCACCGCCATGGTGTCGGCACTCACCGGCATTCCGGTGCGCGCCGATGTCGCCATGACCGGTGAAATCACCTTGCGCGGCGAGGTGACGGCCATCGGTGGTCTGAAGGAAAAGCTGCTCGCGGCGCTGCGCGGTGGCATCAAAACCGTGCTGATTCCCGAAGAGAACGTCAAAGACTTGGCCGAGATTCCGGACAATGTCAAAGAAGGGCTCGAGATCGTGCCGGTGAAGTGGATCGACAAGGTGCTGGCGGTGGCTTTGGAGCGCCAGCCCATCCCACTGACCGAAGAGGAGATCGCGCAAGCCGCAGCGGCAGCCAAGCCGGTGGCGCCTGTTGAAGGCGCGGTCAAACATTGAGGGTTTGAAAAGGCGGCTTTTTTGCTGCTATAATGCGAGGCTCTGAACGCAATATGTTGCGTTCAGAACATGCGGGAATAGCTCAGTTGGTAGAGCGCAACCTTGCCAAGGTTGAGGTCGCGAGTTCGAACCTCGTTTCCCGCTCCAGTCAGTTCAAAAAAAGGGAAGCACCAGCTTCCCTTTTTTTCACCGGGGTCACCCTCGGCGCGATAGCAAATCGGTTATGCAACGGATTGCAAATCCGTCTAGCCCGGTTCGACTCCGGGTCGCGCCTCCAAACCCAGACGCCACGGCTTACCCCCGTGGCGTTTTTTTCTGAACTGTGCCCGCCGCCTGCGACAATAAGCCCCTATGCCTCGATGGTGAAATAGGTAGACACAGCGGACTTAAAATCCGCCGCTTCCGTAAAAGGGGCGTACCGGTTCGACCCCGGTTCGAGGCACCAGATCTCTACCCCTAGGCAAGTCGGGGGTGTCCCGCTACAGTGAGTTTCCATGAGCCGTTTTAATCCCCCCTTTGAGATCCACGTGCACGGCGATGTGCCTTTGCGCGAGGACGTGGCCTACAGCCAGCTGCAAGAGGCGCTCAAGCCCTTGTGGCAATACGCGGGTGAACGGTCCTTGGCGGCGGCGGCCGCCAGCCATTACGACGACGAGCCGGGCATCCGCTTCGACACCGATAAGCACCTGTTGCAGATGTGCTGGACTGTCCCGGGCGACGAAGATTTCCGCCAAGTGATCGAAGAGACCTGCATGGCGCTCAACGACATTGCCGCCACGGGCGCGCCGCTGGAGGTGTCGTTCTACGACACCGAATTCGACGAGGAAGAGGCCGGCGAGGAAGACGAGGCCCGAGACGATTTCATGATGTGTTTTGTCGGCCCCACGCCGGCGGCCATCATGCAGGTGCAGCGCGACTTGCTGGTGCAGGACGTGGTGCAAATGATGGAGCGGCATTTTGACGCGTCCGAGCTCGGCGATGTGGTGTCGGCGATCGACCGCTTGTTCAACCAACGCTTCGACGCCTTGGTCAGCTCCATGCAACTCGGGCGCCCGCCGCGCGGTCCTGGGGGCTCGTCGGGCCATGGCGGTCCGCGCAAGCCCCGCCACCTGCACTGAGCGTCAGGCCACAGGCCAAGCGGCCTTAGGCGATGTCAAAGGCGTGAAAGCCAAAACGGCCACTGCGCCGGTCGGCGAAGTAACGCTCTAAGGTTTCGCGCACGGTGCGAAAAGCCAGCTCGTCCCACGGCACTTCGTGCTCTTGGAACAGCCGCGCCTCTTGGGTTTCGTGACCGGGGTTGAAGGTGGTGGAGAGCAACTGCGCCCGGTAGTAAAAATGCACCTGCCCGACCCGGGCCACGTTCATCAGGGTGAACAGCTCGCCCATGGCGATCTGTGCGCCGGCCTCTTCGTCGGTTTCGCGCTGTGCGCCTTCGGCTGTGGTTTCGTTGAGTTCCAGAAAGCCGGCGGGCAATGTCCATTTGCCCCAGCGTGGCTCGATGTTGCGCTTGCACAGCAGCACGTATTCGCCGTGTTCGCCCCAAAAGGGCACTGTGCCCACCACATTGAGCGGGTTGTCGTAGTGCACCAAGCCACAGGCCGGGCAGACCGCGCGCACCCGGGTGTCGCCGTCGTCGGGCAGGCGCAGGTCAACGGCGGTGCCGCAGTGGCGGCAAAAGCGGGCGGGCGAGCGGATCATGGACAGAGTGTAGTGGGCGCCACCCCGCCACAAAACAAAAGCCGGCCATCGGGCCGGCTTTTGTGGGGTGAAGCGGCGTTAAGCCTTCTTGCCGTGTTTGGCGATCAGCTGGCGCGCGGTGTCCAGCAAGCGCTGGCCGTTGAAGCCGCGTTTGTCCATGTCCTGTACCCATTCCACCTCGACCAGGCGCGCCTTGCGGCGGAACTCCTGGGCTTCGCTGGCCGGAATGGTGTGGATGGTATTGCCCAGCTTGACAGCGGCTTCGCGCCCGGGAGCGTCGCCCGCTTGTTGCACTTTGCCCAGCCAGGCCGATGTTTCCAGCCCCGAGTTGCGGTCGATGATGGCCTTGAGGTCGGGTGGCAGCGACGCGTACTTGGCTTTGTTCATGGCCATCACAAAGGTGGTGGTGTAGAGCGCACCGCCGGCTGGGTCGAATTGGCTGTGGAGCTTGGCGAGTTCGTGCACCTTGACCGAGGGCACCACCTCCCAGGGAATCACGGCGCCGTCGATCACGCCTTTGGACAGCGAGTCGGGAATTTGCGGCAGCGGCATGCCCACCGGTGTGGCACCCAGGTAGCCCAACATTTTGGTGATCTGGCGGGTGGGGCCACGCACCTTGGAGCCACGCAGATCGTCGGCGGTGCGGATGAGTTTGCTGCGCATGTGGAACATGCCCGGGCCGTGCACATGCAAGGCCAGCGGGTGCACGTCGCGGTACTCGTCGGGCGCTTGGGTCTGGATGTATTCCCAAAACGCGCGCGAGGTGGCCTCGGCGTTGTTCATCATGAAGGGCAGCTCAAACACCTCGGTGCGTGGAAAGCGTCCCGGGGTGTTGCCAGGCAGGGTCCACGCAATGTCGACGACGCCGTCTTTGGCTTGGTCAAACAACTGCACCGGCGAGCCGCCGAGTTGCATGGCGGGGTAGCCTTCAAACTTGATGCGGCCGCCCGAGTCTTTCTCCACCTTGTCCATCCACGCCTTGTGCATGTTGAGCCACACATTCGACTGCGGCGCCATGAAGGTGTGGAACTTGAGGGTGACGGTGGATTGGGCAAAACCGGTGAGGGCCGGCGCGCCCAGGGCAAGGGCGGCACCGGATTGGAGCAATTGGCGGCGAGCGATCATGGGGGGTGTCTCCTGTTGAACAAGGCAGCCTGTCGTGTGAGGACGGCCGCTCGGCACTCTACCCCAAGCGCGTGTTGTCAGACCACCGTGCTTACGATGTCTTGCAAACCGTCCACATGGCCATGCAGGCGATCGCCGCGCTGCAGCTTGGACACACCCGCTGGTGTGCCGGTGTAGATCAGGTCACCGGCTTGCAAGGTCCAGGCTTTGGACAGGTGTTCGATGATCTCTGGGATGGACCAGATCAGCTGGTGCACATGGGCGCTTTGGCGGCGCTGCCCGTTGACGTCGAGCCAGATGGCACCCTTTTTGATGTCGCCCACTTGCGCGGCTGGGGTGATCGGGCCGACGGGCGAAGCGTGGTCAAAGGCCTTGCCGATGCACCAGGGGCGGCCCTGTTTTTTCATCTCGGTTTGCAGGTCGCGACGGGTCATGTCCAGGCCCACAGCGTAGCCGTAGACGTGGGACATGGCTTGTGCGGCGGAGATGTTGCTGCCGCCCTGGCCAATGGCCACCACCAGTTCCACCTCGTGCTGGTAATCCTGCGTGAGCGTCGGGTAGGGCAGGGGCGTCTCGTCGCGGTTGACCACCACCACCGTGTTGGCGGGTTTGACAAAAAAGAAGGGTGGCTCGCGGCCGGTGAAGCCCATTTCTTTGGCGTGGTCCTCGTAATTGCGGCCGACGCAGTACACGCGGTGCACCGGAAACCGGGCGTCTGAGCCCACGACCGGCACGGCGACCACAGGGGGCGGGGCAAACACAAAATCGCTCATGTTTGGTAACTCCTGATCGGGAATGGCACAGCGGCGCAGTGTGCCATGTCGCAAGCGCACCAAGGCATCGGACCTGTCGCCCGCGCAGGGTTGCACAATGGACGGTATGAACACCTTATTTGACCCTTGCTCTGTTGGCGCTTGGACCCTTCGCAACCGCGTGGTGATGGCGCCTCTGACCCGCAACCGCGCGCCGGGTGCTGTACCGACCGAGGCCATGGCGCGCTACTACCGGCAGCGCGCCAGCGCCGGCCTGATCGTGACCGAAGCCACCGCCATCAGCCACCAAGGCCAAGGCTATGCCGATGTTCCTGGCCTGTACGCGCCCGAACAGGTGGGCGCCTGGCGGCGTGTGACCGATGCGGTGCACGCCGAGGGCGGCCACATCGTGACCCAGCTCTGGCATGTGGGCCGGGTGTCACACACCGAATTGCAACCCGGCGGCGGCGCGCCGGTGGCGCCTTCGGCCATCCGCGCGAACACCAAAACCGTGCTGATTCGCGATGGCGCACCGGTCTTTGTGGACACGTCCGAGCCGCGCGCGCTGGCGATGGATGAATTGCCCGGCATCGTGGAGGACTACCGCCGTGCTGCGCTGGCCGCCATCGACGCGGGTTTTGACGGGGTCGAAATCCATGCGGCCAATGGTTATTTGCTCGATCAGTTTTTGAAAACCGGCAGCAACCACCGCAGCGACGCCTATGGCGGCGGCATCGCCGAGCGCGCTCGCCTGCTGCTGGAGGTGGTGGCCGCTGTCACCGAGGCTATTGGCGCGCAGCGCACCGGTATTCGCCTGTCGCCGGTGACGCCGGCCAACGACGTGCACGACGCCGACCCGCAGGCTTTGTTCCACCATGTGGTGACCAAGCTGGCCGCTTGGGATCTGGCCTACCTGCATGTGATCGAAGGCGCCACCGGCGGTGAGCGCGAGCTGGCCGACCGCCCCTTTGACTACGCCGCTTGCAGAGCCGCTTGGCGCGCAGCGGGCGGGCGCGGCGCTTGGATGGTCAACAACGGCTACGATGCGCCGCTGGCGCAAGCCGCCTTGGGCCAAGGCGCCGATCTGGTGGCGTTTGGCCGTCCCTTTATCGCCAACCCCGATCTGGTGGCGCGGCTCCAGCGCGGCGGTCCGTTCAACACACCCGACCGCAAGACCTTTTACGGTGGTGGCGAGGCCGGCTACCTGGACTACCCCACGCTGGCCGATGGAGGCGCACCTTGAAGCTCTACAACTACTTCCGCTCCTCGGCGTCGTACCGTGTGCGCATTGCGCTGGCGCTCAAGGGCTTGCCGTTTGAATACGTGTCGGTACACCTGGCCAAGGGCGCGCACCTCGCTCCGGACTATCGCGACATCGCCGCCGATGGACTGGTGCCGCTGCTGGAGTTGGAAGACGGCACCCGCCTGTCGCAGTCCATGGCCATCATCGAATACCTCGATGACATGCAGCCCGAGCCGCGCCTGCTGCCGGTGGACGCCCTGGCCAGGGCCCGGGTGCGGGCTTTGGCGCAGAGCATCGCGTGTGAGATCCATCCGCTCAACAACCTGCGGGTGCTCAAGTACCTGAGCGGCACGCTGGGCCTGGGCGAAGAGGCCAAGAACACCTGGTACCGCCACTGGGTGCGGCAGGGGCTGGAAGCGTTTGAGCGTCAGTTGGCCCAGCGCCCCGCCAGCCTGTATTGCTGGGGCGACACCCCAACCTTGGCCGACTGCTGTCTGGTGCCGCAGATTTTTAACGCGCGGCGTTTTGACACGCCGCTCGACGGTCTGCCACTCACCATGGCGGCGTTTGACCGCTGCATGGCGCTGCCCGCCTTTGCCGAGCAACAACCCTCGGCCTGCCCCGATGCCGAGTGAGGTTGGCTTGTCCCAAGATTGGCCCGCCGATTGGTGGGTGCCCGACTGGCCCGCGCCAGCGGGGGTGAAGGCGGTGTTCACCAGCCGCCACGGCGGCCAGTCGCTGCCGCCGTTTGGCAGCTTTAACCTTGGCGACCATGTGCGCGACGAGCCCGCGCATGTGGCCGCCAACCGGGCGCTGCTGGCGCAGCGCTTGGGCACGCGGCCGGTGTTTTTGCAGCAGGTGCATGGGCTGGATGTGGCCGCGCTGGACGCGCACACCCCCGACGGCACGGTGGCCGATGCGTGCTGGACCGACCGGCCGGGGGTGGCCTGCACTGTGATGGTGGCCGATTGTCTGCCCGTGCTCTTGTGCGACCCAGACGGCGAGGTGGTGGCCGCCGCCCACGCCGGCTGGCGCGGCCTGCTGGGTCAAAACGGGGCGGGTGTTATTGAACACACCTGGCGCGCCATGGCCCAGCGCCTGGGCAAGCGCGCCGATGTGTCGCGGCTGCGGGTGTGGTTGGGGCCGTGTATTGGCCCGCAAGCGTTTGAAGTGGGTCCGGAGGTGCGCGACGTGTTCGTGGCCTCACATGCCGCGCACGCCAGTGCCTTTGTGCCGGGGCAGGGCGATCGCTGGTTGGCCGATTTGCCTGCGCTGGCGCGCCAGCGGCTGCAGGCCATGGGTGTGCGTGAGGTGCATGGCAACGACGGCAGTGCCCAGTGGTGCACCGTCAACCAAGCGTCACGGTTTTTCTCGCACCGGCGCGACGCCGCTGTCTTGGGCAGCACCGGCCGCATGGCTGCCTGCATCTGGATCGAGCGCTGAGGCGGCTGGTGCGGCGGCGGCCTGAGCGGCTGCCAGTTCGGCCGCTTCGCGCGCCTTGCGCTCGGCGCGGCGCTGCGGCGAACGCATCACATACACAATGATCGCGATCGGCACCAAGCCATAGAGCACAAAGGTGACGATTGCGCCCAGCACCGTGCCGGTGGTGTTGGTGGCCTCGGCCACCGCCATCATCAACACCACATACAGCCAACCCAAGACCACCAAATACACCTTGCGCACTCCTTGTTGTCGGCGCTTGGCCGACCAAAAGCTGTGGATTGTCAGCGGGTTGGAAGCCACCCGTCCCACACTGGGTGAAAACCCCTGTTGGTCCGATCCCGAAAACCTCATTTTTGGCGGCCATAATGTCACAGAGGAACTTGACTGGAGACACGGATGAAGCAAGACAAGAACGCCCAACAACCCTGGTTGGAAGCGGCGCAAGCCCTGCAACAGCAATGGACGCAGCAGTGGCAACAATGGTCCCAGCAGCTGTCGGCCGGTCAGGCCGATCCCATGGCGGCGTTCAAGGCCTTGATGCCCGCTGCAGGCGCGGCCAACCCCCTGAACATGGCCTTTCCCATGCCGGGTGCCGGCGGCGGCATGCCCGGCATCGACGGTCTGCAGTCGCTGTTCAGCCAAGCCGGTGGCCAAGGCGCCCGCATCGACCCGGCCAAGTGGATTGAAATCCAAAACACCTACCTCAAAGACGCCGCTGCGCTGTGGAACCAAGGCCTGCAGGCCAAGCCGCAAGGCGACCGGCGCTTTGCCAGCGACGCGTGGCAAAACAACCCGGTGGCCGCGTTCTCCGCCGCCAGCTACCTGCTCAACGCCCGCACCCTGATGACCATGGCCGACGCGGTGGAGGGCGACGCCAAAACCCGCGCCCGCGTGCGCTTTGCGGTGCAGCAGTGGATCGACGCCAGCGCGCCCAGCAACTTCCTCGCCTTCAACGCCGAGGCCCAGAAAAAAGCGATTGAAACCAAAGGTGAGAGCATCGCCAAAGGCGTACAAAACCTGCTGCACGACATGCGCCAAGGCCATGTGTCCATGACCGATGAAAGCGTGTTTGAGGTCGGCAAAAACGTCGCCACCACCGAAGGCGCGGTGGTGTTTGAGAACGACTATTTCCAGCTGATTGAATACAAGCCGCTGACCGCCAAGGTCTATGAGCGCCCCTTCTTGCTGGTGCCGCCGTGCATCAACAAGTTCTATATCCTGGATTTGCAGCCGGAAAACTCTTTTATCCGCTACGCCACCGAGCAAGGTCACCGCACATTTGTGGTGAGCTGGCGCAACCCCGATGCCAGCATGGCCCAAGAGACCTGGGACAACTACATCGAGCAAGCGGTCATCCAGGCCATCCACACCACACAAGACATCACCGGCGCCGAGACCATCAACGCACTGGGCTTCTGTGTGGGCGGCACCATGCTCGGCACCGCGCTGGCCGTGTTGGCCGCCCGGGGCGAAGCGCCGGTGCAGAGCGCGACCTTCCTGACCACACTGCTGGATTTCACCGACACCGGCATTTTGGATGTCTTCATCGACGAGGCTTTCGTCAAGTTCCGTGAGACGCAGTTCGCCCAAGGCGGCCTGATGCCCGGTCAAGACCTGGCCACCACCTTCAGCTTCTTGCGCCCCAACGACTTGGTGTGGAACTACGTGGTGGGCAACTACCTCAAGGGCGAAACCCCGCCGCCGTTTGATTTGCTGTACTGGAACAGCGACAGCACCAATCTGCCCGGTCCTTGGTATGCCTGGTACCTGCGCAATCTGTACTTGGAAAACCGCTATACCCAGCCCGGCAAAGCGGTGGTCTGTGGCGAGAAGATCGACTTTCGCCAGGTCAAGTTGCCGGTCTACATCTACGGCTCGCGCGAAGACCACATCGTGCCCATCGGTGGGGCGTACGCCACCACCCAACTGCTGCCGGGCAAAAAGCGTTTTGTCATGGGCGCCTCGGGCCATATCGCTGGTGTGATCAACCCGGCCTCCAAAGGCAAGCGCAGCCACTGGATCGGCCCGGCCAACAAGTTTCCCGCCGACGCCAACGACTGGATCGCCAGCGCCACCGAGCATTCCGGCAGCTGGTGGGGCGACTGGGCCGATTGGCTCAAATCGCACGCGGGCAAACAGATCGCCGCGCCCAAGGCCTATGGCCGTGGCAAGGCGTACCCAGCCATTGAGCCGGCGCCGGGACGCTACGTCAAAGCAAAAGCATGATTCACCCCCGCTGGACGGAGGCTACCCCCGCCGCGCTGCGCGCGACCCCCTCAAGGGGGCGGTGCGTTGCAGCCCGGCGGAGCCGGTTCTGCCGCACCCTGGCTGGGACACGGCGCGCCGGACAGTTTTTTTGACCTCCTTAGGAGACATTTGTATGGAAGACATCGTGATCGTTGCCGCCACCCGCACTGCGGTGGGCAAGTTTGGTGGCACGCTGGCCAAGACACCGGCCACCGAGTTGGGCAGCATCGTCATCAAAGAATTGCTCAACCGCACCGGCTTGCCGACCGATGCGATTGGTGAAGTCATCATGGGCCAGGTGCTGGCCGCGGGCGTCGGACAGAACCCGGCCCGCCAAGCCATGATGAAAGCCGGCCTGGCCAAAGAAACCCCGGCGCTGACCATCAACGCCGTCTGTGGCTCGGGCCTGAAGGCCGTGATGCTCGCCGCCCAAGCCGTAGCCTGGGGCGACAGCGAAATTGTGATCGCCGGTGGCCAGGAAAACATGAGCGCCAGCCCGCACGTGCTCAATGGCAGCCGCGACGGCCAGCGCATGGGCGACTGGAAGATGGTCGACACCATGATCGTCGACGGCCTGTGGGACGTGTACAACCAGTACCACATGGGCATCACCGCCGAGAACGTGGCCAAGGCCCACGGCATCACCCGCGAAATGCAAGACGCGCTGGCCGCCGCCAGCCAGTACAAAGCTGCCGCTGCCCAAGCCGCCGGCAAGTTCAAAGACGAGATCGTGGGCGTGACCATTCCGCAGCGCAAGGGCGATCCGGTGCTGTTCAACAGCGACGAATTCATCAACGCCAAGACCACCGCCGAGGTGCTGGCCGGTCTGCGCCCTGCCTTTGACAAGGCCGGTACCGTGACCGCCGGCAACGCATCGGGCATCAACGACGGCGCCGCCGCCGTGATGGTGATGAGCGCCAAAAAAGCCGCCACCCTGGGCCTGACGCCGCTGGCGCGCATCGCCGCCTTTGGTACCAGCGGTCTGGACCCCGCCACCATGGGCATGGGGCCGGTGCCCGCTTCGCAAAAAGCCTTGGCGCGCGCCGGCTGGAAAGCCAGCGATGTGGACCTGTTCGAGCTGAACGAGGCGTTTGCCGCCCAGGCCTGCGCCGTCAACCAAGCGCTGGACATCGACCCAGCCAAGGTCAACGTCAACGGTGGCGCCATCGCCATCGGCCACCCCATCGGGGCGTCCGGCTGCCGCATTTTGGTGACGTTGCTGCACGAAATGCAGCGCAGCGGCGCCAAGAAGGGTCTGGCCGCGCTGTGCATTGGCGGCGGCATGGGCGTGTCGCTGGCGGTGGAGCGCTGATACCCACCCCCGCGCCGCCTGGCGGCGTCCCCCCCTCAGGGGGGCAGCATCAGCGGCCCGGCGAAGCCGGTTCCGCGATGCTCTGGATCTGATTCACTTCGTTCGTACGGTTTTTTCGGCGCAAGCCACCACCCCAAGAGGAGCATTCACATGAGTCAAAAAGTAGCTTACGTCACCGGCGGCATGGGCGGCATCGGCACCGCCATTTGCCAGCGCCTGCACCAAGAGGGCTTCAAGGTCATCGCCGGTTGCGGCCCGACCCGCGATTTCAACAAGTGGCTCGACGAGCAAAAAGCCCTGGGCTTCACCTTCTACGCCTCGGTCGGCAACGTCGGCGATTGGGATTCCACCGTGGAAGCCTTCACCAAGGCCAAGGCCGAGCACGGCACCATTGACGTGCTGGTCAACAATGCCGGCATCACCAAAGACCGCATGTTCCTGAAGATGTCGCGCGAAGACTGGGACGCGGTGATGAACACCAACCTCGACTCCATGTTCAACGTGACCAAACAGGTCGTGGGCGACATGGTCGAAAAAGGCTGGGGCCGCATCATCAACATCAGCTCGGTCAACGGCGAGAAGGGCCAAGCTGGCCAGACCAACTACTCGGCTGCCAAGGCCGGTATGCACGGCTTCTCCATGGCCCTGGCGCAAGAGCTGGCCAACAAGGGCGTGACCGTCAACACCGTGAGCCCGGGCTACATCGGTACCGACATGGTCAACGCCATCCGTCCCGACGTGCTGGAGAAGATCGTCGCGACCGTGCCGGTCAAGCGCCTGGGCAAACCCAGCGAAATCGCTTCCATCATCGCTTGGTTGGCCAGCGACGAAGGCGGCTACGCCACCGGCGCGGACTTCTCGGTCAACGGCGGTCTGCACATGGGGTGAATAAGCTCCCCCCGCGCCGGGCTTCGCCCGTCACCCCCCAAGGGGGCAACACCTGCGGCCCGGCAGAGCCGGTTCCGCGGTGTTCTGGATGGGGACACGTCGCGCACCCCAACCCGCTTCGGCGGGTTTTTTTGTGGGTGCTCACAGCGGTGCCAGCGCCTCGCCGCGCAGGCCGACCAGCAAAGCGCGGCCCGATGGGTCGATGCGGAACTCGCCAAAGCGCGCCGCTTCCCAGCGTTCGGCTTCGCCCTCTTTGAAATAAAACGCGTCGGTCACCAGCACCCAGTTGCCCGCCTTGTGGGTCAGCGGCAGGCGCAGCTCGCCTTCTGCCAAAGGCGCTTGGGTGCCGTGCTCAAAGCGCAGCACTTGGGCAATGCGCTGATCGTCTAAGCGCAACACCACATGCGGTTGGCCTTCGGCGGCCTGTTCGTTGATCGCCCATCGGTCTTGCCAGCCGACAAATTCGAGCCGCATGAAGTCGCCCTGCATCAGCGATCTTGGGTCGGCCGGCGCCAGCGGCACAAACACCGCTTGCCCATGGCGAATCAATTGCTCTTTTTGCCAAATACCCACATTGGCCACCAGCAGCACCAGCGCCGCGCTCAGTGCAGCCCCCCATGCCCAGCGGCCGCTGGCCTGCGGTTGCTGGGGCGCAGCCACCGAAGGCCCTGCCGCTGAGCCCTGGTCTGCCCCTGCGCCACGCCGCCGCGCGCCGCCCCACCAGGCTAAACCGGTCAGCCCCACGGACAGCACCAGCAGCAACAAGGCTTTGTCGGTCAGGGGCATGGAAAGCGAGTAATAAAAGGCGCTGATCACCCAAGCCGCGGCCACAGCGGCTGCGCCGGCCAACACCATGCGTTGGCCAAGCACCAGCAGCGCCAAGGCCAGCCACACACCGCCCAGCGTGGGCATGGTCCAGGCCAAGGCCGCCAGCACCAGCGCCACACCGGCCAGCCAGGCTTGGCGCAGCGCCGCCCAGCGCCGGGCCAGCACCCCAGCCGCCAGCAGCGCCAGCGCGGCCGACGCCACGCGTGTCCACAGCGGCAGACGGTTGGGCACCAAGTCCCACACGGCACCCGCGTCCACCACGCCACCCACCAAAAACGCCATGCCGCTGAGCACCGCCAGCCCCACCAAGGTGACGGCCATCCAGCCTTGCGCCAGATCGTTCAAGCGCTGCAGCCACACCGCTTTCCACGCCCCCGTGCGCCATCCATCGGCCATGGCCAGCGCAGCGCCCGCCAGCAGCACCCAGGCGTGCAGCACCAGCCAAGGCACCACCGTGTCGCTGCGGTCAAACAGTTCCCAATCGCCTTGGTCGGCCACGGCCCAGCCCAGCGCGCTGGCCGCCCCTGCGCCCAAAGCGGCGCGCAGCCAGCCCTGCGGCAGCCACCAGGGCAGCAGCGCGCACAGCACACCCACCGTCCACAGCCCGGCGGTCCAATGCACTTCGTCGCCCACGCTCGCGCCACTGAGCAGCAGCGATGCCACCAGCACGGCCACCAGCAACTGCTCAGCAAACAAGCCTGGCCGCGCGCGCAACACCGCCAGCGCGATGCCCATGCCTACACAACCCCAGACCAGGCCGCCAAAGTGCTTAAAGCTGTCGACCACCAACAAAGCCAGCAGGGCCAACATGGGCAGCGCCACCAGCCAGCCCCCCAGCGCCATCATCAGCCGCAAAGGCCAAGGCGCGCCGGTATCGGGGGTGACACTGTGGCCGGTCTGGATCAGGCCCAGCTCTTGCGCCGCTCGCTCGGCGGCTTGCCACGCTGGGGCGCTCATGCGGACACCTCCGTGGCGTTGGCGCGTCTTGCCACCGCCAACACCCAGCGCGCTGTGCCCGCCAACGCAGCGGCCATGATCAGCGTCATCATCAGCGCAATGCCGATCCAGTCGCCACGCGAATCGCCCGCCAGCACGCGCAGCGCGCCGGAGAACAACAAGCCATTGGCCCCCAGCATCACCGCGCTCAGGCCAAACACATCGGCCACGCCCGGCCGCGACAGCCACCAGGCCAGCCCCGCCGTCGCCAGCGCCGCCATGGCATAGAACGCGGCGCTGCTGTGGCTCCACAGCGCCAGCGACGCCGCCGGCACCAGCATCACCAGCCACAACACCAGGGCTGTGCGCTGGCTCCACACACCCACACCGGTGAAGCGCGCCAAGCCTGGCCCCATGGCCAGCACCAGCGCAGCGGCCAGCGCCTGCTGCACCCAATGCGGCCACTGCCGCCCTGGCTGCGGCCACCAGCTGTGGCCCGCGTGGGTGTGCGTCCACAAGGACAGCGCCACCATCGCCACCAACACCCAGGGCGCCCACAGCACATCGCTGCGCACCGCCAAGGCCAAGGGCAGGGTCAGCGCGGCCCACAGGGCAAACAGCTGCCAAGGGTCGGCACCGGTTTGGTAAGTCATGCCAAAAAACGCAAACAAGCCGCCTGTGCCCACAAACGCCAGCAAACCCAGCGGCGCGCGCCAGCGCGGCAAGCGCCACGCCCCCAGCGCCATCACCAGCACCAAGCCTTGCAACAAAGCAAAGCGCAGCCCCCGGGGCATATCGCCCCAATTCGCCGCCAGCCACATCAACAGCCCCAAGCCGCCCACAGCGGCGGCCAGGATGGTGATGGCGCGGGGCAGGGTGTCGGCGCTGGCCAGCGGCGGGCTTGGGTTGTGCAAGCCCAGGTGCTGGCGCAGGCGCTGCAGGTCAGCGCCGGTGAGGTTGTGGTGGGCGCAGAGGTCGCGGGTGGCGTGGTGAAGGGGCATGGGGTCAAACAGGCACGCAAACGAGGACGGATTGGCCGTTACATCATTGAGAGCAGGTCATAAACCCTACGCCCCCCGCATCAATGTTCAAGCCGTCATCGCGTCTTTGGATGATGTCTGCTTCGGTGCGGACGCGTACTGAAGCTTGTTGTCGCCACCCACATAAATCACCCTAGGGTCTGATGGCAGTGTGCTGTCCATCGCAAAGCCAGCAAGCGAGTCGTGCACATGGTTGTCGAAGAACGCGATGATCTTGTGGTCGCTCAGTCCGCGTTTATGCACAAACTCCGCTTCGTAGGTCTCGACCAATTGGCGATAGTGCGGACGGAGTCGAGCGCGTTGGCCAGGGTCATTTTGAATCGCATTCAAGACACCCTACACATCGGCCAACAGTTCCGCGTCGTAGGTGTTCAGGTTCTGCGCGAGAGAGCCCGTGCCGCTTGCCGTGTTGAGCTGCGCATCGATTTCGGCTATTTCAGCTTGTAGGCGTTCAGCGTCGGTCTTGAGCGCCTGCAAATTGCGTTTTTCTTCAGTGATCGACTGCGCGCTGGCTCTAGGCAACAAGGCGGCCACACCCGCCGGGCGCTGCATGTGTTGGAGGCGTTGCTCACCCAAACGGATTTGGGTCTGTTTTTGCTGCAGGTTGCGCGACAGCAATCTTCTGCGTTGGGTCAATGTGTCGTGGTCTTGCTTGAACACCGCCTCATTCTTTTGTAGCTGCGCCAGTTGCTTCTCGCGACCTTGTGCAATGCGGTGCCAACGCCACGCGAAATACATTCGGCTGTGAGCCAACATCTCAGTGCCCAGAGTGCGACCACCGGCTCCAACTTGCGATCGGTAGTGGTTGAAGAGGTCGATCAATCTAGGAGATGTGCCAAAGTCTTGCTGATTGATAGGTTTCCATTGGGCACCACCGATTTTGGCGAGTGGTACGCCAGCGCTGACGGCTTCGTCGTACATGGCACGCAGCGGGATCAGACTCAGCATCGCATCAGCATCGGGGTTTTCGGCGTTGGCGGTAGAAGCCGCCCCCTGCCCACCCTCGCCTGGCCGGTAGCCACCGCCCACGTCCGAGTGCGCACCGGGGTACACCATCTCTTTGCAGTTGGCGGGCTTGCTGGCACCACGCATCACACTGTCGACAGGGAAAGAGTTGCGAAACTCGTGTGCTGCAATGAAGTGCACGCATTGCTTGACGGCCTCTGGAATGGCCAGTCCGTCGGCCCAGTCGCTATGCCCGTCGGCGCTGCCCGGAGACGGATCAGCGCCAGGGGCACCAAAAGCCAAGTCTCTTGCACGCAAATACTGGACCCGACGCCCGTCTACCGCCAAACGGATGAGGTTGCCGTTGCCGCGCCGCTCATTGCGCACCGCCTTGACGTTGTTGGCGCTTAACGGGGCACCCACTGATGCCACAGTGTCAAACAAGCCCATGAACTCGATGGACAGTGGGTAGCGGCCTTGAGCGCCTTCCCATTGCAAGTCGCGACCAGCTTGTGCGGTCTTGCCCTTTTTGGGGTCGAGCAGATCGCGCACGAAGGCGCGCGCCAGCGTGGCGCCGCGCGAGAAGCCAAACACCGCCAGTTTGATCCAGACGATCTTGTTGGTCGGGTTCTGGGCCCTGGCTTCGGCGTCTGCAACAGCTTTGGTGATCCTTCTGAAGGCCTCGTCCAGTCGGCCCTGCCCACGGGCGCCCATCCCTTTACCCAGATCGATGAAGGGAATAGGGCCAGTGCCATCGTCGCCAATTTCTGGGAAAGGCGTGCCAATCCCGGGGATGTAAATGGGAACAAGACCCATCTTGGGGTTATCGGGGTGGGCCCTTGATAGGCGTGCCACGTTGCTGTGCTCGAGCGTTGGAAGATCGGCGTCCCGATTGTTGCCGGTTCCGTCAAAGAAGACGGAAATCCAAAGGCATTGCTGACAAGTATGGGCTGGCGGCGCATCTGCATTGGCTGTTAGAGATCGGCCCTTTTGAACCAAGGTCAATCCGTCGGTTCTTGCGACTGGCAAAGGGTCGCTAGCGGCGCCACCAGATGTACCTCCGCTGGTCACCAATCCCGGCTGATGCATGGGTTGAATGCGCTGGATGATGGCGTCTTTCATGGCTTCTTCTCTTCACATGGTGGGTACGGGGAGGAGTCTTCTTTGATATCGCTCGCTGGGATGCGCGGGTCTGAGGCCAAATCGGTGACGACGATTTCAATATGGTCGTCCGGGTAGAAATGCACTTCAAGATAGTCAGGATTCGCGGGTAAGGGCTGCTGCAAATTCACGATCTTTTCTTTGTAGGAATATCGGATCACCTCACGAGACTCGCCGTATGAGTTGGTCACGTTGACCATGCACCCTCCCGCCGCCCAGCGCACCTTGAGTTGCAGCATGTCCCAAGGAATGTCTTTGGGTATGCTCCCGCCAACCGACACTCCACCACTACCACCCACAGGTGCGTGTCCTCCGCTACCCGCAACAGTGAATGATGAGATGTCTCTGTTGGTGTAGTTGTAGCCTCTGACAGCCAATAAAATCCGTTTTCCCCCATCGTCATCCAGCGGATCACGGGCTTCGTGCGGTGGCGGAATACGGGTCTCGGCTGCAGCCTCCGTGGCCTCTGCCGGTTGTGCGCTGGGCGGTTGGCAGGCGCTCAGTAACAGCAGCGCCAAGGCGCATCCAATCAGGTATTTCATGTGGTCATTTGCTCTAGGGCTTGCATCAGGCTGATGCGTTTGGACTTCACTTGTTGCAATGCCTGCTGCCATGGGGCTTCGGCCATTTGCTCTGGCGATTGCTCCAGGGCGATCATGCAAAACAGGGCGTGGTCGGCTGGACTGGTCATGCCCCAACCGCGCGCTGCTCGGATGTTCTCTTGAGCAAATCGATACTGCTGGGCCTTGGAAATCTTATCCAGCGCGTGCCCATGGTGTTGCGCCAGCAAGGCAATCACCGCATCGGGTTCAGCGGCCTCCATGAGCCTGCTCTCTTGTTTATCCGTCAACACCAGTGGTGGCACATATGTACCGGAGGCGGGCGATACCTGCGCCGAATCTGGCAGATCAAGTTGAGCCAATTGAAAGTCGCGCCCCAGGTACCACCAGCCCGCGATGCCCGCAAAGTATGGCCGCGCCTGCGCTGGCTCAAGAACAGCGCGCAGAGTGGGCAACACCCTTGCATCGGCAAAGCGAAGCACCACCTCCATGTCGGGTACTTCGCCCTGCAATCGTTGGGCGAGGTGAGTCGCCAAATCTTGTAGTAGCAGCGGACTTTGCAGCCAAGTTGCCGCATAGTTTTCGAGTGCAAGGTCGATTGTCAACCGCAGCGCCGTGCTGAGTTGTGCGCCTTCTATGTGTACCAGAAAGGGTAAGGCCGCTGCTGCATTCTTTCCCCCATCCGTCGCATGGGGCAGCAAGCTGGCCACGTGAAAGCGCCGCGACAAAGATGCCCATGCTTTGGGTTGGAGCGCGCCATCCACCAACGCGTATGAGCGTTGGTGAGTGTCCCTAGCCAACGCGCTGGCCAGTTGGTCGGCAAGAGCGTCTTTTATGGGGTGCATTTGACCGTCATGTGCGAAGCGTCAACGAACGGCAAATGGTGATCCAGCGGCCGCTGCACTCAGCAGGCAGGACACACATACCGTCTTCGGCATCTGCGGCATCCCATAACTCACACTGCCCCCACCCGAGAAACTCTTCGTCCCCGCCCGCACGGTAATCGTCCCCGGACATTCAAAGGTGATGTTCCCACCCTCAATCGTCACACTCGCCCCGCCCGCCGTGGCCAAGGTGATTTTCTTGGCCGCTGCCCAGTCGATCTGGGCTTTTTCGCTTTGGATGGTGACGGCGTTTTTGGCGGCGATCTCCAGCGGCCCGGCTTGGGCCTGTAGTTCGGTGTCGCCTTTGGCAGCGATGGCGGTGATGCCGGTGCCTTGGGCGCCGGTGCCTTTTTTGACCGCGCCGGCCAGCACACCAATCGCTTGGCCGGTGTGCAGGCGGTAGGTGCCGCCTGCGGCCCAGTGGCTGTCTTGGCCGCTGGCCAGGGTGATGTGCTGTGCGGCGCTCAGGTGCAGGTCGGCGCCGGCCACCTGCGCCCAGCCGGCCTTGGCGTGCAGGCTGATGGCCGCGTCGGTGGGGCTGGGCAGTTTGCTGGCGTCGGTGCTGTTGCTCTTTTGGCCGGCGTCCGATTGCGCTGCGTCAAAGGCCTCGGCGTTGACCATGCCTTTGAGCGCGGTGTGCCAGGCTGCAGCGGGCGCTTCGGCTTTGGCGCTGCCTTGGGGTGCCAAGGCACTTGAGGCCGCTTGGCCGCTGCCAGCGTGCATGGCGAGGGTGCCGCTTTGGTGCAGCTCGCTCAAGGGTGCCAGGCTGGCTGCCAGGGTCTTGAAGCGCCCCGCAATGGCCGCTGCCGGCACATTGTCCAGCGCGGGCAGGGCGTGGCCTTCGCTGGGCTTGGTGTCGCCCGTGCCGGCCTCGCCGTGGCTGCTGATGAGCCAGCCGCTGGCCGCGCGCAGCGCGCCGTAGGCGTCGGTGCGCAGCTCAAAGCCGGCGCCGCGCAGGCTGCCGCGGTGGTTGTCCGCCTGGTGCACCAGGTGGCCCAGGTTGAGCTGGGTGGCGTGTTGGGTGGTGGCCAGCTGCACCCGCAGCTGGGCGGCGCTGTCGTCAAAGACGAGCTGGTTGTAGTCGCTGCCGCCGCTGCCAAAGCCCTGGGTTTTGATGCCATTGAGGGCGGCCGGGTTGGCCTGGGCGGCTGCGCCTTCGGTGGCCGCGCCGGGGCCGGCACCGTGCCAGGCCGGGCTGTGGCCGGTGCCGATGCGGTTGCCTTGCGCGCTGGCGCGGTGGTCGCTGCTGCCCGACAGCGCCGAGGTGTCGGCCGCCGCACCCGCGCCGCCCGGCGTGGGCGGCACACCGGCTTCGCCCTGGCCGTTGTAGAGCGCGCCCACCACCAGCGGGCGGTCCATGGCGCCGTCGGCAAAGTCCACCAACACCTCTTGGCCCACACGCGGAATGAACTGCCAGCCCATGCCCGGGCCGGCCAAGCGCTGCAGCACCCGCACCCAGGTGCTGGCGGTACTCGTGTTCGCGTGCGGCGCCAAGGTGGCGTGTTGCCAGTGCAGGGCCACGCGGATGCGGCCCAGCGCGTCGGTGTGGATTTCGGTGTCGCCGCTGGCGCGGGTCTGTCCATCGGGCCCGACCACGGTGGCGGCCATGGGGCCAGACGCGCGCGGGCCGGGGTGCAGCGGTGCGGCCGATTCGTCAAACAAAGCGGGGCGCCAGGGCACATAGGCGCGGATGGCCTCAAAGGCGTTGCCGTAGCCGGTGCGCCGGGCTTGGGCCAGCACCTCGTCGTCCACCCAGTCGGGCCAGTGGCTGCGGCTGTCGGGATCGGCCGGGCCGCCGTGGGCCAGGGTGCCCAGGCGCGAGCGCGCGTCTTTGGGCAGGTTGTTCAGGCCGGCGTGCACCACGGCGGTTAGGCAGAAGCGGGTGTCGTCGGGGTTGCTGGAGCGTTCGCCAGACAAAGCGGCTTTGAGCGCGGCCGACACATCGAGGGTGCTGGCCAGCAGATCGAACTGGCGCCCGGGCGCGAAGGTGCGCACGGTGGAGCGGCCCAGCCAGGTTTTGTGGCGAGCCTCGATGGCTTGTTGGGCCAGTGTCATGGCGCGCTCGGCGTCGCCCTCGTGGGCAAAGCGGTAGCTGGCCAGGGTGTCGAGCTGCGCCACGCGCGGCGCGTGGGCGCCACCAAAGACGGCGGCGGTGGGCACCTCGGCGGCCACGGCGCGTTTGTAGATAGGCGTTATTTTTCTCCAGCGCAGCCAGTCATGATCTAGCTTGCTGCGCGTTTGAAAAGTGTTGGATGACCCCTTCACTATGCTCCTGGTCGTGGACGCAAGGTAGCCGTGATTTTGTCCCAAATAGCAATAGCTGCGCTATCAGTCAATGTGGCTTTGGCTAGTGCTTTGTTAAGTTCGAGCTTATCCTTTTCTGCCATATTCAAATCCGGCGTAGGAATGCGGTCGCCGTTGTACATCGCCAGCTTGAGATAAGGACGGCTAGGGTCTAGTCCTGTTTCGTTGCCATGCAGCAAAAATTGGGTACCGCGTACTTCGTCTTGATATGGTGTGTTACCGAATAGCCACTCTTCATACGGAAGGCCATGAATCGTGCGAGCACTCTTACGTAAAGTTTTTACCTGGTTGTGCTTCATTCCACGTTCCACTTCTGGGGCACGCTGAAACAAGGTTTTATCAGCAACGACGAGATCGTCGTTAGTAATCCCGATCCAAACATCCGGCGCATTAGCAAGGTGGTATACCACCCCCGTGTCTTGCTCGTCGCGCTCGACACCCACTACAAAACCATTTGCTATGCAAAGCCCTGGTTCCGTAGGGATCTCCGTATCCTTGCGTCCCTGCACGCGCTCATAAATATTGAGCAAATGCGCAAGCTTTTGAGGGGTGTCGTTTTGTTCTTTGTATTCTGACCAAATTCTCCTGGCGCTAGATTCGAATGGTGTCCCAATTAGGGTTTCGTCAAAAGGAATATCCGTGCCGTCTGTGGCGTTTATATGCAGGAAAATTTCATATCCGTCCTTCCATGCCCACAACTCAAGTGTTCTTGCAAACTCCGCAGAGCCACTTTTCTCCGCTCGATTGAAAACCATGCCCACAGTAATAGTCGGCGTACTCTCGATGCGCTTTAAAACTGGCCTATCTGGTTTTCCGTCCATATGAAGCTTCAACAGCTCGTTATGTTTCGATGTGAGCTGTTCTAAGAAAAACCTCTTATCCATGGGCTTTACGTTGATCTTCACGCCTTCCACATCGGTACGCGATTCACTGTTGAGTATAAATATTTCGGGTAAGTCCACTAAAAACCGACCTACACAGCGAGTCGTCATGTTGGCGGTGAGAGATTCCACGCGTTGAATTTCGTCTGGTGACATTGTGTCGACTTTCGGTTGACAGGCAATAAGCGCAGAGGCTAAGCTTAGGGCTATGATAGAAGATAAACGCAGTGGGAGGTTGATCATTAATCGTATTTCAGGATGGTTTGTTGCACCTCTTGTGCAATTTTCACAATCGCTCGCAATGTGAATCGGCAGGCGCGTAGATTGTCTGCACCTTTGGTATGGTTGAAAGCTGGCTCATGCCCCACATTTACCTTCAAGAATGATTTGCTGAAACTTTTCACGGGTAGGCCTGAACGCTGTGGAACAGTACCGTCCCCGTCTTCGTTGGGTTCGCTGATGCGAAGAGAGATTGTAGTATCGCCACGTTTTGGAAGTTTCAGATTGGGGCCTCGCACGAAGCGCATCTCGTTAATTTGTTGTGCAGCGGTGGGAGTAGCTGTTAGAACATCAATTTCTGCGATTTCTCTACTGCTGACGCTCCAAGCCACGGTCCCGTATGCTTTATTGTCACTATGTAAACCAATAAAAGAATGTGTATTGGGGTTGTATCTTTTTGAGATGGCAATATGGAATGGTGCGACATCTTTGTCAATGATGCTCTTAAACGCTAGCCAATCTGTATCTATTCGCGCCTTCTTTTTCGTCGGGTTGGTCTCTGTGTTTAGCGGGTTTATTAGGTGATCCTCACACATGCTCCACCACTGTCCAGATACGGTATAAATTTCGCTGTAGGGGTCACTTTTTTGAGGAAAACTGGGATTTTTCACGCCGTCTAGAATTTTGAGCCATCCGTTGCCATATTCTGGTGTAGGTAGCAATTGCAGTGGGCCGGGTGCAGTGGATAAAACTGCGGTCATTTCTGCAGCATTGCTGCCTAGCACCTCAGCTGGGCCCGCAGGTCCTTCGGTGCCGGATTTGAAACGTCGGTATACCGCAGCAGCCCCGATAGCTGGCATGACACCATGAACGATCCCAAAAATCTTGTCCCGGTAGCCTCCGACCTCAGAACAATGTCGCGCAACCAAACCTCCCATGCTATGGGTTACGAGAATAACCTTCTCACACTTTTTCTTTTCTCGCCGATAGCGTTCAATCACAGAGCTTATACACACACCAAGACGCTTTGATGCCTCGGTGTTGCTATCGAGCCAGTTGTAGCCACAGGCATAGACCGGAAAGAGGTACTTGTAGCTTAACTCAAACTCCTCCTTGGTAATCGGAGACTCACCGACTTCAGCGTTCAATACACTCCTGCGCAAAGCTGCACGCTCACCATTTTCTGCATTCTCGAAATCGTTGAGGGCGTTTTCTAGCCAAGAGAGAAAAGCACCATAACTCATGAACCCAACCTCGCCCCAACCCCGACGTTTAAGTTCCTCGGTTGGAATTCGTGTTCCTCCAGCTATTTTTCCTGAATCGAGCACGCGCATGGTGCTTGGTGTAAGGTGCTTTTTGCGATGCTTTTCATCGGCTGTAGCCCAGGAGAAAGCCATGCCGGACTCACTGTTGAGTAACCATTGGACATTCTTTGAGTCCCCGGTGCCCTGCAAATTGCTACCCATCACACCCGGTACAAAAATAACCGGGATGACTCTGTCCGGAATCATCTTAATCAGGCCGTAGGAGTTGTCTGGCGCAGACAGGCGAGATTTCCAGCTTGGGTTGCCTCTATTGTCGAATTCGGGCTCAAGGTTTCTTATAGTGGTGTTCATCAGTATTTCTCTCAGGCTTCGGGCAACAGGCGGATGGTGACGTCTTCCGGGAAGTCGCTTTTTTGTAGTCCTGTATTACCGTGTGCATCCGTAGTTCCTCGAATCACACTGCCATTCGCACGTGTTAACTCATACTGCCGACCGGTAACCGGTTTTCCACCCACTGGCCAAGTAATCCTGATTTCCTCATCAAAGTCCGCCTGCTTGGGCATTTTGTTCATTTCATAGGCCATATTGCTGGCCCCACTGAAACTCTTCGTCCCCGCCCTGACCGTGATCGTCCCCGGGCATTCAAACGTGATGTTGCCACCCTCAATCGTCACGCTCGCGCCCCCCGCCGTGGCCAAGGTGATCTTCTTGGCCGCAGCCCAGTCGATCTGGGCTTTTTCGCTTTGGATGGTGACGGCGTTTTTGGCGGCGATCTCCAGCGGCCCGGCTTGGGCCTGTAGTTCGGTGTCGCCTTTGGCAGCGATGGCGGTGATGCCGGTGCCTTGGGCGCCGGTGCCTTTTTTGACCGCGCCGGCCAGCACACCAATCGCTTGGCCGGTGTGCAGGCGGTAGGTGCCGCCTGCGGCCCAGTGGCTGTCTTGGCCGCTGGCCAGGGTGATGTGCTGTGCGGCGCTCAGGTGCAGGTCGGCGCCGGCCACCTGCGCCCAGCCGGCCTTGGCGTGCAGGCTGATGGCCGCGTCGGTGGGGCTGGGCAGTTTGCTGGCTTCTGTGCTGTTGCTCTTTTGGCTGGCGTCCGATTGCGCGGCGTCGAACGCATCCGCGTCGACCATGCCTTTGAGCGCGGTGTGCCAGGCGGCGGCCGGCGCTTCGGCTTTGGCGCTGCCTTGGGGAGCGAGTGCGCTCGCGTTGGCTTGTGGGCTTCCGGCGTGCATGGCCAGCGTGCCGCTTTGGTGCAGCTCGCTCAAGGGTGCCAGGCTGGTCGCCAGGGTCTTGAAGCGCCCCGCAATGGCCGCTGCCGGCACATTGTCCAAGGCGGGCAGGGCGTGGCCTTCGCTCG
>CAZYUD010000007.1:0-70601 GCA_964650505.1 uncultured Hydrogenophaga sp.
CCGACAACGTGGGCGACAACGTGGGCGACTGCGCCGGCATGGCGGCCGACCTGTTTGAGACCTACGCCGTCACCCTGATCGCCACCATGGTGCTCGGCGCCCTGCTGGTCACCGCCGCGCCCGGTCAAGCGGTGCTCTACCCGCTGGCTCTGGGCGCCGTGTCCATTATCGCGTCCATCATCGGCTGCTTCTTCGTCAAGGCCAGCCCCGGCATGACCAACGTGATGCCCGCCCTATACAAGGGCCTGGCGATTGCGGGCGTGCTCTCGCTGATCGCTTTCTACTTCGTCACCACCGCGCTGATGCCGGACAACGCCCTGGGCGCCTCCGGCAGCCAGATGCAGCTGTTTGGCGCTTGCGTGGTCGGCCTGGTGCTCACAGCCGCGCTGGTCTGGATCACCGAGTTCTACACCGGCACCCAGTACAGCCCGGTGCAGCACATTGCCCAGGCCTCGACCACCGGCCACGGCACCAACATCATTGCGGGCCTGGGCGTGTCGATGCGATCGACTGCCTGGCCGGTGATCTTCGTGTGCCTGGCCATCGTCGCGGCCTATGGCCTGGCTGGTCTCTACGGCGTGGCGGTGGCCGCCATGTCGATGCTCTCCATGGCCGGCATCGTGGTGGCACTGGACGCCTACGGCCCGATCACCGACAACGCCGGGGGCATCGCCGAGATGGCCGAACTGCCCAGCAGCGTGCGCGACATCACCGACCCACTGGACGCCGTGGGCAACACCACCAAGGCGGTGACCAAGGGCTATGCAATTGGCTCGGCCGGTCTGGCCTCACTGGTGCTGTTTGCCGACTACACCCACAAGCTCGAAACCTACGGCAAAGCGATCACCTTTGACCTGAGCGACCCGCTGGTCATCGTGGGCCTGTTCATCGGCGGTCTGATCCCCTACCTGTTTGGTGCCATGGCCATGGAGGCGGTCGGCCGCGCCGCTGGCGCGGTCGTGGTCGAAGTGCGCCGCCAGTTCAAGGAGATCCCCGGCATCATGGAAGGCACAGCCAAGCCCGAGTACGGCAAGGCGGTGGACATGCTCACCGGTGCGGCCATCAAGGAAATGGTGATCCCCAGCCTGTTGCCGGTGGCCGTGCCCATTGTGGTCGGCCTGCTGCTCGGTCCCAAGGCGCTGGGTGGCCTGCTCATGGGCACCATCGTCACCGGCCTGTTTGTGGCCATTTCGATGTGCACCGGCGGCGGCGCCTGGGACAACGCCAAGAAGTACATCGAAGACGGCCACCACGGCGGCAAGGGCAGCGAGGCCCACAAGGCCGCCGTGACCGGCGACACCGTGGGTGACCCCTACAAGGACACCGCCGGCCCGGCCATCAACCCGCTGATCAAGATCATCAATATCGTGGCGCTCTTGATCGTTCCGCTGCTGCCAATGGCCTGAAGCCCAGCCCGCACTTGGCCTGAGCCGTCCAGCGGATCAGGCCAAAGCGGGTGGTGGCTGGTTGCGCACGCCACCGGCCATGCGCAACACAATTTGCACCGCCAGGGGAGCAATCTCAAGCAGTTGGGCACCACGGCCCATTTCGATCTGCAGCAACACCAATTCGTGGATGGCGCCCACAGCGGCCACGGCATGGGTCCGTTCAAAAACACCGTCCGTGTGCTCACCGCCACCGATCGCTTCAAGCATGTAATCGGCCAGCGCATCGATGATGCTGCGGCGCAACATCAAGCCTTCCACCCCCATGTAGTGAATGTCAATGAACAAGGCACGCAGCAGCTCATGCCCGTCGGCCAAATGGCCCAAATAACTGGTGAGCGCGTGATTGAGCTGATCTTGCCAAGGCAGCTCAGGGTTGACTGCTTTGCGCAGCGTGCGCAAAGCCGAGTCCGCGGCGGCTTTAAACAAAGCCAAGCAACAGTCTTCTTTGTTGCTGAAATGTTCGTAAAAAGTCCGCTTGGACACCCCCGCCTCTCGCACCACATCGGCCACGGCAATATCGCCATAGCCGCGGCAAGCCACCAGCATCGCCATCGCCTGCAGCAAGCGGGAGCGGTGATCCTCTTGTGTTACCCCACGTTCGGTCAAAGCAACCATAAAAACCCCCTGAGTTTGTGGTTTGTGTTTATCGCCGTGAATCTACCACCGCATAGCCCTTGGCGCTGTTGCACAGGAGGCAAGCATGGGTCTCTTGGGCTTGCCTTGCCAACTGCGCACCGCCCAGCTTGTGGAAACTGGCTTGCGCGTCCGGGTACGCTGAGGTACCATCCGAGTATGCCAGATCTGACGACGCGCCAATTGCTGATCGACCTAGACACCCCTTTGGCCCGCCACTGGTGTGGTGGGGATGCCTTCGCCACCGCCTGGTTCAATGCCCTATCGATGAGCTTTCCGATCGGTGAACAGTTCTTCATCGACAGCCTGCGCGCCGGCGTTTCCACCTTGCCGCAGGCCGAGCGCGACCGCTGGAAAGCGGAGATCCGGGGCTTTGTAGCACAAGAGGCAACGCACCGCCAGATCCACAAGCGCTTCAACGAGCATCTCTATAAAGCCGGGCTGCGCAATGGCTGGGAACGGCGCATCCAGCGCCGCTTGGGCATCATTGGGCACCTCGCGCCGGGCCACCATGTGGCCATCACCGCTGCCTATGAGCACTTCACCGCCATCATGTCGGGCTGGATCTTGGCGCACCCAGAACGTCTGCAGGGAACGGAAGAGCGACTGCGCCAGCTGTGGCTTTGGCATGCCAGCGAAGAGGTGGAGCACCGAGCGGTTGCTTTTGATCTGCTGCAGCACCTGGACCACCAACCGGCCCTGCGCCACCGCTGGATGCGCCGGGTGACGCTGTTGTTCCTCACCGATGTGTTGCTGCAAACCGTCTCGAATCTGCGCCGCGACGGCACCTTGTGGCGGCGCTCCACCTGGGTCGGCGCGTGGCGCTTGCTATTGGCGCGCGGCGGCTTGCTGCGCGACTGTTACCCCTTGTGGCGCGACTATTTCCGCCCTGGTTTTCACCCTCTTCAACACCAGCCACAAGGGTCGGCCGAATGGCTGGCGGCCAACCGCACCGCTTACCGCGTGGTGGGGCAGCCCCAATAAGCCTTGTTGTCCTTGCGGGTGGGTGTCTAAGCGCTGCGCCGCAACGCGGCCATGGCAGATAATGTTCGACCATGGCTGAACGCACCATTGCGCTGGTAGACCAGCGCTTCCTCCACCATCCGGTTTCTGTGCCTGCCACCGCAGTGGCTGCGGACGGTTTGCTGCGCGATCGTCTGCAACGCCCTTTGCGCGATTTGCGCATCAGCGTGACCGACCGTTGCAACTTCCGATGCGCCTACTGCATGCCCAAGGAAGTCTTTACCAAGGACTATCCCTATCTGCCACACAACGCCCTGCTCACCTTCGAAGAAATTGCCCGGGTGGCACAGGTGTTTGTCGCCCATGGGGTGGAGAAGATTCGCCTCACTGGGGGTGAGCCGCTGCTGCGCAAGAACCTGGAAATCCTGGTCGAGCAACTTGCCGCCTTGCGCACGCCCGCGGGTCGGCCTCTGGACCTGACACTGACCACCAATGGCTCCTTGCTGGAGCGCAAAGCCGCCGCGCTGCGGCAAGCGGGTCTGCAGCGTGTCACGGTGAGCTTGGACGGTCTGGACGATGCGGTGTTCCGCCGCATGAACGATGTGGACTTTCCCGTGGACGACGTGTTGCGAGGCATCGAGGCGGCGCATGCCGCCGGTCTGGGTCCCATCAAAGTCAATATGGTGGTCAAGCGCGGCACCAATGAGCAAGAAATTCTGCCCATGGCGAGGCACTTCAAGGGCACGGGTGTGGTGTTGCGCTTCATTGAGTACATGGACGTGGGCGCCACCAACGGCTGGCGCATGGACGAGGTGCTGCCCAGTGCCGATGTCGTGCGCACCATCCACGAACACATGCCGCTGGTACCGCTGGAGGCAGTGGCACCGGGCGAAACCGCCCAGCGCTGGGCCTATGCCGACGGCAGCGGCGAGATCGGCGTCATCAGCAGCGTGACCCAGGCCTTCTGTCGCGACTGTAACCGCGCCCGATTGTCGACCGAAGGTCGGCTCTACCTCTGCCTGTTTGCCAGCCAAGGGCACGACTTGAAACCCTTGATCCGTGGCGGTGTCAGCGACGCCGACTTGGCCAGTGCGATTGGTGCGATCTGGCAAGGCCGCAGCGACCGTTACTCCGAGTTGCGGGCACAACTGCCGGCCGACCCGGGAGGTGGCCGAAAGCGGGTCGAGATGAGCTATATCGGGGGCTGAGCATGATTGCCCACCAAGACATCACCGCGCTGGTGCTGGCTGGCGGCCGCGGCAGCCGCATGGGCGGCAGCGACAAAGGGCTGCAAAAAATCCATGGCACTCCACTGGCACTGCACACCCTCTTGCGGCTGCAGATGCAAGCCGGTGGTGGCCCGGCCGAATGCCTGATCAACGCCAACCGCAATCTGAGCGCTTATGAGGCCTTTGGTGTCCCGGTATGGCCAGACTCTTTGCCGGACTTTGCGGGTCCGCTGGCTGGTTTTTTGGCCGGGTTGGAGCGCGCCGAAACCCCTTATCTGATGACCGTGCCTTGTGATACCCCGCTGTTTCCGCTGGACCTGCTGCAGCGCATGGCAGCCGCCTTTGACCCCGAGCATACCGACATCGCCATGGCCTGCGCGCGCGAAGAAGACGGGCAGCTGCGGCCACAACCGGTGTTCTGCTTGCTCAATGTGATGTTGTTGGAGAGCTTGGTGGCGTTTACCCAGTCCGGGGGGCGCAAGATCGACCGCTGGACCGCCCAACACCGGGTGACCTTGGTGCCGTTTGACCAAGCCAGCGACGACCCACGCGCTTTCTTCAACGCCAATACCCTCAGCGAGCTGCAGTCGCTGCAGCAGTACCCATCATGAAATCGCTGGAAGACATTGCCGCCAGCCTGCAGGGCTACGACCCTGCGGCGCTGAGCGCCGACCGCGTGAACGCGTTCTTGGCGGAGTTGGTGGCACCGATCGCCGAGACCGAGTCGCTGCATCTGTTTGCGGCGCTCGACCGGATCTTGGCAGAAGATGTGGTGTCGCCCATCAGCGTGCCACCACACGACAACTCTGCCATGGACGGCTACGCCTTTGATGGCAAACAGCTTGCCGGTGATGGTGAGCTGGCGCTGCGGGTGGTCGGTACCGCCTACGCTGGGGCCGCCTGGCGTGGCCAGGTCGATGCTGGCGAGTGCCTCAAGATCATGACTGGAGCGGTCATGCCTGCGGGGCTGGATACCGTGGTTCCACTGGAGTTGGCTCAGACCGAGGACGACACGGTGCGCTTTGCGCGCCGCTTGCTCCAGCCTGGCGACAACCGCCGCCTGGCCGGAGAGGACTTGCTGCAGGGCCACCCTGCCCTGCAACGCGGACAGCGCCTCGGGCCGGCTGCGCTGGGGCTGGTCGCCAGCCTCGGTATCGCTGAAGTGCCCGTGTTTCGCCGGCTCAAGGTGGCGTATTTCTCCACTGGCGACGAAATCCTCAGCCTGGGCGAGGCACCGCGCGAAGGTGCTGTGTACGACAGCAACCGCTACACCGTCTTTGGACTGTTGAGCCGCTTGGGCGTGGAGGTGATCGACATGGGTGTGGTGCCCGACGCACCACAGGCCTTGGAGGCGGCTTTTCAGCAGGCCGCCAACACAGCCGATGCGATCATCACCAGCGGTGGTGTGAGTATGGGTGAGGCCGACCACACCAAAGCCATGATGCGGGCTTTGGGAGATGTGGCCTTCTGGCGCATCGCTATGCGTCCGGGTCGGCCAATGGCCGTGGGGCGCATCCGCAGCGCGCGCGGCGATTGTGTGCTGTTTGGCCTGCCGGGCAACCCGGTGGCGGTGATGGTGACCTTCCTGGCCTTTGTGCGCCCTGCCCTGCTGCGCATGATGGGCAGCGCTGCGACCGAACCCATTTGCCTGCAAGCGCGCAGTGCAGAGCCCGTGCGCAAAAAACCCGGGCGCACCGAGTACCAGCGTGGACGCGTCTGGCTCGGCGAAGACGGCGCACTCTGGGTGCGCAGCACCGGCAACCAAGGCTCAGGAGTACTCAGCTCCATGGTGCAGGGCAACGGTTTGATGGTGCTGCACCACGCTCAAGGCAAGGTGGCCCAGGGCGATGTGGTGGACGTGCTGATGTTCGATGGTGTGATCTGAGCCTGTCTCAGACCGCCGGCTGACTCGCCAGCGGCACCGCTTGCCCAGGCGCCTGCGCGTGCTCGCCGCGGCGAGACAACAACAGGTACATCGCAGGCACCACAAACAGCGTCAGCACGGTGCCCAAGGACATACCGCCCACAATCACCCAGCCAATTTGTTGGCGGCTCTCGGCACCAGCGCCGCTGGCCAAGGCCAGTGGCAACGCCCCCAACACCATGGCACCAGTGGTCATGAGAATCGGGCGCAAACGCAGCGCTGCAGACTGGCACACCGCATCCATTTTGGACAGGCCTTGCTCACGCAACTGGTTGGCAAACTCCACAATCAAAATGCCGTGTTTGCTGATCAAACCCACCAACGTGATCAGCCCAATTTGGCTGTACACACTGATGCTGCCACCGGTCCAGCGCAAGGCCAGTAGCGCGCCCAACAGGCTCAATGGCACGCTCAACAAAATGATGAAGGGGTCGACAAAGCTCTCGAACTGGGCCGACAGGACCAGAAAAATGAACAACAAGGAGAGCACAAAAACGATCAACAGCGATCCCGAAGCGCTCTGGAATTCGCGGCTCTGACCATTCAGATCGGTGGTGTACCCTGCCGGCAATACCTCGCGTGCAATTGCATCCATATTGGCCAAGGCATCACCCAAGGACAGCTCTGGCCCCAAGTTGGCGGTGATGCTGGCGCTGCGGCGTTGGGCAAAGTGGTTGAGCTCGCGCGGCACCACCACCTCGCGCGTGCTCACCAAAGAAGCCAAGGGGATCATGGCGTCACCACGACCGCGCACAAACAAGCGGTCAATGTCTTCTGGTGTGGTGCGGTTGGCCGAAACCGTCTGCACCACCACGTCGTATTGCTCACCATCGCGCTTGTAGCGGGTCACGACCCGCCCACCCAACATGGTTTCCACCGTGCGCGCGATGGCGTCCACACTCACCCCCATATCGGCCGCCCGCTCGCGGTCCACATCCAGCCGGATTTCGGGTTTGTTCAGGCGCAAATCGGTATCAACCTGCACAAAACCTGGCACCTTGGCCATTTCGTCTTGGAACTGGCGCACCACACGCGACAAGTTTTGGTAGCTGTCCGAGGTGGTGATGACGTAATTGATCGGTCGCTCCCTGAAGCCCTGTCCCAGCGACGGTGGGGTGATGGGAAAAGCGCTGATGCCAGGCAGACCAGCGATGCGCGGCGCAATCTCGCGGGCAATGGCCTGCATGCTGCGCTCGCGCTCCTCCCAGGGTGTGGCGCGCAAGAAAACCGTGCCTTGGGCCACACTGGGGTTGCCAATGTTGGCAAAAATCCGATCGAACTCGCTGTAGCCCATGCCCACGCGCTCAATGGCTTCGGCGTAGCGGCGCGTGTAGTCCAGGGTTGCGCCGTCGGGTCCATTGACGTTGACGATGATGACACCCCGGTCTTCCATGGGAGCCAACTCTTTGGGCGCCGACTGGAACAGCCAATAGCTCGCCCCTGCGCTGGCCGCCATCAGCAGCGCCAGCAGCCAACGCCAGCGCAAAGCAGCACGCAAGGTTCGGGCATACACGTCGGTGAGCCGCACCAAGGCGCGTTCCATACCCGCGTCGAAGCGGTTGGGTTTGGGGTTGTGGCGCAGCAGTTTCGAACACATCATGGGCGAGAGGGTCAGCGCCACAAAACCCGAAACCACCACCGCTCCGGCCAGCGCCAGGGCAAATTCAGCGAACAGCCGCCCAGTGCGTCCCGGGGTGAACGCCAACGGGGCATACACCGCCGCCAGGGTCAGCGTCATGGCGACCACCGCAAAGCCAATTTCACGCGCCCCTTTGATGGCCGCCTCAAACGGCTTGAGGCCTTCCTCAATGTGTCGGTGGATGTTCTCCAGCACCACAATGGCATCGTCCACCACCAAGCCGATCGCCAACACCAGCGCCAGCAGCGTCAGGGTGTTGATGGAAAAGCCAAACAGCGCCATCAGCGCAAAGGCACCGATCAAACTCACCGGGATCGTCACCAGCGGGATCAGCGAGGCGCGCAGCGAGCGCAAAAACACAAAAATCACCAGCGACACCAATACCACGGCCTCTGCAATGGTGGTGTAGACCGCCTTGATCGAGCGGTCAATAAAAACCGAACTGTCGTTGGCGACGTCGACCGACACGCCCTGGGGCAGGTCCTGGCGCACCTTGTCTAGCAGGCGCCGCACACCGGCTGACAACTCCAGCGGGTTGGCCGTGGCCTGCCGAATCACGCCCAAAGACACCGCGTCGCGCCCATTGATGCGCACCGAACTGCGCTCGTCCTGTGGGCCTTGCTCCACCCGCGCCACGTCGCCCAGGCGGACCGCTTGGCCGCCCACTGTGCGCACGGTGAGCTCGCGGAACTGCTCTGCCGTGCGCAGGTCGGTGGCGGCAGTGACGTTGAACTCGCGCTGCTGGCTCTCGATACGGCCTGCCGGCACCTCCAAGTTGGAGCGGCGCAGGCTCTCCTCCACATCTTGCACCGTCACACCAAGCGCCGCCATGCGATCCGGGTCGAGCCACAAGCGCATGGCGTAGCGGCGCTCACCATAGACGCGCACATCGGCAACGCCTGGCGCGGTTTGCAAGACCGGTTTGGCGACACGGCTGGCCAGGTCAGAGAGCTCCAGCGGTGAGTGGATGTCCGAGCTCAGCGCGATCCACACCACCGGAAACGCATCGGCCTCGACTTTGGCAATCACCGGCTCGTCGATGCTCTGCGGCAGGCGCTGGCGCACCCGACTGACTTTGTCGCGCACATCGGCCGCAGCCGAATCGGGATCGCGCTCCAGCGCAAAGCGCACGGTGATCTGGCTTTGCTCCTGGCGACTGATGGAGGTGATCACGTCGACCCCTTCAATGCCTGCGAGCGAATCCTCCAAGGTCTTGGTGACCTGTGCCTCTACCACCTCGCTGGAGGCACCCGCAAAACGGGTGCTCACGGTCACCCGCGGCTCATCAATTTTGGGATATTCACGCACGGTGAGCTGCTGGAAGGACACCATGCCGACCAACACAATCAGCAGCGATAACACCGTGGCAAAGACCGGGCGGCGAATCGAAATCTCAGGCAACTGCATCAAGGTCTCCCGATGGTCGGTGGCGAAGGCCTTCAGGCGGGTGAGCGACTGCCACTCGGCTGAGGGGCAGCACTGGGGGGCGTCGGCGCAGCCGGGTCAGCACCGGGTTTGCCGGCCGCCGGTCCCGTCTGCTCGCCCGAACCACCGGGACCGCGGGCTCGATTGAGGTCGACCACTCTCACGGCAATGCCGTCGCGCTGCAAACGCTGTTGGCCAGCAACCACCACCGTGTCGCCAGCCTGAAGCCCCTGCAGAATCTGCACCTGCGGCCCCCGGCGTGCACCCAATGTCACTTCGGTGCGGCGCGCCACCGACTTGGCCTCGTCGCCCTGGCCTTCGCGCTCGATGCGGTAGACCACTTGTTTGCCACCTTGCGGCACCAATGCCTCCTCGGGCACCACCAGCGCATCGTCAAATACGTCAAACACCGTGGTCACCCGCGCAAACATGCCTGGCCGGATCCGCGCTTGGCTGTCGCCCGGCACAGCGGCACGCACCAGCAGCGAACGGCCGTTGGTATCAATCTGGGGGTCCACCGCCACAATCCGGGCACGCAGCTTCTGCCCCGGCAAGGCGTCAAAGGCCACATGGACCAACTGCCCCAATTGCACCTTGGTCTGGTAGCGCTCGGGCAGGCGGTAATCGACCAGCAACTGCGAGGTGTCTTCAACCGGCACCAGATCGGCACCGTCTTTGACGTAGGCGCCCAGATCGACCTGTCGCAAACCCACGACGCCGTCAAACGGCGCACGCAGCACCATGCGTTCAAGACGGGCGCGCGCCAGTGCCACTTGGGCCTGGGCCACCTGCAGGCTGGCGCGGCTCTCCTCAAGCACCCGTTGGGCCACAAAATTGGCCGCCACCAACTCTTGGTTGCGTTTCAGATTGGCCTGGGCCATGGACAACTGGGCCTCGGCTTGGCTGAGTTCAGCCCTTTGCAGCGTGTCGTCTAGGCGCACCAGAATCTGCCCCTTGCGCACGGCTGTGCCTTCTTGGAACTGCAGCGCCGCGATCCGCCCCGAGACTTCGGGCCGCAACACCACGCTCTGGCGGGCCCGCACCGTGCCGACCGCTTGGGCATCGTCTTGCAGTGCCATGGTGCCGACCTTGGCCACCTCCACCGCAGGCACACCGCCACCGCGCTGGCCACCGGTTGCACCACCCCCTGCGCCGCCCGGGCTACCTGCTGCACCACGCACTTGAGGTCCGCGCACCGCACCGTTTGCCGCCGCATCAGGGGCCTGAGCGGTTTCGGTCGGAGCGGCTGGACGCTGCAACCACCAAGCGCCGACCGTGGCCAAAGCCAGCCCCACAACAGCCACCACAAGATAGATCGGTTTTTTGGCCATCACGACGTCCATTGATCAACACCAACCACAATCCCTTCATCGGCAGGGCTTGCGGCACACTGGCTCAACAATGTAACAGCGCTGTGTGAACCGACGACAAAGCCACCGAGAGTGCCCTTAAAGCGGGACCCCTTGATTGGCCAAACGATCGGCGCGTTCGTTGCCGGGATCGCCGTTGTGGCCTTTGACCCAGTGCCACCGGATCTGGTGGGGACCTTGGTGCACCAGTGCGTCCAAAATCTGCCACAGATCGGCGTTCTTCACCGGTTGTTTTGCCGCGTTCTTCCAGCCCTTGGCTTTCCAGCCATGGATCCATTCGGTGATGCCCTTGCGCACATACTCGCTGTCCAGATAAAGCTGCACGGTGCAGGGCCGCTTGAGAGCGCGCAAGCCCTCGATCACTGCCATGAGCTCCATGCGGTTGTTGGTGGTGACCCGTTCGCCACCACACAGTTCTTTGTGGTGCCCCCCGGACTGCAGCAGCACCCCCCAGCCGCCCGGTCCGGGATTGCCCTTACAAGCTCCATCGGTGTAGATCACCACCTCATCTTGTGTGTTCACTGTGCGCTTTCTCGCTGAAATTGGGCAGGCATTGTCGCTGCAGCGTCGGACCGCCCCATGGGCACAGCCACAGCAGCGGGGCGCAGCGCACTCTGGGGTCGCGGTCGCCAGGCGGGCCCAAGCATGCGCATGCCACGCACCCGCTTAACAGCCACCACAAAATACAGCGCCCCCAACATCGGCCACCAACGCGCCCCCACCCGGTCCATCCAACGCCAGCGCTCAATCCAGCGCGGCGAGGTCGCAGGCCAACCGTACATGCCGTAACACTGGGTCTGCACCTCCAACCCCATAAAACTCAACCAGTCGCGCGCGCGCCACGGCGCAATAAAGTCGCCCGCCGAGGGCAAAAACAGGCGCCCCAACCGCTCCAGCCCAAGGCGGCCGCAGGCGTGCGCGCGCGCTTGGCGCAGCCCCCACAAGCTGACCGGATTGAACAGCGAAAGAATGACACGGCCTTCGGGCACCAAGACCCGCTCCACCTCCATCAGCACACCGTGGGGGTCTGCAGCCAACTCCAGCGTGTGGGGCAAGACCAGCAGGTCGACAGAGGCATCGGGAAAGGGCAAGGCGGCCGGATCTGCCCAGGCCGCCACGTCATCACCCGGATGGTGGCTGGCGAGATCGGCTTCGTTGGCCAGTACCCAGCGGTGTGGCATGCGGCTGGCCGCCAGTGCATGGATCGGTGGCAAACCCAATTGCACCGCATGAAAGCCGAACACATCGGCCACCGAGAGCTGGAACTGGGCCTGCTCCCAAGCCAGCACGCCCTGTCCTGCGGGGGTCTGGAGCCAATCGCCCAAGCCTATAATTTCTGAAGTCATCTTTGGTGATTTTCTCAACCAGCTGGCAGGTTTTCGGTCGCACTTGTGCGAGAGACATCTGCCGCCCTGGAGACCGCGTTGTGTTGACCATCACCCCATTGCCTGCCTTCAGCGACAACTACATCTGGGTCTGCCACAACGCCACACACGCCATGGTGGTGGACCCAGGCGACGCACAGCCGGTGCTGCAGTTTCTGCAGGCCCATCGCCTGAGCCTCGCGGCCATTGTAGTGACGCACCACCACCCTGACCACGCGGGGGGTTTAGCAGGTTTGCTGGGGCTTTGTCAGGGGCCGGTGGTCGGGCCGGCGCGCGAGCAAGCGCGCATTGCCCACATCAGCCACCCGGTAGACGACGGCGACCACCTTGAGCTGTTGAATACGACCTGGCGGGTGATCAGCGTGCCCGGCCATACCGCCGGTCATGTGGCCTATCTTGGTGAGCCAGCCGACCAAGCACCGGTGTTGTTCTGCGGCGATACGCTGTTCTCTGGTGGCTGTGGCCGCTTGTTCGAAGGTACGGCAGCCCAAATGCACGCCAGCTTACAAAAGCTCGCAGCGCTGCGCGCTGACACCCAAGTGTGTTGCGCCCACGAATACACTTTGGCCAATTTGCGCTTTGCACAAGCGGTAGAGCCCCAGAACCCCGACATTGCAGCCTACCGCGCACAATGTGAGCAACGGCGGGCCGGGAACTTGCCGACTTTGCCAAGCTCCATCCTTCAAGAGCGCGCCATCAACCCCTTTCTGCGCGTCGCCGAACCGGCTGTCAGGGCCTCGGCTGTCGCCTTTGCCCAGACCCCCCTGCCGCAGGACGCCGATGTATTGGGTGCACTGCGCGAATGGAAAAACCAGAACTGATACATGCTGTTGTCCAATGCCTTGCGCCGCTTGCTGGCGCCACTGATCTGTAGCGCCCTGCTGACCGCCTGCTCCACGCCTTTCTCGCTCCCCACATCCGCGCTACCGTCTGCCGGCGCTGCACCGGACAGGTCGCCCCCACAAACTGCTGTGCGCCCGGCAGAGACCCGCACCACTGCCTCACGTGTGCCCGCTGGTGCGGTCACCACCATCGCTAGCCAACCCCTGCAGGCCGACACCGTCGCCGAGCTGGCCGCCCCGGCCGATATTTGGGAACGCATCCGCCGCGGCTTTGCCATGCCAGATCTGGATAACGAATGGGTGCGCGACCGCGAGCAGTGGTATGGCAGTCGGCCGGACTACATCCAGCGCATGACTGAACGCTCCAGCAAATACCTGTTCCATATCGTCGAGGAGATCGAACGCCGGGGCATGCCGATGGAGCTGGCGCTGCTGCCCTACATCGAAAGCGCCTTTAACCCGCAGGCGGTGTCACACGCCAAAGCCGCAGGCATGTGGCAATTTATGCCAGCCACGGGCGAGTCGTTTGACCTCAAACAAAACCTGTTTCGCGACGATCGCCGCGATGTGCTGGCCTCCACGCGCGCTGCGCTGGACTATCTGCAGCAACTGCACAGGCGCTTTGGCGACTGGCACCTCGCCTTGGCGGCCTACAACTGGGGGCAAGGCAACGTCAACCGGGCCATCACCCGCAACAGCCGCGAGGGCCTAGGCACCGCCTATACCGATCTCAATATGCCGCTGGAAACCCGCCAATACGTGCCCAAGCTGCAGGCGGTCAAAAACATCATTGCCGCCCCGCAGAATTACGGCGTGCGCTTGCCCGCCATCGGCAACTACCCATTCTTTGATTCGGTGGCGATTGAACGCGACATGGATGTGGCCCTGATTGCGCGACTCGCGGGCGTGAGTGAAACCGATTTCCGCACCCTCAACCCCTCGCTCAACAAGCCCATGGTGATGGCCGCGGCAACGCCGGAAATCCTGTTGCCGCGCGACAATGCCATGGCCTTTTTGACCCAATTGCGCAACCACAAAGGTCCAATGGCCAGTTGGACCGCTTGGCAAGTGCCCCAAACCATGTCGGTGGCTCAGGCTGCCAAACGGGTGGGCATGGAAGAGGCCGCGCTGCGCGAACTCAACCGCATTCCTCCGCGCATGATGGTGCGGGCTGGCTCCAGCTTGCTGGTGGAGCGGAGCAAGGGCATGGACGCGGACGTGCCGGAACATATCGTCGACAGCGCCCGCCTGAGCCTGCAACCCGAGGTGGTGTTGCGCCAAGTGAGTGTGCGCGCGCGCAAGGGCGAGACGGTGGCCAGCTTGGCCAAGCGCTACAAAGTCTCGGCCGCGCAGGTGGCCAATTGGAACGCGCTGGCTGTCAAGGCCAAACTCAAGCCGGGCCAACGCGTGACCCTGATGCTGCCACGCAGCGCAGCGGCCTCGGCCCAAGCGCCAGCCCGAGCCAAAGGCGCCACTGTTGCGAAGCGGGCCAAAGCCGCCACCAACAAGAAGCGTGCGGCCCCACCCAAGGCACAAGTGCAGAACCGCGCACAGGCCAAAACACGCAACACCAAAGCGAAGGCGGCCACCAAGGTGGCTCGCAAGCCTTGAGCTGCAAGCGCCGCTAGGCCCGAAAACGTTGTTTGGCCTCCTTGGCCCACAGCGTGTGTAGGGCGCCAGACAGAGCGTCTTCGTCTTCGATCCACTCTGCCGCAGACGGCCTCCACCAGCGCCGCAACTGCTGTGCGGCGTCCGGTGCAAACACCCCGTCTGCCGACCAGCTTTCGCTGTTGCGCATAAACGCTTGCAAATACAAGCCACGGTCGCCCAGGAAATAGCGCTCGTCCACCGCACGCGACACATCCAGCAAACCGGCCGTCTGCAGCCACTTCAACGAACGCACCACCGCATGGGTCAAGGCGCGGCATTGCTCAGCGCGCGCTTTGGCGACCTCCGTTGGTGCGCACAGACAAGCCGCCGGCCAAAGTGCCCCAAACAACTCCTGGGTGCCTCGCACGGTGCGGGCATCGGCTGCGATGTGCAGCAATCCATCGCGCTCCAACTGGGTCATGAGCGGATCCCCAAAGCACACGCCCTGTAAGGCACCAGCGCGGAACTGTTGCAGCGCTTGGGCCGTCTGGCCAAGCTCCACCCAACGCACCCGTTCCAAAGCGAAACGCGTGCGCTGCAAAAACTGCGTCACCACCTGCCGTGCTGCCACGCTCGCCGGGGGCACGGCCACATGCAACACACGCGATCCGCTGGGATCCTCGAACATGGCTTGTGCGTCCCGGGCCACGCCCAATGCGCATTGCGGTGTGCGTGTCTGTTGCACAAACGCGGTCCACGGCCGGTCGGTGCGCCGCGCCTGCGCAACCCATGCGGTTGGACCAGACAGCACCTGAGCGCGACCCGCGCGCACCGCCTGCACGGCGCTGGCCAAATCGGGCAGCACCAGCCAATCGACCTGCAATCCTTCATCGGCGATATGGCCGAGTTGGGAGGCCAAGTGCAAGGGCAATTGACAGAACGACTCGGGCCGCACAATCGCCAAAGTCAGACGCCCCAGTCTCCCAGAGGCTGCGGCTTTCGAACGGCGCCACGGCACAGCCCACAAGGCCGCCCCTGCCGTTGCCAGCCCCCATTGCACACACCGCCGCCTGCCCAGCATCGCCATCCCCTGTTTTGCCCGTCTGTCCTGCAAGCAATGTAATGGGCGCCGTGCGCGACAACAACTGGGTGCAACACCAATCGGGTTACTCCCATACACCGCTCCTTCTGAATATTTTGGTATTCAAAAAGAGCGCTCTCCTCAACGCCGGTCCACCAAGGCGTGGGCAATGGTGCCCAGATCGACGTATTCCAGTTCGCTGCCAATAGGCACACCACGCGACAAGCGGGTGACCGGAATGCCACGCTGGCGCAAGGCCTGGGCCAACACATGGGCGGTGGTTTCGCCTTCGGCCGTGAAGTTTGTGGCCAAGATCACCTCCTGCACCCGGTCCTGCAGTTCTGCGCTGTCTAGGCGCTGCAGCAAGGTACCGATGCCAATGTCTTTGGGCCCCACACCGTCCAACGGGCTGAGCTTGCCCATCAGCACAAAATACAGGCCTCGGTACACCCCGGTGCGCTCCAGCGCGGCTTGGTCGGCGGGCGTTTCCACCACACAGAGCTGGTGGCGCAGACGCTGTGGATCACTGCAGGTGACACACACTTCTTGCTCGGTGAAGGTGTGGCACAAGGCGCAGTGCTTGACCGACGACACCGCATGCGCGAGCGCCTTGGACAACTCGTTGGCCGCCGCGTGGTCGTGCTGTAGCAGATGAAACGCCATGCGCTGGGCCGATTTCACCCCCACGCCGGGCAAGCCCTCCAGGGCTTGCACCAAGCGGTCGAGGGCGCTGTGGCTGGCCATGCGTTCAGAAAGGCAGCTTCATGCCACCAGGGAGCGAGGGCATACCAGCGGTGATCTTCCCCATTTTTTCTTGGGTGGTTTCCTCGGCCTTGCGCACGGCTGCGTTGAACGCAGCGGCGACCAAGTCTTCCAGCATGTCCTTGTCGTCGGCCAGCAGGCTGGGGTCGATGCTCACCCGCTTGACGTCGTATTTGCAGGTCATGAGCACTTTGACCAAACCCGCGCCCGACTCGCCGCTCACTTCCAAGCTGGCGAGCTCCTCCTGCGCTTTTTTCATGTTGTCCTGCATGGCCTGGGCTTGCTTCATCAGGCCAGCGATTTGTCCTTTGTTGAACATGTGTTTCTTTCAATAGAGGGGATTTATGTACTCGACACCGCAGACGCCTTGAGCGTCCCCGGCACAATTTTGCCGCCGAACTCGCGCATCATCCGCTGCACAAATGGGTCGTTCATGATGATGGCTTCGGCCTCTTGCTGGGCGGCGGCGGCTTGGGCCGCCAAGCGCAAGGCGGGCGTGTCCGTGGCCGGCGCGGTTTCCACATGCAGCGTCACGTCCAAGCCCGCGCCACGCAGGGCTTGCGTCAGCCGCTCGCGGGTGCTCGCCTGGTTCAAGGTCTGCCGCTCGGTGCGCAAGCGCCACACATAGCCATCGCGCGCCACCAACTCAGACTGCAGGGCCAGCTCGCGGTTGAGGGCAGAGATGGCATCGGCCTGCACCAAAGCCTGCACCGTTTCAAACCAAAAATCGCCCAAGGGCGTTGGCACCAACGCTGTGACGGGCTGTGCCGGCATGTGGGTCGATGCGGCCAAGGCGGCGCTTGGAAAGGGTTGCTCCCGCACCGGCACGGCCACCACGGCTTGGGTCGCGGGCAAGGACTCCCACGGTGGCACGTCGTCGATCTCCATGCCGTCGTCAGGTATCCAAGGTGACTCCTCATCGTCTTGAGGCGGCATCGGGGCTGTGGCGACTGGGGCCACCGCAGGCGCTGTAGGCGTTTCGGTCGCCGCTGGCGGGGACGCGACAACGGGCACGGGTGCTGGCTCTGGCGCAGAAGCCGCCGGAGGCTGGGCTTGGGCAACGGGGGCCGGAACAGGTGCAGGTGCAGGTGCAGGTGCAGGTGCAGGTGCAGGTGCAGGTGCAGGTGCAGGGGGCGGCGACAGCGTTGCGAGCGCTGTGGCGGACACCGGCTTGGGCACCGCAACGGGCACAGCAGCCGGTCGCGCCTCAGGCGATTTCAGGCTTTTTTTTTCCGCCGCAGCGGCCGGTTTGAACGCCAGCAGCCGCAACAGCACCATGGTCAGGGCGGCATATTCGTCGGGCGCCAGGCCCAGCTCTGCGCGGCCGTGCAAACACAGGCTGTAGAGCAGCTGGGTTTCGTCAGGCGGCAACACAGCGGCCAGGCGGGCCTCTTCTTGTGCATCGGGGTCGGTCAATTCACCCGCATCGGCCAGCTGGTGCACCGCCATGCGCTGCAACACCGAGGTCATTTCTTCCAAGGTCGAGGCGGCGCTCAGGCCTTGCAGGCGCAATTGCTGGACGCCCTGCACCGCCCGGGCGCCGTCGCCATGGGCCAGCGCTTCGATCAGCGACAACACATGCCCCCGGTCGACGGCGCCCAGCATCTGGCGCACGGTCGATTCGCTCAGGCTGCCGCCGCCAAAGGCGATCGCTTGGTCGGTCAGGGACAAGGCATCGCGCATCGAGCCGCGCGCGGCGCGCGAGAGCAAACGCAAAGCTCCCTCTTCCGCTGGGATGGCTTCTTGGCCCAACACCGTCACCAAATGGGCGTGCACCGTCTCCGGCGCCATCGGCCGCAGATTGAACTGCAGGCAGCGCGACAACACCGTCACCGGCACTTTTTGCGGATCGGTGGTGGCCAGCACAAACTTCAAATACTCGGGCGGCTCTTCCAGCGTCTTCAACATCGCATTGAACGCGGTGTTGGTGAGCATGTGCACCTCGTCGATCATGAAGACCTTAAAGCGCCCCTGCACCGGTTTGTAGACCGCTTGCTCCAGCAGGCCTTGCACCTCGTCCACACCCCGGTTGGAGGCCGCGTCCAACTCGGTGTAATCGACAAAGCGCCCGGCGTCGATGTCGCGGCAGGCTTGGCACACGCCACAGGGCTGTGCGGTGATGCCACCTTGGCCATCGGCGCCCACACAATTGAGCGACTTGGCCAAGATGCGCGACACGGTGGTTTTGCCCACACCCCGGGTGCCAGTGAACAGGTACGCATGGTGCAGGCGCTGCTGCGTCAAGGCATTGCCCAGCGCCTGCACCACGTGCTCCTGCCCCACCATTTCTGCAAAATGGCGGGGGCGGTACTTGCGCGCCAGAACAACATAAGACATGGGGCCGGATTCTAAGCGGGCGCCACAACATCTCCAGAAGATTCCTCGCCTACAATAGAGGGCGACGGGCCTTCCCGCATGGTAAAGCGGCCAACCGGGTCAGGTGGGGAACCAAGCAGCCCTAACTGTGGAGCCAGTGCCGGGGTCAAGGCTCGTCACCTTCTTCTTGTGGATGTTGGACCAGCGTCCACGCCCAAACAAAAAGGCCGCATCAGCGGCCTTTTTTTGTCGTCGACGACAGACTCAAAAGCTGTCGATTTTGAGGCCCTGCTGGCGCACCACCCGCTGCCAGCCTTCAAAGTCTTGTTGCAAAAACCGCCCCAGCTGCACGGGGGTGCCGGTGGCGGGCTCCAAGGCGTCTTTGGCCAGCCGATCCTTGACATCGGGCATCTGCATGATGCGCTCCAGCGCGGCGTTGACCTGACCGATCACCGCTTCGGGCGTGCCTTTGGGCGCCACCAGCGCGAAATAGTTGAGCACATTAAAGTCCGGCATGCCCACCTCCCGCATGCCAGGCACTTGCGGCAAAGCGGGACTGCGCCCCGGACTGGTGACCGCCAACGCCTTGAGCCGCCCCTCGCGGATGTGCAGCGCCAATGCCGGAATGGTGCCGGTGAGCAATTGCAACTGCCCCGCCATCGTGTCCATGGTGGCGGGAGCGATGCCACGGTAAGGAATGTGGGTGATGAACACCCCTGCGCGCGCCTTGAGCGACTCCAGCACCAAGTGGTTGATGCCGCCCACGCCAGCCGATCCGTAATTCAAAGCGCCAGGTTGCCGGCGCGCCAAGGCCACCAGCTCCGGCAAGGTGTTGGCGGGCACATCTTTGTTCGCTGCCCACACCAGAGGGCCCTGGGCGATCATGCCCACGGGGGCAAAGCCACCCACCGGGTCATAGCCCGCGCTGGGCAGGGCCGCCGGCACAGTGGTGAAAGGGGCCGCTGCCAGCAACAAAGTGTAGCCGTCCGGCGCCGCCTTGGCCACCTCTTGTGCGCCAATCGCTCCCGAGGCGCCGGTGCGGTTGTCCACCACCACCGCCACCTTGAACACATCGGCCAGTTTGGTCGCCACCAGACGGCCCATGGCGTCGGTGCCAGCGCCTGCAGCAAACGGCACCACAATTTTGAGTGGGCGATTCGGCCATGTGTCGGCCCAGAGTGCGCCTGCGCTCAGGGCACAAGCGGTGACACACACGGCGCGCACCAGCTGGCGGCGCTGCAAATGGTGGGACAGTTTGGGCATACGTTTCACTCCGACACTGGGCTGGCTATTCGCCGACAGCTTACGCCAAGTGCATGAACCCACGGTGACACTTGGGTGCGTGCGCAGAGCCTGCACCCACCGGTCACGCCACCGCTTGGCCCTGGTGCTCACTCTGCAAGATGTCTTGTGCCGCCCATCGCCCACTGGCCAAACACGCGGTCAACAAATAGCCCCCGGTGGGCGCCTCCCAGTCCAGCATCTCGCCCGCGCACCACACACCAGGCACAGCGCGCAGTTGCAAGCCAGGGGTCATGGCGTCAAAGCGCACACCGCCCGCCGAGCTGATCGCCTCATCGAGCGGGCGCGGGCGCAGCAGGGTCAAGGGCAGGCGTTTGATGCAGCCCGCCACCGCCGCCGGGTCGGTCCAGCGCTCGCGCGGCAGCGCCTCAAACACCAAGGCCAGCTTGGCGCCGTCGAGCCGCAGGCGGCTGCGCAGGTGGCTGCCCAGGCTTTTGGCGCCGCGCGGGTGAGCCACCGCGGCCAACACCTCGGCATCGCTGCGGTCGGGCATCAGGTCCAGGTGAATCTGCACTTGGCCGTCGCGCTCTATGACGTCGCGCAGACCCGCCGATGCGGCGTAGACCAAGCTGCCTTCCAGACCGGTGCGGGTCAGCACACATTCGCCCTTGCGCTCAAAACCCGGCGCGTGCAGCACCACCCCTTTGAGCGGTGCGCCCGCGTGAGCGTCTCGCAAAGATGGGCTCCAGCCCTCGCCCGTGTGGTGCACACCCGAGCCCGCCGCGTCAAACCCACAGTTCGCCGGCCGCAAGGCGCGCACCCCCACCCCCAGATCGCTCAACCACCCTTGCCATCGGCCGTCCGAACCCAATCGCGCCCACGAACCGCCGCCCAAGGCCAACAGCACACGATCGGCCACCACCACACGCTCGCCCTGGGGCGTGTCGAAGCGCAGTTCGCAGGCGCCACCGACGGGCCGCATCGCGGTGCACCGGTGCCGCATGTGAAAAGCCACCGCCACATCCGACGCCGGATGGCGCAAACGGTACAGCCAGGCGCGCAGCAGGGGCGCTGCCTTCATGTCCACCGGGAACACCCGCTGTGACGAGCCCACAAAAGTCGCGATGCCCAAACCCTGCGCCCAATCGCGCACGGCGGCAGCGCCAAAACGCGCCAGCCACGGCGCCACCTCGGCGCTGCGTTCGCCGTAGCGCCCCACAAAACGCTCGGCTGGCTCGGCGTGGGTCAGATTCAAGCCACCCAATCCAGCCAGCAAAAACTTGCGCCCCACCGAAGGCATGGCGTCGTACACATCGACCCGCCAGCCCGCCTCGCTGAGCACCTCTGCCGCCGCCAACCCTGCCGGCCCGGCACCCACTATCGCTATCGAAGCCATAAACACCTTTGTGACGCGGGGAGACCGCCCCCGCCCCTGAACAATCCGTTCTTTCTGTCACAATTGGACCACGCCAAGGCAACCCTTGGCGTTACACCAGACACATTCCAGCAACCGCACTGAGCACCGTTTGAGGTTCATTCATGGCCAGCGATCTGATCAAACACGTTACCGAAGCCAGCTTTCAGGCCGACGTTCTCGACTCCACCACCCCCGTATTGGTGGACTTCTGGGCCGAGTGGTGCGGTCCTTGCAAAATGATTGCGCCCATCCTCGATGAGGTGGCTGGCAGCTACGCCGGCAAGGTGCAAATCGCCAAAGTCAACGTGGACAACGAAGGTGGCTTGGCCGCGCGCTTTGGTGTGCGTGGCATCCCGACCCTGACCCTGTTCAAGGGCGGTCAAGTGGCCGCCACCAAGGTGGGCGCGCTGCAAAAATCGCAGCTGACCGCCTTCCTCGACGCCAACGTCTGAAGATCCAAGCTGGGTGCTCCACGCACCCAGCCGCTCGGGCAGGGTGTCTTTCCTGTCATAATCGTTGTGGGTTGGCGATACAGCAACCCAATTCCTTGTTGAGCCGGTCGTTCTGACCATCCACGCTCTCCCCCCTTTGTTTTTTCTACTCCCTACGGAGTGCATTCCATGCACCTGAACGAACTCAAGGCACTTCACGTGTCTGATGTGGTCAAACAAGCCGAGGCGCTTGAAATCGAAAACACCGGCCGGATGCGCAAACAGGAATTGATGTTTGCCATCATCAAAAAACGGGCCAAAGCCGGCGAATTGGTGTACGCCGATGGCATTTTGGAAGTGTTGCCGGACGGCTTTGGCTTCCTGCGCAACATGGACACGAGCTTCACCGCGTCCACCGACGACATCTACATTTCGCCCAGCCAGATTCGCCGTTTTAATTTGCACACCGGCGACATGATCGAAGGTGAGGTGCGCATCCCCAAAGACGGCGAGCGCTATTTCGCCCTCAACAAACTCGACAAGATCAATGGTCTGCCGCCCGAGCAGAACAAACACAAGATCATGTTCGAGAACCTGACGCCGCTGTTCCCCAAAGAACAGATGCGCTTGGAACGCGACATCAAGGGCGACGAAAACATCACCGGTCGCATCATCGACATCATCGCCCCCATCGGCAAAGGCCAGCGTGCCCTGTTGGTGGCGCCGCCCAAGAGCGGCAAAACAGTGATGATGCAGCACATGGCGCACGCCATCACCGCCAACAACCCCGACGTCACCCTGATGGTGCTGCTGGTCGACGAGCGCCCTGAAGAAGTGACCGAAATGCAGCGCACGGTGCGCGGCGACGTGATCGCCTCCACCTTTGACGAGCCCGCCGCGCGCCATGTGCATGTGGCCGAAATGGTGATCGAACGCGCCAAACGTTTGGTCGAACTCAAAAAAGACGTGGTGATCCTGCTCGACTCCATCACCCGTTTGGCCCGCGCCTACAACAACGTGCTGCCCTCCTCGGGCAAGGTGCTGACCGGTGGTGTGGACGCCAACGCGCTGCAGCGTCCCAAGCGCTTTTTTGGTGCGGCACGCAATGTGGAAGAAGGCGGTTCTCTGACCATCATCGCCACCGCGCTGATCGACACCGGCAGCCGCATGGACGAGGTGATCTTTGAAGAATTCAAAGGCACCGGCAATTCCGAAGTGCACCTCGACCGCCGCCTGTACGAAAAGCGCGTTTTCCCCTCGATCCAGCTCAACCGCAGCGGCACCCGCCGCGAAGAATTGCTGCTGCAGCCCGAGATCCTGCAAAAAACCCGCATCCTGCGCCAGTTCATGTACAACATGGACGAAATTGAAGCGATGGAAATGGTCTTGAAGAGCATGAAAGCCACCAAGAACAATTCCGAGTTCTTCGACATGATGCGCCGAGGCGGGTGAGCGGGAACACCCCCCTGCGCGCCTGACGGCGCTTCCCCCCGCTGTGGCGCGCCTGCGGCGCTGCGCGGGGGGACAACACCTGCGGCCCGGCTAAGCCGGTTCCGCGGTGTTTTGGGGCTGGCTCCCCCTCTCGCCTGGACGGCTTCGTTTTGCCTGCGCCGCCACTCAAGCTCGGGCGCTGTGTCAACCTCGCTCGGGTCACCTCCTGCCCAGCTCGCTCCGGCGCGCGTGCCTGCGGCAAGGATGCGGCGGATCTGGCTCCGCCAGTCCGCTCGCATCGCCCCCTTGAGGGGGTCGCGCACAGCGCGGCGGGGGTGGTATACTCAGTGGTTTTCCCGAGTGGCAAGTACGTCAAAAATGGTTTTTGGCGCGGCTACCACCGCTGACCCACAGGAAAAGCCATGAAAGAAGGCATTCACCCCAACTATCGTGAAGTGTGTTTTCACGATCTGTCGAACAACTTCAAGTTCGTGACCCGCTCGTGCGCGCCCACGAAAGAAACCATCAAGATGGACGACGGCCGCGAACTGCCGCTGTACAAGCTTGACACCTCCAGCGAATCGCACCCCTTCTACACCGGCACCCAAAAGTCGGTGGACAACATGGGCGGCCGCGTGGAGAAGTTCCGCAACCGTTTCGCTCGCACCAGCAAGTGATTCCAGCGGCACGCTGTGCACCCAAGCAGCCTTCGGGCTGCTTTTTTTTCGTGCGTTCGGTCCCTGGACTCGCACGCCGCTTCGTTAAGATGCCCGCGTGAACTCGCCCAACCCCGCCATCGTCACCCAAGCCGCTGTGCGGCGCTTGCCGCGCTGGGCCTTGTGGCTGTTTTGTTTTGCCTACGTCATTCCCGGTTTTGTGGGTCGCAGTCCGTGGAAGGACCACGACATCGCCAGCTTCGGGGTGATGCACGCCATGGCCACCGGTGCCAGCGATTGGTGGCACCCATCCCTGGGGCCTTTCGCCACCGAATCGGCGGGATGGCTGGCGTACTGGTTGGGCGCGGTGGCCATTCAGGCGCTGCCCTGGATGGACCCTGTGGTGGCCAGCCGCATCCCGTTTGCCGCATTGCTGGGGCTCACGCTGGCGTGTACCTGGTACACCACCTACCATCTGGCGCGCCTGCCTGCGGCGCAGCCGGTGGCGTTTGCCTTTGGCGGTGAAGCCAAACCGGTGGACTACGCCCGCGCTCTGGCGGATGCGTCCCTGCTGGCATTGATCGCCTGCCTGGGCTTGGCCCAACTCAGCCACGAGGTGACCCCCGATGTGGTGCGGCTGGCCTGCTGGGGGGTGCTGATGCTGGCTGTGGCGCGCCAAGTCACCGACCCCGACGGTGCACGGCTCAACACCCTGCTGTTCATCGCGGGTGCAGCCGGCTTGCTGTTGTCTGGCCATGGCAAGGCCACCATTCCGCTGGCGCTGGGCTGGATCGCGGTGAGCTTGCAAGCCGCGCGCGCGCACCCTTCTCGCTGGACCACGGCTGGCCTGTGGTTGCTTGGCGGGCTGGGCATTGTGCTGGCGGCATGGTCTATGGGGGCGCTGCCCACCAAAGCGGTGCATTGGCCCAGCGACGCCGACGACTGGCAGCGCTGGCTGCAACTGCAGTTGTGGTTCAGCTGGCCAGCCTGGCCCTTGGCCCTGTGGACCTTGTGGCGCTGGCGCCGCCAACTCGGCAGTGCCCATGTGGCCTTGCCACTGTGGGGCTTGGCCATGGGCCTGTGGGGCAGCCTTGTGTTGGACGACAAAGACCGTGCCTTGTTGCCCGTGTTGTCTTCGGTGGCGGTGCTCGCAGCATTTGCCTTGCCAACGCTGCGGCGCAGCGCCAGCGCCTTGATCGACTGGTTTGCCCTGCTGTTTTTCAGCGCCTGTGCCATCGTGATTTGGGTGCTCTGGGTGGCAATGCACACCGGTGTGCCAGCCAAGCCCGCGGCCAATGTGGCCAAGCTCGCACCTGGGTTTGCGGCCGAGTTTGCAGCCCTGCCGTTTGTGCTGGCTCTGCTGGCCAGTGGCGCTTGGGTAGCCTTGGTGGTGTGGCGCACCGGTGCGCACCGCCCCGCCTTGTGGAAGAGTCTGGTGCTGCCGGCGGCCGGCACCACCTTGTGCTGGCTGCTGTTGATGACGCTGTGGATGCCCCTGCTGAACTTTGGCCGGAGCTATGCGCCCATGGCGCAACAACTGGCCAAACTGCTGCCTACCCAATCCTGCGTCTATGCGGTGGGTTTGCAGCAAAGCCAAATCGCAGCACTTCGGTACCACGCGCGCTTGGATATGCAGCCGCTCCCAGCCGACGCCCCGTCTTGTGGCCACGTCTTGGTATCGAGCCACGGCGACATTGAACGCCACTTGACCTTGACGGATTGGGCGTTCAAGGCCCGCGTTTACCGCTTGGGCGAACGCCGCGAAAGTCTGTTGCTCTACCAGCGGCTCTCCCCTTAGGCGCCGCCCTCTGCGGTCCTCACAACGCCGCCCCCATGGGCCATGGCGCAGGTGGCTGGGCACGACTGGCCACGTTCAGGTGCAGCGCTCAGGTACTTTGGCTTGCTGTTGCCACAAACAGGGCCTGCGTGTGCGCGCTCATGCGAACGTGTTCTTGTATTGCTCGCGCAGCAGGTTTTTCTGCACCTTGCCCATGGTGTTGCGCGGCAGCTCTTGAACCACCACACAGCGTTTGGGAATCTTGAAGTTGGCCAGCAGCGTCTTGAGTGTGGCGATCACAGCATCTGGGTCCACCGCAGCGCCAGGTTTGGCAATGACCAAGGCCACGCCCACCTCACCAAAGTCCGGGTGTGGCACACCCACCACCGCGCTCTCGGCAACGCCAGGCAGCTCGTTGATGTGGCCCTCGATTTCTGCCGGATAGACGTTGTAACCGCCGCTGATGATCAGGTCTTTGCTGCGGCCAACAATCGCCACATAGCCATCGGCGCCCACGCGGCCCACATCGCCGGTTTTAAAAAATCCGTCGGCGGTGAATTCCTCGGCGGTTTTTTCCGGCATGCGCCAATAGCCCTGGAAGACATTCGGGCCTTGGACCTGAATGCCACCGATCTCACCGGGGGCCACCGGCGCGCCATCGGCATCCACCACCCGCAGCGCCACGCCCGGCAAGGCAAAACCCACCGTGCCACCGCGCCGCTCGTTCGCACCGCCATGGCGCGGGTCCGGGCCGCAGGGGTTGGAGGTCAGCATCACGGTCTCACTCATGCCGTAGCGCTCCAAAATGGTGTGTCCGGTGAGGTGCTGCCATTCGGTGAAGGTATCGATCAGCAAAGGGGCTGAGCCAGAAATAAAAAGGCGCATCTGCCCCACCCTTTCGCGCGCAAGCCCTGGCTCGCTGAGCATGCGCGCATACAGCGTGGGCACGCCCATGAAGACCGTGGCCCGCGCAAACAGCCGCACTACCACGGCGGGGTCGAAGCGGTTGACCCACAACATGGGACTGCCGTTGATCAACGCGCCGTGGATCGCCACAAACAAGCCATGGACATGAAATATCGGCAAAGCGTGGATCAGGACGTCGTCGGCTTGCCATTGCCAATAGCCGCGCAGGGTTTGGGCATTGCTCAGCATATTGCCGTGGCTGAGCATGGCGCCCTTGCTGCGGCCGGTGGTGCCGCTGGTGTAGATGATCACCGCCAAATCACTGGGTGCACGCGCCACCACCGGGTGTTGGTCGCTGTGGTGTGCCGCACGCTGCAGCAAACTCCCCTCGCGGTTGTCACCCAAGGTGAAAACCCATGGCACCCCAGCGCTAAACACCAGCTTGGACACCCAGCCGTGGTTCTGCGGGCTGCACACCACCACCGCGGGCTCGGCGTTGTCGATGAAATAGGCCATCTCGCCGGCCCGGTAGGCGGTGTTCAGCGGCACATACACCAAGCCGGCGCGCAATACCGCCAAGTACAGCAGAAGCGATTCGACCGACTTCTCCACCTGCACCGCCACACGCGCGCCCAGAGGCAGATCCAGCGAGACCAGCAAATTGGCCATCATCGCGCTGGCGCGGTCCAGATCGGCCCAGCTGTAACACAAACCGGCGCCAGGGCCGTCGATCACTTCCACCGCAGTGGTGTTTGTATCGACCGGGAACGCGTTGCGCAGGGCTTGGTACAGATTCATGGTGGACGCTCCTCAAGCGGGGAAACCATTCAAAACAGCGGGCGGCGTTTGTCCAAAAAGGCCAGCACACCTTCGCGGTGTTCGGCAGAGTCGGCATAACGGTACGCGGCAACCAACACCTCCGCCATGGGGCGCCCCGCTTCCAAGTCGCGCAAAGTGCGCTTATTCAAACGCGCTGCTTGTGGACCCAGCCCACAGACGGCTTGCACCAAGGCATCGGTGCGCTCAGGCAAGGCTTCGGCCGCACACAGCTCCAACAAAAAGCCGCTGTCCAGCAGCCGTTGGGCCGGCAACACCTGGGCCCCTAGCAGCAAGCCCCGCGCCAGCCCATCGCCCAAACGCGACGCCACCAATTGGGCCTCGCGCGGCGCCATCGGAAAACCCAATTTGCCGATCGGCGCACCAAACCGCGCGGTGCTGCTCGCCAGTCGCATGTCGCAACAGCACGCCATCTCCACACCCGCCCCCATGCAGTTGCCCGCGATAGAGGCCACCACCAGCGCGTCACACGCAAGGATCGCTTGCAAACCGCCCCACACCTCTTCTTCGTGGAACACGCGCAGGCGCGCCTCGTCAAAGCGAAAAGCGGGATATTCCGAAATATCGCCACCAGCACAAAAGTGCTCGCCATCGCCGCTGATCACCACACAGCGCGTGTCTGGCCGCGCAGCGATCTCAGCGAACACCGGTGGCAGCTGGCGCCACATGGCGCGCGTCATGGCGTTGAAGCGGGCGGGATGGCTGATGCGCACATGCGCTACCGCACCATCCCAAGACAGGCCAATGTGCCCATGCTCCACGGTGTCTGTCATGCCCGCTCCCGCTGACCCAACCACCACCACAGGGCCGCGCCACCGATCACCATCGGCACACACAGCCATTGGCCCATGCTCATGCCTAGCCCGAGCAGGCCCAAATGCGCGTCGGGCTCGCGGAAAAACTCGGCCACAAAGCGCAGCACCCCATAGCCGATCAGAAACACCGCCCCCACCTGCCCTTGGGCGCGGGGCTTGCGGGCGTACCACCACAGCAGCACAAACAGCAGCACACCTTCGAGCAAAAACTGGTAGATCTGCGAGGGGTGGCGCGGCGCGTCACCAGCGCCGCGAAACACCATGCCCCAGGGCAAGCTCGGGTCGGCCACCCTGCCCCACAACTCGCCATTGATGAAGTTGCCCACGCGCCCAGCCGCCAAACCGGTGGGCACACAGGGCGCCACAAAGTCCATGACCTGCAAAAACGGGCGCTGGCGGCTGCGGGCAAACCACAGCATGGCCACGATCACGCCCAACAATCCGCCGTGAAAACTCATGCCGCCTTGCCAGACGGCAAACACCTCCAGCGGGTGGGCCAGGTAATAAGCGGGCTTGTAGAACAGGCAATAGCCCAAGCGCCCGCCGGCCACCACGCCCATGACACCCAAAAACAAGATGTCTTCCACATCGCGCCGCGTCCACGCCGGCAAAGACACAAACGGCGGGTGCAGCAATCGGCGGGTGCCCAGCCAATAAAACAGGCCAAAGGCCGCGAGATAAGTGAGGCCATACCAGTGGATGGCCACTGGGCCAAGTTGCAAGGCGACCGGATCAATCGAAGGATGTTGCAGCATCCCCCGATTGTGCCGGAGCGCCAAAGGGCCACTGGGGCCCGAGGGCGCTCAGTCTTGCAGCTTGGACAGGTCGCGCACCGCGCCTTTGTCGGCGCTCATGGCCAACATGGCGTAGGCCTTGAGCGCGGCCGAGACCTTGCGCTCCCGCTTCTGCGCCGGCTTCCAACCCAGGGCGTCTTGTTGCTGGCGGCGCTGGGCCAGTTCGTCGGCGTCCACCACCAGCTCAATCGAGCGCTGGGTCACGTCGATGCGGATTTTGTCGCCTTCGCGCACCAGACCGATCACGCCACCGGCCGCCGCTTCGGGCGACACGTGGCCAATCGACAGCCCCGAGGTGCCGCCAGAGAAGCGCCCATCGGTCAGCAGCGCGCAATGTTTGCCCAGGCCCTTGGATTTGAGGTAGGACGTCGGGTACAGCATCTCTTGCATGCCTGGGCCGCCGCGCGGGCCTTCGTAGCGGATCACCACCACGTCACCGGCTTGGATGCGGTCGCCCAAAATCGCGTCCACCGCCGCGTCCTGGCTCTCAAACACCCGCGCCGGGCCCTCGAACACCCGCAGGGTCGAGGTCGGCACGCTGGTGGTGTAGCGCAGCTCCTCCACCGCAAACATGCTCTCGTCGATGCCAGCGGTTTTCACAATACAACCGTCGGCCGCGAGGTTGCCGTAGAGCACCGCCAGGCCACCGTCGCGCGAATAGGCGTGCTCCACGCTGCGGATACAACCGTCCTTGCGGTCCAGGTCGAGCGAGGGCCAGCGGGTGGCTTGGCTGAAGGCGACCTGGGTCGGGATACCAGCCGGGCCGGCCATGTAGAAGGTCTTGACCTCGTCGGAGGGCGCGCGTGCCACGTCCCACTGGTCCAGCGCGTCTTTCATGGTCTTGCTGTGCACGGTCGGCACATGGGTGTGCAGCAGGCCGCCCCGGTCCAATTCACCCAGGATGGCCATCACACCCCCAGCGCGATGCACGTCTTCAATGTGGTACTTGTTGGTGTTGGGCGCGACCTTGCACAGTGTGGGCACCCGGCGCGAGAGCCGGTCAATATCCGCCATGGTGAAGTTCACCTGCGCCTCTTGCGCGGTGGCCAACAGATGCAGCACGGTGTTGGTCGAGCCGCCCATGGCGATGTCGAGTGACACCACGTTTTCAAACGCTTCAAAGGTGGCGATCGAGCGCGGCAGCACCGAGGCATCGTCCTGTTCGTAGTAACGCTTGCACAGCTCCACCGCCAGGCGGCCAGCGCGCTTGAACAACTGCTCGCGGTCGGCGTGGGTGGCCACCACCGTGCCGTTGCCCGGCAGCGCCAAGCCCAGGGCTTCGGCCAGGCAGTTCATCGAGTTGGCGGTGAACATGCCCGAGCACGAACCGCAAGTTGGGCAGGCCGAGCGCTCCACTTCGGCCACGGTGGCGTCGTCGACCTTGTCGTCGGCCGCCATCACCATGGCGTCCACCAAATCCAGCTTCTTGAGCTGGATGGTCTGGGTGCCCGGCACCGCCAGCTTGGCCTTGCCCGCTTCCATCGGGCCGCCCGACACAAACACCACCGGGATGTTCAGGCGCATCGCGGCCATCAGCATGCCGGGGGTGATCTTGTCGCAGTTGGAAATGCACACCAGCGCATCGGCGCAGTGGGCGTTGACCATGTATTCCACGCTGTCGGCGATCAGCTCGCGGCTGGGCAGCGAATACAACATGCCGTCGTGGCCCATGGCAATACCGTCGTCCACCGCAATCGTGTTGAACTCCTTGGCCACACCACCGGCTGCCTCGATCTCGCGCGCCACCAACTGGCCCAGGTCCTTGAGGTGCACATGGCCGGGCACAAACTGGGTGAAGGAGTTGGCAATCGCAATGATCGGCTTGGAAAAATCACCGTCTTTCATGCCGGTGGCGCGCCACAGCGCGCGGGCACCGGCCATATTGCGACCGGCGGTGGAAGTTTTGGAACGGTAAGCGGGCATGGGGTCTCCGGAACGGATCGGTTGACTAAGCAGGGAATTATCGCCGCCCCCACATGCCCCTGCTGCGGCAAGCCCGGACGCCGCGTGCTGGAGCCAGCAGCTGTAATACCCTGGCATCAATCGCAAAACTCTGTAACCACTGCAGCGCGCTGGCGCAGGATGGATAGAATCGCGCTCATCTTCACCAACCCATGAGGTTCATCACAATGAAACGCGCTCTCCTCATCCTGGCTACCCTGACCGCAGTCTCGGCACCGGCCTTGGCCGATGAAGCCCTGGCCAAGAGCAAAAACTGCATGGCATGCCACGCCGTGGACAAAAAGCTGGTGGGCCCTTCGTACAAAGATGTCGCCAAAAAATACGCTGGTGATGCCAAAGCGGTCGACGCGCTGGCTGCCAAAATTATCAAAGGCGGTTCGGGTGTGTGGGGTGCCATACCCATGCCCGCCAACCCACAGGTGAGCGACGCCGACGCCAAGAAGCTTGCCGCTTGGGTGCTGTCGCAGAAGTGATCGCCACTGCGCAGATTGCGACACAAGCCGCCCTCGGGCGGCTTTGTTGTTGGTCGCTATGACAGACAACGCCTTGGTCCACCGCATCGACGCGGTCTTGCCCCAAACCCAATGCACCCGCTGCGGCTACCCCGACTGCCGCGCCTACGCCCAAGCCGTGGCCGACGGTGAAGCGCAGATCAACCAATGCCCGCCCGGCGGCGACGAAGGCATTCGCCGCCTGGCCGCCCTGACCGGCCGTCCAGTGTTGCCGCTCAACCCCAACAACGGCATCGACGGCCCGCTCACCGTGGCGGTGATCGACGAAAACTGGTGCATCGGCTGCACCCTGTGCATCAAAGCCTGCCCGACCGACGCCATCATTGGCACCCACAAGCGCATGCACACCGTCATCGAGCCTTGGTGCACCGGTTGTGAACTGTGCATTCCGGTGTGCCCGGTCGACTGCATCTCGCTCGACATCGTCAGTGGCGACAAAACCGCTTGGGACGCCTGGACGCCCGAACAAGCCCACACCGCCAAAACCCGCTACGAAGCGCGCCAACGGCGCTTGGCGCGCGAAGCGGTGGAGCACGAAGCGCGGCTGGTGGCCAAAGCCGAAACCAAACTGGCGGATTTAGAAACCCACACCAAAAGCGACTCAACGGCCGAAACCGACCGCAAGCGCGCCATCATCGAAGCCGCGCTGGCCAAGGCCCGCGCCCGCCAAGCGGCACCCCGATCCGACACCTGAACCCCGTCCCGAGCCTCCCCATGCCACAGCTCATCAAACTCAGCGCCCAAATGCCTGGCACCCCCAGCACCGACCACCCACGGCCCGAGCGCCTGTTGCACGGCAACCCGCTGCGTGAAACCTGGAACGTGGTGGACGACGGTTTGACCGCCGGACAGGTGGTGTGTGGCGTGTGGCGCTGCGAGGTCGGCCATTGGCGCATCGCCATGGGCCCCACCGAGCGCGAACTGTTCACCGTGCTGCAGGGGCGCTGCCGGGTGCACGACACGGCAGGCCACTGGGAAGAAGCCGGCCCGGGCGAAGGCATCTACATCCCGCCGGGCTTTACAGGGGCGTTTGAAGTGATGGAGCCTCTGACCAAGACTTACATGATCTGCGAGTAAGCCTGCACCACCTCGGGCGGCGCCTGCACCAGCTCAATCAGCACGCCCTCGCCCGCAATCGGGAACTCGTCGTTCGCCTTTGGGTGCATAAAGGTGATGTCGTAACCCGCCGCTCCCTTGCGGATACCACCGGGCGCAAAACGCACGCCCTGCGCGGTGAGCCATTCCACCGCCACCGGCAGGTTGTCCACCCACAGGCCAATGTGGTTGAGCGGTGTGGTGTGCACCGCCGGTTTTTTCTCTGGGTCTAGTGGCTGCATCAGGTCCACCTCGACCTTAAAGGGGCCAGCGCCCATGGCGCAAATGTCTTCGTCCACGTTCTCGCGCTCGCTTTTGAAGGTGCCAGTCACCTCCAGACCAAGCATGTCGACCCAGAGTTTTTGCAGGCGGGTTTTGTCCGGGCCGCCGATGGCGACTTGCTGGATGCCGAGGATTTTGAAGGGGCGTGGCGCACGATCAGGCGCCGGGCCGCCCCAAGCCGCATCAGCCCCCTCGGGGGACAACGACCCGCGCAGCGGTGGAGTGTGGGGGCTGCTCATCGTTCGAACTCCACAATCGGTTGGTCCACCACCAGGCTTTCGCCCTTGGTGGCCATCACCTTGGCCACCACACCGTCGGCGGCGGCGAACAGCACGTTTTCCATCTTCATGGCTTCGATCACGGCCACGCGCTCGCCGGCTTGCACTTTTTGGCCGGGCTGCACCGCCACGTCCACCAACAAACCGGGCATGGGCGAGAGCACAAACTTGCTCATGTCGGGCGGCGCCTTGAACGGCATCAGCTGGTGTAGTTCGGCCATGCGCGGCGACACCACCATGGCTTCGAGTTTGGTGCCGTTGTGCTGCACCACCAGGGCCAGCGGGTTCTTGGCGCTGCCGCGCTCGACCTGGGCCACAAAGGGCTCGCCGTTGCATTCGCCGGTGATCACCACGTCGTTCAGGCGCGAGGTGGAGGTGATTTTGTAGCGCTGCTCGCCGACCTGCACCGAGGCGTAGCCGGTTTCGCCGGTGAACTCGTCCACCTGCACCGCATGGTAGCGGTGTTGGCCGTCGCCCGCCAGGGCGATGACGGTGTAGCCCTTGCCCACCTTGACGCCGTAGCCAGGCAGCTGGCCGCTGATGCCGGTGGCGCGCTCGCGGCTCTTGCGGCGCACAAAGGCGGCCAGGGCGACGAGGAAGTTCGGGTCGCCGTGCGGCACGTCTTCGGCGCGGAAACCGCCGGCGTAGTGGAGCGCAATAAAGCCGGTGTTGAAGTTGCCCGACACAAAGTCGGGGTGCGCCAACAGCGCGGCCTGGAACGGGATGTTGCTGCTGATGCCGCGGATCACAAAGCCGTTGAGCGCTTCGCGCATCTTGGCAATCGCGTCGTTGCGGTCTTTGCCGTGCACGATGAGCTTGGCGATCATCGAGTCGTAATACATCGGGATCTCGCCGCCTTCGAACACGCCGGTGTCGACCCGCACGCCGTATTTGTGCGCGGTGTCGGACTGCCACATGCTTTCGCTCGGGGTCGAGAAACGCACCAAGCGGCCGGTGGATGGCAGGAAGTTGCGGAACGGGTCTTCGGCGTTGATGCGGCACTCCATGGCCCAGCCGTCGCGCTTGACGTCGGCTTGGGTGATGGCCAGCTTCTCACCAGCGGCCACGCGGATCATTTGCTCCACCAAGTCCAGCCCGGTGATGCACTCGGTCACCGGGTGCTCCACCTGCAGGCGGGTGTTCATCTCCAGGAAGTAGAAGTCTTGGTCTTTGCCGACCACAAACTCCACCGTGCCAGCGCTCTGGTACTTCACCGCTTTGGCCAGGGCCACGGCCTGCTCGCCCATGGCCTTGCGGGTGGCGTCGCTGATGAAGGGCGACGGCGCTTCTTCAATCACCTTTTGGTGGCGGCGCTGGATGGAGCACTCGCGCTCGTTGAGGTACAGCACGTTGCCGTGGCTGTCGCCCAAGATCTGAATCTCGATGTGGCGCGGCTGCTCGACAAACTTTTCAATAAAAATGCGGTCGTCGCCAAAGCTGTTGCGCGCCTCGTTCTGGCAAGCGGTGAAACCCTCGAGCGCTTCTTTGTCGTTGAAGGCCACCCGCAAGCCTTTGCCGCCGCCACCGGCCGAGGCCTTGATCATCACCGGGTAACCGATGCCTTTGGCGATTTCCACGGCCGCCTCGGCATTGGCGATCGGGTCGTTGTAGCCGGGGATGGTGTTGACCTTGGCCTCGTTGGCCAGCTTTTTGGACGCGATCTTGTCGCCCATGGCGGCAATCGAATGCGCCTTGGGGCCGATGAAGGCGATACCTTCTTTTTCGCAGCGCTCGGCAAAGGCTTCGTTTTCGCTCAAAAACCCGTACCCGGGGTGGATGGCCTGGGCGCCGGTCTGTTTGGCCGCCGCGATGATTTTGTCGGCCACCAAGTAGGACTCGCGCGAGGGCGCGGGGCCAAGCAACACGGCCTCGTCGGCCAGGCGCACATGGCGCGCTTCTTTGTCGGCCTCGGAATACACCGCCACGGTTTGGATGCCCATTTTGCGGGCGGTGGCGATGACGCGGCAGGCGATTTCGCCGCGGTTGGCGATCAGGATTTTGGTGAACATAACGGTCTCCTAGATGGGAGTGGGTGTGTTGTGTGGGCTACTTGTGGCTGTGCTGTGGTGCTGTGCTCGCCAAGAGCATGGCGTGTGTGCCTCCGCTCATGTCCCCCGCCGGCCTGCGGCCGGCTCCTCCTTGACTTCGCTGCGACACACCCAGCCCACTCCTTGCTGCGAAGTGGCTCGAGCTGATGTCCGCGTCCAGCAAATCCCTGAGGCTCGGGTTGCGTGGGCGTTTTGCGTAGGTAAAGGAGGAGGCCAAAGGCCGGGGGACACGGAGCAAAACGCCCACGCAACCCGAGCCGACTCGGCACGAAAAAACTGCAGAGCAACACATGGATCAAAGAGGAATGTTGCCGTGCTTGCGCCACGGGTTCTCGATCTTCTTGTCCTTGAGCATCACCAGCGAGCGACAAATGCGCTTGCGGGTTTCGTGCGGCAGGATCACATCGTCGATGAAGCCGCGCGCCCCCGCCACAAACGGGTTGGCAAAACGCGCCTTGTACTCGGCTTCGCGCTCGGCGAGCTTGGCCGGGTCTTTCTTCTCTTCGCGGAAGATGATCTCCACCGCGCCTTTGGCCCCCATCACCGCAATCTCGGCGTTGGGCCAAGCAAAGTTCACGTCGCCACGCAGGTGCTTGGACGCCATCACGTCGTAAGCACCACCATAGGCCTTGCGGGTAATCACCGTGATCTTGGGCACGGTGCACTCGGCGTAGGCGTAGAGCAACTTGGCGCCATGCTTGATGATGCCGCCATACTCTTGACTGGTGCCGGGCATAAAACCGGGTACGTCGACGAAGGTCACCACCGGGATGTTGAAGGCGTCGCAGAAGCGCACAAAACGCGCGGCCTTGATGCTCGACTTGATGTCCAAGCAACCCGCCAACACCAGCGGCTGGTTGGCCACAATGCCCACCGTCTGGCCGTCCATGCGGGCAAAACCGATGATGATGTTCTTGGCGTAGTCCGGCTGGATCTCAAAGAAGTCGCCGTCGTCGACCGTCTTGAGAATCAGCTCCTTCATGTCGTAGGGCTTGTTCGGGTTTTCCGGCACCAGGGTGTCCAAGCTCAGGTCGGCGCGGTCGCTCGGGTCGCCGCTGGCACGCACCGGCGCTTTTTCTTTGTTGTTGAGCGGCAGGTAGTTGTAGAGGCGGCGCAGCATCAGCAGCGCTTCCACATCGTTTTCAAACGCGCCGTCGGCCACACCACTCTTGGTGTTGTGGGTCACAGCGCCACCCAGCTCTTCGGCGGTCACCTCTTCGTGAGTCACCGTCTTCACCACCTCAGGGCCGGTGACGAACATATAGCTCGAATCCTTGACCATGAAGATGAAGTCGGTCATGGCCGGCGAATACACCGCACCACCGGCGCTCGGGCCCATGATCATGCTGATCTGCGGAATCACGCCGCTGGCCATCACGTTGCGCTGGAACACCTCGGCGTAGCCGCCGAGTGAGGCCACACCTTCTTGAATACGGGCGCCGCCCGAGTCGTTCAGGCCAATCACCGGCGCACCGACCTTCATGGCCTGGTCCATGATTTTGCAAATCTTCTCGGCGTGTGATTCAGACAAAGCACCGCCAAACACGGTGAAGTCTTGGCTGAACACAAACACCAGACGGCCGTTGATCATGCCGTAGCCGGTCACCACACCGTCGCCCGGAATCTTCTGGTCCTGCATGCCGAAGTCGACGCAGCGGTGCTCGACAAACATGTCCCACTCTTCAAACGTGCCTTCGTCAAGCAGCACCTCAATGCGTTCGCGCGCGGTGAGCTTGCCTTTGGCGTGCTGCGCGTCGATGCGCTTTTGGCCGCCGCCCAGGCGCGCCGCAGCGCGCTTCTTTTCCAGTTGGTCGAGGATGTCTTGCATAAGGTTGCTCCAGAAAAATCAGTGGAATCGCTCCAACAGCGTGCGCGCGGCGGTGGATGCGGGCAGTTGGCCGGCCTCCACACGGGCGATCACGCCATCGAGCGTCTCGCGCACCTGCGGATGGGCGCGAAAACGTTGTTTCAAACCGGCGTCGATGCGTTCCCACATCCACGCCAGCGACTGCTGTTGTCGGCGCGCCTGCAAACGGCCGTTGCCGGTTTGTAATTGCCGAAATTCGCTCACCGCCGCCCAAAAACTGTCCACACCCTGCCCCAACAGCGCGCTGAGCTGAATCGCTTGCGGATGCCAAACTGCGCCCCCACGCTCCCCCACTGCGTGTGGGTCGCTGCCCCCCAGGGGGGCTGGGTCATCCTTGGGGCGGCCCGGCGGATGCCCCGCGTCGGCGGGTCGAACGGTTGCCATGCGATCGGGGTTGCCATGCGAGCCCAACAGGCGCAGCGCGCTGGTGATTTGGGCGCGCGCGCGGGTGGCGGCGTCGGGGTCGATGTCGGCCTTGTTGATGACCACCAAATCGGCCAGCTCCATCACCCCTTTTTTGATCGCTTGCAAATCGTCGCCCGCGTTGGGCAGCTGCAGCAAACAGAACATATCGGTCATGCCCTGCACCGCGGTTTCGCTCTGGCCCACGCCCACGGTCTCGACAATCACCACGTCATAGCCAGCGGCCTCACACACCAGCATGGCTTCGCGGGTTTTTTCGGCCACGCCGCCCAGCGTGCCGCTCGATGGGCTCGGCCGGATATAGGCCTGCGGGTGCACACTCAAGTGCTCCATGCGGGTTTTGTCGCCCAAGATGGAGCCGCCCGAAACGGTGGAAGATGGGTCGACCGCGAGCACCGCCACGCGGTGACCTTGTCCAATCAAGTACAGGCCCAGCGCCTCAATAAAGGTGCTCTTGCCCACGCCCGGCACACCGCTGATGCCCAAGCGGAAAGATTGGCCGGTGCGCGGCAAGATGGAGGTGAGCAACTCATCGGCCTGCGCCCGGTGGTCGGGCCGCGTGGACTCGAGCAGCGTGATGGCTTTGGCCATAGCGCGGCGCTGCACAGGTGCCGTGCCACGCAACAAGCCATCGAGCAATTGCAGACTATTGGGAAGCATCTGAGTGGCTCCCAGTTTTGAAAATCTCCACCAAGCAATGTTCTGCTCGCCCAAACATCGAAGCTGCGTCCGAATACATCTCCGCCAACTCCGCTTCAGGGCACTTCAAAGAAGTCACCGCCCTACCCGTAGCATTTCGGTTAACTTCATCTCTAAATGCACAGCATGAGCCAGCGGTGTTGGAGATATTCATCACACCCAGTTCTCCAACTTCAACCCCTCAATCCGCTCAAACTCCCGCGTGTTGTTGGTCACACAAACGGCATCCAGTGCCAAGGCGTGGCAGCCAATCAACAAGTCCAACTCGCCAATGCTTTGGCCCGTCGAGCGCAGCGCGTGTTGGTGCCGGGCGAAGTGCCACATGGCATCTTGTGTCCAGGGCAACACGCGCACTTCGCTCAAAAACAACTCCAGCACCTTGCGGTTGCGCGCTTGGTGATGGCTCTTTTCAACGCCATACGCCAACTCGGCGGCCACCAGAGCAGACAGCGCCACGCGCTCAGGCCCCAGCTCATTCAGGCGTGCCACAACATTGGGCACCCCACGCTGGGTGTAGATCACCATATTGGTGTCGAGCATGTACAGGGCTGACATCAGTCGAAGCTTTCGATGTCATCCGGTGGCAGCGTGTGCTTGCGCTCAATTTCCTCAGACACACCCTCCCAGTCGCTCAAGATGGCGTGCAGACGCGTGCCCCACTCACCCCGAGCATCCTGCTTCGGCCGCAAAATGACCGTGTTACCCACCTTCTCGATAAACACCTCAGCGGTGTCAAAGCGATAGGCCTTGGGCAGGCGCACAGCTTGGCTGCGGCCTGTCGTGAAGATTTTGGCGGTGTCCGTGAGTGCGCTCATGGCAATCCCCAGTTGATAAATATCAAATGATATATATCAACTCCAGGTTTGACAACCTCAGCCCTGTGCCCTCTTGATCTGTTCCAGCACGTCTTTGGCGCTGGCCACAATCGGCGTGCCCGGGCCGTAAATGCCCTTGGCGCCGGCTTCAAACAGGAAGTCGTAGTCTTGGCGCGGGATCACGCCGCCCACAAACACAATGATGTCGTCCGCGCCCTGCTCTTTGAGGCTTTGGATGATGGCAGGCACCAAGGTCTTGTGGCCCGCGGCCAGGGTGGACACACCCACCGCGTGCACGTCGTTTTCAATCGCTTGGCGCGCGCACTCTTCGGGCGTCTGGAACAGCGGGCCCATGTCCACGTCAAAGCCCAGGTCGGCGTAGGCCGTGGCCACCACTTTGGCGCCGCGGTCGTGCCCGTCTTGGCCCAGCTTGGCGACCATCACGCGCGGGCGGCGGCCGTGCTGTTCGGCGAAGGCGGCGATTTCGCCTTTGAGTTTGTCCCAGCCCTCGGCCGAGTCGTAAGCGGCAGCGTACACACCGGTCACCTTTTGGATATCGGCGCGGTGGCGCCCATAGACTTTTTCCAGCGCATCCGACACTTCACCGACCGTGGCGCGCAGGCGAATCGCTTTGATGCTCAAGTCCAGCAAATTGCCTTCGCCCGACTCGGCGGCGGCGGTCAGCGCGTCCAGCGCCGCTTGCACCGCTGCGCTGTCGCGGCTGGCGCGAATGGCTTTGAGGCGGGCAATCTGGCCTTCACGCACCTTCACGTTGTCGATGGCCAAGATGTCGACCGGGTCTTCTTTGGCCAGCTTGTATTTGTTGACGCCCACGATCACGTCTTTGCCCGAATCGATGCGGGCCTGTTTTTCGGCGGCGCTGGCTTCGATCTTGAGCTTGGCCCAGCCACTGCCCACGGCCTTGGTCATGCCGCCCATGGCGTCGACCTCTTCGATGATGGCCCAGGCCTTGTCGGCCATGTCTTGGGTCAACTTTTCCATCATGTAGCTGCCGGCCCAGGGGTCCACCACATTGGTGATGTGGGTCTCTTCCTGGATGATGAGCTGTGTGTTGCGGGCAATGCGCGAGCTGAATTCGGTCGGTAACGCAATCGCTTCGTCCAGCGAGTTGGTGTGCAGACTCTGCGTGCCGCCGAACACAGCCGCCATGGCCTCGATGGTGGTGCGCACCACGTTGTTGTACGGGTCTTGCTCTGTCAGCGACCAGCCCGAGGTCTGGCTGTGGGTGCGCAGCATCAGGCTCTTGGGGTTTTTGGCGTTGAAGCCCTTCATGATGCGGGTCCACAGCAAGCGGGCCGCGCGCATCTTGGCGATCTCCAAATAGAAGTTCATGCCCACCGCCCAGAAAAAGCTCAGGCGGCCAGCGAACTCGTCCACGTCCATGCCCTTGGCAATCGCGGTCTTCACGTATTCCTTGCCGTCGGCCAAGGTGAAGGCCATCTCCAGCGCTTGGTTGGCACCAGCTTCCTGCATGTGATAACCCGAGATCGAGATCGAGTTGAACTTGGGCATGTTCTGCGCCGTGTACTCGATGATGTCGCCGATGATCTTCATCGAGGGCTCGGGCGGGTAGATGTAGGTGTTGCGCACCATGAACTCTTTCAGAATGTCGTTCTGAATCGTTCCCGAGAGCTTGTCTTGCGACACGCCCTGCTCTTCGGCGGCCACCACATAGCCGGCCAAAATCGGCAGCACCGCGCCGTTCATCGTCATCGAGACGCTGACCTTGTCGAGCGGAATCTCGTTGAACAGGATCTTCATGTCCTCGACCGAGTCGATGGCCACACCGGCCTTGCCCACATCGCCGGTCACGCGCGGGTGGTCGGAGTCGTAGCCACGGTGGGTGGCCAGGTCAAAAGCCACCGACACGCCCTGCCCACCAGCGGCCAGCGCTTTTTTGTAGAAGGCGTTGGAGTCTTCAGCGGTGGAAAAACCGGCGTACTGGCGGATCGTCCAGGGACGCACCGCGTACATGGTGGCCTGTGGGCCACGAATAAAGGGCTCAAACCCAGGCAGCGTGTTGGTGTAGGGCAGGCCCTGGATGTCTTCAGCGGTGTAGAGCGGCTTGACGGTGATGCCCTCGGGCGTTTGCCAGTTCAGCGCGCTCACATCGCCGCCCGGCGCCGATTTGGCGGCGGCTTTGTGCCAAGCCTCCAAGCTGGTGGCGGCGAATTCGTTGGCGCGGGGGTCGGTGTTCTGGCTCATGGGCGCTCGCTGTGAAAAACGGGGGACAACAACCCCGAGGGGTCAAAAATCGGATCGGATTCTATCGTGATTCATAATTATTGATGCAAAATATTCAGCAAGCTGACAACCCGCCCCTCTCCAAGCCCATGCCCGCCTCTCTCGCCCCCCGCGCTTTGTATGAAGAAGTGGCCGAACGCCTTCGCCAGCGCATTTACCAGCGCGAGCTGGAGCCCGGCAGCTGGATCGACGAAATGCGCATCGCCGAGGAATACGGCATCAGCCGCACGCCCATGCGCGAAGCCCTCAAGGTGCTGGCGGCCGAAGGCTTGGTGACCATGAAGGTGCGCCGGGGCGCCTATGTGACCGAGGTGAGCGAAAAAGACCTGCGCGACGTCTACCACCTGCTGGCCTTGCTCGAATCAGACGCCGCCGCTGTGGTGGCCGAGCGCGCCACCCCCGAACAACGCCAAGCCCTGCAAGCGCTGCACCAAGAGCTGGAACGCTCACAAGAGCAGCGTGAACAGTTTTTTGCGGTCAACGAACGCTTTCACCTGCTGCTGCTGGAGATGGCCGACAACAAATGGCGCAGCCAAATGGTGGCCGACCTGCGCAAGGTCATGAAGCTGCACCGCCACGCCTCGCTGTTCAAGACCGGGCGTATTGGTGCGTCGCTGGCCGAACACCGCGCCATTTTGGCCGCGCTGCTGGCGGGCGACGCCGAGCTGACGCGCACCCGCATGCGCGAGCATTTCAACAACGGTCTGCAAGCGGCGGGCTGAGCGCCCAGTCCGTCACTCAGGCCGCTTGGTGTGTCGACACCGGCGGCGCCGCGCCTTCGGCCAGCGCTTGGCGGGCCAAGGCCCACACCTCGCGCGGTGGCAAAGGCTTTAGTCGGTGGTCGCTCCACACGCGGCGCCACAAGCGCCCACCGCGCTGGCCGTGGTACAGCCCCAGCATGTGGCGCGCAATCGGGTACCAGGGGCAGCCGTCTTCGGCGTGGGCGCGCTCCATGTAGTCCACCATCGCGGCTTCCACGGCTTCGCGCTCCAGCGCACGCGGCGCCTCGCCGTAAAAACGCGCGTCCCATTCGGTGAGCAGCCAGGGGTTGTAGTAGGCCTCACGGCCAATCATCACCCCATCGAGCTGCGCCAAATGGCTGTCCATCTGCTCCAGCGTGGTGATGCCGCCATTGACCGCGATCACCAACTGGGGAAAGTCGCGCTTGAGCCGATAGGCCAAGTCGTAGCGCAGCGGCGGAACTTCGCGGTTTTCTTTTGGGCTCAGGCCCTTTAGCCAAGCGTTGCGCGCGTGCACGATAAAGACTTCACAGCCCGCGTCGGCCACCGTGCCCACAAAGTCGCGCACAAAGTCGTAACTCTCCACCTTGTCGATGCCAATGCGGTGCTTGACCGTCACCGGCAGGCCCACCGCATCGCGCATGGCTTTGACGCCATCGGCCACGGTGCGCGGCTCGGCCATCAGGCAGGCGCCAAAGGCGCCGCGCTGCACCCGCTCGCTCGGGCAGCCACAGTTGAGGTTGATCTCGTCGTAGCCCCATTGCTCGCCCAGCTTGGCGGCCAGCGCCAAATCGGCCGGCTCGCTGCCGCCCAGCTGCAGCCCCACCGGGTGTTCTTCGGCATTAAAGCGCAAATGCCGCTGCACGCTGCCATGGGTCAGCGCGCCGGTGGTCACCATCTCGGTGTAGAGCCGCGTGCGGCGCGACAGCAGGCGGTGAAAGAAGCGACAGTGGCGGTCGGTCCAATCGAGCATCGGCGCCACACTGGTGCGCCAGCCGACCGCGGCGACGGAGGGTGAATTCATGGCCCGATTATCCCGCGCACCGCGTCGGGAATCGGCACCGACTTTTGCGCCGGAAAATCCACCCACACCACGGTGGCGCCGCCGTTGGCGCACACCACATCGGGCTGGTCGCTGCGGCGCATGTCGTGGTAGGTGTCGAACGACGAACGGCCCACCGCCCCCACATAGGTGTGGACGATGACGTCACCGGGGTATTCCAACTGCCGGATGAAATTGCAAAACGCATTGGCGATCACCGGCCCCATGCCCTGGGGATTGGCCGGCACACCCAGCTCGCCAAACCACTGCAAACGCGCGATCTCCATGTAGCGAAAGTACAGGGTGTTGTTGATGTGGCCCATGGCGTCCATGTCGCCCCAGCGCAGGGGGATCACCATGCTGTGCACGCGCCGCACATCGGCGGGCAGGTCAAGCTTCATCTGTCGTCTCCCGTGCGTTTAATGCGCCAAGCTTGGGCTGCGGTGGGCGCGAATGGAGGCCACAATACCCGCCAAAAACAAGGCCGACGCCAGCCACTGCACAGCGGCCGGCCACTCGCCGGTCCACACAAAAGCGTAGGCCAGGCCAAACAGGGTTTCGCTCACGATCAATTGACCGGCCAGGCTCGGGCTTAGGCGTCGGCTGGCCATGTTCCACAGCACCGCCGCCACCCAGGCCGAACCGATGCCGGTGACCGCACACACCAGCACATAGCGCCACCACGCCGGGTGCGCCACCAACTCTGCCCACGGCGAGCCCCAGCCGGCGCCCAACACCAAAGCCCCCAGACCAGCGGCCACCCCCAGCCAGTTGGCCCATAAGGCCGAGTTGACCTCAGGGTGGCGCTGCACCCAGCGCGCATTGAGCAGGCCAAACGCGGTCCAGGTGGCCGCCGCGAGCGCGGCCCAAGCGATGCCGCGCCACAAATGGGGCGCCTGCTGCACCGCCGCCGCCACATCGGCCGCGGCGGTGGCGTCCACCATCAGCGCCATGCCGCCTGCGGTCAAGGCCAAGCCGGGCAACAAGGCGCGCCAGCGCAGGCCCGCCGGTTTGCCCAACAACATCATCCACAGAGGAATGGTGCCGATGATGAGCACCGGCAAAGCCGGCCCTGCGTCCGCAATGCCCCACACCAGCAGCAAGTAGTAACCCCAGTAGCCCAGGGCAGCCAGCCACACGGCCGAACCCGCTTGCACCAGCGTGGGCCAGGCGGCCGCACCGCTGCGCGCGGTGTGCAACAGCAACAGCACCAAGCTGAACAGCCCACAGGCCACAAAGCGGCCCACCGTCACGTCCACCCCGCTGAACTCGGGCAAAAGCTTGGGCGCCACAAAGGTCATGCCCCACAACGCGCCCGCGCCGACGCCAGCCGCGATGCCCGCCAACATGCCGGCGGGCCAAGCGCTGCGGTCAAACCGCCATGCCGTCGTCTGCTGCAATCACCGCTCCGTTGACAAAATGGCTCTCGTTGCTCGCCAGCATCACCAGCAGCGCGTCCAGATCGGCTGGGCGCCCCACCCGCTTGCGCGGCAGCATATTGACCAGTTTTTGGCCCTGCTCGGTCTGCCAATGCGCGTGGTTGATTTCGGTATCGATATAGCCTGGGCAAATCGCGTTCACATTGATGCCGTGGCGGCCCCATTCCACCGCCATCGCCTTGGTCATCTGCACCACCGCCGCTTTGCTCATGCAATACACGCCAATTTGTGGCAGCACCTTGAGCCCCGCCACCGAGGCGATGTTGATGATGCGCCCGCCCACCCAGGTGCCGGGCGACTCGCCTTTGGCCCGGGCCATCATGCGCTTGGCCACCTCTTGCGCGACAAAAAACGCGCCCCGGGTGTTGGTGTTGAAGATGAAGTCGTAGTCTTCCTCGCTCACGTCTTGCAGCCGCTGGGTGGTGCTCACGCCGGAGTTGTTGACCAAGATGTCGATCGGCCCGACTTCGGTTTCGGCGTGGGCGATGGCCGCCTTGATCGAGGCGCGGTCGGTCACATCCAGCGCCACCACATGGGCGTCACCGCCTTCGGCCTCGATATGGGCGCGCAGCGCCATCAACCGGTCGGTGCGCCGGCTCGCCAACACCACCGCCGCGCCCGCGCGCGCCAAGGTTTTGGCGAACTGCTCACCCAAACCGCTGGATGCCCCAGTGACCAAGGCCACCCGCCCCGACAAGTCCAATTGATACGCCATCTGCACCGCTCCTTGTGGTCTGCTTGCGTCAAAATAGTACGGTCGTTCTTTTTTTGCCGGTTCTGCGCATAAAATGCCGCTCACCGCACGCGCCCGCCCTGCACTGTAGCCGCAGGCGCGCCGTCCCACCACCTTTGACGAGACACCGATGACACACGACGAGATCCTGGCGCAGTTTGGCCCCCGCGAAGCGATGGAATACGACGTGGTGGTGGTGGGCGCGGGCCCGGCCGGCCTGTCCACCGCCATTCGCTTGAAGCAAATCGCCGCCGATAAAGGCCAAGAGATGTCGGTGGTGGTGCTGGAAAAAGGCTCTGAGCCCGGCGCCCACATCCTCTCGGGCGCGGTGATGGACCCGCGCGCCATGAACGAACTCTTTCCCGACTGGAAAGAACGCGGCGCCCCGCTGAACCAGCCCGTCACCGGCGACGACCTGCTGGTGCTGTCTGAAACCGGCCAGCAGCGCACCCCCGACTGGCTGATGCCGCGCAACTTCGACAACCACGGCTGCTACGTCATCAGCCTGGGCGCGGTCACCAAATGGCTGGGCGAACAGGCCGAGGCCTTGGGCGTGGAAATCTTCCCCGGCTTCACCGCCGCCGAGGTGCTCTACAACGACGACGGCTCGGTCAAAGGCGTGGCCACCGGCAACCTGGGCGTGGGCAAAGACGGCGAGCCCGGCGACGCCTTCCAAATCGGCATGGAGCTGCACGCCAAATACACCGTGTTCTCCGAAGGCGCACGCGGCCACCTGGGCAAGCAGCTGCTGGCCAAGTTCCAGCTCGACGCCGGCAAAGACGCCCAGACCTTTGCCATCGGCATCAAAGAGCTGTGGGAAGTGCCAGCCGACAAAGCCAAGCCCGGTCTGGTGGTGCACACCGCCGGCTGGCCGCTCAACGACGACGCCTTTGGCGGCGGCTTTTTGTACCACCTGGAAGGCAACAAAGTCACCTTGGGCTATGTGATCGGGCTGGATTACCAAAACCCGTGGATGAGCCCGTTTGAAGAAATGCAGCGCTGGAAAACCCACCCCAGCATCAAAGCCCACATCGAGGGCGGCAAACGCCTGAGCTACGGCGCGCGTGCGCTCAACAACGGCACGCCACAAGCGCTGCCCAAGACCTATTTCCCCGGTGGCGCCTTGGTCGGCTGCGAGGCCGGCTTTCTGAACGCCGCGCGCATCAAAGGCAGCCACGCCGCCATCAAAAGCGGCATGCTCTGCGCCGAGGCGATTGCCGAGGCGCTCGCCGCTGGCCGCGCGCACGACGAGCTCAGCGCGTTTGAAGACAAGTTCAAAGCCAGCTGGCTGTTTGAAGAACTTTGGACCTACCGCAACTTCAAGAACTGGTTCAAAAAGAGCCCGCTCATGGGCAAACTCATGACCGGGGTGGAACACTGGTTCCTGCCCAAGGTCGGCGTCAGCAACCCGCCTTGGACGATCCACAACACCGTCAAAGACCACAGCAAGCTGCGCCCAGCGGCCGAGATGCCGCAGATCAGCTACCCCAAGCCCGACGGCGTGATCACCTTCGACCGGCTCTCCAGCGTGTTCGTGAGCAACACCAACCACGAAGAGCACCAGCCGGCCCACCTGACGCTCAAAGACGCCTCGGTGCCGGTGCAAATCAACCTGGCCAAATACGCCGGGCCCGAGAGCCGCTACTGCCCGGCCGGCGTGTACGAGTTTGTGAAGAACGACGACGGCAGCGACCGCTTGCAGATCAACGCGCAAAACTGCGTGCACTGCAAAACCTGCGACATCAAAGACCCGACCCAAAACATCGTCTGGGTCACGCCCGAAGGCGGTGGCGGCCCGAACTACGCGGGCATGTGACGCGGCGTGGGCCCAGGCATGGGGCAGCCCAAAGCCTGGGCCACGGCGCGCAGCAAAGCGTGCTCTGCAGGCAACACCTGACCATCGCTTCTGACCACGGCCTCGGCCGCCTTCATCAGCCCCGCGCGAAACAGCGGCGCGGTGTGGGCCAAGTGGTCTAGCACCCGATCCAAGCGCTCCACTTGCAGCCGCTCACTGGGCAAAACGCTCGGCCACGGGCCATCCAGCGGCGCGGCCTCCAGGCCCGCTTGCCAGGCGCGCAGCGCACCATCGGGGTTGTGCTGCGCACCCGCCCGCGCCAGCCAAGCCAGCAAAAGCATCAGGTCGTCGCGCAGCGTGCGGGCATTGACACGCTCGGGCCGGCGCTCAGCGGGGCGCAGTTGGGTGCGCATCAGGCGCTGACACACACACTCAAACAGGCTGACCCGCCCATCCCACTCGATCAATCCGCGCGCCAACTCCAACACATCCACTTGTTGGGATGGGGGCAACTCCGCCAGCGCGGGCAGAGCCAAGTCCAGCACAGTGAGCCGCACCGAGGTCTCCAGCGCGGCCACAGACTCGGCCTGGGCGCCCACCTGCTGCGCCAGCGTTGGGCCCAGACGGGCTTCGATCAGGGCCAAGGCCTGGCCAGCCGCTGCCCCCCCAGGCAACAACAAGGCCAAAGCCACCACCATCGCGCCATTGGGGTGGTACACAGAGCCCAGCAAGCCATCGGGTAAGCCCGCCAGCGGGGCAAAAAACGGTGCCGCCACCGGCTCGGCCGCAGCGTCTGCTGCGCTGGCGGTGTCAAAAGCCAAAGGCTGTTCCGCCTCGGGCGACGGCGCGGCCCTGCCCTGCCCCAAGGGATGGCGCAAAGCCGCCAACTCGTCGACCAGCGGCTGCAGCTGATCGGGCGTGAAGCGCGGGTCAAGCCGGCGGATGCGCTGGTGCAGCGGTGGGTGGGTTTGCAGCCAGTCGGTGAGCTCTTCGCCCCCATCCAGCAGCATGTGCCGCATGGCCATGTAGCACGCTGGCGTGGTCAGCGCCGAGCGCACCGCGATGTGCTTGAGCGCACCGGCCAGCCCTTCGCTGGAGCGGGTGAACTGCACCGCCGCTGCGTCGGCCAGGTACTCGCGCTCGCGCGACACCGCCGCTTGCAGCAGCCGCCCCAACCCCTCGGACAAGGCGCCCACCAGCCACAGGGCAGCGCCGGCCAGCAGCGCCAACCATTCGCCGCGCGGCAGCAAGCTGGCGTTTTCCATCAGGCCGCGCCCCGCCGCCGAAAACGCGTACAGCCCCTGCAGCAGCGCGCGCAGCCGCAGGTTGAGCGCCACGTCGCCGTTGGCGATGTGCCCCACCTCGTGGGCCACCACGCCCTGCAGCTCGTCGCGGCTGAGCTGGGTCAGCGCCCCCTGGGTCACCGCCACCACCGCGTGTTGTGGCGATGCGCCAGCGGTGAAGGCGTTGATGCCGTGGTCCTGGTCCATCAGATACACCTGCGGCACCGGCACACCGGCGGCAATCGCCATTTCGTCCACCACATTGAGCAGGCGGCGTTCGGCCGCATCGGCACTGGCGCGGCGCACCCGGCGCGCGCCCAGCGACTCGGCCACCGCGCGCCCGCCACCGTGTGAGGCCACCCACAGGTGCCGCACCGCCACCGCCACCAAGGTGCCCCCCACGCAAAGCGCCAAGGCCCAGGGCCACCAGCGCGACGCCGCTTTGGGGGCGCCCGCCGCCCAGCGCGCCCACAGCTCGGCGCCCACGCTGGCCCCGGCGTACACCGCCAGCATCACCAGCAGCACCAAGCCCGCAAACACCCACAACAAAGCAGCGGAGCGCCTGCGCGCCTGGGCCTGCGCCTCAAAAAAATCCATGGTGGGGCGGCGCTGTTCAGCGGCTGAAGTTCACCCGCACCGGCTGTGCGGCTTCGGCGTTTTCCAGCCGCCAGGCCAAGGCCGGCTTAAAGCCAAACTGGCTGGCCACCAGCGCGTCGGGAAAGGATTCGCGCTGGGTGTTGTAAGCCATCACCGCGTCGTTGAAGGCTTGGCGGGCAAATGCCACCCGGTTTTCGGTCGAGGCCAGCTCCTCTTGCAACTGGCCCATGTTCTGCTGCGCCTTGAGTTCAGGATAGGCCTCGGCCAGCGCCACCAAGCGGCCCAGCGCGGCCCCCAGTTGGGACTCGGCCTGGGCCAGTTGCTGGAGCGCCGCGCCGTCGCTGGGCTGGCTCGCCGCCACACCGGCCGCGCTGCGCGCTTGGTTGCGCGCGGCAATCACCGCCTCCAGCGTTTCGCGCTCGTGCGCCATCGCCCCTTTGACGGTGTCCACCAAATTGGGAATCAGGTCGTAACGCCGCTGCAACTGCACATCGATCTGGGCAAAGGCGTTGCCAATGCGCTGCCGCAGCGCCACCAAGCCGTTGTACGTCTTGATCAGGTACAAGAAAAAAATCACAACCACAGCCAACAAAATCCACATCGCCACTTGTGTTCTCCTCAACAACAATGGGCGGATTCTGGGCTGAAAACCAATACCAATCGCCTCGACCGCGTGCGCCAAACGCAAAAAAGGCGGCAAAAAGTCACAGTGTCTGTGCTGGCAGTCGGCCGGGCCTTCGGATGTCAGCGCTCAATCGGCCACCGCTGTGGGCACGGTAAAGCCTTTTTCGATGTTGACGCCGAAGTAACACGGGTTGTTGTTGGCGATGCATTGCCCCTGCATCGGGCCCTGCCCCGGCACAAACGACACCCCCTGCGGCGCCAGACAACGCCGGCCGGCGCACTGGCTGCCGTCGGTGCAGGCCTTGCCGGCGTCGGCATAGGGTTGCACACAGGCCAAGAAGCCCAACATGCACACCCGTTGCCAGCTGCCACCGCTGGCGGTGCACTGGGCGGCTGTGCCCTTGGCGCAATACGGTGGCACACGCTGGCTGCCGCTGTCCCAAGTGCCGCCTTCGGCGACGCAGCGCTGTTCGTCGGTGGCGGGCGCGCTGGCCTGAGCCGGTGGCTGCGCCACTGGGGGCGCGGCTGGGGGCGCCTGCCGCGCGCACGCCGCCAAGCCCAGCAGCAGGGCCAGCACGCCCACACCACGCCACACCGTTTTGCTCATCAACCCCATGTTCGCCTCCCTGCGCTTCACAAAAACGTCCATGCTAGCGATCGGCCGTGGCTTCGAACAGCCGGCTGTTGGAATGGCATCACACCGTCATACCGCCAGCCATTCGCGCTGCAGCACCTCGTCGGCCAGCAACTGCGCTGGGCTGCCGTCAAACACCAGTCGGCCATGCCCCATGACGGCACAGCGGCTGGCCACGGTCAGGGCCAGTTGGCGTTTTTGTTCGATCAGCAGCACCGCCACGCCCTGTGCCTGAAAGTGCCGCAGGGCTTGGGCCAGTTGCGCCACCACCTGCGGGGCCAGGCCTTCGGTGGGTTCGTCGATCAGCATCAGGCGCGGCTGGCCCATCCAGCAGCGGGCCAGGGCCAACATTTGTTGCTCGCCGCCCGACAGCACCCCGGCGGGGGTGTGCAGCCGGCGCGCCAGCGCCGGAAACAGGGCCAGTGCATCGTCCAGCGCTTGTGGGCGGTGGCGCTGGCCGGGCTGTTCGCCCAGCAGCAGGTTGTGCCGCACCGACAGGCGCGGAAACACGTCGCGCGATTCGCTGACGTAGCCCACGCCGGCGCGGGCGCGCTGGTGTGGCGGCAGGCCGTGCAGGGCCTGGCCTTGCCAGGTGATCTGGCCGGTGGCCGGGATCAGGCCCATGAGGGCGCGCGCCAGCGTGCTGCGGCCCGAGCCATTGCGGCCCAGCAGGGCCAGCACCTCGCCCGGGGCCAGCCGCAGGTGCACGCCATGCAGCACCGGCGCGCCGCCGTAGCCCGCTGTCAGGCCCTGCACCTGCAGACCGTGGGTGTCAGCGGCGCTCATGCGGGGCTCTCCAACACCGCGCCCAGATAGGCCTGCTGCACCGCCGGGTTGGCGCGCACCGCGTCGGGGCTGCCGTCGGCGATGAGTTGGCCGTCCACCAGCACCAGCACCCGGTCGGCCAGGCCAAACACCACGTCCATGTCGTGCTCCACCATCAGCAGGGTGCGGCCCTGTGCCCAGCCGCGCAGGCGCTGCACCAGTTCGGCGGTTTCACTGCAGCTCAGGCCGGCGGTGGGTTCGTCAAGCAGCAGCACCGGCGCCTCGCTGGCCAGGGCCAGGCCCACGTCCAGCCGGCGTTGTTCGGCGTAGCTCAGGCTCTGCGCCGGGGTGTCGAGGCGCCCAGCCAGGTCCAGCCGCTCGGCCCAGTCGATCACAGCGGCTTCCGCGGCGGGGCGCTGCAGCCGCTGCCACCAGCCGCGGTGGCGGCCCAGCAAGGCCACGCGCAGGTGCTCGGCCACACTCTGTGGGCCAAACAGTTGCTGAATCTGAAAACTGCGCGCCAGCCCGGCGCGGGCCACCCGGTGCGCGGGCCAGCCGGTGGTGTCGGTGCCCTGTACGTGCACACGCCCGGCTTCGGGCCGCAGATGGCCACTGAGCACCTGGAACAGCGTGGTTTTGCCGGCGCCATTGGGGCCGATCAGCGCCACCCGTTCGCCGGGCTGCAGCGCAAAGCCCACGCCACGCAAGATGGGCGTGCCGCCCAGGCGAATGTGCAGATCGCGCACCTGCAGTGCGGGTGGGGTCATGCGCCCTCCCCGCTGCGGCGCTGGGTCCAGAGCCATGCCATGCCACCCGCGCAGGCCAGCGCTGGCAGCGCCCAATGCCAAGCCACATCGGTGGCCCAGGGCTGGCCCAGCAGCGTCAGGCCGTGGCCCAACCAAGCGCGGGCTTGCCAGTGGTAGAGCATTTCCACCAGCACCACGCCGCCCCCAGCGGCCAGCGCCAGGCCCAGCCACCAGCGCACGGCCGGCGGGCGGCCCAGGCCAGACCACACCCCCGCCAGCGCCCCGGCCACGCCGCCCGGCGCGGCCAGCAGCACCAGCACAAACAGCAGGCCCACATACAGCGCCCAGGCTGGGGTGATGCCCGACAGACCCACCTGCGCGCCCACCATCAACACGCCACCGATCAACGGGCCCCAAAAATGCTGCGCGCCGCCCAGCACGGTGAACAGCATCCACGCGCCCGAGCGCTGCGCGCCCAACGCCTCGGGCGAGACAATTTCAAACACCAAGGCGCCCACCGCACCGGCCGCGCCGGCCAATGCCGCCGCCAGGGTGTGGGCGACCCACCGCACCCGCACCGGGGGGTGCCCCAGAGCAGCCACACGCTGCGGGTTGTCGCGCACCGCGCGCAGCAATGCGCCCGTGCCGCTGGCCATCCAGCCGCGCAGCAGCGCCACGCCCAGCCACAGGGTGACAGCGGCCAAGCCATAGACCTGCCATTTGTCCGCCCAGGTGATGCCCAGCACCGGCGCACCCAGCGCCCGGTTGGCGCTAAGACCCGCCTCGCCACCCGACCAAGCGGGAAACATCAGCGCCAAGGCCAGCACCAGCTCACCCACCGCCAGCGAAATCATGGCCAGCGCCATGCCGGGGCGGCGCACCACCAGCGCACCGAGCGGCATGGCCACTGCGGCGGCCACCAGGGCACCGGCCAGCGGGGTGAAGGCCACCAACAGCGTGCCCCAGACGGTGCCTTGCAGCGGGCTGTCGGCCAGCGCGCGCAGCGCCCAGACCGCGCCATAGGCGCCCATGCCGCTGTAGACCGCGTGGCCAAAGCTCAGCATGCCGCCCTGCCCCCACAAGAGGTAATACGACCAACAGCCCAGCGCCGCCACGGCCACCAGCGCCCAAGTGACCGGGCCCACCCAGGCGCCCAGCAGCCAGGGCACCAGCAGCAAGCCCATGGCCAGCAATGCCAGGGGGTGGCGTTGCAGCCTAGACAGCAGAGGCTGGGTTCGCGCCGCCCTCATTCCCGCCGCCCCATGAGCCCGCGCGGGCGCAGCGCCAGCACCGCCACCAGCAACACATAGGGCAGCAGCGGCGCCCACTGGGCCAAGCTGGTGCCCCACAGCGGCAGCGGCCGGTCATAGGCCACCGCCAGGGTTTGCAACAGTCCGATCAGCAGCGAGGCCCAAAAAGCCCCCGCTACCGAACCCAGGCCGCCCACCACCAGCACCACAAACACCAGCGGCCCCATGGTGGCGGCCATGGCCGGCTCGGTGACAAAGGTGGCACCGCCCAACACCCCGGCCAGCGCGGCCAGCGCGCAGCCCACGCCAAACACCAGCACCCACAGGCGCGGCACATCGTGGCCCAGGGCCTGCACCATCTGCGGGTGGGTCAAGGCGGCCTGGATCACCCAACCGGTGCGGCTGCGCCACAGCCACAGGCCCAGGCCCAGCAGCACCGCCAGCGCCACACCCATCAACAGCGCCCGGCTGGTCGGAAACACCGCGCACAGCACATCGGCCGCCGCACAGGCACCGGGCGGCGCAGCGCCCAGCCACGCGCGCAAGCCGTCGGCGGTCTGGGCCACAGTGAGCGCCGGGCCTTGTAGCGCGGCGGGTAAATCCAAGGCCACCGGCGAGCGGCCCCAGACCAGCTGCACCGCCTCCAGCACCAAATACGCCACACCAAACGTGACCATCAGTTCCGGGATGTGCCCCAGCGGGTGCACCCGGCGCAGCACCCAGCGCTCAAACGCCGCGCCCACCAGCCCCACCAGCAGCGGCGACAGCAGCAGCGCGGCCCAAAAACCCACCACCGGCGCCAAGCTGTAAGCCACATAAGCGCCCAACATATAAAAACTGGCGTGGGCAAAGTTGAGCACACCCATCAAGCTAAACACCAGGGTCAGCCCGGCGCTCAGCAAAAACAGCAGCAGCCCATAGCCCAGGCTGTTGAGCAGGGTGATCAGCGCATACGCCATGGGCGGCTCAGTAATCGGGCCGGCTCATGGCGCAGCGGCTGGGCTCGCGCAGCGTCTCAGCCGCATACAAGGCCTGCGGTGCAAACTGCCAGCCGGTGCCTTCGGCGCTGCGGCCCTGGCCCGCAGGCTGGCGCACCCAGCGGGTGACAAACACACTTTTTTGCAGCTGGTGGTCGTCTGGGCGCATTTGCACCGGGCCGTTAAAGCCCTCAAACAACATGCCACTCATGCGTGCGGCCACCGGCTGCACGGCGGTGCTCTTTATGTTGTGCATGGCGCGCAGCAGCATCACCAGCGCGTCGTAAATGGGAGCCATCACCAGGTCTTCACCAAAACGTTCGTGGAAGGCGCCAAACAAGGTGCCCAGCGCACCACCTTGCCGGTCATGGTGGGTGGCCACCTGGTAGACCGGCAAGGCGTCCCCCACCTCGGCCAACAGCCGCGGGGTACCTGTGAGAGAGCTGTAATAGGTGAACAGCGGCAAGCGCACATCCGCGTCGCGCAGCGCTTTCACCAAACCACGCAGGTCGGCCCCCCAATTGCCTGTGACCACCGCTTGCGCGCCCGATCTGGCAATGCGCTGGGCGATCTGCGCAAAGTCGGTGCGCCCAAAAACCGGGTGCAACTCCTCGCCCACAAAACGGCTGAGCGGGGCGTCTTCGAGCAAATAGCGCTTGAAATGGGACGCCACCTGTTGCCCGTGTGAATAGTCTTGGTTCACCAAATAAACGCGCTGCCACCGGCCCTGAGCGGCCACAAAACGCGCCAGCGCACGCATCTTCATGGCGGTATCGGCGTCCACCCGAAAATGCCAAAAATTGCAGCTTTCGTTGGTCAACGCCGGGTCCATGGCGGCGTAATTCAGCAGCAGCACCGGGTCGCCCGGGTTGCGCCGGTTGTGGCGGCCAATGGCCTCGGACAAGGCGGCCGCCACCCCCGAGCCCAGACCCTGCGCAAAATACCGAAAGCCTTGGTCAATCGCCGCTTTGAGCATGTTGACGCTGGTCTGCGGCGAGCCCAGGTTGTCAAAGGGCGCAAAGTGGATGTGCAGCCCCATGGGGTTGTGCTGTGGATCGGCCAGCAGCCGCTCGATCAGAAACGACCAACTGCGCATCGCGTTGCGCCCCTCTTGGGCCAACACGCCGGACAAGGTGTCGATCAAAGCGATCTTGACCGGCCGCGCCGGGCGCGGCTGGGCCCAGACTGTGGGCGCAGCCACCGCTGCGGCCAGTGCCAGACAGCAGCGGCGGCGGTTGATGGGCGGACTCGACCCCAGGACAACAGTGGCGCGGACAGGTTTCACAAGGCGCAATGATGCCTCAAGGCATGACCCAGCTTGCCACGGGGTTGCCGCCGTCGGCCCACAATGCGCCCCATGTCAGACACCGCCACCGCCGCCGCGCCGCCAGCCAGCACCGCTTGGGGCCAGCGCTTTGCCGACTTGGGCCCGGCGTTTTTTACCGAGTTGCAACCCACCCCGCTGCCCGAGCCACGCTGGGTGGCGCACAGCCTGGCGCTGGCTCGAGAACTGGGCATCGACACCACCTGGCTGCAAGGCGACGAGGCCTTGGCGGTGTTCACCGGCAACGCCCGCCTGCCCGGCATGCGGCCACTGGCCAGCGTTTACAGCGGCCACCAGTTTGGCGTGTGGGCTGGCCAGTTGGGCGACGGCCGCGCCATTTCGCTCGGTGAGCTGCGCACGTCCAGCGGCTGGCAAGAGCTGCAGCTCAAAGGCGCGGGGCGCACACCGTATTCGCGCATGGGCGACGGGCGCGCGGTGCTGCGCAGCTCGATCCGCGAGTTTTTGTGCAGCGAGGCCATGCAAGCGCTGGGCGTGCCCACCACCCGCGCGCTGTGTGTAAGCGAATCGCCCGCGCCGGTGCGCCGCGAAACGGTGGAAACCGCCGCCGTGGTGACGCGGGTGGCGCCCAGCTTCATCCGCTTTGGCCATTTTGAGCATTTCAGCGCGCGCGGCCAGCACACCGAGTTGCGCGCCTTGGCCGACTTTGTGCTGGAACACTTTTATCCGCACTGCCGCGAAGGCGATGGCAACCCCTACGCCACACTGCTCAGCGAGGTGACCCAACGCACCGCCGCCTTGCTGGCGCAGTGGCAGGCGGTGGGCTTTTGCCACGGCGTGATGAACACCGACAACATGAGCATCTTGGGCCTGACCATCGACTACGGCCCGTTCCAGTTTCTCGACACCTTCGACCCCGGGCACATCTGCAACCACAGCGACCACAGCGGCCGCTACGCCTACCACCGCCAGCCCAATATCGGCTACTGGAACCTGTTTTGCCTGGGCCAGGCACTGATGCCGCTGCTGGCCAGCGAAGACGAGGCCTTGGCCGCGCTGGAGCCCTACCGCCAACAATTCCCCGCCGAGCTGCAGCGGCGCATGAACGCCAAGCTGGGTCTTGTCGGCACCGAGGCCAGCGACCACGCCTTGAGCGAAGCCTTGTTGCAGCTCATGGCCAGCGACCGGGTGGACTACACCATTGGCTGGCGCCGCCTGTCTCACGCGGTGCTGGCTTGGGCAGGGCCTGAGGCAGAGCCCGACCCCGCAGTGGCGCTGCGCCCGCTGCTGGCGCTGTTTGGCCAGACCGAGGCATTGGTGGCTTGGGCGCGCGACTGGCGCGCGCGGCTGCGGCGCGAGCCCGGCTTTGACGCGACGACGGTGCAAGCGCTGATGCTGGCCACCAACCCGCAGGTGGTGCTGCGCAACCACCTGGGCCAACTGGCGATTGCCGGTGCTGAGCAAGGCGATTTGGCGTTGGTGCAGCGGCTGCACACCGCGCTGCAAACCCCCTTCACCGCCCTGCCCGGCCACGACGACCTGGCCGACTTTCCGCCCGACTGGGCCTCGGGCATCGCCATCAGCTGCTCGTCTTGAGCGGCCCCACCGTTCACCCCACAACAACACGAGGAGAAAACCATGACTTTCCCGATCCAGAAAACCGACGCCGAATGGCGCGCCGAGCTGGCCGCCAAAGGCGCCGAGCCGCTGGCTTTTGAGGTGACCCGCCACGCCCACACCGAGCGGCCCTTCACCGGCAAATACGAATCGGTCTGGGCCAACGGCCAGTACCACTGCATCTGCTGCGGCAACCACCTGTTCGATTCGCACACCAAGTTCGACGCCGGCTGCGGCTGGCCGAGCTTTTGGAAGGCCGTACCCGGCGCCATCACCGAGGTGGTGGACCGCAGCCACGGCATGGTGCGCACCGAAACGGTGTGCAGCCAATGTGGCGCCCACCTGGGCCATGTGTTCAACGACGGCCCAGGCCCGACCGGGCTGCGCTATTGCATGAATTCGGCGTCGATCGACCTCAAGCCATGACCGTGCCACTGTCCATGCTTGACCTGGTGGCCGTGCGCGAAGGCCACAGCCCGGCCGACGCCATCGCCCTGGCGGTGCGCACCGCGCAGCATGTGGAGGAGCTGGGCTTCACCCGCTATTGGCTGGCCGAGCACCACAACATGCCGGGCCTGGCCTGTTCGGCCACCGCCGTGCTGGTGGGCCACATCGCCGCCGCCACCCAGCGCATCCGCGTCGGCTCGGGCGGCGTCATGCTGCCCAACCACGCGCCGCTGACCGTGGCCGAGGCCTTTGGCACCCTGGCCGAGCTGTATCCGGACCGCATCGATCTCGGGCTGGGCCGCGCCCCCGGCACCGACCCGCACACCATGCGCGCGCTGCGCCGCGACCGGGTCGAGACCGAAGACGACTTTCCGCGCGACGTGGCCGAACTGCAGCGCCTGCTGGGCCCCGCCCAGCCGGGTCAGCGGGTGGTGGCCTATCCCGGCGCGGGTACGAATGTGCCGATCTGGCTGCTGGGATCGAGTTTGTTTTCAGCGCAACTGGCCGCGCACATGGGCCTGCCGTTTGCGTTCGCCTCGCACTTTGCGCCGCGTTATCTGTACCAGGCGCTGGACATCTACCGCAGCACCTTCCGCCCCAGCGCCAGTTTGACCCAGCCCCACGCCATCGTGGCGGTGCCGGTGGTGGCCGCGCCCACCGATGAAGAAGCCGCGTTCTTGGCCAGCAGCGTGCAGCAGCGCATTCTGGGCATCGTCACCGGGCGGCGCGGCAAGCTCGCCCCGCCCGTGGCGGGCTTCATGGACAGCCTGCACCCCCAAGAACGCGCCGCGGTGAACGACTTTTTGGGCTGCGCGGTGGTCGGCAGCCCCGACACCGTGCGCGCTGGCCTGCAGGCCTTGCACGAACGCACCCAAGCCGACGAGTTCATCGTCGTGAGCGACATTTTTGATCCAGACCTGCGGCTGAGGAGCCTGAGCCTGCTGGCGCAGGCTTGGGCCACGGATCAAATCACGGTGTAGGCCGTCTGCCGGCTGCGCTCAGCCTCGGCGATGTCCGCACCGCTGGTGTAGGCCAGCGCAACGTCGAACGCCGCCATCGCACTGCCATCTTTGAACAGCAGCTCCGTCTGGCCGTACACCACCGAGTTGCCCACGCGCTGCGCTTGGCCGTCGCTGGTCAGCACCAGCGCCTCCACGCCCAGCGACACCAGGGTTTGCAGCTCATCGGCGTCCACCTGGGCGTTTTGGTTCAGGTCGCGCCACAACCCAAAGTGCTCAAACTCGGCGTCGCGTGCGTCGAACGCGCCGTCTCGGTTGGTGTCAAACGCCCAGGCCAGGCCTTGCAGGTCAGTGTTGCCGCCATATTGTTGAAACGCCACTTGGTCGCTGTCTAACAACTCGCCATTGCGGTACTTGTCGTGGAACAGAATGGCATCGTCAGGCGCCACCCAATCGCTCAAGTCGAGCAGACCGTCACCGTCCAAGTCGGTCCACACCTGGCTGGGCGTCACCTGTCCGTCGCCATTGAAGTCGATCACCACCGGCGGCAAGCTTTGCCCACCAGTGTTGAACGTCAGGTTGGACTGTGTGGTGATAGTGTTACCAGACACCACCGTGCTGGCAGAGATGGTGTTGTTGCCCGCCAGCAGCGTGTCCGCGTCGCCCACATTGGGTGGCGTGTAGGTGTAGACGTTGTTGGGGAAGCTGGTGGCCACCGTCTTGTTGACGGTGGCATCGGCCAGCAACTGGGCGCGCGAAAAACCCGTCATGTCGAACCCAGCGGTCAACACATCGGCGTTGACCAAGCGACCGTGCCAGGCGGGTCGCGGGTAGACCTTGATCTGGTCCGCCGCGTACAGGCCGCCCAAATCGATCTGCACCCAAAACTCACCGGCCCCACCTCGCTCCACGCCGACGGTGTTATCTGCATCTGTCACTGCGCTGGAGGTTCCACCCCAGGACAAGGTAGCGGTCCGCCCGGCTGCCACGTCCACCCCGTTGCGGAACACCTGCACACCTGCCAAGCTGAAGATCCCTTCTGTGTTGTATGGGTCCGGTCCCGGGTCCAGGCGCACCATCACATAACGCACCAGGGGCACCTGTTTGAGTGTGTAGATCCAGTCTCCCTGCGCGTCGGCGCTGACGGTGCGCACCTTGCCGTTGATGTTCAAGTCCACCGAGGCGCTGGCCGCGGCCTTGCCCGACAGGGTGGTGGCTTGGTTGACGCCGGTGCTGAACGCCGTTCCCGCACCGCTGATGACCAGCGGGCTGAACAGCGCGGTCTGCGACCCGGTGTTGCCCGCGGCGTCGGTCACCGCGATCACAAAGGAGCGTACGCCCACCGTGGCCGTGCTGGCGAGGTTCTGGTAGTTCATCGCCTGGATCAGGCTTTGCGCCTGGGCCACCGTGGACGAGCCCGTGGTGGTGAAGGTGAACGCTCCGCTGGCAAAGCTCCAGTTCCACGCCGTGCCGTCCACCGTCACCGAACCGCTAGCCACCGAGCCATTGGCGTTGATGCTGGTGCCACCAATGACCAGTTTTTCGTTGGCGCCGTCGAGCACATCGCTGGGTGTCACCCGCACCGATTGCACCGCGCTGAGGTCTCGCAGCAGCGTGGGGGAGGAGTTGTTGTCCAAAGACAGCTGCCTGTCGTAGGCCGACACAAACGTCGCACCGTTGACCAGGGTACCGGCGGCCTGCCCCGACAGAGAACTCAAGGTGGAGCCGTTGAGCGCATAGGCCAGACGCAAATTGGGATTCGACGCCGTTGACACGCCCTGCATGTCGGCGTTGATTTCGGCCGCCGTTCGCGCGATGTCGTAGACCCGGAGATCACTGATTTCCCCATCAAAGTAGGGGTCGGCACTCCAGTTGCTGCGGCCCAGCCAAGTGTTGACCCGCGTCAATGACGGTATCGCAGACGACAGGGTGACGCTGCCCGCCGCCACCCCGTTGATGTACATCGTGGCCACATTGCTGGTGTCCACACTCACCGCCACATGGGTCCAGCTGTTCAAAGTGATTGGCGCACCTGAATTGAAATCACCCACAACGGTGGATCCGTTGTACGCATGAAACCTGACGGTGCCATCGCTGTTCATGGTCATGACCAAGTTGTTTTGAGCGGCACCATTGCCAATGTCAAACACGCGGCTCCACTGCGCGAAAGACCTGGGATTGATCCAGACGGCAAACGCCATGTCGCCGCCCATGGGCACATCCGGCAAATTCACGTACTGGCTGCTACTGGCCACCAAATTGAGCGAATTGCCAAAGGTCGTGAAGTTGTCCTGCGACGCCACCGCCGCGTTCAGGTCCAACATCGGCGCCAGGGTGTCGCTGAGCGTCATGCCATCGCGCAACAGAATTTGCCCGGTGCCCGCGCTGTGGTTGTAGACCTGATAGCCAAGGCCGGTGTTGCTCACCGTGCCCGCGTACGACCACCAACCCGGTAGGCCACTGACGGAGCCAATGTTCAGCACATCGCCCGCGTTGCCGTCGACCACCACTTGGTAGCGGTTTTCGCTGGCTCCTAGGGCGTAGGTGCCCGCCGTCCAGCCGTTGCCGGTGTTGAACTGGTTAAAGCCACCCATGCCCTGGCCATCGGCGCGCACCACATCGTCCACGGTCAAGGTCAAGGTCTGGTTGCCAACGGCACTCAGGTCGTAGCGGTAACCCGCACCCGTGAAGCTGCTGGCGTCGTTGTCCACGCCCGTGATGTTGACCTTCACCGAGCGCACCGCACCGCTGTTGTTGGTGTAGGTAAAAAACACCTGTTTGATGTCTCCTTGGCGCAGGCCGTCGGCGGTGGCGTTGGGTGTGAACACCACATTGCTCCCCACCAATGCCACCGTGCCATAAGCCACGCCGGCGCTGTCCACCGCCTGCGCCGACACCGCGGTGATGCTGGTGGCGCCACCGTCGTTGGCCAGCAGTTGGCTGGCCGTGATGGACAAGGGAGTGTCTTCGTTGGTGCCAAGGGCCAGGGTGGTCTGGTTGGCTGCGACCAATTGGCCGGTGACGGGATCAAAGCGGTAGAAGCGGGCATAGTTGCCCAAGTAACCGACGTTCACCAGGTATTGCTCGCCCCCCATATCCATCACTTCCCAATCCCGGGCGTCTTGGCTGCTGACGTTTTGCACAAACACAAAGCTCGAACCGTTCCAGCGGTACAGCGGGCTGGTGGTGCCGCCGATATTGGCGAGCACAAAGTAAGTCTGGCCGTTGACTTGGAAGGTCTCCACCTCAAACGCACTCGAGGTGTTGGTGTTGATTGTCTGCAAGGCTGTGGCGTTGAACGTGCTTGTGGCACTGTCCCACTGGTACACCAACACACGGCTGCCAATGTCCACCTGCAGCAGGTACTGGTTAGAGCCAATGGTCACTACCTCAGCATCCATGGCCGTTGTGTTGTTGGCCATGTCTTGGTGCTGCACAAACTGCCCGGTGGCACTGTTCCAACGGAAGATGCGGTTGGGTTCACTCGCCAAATTGGCCGACGCCAACAAATATTGCTCGGAGCCAATGCTGAAGTAATGGAAATCACGCGCGCCCACCTCGCCGGTGGAAGCCGATGTGGTCAGTGTTTGAGCCAATTCAAACTGGCTACCCGCCCAACGGTACACCCTCGAAGTCGGTGAACTGAGTTCCGACACCACCAGATATTGCACACCGCCGATCGTGAACAGTTCATAGTCATACGCCTGCGCGGTGCTGAAGGACTGCAGCGCCACAAAAGACGATGTGCTGCGGTCCCAGCGCATGACTGAGGTGGTTCCATTGCCACCCACCAGATAGCGCTCGCCATCGATGGTGAACGTGCGCACGTCGTTGGAGCGGTTTATGGCCACGTTCTGGTGTACCACAAAGTCGCTGCCGTTCCAGCGGTACAGCGTCGACGTGGTGGCGGTGGCGTTGGCCACCATGAGGTAGCGCACACCATCGATCTCGAACGCCTCGGCCGCTTGCGCCGCAGTCGCGGTTTTGTTGAGTGTGGTGGTGTTGTAGGTGCTGGTATCGATCGCCGCCGGTTCGATGGTCAAGGCCTGGGTACCGACAGTACCCGCCACACCACCGGTGCCCAACACGCGCGTCCGCAGGGTGTAGTTGCCTTGTGTCTGAGCGGCTGCCGTGTACGTCCAGCTGGTCGCGCTGGTCTGGGTCACGTCCAACCAGTTGCTGCCATCAAAACTCACTTGCACCTTGTCTCCAGCAGCCAATGCCACATTGGTACCAGTGATGGTGAGCGTGGTGTCACTGGTCACAAAGTCGCCCAGCGCGCTGGTGTCGTCGCTGATAGCGGTGATGGTGGCGCTGGCGCTCACCACGATGCGGTAGCGGGCGGTGTAGCCACCGGGGTTGCCGGCAGCGTCGATCACCCGCGCCGCGTAGTTGTACACGCCACCTTGGGCCAAAGCACTGGTTTCTTGAAAAGTCCAAGTGCTTTGTCCACCAGGGACTGCGGTTACCGTGGCCGTGCCAATCGGGGTGTAGCCGTCGACCCAGCGCCCCTGCGCCGCGTCGTAGGTGTAGTACAGCGTCACATTCAAGGGGAGCGACGGCGCAATGACCACACCATTAAATTGCACACTGAAATCCCAGGTCGAAGCGCGGGTGATCGACACGGTGTCGCCGTCGGCCGGGTTGGTTGGCAGCTTGACCACGCCGATCCAGTTGTTGTCCCAGGCCGAGTAATGCACTTTGCTGCCCACCAACTGGCCATCGGTCAAGTTGTTGGGAGCAACGCTGATGGCACCCGCCATGTTCGGGCTGCGGTAAACGGCAATCGCGTCGCCAGTCGCCAACGTTGCGCCAGCAGTGGCGCCCCCCAACGTCCCGTTGAGCGTGGGCAGGGTGTCGTTGGTGCTGCCGTTGTGGTCCACGGTTCCGCTTGTGGGAGCTTCGTCGTCGGTGATGGCGGTGAGCGCCAAAGCCACCGTAGGCGCCAGGGTATCGATGCTGTAGTTGGGGCCACTGCCCCCGGACCCGGTATTACCGGCCGTATCGGTGTAGCTGGCGTTGGTCACCGCGATGACGTTGGTCGTGTCTTCGATATTGGCACTGGGCGTGAAGGTGGCCGTCCAAGTGCGCCCACCGTCGCTGCTGGTGACCGTGCTCAGGCTGCCGCCACCCAGACTGATATCGGTGTTGGTGAACTCCTGCACCACCTCGCTGAAGGTGAAGGTCACCAAGCTGCTCTCGCCAATGCGCAAGGCGGTATCCGCCATGCTGATGGTCACCGTTGGCGCCTTGGTGTCGATGCTGTAGCTGGGGCTGCTGGCGCCCGTACCGCTGTTGCCCGCCGCATCGCTGTACAGGTTGTTGGCCACGGTGATGGTATTGGCTGCCGCTTCGGTATTGGCGGTGGGCGTGAACGTGCCGCGCCAGGTGCGCCCCCCATCGGTGCTGGTGACGGTGCTCAAGGTGCCGTTTTGCAGCACGATGTCGCCGTTGCTGAAGCCGCTCACCGCTTCGCTAAAAGCAAAAGTCACCAGCGCGGTTTCGTTGTTGCGCAGCGCCACATCATCGAGGGTGATGAGCAAAGAAGGCGCCAAAGTGTCCACCGTGTAATTGGCGCTGCTGCCAGCCACACCGCTGTTGCCCGCCGCGTCGGTGTAGCTGCCACCCGTCACCGCCAGGCTGTTGGACGCGTCTTCGGTATCGGTGCTGGGCGTAAAAGTTGCAGTCCAGGTGATGCCATCGCTGCTGCTGACAGCGCCAAGGCTGCCGTTTTCAACCACCACATCGTCTTTGCTAAATCCACTGACCGCCTCACTGAAGGTGAAGGTCACCAAGCTGCTCTCGCCAGCCTTCAGGGCCGTATCGGCCATGGCAATCGACACCGTGGGCGTCTTGGTGTCCACCGTGTAATTGGCGCTGCTGCCAGCCACACCGCTGTTGCCTGCCGCATCGGTGTAGCTGCCACCCGTCACCGCCAGGCTGTTGGACGCGTCTTCGGTATCGGTGCTGGGCGTAAAAGTTGCAGTCCAGGTGATGCCATCGCTGCTGCTGACAGCGCCAAGGCTGCCGTTTTCAACCACCACATCGTCTTTGCTAAATCCACTGACCGCCTCACTGAAGGTGAAGGTCACCAAGCTGCTCTCGCCAGCCTTCAGGGCCGTATCGGCCATGGCAATCGACACCGTCGGTGCCTTGGTGTCCATGGTGTAGTTGGCGCTGCTGCCGCCCGAGCCGCTGTTGCCCGCCACGTCGGTGTAGCTGGCGTTGGTCACCGAGATGACGTTGCTGGTGTCCTCCATATTGCTCGTGGGCGTGAAGGTCGCTGTCCATGTGCGGCCGCCATCGGCGCTGGCCACCGTGCTCAAGGTGCCATTGGCCACGGTGAGGTCGGCGTTGGAAAAACCGCTCACCACTTCGCTGAAGGTGAAGGTCACCAAGCTGGTTTCGCCGATGCGCAGCGCGCTGTCGGCCAGGGTGATGGCCACCGTGGGCGCTTTGGTGTCTATGGTGTAGTTGGCGCTGCTGGCGCCCGAGCCGTTGTTGCCCGCCACGTCGGTGTAACTGGTGTTGGTCACCGCAATGACGTTGCTGCTGTCTTCGATATTGGCAGTGGGCGTGAAGGTCGCTGTCCAGGTGATGCCGTCGCTGCTGCTGACAGCGCCGAGACTGCCGTTTTGGACCGTTACATCGTCTTTGCTGAAGCCGCTGACCGCCTCACTGAAGGTGAAGGTCACCAAGCTGTCCTCGCCAACCCGCAGGGCCGTGTCGGCCAGGGTGATGGCCACCGTCGGAGCCTTGGTGTCCACGGCGTAATTGGCGCTGCTGCCACCCGAGCCGCTGTTGCCCGCCACGTCGGTGTAGCTGGCGTTGGTCACCACAATCACGTTGCTCGTGTCTTCGATGTTGGTGCTGGGCGTGAAGGTCGCGGTCCAGGTGATGCCATTGCTGCTGCTGACATCGCTGAGGCTGCCATTGGCCACGGTGAGGTCCGCGTTGGAAAAACCAGTCACCGCTTCGCTGAAGGTGAGGGTCACCAAGCTGGTTTCGCCGATGCGCAGCGCGCTGTCGGCCAAGGCAATGGTGACCGTGGGCGCCTGCGTGTCGAGCACAAAAGCCAAGGACTGGGCGGTGCCCACATTGCCAGCCACATCGGTCTGGCGCAGCTCCACGGTATAAGCGCCATCGGCCGTGCCGTTGGTCGCCGGCGCGCTGTAGGTGGTGCTCCACGCACCGAACACGCCGGTGCCTAAGCGCACCCGGTATTCCAGCACTGCACCAGACTCGGTGTTGGTGGGCGCGGTGATGGCGCCCTGGTTGGAAATGGCATCGCCCGCCACACCACTGTCGGTGGTCAAAGTGGCGTTGGGCTGCGCTGGGGCTGTGGTATCCAAGGTGTAGGTCACCACGCCCACGGCACCGGCGTTGCCAGCGCGGTCGATTTGCCGCGTCTCCACCCGGTAGCTGCCATCGGCCGAGCCATTGGTCGCGGGTGCGCTGTAGCTGGTCGCCCAGTCGCTGAACGCGCCACCGTCTTTTTGTACCCGGTATTGCAGCACCGCGCCCGACTCGATATTGCTGGGGGTGGTGAGCGCACCGCTGCGGGTGCGCGCGTCGCTGTCCGCTCCGGCGGTGCCATTGCCCGTGTCGCTGGCCAACACAATGTTGGGAGCTACCGGCCCGGTGGTGTCCAGGGTGTAGGCGATGGTCTGTGTGGGCCCCACGTTGCCGGCGGCATCGGTCTGGCGCAACTCCACCGTGTACGCGCCGTCGGCGCTGCCATTGGTGGCCGGCGCGGTGTAGCTGGTGGTCCAGTTGTTGAACGCCGTGGCACCGAAGCGCCACCGGTATTCGAGGGTGGCGCCCGCTTCGGTATTGGTCGGGGCGGTGATGGCGCCACTGGCGGTCAAAGTGTCGCTGTCAAAGCCCGCACCGCCGTTGGTGGTGTCGCTGCTGAGCTGTGCGTTGGGGGCCACCGGGGCCAGGGTGTCCACCGCGTAATTGGCACTGCTGCCGCCCGAGCCGTTGTTGCCCGCCAAGTCGCTGTAGCTGCCGGCGGTGATTGCCACGGCGTTGCTGGCGTCTTCAACACCCGCGTTGGGGGTGAAGGTGGCGGTCCAGGTGAGGCCACCGTTGCTGGTGCTCACCGTGCTCAGGGTGCCGTTGGGCGCGCTGATGTCGGTGTTGTCAAAGCCGGTCACCGCTTCGCTGAAGGCAAAGGTCACCACACTGGTGTCGTCCACCTGAAGCGCGCTGTCCGACAGGGTAATCGCCACCGTGGGCGCCTGGGTGTCAAACGCTTGCTGCGCCGGAGCGCTGGCCAAGTTGCTGTTGCCCGCCGCATCGGTGGCAGCCCCAGCAGGCACCGACACCTGCAAGCTACCGGTGCTGTTGGCTTGGGGCGTGACGACCAGGGTGTACACACTGGCGCTCACTGTGGTGAAGGCGCCTTTGCTGCCGTTGGCGCTGACAGTCACGCTGTCGGCGCTGAAACCACTGACACCCTCACTGAAGGTGAAGGTAAAGGTCACGGGGCCATTGACCACCGTGTCGGCAGCGCTGTCGGTGATGACCACGGTGGGTGCCGTGGTGTCGACTTGGAAATTGCTGTTGTCGGCCAGACCGCTGTGGCTCAGGGTGGCGTCTAAGCTGCCGTTGCGGATGGTGCCACCGTTGAGTGCCAAGCTGTTGGCCACCAAGGCCACGCCATTGGTATCGCTCATCGGGCTGGCAATGGTGGCGCTGAACACCAAGCTGGTGCTGCCCGATCCGCTGACGTAGCTCGCCAGCACTGTGGTGCCCCCCACATCCAAGGTGACGGTGGGCACACCGCCTGCGGTACTCACCGTCACCGGCAAGTCCCAATTCAGGGTCACACCCACGGTGTCACCGGCGTTGAGCCAGCCACTTTGGGCGCCCGTGGCACTGAGCGCCGCCGATGCCACCTCGGGCACATTCACCACGGTGATGGTGTCGCTGAGCTCGGTCCACAGGCCTGCAGCGTCGGTGGCGCGCAGGCGCACGGTGTAGCTGGCCTTGTTCTCAAAGTTGGCCGGGTTGCGCAAGCGCAGCTCGTTGCCCACCACCTCAAAGGCGGCGTTGTCGGTGTCGCCGCTGCCGCTGACCAGGCTGAATGTGAAAGGCGCAGCAAATCCCGAGGTCAAGCTGTCGGGGTCGGTGGCACTCAGGGTGGCTACCACCGCACCAGCGCCAAGGTTTTCTGCCACGCTGGTGGCGCTCAAGCTCAGGCCCGTGGGCACTTCGTTGAGGTTGTTCACCGCCAGGCTCACGTTGCGCTCGCTGACGTTGCCCGCCGCATCGGTGGCCACCACGGTGAAGCTGTAGGCACTCTTGGCCTCGAAGTTGGGGCTGCTGTTGATGCCCACCACCCCGGTGCTGGTGTTGATGCTGAAGGCCGCTGCGTCGCCCGTGCCGGCTTTTAAGGCATAGGTCACGGCGGCGTTGTCGGTGGACACTGCGGTGTAGACCACCGTGCCAGCCGCCACGTTTTCGTCGACGTTGGCGCTGGTGGCCGAGGTGAACGCCGGTGCGCTCAAGTCCAGCGCCAGCTCACGGCTGCCGCTGCCGGTGTTGCCGTACACGCTGGCGTAGCTGACCTGCACCGTTTCGCTGGCACCGTTGAGCGCCGCCACATCGGCCGCCGGCACGGTCACGCTCCAGTCGCCGTTGGATTGCACCGTGGCGGTGTAGCTCTGGCCGTTGAGGCCCACGCTCAGCGTGCGGCCCACCGCCGTGTTGGTGCTGCCACCAGGCACCGGGTCGCTCACGCTGCCGCTCAAGGTCAGCGCGCCTGCCCGCTCAGCGATGTTGAGCACATCGTCGCCGGCGATCGTGTGGACCGTCACCACCGGCAACGCCTGCTTGATCGTCAGCTCGTTGCTGCTGATGTCGGTTTTGTTGGGGTAGCCCGAAACCACCACCGTCACACCCACGTCATAGACTCCGTCGGCGCTGAGCACACCGCTGGGCAGCACCAGCGACCAAGACTTGGTGCTGCTGTTGTAGGCCATGAACGCCGGGTTGTTGCCCCCAACCGTAAAGGTGTAGCTGCCAGTGCCCACCGTCACCGTGAACGCGTCACCGGCGTCCAGCGCAATGTATTTCCCATTGTTGACCGGGTCTTCCTTGGCGATCACCCCACCCAACGTCGGCGTCAAGGTGTTGGTGTTGAGCACCTGCACCGTGGGAATATCGGCCGGCGCCAGGCGCACTTGCAAGTTCACCGGGTTCGACGCCGGGTTGCCCGCGCTGTCGCTGACACTGGCGACCAACTGGTAGTCGCTGCCGTGCACAAAGGCCAGCACGTCGCTGTCCACAATGTTCACCGACCAAGCCCCGTCGGTCACCGTGGTGCTGTAGCTCTTGCCGTTGAGGGTCAGGGTCAACACTTGGCCGTTCTCGGCGCCCACGGCCGTGCCACCCACCGTCCAGTTGCCCGCTGTGTCGATGGCATCACGTTCATCCGCGATCAGGATGTTGTCGGCGGTGCCACTGTTGTACGTGCCATCGGTCAGGGTGTTGATCACCACCGTCGGCGCTGCGGTGTCGATGCGCACCGTTTGGCTGGCCTGTTGTGCCGCGTTGCCCGCCGCGTCGCTCACGTTGGCGGTGATGGTGCTGCTGGTCGCATCGCTGGGCACGCTGCCCGCTGCAAACAGCGTCTGCCAACGCCCATCGCTGCCCACGGTGACGCTCTGGGTGCTCGAACCCCACACCACCGTCACCTGTTGGCCGGTTTCGGCATTGCTGGTGCCCCCCACCAGCACACCCGCAGCTTTTTCGGCGGCGTTGACCACGTTGTCACCGGCCACCGTATCGATGGCCAGCGTTGGTGGGCTGGTGTCGACCCGGAATTCGGGCGAGGTGTAGGTCGGCGCTGGGTTGCCCGCTTGGTTGGCCACATTCACCGCCAGGGTGTAGCTTTGGCCGTCGCTCAAGCCCTGCAGCCCGGCGGCTGTGACCACCACGCTCGCGCTGTTGCCCATGACCGCTGCGCTGTAGTGCTGGCCGTTGAGGGTGACGGTCACGCTTTGGCCGTTTTCTACGCCGCTGGTGAGCACGGTCACTGTGCCGTCGGTGTTGTCCTCGGTAGCGTTGAGCACGGCACCCCAGCTCGGGGTGGCCGATTGCACCGCTGGCGCGGCGGTGTTGACGGTGAAGGACGTGCTGTTGTGCTCCAGCGCGGGGTTGCCGGCTGCGTCCGACACCGTGACGCCCAAGGTGTAGCTGCTTTGGTTGCTCAAGGCCAGCAGCTGAAAGCTCGGTACCGTGACGGTGGCGCTGTTGTTGTCGACCGCAGCAAAGTACTGCACGCCGTTGAGCACCACCCGCACTTGTTGCCCGTGCTCCACCCCGCTGGTGAGCACGGTGACTGTGCCGTCGACTTGTGACTCGGGCGTGTTGAGTTCGCTGCCCCAGGACGCAGTGACACCATCGATGGTGGGGGCTTCGGTGTCGACCAGGAAGTCTGGCTGTGCGGCCAAGCCGCTGTGCGCCAGGGTGGCGTTCATGCCTTCGTTGCTGCGGATGGTGCCGCCATTGAGCGCCAGGCTGTTGGCCAGCACAGACAGCCCGTCGCTGTCGTTCTGCCCCGACTGCACCGTCAAAGCGAATACCAGGGTGTCGCTGCCGCTGCCGCTGAGGTAGCTGGCGCTCACGGGGGTGGCGCCGATCATCACCGAGATCGTTGGCGTTCCGTTGGTGGTGTCGACCACCACGTTCTGGTCCCATCTCAGCGAGACCCGCACGGTGTCTCCGGCGTTGAGCAGGCCGTTTTCTGCGCCGTCGGCCGACATGGACACTCCGGCCACCTCAGGCACATCCACCACGGAGATGGTCTTGACCTCTTCGTGGGACAAGCCACCGTTGTCGCTCACCCGCAGCCGAACGCTGTAAGAGGCTTGTTGTTCGTAGTTGGCGCTTCCCACAAGGCGCAGCTCGTTGCCCACGACGGCAAAGGCGGCGTTGTCCGCATCGCCCGCGCCGGCGACCAAGGCATAGCTGAAGGGTGCGGCGAAGACCGAGCCCTGCGCGTCCGGATCGCTGGCGCTCAAGGTCGCCACCGTGGCACCAACGGCAAGGTTCTCCGCCACGCTGCTGGCGCTCAACTGGATGGCAGTGGGCGCCTCGTTCACATCGCTCACACCCACCGTGATCTCTTGCTCAGCACTCAGCGCCGGGTCACCACCGTCGGTGGCCACCACAGTGAAGCTGTAGCTGGCCTTGGCTTCTCGGTTGGCACTGGCCTTGAGGGTGACCGCGCCGCTGGTGCTGTTGATCTCCAGCAGATCGGCGTCGCCCTGCCCGGCTTTGAGGCTGTAAACCACGTTGTTGTTCGGTGCGCTGGCGTCGGCGTCGCTGGCCTGTGCGGTGTAGATCACCGTACTGGTCGGCGCGTTCTCGGCCACGTTGCCGCTGGCACCACTCACCCACTGCGGGCTGTTGTCGTTAACGTCGCCCACACTGACCACAAAGCTGTTGATCGCGCTCGACCCATCGGCCGAGGTGGCTTGGACGTACACGGTGCGGGTGGC
>CAZYUD010000007.1:70701-167522 GCA_964650505.1 uncultured Hydrogenophaga sp.
TGCCCACCGCCGCGTTCTCTTCGACGCTGTTGGTGTCGCTGTTGCTGTCCACCGGCGCGATCACATCAAATTCGTCAGCATCGCTCACGTTGACGGTGAAGGCGCTGATCGCGCTCGACCCATCGGCCGAGGTGGCTTGGACGTACACGGTGCGGGTGGCGCCCGCCTCCCGGTCGATGGCACCCGCCACGCTCAGCACGCCGCTGCTGGCATCGATGGCAAATTCACCCGCGCTGTAGGCGGCTCCGTTGGCGTCGGCCACCAGGCTGTACGTCACGGTGTTGGTGGTGGCGTCTGCGTCGCTGGCGTTGGCCGTCACACCCACCAGGGTGCCCACCGCCGCGTTCTCTTCGACGCTGTTGGTGTCGCTGTTGCTGTCCACCGGTGCGATCACATCAAATTCGTCAGCATCGCTCACGTTGACCACAACCTCCCGCTCAGCGCTGAGCGCCGGGTTACCGCCGTCGGTGGCCACCACGGTGAAGCTGTAGCTGTCCTTGGCCTCTCGGTCGGCGCTGGCTTTTAAAGTGACCGCACCGGTGCTGCTGTTGATGTCCAACAAAGCCGCATCACCCACCGCTTTGAGGCTGTAGACCACGCTATGGTTGGGGGCCGTGGCATCGGCGTCGCTGGCCTGCGCGGTGTAGATCACCGTGCTGATCGGCGCGTTCTCGGCCACGCTGCCACTCAGCAGACTGCTGAACACCGGAGGGTTGTCGTTGACGTCGTCCACGCTGAGCGTGACCGATCGCTCAGCGCTGAGCGCCGGGTTGCCACCGTCGGTGGCCACCACGGTGAAGCTGTAGCTGGCCCGGGTCTCGGCGTCGGCGCTGGCGCGCAGACGCACCTCGCCCGTCACCGCATCGATGCTCAGCAGCGTCTCGTCGCCCACCCCAGGCTTGAGGCTGTAGCGTACGGTGTTGTTGGGCGCGCTGCCATCGGCGTCGCTGGCAAGGGCGGTGTAGACCACGGTGCTGAGGGCGCTGTTTTCTGACACATGAGCGGTCTCGCCGCTGCTCCACACCGGCGTGCGGTCGTTGCGGTCGTTGACCGCCAGCTGCACCGCGCGTTCGCTGCTGTTGCCCGCCGCATCGGTAGCCACCACGGTGAATTGGTAGCTGCTCTTGCTCTCAAAGTCGGGGCTGCTGAGCAGGCGCACCTCACCGGTGCTGGGGTCGATGGTGAAGGCCGCCGCGTCGCCCACCCCGGCCTTGAGGGCATAGCTCAGCGCCGCGTTGTCGCTGGCCTGGGCGCTGTAGACCACCGTGCTGGCATCGAGGTTTTCGTCGGTGGCCGCGCTGGCCGCTGAACTGAACTGCGGCCCACTCAGGTCCAGCGCCAGGCTGCGGCTGCCAGTGCCGGTGTTGCCGTAGATGCTGGCGTAGCTCACTTGCACCGTTTCGCTGGCGCCGTCAAAGGCGGCCACATCGGCCGCCGGCACGCTCACGCTCCAGCCGCCATCGGGCTGCACGGTGGCGGTGTAGCTCTTGCCATTGACGCTCACGCTCAGGCCGCGCCCCAGCGCGGTGTTGCTGCCGGCGATACCGGGCAAGGGGTCGCTCAGGGTGCCAGAGATCTCCACCGCGCCGCCACGCTCAGCGATGTTGAGCACGTTGTCGCCGGCCACCGGGTCGATCGTGAGCACCGGTGAGGTGCGCTGGATGCGCAGTTCTTGCGCGCTGATGTCGGTCTTCGGTGCGGTGTAACCCACGGCGTTGACGCTGACTTGTACGTCGTACACACCATCGGCGCTGATCACACCAGCAGGCAGCACAAGGCTCCAGCCCCGGGTGCTGGGGTTGTAGTCCAGCCCAACGGGGTTGTCGTCGGCGCCCAGCACAAAGGTGTGGTCTTGGCCCTCAATGGTGACGGTGAAGGCGTCCCCGTCCTCCAAGGCGATGTATTGGCCGCTGTTGTTGGGATCTTGTTTGGCGATCTCTCCGCCCAGCGTAGGGGTGAGGGTGTTGGTGTGGAGCTGGTACACGGTCGGCACATCGGGCGGTGCCAGGCGCACTTGCAAGGTGGCTGGCGCCGATGCGGGGTTGCCTGCGCTGTCGCTCACACGGGCTTGCACGCTGTAGTGGTTGCCGTGGGCCAGCGCCATGACTGCACTGCGCGGCACCTGCACACTCCAGCTGCCGTCGGCTTGTACAGAGGTGCTGTAGCTCTGGTGGTTGAGCGTCACGCTCAGCACTTGGCCCGCCTCGGCCCCCTCGGCACGGCCGCTGAGTGTCCAGCCGGTGACCGGATCGATGGCGGTGCGCTCGGCCAGGTTCAGGATGTTGTCCGCATCGTTGCTGTTGCCCGCCCCATCGGTCAAGAGGCTGATACTCACCTGCGGCGCGGTGGTGTCGATGCGCACGCTGCGACTGGCTGCCAGCGCGGTGTTGCCCGCCACATCGCTCACACCGGCGCTGATGGCGCTGCTGTCGGCGTCGGCGGGCACGGCCGAGGCGGCAAACAGGGTTTGCCAGCGTCCATCGCTGCCCACGGTGGTGGTTTGGGTGTGATCCCCCCACTCCACCGTCACCACCTGCCCGGCCTCGGCCGTGCTGCTGCCCGTCACCAGCACCCCGGCGGCTTTTTCGGCAGCGTTGACCACGTTGTCGTTGGCCACCGCGTCGATCGACAGCGTGGGCAGCGTGGTGTCCAGCACAAATTCGAGCACCTGGGTCGGGCTCACATTGCCCGCCGCGTCGGTCTGGCGCACTTCCACCCGGTAGTCGCCGTCCTCGGTCGGCACGCTGTAAGCGCCCCAGGCGCTGGGTGCCCCACCGTTGTGTTGCACCCGGTATTCCACGGTCGCGCCCGGCTCGGCGTTGGCCGGCGCTTGCAGGCGCGCGTCGTGGGTCACGCCGTCGTTGACCAGGGCGCCGCTGTCGAGCAGCAAGGCCGCATTGGGCGTGGCCGGTGCGCTGGTGTCGACTTTGAAGCCGGGATTGGCGGCAAGTGCACTGTGGGTCAACAACGCGTCGCGGCCAATGGCCAGATCGCTGATGGCGCCGCCGCGCAACTCCAGGGCATTGGCCAGCACCAGCACCCCATCGCTGTCGCTCAGCCCAGCAGGCACCTGCCAGCGAAAGCTCAGCTGGGCCGCACCCGAGCCACCCGCGTACTCCGCCAGCACAGGTGTCTGGGCATCGGCTTGCCCCACTTGCAGCACCACGACCGGGCTGCCGCGCACGGTCACGGCTTGGTTGAAGTCCACCGTCACCCAAACGGTGTCACCGGCATTGAGCCAGCCGTTGCGTACCCCGCTGCCGCTGAGCGTGACAGCAAGCACCCGGGTTTCGGGCAACACGCCCAGGGCTTCCAAGAAGGTTTGTTGGTGTTGCGCATCGGGCGGGTTGACGCCCACCAGGGTGAGGCGGTCGCCCGAGGGGAAGACCAAGACGGTGTGGCCGTCCACCACTTCTAGGCTGATGTCGCTGCTGTCGATAGGCTCGCCATTGGCGCGGGTTTGGCCGGTGACGTCGATGCGGTCGCGCGCTTGCCATTGGCCATCGACCCACAACGGGCCTTCAAAACCGTAGGCGCTGTCTTGGCCCGAGCCGGCCTCAAACACCACCAGGTCGTCAAAGCCGTCGTTGCCCAGTTCGATGCGGTCATTGCCCGGGCCACCGCCCAAGGTGTCGCGCCCTGAGCCGCCCACCAGGGTGTCGCTGCCTTCGCCGCCGAGCAGCCGGTCGTTGCCGAGTCCCCCATCCAGCGCATCGTCGCCAACACCTCCGTCCAAGGTGTCGTCGCCGTCGTTGCCCTGCAGGCTGTCGTTGCCTTCTCCGCCGAGCACACTGTCGTTGCCGTCGCCACCGCTGAGATCGTCTTGTCCGGCCCCGCCGAGCACCGTGTCGTTGCCGCCAGAGCCACGCACGGTGTCGTTGCCGTCGCCGCCGTCCAAGCTGTCGGCGCCGTCGCCGCCCACAATGCTGTCGTTGCCCGCGCCGCTGCGGATGGTGTCGTTGCCACCACCGCCGACGATGGTGTCGTTGCCGTCGCCGGTGGTGATGGAGTCGTCGCCCGCCCCCGATTGGATGACGTGGTTGCCGCCGCCACCACCGCTGGTGACGATGCGCTCGATGTTGGTGAAGGTGGTGGTGTAACGCAATTCGCCGTCGGGCCCACGCACTTCGACCGTGCCCGAGCCGTCGCCGTTTTCTGAGACGTGCAGGTCGCCGTCGCCCACGATGCGGCTCAGATCCAACGTGTCGGTGCCCGCGCCGCCATCGATGGTGTCGTCGCCCGCGCTGGCGTAAATCGTGTCGTCGCCGTCGCCGCCGTCAACGCTGTCGTCTCCCGCACCTCCGTCGAGTGCGTCGTTGCCTTCGCCGCCGAGCAGGGTGTCGTCGCCTTCGCCGCCGTCCAGGCTGTCGTTGCCTTCGCCGCCGTCCAAGCTGTCGCTGCCGCCGCCTCCGCTCAAGGTGTCGCTGCCACCGCCGCCGCTGAAGGTGTCGTTGCCGCCGCCGCCCGTGAGGCTGTCGCCACCGCCGGTGCCGCTGATGTCGATGGGCAGGCCGCCGCCGCCGCTTTCTTCGCCACCCGAGCCAGTGACGATGCGTTCAATGTTGGTGAAGGTGGTGGTGTAGAGCAGCTCGCCTTCTGGGCTGCGCACTTCCACCCGACCGGCTCCTTCGCCAGTTGGCACCACACGGATGTGGCCGTCGCCCACGATACGGCTCAGATCCAACGTGTCGGTGCCCGCGCCGCCATCGATGGTGTCGTCGCCCGCGCTGGCGTAAATCGTGTCGTCGCCGTCGCCGCCGTCAACGCTGTCGTCTCCCGCACCTCCGTCGAGTGCGTCGTTGCCTTCGCCGCCGAGCAGGGTGTCGTCGCCTTCGCCGCCGTCCAGGCTGTCGTTGCCTTCGCCGCCGTCCAAGCTGTCGCTGCCGCCGCCTCCGCTCAAGGTGTCGCTGCCACCGCCGCCGCTGAAGGTGTCGTTGCCGCCGCCGCCCGTGAGGCTGTCGCCACCGCCGGTGCCGCTGATGTCGATGGGCAGGCCGCCGCCGCCGCTTTCTTCGCCACCCGAGCCAGTGACGATGCGTTCAATGTTGGTGAAGGTGGTGGTGTAGAGCAGCTCGCCTTCTGGGCTGCGCACTTCCACCCGACCGGCTCCTTCGCCAGTTGGCACCACACGGATGTGGCCGTCGCCCACGATACGGCTCAGATCCAACGTGTCGGTGCCCGCGCCGCCATCGATGGTGTCGTCGCCCGCGCTGGCGTAAATCGTGTCGTCGCCGTCGCCGCCGTCAACGCTGTCGTCTCCCGCACCTCCGTCGAGTGCGTCGTTGCCTTCGCCGCCGAGCAGGGTGTCGTCGCCTTCGCCGCCGTCCAGGCTGTCGTTGCCTTCGCCGCCGTCCAAGCTGTCGCTGCCGCCGCCTCCGCTCAAGGTGTCGCTGCCACCGCCGCCGCTGAAGGTGTCGTTGCCGCCGCCGCCCGTGAGGCTGTCGCCACCGCCGGTGCCGCTGATGTCGATGGGCAGGCCGCCGCCGCCGCTTTCTTCGCCACCCGAGCCAGTGACGATGCGTTCAATGTTGGTGAAGGTGGTGGTGTAGAGCAGCTCGCCTTCTGGGCTGCGCACTTCCACCCGACCGGCTCCTTCGCCAGTTGGCACCACACGGATGTGGCCGTCGCCCACGATACGGCTCAGATCCAACGTGTCGGTGCCCGCGCCGCCATCGATGGTGTCGTCGCCCGCGCTGGCGTAAATCGTGTCGTCGCCGTCGCCGCCGTCAACGCTGTCGTCTCCCGCACCTCCGTCGAGTGCGTCGTTGCCTTCGCCGCCGAGCAGGGTGTCGTCGCCTTCGCCGCCGTCCAGGCTGTCGTTGCCTTCGCCGCCGTCCAAGCTGTCGCTGCCGCCGCCTCCGCTCAAGGTGTCGCTGCCACCGCCGCCGCTGAAGGTGTCGTTGCCGCCGCCGCCCGTGAGGCTGTCGCCACCGCCGGTGCCGCTGATGTCGATGGGCAGGCCGCCGCCGCCGCTGCCGCCGCCACTCCCACTTTCTTCGTCGCCGGTGACGATGCGTTCGATGTTGCCGAAGGTGGTGGTGTAGAGCAGCTCACCTTGTGCGCTGCGCACTTCCACCCGGCCCGCTCCCGGCCCGGTGTGCACCACGCGGATTTGCCCCTCGCTCAGGATGCGGCTCAGGTCCAAGGTATCGGTGCCCGCGCCCCCATCGATGGTGTCGTCGCCCGCGCTGGCGTAGATGGTGTCGTCGCCGTCTCCGCCGTCCACGCTGTCGTTGCCTGCGGTGCCGGCCAGTGTGTCGTCACCGCCGCCGCCCTGGGTATTGGTCTCGTCGGCCAAGCGCTGCAACTCGGCCATGCTGTCGACGCCGCCGCCGCCGCCCGTGCTCTGCGCCAAGCGCTCATAAAAGCGCTCCAGGTTGTCGGCATCAACGCCTCGCACGCCCAACAAGCCCAGGTCTTGCAAGCTCGGCACACCGCCAAGCCCACGCCCCTGCACCACCGCTTGGGCCGCTTGCGCCAAACGCTGCAGCTCCTCCACGCTGTCGACCTGTCCACGCGACAGTCCTTCGATGGCGCTGTTGAGCAGTCCAAGCTGCGCCTCGCTCCACGCGCTCTGCACCCCAATCTGCTCGAACTGCTGCGCCGTCAGACCCAACGGGCTGGCGCTGGCGCTGACGCCGTCGGCCGCCGCATAAATGCGGTCCCACACCGCCTGGCGCTGGGCCTCGCTGTTGTCGAGCACCAGCCCAATTTGTTGGGCAAACACGTCGGTGTCGACCTGCGCGGCACGCGCTCCTGCCACCAGTTCGTGCATGGCGGCTTGCCAGCTTTGGGGGCTCTGCATCGCTTGGGCGAGCATGTCCACCGCCGTCTCGGTCGACAGCCCTTTGGTGCGCTCCAGCCCAGAGACCGCCGCCAGCGCGCGCCCATAGGCGTTGGCCAGCGGGTTGGTCTGGGCGTCTGTGCCGATCACCGGCTCCACCGTGCCTTGGGTCAGACCGCCCGGCTCCAGGCCAAACACCTGGGCCACCCGGCCGTTGACCGTCTGCAGATCGCTGGCCACGTCGCCGCTGGGCCACTGCGCCACGCTCAGCACGGTCGCGGCCTCGCCCTGATCGCCACCGGCCATGCCCAACTGGCGCACCGCCAGCTCGGTCAAGGGGTTGATGTTGACCACATAACGCCCCGGCCCATCGACCCAGCCCAGCGCGCGCAGATCGGCGCGCAGGTCCAGCGGCTGCGCCAGCGCTTCGTCCAGATAGTCTTCGTCGGCCTCGCCGTCGTCGACGTCGTAGACCTTGAGCAGCACCGCACCGCTGTAGGCGGTGTCGCTGCGAAAGTTGTAGCGGCCTTGGGGGTCAACCACCGCTGAGCCCAGCACACTGCCGTCGAACGCATAGACCTGGACCCACAGACCGTGGCCCTCCAGGACCGGGCCGGCAACGATGGCGCCTTCGACCACCAGGGTCGACAAGCCATCGACCAGCGATTGCAGCGTTTGCAGACTGTTGAGGCCGCCGGCATTGCTGAGCTGGTCCAAAAAATCCTGCCAATTGCTCGGGCGCAGGCCTTCTACGCCCAGCGCCGCCACTTGTTCGAGGGTGAGGGTTTCGCCGCTGCCCTGGCCGCTGGCCTGGGCCAGTAGGCTGTCCAACAGGCGCACCAGCGCATTCACCCGCTCGATCGTGCCCAGCTCGGCCTCCCCCAGGGCACTGCCGTTGAGCACGCTGTTGAGCAGCGCCAGATTGCCCTCGGTGACGCCTTGCGCCCCCAGCTCGCCGTACTGCGCCACGCTCCAGTCCACCGTGTCCGCTTGCGCCGCCGCTTGCAGCGCCTCCAGGGTGTGGGTGGACGGTGCGGCGTCGGTACCCGCGCCACCAGCGGCCACCGCCGCCGCCCCAGCCAGCGCGCCCACCGGCCCCAAGGCGCTGGCCAGTGGCAACACCACCGAGCCCGCACCCAAGCCCAGCGGCACCACCGTCTCACCCAGCGTCCACAAACTGGTTTGCTCGGGCAGCAACTCGACCACATCGCTCAAGCCATGCGCAGGGTGCGCTTCGTAGGCCACCCATTCGCCCTGTGCGTTCTGCCCCAACACCCCCTGGGCGCCGGGCGAATCGGCAAAGTAACCCTCCACCTCCACGGTGTCCGCACGGCCCAGCTCGTCCATAAAGTCCAGCACCAACACATCACCGCGGCGGCGCATCAGCACCCGCTGTGGTCCTAGACCCGTACCCAGCTCGGTCAACAACAAGCGCATCCCGGCTTGAGCTGGCAAACGCAAGCCCGCAGAAACACCCAGTTCAACCGTGTGTTCTGCCAACACCTGTTGCCCACGCACCACCCTGATCTGAATTTGCCTGCTCATCCGACGCCTCCGCACCCACAGCGCTGCAACACCACATCGGGATTTGCAGCACCGAAGTACTATTTACACAATACAATTGATTTTTTGCTGATATTAATTATTTAATATCGCAATTTATTATTATTCTATCATTTGACACAGTTAATCAGATAAGTTGCGCAGTATCACTTTCAATAAAAAAAGCCCCTTGGTCAACCCAAGAGGCTTGTGCCAACACAATGCATCACCACCCTGCGGCAACAACGTCGCAGAACAATGCACCTACAGCTTCCCCGCCGACGGCGTGATCCGCTACTTCAACCTCTACATCCACACCCCCAACCTGGGCCTGTGGTACGAGTACTCACCCTTGGCCAACGCCTCTTAAAACAAAAAAACCGGGGCCTGGCCCCGGTTTTTTTCTGGTGCTGTGCTCAGCCGGGCAGCTGGTAATCCGCCAACTGCTCGCGCACCTTCATCTTCTGCATCTTGCCGGTGGCGCCCAGCGGAATCGCGTCCACAAACACCACATCATCCGGTGTCTGCCATTTGGCGGTTTTGCCCTCATAAAACGCCAGCAGCTCTTCGCGGCTCACATTGGCGCCAGGCTTTTTCACCACCACCACAATCGGGCGCTCGTCCCATTTTGGGTGCGGCATGCCAATACATGCCGCCATGGCCACCGCGGGGTGCGCCATCGCAATGTTCTCCACATCAATCGAGCTAATCCATTCGCCGCCCGACTTGATCACGTCCTTGCTGCGGTCGGTGATGTGCATAAACCCATTGGCGTCGATGGTGGCCACATCGCCGGTGTGGAACCAGCCGTCTTTGAGCAGCTGGCTGTTGTCGAGCTTGAAATAACCCGCCGTCACCCACGGCCCGCGCACCAACAAATCGCCGAAGCTCTTGCCGTCCCACGGCAGCTCGGCGCCCGTGTCGGGCTCCACAATCTTCATGTCCACGCCATACACCACCCGGCCCTGTTTCAGGCGCACGCTGCGCTGCGCACCGGCGTCCAACGATTCTTGGTGCCCTTTTAATATGCACACCGTCCCCAGCGGCGACATCTCCGTCATGCCCCAGGCGTGGATCACATCCACCCCGTAACGCTGCTTGAAGGTGTCCATCATCGCCGGCGGGCAGGCCGAGCCGCCAATCACCGTGCGCTGCAGCGTGCCAAAGCGCAAGCCACCGGCCTCCATGTGCGCCAGCAACATCTGCCACACCGTCGGCACACCGGCGGCCATCGTCACCGCCTCCGCCTCCATCAGCTCATACACCGACTTGCCGTCCAGCGCCCCGCCGGGAAACACCAACTTCGCCCCCACCGCCGCCGCCGAATACGGCACCGCCCACGCATTGGCATGAAACATCGGCACCACCGGCATGATGCTGTCGCGCGACGACATGCTCAGCGCATCCGGCAGCGCCGCGCCATAGGCGTGCAGCACGGTCGAGCGGTGGCTGTACAGCACCCCTTTGGGGTTGCCGGTGGTCCCGCTCGTGTAGCACAGGCTGCTCGCCGTGTTCTCGTCGAACTGCGGCCAGGCGTAAGCGTCGGGCTGCTGCCCCATCCACGCCTCGTAGCTTTGCAAACCCGGCACCCCGCTGTCGGCCGGCAGCGCCGCCGCGTCACACAGCGCAATCCAGTGCTTCACCGTTGGGCACTGCGCGTGCACCGCCTTCACCAAAGGCAAAAAGGTCGTGTCAAACAGCAGCACCGAGTCCTCGGCGTGGTTCACGATCCACGCCAACTGCTCCGGGTGCAGCCGCGGGTTCAGCGTGTGCAACACATAGCCTGCCCCACTCACCCCGAAATACATCTCCAAATGGCGATAACCGTTCCAAGCCAAGGTGGCCACCCGGTCGCCTCGGCTCAAGCCCATGCCATCCAGCGCGTTGGCCACTTGGCGGCTGCGCTTGGCAATGCCACCCCAGGTGGTGCGGTGCACATCGCCTTCTACCCGGCGCGACACGATCTCGGCCTCGGCGTGGTGCCGATCGGCGTGGGTGATCAAAGACGAAATCAGCAGTGGGTGGTTCTGCATCAAGCCCTGCATGGTGTTCTCCTGTGAATGTGTGCGGCGGGCCTGTCCACAAGCCCTCGCCGCCCCCCACGATAACGCGCCCAGAGCCCACCGCAATCACCCGCGAGACCCACAGCAGACGCACACCCAAGTGCCAAAAACCGCATATCTGCAGCCACCCCACAACGGTACAACAGCGTATTGAAAGACAAATACTGGCATATTTATTAGTATTAACATTTAAGTTGAATAGAGGCGAAAAACAACTCAATTTGTCGTATTTTTTTATAAAGAACGTACCTCCATTGGTTTATACTTTCCGACAGTTTCGTCAACCACGGAGTGTTTGATCCATGGCTACTCGCACCAATATCAAGGCCAAGAAGGCCAAAGCCGGCAGCGCCATCGCACTGGGCGGTGCCGTCATCGGCGCCGACGCGCTGGCCGCCGGCTCTTTTGACCTGAGCGACTCCCCCCTGCTGGACGCCGCCTTTAAGCTGCTTGAGGCCGGCCACCAAGAAATGCTGCTGGCACAAGCCGACGCGGCCCCTGCGGAGCCAGCCACCGCCGCTGAACCGGCCACCGCACAAGCAGAGCCCAAAGAAGAGCAGCCAGCAGAGCAAAAGGCAGAACAGCCGGCCGAGCAAGCTGCTGAAGCTCCTGCCGAGCAGCAACCCGCTGCCGAGCAAGCTGCTGAAGCTCCTGCCGAGCAGCAACCCGCTGCAGAACAAGCCGCTGAAGCTCCTGCACAACAGCAACCCGCTGCCGAGCAAGCTGCTGAAGCTCCTGCCGAGCAGCAACCCGCTGCAGAACAAGCCGCTGAAGCTCCTGCACAACAGCAACCCGCTGCCGAACAAACCGCCACGGCCGAGCAGCCAGCCTCTACCGCTCAGCAGCCCGCTGCAGCCGAAGTGCCGGCCACGGCCGAGGCGCCTGCCGCTGAACAAGTCGCCGAAGAAGCCGCCAACAAAGTTGTCAACGGCAACGCCCCTGCCATGGCCGGTGGCGAAGCCGCTGCTGCTGAAGGCACCGCTGCCGCTGAGGGTGCAGCCGCTGCCGAAGGCGCTGGTGCCACCGCCGAAGCCGCTGCTGCGGGCGCCGAAGGTGCTGCTGGCGCTGCCGCTGGTGCCGAAGGCGCTGTGGTTGTGGCCGCTGCCGAACCCGCTGTGGCCGTGGCCGCTCTGGGCTTTGGCCCGGTGGCCGCTGCTGGTGCCGGTGTGGCGGCCATTGCCGCCGCTGGTGGCGGTGGTGGCGACGGAACAGCCGGCTCCGACCTCAACGACGACAACGACGTGACCGGTTTGAGCTTGGACTCCGAGGGCGATGGCTCCCAAGCCGGCATCGTTGGTATGGCCGAAGGCAACAGCGTGCTTGTTGCCAGTGCCAGCAGCCACTCCAACAAGCTCATCGATTCGGCCTACAACCTCCTCGACGACAATACTTGGTAATAAAACTGCCGAAAACATTGCTTTTGTTAAGTACTTATCACTTAATTCTGCAATAATCCCAGGCGACCCTCACCGGTCGCCTTTTTTTTGTTTTCACACTGCTGCTGCCATGGCTGGTTTGCTCGACCGATTCCTCTCCACCAAGCCCGCCGACCCCGCGCGGGGCAACCCGGTGTCCGACTTGCTGGGCCAGTTCCGCCAATCGTTCCGGTTTGTGGCGGTGGTCACCTTTGTGGTGCAGCTGCTGTCCATCACACCCATCATCTTCATGATGAACGTGTTCGACCGCGTGATCAGCAGCCGCAGCGCTGTCACCCTGGTCTCGCTGCTGGTGGTGGTCATGCTGGCCTACGGCTTCTGGTCGGGACTGGAGTGGATCCGCTCGCGCATGATGATCCGCATCTCGCTGCGGGTCGACTGGGATATCGCTGGCCGCACCTTCGACGCCGCCTTCCGCCGCCACGCCGCGCGCAAAGCCATCGACGTCTACCAAGCCCTCAACGACGTCATGACCCTGCGCCAATTCCTCACCGGCGCGCCCATGCTCGCGCTCATGAGCGCGCCTTACGCCGTGGTGTTTATCGGCATCGGCTGGCTCATGCATCCCTATCTGGCCCTGTTCATTGCGGTGGCCACCTTGCTGCAGCTGTTCGCCGCCTACAGCACCAGCCGCGTCACCACACCCGCCCTGCGCGAAGCCAACAGCGCCTCGGCCCGCGCCCAGCGCCTGGCGGTGCAAAGCGTGCGCCACGCCGACGCCGCACTCGCCCTGGGCATGCTGCCCGCCATCCGCAAGCGCTGGTTCAGCCTGCACCAGCGCTTCTTGGGCTTGCAAGTCAACGCCAGCGAATCCGCTGGCCTGCTGGGTGGCTTCACCAGCTTCATGACACACGCCATGCCCTCGCTGCAAATTGCGCTCTCGGCCTACCTTGTCATCCAAGGCCAGCTCACCGGCGGCATGATGATCGCCGCCATGTTCCTGCTGCGCATGTCCATGGGGCCGCTCGTCACCGTCATGAACAGCTGGGGCGCCATCACCTCGGCGCGCCAGTCGCTCGAACGCCTCAACAAACTCGCCGCCGAAGACCAAGAAGTCGAAGCGCGCATGCGCCTGCCCGCCCCCGAAGGCGAGCTCCAGGTCAGCGAACTGCTGGTGCAACCCAAAGGCGCGCGCAACCCCATCTTGCACAACCTCAACTTCGAGGCCGAGGCCGGCCAAGCTGTGGTCATCGTCGGCCCCAGCGCCTCGGGCAAAACCAGCCTCATCCGGGTGCTGGTCGGCCTCATGGCCCCCACCGAAGGCCACGCCCGGCTCGACGGCGCCGACATCCGGCCCTGGCTGCTCAACGACCTGGGCCAACACATTGGCTATGTGCCCCAAGACATCGACGTGTTTGAAGGCACCATCGCCGAAAACATCGCCCGCCTAGGCCCGGTGGACCCCGACAAAGTGGTCCAAGCCGCCCAAGCCATTGGCCTGCACCGCATGATCCTGACCCTGCCCAAGGCCTACGAGACCATGCTCGGCCCCACCGGCCATGTGCTCACCGGTGGCCAAAAACAGCGCCTGGCCATTGCCCGTGCCATCTACAACGACCCGGTCTACGTCGTCATGGACGAACCCAACGCCAACCTCGACGACGACGGCGAACGCGCGCTGGTGGAACTCATCAAGCACCTCAAAGACAACGGCACCCTGGTCATCTTCAGCACCCACCGCCCCAAACTTGTGGCCGCAGCCGACCTTGCCCTGGTGCTGCACGACGGTGGCCAAGCCGCCTTTGGCTCCCTGGCCGACGTGGTGCAAGGCGCCAAACAACTGCGCAGCAACACCACCGCCCCCAAAGCCGCCATCGCCCAATCCAGCAACGGAGGCCAGGCATGAGCCTCATCCAACGCACCCTCAACGTCCCCATCGACGCCTTTGCCCGCTGGGCCAAAAGCTTCAACCCCTACGTCCCCGAAGACCTCGAGCACAAAGACGGCATCGAGCCCGTGCGCATCGAAGAAAGCTCCGTCAAAAAACAATCCGGCAAAGTCATCTTTGTCGCCTTTGCCGCCTTCCTCGCCTGGGCCTTCACCGCCCCGCTCGACTCCGGCGCCGTGGTCAGTGGCACCGTGGTGGTGCAAGGCAGCCGCAAAGCCGTGCAACACCCCAAAGGTGGCGTGGTCGACAAAATCCTCGTCAAAGAAGGCGACACGGTGAAACAAGGCGACGTGGTGGTGCAAATCAACCCGCTCAACATCGACGCCAACCTGCGCCAAGCCGAATACGAATTCATCCAAACCCTCGCCGCCCATTCGCGCCTGCTCACCGAACGCGCCGGCGCCGCCAGCATCACCTGGGACACCGACCTCGACGCCTTTGTCAACCACCCCCAGGTGGCCGAAGCCAAACGCCTACAAACCCAGCTCTTCCTCTCGCGCCAGCGCGAAATTGCCGCCGCCAAAAACATCTTTGCCCAAAAAGAAGGCAGCCTGCGCCACCAACTCGCCGAGCAAGAAAAAATCCTGCGCCTGCGCGGCAGCCAAGTCCAGCCCATCGAACAAGACGCCCAAAGCGTGCGCCGCTTGGCCGAAGGCGGCTACATCCCCCGCAGCCGCGCCAACGACGCCGAACGCAGCGCCGTCGAAGCCCAGGCCGGCATCATTGCCCTGCAAGCCAACATCGCCAACGTGCGCACCGAAATCAGCAACCTCCAGCTCGAACTCGGCAAAGCCCAAACCGCCTTTGAACGCGCCACCGACGCCGAACTCAGCGAAGTCCAAAAACGCAAAGAAACCCTGCGCGCCACCGTCGACAGCCTGCGCTTTGACCAAAGCCTGGCCAACCTGCGCGCCCCCGCCAGCGGCACCGTCGTCGGCCTCAAAGTCCACACCGAAGGCGGCGTCATCGGTGGTGGCCAAGTGCTGATGGAAATTGTCCCCGCCGACGAACCCCTCATCATCGAAGCCGCCGTCCCGCCCAACCTCATCGACAAAGTGCGCGTGGGCATGACCACCGACATGCGGTTTTCTGCGTTCAACCAAATCACCACCCCGGTGATCCCTGGCGTCGTGCGTTTGGTCGGTGCCGACCGGCTGCCCCCCGTGCCGCCGCGCATCAACGAAGAACACTTCCTCGTCCAAATCGCCACCACCGCCGAAGGCCAAGCCCTGCTCGGCCAACACCAAATCGTCGCCGGCATGCCCGTCGAAGTGGTCGTCAAAGGCGGCGAACGCAGCTTCATGAGCTACATGTTCAAGCCCCTGGCCGACCGCTTTGCCCGCTCGTTCAAGGAATAAACCCATGACCCCCACCCCCTGCCGCCGCCCACGCCTGCACACCCTCGCCGCTGGCCTGCTGCTTGCTCTGGGTGCCCTGGGCGCCCAAGCCGCCAACCTGGTCGACGACTTCGCCGCCGCCAGCCGCTTCGACCCCGCCTACAGCGCCAAACAACTCCAAGGCCAAAACCAGCGCATCGAAGCCGACATCGCCGCCGCCGCCTACTACCCCCGCGCTGGCGTCAGCTTCAGCCAAGGCGACAGCGACAGCGGCACCCGCCGCACCTTGCGCATCACCCAACCCCTGGTCGACGCCAACCGCTGGCTCACCCGCCAAGAAGCCCCACCGCGCCTGGCCCTGGCCGAACACATGGACACCCAGGCCCAGCTCGAACTCGCCGCCCGCCTCTTTGCCAGCGTGCGCACCCTGGCCGCCGCCCGCGAAAAACTCGCCCTCAACGAAGCCAACCTCGCCTCCCTGCAAGCCCAAGCCTCATCGGCCAAACTCGCGCTCGACGTCGGCCAAGGCACCATCACCGACGTGCTCGACACCCAACTGCGCGTCACCCAAGCCCGCGCCGGCATCCAGCGCCTCAAAGCCGAACTCCAAGCCGCCCAACGCCAATACGCCAGCCTCACCGGCTACGCCCCCGCCCCCGGCGCCTACCCCCTGCAACCGCGCAACCTCGCGCAACTGCGCATCCCCGAACTCGGCGCCCTTGTCGAAGAAAGCCTGCAAACCAACCCCGCCCTGCAAGCCCAACGCATTGGCACCCAACTCAGCCACATCGAAGCGCGGCGCGCCCGCGCGCAATTTCTGCCCAGCCTCAACGCCACCGTGCAACGCTCGCGCGCCAGCAACGGCAGCACCACCAGCATCAACGGCGTTGTCATCAGCTTCGACATGCCACTGCAATACGGCAGCCTCTTTGCCCTGCAAACCGCCGACAACAAACTCCTCGCCCAACAAGCCCAAGAGCGCGCCACCCAAGACCAACTGCTGCTCGAACTCCAGCGCCTGCACGCCCAAGCCCTCGCCTCACAAGAAGAAGTCGCCATCACCCGCGAAGCCATCGACGCCGCCCAAGCCAGCGTCAACGCCAACGAAAAAAGCTTCGAAGGCGGCGTGCGCAGCAAACTCGACGTCTTGAACGCCCTGCAACAACTCCTGGTCGCCCGCGAAGCCCACCTCAGCGCCCAACTCCAACTCGCCGACCACCTGCTCGCCCTGCGCCTGCTGGCCGCCCAAGACATCCCCACCGTCCTTGGCCAACTCCAACAACAACTCTTTGCCCCCGCGCATGAGCCAGCCCGCCGCTGACCCCCTCACCCAAGCCCTGCGCAGCGCCGACACCCTGCGCCAGCAACAACGCTGGACCGACGCCCTCGCCGCCTACCGCCCCGTCCTGCACACCCACCCCCAACTCGCCGTGGTGGCCCACAACATGGCCATCTGCCACATGGGCCTGCGCCAATACAGCGACGCCCTGCCCCTGGCCCAACGCGCCCACCAACTCAACCCCAGCCTCTGGCAAAGCGGCCTCCTCGTCGCACGCGCCCAACACCACCTGGGCCAAGGCATTGCCGCCCTCGACACCCTCGAACAACTGCGCCAACACCACCCCGACCAAGCCGCCGTTGCCCTCGAAGTCGCCCGCCGCCGCCTGCACACCCTGTGCCAGCCCCTGGCCAGCGCCCAAGCCGTGGCCCACCTGGTGGACCACCCCCAACACGGCCACCAAGCGCGGCAAATGGTCCTGCTCGCCCAGCTCTACGACCGCCCTGCGCACCTCAGCAGCGCCGCCCTCAACCAAGCCCTGGTGCAACACGCCCAACAACACCTCCAACCCGCCCAAGCCGGCGCCCCCGCCCACCCCGCTGCGGGCGCGCGCCGCCGCATCGGCATCATCGGCAACCAACTCCACTCCTCGCCGGTGTATTACCTCGCCATCGGCGCCCTGCGCCACATGGCCACCCAAGCCGACATCGTCGTCTTCAACCGCAGCGCCAAAACCGACTGGGCCACCCGCGAATTCGAGAGCCTGGCCAAAGAGTGGCACCCCGTCACCCAACACAACGCCACCGCCCTGGCCCACACCCTGCGCCAGCACCCGGTACACAGCCTCATCGACCTGGGCGGCTGGATGGACCCCACCGCCCTCCAAGCCCTCGCCACCCAACCCGCCGCCCGCCAATACAAATGGGTCGGCGGCCAAAGCGCCACCACCGGCCTGACATGCTTTGCCGGCTTCATCACCGACGAACACCACACCCCCGCCGGCAGCGAAACCCTCTACACCGAACCCCTGCTGCGCATACCCGGCGGCTACGTCAGCTACACCCCGCCCCCCTACATGCCCGCGCCCCAACAAGCGCCCAGCAACAGCGTGCACGTCGGCATCATCGCCAACCCCGCCAAACTCAGCACCGACTACCTCGCCTACGTGCGCCAACACTGGCCCGCCTGGCAACAACGCAGCAACGCCCCACTGCGCCTGCTCCTCATCGACAAACGCTACGCCATCGCCCCGCTGCAACAACACATCCGCCAACAACTCGGTGACATCCCCACCGAATGCGTCACCCCCGCCAGCCACGCCGACTACCTGCGCGCCATCGGCCGCCTGCACGCCGTGCTCGACACCTGGCCCTACAGCGGCGGCCTCACCACCCTCGAAGCCCACACCCTCGGCGTCCCCGTCTACACCCGCAGCACCGGCCAACTCTTCTCAGAACGCCACAGCCACGCCCACCACCAATACCTCGGCCTGCCCCTGCCCAGCATCGACCAGCCCGACTTCACCCCCGCCCACGCCCTCCAAGTCGACCGCCACGCCCTGCGCCAAGCCGCCGCCCGGCGCCAACAACACAGCGCCCTTGCCCAATACCTGCTCAGCGCTCTGCAACACGACCTCAGCAATTCCTGAGCAACATTCCAAGCCCTTCAGCGCGGCGCTTGCCGCCGCCTTGGCGCGCCGACACCCCAAAGTCGCCCCCGCCCACCTCTCGCCCCCCTCGGCAAGCCGCCCCAAACAGCCCCCTCCCCAGCGGGCCGGCTGTGCGCGCCCGCGCGCCACCTTTTTGAGAGAAAACACCAGCAACAACAACATTTGTCACAAAAAGTGACGACTGCAAGATCAAACTGAAGTTGTCAAATTGTTGACTTTCTATATATTCAAGTAGTCAGTTCATAGTATTTTTTACATAGAATCTGACGCTGCACCATGGGCACTGCCTAGCGGTAGCCGTGCCCGACTATGAAAAACCACACACCCCGCCGCCTCACTTCAACCCAAACCTTCAGTTTGGTTACGGAGACTGTCAATTGACACCCATTTGCATCACCGGCAGTGCGCCCTTTTTGCCTGCCATCTACGGCGCCCTGCAGCCCATGGGCCTGCAGCCCGCCAAACCCCTCGAACGCGACCCCAAAACCACCCTGCGCAGCTGGCACCAGCGCGTGGTGGACGCTGGCCAGCCCCAGCCCAGCCGCGTCTGGCAACAGCTCGCCGCCGACCTGTTCTTGGCCAACATTGACTCCCCCCAATGGGCCTGGGCCGAAGAAAACGCCCTGCCCCTGCTCGACTTCTGGGCCGGCTTTGACCCCGCCGTGCGCTTTGTGCTGCTGGCCGAAACCCCCGCCCAAGCCCTGCTGCGCCAGCGCCACCAAGGCAGCACCCCCCAGCTGCTCACCCAATGGGCCACCAAACACCAAACCCTGCTGCGCTTTGCGCTGCGCCAGCCCGAACGCTGCCTGCTGGTGTGGGGCCAACACGCCCAACAAGACCCCCAAACCCTGGCCCAAAAAATGGCCCAACGCTGGGCCTTGAGCCTGGCCGCCAAACCCCAGGCCCCCACCGACAGCCCCGACCCCTGCCCCCTGGCCGAACACCTGGCCGCCCACATCTGCCAGCAGCAACCCGCCGTGCAGCAACTGCTCAGCGACCTGCAAGCCTGCGTCGAGCCACTGGGCCGCAACACCAGCCACGTCTGGAGCGGCGACCCCGCCCAGCTGCTGGCCCGTTACCACACCCTGAGCGACCGCAGCGCCGAAGCCGAACAACTCGCCCACACCCAAGCCCAGCTCAAAGCGGCCCAAGAACAACTCAAAGCGGCCGCCACCAAAGCCAGTGCCGACCTCAAAGCCGCGCAAGACCAGCTCAAAGCCGCCCAAGCGGCCCAGACCACCGCCGCTGCCCAGGCCGCCCAGCTGCAGAAAGACCTGCAAGCCCAGCAGACCAAAGCCGCCGACGCCGACAAAGCCCTGGCCGCCGCCAAAGCCAGCGCCCAAGCCGAACTCAGCAAAACCCAAGCCGCCCTCAAAGCCGCCCAAGAACAAAGCACCAAAGCCAGCGCCGACCTCAAAACCGCGCAAGACCAGCTCAAAGCCGCGCAAACCAAAGCCGCCGACGCCGACAAAGCCCGCGCCACCGCCCAGGCCGAACTCGACAAAACCCGCCCCCTGCTCAAAGAAGCACAAGACGAAGCCGAACTCCTGCTCAACCAACTGCATGTGGTGCAAGAAGAGCTGGAAAACTATTACTACCGCAACAAAGAACTCCAAGCCCAAGCCCAGGCCTACACCGCCTTGCAGCAGCGCTGGAACCAACTTTTTGCCGCCAACCCCCACCTCTACGCCAGCGACCACATCGACATCGCCCCCGCTGGCGACGGCAGCGTGCGCTGCACCATCAGCGGCCTGCATATCGGCGGGCGCCACTTTGCCCAACTGCAAGTGGGCTTGGCGCTTGATACCGACGGCACCCTGGCCCTGCAACTGCCCCGCGCCGCCGACGGCAGCGGCCCCCTGCTGCGCTGGCCCGCCGACGTGCCCGCTGGCGCCAGCCTCAGCCTCAACCCCAACGTGGGCCCCGACACCCCGCCCCAGCGCATCGCCCGCTACATGCAGCTCAGCAGCGCCGACTGGCAACTCGCCAGCACCCTGCCGCGCCTGCTGCACACCGCCGTGCAAGCCGGCCCCGGCACCCTGGACGCCCCGCAACAAGCCGCCCTGGCCCAAGCCCTGCAACAACACGACCAAGCCCTGGCGCCCTTCAAACGCATGCTGCGCTTTGACCAAGCCAGCCTTGCGGCCCCCGCCAGCGCCGAACAACTCCAGCTCAGCCTGCAGCACGCCAGCCACGACGGCATCAGCACCGCCAGCCTAGACCTGCACCTGCACACCACCCCCAGCGGCGTGCACCTGCAACTCGGCCCCAACGCCCTGCTGGGCAACGTGCTGCCCCTGCAACTGCACCTCGACACCCAAGGCTGGCGCCAGCCCGAACTGGCCACCCTCAGCGACACCCAGCGCCTGCGCACCAACGCCCTGCTCGCCGTGCTGCCCCTGGCCCTGATGGACGCCGTCGCCCACGGCGCCAGCAAAGACAGCCTCAGCCCCTGGGGCAAGCTCGCCCCCCAGCTGCGCGCCTGGAGCCAGCTCAGCCACACCCCGGCGCCCGAGCCCACGGCCCCAGCCCCAGCCGCTGCCAAAAAAGCCCCAGCCAAAACTGCCGCAAAAACCACCAAAACAGGCAAAACACCCAAAGACACCAAAACCACAAAAACCACCAAACAAAGCACCGCCGCACAAGCAAGCGCCAAAGTTGCCGATAAACCACGTACCAACCCCCGACGAAAGGCAGTCGCATGAACGCCATGCTCAACTTTGCGGTCTCGCCCATCAGCCCCCTGCCGCACCTGCTGCAGGCCCTGCGCGCCCTGTACCCACCCCAATGTGTGGTGCATGTGGGCATCGGCCAAGGCATTGGCGAACTGGTGGAATGGCGCAACTGGGCCGACCTGCCCGCCGCCGTGCTCATCGACTCGGACGACAACCGCCTGCACTGGGCCCGCCACGGCGTGCCCAACACCTGGCGCGTGCTGCACACCACCGTGGCCGGCAGCGACGGCAAACACGTGTATTACCGCGCCAGCAACCCCCAAGAAGACGGCCTGGTGCCGCCCGAACAGCTCAAACCCTGGTGGCCGCAGCTCACCACCTTGGGCACCGACACCCGCCGCGCCCAAACGCTGGACCAGATCATGGCCCCCAGCGACAGCGCCCAGCCCAGCGGCGACACCCCGCCCGGCCACTGGCTGCTGCTGGACTGCCTGCCGGCCGCCCAACTGCTGCGCGGCGCCACCCAACTGCTGGCCCACACCAGCGTGGTGTGCGCCCGCACCAGCCAAGCCCCCACCGACAGCGCCGCCCCCCTGGCCGACACCGGCCACCAAGCGCTGATCGACCTGCTGGGCCCACAAGGCTTTGTGCTGCTGGGCCAAACCGAAAGCCACCACCCCGCGCTGGGCTACACCATCATGGCCCGCCAGCCCGCCGCCCTGCTGGCGCAGGCCCAAGCCACCACAGCGGCCGCCGCCGCAGACGACGAACGCCAAGCGCAAGCCGCCGAGCCGACACCCATGGTCACCGGCCAAACACCCAGCGCCGCCCCCGCCCACAGCGAACTGCAAGCCGACAACGACGCCCTGCGCCAACGCCTGGCCCTGCTGCAAGAAGAACTGCTGCGCGCCGAAGGGCAAATCAACCTCATCAAAGACCTGATGCTGCGCGACCAGGAACTGTGAGCATGAACACACCCCACACCAACAGCCCACCCCGCGCCGGCCTGTGGACCCGGCTGCGCGCCGCTTGGGCCACCCTGCTGGGCCGCCCCGCCGCCCACACCGCAGCCCCGCAACACGCCCACGCCGAACTGGTGGACACCGCCCCCAGCCCGCTGGAGCCCACCAGCCCCAGCAGCGCCCAAGGCCAGCGGCGCGACGTGCAGCCCTACAACCCCCAAGCCCTGCCCGCCGCCCGCGAACAGTGGCAGCGCGGCGACTGGGCCAGCCTGGCCGCCCTGACGCTGGAAGACCTGCAAGACCACCCCGACCGCGCCAAACTGGCCCTGCTGGCCGCTGCTGGCCACATGCAGCTGGGCCGCAACGACGTGGGCGCCGACTGCCTGCGCCAAGCCAAGGCCTGGGGCTGCAGCCGACAGCTGATGCGCCAAATCGTCATTGCCGGTGTGCACAACACCCTGGGCAAAGCCGCCGCCCTGGCCGACATGCCGGAACGAGCAGAGGAGCAATTCGCCGCCTCGATCAGAACTGTCATGCCGCATGCCAGTAAAACAACAATTCTTCTGCGCATGCAAAGTTAAACAGTGAGGAAAACCAAATGAATCACCAAATCAGCGAAGCCAACGCACTATTGAAACAAGGTGCTTATGAGAAAGCGATTGCCCTATACAAAGAGATTGAGGCATCCGATCCATTTTGGTCAAACAAGATTGCTGCCAACATCGCATTAGCCAAAAAGAAAATCGAACACAAGAAAACCTCAATACCATCAACGCCAAACCTAACAAACACAACCAAGATATCGACCACACCAGCTCTAGCACCAGCACCAGCACAAACACCTATTACATATCTAGAAGATATCTACAAAAAAATACGAGATGCCAATATAAAAACCAACTTCAGTCAGATGCCTCTGGTCACCATCGCGATGACGGCACACAACACCGAAGAGTATATTGAATCCTCTATACACTCGCTACTGAATCAAACATACAAAAATATTGAAATCATCGTCGTAGACGACCAAAGCACAGACAATACACAAAAAATAGTGCAGCGCCTTAGCAAAACAGACAAACGAGTTCAATATAAGCAGTTGGCCGCCAACCTTGGAACATACTACGCAAAAAATTACGCCATTAGTATATCCAAGGGTGAATATATATTCTTTCAGGACAGCGATGATATATGCCATCCGCGTCGCATAGAAATCATGTTAGATCAACTCCTGAAGTCGGGAAAAAAAAATCATCAGAGGCGCCTACTCCCGTCTTGACCCAGATACCGATCGAATTATGCCAGTTAATGGTCTAATTTCCAAGCTCGGGCTGATCACACTGGGCGTCAAAAAAGAAGTTTTCACAGAGATCGGATACTTTCATTGCACCACAAAAGCATCAGACGATGAATTTTTTCAAAGAGCTTGTAAGTTTCTCGGAAAAACACAAATACAAGATAACGCTCTACCGCTTTACTACAACACATACCGCGATGGCTCATTGTTCGCCGACATGGCAACATTAACGAATACTGGGGAGATAATACAAAAACCCTCTGAATCACGTCAGCACTATCTAGAAAAATTCACAGAAGTACATAATAAATTCAACACAACAGAAAAAATCAAAAGAATTTTTAGATTTCCACAAATCAGGAACTCTATCTCAGTTATGGAGGACATGACCAAACTACCCAATCCTAAAGATCAAGTTATTTTCAATGTTTGCTCAATTCCAGCGCGCGTTAACGCACTCAAAAAAACAATAAATAGCATAATTGATCAATGTGACCTTATCAACATCTATTTAGATGGCTACAAAGAAACACCTGAATTTCTTTTGCGCTATCATAACAAATGCAATGTAACCCACTCCAAACCAGAAAACAGCCTTAGGGATAATGGAAAATTCTTGGCTTTAGAAAGATATTTAAAAGCAAACAGCGAAGCGTATTATTTCACCATAGATGATGATATAATTTATCCTCCAGACTACACAAATCATTTGATAAAAAAAATTGAACAATTTAATCGTGCAGCTTGCGTAGGGGTGCATGGTGTGATTTTAAAAGATCATCCCAAAGGTTATTTTTCCGAACGCCGAATTGTTTACTCCTTCACCAAAGCGTTAGAAAAGGACAAAATTGTAAACATCCTAGGAACAGGAACCATTGCCTTTCATACATCCGCAGTATCAAAATTTAATATTAATAATTATCAACACACAGGAATGGTTGATATTTTATTTGGTCTTTATTGCAAGCAAGAAAATATTATCCAAATTGCAGTAGCACGACCTGAGCAATGGCTCACAGATTTAAACCCCACACCGGAACAAACTCTTTACCATGAGTTTAAAGACAACGACTCGAAGCAGGCGAGATATATTCAAGAAAACTTACCCTGGGGGTACCTCGCCATTGAAAACTCCCTCAACAACAACAAAGTCCTAAAAACTCAAGACCTCGCCACAAAGCTAAAAAGCGTAACCAAGGCAAACTAAATACCGAATTAATTATGTCGAACATTGAAAATCCAAAAACCAAATTTAATGAAGAGAAAACTCTCTTTGTCTTTCATATAAATTTAGCAGTAGGAATGATTGATCCTGTGGAGATCAACTACCGAATCAACATATTTAAACGATTGGCATTAAAATCACTATGCAACCAAGACTACAGGAATTTCGTTGCTATTGTTTACATCGACAAAAGATGGCGTAATGAGGAGAAAGCACTCTATCAAGCAACCATAGACACACACAACTTCATAAAAACCATTGAGGTTAACTCAATAACAGAGACCTTTAATCGATCTAGTGCCGATTTTGATTTTTCGCAATGCTATATCAGTCACCTAAGATTAGACGACGACGATTTACTACACAAAAAATATTTAACAACATGCGCGACAGCTATAATTTCTAGTTTCGAAATTGAACAATCAGCGGAGTACGTCTTCCTTCATTCATCAAGAGGCTATATATATTACCCAGATGACTATGCTTTTAGTCACGCCTGCATTAGCGACTTTCCTATAGCAATAGGGATTGGTATAGCCAACAAGGCGTCGCAAAAACTAATTACACTACCAGCTCACAATGAAATATTCAAGTTTATTCAGTCACGGAATGATTTTAAAATAATTGATGTTGGTGCATTTTCTGAAATGTGGTGCTACACCAGACATCGCCGAAGTGACAGCAATAGGCTATCATCAATGCAAAAACTAAGAGCCTCTCTACCTGATGCGAGCATAGAAAAAAATGAAAATATTTTCCAAATGGGTCTTTCGCATAGTGATTTTTTGAACTTGCAAAACTATCTTGTCAATATACCTGGCTCTGAATTCTTTTTTGGAACCACACCCGCAACAAAAAGGTTAACCAGAGTTTGGCAAATAGACAGAGAAATCAATACAATACAGAAAGATGCAACACTATCACAAGAGGACAAAGAAAGAGAAATTCTAAGACTAGAACTCGAGAGACAAAATTTAAGATAAATTAATTTTTATTAAATGAATAAGTTAACCAAAGCCGTTTTCCCCGTCGCGGGCCTGGGCACCCGCTTTTTGCCGGCCACCAAGGCCAGCCCCAAAGAGATGCTGCCGGTGGTGGACAAGCCGCTGATCCAGTACGCGGTGGAAAAAGCGGTGGCCGCCGGCATCACCGAAATGATTTTTGTGACCGGCCGCACCAAGCGCAGCATTGAGGACCACTTTGACAAGGCCTACGAGCTGGAAACCGAGCTGGAGCGCCGGGGCAAGCAAGACACGCTGGATCAGGTGCGCAGCCTGCTGCCCAGCCATGTGAAGTGCATCTACATTCGCCAGGCCGAGGCGCTGGGCCTGGGCCACGCGGTGCTGTGCGCGCAGCCGGTGGTGGGCAACGAGCCGTTTGCGGTGTTGCTGGCCGACGATTTGCTCGACGGTGAGCCGCCGGTGATGCGGCAGATGGTGGACACCTTCAACTATTACCGCTGCAGTGTGTTGGGGGTGCAAAACGTGCCGCTGGCAGACACGCGCAGCTACGGCATTGTGGACACACGCCCGGTGGCCGACGGGCTGGAGGCGGTCAAGCGCATGGTGGAAAAGCCCCGCCCCGAAGAGGCACCAAGCACGCTGGCGGTGGTGGGGCGCTATGTGCTGACGCCGCGCATCTTTCACCACCTGGCGCGCCTGGGCAAAGGCGCGGGCGGCGAGATTCAGCTGACCGACGGCATCAGCGCGCTGCTGGCCGAAGAGCAGGTGCTGGCGCAGCGCTACCACGGCGTGCGCTACGACTGCGGCAGCAAGCTGGGCTATTTGCAAGCCACCCTGGCCATGGCGCTGAAACACCCCGAGGTGGGCGCCGATTTCAAGCGCATGCTGCTGGAACAAGCCGAGGCGCTGATGGCAGACGAGCAGGCGTTGGTGTGAAGGCTTTGACCGGATACAAATTTGGCTCTATATTTAGCGCCAAATTTTGCGAGAGGTGACGCCATGGACACGATTTACGCCGACTATTCCATCAGCATGTCCGAGTTCAAAAAGAACCCAGCCCAGGTGTTGCGGGCCGCAGGTGAGCAGCCTGTGGCGGTGCTGAACCACAACCGCCCGGCGTTTTACATGGTGACGCCCCGTTTGTTTGAGGCGCTGGTGGAAGAGCTGGCCGACCGCGATCTGGTGGCTCTGGCCCGCCAGCGTCTGGCGCACAAGCACACAGCCATAGAGGTCGATATTGACCAGATGTGACCCAGCATGGACGTAGCGCCCTACCGCCTAAAGTTTCTTCCGCAGGCGCTGGCGGAGTGGAACGCGCTGGACGGTAGCGTGAAAACGGTGTTGCGCAAGTTGCTGAAAAAGCGGCTTGCGCAACCACACGTGCCAGGCGCCGAGCTGCACGCCGATTTGGCGGGTTGCTACAAGATCAAGCTGCGCAAGCAGGGCTACCGGCTGGTCTATCAAGTGGAAGACGACGTGCTGGTGGTACTGGTGCTGGCGGTGGACAAGCGCGAAGACATGGCCGCTTACCGTGCTGCGGTGCAGCGTTTGTTGGGCGGACACTCGGGCAGTGATGGCGGGTGAATTGAAACGCAGCCGCATTACCCGCCACACCTCAAGCGCAAACACTGGCGTCCAATTGGTCGAGGCTCTGCGGACCGAACTGGATGCGCTGCGCAGCGAGTTGAAAGCCGCTGTGAAGGCGGAAGTGCACAAAGAGGTGCGCGCCGCCATGGTGCAGTTGGAAGCGCAGGCCAGTTTGCTGGCGCGCGTCAACGGCCAGCGGCCATTGCCGGCCATGCACGGCTGGCCCATCAGCCCAGACTTTGGGCTTGTCATCACCGATTTGCTGGACACGCACACCTACCATGCGGTGCTGGAGCTGGGCTCGGGTGTGTCCACCTACATCATTGCGGCGCTCTTGGCGCAGCCGGGCGCACTGACGTCGGTGTGCCAGCATGTGGCCATAGAGCATCTGCCCAAGTACCAGGCACACACGCAGGCCCTGCTGGCTCGGCTGGGCCAGGCGCAGCGGTCTGCCGTTCGCCTGTGCCCTCTGGTGCCTTGGACAGCGGCGGACGGCGCAGCCTACAGCTATTACGACTGCGCAGCGCTGTTGGCCGACATGGCCGCCACCCTGCCCACCGACGGCACCGCCCGCGTGCTGGTGGTGGTGGACGGCCCACCGGGCGGCACCGGCCACTGGGCGCGCTACCCCGCCCTGCCCCTGCTGCTGCAGGCCATGCCCGAGGCCGAGCTGCACCTGCTGCTGGACGACCACGGCCGCGACGAAGAGCGCGATTTGGCCCAAGCCTGGCAAGCGCTGCTGACCGAGCAAGGCCGGGTATTCACCACACAAACATTCCCCTGCGAAAAAGGGGCGTTGTTGTTGAGCATTTCTAGGAAAACATGAAGATCACAGTAGTAGGCACAGGCTATGTGGGCCTGTCGATGGCGGTGTTGCTCGCCCAGCACCACGACGTGGTGGCGCTGGACATTGACCCGGCCCGCGTGGCCCGGCTCAACGCCCGCCAGCCCACGGTAGACGACGCCGATGTGGCGCAGTTTTTGGCCGAGCGCCCTCTTCGCCTGCGCGCCACCACCAACAAGGCCGAGGCCTACGCCGGCGCCGAGCTGGTGATTGTGGCCACGCCCACCGATTACGACGCCGACAGCAACGCGTTTGACACCAGCTCGGTGGACGCGGTGTTGGCCGACGCGCATGCGCTGGCGCCGCAGGCCCTGGCGGTGGTGAAAAGCACGGTGCCGGTGGGCTACACCGAGGGCATGCGCGCGCGGCTGGGCTGGGGCAATGTGGTGTTTTCGCCGGAGTTTTTGCGCGAGGGCCTGGCCCTGCGTGACAACCTGTACCCGAGCCGCATTGTGGTGGGCGAGCGTTCCGAGCGCGCCCAGGCATTTGCGCAGATGCTGCGCGACGCGTCGCTCAAGCCCGACGCGCCCATTGTGCTGACCGACAGCACCGAGGCCGAGGCGATCAAGCTGTTTGCCAACACCTACCTGGCCATGCGGGTGGCCTATTTCAACGAGCTGGACACCTACGCCATGGCCCACGGCCTGGACACGCGCCAGATCATCGACGGCGTGTGCCTAGACCCGCGCATCGGTAGCCACTACAACAACCCGAGCTTTGGCTACGGCGGCTATTGCCTGCCCAAAGACACACAGCAGCTGCTGGCCAATTACTTTGCGGTGCCGCAAAACATGATTCGCGCGGTGGTGGACGCCAACACCACGCGCAAGGACTTTTTGGCGATGGACATCGTCAAGAAACGCCCCAAGGTGGTGGGCATTTACCGCCTGGTGATGAAGGCCGGCAGCGACAACTTCCGCGCCAGCAGCGTGCAGGGCATCATGAAACGCATCAAGGCCAAGGGCATTGAGGTGGTGGTGTACGAGCCCATGCTGAGCGAAGAGCGTTTCTTCAACAGCGAGGTGGTGCGCGACCTGCAAGCCTTCAAAGCCCGCTGCGACCTGATCGTCGCCAACCGCCGCACAGCGGATTTGGCCGATGTGGCGGACAAGGTGTACACGCGGGATGTGTTTGGGGGGGATGTGTGAGGGGGTAGGCAGCCGCTTGCCTTGTACCGAAGGATAGACTACATCATTTGCAACAAATTCAATGTATTTTTTGTTGCAAAAATGACCAAACACGCCCATTCTGTGGACAGCCAGGTGTGGCAGCGCATTGAGGCGCAGGGCGAGGGTTGGGTGTTCACGCCCAGCGACTTTGCCGATGTGGGCAGCCGCACGGCGGTGGCGTCGGCGCTGATGCGGTATGCGGGCAGCGGGCAGATACGCCAGTTGTCGCGCGGTTTGTACGACTGGCCACGGCAACACCCGGTGCTGGGGGTGTTGTGGCCCGATGTGGCGCAGGTGGCGCAGGCGCTGGAGCGCAAGGACGGTTTGCGCCTGCAACCGGCGGGGGCGTATGCGGCCAATGTGTTGGGCCTGTCTGAGCAGGTGCCGGCGCAGGTGGTGTACCTGACGGACGGGCCTTCGCGCGAGGTGTTGGTGGGGCCAACGCGGGTGTCTTTGCGGCGCACCACCCCCAAAAACATGGCCTGTGCCGGACGGCTGAGTGGTTTGGTGATTCAGGCGCTGCGGTTTTTGGGGCAGGCGCACGTCACGCCAGCGCGGGTGGCGCACTTGCGCAGCGCCCTGCCCGCCGCGCAGCGCGCCGAGCTGCCGGCCGATTTGGCCTATGCCCCGGCGTGGATGCGGCCGCATTTGCTGGCGGTTGCGCAGCCATGAACGCGCGGTTTGTGGCGTTGTCGGCGCAGGCGTTTGATTCACTTATTGCGTTTATTGCACTTAATGCATTATCCTGTGGATACAGCGGCATGGGTGTTGTGCCGCGAACCCACCGGAGACTGACATGCGCACCATAGACCGCGTTCGCGAAGTGCCCCCCCCACTGCTGACCCCAAAAGACCAAGAAATGGTGCGGGTGGCGCAGCGCTGCATCATGGCCTCACTGGACCACTCGCGGGCCGCGACCATCACATTGACCACCGACACGGGTGAGCATCCGGCGGTGGAGTTGCCACCCGCTGCGCTCAAGCTGATTGGCCAGTTGCTGGGGGCCATGAGCGAAGGGCGGCCGGTGGTGCTGATGCCCACCGAGCAGGAGTTGACGACGGTGGAAGCGGCGCATTTTTTGAATGTGTCGCGCCCGTTTGTGATCAAGGAGATGGAGGCCGGCCGTCTGCCCCACCGCAAAGTGGGCTCACACCGCCGCATCGCCATGGACCACTTGTTGGTGTACGCACAAAACATGCGTGCTCAGCAAGCCGCAGCACTGGACCGTATGGCCGACAACGCCCGCGAGTTGGGTCTGGATTACTGATGGCCGGCAACGCCCGTTACACGGCGCTGCTTGACGCTTGCGTTTTGTATCCGGTGGCGATGACAGACGCGCTGCTGACTCTGGCATTTGACAGAACACCAGGAGGAACCCCATGAACACCATCACCAAAGCCGTCTTCCCCATCGCGGGCCTGGGCACCCGCTTTTTGCCCGCCACCAAGGCCAGCGCCAAAGAGATGCTGCCGGTGGTGGACAAGCCGCTGATCCAGTACGCGGTGGAAGAGGCCTACGCCGCTGGCGTGCGGCACATGATCTTCGTTACCGGCCGCACCAAGCGCAGTGTCGAGGACCACTTTGACACCGCTTACGAGCTGGAAACCGAGCTGGAGCTGGCGGGCAAGGCGCACTTGCTGAAGGTGGCGCGCAGCATTGCGCCCGACGACATGGTGTGCACCTATGTGCGCCAGCCGCGCGCGCTGGGCCTGGGCCACGCGGTGCTGTGCGCCAAGCCCCTGGTGGGCAACGACCCGTTTGCGGTGCTGTTGGCCGACGACCTGATGGTGGGCCAGCCGCCGGTGATGCAACAAATGGTGGAGCAGTTTGCGCAGTGGCGCGCCAGCATTTTGGCGGTGCAAGATGTGCCACGCGAGCACACCAACCGCTACGGCATTGTGAGCGGCCAGCCGGTGGCAGACGGCCTGGTGGACGTGAGCGGCCTGGTGGAAAAGCCCGCCCCGGCCGATGCGCCCAGCACGTTGGCGGTGGCGGGCCGCTACATCTTGACCGCTGGCATTTTTGCCGAGCTGGAGAGCCTGCCGCGCGGTGTGGGCGGCGAGATTCAACTGACCGACGGCATTGCCCGCCTGCTGCGCCGCGAAAAGGTATTTGCCTACCGCTACGCCGGCCAGCGCTACGACTGCGGCAGCAAGCTGGGCTTTTTGCAGGCCACGGTGGACCTGGCCGAGCAGCACGCCGAGGTGGGGAATGAGTTCACCGCTTGGCTGGCGCAACGGGCGGGGGTGGTGGGGTGAAGGCGGCTGGTGCGCTGGTGGTGCTGTGCTCTGCGCTGAGCGCGGCAGCCAGCCCCGCACTGGAACGAGAGTATTTGGCCGCCTATGGCGTGGTGCATTGCCTGCACAAACACGCCAGCGGCGACACGCAGCGCGAAGCGGCCTTGGCCGGGGGTGGGTTTTTTCAGGCGTCGTCTTACGAAAGCGAAAAGGCTTTTGCAGCCGTGCGGCAATACATGGACCAGCACGTCAAGGCGCCGCTGGGCGTGTACCAAGACACCAACCAACCCGCTGCGCTGATGGTGTGTGTGCAGGCCGGCCAATCGGCCGGTTACCGGGCGGTGGTGAAGGCGCAAGACCGGCATTTGCCCAGAAAGAAACCATGAACATCACCATCATCGGCCTGGGTTATGTGGGCCAGTCCCTGGCCCTGTTGCTCGCCCAGCACCACGACGTGGTGGCGCTGGACATTGACCCGGCCCGCGTGGCGCGGCTCAACGCCCGCCAGCCCTCAGTGGCCGAAGCCGATGTGGCGAACAAGGTGGTCACGCGCGATGTGTTTGGTGGGGATGTGTGAGGGAGCGAAGAGGCTCGAAAATGGGCACGAAGGCCTAAACTACGGCCTTGTTGCGCGACAAAGCGCAACCCAACAGCCAGCCCGTCACCGGAGGCCCTTATGCCCACGACCGCAGAGAAACTTTGGGAAGCCGCCCGCACCCTGCCCGAGCCCTTGTTGGCCGAGGTATTGGATTTTGCGGAGTTCTTGCGGGCGAAGAACGCGGCGCCATCTCAGGCGGTTGAACCCAAAAGCCTGTCCGCTCTGGCAGGCGGGTTGGAGAACTCGCCCAGCTTTGCAGCTGAGCCTTTGAGCATCCAAAGACAGTTGCGCGATGAGTGGCATTAAGTACCTGCTGGACACCAACTTTGTGCTGGGCTTGCTGAAGGCAACACCCGAGGTGCTGGCCCTTGCGCAAAGCCGAGACCTTTTGGTGTCGAGTTGCGCCTACAGCGCCGTGACACGCATGGAGTTGTTGGGGTATCCGGACATCACACCACACGAAGAGCGTTTGATCTCGGAGAGATTGGCCCAACTGGGCTACCTGCCCATCACGCTAGCGATTGAAGACCTTGCCATCACCCTGCGAAGAACACGCCGCGTGAAGTTGCCCGATGCACTGGTTGCCGCCACAGCCATTCACCACCAATTGGAGTTGCTGACTTTGGACCGGGCGTTGCAGACATTGCTTGACCAGGTTGGGCAAGCTCCAACGCGGCTATGAGCCGTCAAACCGAAAAAAGCCGGGTGTTGAGCGAGGTGCTGGAGACCGCCCAGGGCCTGCAGGCCGCTGGCGCGATCAGCAAGCGCCGCATGGCCGAGTTTGAAGCGCTGGCCCATTTGCAGGTGCTTGATCTGGGGCCTGAACAGATTCGCGAACTGCGCGAGCAGGCGCACGTCAGTCAGGCGGTGTTTGCGGCCATTTTGAACACCAGTGTGTCCACTGTGCAAAAGTGGGAGGTGGGCGACAAGCGTCAGAGCGGGCCTTCGCTGAAGCTGCTGAATCTGGTGCAGCGCAAAGGCATAGAGGCGGTGTTATGAACATCACCAAAGCCGTCTTTCCCATCGCGGGCCTGGGCACCCGCTTTTTGCCCGCCACCAAGGCCAGCGCCAAAGAGATGCTGCCGGTGGTGGACAAGCCGCTGATCCAGTACGCGGTGGAAGAGGCCTACGCCGCTGGCGTGCGGCACATGATCTTCGTTACCGGCCGCACCAAGCGCAGTGTCGAGGACCACTTTGACACCGCTTACGAGCTGGAAACCGAGCTGGAGCTGGCGGGCAAGGCGCACTTGCTGAAGGTGGCGCGCAGCATTGCGCCCGACGACATGGTGTGCAGCTATGTGCGCCAGCCGCGCGCGCTGGGCTTGGGCCACGCGGTGCTGTGCGCCAAGCCGCTGGTGGGCACTGACCCGTTTGCGGTGCTGCTGGCCGACGACCTGATGGTGGGCCAGCCGCCGGTGATGCAGCAAATGGTGGAGCAGTTTGCCCAGTGGCGCGCGAGCATTCTGGCGGTGCAAGACGTGCCGCGCGAGCACACCAGCCGCTACGGCATTGTCAGCGGCCAGCCGGTGGCAGACGGCCTGGTGGACGTGAGCGGCCTGGTGGAAAAACCCGCCCCGGCCGACGCGCCCAGCACGCTGGCGGTGGCGGGTCGATACATTTTGACCGCCGGCATTTTTGCCGAGCTGGAGAGCCTGCCGCGTGGTGTGGGCGGCGAGATTCAGCTGACCGATGGCATTGCCCGCCTGCTGCGCCGCGAAAAGGTATTTGCCTACCGCTACGCCGGCCAGCGCTACGACTGCGGCAGCAAGCTGGGCTTTTTGCAGGCCACGGTGGACCTGGCCGAGCAGCACGCCGAGGTGGGGAGTGAGTTCAGGGCTTGGCTGGCGCAACGGGCGGGGGTGGTGGGGTGAGGCGAGTGAGTTTGCAGCGGGTGAGTCACCCAAACATCACACAAAGTGTGATACATTGACGATCCATCACGGGAGCACAGCTTGAGAGTTTTCAAGAATGCGTGGTTTGGTCGCTTCGCTCGCAAAGAGAATATTTCAGCTCAGGCGCTTTTAGAGGCGGTAGAGCGAGCCGAAAAGGGCTTGATCGATGCTGACCTTGGTGGCGGGGTCATCAAACAAAGGATTGGCCGCCCTGACGGGGAACGGACAAATGGAAGAGGTGTTCTGATATGGCAAAGAAGTACCGCAGTGACGCTTTTGCAGCCATCCACGAAACGATGGAGGGTTTGCACGATATTGGCGCCGTCGACAAACAGACCATGCGCGAATTCGATGAGGCTTGCCTGACGCCTGTGCATGTGCTGGCCCCGGAGGAAATACGGGAGATCCGGCAGCGCGAGCACATTTCGCAGCCGGTGTTTGCGCGCTATTTGAATGTGTCGAAGAACTTGGTGTCCGACTGGGAGCGCGGCGTGAAAAAACCCGGTGGCCCTGCCCTGCGCCTGCTCACCGTGATTCAAAAAAAAGGCCTGCAGGTCATCGCCTGAGCAGGCTGTAGATGAACATCACCATCATCGGCCTCGGTTATGTGGGCCAGTCCCTGGCCCTGTTGCTGGCCCAGCACCACGATGTGACGGCGCTGGACATTGACCCCGCCCGCGTGGCGCGGCTCAACGCGCGCCAGCCCACGGTGGACGACGCCGATGTGGCGCAGTTTTTGGCCGAGCGCCCGCTTCGCCTGCGCGCCACCACCGACCGCGCCGAGGCTTATGCGGGCGCCGAGCTGGTGATTGTGGCCACCCCCACCGATTACGACGCTGAGAGCAACGCGTTTGACACCAGTTCGGTGGACGCGGTGTTGGCCGATGCGCATGCGCTGGCGCCGTCTGCGCTGGCGGTGGTGAAGAGCACGGTGCCGGTGGGCTACACCGAGGCCATGCGCGCCCGGCTGGGCTGGGCCAATGTGGTGTTTTCGCCGGAGTTTTTGCGCGAGGGCCTGGCCCTGCGCGACAACTTGTACCCGAGCCGCATTGTGGTGGGCGAGCGGTCTGAGCGGGCGCAGGCTTTTGCCGAGATGCTGCGCGCCGCCTCGCTCAAGCCCGACGCGCCGATGGTGCTGACCGACAGCACCGAGGCCGAGGCGATCAAGCTGTTTGCCAACACCTATTTGGCGATGCGGGTGGCTTACTTCAACGAGCTGGACACCTACGCCATGGCGCACGGGCTGGACACGCGGCAGATCATCGACGGCGTGTGCCTAGACCCGCGCATTGGCAGCCACTACAACAACCCGAGTTTTGGCTACGGCGGCTATTGCCTGCCCAAGGACACACAGCAGCTGTTGGCGAACTACTTTGCGGTGCCACAAAACATGATCCGCGCGGTGGTGGATTCGAACACCACACGCAAGGACTTTTTGGCGATGGACATCGTCAAGAAAAAGCCGAAGGTGGTGGGCATTTACCGCCTGGTGATGAAGGCGGGCAGCGACAACTTTCGCGCCAGCAGCGTGCAGGGCATCATGAAGCGCATCAAGGCCAAGGGCATTGAGGTGCTGGTGTACGAGCCCATGCTGAGCGAAGAGCGTTTTTTTAACAGCGAGGTGGTGCGCGACTTGGCCACCTTCAAAGCCCGCTGCGATTTGATCGTGGCCAACCGCCGCACGGCGGATTTGGCCGACGTGGACGAGAAGGTCTACACGCGGGATGTGTTTGGTGGGGATGTGTGAGGGTTGTCGGCCGCAGCCTGCTCTCAAGTGTGATAGCCTGACCGAGCTTTGGAGAAGCTTATGGAACGCATCACTCTGGAACCTGGCAAACGTGGCGGCCGGCCGTGCATCCGGGGCCTGCGCATTTCTGTGTACGACGTGCTCGCCATGTTGTCGAACGGCATGTCGCAAGATGAGGTGCTGGAAGACTTTCCCGAGCTGACACGAGAAGACATCATGGCGGCGCTGGCCTACGCCGCCGACCGCGAGCACCAGGTGTACTCACTGAGAGTGCAATGAAGCTGCTGCTGGACGAAAACCTGTCTAGGCGCTTGGTCCCGTTTCTGCAGCACGACTTTCCGGGTTCCACCCAGGTGGTGTTGCTGGGCATGGAGTCGGCGTCGGACAAAGACGTCTGGCAGCGTGCCAAAGACGATGGCTATGTGGTGGTGACGCGAGATGCCGACTTTCAGGAGCTGTCGCTGGTGTGGGGCGCCCCGCCCCAAGTCATTCGCCTGCGCACGCCCAATCAGACCCGCGCTGCGGTACTGAAACTTCTACTGGACAACAAGGAAGCGATCTGCACGGCCCTGGAAACGCAATCCCTTGCGTCGATCGAGCTGATTGCTTGAAGTCCCGGACGCGGGATGTGTTTGGCGGGGATGTGTGAGGGGGTTGGCGCAGCGTCTGGACAAATGTTCTCTGCAAAAGCACATTCGTGCTCCCATGGAGAACACATCACTCGCCCACATCTTGTTTCCCCAGCAGTACCGGCGCAAGGTGCTGGCGGTGCTGTTCACGCGCGCAGGCGAGTGGATTCACTTGCGTGAACTGGAGCGGCTGACCGGTGCTGCTTCGGTGGGTTCGCTGAAAAAAGAGCTGGACACGCTGGTGTCGGTGGGGCTGCTGAACACCCAGCGTGTGGCCAACCAAACGCAGTTTGCGGCCAATCAAGACGACCCAGTGTTTGCGGCATTGCGGTCTCTGGTGCAAAAGACGACCGGACTGGTGCCGCTGCTGCAGCAAGCGTTGGCGCCGCTTGGCGACAAGGTGGCACTGGCGTGTGTGTTTGGGTCGGTGGCGCGCGGCGCAGAGTCGGCCCAGAGCGATGTGGATGTGTTGCTGCTGGGCGAGCTGACGTTTGGCGAGGCGGTGAACGCGCTGTTTGACGCACAGGCGCAGCTGGGCCGTGAGATCAATCCCAAGGTGATGGCCCTGGCGGAGTGGCAGGCCAGTGTGAGGGGGCTAAAATGCCATCACTGCAATCATTGCTATCACTGCGGAGACCCCATGAGCAGCATCACCGTTCGCAATCTGGACGATTCCATCAAGGCCGCCTTGCGCCAGCGCGCTGCGCGCCACGGCTGGTCGATGGAGCAGGAAGTGCGCGAGATCCTGCGTCACTGTGTGCAAGACCAACACCCGCAGGGGGTGAGCTTTGCGGACAGGGTCAACCAGCGGTTCCAGGGGCTGGAGGCGAACGATCTGCCCATCGCGCCTAGACAGACGGTCCGCACACCACCGGACTTTTCTGCGCCATGACGTCCGGTTACTTGGTGGATACCAATGTGCTGTCGGAGCTGATGCGCGACGCGCCCGCAGCGGTGGTGATGGATTGGTTTGCACGCCACGCAGCCGATCCGGTTTTTGTGTCCAGCATCACGCAAGCGGAGATCCTGACCGGCATTGCCTTGTTGCCCGCCGGACAACGCCGCGACGCACTGGCCCATGCCGCGCAAGCACTGTTTGAGGCAGACCTTGCTGGCAAGTGCTTGGATTTTGGCTCTGCCGCAGCGCGGCACTGCGCGATCATCCGTGCGCACCGTCATCGGACGGGCCGCCCCATCAGCACAGAGGACGCACAGATTGCCGCGATTGCCTTGGCCGCCAGCTTGCCCTTGGTAACGCGCAATACCAAGGACTTTGCCGATATTGACGGCCTGCGCTTGCTCAACCCTTGGCAAGACGACTGAACATCAACGTGTCAGCGGTGGCGCACGCACGGCGCACCCAGTGGCTTGAGCAAAACGCACGGGCTTTTGCACAACGGCAAGCGCTGGGTGCTGGCCACCCGCCTGATAGCGGCGGTACGCCGCGCGATGTGTTGGGTAGGGATGTGTGAGACGATGGCAGGACCGCTGATCATGGACGACGTCACGCAATTGGAGACCTATCGCCGCGCGGTGCGCGAGGCCAATGCCTTGTCCGACGCGGATGCGAAGCGCGAGGCGCAACAGGCCGCGCGGCGTTTGCGCGACGGCTGGCTGCGCGAGCTGGAGCAGGCGGTGTGGACCGACTGGGTGGCCCAGGGCTGGCAGGGGCCGACGCGGGCGCAGGCGTTTTGGCTGAACCACTTTAATGTGTATGCGCCCCAGGGCGATGTGGGCGCCGCCCTGCCCGCTTTTTGGCGCGAGGTGGTGTTGGGCGCAGGCGCTCTGCGTTTTGGCGAGCTGCTGCTGGCGGCCGTGTCGCACCCGGCCATGCTGGTGTACCTGGACAACACCCAAAACCGGCGCAACCGCCTGAACGAGAACTTGGCGCGTGAGCTGCTGGAGCTGCACTCGCTGGGGGCGGACGGCGGCTACACGCAGGGCGATGTGCAAGAGGTGGCGCGGGTGCTGACGGGCGTGGGGCTGAGCCCACCACCGGGCGCGCCCGAGCCGGTGTGGACCGCCGCCCAGGCGGCGCAGGTGCTGCGCCAGGGGCAGATGTTGTTTGACCCACGGCGGCACGACTTTGGCCCCAAGCGGGTGTTGGGCCAGACGCTGGAGGCCGGCGGCTGGGCCGATGTGCAGGCGCTGTGTGCGCTGTTGGCCGAACACCCGGCCACCGCACGGCACATCAGCCGGCAATGGCTGCGCTGCCTGAGCGGCGCCGAGCCCGCAGCTGGCGTGTGGCAAGACGCGCAATCGCTGTGGCAGACCCACCAAGGGCAGATGGGCCCTTGGCTGGCGGCGGTGCAGGCGCGGCTGGTGCGCCAGCCTTATGCGCCGGGCCAGCCCTTAAAAACCCCGTGGCAGTGGTTGGTGGAGGTGGCGCACGCGGTGGCCGCGGGCCGCCCGGTGCAGGACGCGCAGCGCTTGGCGCGCTGGAGCCAGCAGCTGGGGCAGCGGCTGTTTTACCGCACCACGCCCGACGGTTACCCGTGGCTGGGAGCGGACTGGGCCAATTCGGGCCAGTTGACGCAGCGCTGGCAGGTGGCGCAGGCGCTGGTGGCCGATCAGGCGCGGGTGTTTGGCGCCGGCTTGTCGGTGGCGGAGCTGTTGCAGACCTCGCTGTTGCGCGAGTGGCAAGAGCATGTGTCGCCACACACGGCGGCGGTGCTGGACGCGGCGCGCACGCCGACCGAGCGGCTGGTGTTGCTGTTGCTGGCGCCAGAGACGATGACACACGGCTGGGGCCCTGCGCCCAGCGCACAAGGAGTGGGCACATGATGCTGCGGCGCCGAGAGGCTTTGGCGTGGGGTCTGGGGCTGGCGGCGGCGGGCGCGAGCTGGCGGGTGTGGGCCACGCCGCCTGCGCAGCAGGCCACGCCGCGCTTGTTGCTGGTGTTTTTGCGGGGGGCGTACGACAGCCTGAACACGCTGGTGCCGCACGCGGACGCGTTGCATGCCGAGGCGCGGCCACAGATTGCGGTGCCGGGGCCGGGCCAAGCCAACGGCTGTGTGCCGCTGGACGGGCGCTGGGGCATGCACCCTGCCCTGGCCGAGGCGCTGGCGCCCATGTGGGTGCGCAAAGAGTTGTTGTGGGTGCCGTTTGCGGGCACGGAGTTTGTGTCGCGCAGCCATTTTCAGGCGCAAGACTGGGTGGAGATGGCGGGCACAGCCGACAGTGGCTACCGCGCGGCCACGGGGTTTATGAACCGGCTGCAGCAAGAGCTGGGCGGGCGCAGCCAGGCGGTGGCGCTGACGGCCCACCTGCCGGTGGCCATGCGCGGCACAGCGCCAGTGCACAACGCGGCGGTGAGCGGCAACCCCCAACCGCCGGCGCGGCTGCTGCACGCCAGCCAGCAGGACGCGCTGCTGGCGATGTACCAAGACCACCCGATGGCGGGCCTGTGGCAAGAGGGGCTGGGCCTGGAGAACGCGGTGCGCTCGGCGGCGATGGAGCTGGCGCAGATGCAGCAGGCCCAGATGGGCTCACCGGCGGGGTCGGAGCTGGACCCGGCGTCGCGCCAGGCCATGGCGCCCAGCGCGTTTGCGCTGCAGGCGGCGCGGCTGGCGCAACTCTTCAAGGCGCAGCCGCAGTACCGGCTGGCAATGATCGATGTGGGCGGCTGGGACACCCACGCCAACCAGGGCGGCGCCACCGGCGCCATGGCCAATCGCCTGCGTTCGCTGGGCGAAGGTTTGGCCACGCTGGCCGCCCAGCTGGGCCAGGCCGAGTGGCGCCAGACGGTGGTGGTGGTGGTGTCGGAATTTGGCCGCACCTTTGCCGAGAACGGCACCCGGGGCACCGACCATGGCCACGGCAGCGCGCTGTGGCTGCTGGGCGGCGGTGTGCACGGCGGCCGGGTGTGGGGCGAACAAGCCGACTTGACGCCCGGCACGCTGCACCAGCAGCGCGACCTGCCGGTGCTCAACGAATACCGCGCGGTGTTGGGCGGCCTGTTTCAGCGCCTGTATGGGCTGGACGCCGAGGCGCTGGCGCGGGTGTTTCCGCAGACGCAGCCGCTGCGCGGCGATTGGGTGTAAACGCCTGCCAGCGCGCGGGGTGTTAGGCGCTGGGCTGCGCGGGCTGCTGTGTCACCGCCGCAATAAACGCCTTGATGGCGGCTTTGTCGGACTGGCTAAAGCCAAAACTGCCGGACCAGTGGCGTGTGAATATCCAGGGGCAGTGGCCCGATGAGGCCAACACCGCCAGCTTGCGCTGCTTGTCTGCCAGCAGTTCCTGGGATGGCTCTAGGCCATAAATGGAAGCCACCGTCTTGAAATAGGTCACCCCGGTAAAAATCACCGCCGCAGGCCGAATCAGCTCGATGAGCCGCGTATTGATGGTTTTGCAAAACTGCGCGTGTGGATTGTGGGCGTTGAGTTTTCCGTACCGCGCCTCGAGCTCAACGATGTTGCTGGAACTCCAAAAAAACAGTTCGGTGAGGTAGATGTTGTGGTCGGGCAAAAAGAAGTTGATGTTGGACATCCACTTTTTGCTGGCCGCGCTTCGGTGGGCTTCGTGAAAGTCCCGTTCAAACGATTCTTCGGAGCGCTGACCGCCGGTGGAGGCCCAATCTGTGCTGGTTTCTCCCGGGTTGATGCCCATGACCACAATGTTGTTGGCCTGGGGGTTGCGCAGCAGGGTTTTGCAAAACAAAAAATGGTGTGCCTGCAACAGGTCGGCTTGTGATGCGCCATACGACCGGACGTCGGCCAGCAGCGCAGAGAGCTCTTGTGCGTGCTGCATCAGATCTCGACGCGCTGAAGAAAGTCGACCAAGACCTCCATGCACGCCCTCAATGTGCTGGGCGCAGCAATGACCCTTTGCTCAGCGATGTACACATAGGCAAACGCCTCTTGCTTCAGGTAGGCCTGCTTGAAGTCCTGCAAAGGCAGCACCCTCGCCTGGCCCATGGACGGCTTGGTGTACACGGCTTGTGAGGTGATCAAAAACCCCTCTTTGCCCGAACCAAACAGGGTGGTGTCGACAAACAGCAGCACTTGGCTGGGGTCCACGCCGGCGGCGTATTCCTTGATCGCAGCCGCCACTTTTTTGGCGGGCACATGGCTGCCAAGGTAGACGCTGGAGTTGTCTGCATGCGCTTGCATGACGGTCTGCAGATCGCGCAGCTGGGTGGCCGGCCGCACCGCAGGCGGCCCACCGCTGTCGGCGTCCGCCGCCACCAGCTGGTACCAATCCAGTAGGTCGGGGTCGATGCCCAGGCGCGCCAAGTCTTGTGCGATGCCCTGGTCCCGAAACAGATCGGCCACCGTGTCGGCAACGGCCTCGCGGTCGTCGTCGTCCAACAGAGCGAGCTTGTGCTGGTTGAGCGCCACAATGGCTTTGAGCTTTTGGGTGCCCTGGTCTTGGTAGAACGCGCCCGACACAGCAACGTCCTCTGGCGCTATGTCGTAGCCTTCTAAGGCGTCAGAAAGCCGAAGAATGGACTCGTATTTGTGGAAGACAAGCGCCAGCTTTTTGTCGGAGGGCGATGGGCTGGTGGCCTTGGTGGGTGTGGCTTGGCCGCCCACGTAGCTGTAGCCGACGGTAAACCAGTCGAGGGTGTCTGGGTCCACCCCAATGGCCGACAGCTCCTGCGCAATACCGTGCTCCCTCAGGTAGTCGGAGACCGTGTCCGCAATGGCCTCGAACATGTCCTCGTCGTCGGTTTCGCGTTGGCAGACTTCCACCAGCACATGGACTTTGTGCTTCTGTGCCCCGTTGTCGGTGTATGCCTGTGCTTGGAGTTGCACACCGACCATGGACCGGGGCGCAACGCCCACCAGCACGCCCTTTTCTTGCAGGCGGTCTTCGAAGCGGTAAAAAATGGATTGCATCTCTTCTTGCATGGCGGCTCACTCAGCGAGGGTTTCGAGTTCGTCGGCCCGGTCCACGGTCATGGTGAGCACACAGTCGTTGGCGCTGACGCGTGCCAAGGAACCACCGTCGGGGTCGAGGTAGAAGGCGCAGTTGGTGTCCCGAAAACGGACCCAGGCGCGCTGCGCCTCTTGCAGCGGCTTTTTGCGCTCGGCAGCGGTGCTGTCCATCAGCGCTTTGTAGGCTTGGTTGAGGCGCGCGTCTTGGCGCCGGGTTTCGGCGCCGATGCAGTCGATCATGCTTGCCCTTGCCAACGTAGGCATCGAGCACGCTGCAGCAGCGGCCAAGCTCGTGGTCCATAAGCACAGCCCCGACACGGCCAAGACGCGCGAGAAACGCCGCATAAAACCTCCAGAAAGTTATTTCTGGTGTTTTATAGCATTTAAATGCCATGTTGGCATTTCTTTAATCAGGTGGAGCGTCCTCGTGGACTTGAACGACGGCGCTTGCGCGTGGCCGCAGCCACGTCGTCCAAGGCCTTGGCGATGGCATCGGGCTGCTCAGCGACCGCCTCGGCGATCTGAAACGCGGCTGCGAACTGGGCCAAGCGGGCCTCCGGCACGCCGCTGTCGCGAAAGCGGGGGCGCCATTGTTCGGCCACCCAAGCGGCCGCGTCCAGCAGCCAGTCGGCCGCCTCCTGGGGCTCCAGCCCAAAGTGCTTGGTCACGCTCAGCAAACTGCGCGGTGAGCAGTCTTGGCTGCCATCAGGCAGCACCGCCAGCGACAACAGGCCATCAAAAGTGGGCAGTGGCGTCACGTCGTACACAGGGCTCAGGCGCCAACCGTCGCCGGTGTTGAGCAAACCGTGGTTGCGCAAGTGGTCGTCTTTGTTGCCCACCAGGGCGTTGAACGCCATGCGCCGCCACAATTCAGCCAAGTCAAGGTCCAAGTGTTCGCCGTCGCCGATCCAGCGCCGCATCTGATCGGCCAACACCAAATAAGAGCGTTGCAGGTCTCCCGGCACAGGGTTTTTGACCAAGCCCAACACCGTCAAGGCGCTGGCAAACAAGTGGCGACCCGGCCGATGAGGGTCTCCATGGCGGTCAAAACGCTCCACCAAAAACACCTCGTGCCGCCCCTGCCGGTGCAGCCGGGTGCGCGGCACATTCAAGCCCAAATCGGCGGCCATCTGCATCACCGCGTATTCGCGCGCCGGCACATGTGGCGCGTCGCCGCGCACTTGTAGCTTGGCCAACCAGAGTGTCCCGTCGGCCTGCAAAGTCAGCTTGGGTCGCTCACCGCCCGCGCTGGTGTCAGCGTCTTCGCTCAGACGGCGAATGGCGCGACTCGATGGCTCGTTGTCGTCCAAGGCGTCCAAATGGTGCGCCAGTTCGTCGAGCCGGTGCGGGCGCCAGCGCAACTTGGCCCCGATGTCGGTGCACACCGCTATGGCGCCCACCGCATCGCCAGCGCCCCATTCCAGCAGTTCCAGAGCCGACAAATCGCGCCCGAAGCGGGCGTGCAGGCGATCCGCGCCATAACCGTCTGGCATGGCATCGACCAGCACACCGGGCAAACCGGGCACGCCCAAGGTGCGCACCGCACGCGGGCTTTTGCGCAGCCGCAACGGGTCCAGCGACACGGCGTCGGGGCACGACAGGTAATCGGGGTGGTACACAAACTGCCCGCCGTGAGGGTCCACGCTCACCTCGGCGGCCAACACCGGCTCGGTGCGCCCGGGCAACCACACCCACACCGGCGCCCGGCTCATGACGCACGGCTGGGCAAACGGCTCAGCGCGTAGTGGGTCAGCGCAGGGTCGCGCTCGGGTGCCAGGGCCTGATCAAGCTCCGCCAGCAGGCCCAAGGTGTCGAGCACGCGGGCCAAGGTGCCCATGGCCACGCCCGGGTGGCCCTTCTCCAAGCCCACAATGGAACTCACCCCCACGCCGGCCAAATGCGCCAGATCGCGTTGGTTCAAGCCACGCGCACGCCGCGCAACGGCCACGCGCTGGCCAAGGCCTTGCAAGGCCCGGGATGGCAACAGCGGGAAGACGTCTGACATGGCCAAAAATTATCCATTGATATTGAAATTTCAACAATATTAAATCGATGGATATTGCTATTACAACATTTTTGTTGAAACCCATATCATCCCATCAAACCTGTTTTTCGCTTGAGATGACAGACACCGAAAGGTGGAAGCCACGCCGGCAGGCGCGCCTCACCGCCCACCCAGCCCCATCTGCCGCGAGATCACCTCTTTCATGATCTCGTTGGTGCCGCCATAAATGCGCTGCACCCGGGCGTCGGCCCAGGCCCGGGCAATGGGGTATTCCCACATATAGCCGTAGCCGCCGTGCAGCTGCACACACTCGTCAATCACCTTGCACTGCAGGTCTGAGCACCAGTACTTGGCCATGCTGGCGGTGGCGGTGTCGAGCTGGTCTTTGAGCACCAGCTCGCAGCATTTGTCGACAAACACGCGCGCCACTTGCACCTCGGTCTGCAGCTCGGCCAGGGTGTAGCGGGTGTTTTGGTAATTGGCCACCGGCTGGCCAAACACCTTGCGGTCTTTCACGTATTGCACCGTCCAGTCGATGGCGGCCTGGGCCGAGGCCACCGCGCCAATGGCGATTTGCAGCCGCTCCCAGGGCAGTTGTTCCATCAAGCAGACAAAGCCCCTGCCCTGTCCGCCCAGCAGGTTCTCGGCCGGCACACGCACGTTGTCAAAGAACAGCTCAGACGTGTCTTGCGCCTTCATGCCGACTTTTTTCAGGCGCTTGCCTTTTTCAAAGCCGGGCATGCCACGCTCCACCAGCAGCAGGCTGGTGCCTTTGGCGCCGGCGGCGGGGTCGGTTTTGGCGACCACGATCACCAGGTCGGCGTGCCAGCCGTTGGTGATGAAGGTTTTGCTGCCGTTGAGCAGGTAGCTGCCGTCTGGCTGCTGGATGGCGGTGGTTTTGACGCCTTGCAGGTCGCTGCCCGCAGCGGGCTCGCTCATGGCGATGGCGCCCACCATCTCACCGCTGGCCAGCAGGGGCAGGTATTTTTGCTTTTGGGCCTCGGTGCCGTAGTGCAGGATGTAGGGCGCCACAATTTCGCTGTGCAGGCCAAAGCCGATGCCGCTGAATCCACGCCGCGCCAGCGCTTCCATTTGCGCCACCGAATACAGCCGGTCGGCGCCCGATCCGCCATAGGCCTCGGGCATGGTCATGCACAAAAAGCCGTTCTCGCCGGCCTTGCGCCACACCTCGCGGTCCACATAACCCTGCTCTTCCCAGGCGTCGTGGTGGGGGGCAATTTCTTTGTCCATGAAGCGCTCAAAGGCGTCGGCAAAGGCGGTGTGGTCGGGGCTGTAGAGCTGGCGGTCGATCATGGTGTCTCCTGTTTGACGGATGGCGGTTTATTTTTACAAAGCGCTTGCTTGGTGAAAGTCTATACTGGCCAGCAAACCCCACCCAACAGGAGACAGACACATGAGCGACGCCTATGTGTTCGATGCCATTCGCACCCCGCGTGGCAAAGGCAAAAAAGACGGCAGCCTGCACGAGGTCAAACCCATCAACCTGCTGACCGGTGTGCTGCAGACACTGCAGTCGCGCCACGGTTTGGACACCGCCGCGGTGGACGACGTGGTGATGGGCGTGGTGTCGCCGGTGGGTGAACAGGGCTCGGTGATCGCCAAGGTGGCCGCGCTCAAGGCCGGCTGGGACTGGCGCTGCGCCGGCGTGCAGATCAACCGCTTTTGTGCCTCGGGCCTGGAGGCGGTGAACATGGCCGCGATGAAGGTCAAAAGCGGCTGGGAAGACCTGGTGGTGGCCGGCGGTGTGGAGAGCATGAGCCGGGTGCCGATTGGTGCCGACGGCGGCGCCTGGGCACAAGACCCGGAAACCAACAGCGCCACCCTGTTTGTGCCGCAAGGCATTGGGGCGGATCTGATCGCCACGCTCAACGGCTTCAGCCGCGAAGACGTGGACCGCTACGCGCTGACCTCACAACAGCGGGCGGCGGCGGCGCGCGCAGCGGGGCATTTCAAAGGCTCGGTGGTGCCGGTGAAAGACGCCATGGGCCTCTCCCTGCTGGAAGAAGACGAGTTCATCAAACCCGGCACCACGCTCGATGGCTTGGCGGGTTTAAAGCCGGCGTTTGAACAACTGGGCGCCATGGGCTTTGACGCGGTGGCGCTGCAGCGCTACCCGCAGGTGGAGCGCATCCACCATGTGCACCACGCGGGCAACTCGTCGGGCATTGTGGACGGCGCGGCCGCCGTGCTGATCGGCAGCGAGGCAGCGGCCAAGACGCACGGCCTGACGCCGCGCGCGCGCGTGGTGTCGGTCGCTCTGTCGGGCGCCGACCCGACCATCATGCTCACCGGCCCGATGCCGGCGGCGCGCAAGGCGCTGGCCAAGGCCGGGCTCACGGCCGATCAGATCGACCTGTTTGAGGTGAACGAGGCTTTTGCGGCGGTGCCCATGCTGTTCATGCGCGAGATGGGCGTGCCGCACGAGAAGGTGAACGTGAACGGCGGCGCGATTGCGCTGGGCCATCCGCTGGGCGCCACCGGCGCCATGATTTTGGGCACGTTGATCGACGAGTTGCACCGGCGCCAGCTGCGCTACGGGCTGGCCACGCTGTGTGTGGGTGGCGGCATGGGCATCGCCACGATCGTTGAACGCGTCTGAGCAGGAGACACAGCATGATCACCACCACCATTCGCTACGAACTCCAAGACGGCGTGGCCGTCGTCACTTTTGACGAGCAGGGCTCGCCGGTCAACACCATGAGCCTGCAGTGGCAGGACGATCTGGCGGCGGTGACCGCGCAGGTGTTGGCCGACAAAGCGCAGCTGCGGGGCGTGGTGCTGGCCTCGGCCAAAAAAACCTTTTTTGCCGGCGCCGACCTAAAGGGCGTGATGCGCAGCAGCGCCGAGGACGCGCCGCGTGTGTTCGCCGAGATTGAGCGCATCAAAAAACACTTCCGCACACTGGAAACCCTGGGCGTGCCGGTGGTGAGTTGCCTCAACGGCACCGCCTTGGGCGGCGGCTGGGAGGTGGCGCTGGTTGGCCACCACCGCATTGCGGTGGACAACCCCAAGACCCAATTTGGCCTGCCCGAAATCACGCTCGGCCTGATTCCCGGCGGCGGCGGCATCACCAAAATGACCCGCCTGCTCGGTCTCAAAGGCGCCCAGCCCTATGTGATGGAGAGCAAGCTGTTTGGCCCCCAAGAGGCGCTCAAGATCGGTGTGGTGCACGAGCTGGTGGCGAGCGACGCCGAGCTGATGCCGCGCGCGCTGGCCCACATCGCGGCAGCCCAAGACAAGCCCGAAGCGGCGCAGCATGTGTGGGACCGCAAGGACTACAAAATGCCCGGCGGCACGCCCAGCAACCCGGCGCTGTGGGGCATGTTGTCGGTGGCGCCGGCCATGCTCAAACAAAAAACCCGGGGTCTGTACCCCGCGCCCGAGGCCGCGCTGGCGGCCATGGTGGAAGGCGCGCAGGTGGACTTTGACACCGCCATGCGGGTGGAAAGCCGCTACCTCGCCGGGCTGATGACCGGGCGTGTGGCGCGCAACATGATCAACACCTTCTTCTTCAACATGAACGCCATCAAGGGCGGGCAGTCGCGCCCGGCCGGTGTGCCGCGCTACCAGCCGCAGAAGGTGGGCATTCTGGGCGCGGGCATGATGGGTTCGGGCATCGCCTGGGCACAGGCCAGCAAAGGCATTGCCACCGTGCTCAAAGACGTGAGCCAAACCAAGGCCGAACAAGGCAAGGCCTATAGCGCCAAGCTGGTGGCCAAACGGGTGGACAAAGGCCAGATGAGCGCCAACAAAGGCCAGGCGCTGCTCGACCGCATCACCCCCACCGAGCGGTTTGAAGACCTGGCGGGCTGCGACCTGATCATCGAGGCGGTGTTTGAAAACCGCGCCCTCAAGGCCGAGGTCACCCGCGCCGCCGAGGCGCAGTTGGCCGCTGGTGGCTTTTTTGCCAGCAACACCTCCACCCTGCCCATCACCGGTCTGGCCCAGGCCAGCCGCGACGCCGCCAAGTTCGTCGGCATCCATTTCTTCAGCCCGGTCGACAAGATGAAGCTGGTGGAAATCATCCGGGGCCAAGCCACCGACGACGAGACCATCGCCCGCGCCTACGACTATGTGCAGGCGTTGGGCAAGCTGCCGATTGTGGTGAACGATTCGCGCGGCTTCTACACCAGCCGCACCTTTGGCACCTTTGTGATGGAAGGCGCGGCCATGCTGGGCGAAGGCATTCCAGCGCCGGTGATCGAAAACGCCGCCATGCAGGCCGGCATGCCGGTGGGGCCGCTGGCGGTGCTGGACGAAACCGCGCTCAGCCTGTCGGTGCATGTGCTGGACCAGACCCGCGCCGATCTGGCGGCCGAGGGCATCACCTACCAAGCCACACCGGGTGAGCTGCTGGTCGAGCGCATGGTCAAAGAGCTGAACCGCCCGGGCCGCGCCGGCGGCGGTGGTTTTTACGACTATCCAGCGGGTGGAAAAAAACACCTGTGGCCAGAATTGCGAACATTGTTCGAAAAACCAAACGCCAGCTGGAATATGGAAACCATCAAAGACCGCTTGCTCTACCGCCAGGCGGTGGAGACCGCGCGCTGCCTGGCCGAAGGGGTGCTCACCAGCGTGCACGACGGCAATATCGGTTCGATTTTTGGCATCGGCTTTCCGGCCTGGACCGGCGGCGCCCTGCAGTTCATCTACGGCATGGGCATCGACGCCTTTGAGGCGCGTTGCGCCGAGCTGGCCGCCGACCACGGCCCGGGCTTTGTGTTGAGCGACGCGGTCAAGGCCGCGCTGCGCCAGCACCAACCGGTGTACTGAGCCGGGCGCTCACTCCAGCGCGTAGGCCACCACCGCCGACTTGCGGGTGTCGTAGTCGCAGGTGATGGTGACGCGCTGGTAGGCGCCAAAGCCGTTTTGCATGGTGAGCTTGTTGCTCACGTAACGCACCACCCCAGGCGCGGGCACGCGCTGGCGGTAGCGGTCAAATTTGGTGGACAACCAACCGGTGTCCTCCCATTGGAAGCTGTATTTGGCCACCCGGCGCAGGTAGTCGTCGGTGCCGCTGCCACACGAGATGGCAGCGGCGACACCAAATTTGCCGTCCAGCCATTCGGCGTTGTTGGCGTTGGCGCGCCAGAGCTTGTCCTCGGCCTGGCGGGCCTTGGCCAGGCGCGCCTCGCGCTCCGCATCGGACTCCACCTTGGCGTAGGTGATGTCTTCGATGTCTGGTGTCGAAAAATTTTGTCGGGCTATTCTGCCGTCGAATTCGATGAACTTGTCGCGGTCGCCGTTTTTGACGTGTTGCAACAGTCCCTTGGAGTCGATGTCGAAACTCTCTTTGAGGTCGCTGCCATCGTCGTTCTTGATGACGACGTTCACCCCGTCGCTGGAGTTTTCGTATTGGATCTTGCCGCGCCAAGCAATGCGCTGGCCCTTGCACTTGGCATCAAAGGCTTCGCGGCTGGCGCGCTTGCACTCGGTGTAGAAGCGCGCGGGTGTCAGGGATTTGACCGCCTTGTAGTCGTCTCCCGTGGCATAGCCGCGGGCATTCAAGGCTTGCATTTGCTCCATCGACTCAAAGCCCAGCTTTTTGTAGCGCTCGTTCCAAGCGGCTTTGCTCTCGTAGCCCTGGGCTTGCAGGGCTTTCATCTCTTCGATGGAGTCAAAGCCGAGCCGCTGCGCTTGGTCGACCACCTCTTGATAGGCGGCCTTGGTGGGGTAGCCAGCCGCCTGCAAGGTCTGCATTTCCTCCAAGGACACAAAACCCAGCTGTTGGGCGTCTTGCACGTCGGGTCCACAACCCGCCAACACACTGGCCACCATCCACACTGCCCAGACGCTTCGGCGCATATTGAACGACCTTTCCAAATTTTTGGCAATTATTGAAATTTACTGCAATTTTGACATTTTTATCGAAAACCGCCGTCGCAACGGTGAAGGCCACACACAGCACTTGGCGCCATACTGGCGGCCTATTGCAACCATTGCGCACACGGCACCATGAAACGACTCGAAGGAAAGATCAGCCTCATCACCGGCGCGGCCCAAGGCATTGGCCTGGCCACCGCCCTCAAATTCGCCCGCGAGGGCGCGACCGTCATCGTCTGCGACGTCAAGCCTGCGGCGGTGGACGCGGCGGTGGCCCAGTGCCAGGCCGAGGGCGCCACCGCGCGCGGCTGCGTGATGGACGTGACCCAGCGCGCACAAGTGGACGCGGTGGTGGCGTCGGTGCTGGGCGAGTTTGGCCGCATCGATGTGCTGGTGAACAACGCCGGCATCACCCAGGACGCGCGCTTGCAGAAAATGACGCTGGAGCAGTTTGACCGGGTGATCGACGTCAACCTGCGCGGCGTCTTCCATTGCAGCCAGGTGGTGGCCGACGCGATGGTGGCCCAGGGCAGTGGCGTCATCCTCAACGCGTCGAGCGTGGTCGGTATTTACGGCAACTTTGGCCAGACCAATTACGCTGCCAGCAAATTTGGCGTGATCGGCTTCACCAAAACCTGGAGCCGCGAACTCGGGCCCAAGGGCATTCGGGTCAACGCGGTGGCGCCGGGTTTTGTGGCCACGCCGATCCTCAGCACCATTCCCGACAAGGTGATCGCCGAGATGGAGCACCGGGTGCCGTTGCGCCGCCTGGGCCAGCCCGAAGAAATCGCCAATGTGTACGCTTTTTTGGCCAGCGACGAGGCCAGTTACATCAACGGCACCGTGATTGAAGTCGCTGGCGGCATGACGGTCTGATCTTTTTTGGGTTCTCGCTGCATGGTCTGCGCAGCGGCCGGAGCGCCCGGGGGAGGAATCGGAGTGCAGCGACTGACGCGCCGGAGGCATCCCCCACACCGGCAGCGAGAGCTGCTCAACATCGCACGAAGCCACAGGCGCCAACACCATCCCAGCGAGTAGCATCCAAGCGCGCCCCAACCCAATGCCAAGCCCAACACCCACCCCGCTCCACCGCCCAGCTTCGCGCCGGGAACTGTTCTGGGCCTTCACTTGGCTCGCCTTGCAAGGCTTTGGCGGGGTGCTGGCGGTGGTGCAGCGCGAACTGGTGGAGCGGCGCCACTGGATGACGCGCGCGCAGTTTGTGGAGGATTGGTCGGTCGCCCAAATCATGCCGGGGCCGAATGTGGTCAACCTCTCGCTCATGATTGGTGGGCGCTACTTTGGCTTGTCGGGCGCGCTGTGTGCGCTCGCGGGCATGTTGGTGGCGCCACTGGTGGTGGTGCTGTCGCTGGCCGCCCTCTACGGCAGCGTGGCACACACGGCCACCGCGCAGGGCGCTTTGCGCGGCATGGGCGCGGTGGCGGCCGGGCTGATCGCGGCCACCGGCATCAAGCTGATGGCCGCACTGGAGCACAACCCGATGGGCCGCGCGGTGTGCACCTGCCTAGCCGCACTGACTTTTGTGGCCATTGGGGTGTTGCGCTGGCCGCTGGCCGGGGTGCTGTTGGGCATCGGTGGTGTGGCTTGTGCCTGGGCTTTTGTGGTGCTGGGGCGCCAGCACACGGCGGGTCAACCATGAGCACTGCGCCCGATATGTGGTGGTCGCTGTTGGTGCACTTCGCCTCGCTGTCCTTGCTGGCGGTGGGTGGCGCCATCACCACCGCCCCCGACATGCACCGCTACTTGGTGGGGCAACAAGGCTGGCTGAGCGACGCGCAGTTCAGTTCGTCCATTGCCTTGTCGCAAGCAGCGCCGGGGCCCAATGTTTTGTTTGTGGCGCTGCTGGGCTGGAACGTGGGGCTCAACGCCGGAGGTGGCCCAGCGGGCGGCGCCATGGCCTGGGGCATGGCGCTGTTTGGCGTGGTGGTGGCCATGGTGGGCATCATGCTGCCGTCTTCGGTGCTGACCTACACGGCCACCCGCTGGGCCCACCACAACCGCGAGCTGCGGGCGGTGCGCGCCTTCAAGGCCGGCATGGCGCCGGTGGTGATTGCGTTGCTCATCGCCACCGGCTGGCTGCTGACCGTGGCGCACAACCAGCCCGCGCACGACTGGCCACTGTGGCTGCTGACCGCGGTGGCTGCCGTGCTGGTCTGGAAGACCCGGCTGCACATGTTGTGGTTGATCGGCGCCGGCGCACTGCTGGGGGCGCTGGGCTGGGTCTGAACAGACCTGCGGGCTCAGAACACCCGGCTGACCACAAAACCACGGGCCCGCAACAGCGCGGGCAAACCGCTGTCGCCCAGCATGTGCAGCGCCCCAACCGCAGCCAACACACTTTGCTGGGTGTGGTGCTCGGCAATCGCGTCGGCCATGGGCGCGTTGCGCCGGGTCACCATGCGGGCAAAAAAGGCGCGCTGCTCGGCGCTGTCCAGACAAGCGCACCACTCTGCGTAGCGTTGCATGCTGTCCCAATCGGAACCCGACCACACGGCAACAAGCCGGCGCAGCATGGCCATGCTCTGGGGGGCTTGGTGCTCGTCCAGCAGTTCGGCCACCATGCGCTCGGCTTCGGCCGGCGTTTTGGCGAGCAAGGCATCAGTCTGTAGCGCCACCGTCTCCAGCCCAAGCACCGGCCGCTCGCTGCGCAGGTGGCTCAGCAGCAGCGCCACCTCGGCACCAAACTCGGCAAAGAGGCCCAGGCGCTGGGCCTGGCTGACGGCCAGCCGCAGTGCGTGCCACTCGGGGGGGCCGCTGCGCAGCTCGGCGGGGTCCAGGCATTCGGCCTGCCAAGCCGCCAGCAGCGCTTGCTGCAGTGGCGGCGGCAAAGGGTGACCCGGCCGCTGCGCCAGCGCCACCACCTCAGCCCGCACAGCGGCGTCCGTGGGGTTGATTTCCAGGGCCAGCACGCCACTTTGGCGCAAGGCGCGCAGCAGCTGCGGCCCCAGCGCCAGCCACTCGGGCCGCCCCGCGTGCAAGGTGGCGTAGAGGTAGGAGTCTCGCCCGCCACGGCTCAGGCGCCACAAAAACCCCCGGTCTTGTGCTGGGCTCTGGGCCAGCAGCACACGCCCCAGCGCCGGTGGCTGGGGTGGGCAATCGGGCGGGTGGGGCGTCTGGGGCGCTTGGGCCCAGGCCGCGCCCACCCAACACAGCATGGCAGCAAAGCGCCACCAAGGGGTGTGCCGGCGCAGCAGCATGTGGCGCTCCTGGTGCCTCAGCGGGGGTTTTCGAAAAAGATGCTGTTGGTGTAGTCGCTGAGTTCGAAATACACCTTCTTTTCGCCCTCGTCGACCTGCATATTGAGGTTTTCGTCGAGCACACCATAACCGTAGCGGTAGGCGCGCGGCGTGCCGTCTCCGGTGCCCAAGGCGGTGCTGACCTTGTCCACCTTCAAAAAGCGGCGCACCACTTTGTCGCCAGCGTAGACCTCCATCACCCCATTGGTGCCGGTCCAGTTTTGGATGCCACGGCCAATTTGGTTTTGTTGCTCTTGGGTGCAGGCGCCCAGCGCCAACACCGCCGCAGCGGCGGCGGCCCATACAACAGGTTTCATGTTCACTCCCATCCAAGTTAGGTGGTCAGACCGCGCGCTGGCGCAGGGCCTCGTACAAACACACGCCGCTGGCCACCGACACGTTCAAGCTTTCCACCGCGCCCATCATCGGAATGCCGACCAGCTCGTCGCAGGTTTTGCGGGTCAGCTGGCGCATGCCCTGCCCTTCGGCGCCCAACACCAGCGCCGTGGGCGTCTTCAGGTCGACTTGGTAGAGCGTTTTGGGCGCGTCGTCGCTGGTGCCAATGATCCAGATATTGCGCTCTTTGAGTTCGCCCAAGGTGCGCGCCAGATTGGTGACCATGAAGTACGGCATGGTCTCGGCCGCGCCGCTGGCCACCTTGGCCACGGTGGCGTTGATGCCGGCGGCGTGGTCTTTGGGGGCAATCACCGCGTGGGCGCCAGCGCCATCGGCCACGCGCAAGCAGGCGCCCAGGTTGTGTGGGTCGGTCACACCGTCGAGCACCAGCAACAAGGGCGCCACACCCTTGGCCTCCAGGTCTTCGAGCAATTCGTCGAGCGAATGGGCTTGGGCCACCGGCTCCACCCGGGCGGCCACCCCCTGGTGGCCGTGGCTGCCGGCGAGCTTGGCCAGGCGCATGCCGTCGGCGTCGATCAGGCGCACACCGGCTTCTTTGGCGCGGTCGATGAATTGGCGCATGCGGGCGTCGCGCCGGCTCGGGTCCACATAGACCTCGATGATGGATTGGGGCGCCGTTTTGAGGCGCACACCGACGGCGTGAAAGCCGAACAAGACTTTGGGGGATGACATGGGGGGGGATTATCCCCCGCCGGCTGGCGCGCCCGGATCAGTCGCTGTGGGCGGTGCGCCCGGCTTCGATGGTGATGCGGCGGTCGCAGCGCGCGGCCAGGGCGCGGTCGTGGGTCACCAGAATCAAGGTGGTGCCCAGTTCGCGGTTGAGTTCGAGCATCAGCGCCATCACCGATTCGCCGGTGGCGTGGTCGAGGCTGCCGGTGGGCTCGTCGGCCAGCAGCACCGCTGGGCGCACCACAAAGGCGCGGGCCAGCGCCACGCGCTGCTGTTCACCGCCCGACAAGACCTTGGGGTAGCGCGTCAGGCGCTCGCCCAGGCCCACGCGCTGCAGCATCTGGGTGGCGCGGCTGCGGGCGTCGCGCACACCGGCAAGCTCCAGCGGCAGCATCACGTTTTCCAGCGCGGTCAAATTGCCCAGCAGTTGGAAACTCTGGAACACAAAACCGATCTTCTGTGCACGCACGGCGGCTCGGCCGTCTTCGTCAAAGGCGAACAGGTCGGTGCCGTCGACCACCACCCGGCCGCTGCTGGGGGTGTCGAGCCCGGCCATGATGGAGAGCAAGGTGCTTTTGCCCGAACCGGACGCGCCCACAATGGCCACGGTTTGCCCACTGGACACCGAAAAATGGATGTCGCGCAAAATGTCCAGCGAACCGGTGGCGTCGCTGACGGATTTGTGGACGTGCTCAACGGCGATGATGGGGCGGACAAGTGGTTCGGACATGCAGTGTGATGAAGACAAAGGATTCTGGGATGCAGCGCAGACACTTTACCTTGATGGCCGCTGGCCTGATGGCCACGGGGCTTTCCCAGGCACAAAACGCGGCCGAACGCCCTCGCCTCTTGGTGGTGGGCGATTCGCTGAGCGCCGAGTATGGGCTCAAGCGCGGCAGCGGCTGGGTGCAGTTGCTGCAAGAGCGCATCGACCAGAACAAGCTGGCGTTTCGGGTGGTCAACGCCAGCATCAGCGGCGACACCACCTCGGGCGGCCGCTCGCGCCTGCCGGCTTTGCTCAAACAGCACACCCCCCAGGTGGTGGTGATTGAGCTGGGCGGCAACGACGCGCTGCGCGGTCTGCCGCTGGACATGACACGGGCCAATTTGTCGGCCATGACCCAGGCGGCCCAGGCCGCCGGCGCGCGGGTGTTGCTGCTGGGCATGGAGATGCCGCCCAATTACGGCGCGCGTTATGCGCAGGAGTTTCGCGATGTGTACACCACGGTGGCGCGCGAACACAAAGCCGCGCTGCTGCCGTTTTTTCTGAAAGGCGTGGCCGATGGCGCCGACCCGCTGCAGTGGTTCCAGTCGGACCGCATTCACCCGAATGAAAAAGCGCAGCCGATGATGCTGGACAACGTCTGGCCAGCGCTGCGCCCCTTGCTGATCGCGCGCAAGTGACGTTGGCACGCCGCCGCTGCACGCCTGGGCCTCAGCGGATAATCGACCCATGCCTGTACGCCCCCTGCCTGCCCCCGACGCCCTGCAACAAATCGATCAATTTGATGTGGTGATCGACGCCCGCACCGAAGACGAATACGCCTTGGACCACCTGCCGGGTGCGGTGAACTGGCCCACGCTGGACAACCAAGAGCGCATCGTGATTGGCACGATGTACAAGCAGGTGAATGCGTTTGAGGCCAAAAAACGCGGTGCCGCCCTGTCGGCGCGCAACATCGCGGCGCACATTGAGCGCGAGGTGATCGACAAACCCAAGGGCTGGCGCCCGCTGGTGTACTGCTGGCGCGGCGGCAACCGCAGCGGCGCGCTGGCCACCATTTTGGGCGCGATTGGTTTTCAGGTGACTTTGGTGGAAGGCGGCTACAAAGCGGCGCGCCAAGCGCTGGTGGACGACATGGCCGCCCAAGCGCAGCGCCTGCGCTACCAGGTGGTGTGTGGCCCCACCGGCAGCGGCAAAACCCGGCTGCTGCAGGCCTTGGCGGCCCAAGGTGCGCAGGTGCTCGACCTGGAAGACCTGGCCTGCCACCGCAGCTCGGTGCTGGGCCACATTCCCGGCACACCCCAGCCCAGCCAAAAACGCTTCGACACCCTGGTGTGGGACGCTTTGCGGCGCTTTGACCCGGCGCAGCCGGTGTTTGTGGAGAGCGAGAGCAAGAAGGTGGGCAATCTGCGCGTGCCCGACGCCCTGATCGACGCGATGCGCCAGAGCCCCTGCATCGACCTGCGCTTGAGCGATGCCGAGCGAGTGGCGCTGCTGATGGAAGACTACGATTTTTTTGTGCGCGACGGTGCGTTCTTTTGTGAACGCCTGCACGCCTTGACCGAGCTGCGCGGCCGCGCTGTTGTCCAGGGCTGGATCGAACAAGTAGAGCGCGGCCAGACCGAGGCGGTGGTGCACGATCTGCTGGCGCTGCACTACGACCCGGTGTATGCCACGTCGATCCGGCGCAACTTTGTGCAGTACGGCCAGGCCCGCTTGTATGAGCTGCCCAGCCGCTCGACCACCGACATGGCGGCGGCGGCCACGGCGCTGATCAGTGCCGTTCAGGCGGCGGGCTGATCGCCAGTACCACCCTGAGGACCGTCGGAGCTGTCGGCCTCATCGTCCGGGGCTTCGCTGCCATCGGCAGGCGCATCGCCGCTGAGCTTGCGCTCGGCTTTTTCGCGCAGCTTCTGCTCTTTTTTCTGTTTTTTGGCCAGCTCGCGTTGGCGTTTTTCGTAACCGTAATTGGGAGTGGCCAAGGCGTGCTTTCGTGAAAGTGAATAGGCTCAAGCGGCGTTGAGGGTGTTGAGGGCGGCTTGCAGATCGGCTGTGAGATCGTCCACCGCTTCTAGTCCGATGGCAAAACGCACCAAGCCGCCCCGGTGCGGCCAAGGCCGCGTGCGGATGGACGGCACGTTGTAGGGCGCGCACAGGCTGATCGGGCCAGCCCAGCTCCAGCCGAGCTTGAAGCGCTGCAGGCTGTCGCAAAAGGCGTCGATCTGGGCCTGCGAGAAGCGCTCGTCGAACACCGCGCTGAACAAGCAAGCGGCAGAACCCGCATCGCGCGCCCAAGCGGCGTGACCGGGTGAGCCAGGCAGCGCGGGGTGCAGCACCGCCGCCACGCCCGGCTGGCCTTGCATCCATTGGGCGAGTTCGCGGGTGGCGCAGTCTTGGGCGGCGTAGCGCAGCGCCACGGTGGGCAGGCCACGCAGCACCAGTTCGGTGTCGTTGGCCGACACACCCAAGCCCAGCCGCATGTGGCAGAGCAGCAGCGCTTCGTGCAAGGCGGGGTCACAGGTGACAACCGAGCCCATCAGCACATCGGCGCCGCCGCTGGGGTATTTGGTGAGGGCTTGCATCGACACGTCGATGCCCAGCGCAAAAGCGTTGAACGCCACGCCCGCGCCCCAGGTGTTGTCCAGCGCACTGACGATGGGGCGCTGCCGCCCGGCATTGGCGGCGCGGATCACCGCCACCAGGGCGGGCATGTCGGGAAATTCGAGTGTGATGGAGCCCGGCGCCTCCAGCCACACCAGCCGGGTGGCGGGTGTGATCTGGGCGGCCAAATCGGCCGGATCCATGGGGTCGTAAAAGCGGTGGGTGATGCCCCAGCGCGCCAACTCTCCCTCGGCGAACGCTTTGCCCGGACCATAAGCGTTGTCGGGCAGCAGCACCTCGTCGCCAGCATTCAGGAACGCCATGTCCACCAAGCTCAGGGCCGACAAGCCGCTGGGCGCCAACACACAAAAGCGCCCACCTTCCAGCGTGGCGATGCGCTCTTCGAGCGTGAAGGTGGTGGGGGTGCCGTGCAGGCCGTAGGTGTAGCCGCTCTTGTCCTTCCATTCCTGGGTGCGCAAGGCGTGCACGTTCGGAAAGAACACGGTCGACGCCTTGAACACCCCCGGCTGCACCGCTTCGAACGTGTCGGGCGCGGTGTAGGGGTGGTGAATCAGCTGGGTGGACAGAGCGGTCATGGTGGCGGTCAGGAAATCAGACTTTCCACTTTTCCAGCAGCTTTTCGGGGCGCAGGCTGTCGTAGCCTTCGAAGGGCTGGTGGATCCAGGGGTTGGTGGGCAGGTAATCGACCGAATAGTCGGGGGTGAAGGCCGAGACCCCTTTGGTCCAAATCACCGCGCTGCGCAGCTCGGTGATGGGGGTGTAATGGTTCTTCAGGGTGTCGACCACCGCCTTGAGGGTGTGGCCGGTGTCTGCCAAGTCGTCGACCAACAGCACACGGCCAGCAATTTCGCCTTTGGGGGTGGTGATGTAGCGGGCAATGTCCAGATGGCCCTGCACCGTGCCGGATTCGGCGCGGTAAGAGCTGGTGGACATGATGGCCAGCGGCACATCAAAAATGCGCGACAGGATGTCGCCCGGGCGCATGCCCCCACGGGCCAGACACAGAATGGTGTCGAACTCCCAGCCCGACTGGTACACCTTGAGCGCCAGCTTTTCAATGAGGTTGTGGTACTCGTCGTAGGACACGTACAGGTGTTTGCCGTCTTCGGTCAGCATGGGGGCTCCTGGTGAAAAGGGAGTGAGGACAGGGAATTCTGGGGCAAAGCGCCACCGCCCGCCATCAGGCGTGGTACGGATGGCGGATCAGGATGGTGTGGTCGCGGTCGGGGCTGGTGGACACCACATGGATGGGCACACCGGTGGTCTCTTCGATGCGCTGCAGGTAACGCTTGGCGTTGGCCGGCAGGTCGTCGTAACGGGTCACGCCCACCGACGATTCGCTCCAGCCCGGCAGGGTTTCGTAGATCGGGGTGCAGCGCGCGATCTCGTCGGCGCCCATGGGCAGGATGTCGATGCGCTCACCGTCGAGCTCATAGCCCACACAGAGCTGCAGTTCGCTCAGGCCGTCGAGCACATCGAGCTTGGTGATGCACAGGCCGGACAGGCCATTGACCTGAGCGCTGCGCTTGAGCAGCGCGGCGTCGAACCAGCCGCAGCGGCGCGCGCGGCCGGTGGTGGTGCCCTTCTCCGCGCCCACAGTGGCCATGTGCCAACCGGGGGTGCCTTCTTTTTCCCATTCCAACTCGGTGGGGAAGGGGCCGCCACCCACGCGGGTGCAATAGGCCTTGGTGATGCCCAAGATGTAGTGCAGCAGGCCCGGGCCCACACCGGCACCGGCGGCGGCGTTGCCGGCCACGCAGTTGCTCGACGTCACAAAAGGATAGGTGCCGTGGTCGACGTCGAGCAGTGTGCCCTGGGCGCCTTCGAACAGCAGGTTGACACCGGCTTGGTGGGCTTCATTGAGTTCGCGCGACACGTCGGCGATCATGGGGCGAATGGCCTCGGCGTGTGTCATGGCTTGGGCGTGCACCGCCTCGTATTGCACTTCGCCGTTGACCACAAAGGCCGACAGCGGCTGGTCTTTGAGCCAAGCGGCCTGGGACCAGTCCACCTGCGCGGCGCCCAAAGCGGCGAGCTGGGTGTTGTAGTAGGCGACCAGCTCGCGCAGCTTGGTGGCAAAACGCTCGGGGTGCTTCATGTCTTGCACCCGCAGCGCACGGCGCGCGATTTTGTCTTCATACGCCGGGCCAATGCCACGCCCGGTGGTACCAATTTTGGCGTTGCCCGATTTTTCTTTGGCCACTTCGCGCGCCACGTCCAAGGCGGCGTGGAAAGGCAGGATCAGCGGGCAGCCTTCGCTCACGCGCAGGCGCGAACGCACCTCTACCTGGGCGGCTTCCAAGCCGGCGATTTCTTCGAGCAGCTTGCCGGCGGCCAGCACCACGCCGTTGCCGATGTAGCACTTCACCCCGGCGCGCATGATGCCGCTGGGAATCAGGTGCAGCGCGGTTTTGACGCCGTTGATGACCAAGGTGTGGCCGGCGTTGTGGCCGCCCTGAAAACGCACCACGCCACGCGCGGTTTCGGTCAGCCAGTCGACCAGCTTGCCTTTGCCCTCGTCGCCCCATTGGGTGCCCACGACGACCACATTGCGCCCGGCTTGCACCGCGCCTTCGCTCTTGCTCATTGCGTTTCCTTCAGAGATGCTTGACTGACCAGCCACCGCTGGACTGGGGGTCGGCCACCAGCTCGCGATCGCATTGAAATTCGTCGACCTGGTGCTCGTGCCCCGGCAGGACACACACCACGGTGTGGCCTTGGGCGCGCAAGGCGGCGATGGCCGCGCGCAGGGCTGCGTCGCTGCCCCAGGGTGCGCGAATGGCCGGGCGCAAGGCCAAGGCCGGTACCGCGCCCACCAAGTCTTTGAGGTCGAGGCTGAAGCCAACGGCTGGGCGTTTGCGGCCAAACACCGCACCCACCTCGTCGTAGCGTCCGCCGCGCGCCAACTCGACCGACTGCGCCCCGCCACCCAAGCTCGGCACTTGGGCAAAAAAGGCAAAACGCACGCCGGTGTAATAGGCGTAGCCGCGCAGATCGGCCAGGTCAAAACCGAGCGCCACCCCTTGCAGCTGAGCGGCCAAGCGGCGCAAGTCGCCCAGCGCTTGCTGCAGCAAAGGGCTGGCGCTCAGGCCGCGCTCGGCCTCGTCGAGCACGGCCACATCGCCATACAAGCGGGTGAGCGCGATCAGGTCGGAACGCACCGTGGCCGGCAGATCGTTGGACAGCGCGCGCAGCTCGGCGGCGTCTTTGTTGGCCAGCGCGGCGTGGATGCGGGCGGTCTGCTCGGGCGCGAGCTGCACCGGCGCCAACACCGCGTCGATCACGCGCACGTCGGCCAGGTCGAGCGTCAAGCGCTGCACCCCCGCCGCCTGCAAGCAGGCTTGGGCCAGTTCCAGCACTTCCAGGTCGGCCTCCAGGCCGGCGTGGCCATAAATTTCGGCGCCAAACTGCAGCGGCTCGCGGCTGGCTTGTGAGCCTTCGACCCGGGTGTGCACCACCGGGCCGCAGTAGCACAGACGGGCCACCCCTTGCCGGTTGAGCAAATGGGCGTCGATGCGCGCCACCTGTGGCGTGCTGTCGGCGCGCAGGCCCAAGGTGCGGCCCGAGAGCTGGTCGACCAGTTTGAAGGTTTGCAGGTCCAGCGCTTCACCGGTGCCGGTGAGCAAAGAATCGAGGTGCTCCACCATCGGCGGCATCACCAGCTCATAGCCGTGTGTGCGGGTGGTGTCGAGCAGGGTTCTGCGCAATTCTTCGATGTGTCTGGCCTGCGAAGGCAGCACATCGGCAATGTGATCCGGGAGGACCCAAGCGGACATGGAAGGCAATCCGTGAGCTGTTAAAACAGAGATTTTACTGGCCCCGCAGCCCCGGATTGGCGCGCCCGGTGGGCGGCACAGCACAAAAGCCCGTCAGGCCAAGGCCCAGAACGCCAGCAAGGCGCCGGCAAGCAGCGCCAACAACGCAAAGAACCGGATTTGGCCGTCGTCCAACCGCAAGATGTCGGCCATGGTTTGGCGCCACCGTGCTGTCATCAGCAGGGGCAACAGGGACTCGGCCACCAGCACACCGGCCAGCACCAAACCCAGCAGCTCCCAGCCGCTCAACACCATTGGTGGGCTCAGCGCGCCGGCTGGCTGCTGCGCAGCGCGCGGAAGAAGTCCGACGAGGGGTCCATGACCATCACGTCGGACTTGCCATTGAAGCTGGCTTTGTAGGCTTCTAGGCTGCGGTAGAACTGGGCAAACGCAGGATCGCGGCCAAACGCGTCGGCGTAGGCGGCGGTGGCCTTGGCGTCGCCTTCACCTTTGATGGTCTGGGCCTGGCGGTAGGCCTCGGCCACAATCACCTCACGCTGGCGGTCGGCGTCGGCGCGGATTTTTTCGCCCTCGGCAAAGCCGGTGGAACGCAGCTCGTTGGCCACGCGCTTGCGCTCGGCTTCCATGCGCTGATAAACCGAAGCGGTGATGCTCTCGGCATAGTCGACCCGGGTGATGCGCACATCCACCACGTCCATGCCCCAAGGCTTGTCGGCGCTGCGCACCGCAGCCAGCACCTGGCGCTTGACGTCTTCCATCAGCTTTTCGCGTTCGGTCGCGAGCAGGTCCCGCAAGGTGCGTTTGTTGACCTCTTGCTGAAACGAGTTGCGCACCACCCGGTTGAGCTGCAGCGCGCCTGCGCGTTCGTTGACCCCAACGTTGCGGATGTAGGCCAGCGGATCGCTGACGCGCCAACGCACATACCAGTCGATCACCACGCGCTGCTTCTCGGCGGTGAGCGTGGGCTCGGTGTCGGTGCTCTCCAGCGTCAAAAGACGTTTGTCGATGTAGGACACGTTTTGAAATGGCGGCGGCAGCTTGAAGTTCAGGCCCGGCTCGGTGACCACCCGGCGGATTTCACCGAGCTGGAACACCACACCAAATTGGCGCTGGTCGACCACAAACAGGGTGGAGCTGGCGATGGCCAGCAACACCAGCAAGGAAGAAAGGGCAAATCCCAATTTGTTCATGTTCTGGTTTCCCGTGTCTGTGTGCCTTCAGCGCACGTCGCGCTCGCGCGAACGGCTGCTGTTGCTGTTGAGGTCTGGTCGCAGCGGTGGCGCCTGGGTGCCGCCTGTGGCGGGCGCGCCGGGGGTGCTGTTGCCACTGAGTGCGGCGCCGGGGTCGCTGCGGCCGGTCGACTGGATCAACTTGTCGAGCGGGAGGTACAGCAAGTTGGAGCCCTGGCGGGAGTCGACCAAGACCTTGGTGACATTGCTGTAGATCTCTTGCATGGTGTCGGTGTACATGCGTTCGCGGGTGACCTGCGGCGCACGCTGGTATTCGGCAAGCACCGAACGGAAGCGCTGCGCATCACCTTCGGCCTGGGCCACGATGCGCGCGCGGTAACCCTCGGCTTCCTGCAGCAAGCGGTCGGCGGTACCCCGGGCGCGTGGCACCACGTCGTTGGCATAGGCCTCGGCTTCGTTCTTGGCGCGCTCGCGCTCTTGGCCGGCCTTGAGCACATCGTCGAACGCGGCTTGCACCTGCTCGGGTGGACGCACCCCGCCTTGCTGCAGGTTGATGCCCACAATTTCGATGCCCACGTTGTAGCGGTCCAAGATGGTCTGCATCAGGTTGCGCACGCGCGGCGCAATCTGGTCGCGCTCCTCGGCCAAGGCGGCGTCCATGCGCATCTTGCCCACCACTTCGCGCACCGCCGTCTCGGCGGCTTTGAGCACCGCACCATCGGGGTCGCGGCTCTCGAACAGGAAGGCGCGCGCGTCGTTCAGACGGTACTGCACCACAAACTTGATGTCGACGATGTTCTCGTCTTCGGTCAGCATGGAGGACTCGCGCAAGCCGGTGGCCGGCACGATGGTGTCGCGCCCCACATCCACCGAGCGCAGCTGGGTCACAAACACCGTCTCATGGCCCTGGAAAGGGTACGGAAAACGCCACTGGAAGCCCGCGCCCACAGTGCTGTGGTAACGGCCAAACTGGGTGATGACGGCCTGCTGGCCTTCTTGGACGATAAAGAAGCCGGTGCCCAGCCAAATCAGCCCCACCACCGCCGCAATCAGGCCAATGCCCACACCCGCGGCCTTGGGGCTGGGGGGCTGCAAGCCACCGCTGTTGCCACCGCCCTTGCCGCCGCGCCCACCCCCAAACAGGCCGTTGAGCTTGCGGTTGAAATCGCGCCAGAGCTCGTCAAGATCGGGAGGCCCACCCGCGCCTTGTTGGCGGGGGCGCTGGGGAGGCTCACTGGGCCGCTGTTCTTGGTGGCGAGGCTCGTCCGAGCCGCTGTCTGTTGTCCCTGGCTGTCCGTCGTCTTGCCGGCCCCAGCGCGGATCGTTGAGGTTAAAGACACCCCACCAGCGCGCCCAACGCGAACGCAAAAGGGTACGGTGTTTGGCCATCGGAGAGGATTGGTTCATGGATGTGGAGATCGAATGGCGGTCTAAGAATCAGATTGTGCCCAATTGCCGAGGGTCTACCTCGGCGGACGCGCTAATGCCCACATCGTCTGGGGCTGGCTGGCTGGCGCGGACCACGTTGACCAGCTCTGCGCGCAAGCCCTCCAGGCCTTCACCGCTGTGGGCGCTCAGATGGATGCGAGTGCAGGGCTTGCCCTCAAGTTCCATGCTGTCGACCAAAGCCAAGGGGCGGCGCTCGGGTGGCACCGCGTCCAGCTTGTTGAACACCAGCAGCTGCGGCACATCGGCCGCGCCGATGTCGGCCAGCACCGACACCACCGAGGCGATCTGTTCGGGGAAATCGGGATTGGACGCGTCCACCACATGCAACAACAAATCGGCATCGGCCGCCTCTTGCAGGGTTGCCGCAAAAGCCGCGACCAGTCCGTGCGGCAGGTCGCGGATGAAGCCGACCGTGTCCGACAGCGACACCGAGGTGCCAGCATCCCCCAAATACAGCTGGCGGGTCGTGGTGTCCAAGGTGGCAAACAGCTGATCGGCGGCATAGGTGCGGGCCTTGACCAGCGCGTTGAACAGCGAGGACTTGCCCGCGTTGGTGTAGCCCACCAGCGAAATCATGAAGGCGGCACGGCGCTCGCGCTGGCGGCGTTGGGTGGCGCGCTGTTTTTTGACTTTGTCCAAGCGCTCGCGGGTGCGCTTGATGGCATCGCCAATCATGCGGCGGTCCAGCTCGATTTGGGTCTCACCTGGGCCGCCACGCATGCCGATACCGCCACTTTGGCGCTCCAAGTGGGTCCAGCGGCGCACCAGTCGGGTCGATAGGTATTGCAGCCGAGCCAGCTCGACCTGCAGCTTGCCCTCGTGGCTGCGCGCGCGCTGGGCAAAAATTTCCAGGATCAGCAAGGTGCGGTCGTTGACCGGCAGGCCGATGGCCCGCTCCAAATTGCGCTGCTGCGCAGGGCTCAGCGCTTGGTCAAACAGAATTTCTTGGGCCCCGAGCGACTGCGCCAGCAGGCGGATTTCCTCGGCCTTGCCCGAGCCAACAAACAGCGCAGGGTCAGGCGCACGGCGTTTGCAGGCCAGCCGATCGGCCACCCGAAACCCGGCGGTGTCGGCCAGCAGGCCGAGTTCGACCAAGCCGCTGTCAAAATGCGGCGCGCCCAAGTCCACCCCAACCAGCACAACAGCAGGCTTGTCCTTGGGGGAAGTGGCAGAGGGTTTCAAACGGCGCAAAAGCGCAGGCGCCCCGATGGCGCCTGCAGCGGATGATCAGTTGGCGGCTTCGTCGCTGTTGGCCGAGAACTGCACCGGACGGCCCGGCACAATGGTGCTGATCGCGTGTTTGTAGACCATTTGGGTGACGGTGTTGCGCAGCAACACCACATATTGGTCAAACGATTCGATCTGCCCCTGCAGCTTGATGCCATTGACCAGATAGATCGACACCGGCACGTGTTCGCGGCGCAGCTGGTTGAGGAAGGGGTCTTGCAAGAGCTGGCCTTTGTTGTTGCTCACGATATGCTCCGTGTTCAGAGTAATGAAGGGATGCTGACCATACCACAGCGCGGCTGCGCCAGCGGCAGGACCAAGGGAAACTTAATCGCCGTATGGGTTGTGTGAGGTCTTGAATTCGATGCGCAGTGGCGTGCCCACCAGATCAAACGCCTTGCGAAAACGCCCTTCCAAAAAGCGCTTGTAGGCGTCAGGCACATGCTCGAGCGAATTGCCGTGAATCACAATCACCGGAGGATTCATACCGCCTTGGTGGGCATAGCGCATTTTGGGCCGGAACATGCCGGTCTTTTTGGGCGCCTGAAATGCCACCGATTCCTGCAGCAAACGCGTGAGCATGGGGGTGCTCATTTTGCGCATGGCCGAGGCATGGGCTTGGGCAATGGCTTTCCACAGCGGCGCAATGCCCTGCTTCTTCTTGGCCGAAATCAGGTGCAAAGGCGCAAACTTCAAAAAGGCCAAGCGGCTTTCGACTTGGCGTTCGATCTGTTCGCGCTGGTAGCTGTCGACTGCGTCCCATTTGTTGATGGCGATCACCACCGCACGGCCGCTCTCCAACACAAAGCCCGCGATGTGGGCGTCTTGGTCGGTCACGCCTTGGGTGGCATCGATCAGCAACAGCACCACATGGGCGCCTTCGATGGCTTGCAGGGTCTTGACCACCGAGAATTTCTCGATGGCCTCGAACACTTTGCCCTTTTTGCGCAGCCCAGCGGTGTCAATGAGCTCGAACTTCTGGCCGTTGCGCTCAAAGGGCACGGTGATGGCATCGCGGGTGGTGCCCGGCAGATCAAAAGCCACCAGCCGCTCTTCGCCGAGCCAGGCGTTGATCAGGGTGGATTTGCCCGCATTGGGCCGACCAGCGACCGCCAGGCGGATCGCGCCAGTGTCGGGCTCTTCGGCGTTCTCTTCCTCGGAGTTCCAACCCGGCACACGCTCCAGCGCCATGTCGAGCATGGAGCGCACGCCCTGCCCGTGGGCGCCCGATACGGGGATGACTTCGCCCAAACCCAGCTCAAAGAACTCCACCAGCTGGGCGCCCTGCTTCATGCCCTCAGCCTTGTTGGCCACCAGCAGCGTGGGTTTGCCCAAGCGGCGCAGATAAGCCGCAATATCGTGGTCTTGGGCGCTGAGACCAGCGCGGGCATCGACCACAAACAGCACCACATCGGACTCGGCCACCGCTTGGCGGGTTTGTTTGGCCATCTCGCGGTAGATGCCGTCGCTGGCATCGGGCTCAAAGCCACCCGTGTCGATGGCAATAAATTCTTTGCCCGCGATCTTGCCGCTGCCGTAGTGGCGATCGCGGGTGAGACCTGCGTAATCGGCGACGATCGCGTCGCGGGTTCCGGTCAGGCGGTTGAACAGCGTGGATTTGCCCACATTGGGGCGCCCCACCAGGGCAATGACCGGTTTCATGGTGTGTCTTTGGGTTGCGGGTTACTCGGGCAGCCAGGCAAAGACACCGCCGTTGCGGGTCTGCAGCACCAAGGTGTTGCCCGAGAGCACCGGCTCGGCCACCGGGCCTGAGCTGTCGCTGTTGAGGCGGGCCATATCGCTGCCGTCTTCGCGCGAGAGCAGGTGGACTTGGCCGTTGCTGTCGGCAAATACCACCACCCGCCCCACCGCCAGCGGGGCGCTGAGTTGGCGCAACACAAAACGGTCGGTGGACCAGAGCTCGCGGCCATCGCTGCGCGACCAAGCGCGCACCCGGCCACTGCCCTCGGTGGCGAACACCGCGTTGTCGTTGCCCGCCATGCCGCTGGGACCAGCAGACGGTTTGCTCCACTGCACACTGCCGTCGCGGGCATCCACACACGCCACGGTGGCGGAAAAGGCCCGCACACACAACTGTTGCTCGCGGCGGCTGACCGGGCCGACAAGGTCGACCAGACGTTCGACTTCGTTGGTTCCACGCGGCGTGGCAACGGCAGTCGACCACCGTTGGCGGCCGGTCAAGGGATCCAAGGCGGTGAGGCGTCCACCCAAGCCCGCGATCAGGTTGTCGCCCACGGCGAGCAGCACCCCAGGATGGCGCAACACCAGCGGGTCGGCACTGCGGCTGTGGTTCCAGAGCTGGGCACCGGTGTCGGCGTCGAACGCGAGCACGGAGCGGTCGGCCAGCAGCACAAACACGCGCTCGCCAGCCACCAGGGGTGGGGTGTAGCTTGGCGCCGGCAGACGCACACGCCACGCCACAGCGGCGCTGCGCAAAGCCATCAGTTCGTTGGCCTGCGAGACCACCGCTGTGGTGCGACCGTCGGACCCTGCGCCAGTGGCCAGCGCAACGCCCAGGTCGGTGCGCGTGCGCACGGCGCCGGTGTCTGCATCCAGCTCCCAGACGCCACCCACCGCATTGGTGAGCACCAAACGGCCCGGCAGCACCAGCGGCCGCTGTCCAGGCAAGCTCTGCCCAATCTGGGCAGTCCATGCCACGCGGGTGCCCAAAATGGGCACCACTGGAGCCAATTCGGGCGCCTTGGGCGCACCGCTGGAACACGCACTCAGGGCTGCGACCAGCGCCCATACCGTGCCCATGGCCGTGCGGCGAAAACCCATGTTCATGGCGCAGCTCCCTCGCCGGCGTCCACCACCACGCCCAGGGCAGCCAGCTTGACGCCCACCAGACGGCGGTATTCGCTGCTCTTGTCCATTCCGTCCCAAGCCTTGCGGTACTCGGCCACCGCCTTCTCGGTTTGACCTTGGAGACTCCAGACGTCGCCCTGGCGGTCGGCCGCCAGCGCTTGCAGCGGCTCGGGGAACTCAAAGCCGAGCCAGCGCTGGGCTTCGTCCCATTGTTTGGCGTCGATCGCCAGCCCCGCCAAGCGCAAGCGCGCAATGCCTTGGTAAGCCGGGTCTTTGCTGTGCTCAACCACCCACTGCAGCGCCGATTGGGCGGTGGGGGTGTCTTGCAATTCAACCGAAGCGCTGGCCACCAACAGAGCGGCCTGGGTGGCCGATACGGTACTGCCAAACTGTTGCTGGATGTCGGCCAAGCTGCGCGCCATGCGGGCTTTGTCTTGGGCTTGGCTGGCGCGCTCGACCTCGTCAAACAGCACCGCGGCCTTGCTGGCCTGGGTGCGCTGCCAGTAGTTCCAGCCATTGAACGCGGCAATGCCACCAAACACCACAATCAACACGCCAGCGATCAGGTTGCCGTAGCGGTTCCAGAAGTGTTTGATTTGCGCGAGCTGTTCCTGCTCTTCCAGATCGTAATGGGCCATGGTGCAGTGAAGAAAAATGATGGGGGATTGTAGGCGCGGGCTCAGCGCAGGCGCTCAGCCCACTGGGCCGCTTCGGCACAGGGCAGCAAGGTTTGCTCTTGCAAGCCTGCCACACCGCTGCGCAGCGGCTTGACCGCGACCATGCCTTGGGCGAGTTCGTCGCCACCAAAAATCAGGGCGTAGCGGGCGCCGCTGGCGTCGGCCTTTTTGAATTGCGACTTCATGCTGCCCATGCCCTCGGCCGACCCGGTGTGCATCAACACCGACACACCCGCAGCGCGCAGCGCGCGCAGCACTGGCAACACGGCGGGCACTGCGCTGGCGTCGGGAATCACCGCATAGGCGTCGGGCACCGGAGCATCGGGCAGGCGGCCCTGCTCTTTGAGCAGCTCCAGAATGCGCTCCACCCCCAAGGCCCAACCGACCGCTGGCGCGGCCTTGCCGCCGATTTGCTCAAACAAGCCGTCGTAGCGGCCGCCGGCACACACCGTGCCCTGCGAGCCGAGCTGGGTGGTGACAAACTCGAACACGCTGAGGTTGTAGTAGTCCATGCCGCGCACCAGGCGCGGGTTGATCCGGTAGGCGATGCCTTGGGCGTCGAGCAGCGCACGCAAGCGCTCAAAGTGCGCCAGCGACTCAGGCCCCAGGTGGTCCATCAGGCGCGGCGCCTGGTTGACCATGTCTTGCATGGCGGGGTTTTTGGTGTCGAGGATGCGCAGCGGGTTGCTGTGCAAGCGGCGTTTGGCGTCTTCGTCCAACAGGTCGGCGTGCGACTCCAGGTAGGCGATCAAGGCTTGGCGGTGCGCCAAGCGTTCGGCCGGCTGACCCAGGCTGTTGATTTCCAGCGCAATGCCGTCTAGCCCCAACTCAGCCCACAAATCGCAGGCCATGGCGATCAGCTCGGCGTCCACGTCCGGGCCGGCAAATCCCAGCGCCTCGGCACCAAACTGGTGGAACTGGCGGTAACGCCCGCGCTGGGGGCGCTCGTGGCGGAACATCGGGCCCATGTAGTAGAGCCGCTTGCCGCCGTCGTAGAGCAAGCTGTTTTCCACCGCCGCGCGCACCACACCAGCGGTGTTTTCCGGCCGCAGGGTGAGCTGCTCACCATTCAAGCGGTCTTCAAAGGAGTACATCTCCTTTTCCACAATGTCGGTCACCTCGCCCAAGCCCCGCACAAACAAGGCGGTGGGCTCGACGATCGGGGTGCGCATGTTGCGGTAGCCGTAGCGGCGCATCAGCTGGCGCAAGCGCTCTTCCAGCCACTCCCAGTGCGCGGACTGCGGCGGGAGGATGTCGTTCATGCCTTTGACGGCGGTGATTTTGTCTGCCATGGTGCAAAAAGGGTTCGCGCCCCGAAGGGCGCGTGAATCGGTGAATCAGTGCGGCTGCGCCGCGCCGTAACGGCGCCGGATGTAGCTCTCCACAATGGTCTGGAATTCGCTCGCGATGCTTTCGCCGCGCAGGGTCAGGGCTTTTTCGCCGTCGATGTAAACCGGCGCGGCGGGCGCCTCGCCGGTGCCCGGCAGGCTGATGCCGATGTCGGCGTGTTTGCTCTCACCCGGCCCGTTGACGATGCAGCCCATGACCGCGACCTTGAGGTTTTCCACCCCGGGGTACTGGCTGCGCCAGCCCGGCATGGAGGCGCGCAGGTAGTCGTCGATCTGTTTGGCCAGCTCTTGGAAGGTGGTGCTGGTGGTGCGGCCACAGCCGGGGCAGGCGGTGACGCTGGGCACAAAGGCGCGCAGGCCCAAGGCTTGCAAAATTTCGGACGCCACCACCACCTCTTGGGTGCGCGCCTCGCCGGGCTGTGGCGTCAAGGACACCCGGATGGTGTCGCCAATGCCTTGTTGCAGCAGCACCGACAGCGCAGCGGCGGAGGCCACCGTGCCTTTGGTGCCCATGCCCGCTTCGGTCAGGCCCAAGTGCAGCGGGTTGTCACAGCGCTGGGCCAGGGCTTGGTAGACCGCAATCAGGTCTTGCACGCCGCTGACCTTGCACGACAGCACAATGTCTTCGCGCGGCATGCCCATGGCCTCGGCCTTGGCCGAGGAGTCCAGCGCCGAGGTGATCAGCGCCTCGTACATCACCTGCTTGACGTCCCAAGGCACAGCGCGCTGGGCGTTCTCGTCCATCAGGCGCGCGAGCAGGTCCTGGTCCAGACTGCCCCAGTTCACACCGATGCGCACCGGCTTGCCGTAGCGCAGCGCGACCTCGATCATCTGGGCGAATTGGCGGTCACCCTTGTCGCCGCGACCCACATTGCCGGGGTTGATGCGGTATTTGGACAAGGCCTCGGCGCAGGCCGGGTGGTCGGTCAGCAGCTTGTGGCCGTTGTAATGAAAGTCGCCAATCAGCGGCACATGGACACCCATGCGGTCGAGCTGCTCGCGGATATAGGGCACCGCCTGCGCCGCTTCGTCGTTGTTGACGGTGATGCGCACCAACTCAGAGCCGGCTTGCGCCAATTCCTTGACCTGGATCGCGGTGGCCACCGCGTCGGCGGTGTCGGTGTTGGTCATGGACTGCACCCGCACCGGCGCGTCGCCGCCGACGGTGACCACGTTGTCGCGCCAGACCACCCGCCCCATGAGGGAGCGGCGGGGCAAGGCTTGGCCCAGTGGTACCGGGCCTTGGCTGGTGGTTGTTGGCTCCATCACTGCACCTCAAATCGCGCGACGCTGTTGCGCAGATGGGGTTGCAGGTCAAAGGCCCTGCCCCGCACCCGCACCTCGGCCGCATTGGCGTTGCCCAGCAACACCCGGTAAGGCGGCTGGGTGTTGAATTTGTGGACTTCGCCTGCGCGCAACATGCGCCGCAACAACACCCGGCCTTGGGCATCGCTGACCTCCAGCCACGAATCGCCCCTGCCCACAATGGTCAGCAGGTCCTTGCCCGTCACGGCGGGCAAGGCTTCGGCCGCCGTCTCGGCGGCTGCCGCAGTGGTGGCTGGCTGGGCCACGGCTGGTTGGGCCGACCCGACGCCGGCCTCGGGCGGAGCCGACACGGCAGCGGGTGCCGCCGATGCGGCACTGGCAGGCCCAGATTCGGCCACAGCGGCCGGGGGCAACACCACATCGGAGGTGTTGGGCATTTCCACCGCAGGCGGATCTGCGGCCGCCACAGCATCAGACGCCGCATCCGACGCGGCACCAGAGGGAGGCGTTGCTGGCCAGAAATACACCCCGGCGGCCAAGCCAAGCAACAGCACAGCGGCCCAGACCGCGGGCTTGCCCGACAACACCGAGGCACTCAGGCCACTGAGCGCGCCCTGCCCTGCGGCGCGAAACGCCGGCTTGTCGTCGGTGGCCATTTGCACCAGTGTCGCGGGCCGAGCCCCGGGCAACTCGGCCAAGATCGGCTCGGGATCAATTTTGAGATGGCGACAAGCGCTCGACGCCAGGGCACGCGCAAACGTGATATCGGGCAATTCGTCCAAGCGCCCCGCCTCCAAGGCTTCGAGCTTGCGCACTGGCACCTTGAGCATGGTGGCCATGACCGCCACATGCAGGCCTGCGGCTTCGCGTGCGCGGCGCAGACGCCCGGTGAAAGCGGCTTCTGGCACAGGCTGTGCGGGACTCATCTCGGCATCATTCATCAAACGCTCCCCGCTGGTAGGCCTGCCACTCTGGCGATTGGCCAAAACGCCGCTGCAGTTGCTGGGCAAGCTGCTGCATGGCCACGGTGTCACCGAGCTGGCGCTCAATGCGGATCCCCAGCCACAGGGTTTCGGCGTTGGCCAGCTCAGAATTGTTCAGCCGCCGCGCCATGAATTGGGCGCGCGCCACCTCGCCACGGCGCAACAGCAAGCCGGCGAGGTTGTAGCTGGTGATGGGGTTGTCCGGGTCGAGCTCGTAGGCGCGCGACAAGCTGCCCTCGGCCTCGGGCAGCTGGCGGGCGCGCAGCTGGCACACGCCCTTGGCCAGCAGCGTTTTGGATTGTCCGCCGTAGACCGGGCTGGCCAGCGCCCGGTCGAAGAGGTCGATCGCCTGTGCTGTTTGGCCTTGCTGACAGACAAACCAGCCGTAGTTGTGCAGCGCGTCGGGGTCTCTGGGATTGAGCTGCAAAGCGCGCCGGAAACTCTCGTCGGCCAGCCGCGCATCGTTGAGCCGCATAAACACCAGCCCCAACAACACATGGGCAGGCGCATAGCCAGGGTCGGCGGACAAGGAGCGCTTGACCTCATCGAGCGCCACCTCGGTTTGGCCCTGTTCGAAATAACCACTGGCCAGTTCGAGCCGGATGCGGGCGCGCTTGCGGGCCTCGGGCTCGTCCGATTCGGTCACCAAGGCATCGCTAGACAGCCCCGACGTGGGTGCCGTCGTACACGCTGCGAGGACGCCGAGGCAGCCCAGCAAGGCCAGGGCCACTGCCCTGCGGGGATCTGCGGGTCTCCACCGGCTCATGCGCGCTTCTCCTTGGTCACCCAACGGATCACATCGGTACGGCGCTGCGCCATGCGCTGCGCTGCGCGGGTGCGGTCCAGCACATCACCAGCAAGCTGCCCACAGGCGGCGTCGATGTCGTCGCCGCGGGTTTTGCGCACCGTGGTGACGACACCCGCCGCCAGCAGGATCTGGGCAAAGGCCTGCACCACCGGTTTGGGAGAACAGGTCAGCCCCGAGCTGGGAAAGGGGTTGAAGGGGATCAGATTGATCTTGACCGGCAGACGGTGGCGCTGAATCACGTCGAGCAATTCGCGCGCGTGCTCAGGCTGGTCGTTGACCCCGTCGAGCATGCAGTATTCAAAGGTCAAAAAGTCGCGCGGCGCGGCAGGCAGATAACGCAGGCAGGCCTGCATCAGCTCGTCCAGCGGGTATTTGCGGTTCAGCGGCACCAAGTCGTCGCGCAGCGCGTCGTTGGGTGCGTGCACCGACACCGCCAAGGCCACCGGGCAGTCGGCGGCCAAGCGGTCCATCATCGGCACCACCCCCGAGGTGGACACCGTGACCCGGCGGCGCGACAGGCCATAGCCATGGTCGTCGAGCATGACGCGCAAGGCGGGCACCAAAGCGTGGTAGTTCTGCAAGGGCTCGCCCATGCCCATCATCACCACATTGGTGATCACGCGCTCCTGGCTGCCCAGGTGCTGGCGCAAAAAATGTTCGGCGTGCCAGAGCTGGGCGAGGATTTCACCCGCGCTCAAGTTGCGCGAAAAACCCTGGTGGCCGGTCGAGCAAAAACGGCAGCCCACGGCACAACCGGCCTGGGACGACACACACAGCGTGCCACGGTCAGTTTCGGGAATGAACACGGTTTCCACCGCGTTGCCGTCGCCCACGTCAAACAACCACTTGATGGTGCCGTCGGCGGAATCTTGGCGCGACAAGACCGGCAGGGTTTTGACTTCGCAAACGGAAGGCAATTTGTCGCGCAGGCTTTTGGCCAGATCGCTCATCTGAGCAAAGTCGGACGCACCGCGCTGGTGGATCCAACGGAACAGCTGGGTGGCGCGAAAGCGCTTTTCACCCAGCTGCTCACACCAAGCGGCCAAACCGTCGAGATCGAAGTCGAGCAGGTTGACCGTCATGGCATGGGAAGCGCGCTCGATCAGCGCGAGTAGACGTTCATGCCGGGGAAGAAGAAAGCGACTTCCACAGCAGCAGTTTCGGGGGCGTCAGAGCCGTGCACCGCGTTGGCGTCGATGCTGTCGGCGAAGTCGGCGCGGATGGTGCCCGGAGCGGCCTTCTTGGGGTCGGTGGCGCCCATCAGGTCGCGGTTCTTGGCGATGGCGCCTTCGCCTTCCAAGGCCTGGATCATCACCGGGCCAGAGATCATGAAGTCCACCAGGTCCTTGAAGAAAGGACGCTCTTTGTGCACGGCGTAGAACTGCTCGGCTTCGCCGCGCGACAGGTGCACCATCTTGGCGGCCACAACCTTCAGGCCGGCGGCTTCAAAGCGGGCGTAGATTTGGCCGATGACGTTTTTGGCGACGGCGTCGGGCTTGATGATGGACAGGGTGCGTTCGATGGCCATGGTTTTCCTGAGAGGTTTTTACTGAATAAAACAAGGATTTGCAATGATTTTGCAAAGCTTTGGATTCTACAACGGAGGCGGCGCCTGCCCAGCCTTTGGGGCCTGCGCCGCTGGGGGATATCAAGCGCGCGGCGAACGCTTGGGTCCACCGGCCTTGCGGGCGGCGGCGTTTTTCTCACGCCGGCGCTGCACCGCATCTTGGCCAATGTAGCCGTAGCTGGTTTTCATCGGGTCGGGCTGGCCTGCGCCGTCGGGCCGCCGACGCGGGGCGGGCTCGGCGCGCTGCGGGCCCACCGGTGGCCGGGCTGGACCACGGCCCACCGCGCGACGGGCGGTGGGCGCCTTTTTGCTCGCCGGCCTGGCGGGCGGCGCCTCGCGCTCAATGCCTGCGGCCGAGGTCAGGCGCTCCACATCGCGGCCATCCAACTCCAGCCAAAAGCCGCGCTTGAGGCCGCGCGGCAGCATCACCGCGCCATAACGGATGCGGATCAAGCGGCTGACCGCATGGCCAACCGACTCCATCATGCGGCGCACCTCGCGGTTGCGGCCTTCGGCGATGGTGACGCGGTACCAGCAGTTGGCGCCCTCGCCGCCGCCGTCTTCGATCGAGCCAAACTGGGCCACGCCGTCGTCGAGCTGCACACCGTCGAGCAGACGCTGTTTCTCCATATTGGACAAGGCGCCCAGGACGCGCACCGCGTACTCGCGCTCCAGCCCAAAACGTGGGTGCATCAAGCGGTTGGCAAGCTCGCCCGAGTTGGTGAACAGCAACAGGCCTTCGGTGTTGAGGTCGAGCCGCCCCACCGACTGCCACTTGCCGTTCGGGATTTTGGGCAGGCGGCGAAACACCGTCGGCCGGTTTTGGGGGTCGTCGTGGGTCACCACCTCGCCCGCGGGCTTGTGGTAGGCCAGCACGCGCGGCGGAGGTGGCGTCAAGCGCACGCGCACCGGCTTGCCGTTGATCTTGATGCTGTCGCCAAACTGGATGCGCTGCCCAATGTGCGCGGGCTCGCCGTTGACCGAAATGCGGCCTTCCAGAATCAGCTGCTCCATCTCCAGCCGCGAACCCAAGCCGGCTTGCGCCAAGACCTTGTGCAGCTTGGGCGCGTCGCCTTGCGGGCCGAGCACACGCTTGCAGCCAGGTGGGGCGGCGCCGGGCTCTTCTTGCGCACGATCGAACAGGCCGCTGACCACTTCGTCAAAACCCAGCCCCTGGTCGGGGGCCACACTGGCGGGCGGCGAGGCCGCTGCGTCCCGGGGGTTGGTGGAGTGATCGGTGTGCTGGCGAGAATTGGTCATGGTGGGTCACCCATCAAACAAGGGGGGGCTGCGGTGGCGCATCGGCAGGCGGCGCAGCGCCATCGGCCGTTGGCTCGGCTTGGTCGCGTGCGACTGGGGGCAGCGCCTCGTCGGCGCTGCTGGGGCTGGGTTCTTGGCTCGCCTGGGCCTGGTCCTCGTCCATGGTCGGCGGCTGCAGGCTGTTGCTCAGCATGTCCAAATTGAGTCCGGCCAGCTCCGACTCTTGCACACCGGTGTCTTCGATCGGGGGCAGTTGGTTGAGCGACTGCAGCCCCAGATCGTCGAGGAACTGTTTGGTGGTGGCGTAAAGCGCCGGCCGGCCAACGGTCTCGCGGTGGCCAATCACTTCGACCCAACCGCGGTCTTCGAGCTGCTTGAGGATCAGGGAGTTGATGGTGACACCCCGGATATCTTCCATGTCACCACGGGTGACCGGCTGGCGGTAGGCAATGATCGCCAGGGTTTCCATGGCCGCGCGGCTGTATTTGGGGGGCTTTTCCGGGTGCAGGCGGTCCAGCCAAGGCCGCAGCTCAGGCCGGCTCTGGAAGCGCCAGCCACTGGCCACGCTCACCAGCTCCACCCCCTTGTGGGTCCAGAGCAATTGCAGCTCGGCGAGCAAGGCTTTGAGCGTGTCGGCACCCAGCTCGCCGTCAAACAAGGTCGACATGTCCTTGAGGGTCAAGGGCTGGGTGGCACAAATGAGCGCGGTTTCCAGGATGCGTCGGGCGTCCGCTGAATTCATGGCAGTACGGCGGCTGCACAAGGCGCCGCAGGGGCAAGGCTACAGATCGGAGGGCGCCGCACTGGCACAGGTGGCGCCGCAGAGGGACCACCAGGGGCCCAGAAAGCGGTCGATGGGGCATGCGGCTTGAGCCGCTCCATTATCAGGAGCTGGCACCGTCATCCCAGATGTGGGGATTGTAGCCAAGGCCCCAGGCGCTCAGCGCTGCCATCAGATCGGCCGGCGGCGGCGCGTGAAAGGCCAGCGGTGCGCGACTGATCGGGTGCAGCAGCCGCAGATGGGCTGCGTGCAGGGCCTGGCGCGCCAGCACAGCACTGGGGCGCCCGCCGTACAGGGTGTCGGCCAACAAGGGATGGCCCAGCCAAGCGGCGTGTACCCGAATCTGGTGGGTGCGCCCGGTGTGCAACTGACAAGCCAGCACCGTCCCATCTTGGCCTTGGTGCACACAGCGGAATGTGGTTTTTGCGGGTTTGGCGCCGCTGGCGTGCTCGGGCAGCACCGCCATGCGCAGCCGATTCCCCGGGTCACGGCCGACGGCCTGCTCCACCGCCACCACCGACGCGCGTTGCCAGGCCGCATGGGCCAAAGCCAGGTAGCGCCGCTGCACCGTGCGCGCGGCGATGTCGCGCACCAGCGCGTCCATGGCGGGACGCGACTTGGCCACCAGCATCAAGCCCGAGGTGTCTTTGTCGAGCCGGTGCACGATGCCAGCGCGCGGCAGCTGCGCGGCCGCTGCGTGGTAGGCGAGCAGACCATTGAGCAAGGTGCCGCTCCAATGGCCACTGGCGGGGTGTACCACCAAGCCCGCAGGCTTGATGAGCACCAGCAAGTCCTCGTCTTCGAACACCACGTCCAACGGCATGGCCTCGGCCCGAAACGCCTGGGCCTGTGGTGTGGGCCGCAGCAGCACCTGCACTTGGCTGCCCGCCTGCGCCTTGAGCGCAGCCTTGAGCGCCACGGCCCCGTTGACCCGCACACAACCGTCGTGCAACAACTGCTGCAGCCAGGAGCGCGAAAACTCGGGCAAAGCGCTGGCCAGCACCTTATCGAGGCGCTGGCCGTGGGCGTCCGCATCGAGCACCAACTCACGCAGTTCTGTGCTCTGTGCCTCGTCCACGTCTTCGGGTGTGGCCTCGACTTGGCAGGACCAAGCTGCCGTGGCAGAGGGCACCGATATAATTTCTTGGGCCAAGCCGAATGTTCCTGTCTCGAAAGGTCTGCGCCTCATGGCTGTTTCCCGATTATCCGCTCTGCCGGCAGGCTTGGTCTTGGCTGCGGCCTTGGCCGCCTGCAGCACCACGCCCCAGGACACCACTGCCAACTGGAGCACCAGCCGCCTCTATGAAGAGGCCATGGCCGAGAAAAACGCCGGCAACCTGACGCAGGCGATCACCTACTTTGACAAGCTCGAAAACCGCGCCGCGGGGACACCACTGGCGCAACAAGCCCAGCTGGAAAAAGCCCATGCCCATTACCGCGCCGGCGAAGCGGCCCAGGCCGAGGCGGTGATCGAGCGCTTTGTGCGGCTACACCCGTCGAGCCCCGCCGTTGACTACGCCTTGTACCTCAAAGGTTTGGTGAATTTCAACGACAACCTCGGCATCCTAGGATGGCTGTCGAAACAGGATTTGTCGGAGCGCGATCAAAAAGCGGCCAAGCTCTCTTTTGAAGCCTTCAAAGAGTTGCTGGATCGCTTCCCCAATTCGCGCTACGCAAGCGATGCCCAGCAGCGCATGGCCTACATCGCCAACTCCCTGGCCCAGTCCGAGGTGAATGTGGCGCGCTACTACTTCCAGCGCAATGCCTATGTGGCGGCGGTGGCCCGGGCCCAAAACGCGCTGACCCAATACCCCAGCTCACCTGCACAAGAAGAGGCGCTTGGCATTTTGGTGCACGCTTACGCGGCATTGGAAATGCCGCAATTGCGCGACGACACCCTGCGGGTGCTGCAGAAGAACTTTCCCAACAGCCGCTACTTACAGGCCAGCGCTCTGCGCGATACCGGGCAGCGCTGGTGGAGATTCTGGTGAGCGACTCGCCTTTTCCCTCGCTCTCGATGCCGTTTGATGGCGAGCGCCGCAACCCGCCGCGCCCCAATCAGCCCTATCGCCTGAATGCGGCCACCGGCTTGCACCGTGGCGACCGCGATTACCAACAGGACCAAGTGGCGATCCTGCAGCACCCGCGCCATCCCAGCTGTTTGCTGGCGGTGCTGGCCGATGGCATGGGCAGCCGCAGCGGTGGGCGCACCGCTGCCGACCAAGTGATGCTGACGGCGCGCCAGCTGTTTGAACGGTTCGACCCCTACACCGATAATCCCTCCGAAATTCTGCTCAAGCTGGTCAACGAGTCGCATACCGTGATCCGGCTGACGGCGGTGTCGGCAGAACAGGAACCCCACAGCACGGTGGTCGCGGCCCTGGTCATGCCCGACCGCAGCAGCCATTGGGTGCACGCGGGCGACTCGCGCATCTACCATTTCCGCCAGGGGCGGATGCTGCACCGCACGCTGGACCATTCGTATGTGCAGAACCTGATCAACCAGGGGCAGATCACCGAAGCGGAAGCGCACAACCACCCACACAGCAACATCCTCATGGGTTGTCTGGGCACCGATGCCGAGCCACCGATGGATGTGCACCATGTGCCTGAAATGTTGCCGGGCGATTCGCTGCTCTTGTGCAGCGATGGCTTGTGGCACTACTTCATGCCCAATGAGTTGGGCAACACCTTGCACCTGCTGCCGCCGCGCGAGGCTTGTGAGCTGCTGATCGGCAAAGCGCGCACCCGCGCCGAGGGTGGCGGCGACAACCTGTCTCTCGCCATCATCCGCTTTGAGCCGCTCTGAGCACGGATGCGCTCAGGTGAGCGCGGTGTCCACCACCCGGTGTTCCAAGGCCAAAAATTCCTGTGACTGCATCTCGCCCAAACGCGAGACGGTGCGCGGGAACTCGTGCGACATCGGGCCCTGCACATACAGCTCGTCGGGCATCACCTCGGCCGACATCACCAGCTTGACGCGCCGGTCGTACAACACGTCCACCAACCAAGTGAAGCGCCGCGCCTCAGAGGCCTGCTGCACGCCCATTTGGGGCACGTTGGACAGCATAAGCGTGTGAAAACGCGTGGCCAGCTCCAGGTAATCGTTTTGTGAGCGGGGTGTGCCACACAAGGTGCGGAAGTCGAACCACACGACCCCACCGGCGCGGCGCACCGCCTTGATTTCGCGCGACTCGATCTTCAACATGGGGTTGTCGTCGTGCGCTTCGGCCAATTGCTCAAAAGCGGCCTTCATGGCCGCGTCGGACTGCGGGCCCAGCGGTGTGTGGTACAGATCGATGTGGGTCAGCGCTCTGCCCCGGTAATCGGTGCCGTTGTCCACATTGATCACCGCCAGCTTGTCTTTGAGCAGCTCAATGGCCGGCAAGATGCGGTCGCGGTGCAGGCCGTTGGGGTACAAGCCGTCGGGGTGAAAGTTGGAGGTGGTGACAAAGCCCACGCCGTTGGCAAACAAAGCATCCAGCAGGCGGTGCAAGATCATCGCATCGGTCACATCCGCCACATGGAACTCATCAAAACAAATGAGTTTGTAGCGCTGCGCCATGCGTTGGCCCAACACGTCCAATGGGTTTTGAATGCCCTGCAGCTCGCGCAGTTCGCGGTGCACCTCGCGCATGAATTCGTGAAAGTGCAAACGGGTCTTGCGCTTCAGCGGCACCGCGTTAAAAAACAGATCCATCAAAAAGCTTTTGCCGCGCCCCACCCCGCCGTACATGTAGACGCCTTTGGGCACCGTGGGTCGGTTGATCAGCTTTTTGAGGGAGTTCGAGCGCTTGTGTTTGTAGTGCGCCCAATCGGTGGCGCAACGCTCGAGTTCGTCGACCGCACGCAGCTGGGCGGGGTCCGAAGAAAAGCCGCGCTCGGCGAGCGCGGCTTCGTAAGTGGCTTTCACTGTCATGCCGCAATGATCGCACGGCTGGCAAAGCCGTGCGATTTGCTCGGTCAGAAGTTCAGCGTGCGCTTGTCCACCGCCAAGGCGGCTTCTTTGGTCGCTTCCGACAGCGAGGGGTGGGCGTGGCAAATGCGCGCAATGTCTTCGGCGCTGGCCTTGAACTCCATCGCCACCACGGCTTCGGCGATCAGCTCCGACGCCATCGGGCCCACGATGTGCACACCCAAGATTTCGTCGGTGGCGGCGTCGGCCAAGAACTTGACCATGCCGGTGGTGTCGCCCAGCGCGCGGGCACGGCCGTTGGCCAAGAAGGGGAAGGTGCCGGCCTTGTACGCGGCGCCACGGGCCTTGAGCTGCTGCTCGGTTTCACCGACCCAGGCGATTTCCGGGCTGGTGTAGATGACCCAGGGAATGGTGTTGAAGTTGACGTGGCCGTGTTGGCCGGCCATGCGCTCGGCCACGGCCACGCCCTCTTCTTCCGCCTTGTGCGCCAGCATCGGGCCACGCACCACATCGCCCACCGCCCAGACGCCGGGCAGGTTGGTTTTGCAGTCGCCGTCCACCACAATCGCGCCACGCTCGTCGAGCTGCAGGCCCACCGCTTCGGCGTTCAGGCCGATGGTGTTGGGCACACGGCCGATGGAGACGATCAGCTTGTCGGCGTCGAGTTTTTGCGCTTCGCCTTTGGCGTTGGTGTAAGCGATGGACACGCCTTTTTTGCCGGTCTTGATCTCGCCGACTTTGACGCCGAGTTCGATCTTCAGGCCCTGCTTGTCAAACGCCTTCTTGGCTTCTTTGGCGATCTGCTCGTCCACCGCGCCCAGGAAAGTCGGCAGACCTTCGAGGATGGTGACGTCGGCACCCAGGCGGCGCCAGACCGAACCCATTTCCAGACCGATCACGCCCGAGCCGATCAGCGCCAGCTTCTTGGGCACCGCACCGATGCGCAGCGCGCCGTCGTTGGACAACACGGTCTCTTCGTCAAACGCCACACCCGGCAAAGCGCGGGCGTTCGAACCGGTGGCGATCACCACCTGTTTGCCGGAGATGACTTCCTCTTTGGCGCCCGAGACCTTGACCTCGTAGCCGCCATCGGTCTTGCCAGCGAAGCTGCCGCGACCGTGGAAGAAGGTGACCTTGTTCTTCTTGAACAGGTAGAGGATGCCGTCGTTGTTTTGCTTCACCACGGTGTCTTTGCGGCCAATCATCTTGGCCACGTCCATCGTCACCTTGCCGGTGCTGATGCCGTGGTCGGCAAAGTGGTGGTTGGCGTGCTCGAAATGTTCGGACGACTGCAGCAGCGCCTTGGACGGAATGCAACCCACGTTGGTGCAAGTGCCGCCCGGAGCGGGACCGCCAGCGGCGTTTTTCCACTCGTCGATACAAGCGACCTTAAAGCCCAACTGGGCCGCGCGGATCGCCGCGATATAGCCGCCGGGACCGGCGCCAATGACAACAACGTCAAATGCTTGAGACATGGTGTTCTTTCAAAATGCCGGGCACAGCGACAACGCCAACCAGGCAGGCACACAAGCCCGCCAAGCCAGAATCCCACGGATCCGGCTTCGCCGGTCCGTAGGGATTGCCCCCTTGAGGGGGTCGCGCGCAGCGCGGCGGGGGTGGTCAGATATCAAACAGCAGGCGGGCCGGATCTTCCAGCGCTTCCTTCATGGTCACCAGACCCAAAACGGCTTCGCGACCGTCGATGATGCGGTGGTCGTAGCTCATGGCCAGGTAGTTGATGGGGCGCACCACCACTTGGCCGTTTTCCACCACCGCGCGGTCCTTGGTGGCGTGCACGCCCAGGATGGCCGACTGCGGCGGGTTGATGATCGGCGTCGACAACATGGAGCCGAAGGTGCCGCCGTTGCTGATGGAGAAGGTGCCGCCGGTCAGGTCGTCCAGACCGATCTTGCCTTCTTTGGCTTTTTGGCCAAATTCGGCGATCTTCTTCTCGATGTCGGCAAAGCTCATCTGGTCGGCGTTGCGCAGAATCGGCACCACCAGGCCGCGCGGCGAACCGACAGCGATACCGATGTCAAAGTAGCCGTGGTAGACGATGTCGTTGCCATCGACCGAAGCGTTGAGCACCGGGTACTTCTTGAGGGCGTGCACCGCGGCCTTGACGAAGAAGCTCATGAAGCCGAGCTTGACGCCGTGCTCTTTCTCGAACTTCTCTTGGAACTTCTTGCGCATCTCCATGACCGGGGCCATGTTGACTTCGTTGAAGGTGGTCAGGATGGCGTTGGTGGCCTGCGACTGCAGCAGACGCTCTGCCACGCGGGCGCGCAGGCGGGTCATGGGCACACGCTCTTCGGGGCGGTCGCCCAGATCGGGCGCCACGGTGGCGACCTGCGGCAGGGCCTTGGTCGGCACGCCGGTGGGGATGGCGGCGGGCGCGGCCACAGCCTTGGGGGCGGAGGCAGCGGCCAACACATCACCTTTGGTCACGCGGCCGTCTTTGCCGGTGCCAGCGACCGAGCCAGCGGCCATGCCGTTGTCGGCCATCAGCTTGGCGGCGGCAGGCATGGCCACGCCGGCTTTGCTGGTGGACGCCGGGGCGGCCACGGCAGCAGCGGCCGGAGCGGGAGCCGCCACGGCTGCGGCAGCGGGCGCGGGCGCTGCGGCGCCAGCCACAGCGGCGGTGTCGATCTTGGCGATCACCTGGTCGGCCGCCACGGTGGCGCCGTCGCCCTGGACGATTTCCACGATCACGCCGGCCGATGGTGCCGGGCACTCGAGCACCACTTTGTCGGTCTCGATTTCGATGAGGATTTCGTCGACCGCGACGGCCTCACCGACTTTTTTCTTCCACTGCAGCAGCGTGGCCTCGGCCACCGATTCGGACAGTTGCGGAACTTTGACTTCTACGATTGCCATTTTCTTGAATCCTGTTGTGCGTTGAGTCGGGCCAGGGGCGGCACGCCGCCGCCCTCACTGGCCACAAAGACAAATTACTTGGTGAGCAAGAAGCCCTTGAGTTTGCTGAAAGCCGCCTCGACCAAGGCCTTTTGCTGCTCTTGGTGCAAGTGGGCATAGCCCACGGCGGGAGACGCCGACGCGGCGCGTCCGGCGTAGCCCAGCTTTTGGCCGTCCAGCATGTTCTCGTGGATCTGGTGCTGCACAAAGAACCAGGCGCCCTGGTTTTGTGGCTCGTCCTGGCACCACACAATTTCGCTGGCGTTGCCAAAGCGCTTGATCTCGGCACCAAAGGCCTTGTGCGGGAAGGGATAGAGCTGCTCAACGCGGATGATGGCCACGTCGTCGGCACCCTTTTCCTCGCGCTTCTTGACCAGGTCGTAATACACCTTGCCGGAGCAGCAGACCACGCGCTTGACCTTGTCGGCCTTCTTCACCACGTCGGCGTTTTGCTCGGGAATGACGGTCTGGAAGCTGCCTTTGGTGAACTCCACCAGCGGCGAGGTCGCGTCCTTGTTGCGCAGCAGCGATTTGGGCGTGAAGATCACCAGCGGCTTGCGCAGCGGGCGGATCATCTGGCGGCGCAGCACATGGAAGATCTGGCTGGCCGTGGTCGGCTGCACGATCTGCATATTGGTGTCGGCGGCCAGCTGCATGAAGCGCTCGATGCGCGCCGAGCTGTGCTCAGGGCCCTGGCCTTCATAGCCGTGCGGCAGCATCAGGGTCAGGCCATTCAAACGGCCCCACTTGACTTCACCGCTGGCGATGAACTGGTCAACCACCACTTGGGCACCGTTCAAGAAGTCGCCGAACTGGGCTTCCCAAATCACCAAGGTGTTGGGGTCGTTGCTGGCAAAGCCGTATTCAAAGCCCAACACCGCTTCTTCCGACAACAGCGAGTCGATGACGGTGAACTGCGCTTGGTCGGGGCTGATGTGCTGCAGCGGGATGTAGGTGCCGCCGTCCCACTTTTCGCGGTTCTGGTCGTGAATCACCGCATGGCGGTGGGTGAAGGTGCCACGGCCACAGTCTTCGCCCGACAGACGAATGCCATAACCTGCGGCCACCAAGGTCGCAAAGGCCATGTGCTCGCCCATGCCCCAGTCCACATTGATCTCGCCGCGGCCCATGGCGGCGCGGTCTTCATAGACCTTCTTGACGAGGTTGTGCGGGGTCACGTCTTTGGGGAAGGTGGTCATGATGTCGGCGATGCGCTTCCATTCCTTTTCAGGAATGGAGGTGTCGCCGGCGTCGGTCCACTTGGCCTTGAGGTAAGGCGACCAGTCCACCACAAACTTGTTGTGGACGTTGGTGATGGTGAAGTCCTTGGCGTGACGGCCTTCGTCCATTGCCTGGCGGTACTCTTTGACCATGTCGTCGCCCAGCGACTCGCCCAGGCCCTGGGCTGCCAGCCTGTCGGCATAGAGCTTGCGGGTGCCGGGGTGCTGAGCAATCTTTTTGTACATCAGCGGCTGGGTCAGCGCTGGGGTGTCCTGCTCGTTGTGGCCCAGTTTGCGGAAGCAGACGATATCGATCACCACGTCTTTGTTGAACTCTTGGCGGTAGTCCAAGGCCAACTGGGTGCAGAACACGACGGCTTCTGGATCGTCGCCATTGACGTGCAAGACCGGCGCCTCAATCATCTTGACCACATCGGTGCAATACAGGGTCGAGCGGGTGTCGCGCGGATCGCTGGTGGTGAAGCCAATCTGGTTGTTGATGACGATGTGCACCGTGCCGCCGGTGTAGTAACCACGCGTCTGCGACAAGGCCAAGGTTTCCATCACCACGCCTTGGCCGGCAAAAGCGGCGTCGCCGTGCACCAGAATCGGCAGCACGCTGTCGCCGTCGCGGTCTTTGCGGCGCTCTTGGCGCGAACGCACCGAACCCTCCACCACCGGATTCACAATTTCCAAGTGCGACGGGTTGAAGGCCAGCGTCAGGTGCACCGGGCCACCGGGGGTGGCGATGTCGGAGCTGAAGCCTTGGTGGTATTTCACGTCACCAGCGGGCAGGTCTTCGGAAGCCTTGTGTTCAAACTCGGCAAACAGATCCGCCGGCTTTTTGCCCAGGGTGTTGACCAGCACGTTCAGGCGGCCACGGTGGGCCATGCCAATCACCACCTCCTGCACGCCGCGCGAGCCCGAGAGCTGCACCAGCTCGTGCATGCTGGCGATGAAGCTCTCGCCGCCTTCGAGCGAGAAGCGCTTCTGGCCCACGTACTTGGTGTGCAGGTAACGCTCCAGACCCTCGGCAGCGGTCAGCTGCTTGAGGATCTCTTTTTTCTTATCGGCGTTGAAGCCCGGCTTGCTGCGCACGCTCTCCAGGCGCTCTTGCCACCAGCGCTTTTCGCGCTGGTCACTGGTGTACATGTACTCAGCGCCAACGGTGCCGCAGTAGGTTTCGCGCAGCGCATTGAGCAGCTCGCGCAGGCTCATCACCTCTTTGCCGAAGAAGGTGTTGCTGGTGTTGAAGACGGTCTCGTAGTCGGCGTCGGTGAAACCGTAGAACGCCGGATCGAGCTCGGGGATGTTTTCGCGCTCGGTGCGCTTGAGCGGATCAAGGTCGGCCCAGCGCGAGCCCACATTGCGGTAAGCGGCGATCAGCTGTTGCACCGCCACGCGCTTGCGGCCCAAATCGGAATCGGCGCCTGCGGCTACGACGGTTTTGGTGGCGCCTTTTTTGGCCAGATCGGCAAAGGCATTGATCACCGGCAGGTGCGGCACATCGCGGCTGTCGCTGCCATCGGCGGCGGGCACATGCTGGAGGGCGTCAAAGTAAGAGCGCCAGTTGTCGCCCACGCTGCCCGGATTGTCGAGATATTTCTCGTACATCTCTTCAACATACGGCGCGTTGCCGCCGAAGAGATAGGAATTGCCTTGAAAGGCAAAATAGACCTTGTTTGTCTCGCTCATGAATTCGCTGACCTCCGCCTCCCTCAGGGAGACTTGGTGTGGTTAAAGAAACCTTCCGCGACACGGCTGAACCGGTTGGCGGATGCGACAGTGACGGGGGAAGGACCTGACTGCAGGCCCGGATTGTGCCACCTTTGGAGAGCAGTTTGTGGGGTTATTGCCGATCTGCCGCCATGGCACGGCAGCTTGTGGCGACAGACCGACGACCACGCCCCGGCGTCAGGGGCGCGTCAGAAGACATTTACGGTTTTTCTTGCCCGACTGGGACGTCCACCGTGCCGCCCACCGACACTTGGCCACCCCCAACCGACACCCCGACACGGGTATGGACCCGGCCATCAGGGCCAATCACCACCCCAACACCGCCGTTGCCGCCCACCGGCAGCGAAGCGCCAATGGTCAAACCCGAGGCACACCCACTGAGCGCCAGTGCCAGCACAGCAGCGGCCGCCGCCAGGCGCGCGCTCACGAGGCCACCCTCGGCGACAAACGCTCAGAGGCCGGCACCGCACTGGGCTCGTCCAGCTCAATCGCAATTTGGGTGCACACCGTTCGACACAAAGTCACTGCTTTTTCGCTTTGCACACGGTAAATCACTTGGGTGCCTTCCTTGCGCTTGGCCAGGACACCGGCACGGTACAGAAGATTCAAGTGCTGGGACAAATTGGGCTGGGTGGTGTCGATTTCTTGCAGCAATTGCGACACCGATTTTTCTTTGTCGCACAACGCGCTCAAGATACGCAAGCGCATCGGCGTGGCCAACACACCAAACAACTCGGCGGCCAGCTCAAACACACGCACTTTCTCGCCCCCGGGATCGCTCTCTATCATTTGTTCCATGCGACACCTGACTATTTTTTAATATAAGCATGCATCATACTGAGAATGCTGCAGTGGCTCCACCACGACGACAAAAGGCAACAAAAAAACCGCCAGAAGGCGGTTTTTCAGAGGGATTGGGTTGCATTACACGGTGACCACGTCCTTGATCTGCTGCAACGCGGCCGGATCGTCCATCGTGGTCAGGTCGCCGGGATCGCGGCCCTCACACACCGCCTGAATGGCGCGGCGCAGCACCTTGCCCGAACGGGTCTTGGGCAGCAGGGTCACAAAACGCACGCGGGCGGGGCGCGCCACCGCACCAAGCTGGCCGTCCACCACCTTCATGATCTCGCCTTCGAGCTTGAGCGCGTCTTCGGGTGTGGCCACCTTGCTGGGGTCTTTGAGCACTGCAAAGCCCACTGCGACCTGGCCCTTGAGCTGGTCGGCCACGCCCACCACAGCCACCTCGGCCACATTGGGGTGGCTGGAGATGCTTTCTTCAATCTCGCGGGTGCCCAGGCGGTGACCAGCGACGTTGATCACGTCGTCGGTGCGGCCCAGGATGTAGAAATAACCGTCTTTGTCTTTCACCCCCCAATCGAAGGTGGAGTACATCTGCTTGCCAGGGATGCTGGTCCAGTAGGTGTTGACGTAGCGCTTGTCGTCGCCCCAGACGGTTTGCAAACAGCCCGGAGGCAAGGGACCGTCGACCGCGATCACACCCTTTTGATCGGCTTCGGTGATTTCCTCACCGGTGTTTTCGTTGATCAGCTTGACGTTGTAGCCATACACCGCCTTGCCCGGTGAACCGAACTTGGTGGGCGCGGCCTCCACGCCGTTGCAGATGGCCATGATCGGCCAGCCGGTTTCGGTCTGCCAGTAGTTGTCGATGATGGGCTTGTTGAGCGCGCCGCCGATCCAGGTGGCGGTGGGCTCGTCCAGCGGCTCACCGGCCAAGAACAGGGCCCGAAGGCTAGAGAGGTCGTATTTGCTCAGGTAGGCAGGGTCTTGCTTTTTGAGCACGCGCGCGGCGGTCGGCGCCGAGAACATGACCGAGACCTTGTACTTCTCGACCAGGCTCCACCAAATGCCGGCGTCGGGGCGGGTGGGCAGGCCTTCGTACATGATGGTGGCCATGCCGTTGATCAGCGGGCCGTAGATGATGTAGCTGTGGCCCACCACCCAGCCGATGTCGCTGGTGGAGAAATAGGTCTCGCCCGGATTGCCCATGTAGATGTGCTTCATCGACGCGGCCAGCGCCACGGCGTAGCCGGCGGTGTCGCGCTGCACACCTTTGGGTTTGCCGGTGGTGCCCGAGGTGTAGAGGATGTAGCTCGGGTGGTCGCTGGCGACCCACACGCAAGGAACGTTGACATCCATCACTTTGGCGCGCTCTGCCGCGTAGTCGACGTCGCGGCCAGCCACCGGAGCCAGATCGGCTAGGCCACGGTTGACCATCAACACCTTGGCCGGCTTGTGGGCCGCCAGGTTAATCGCCTCGTCCAACAGGTGTTTGTAGGGCACGGCCTTGCCGCCGCGCATGCCGGCGTCGGCGCTCACAATGACCTTGGGCTGGGCGTCGTCGATGCGGCTGGCCAAGGAATGGCTGGCAAAACCACCAAACACCACCGAGTGGATGGCGCCAATGCGCACACAGGCCAGCATGGCAAAACAGGCCTCGGCGATCATGGGCATGTAAATCAACACCCGATCGCCCTTGCCCACACCCTGGGCCTGCAAGATCGCGGCCATGCGCTGCACCTCTTGGTGCAGCTCGCGAAAGCTGTAGGCTTTTTCGGTGTCGGTTTCGGTGGAGACAAAGATCAGCGCGTTCTGGTCGGCGCGGTCTTTGAGGTGGCGGTCAACCGCGTTGTGGCACAGATTGGTCTCGCCGCCCTTGAACCACTTGGCAAACGGCGGATTGCTGTAGTCGCACACCTCATCAAAGGATTTGTGCCAGTCGATCAAGGCGGCCTGCTCAGACCAGAACTGGTCCCTGTCTTGGATGGAACGGCGGTGGAAGTCGGCGTAGCTTGTCTGGCTCATGGTGTCTCCTGAGGGCGAATCCAGTTCGCCTGCGACACAAACGGATGCGTCTCAGGCGAGAAAAACTGAATTCATAATTATGGGAGCCAGACTTGCGACACCCTGACGCCACGCGCCTTGGCTGGCGACAAGCCCCACGAGCCAGGACAGCTCAGCGGATCAGACCTTGCCAGTCGCGAAAATGCGGATGCTGCGCATCGCGCAACCATTCGAAGCCCACCATTTCGGTGGTCACCAGTTCCGCGCCGGCGCCAGCGAGGCGGTCGAAAGCAGCATCGCGGTTGCGCTCAGTGCGCGAAGAGCAGGCGTCGGTCACCACCCAAACTTCCAACTCCAGCTCCAGCAGCTCCAGCGCAGTCTGCAGCAAACACACATGCGCTTCGACACCCGCCACCACAATGCTGTTGCGCTGGGCTGCCACCGGAGCCGCTTTCTGCAGGTGTTTGGGCAGGCTGCGCGCGTTGCCGCCTGGTGGCTTGGACACCGGTTGCAGCCACTCGCCCAAACCGTCGGCCACTGCGCTGAATGAGTGTTTGGCCAAGGTGCGCTGGCACAGGTCACGCACGTCTTGCGCCAGAGGGCCAAGCTTCTCTGGCACCTGCTCGGTGCCCCAGCAAGGCACACCCAGCCACTGCGCCATCTGCGCCAGCCGCTTGGCGTTGGCCATGACCTGCGGCCCTTCAAAAATCGCCGGCATCAAGCGGCTTTGGTAATCCACCAGCACCAGCTGGCAATCGTCTGCATCGAGCAGCATGGGCTCACTCCTCAAAAAATAGCCAGGGCCTAGGCGGCCCCGCTGGTAAACAGATCGGGCTGGGCTTCGGCTTCTGCTGTGGTGGTGGCGATCGCCTGTTCGGACTGCAGCCGCAGCCGCATGGCCTGCAGAAAACGGCTTTCCATCGCCTGCACAAGCGCCGGCTCCGCCGCGGACCCCAAGGCCAGCACGTAGCCCATGCCCAAGGCCAGAATATCACCATGGGCACAACGCGCAGCTGCGCTGTCTCCCCAGCCCTCCTCCAACACATCTTGCGCCGGCGCCGTGACCTGCTCCATGGCGTGCAGCAACCCTGCCGCAGGTTGGGCAGCGCGCGCCGGCTCCCAAGGCAACAGCAGCACCGTCGAGCCAATCGGATGGCGTGCCACCGTGCCCCACCACAGCTGCATGCGGCTCATGTACAGCTGCTGCCATACGGGCCCCTCAGGTTTGGCCGCAGAACGTCCGCGCAGCGGTTTGGCCTGCTCTACCGCCGTGCGCAAGTTGCTCAACCAACGGGCGCGCAGGCTGGAGAGCAAATGCTCCTTGCTCTCGAAATACGCGTAAAGCGCACCCGCCGAGTAACCGGCACGGGCGGCCATATCGCGCAGATTAAATCCCTCCCAACCCGATTCGGCCAACAGATCCGTGGCCACATCCAGCAAGAGCGCTCGCCGCTGCTCGCCCATTTTTTCTTGGCGTGCGGCACGCTCTTGGGCGCGGCGCGCCAGCAAAGCCTTGCGCTCTTTGCTGGGCAACTCCTGGAGCTCGTCAATTTTCATGAACGACTTCATCTTTCACAAACACTTATCAATTTTTTGAACGGAGTTCATTTTATCATCTTGCGCTCAATCGTCAAAAAACTCTTCTATGTCACAAAAGTCGGAAGAATCAACACATTGGCGCGCAAAGCTCGCTTGACTTATCGAACACCCATCGGTAGGCTCAGCCGTATGAATCGATTGCGCTCCGTTTTGCTCTCCCTGTCTGTGTTGGCAGCAACATCACCTGTTGCCGCCGACGAGCTGGGCAGCCTATTGGCCCAGAAGGGTCTGGCTGGGCGGATCGGAGAACAAGTTGCCCAAGCGCGCGATTCGGTTGGCGACCAAGCCAGCCAATTGGTGCTGCAAGCCATGGGCTTTTTGGGCGTGCCGTACCGCTATGGCGGCAACTCACCTGAAACGGGCTTGGATTGCAGTGGCTTGGTGCGCTTGGTGTTTGAGCAGTCGGTGGGCAAGGTTTTGCCCCGGCGTTCAGCCGACCAAGCGGCGGCTTCTGTGGCCATCGACAGCAAAGATTTGCGCCCTGGCGATCTGGTGTTTTTTAATACCATGCGCCGCGCGTTCAGCCATGTGGGCATTTATGTGGGTGACGGTAAGTTCATTCACGCCCCACGTTCGGGCGGCAAGGTGCGGGTCGAGGACATGCGCAAGAGCTACTGGACTGCGCGCTTCAACGGCGCGCGGCGGGTGCCTGGCACCCACAATGAATTGGCCGCTGAGCGCGTCCAAGAGCTCAGCCGCCAGTAGCGCAGCCGCTTCAGGCCTTCGCGCAGGCCCAGACGGCAGCCCTATCCCCTCGTCTTACAAGTTGGCGTCGTTCCGCGCTTGACCGGAGACCATGGAGCGCAGGGCAGACACCAGCGTGTGCAGCTCCCTCGCTTGCTGTTGCAAGGACACCGACGCATTGGCGCTCGATTCGGCGTTGGCGGCATTGCCTTGGGTGACCTCACTGAGTTGATTGACCGCCGAATTGATCATTTCAATGCCTTGGCTCTGTTCAATCGACGCTTGGCTGATTTTGCGCACTGTGTCATCGAGCAACAGGATCTTGTCGCTGATGCCGTTGAGCTGCCGCTGGACATCGCCACAAATGGCCCCGCCTTCGCGGGCCTTGGTCCGCGAGTCTTCAATAATGCCAGCGGTCTCTCGCGCGGCTTCTGTGCTGCGCCGCGCCAGGTTGCGCACTTCGTCGGCGACCACGGCAAAGCCCAACCCAGCCTCTCCGGCGCGGGCCGCCTCGGCAGCAGCGTTGAGCGCCAAGATGTTGGTCTGGAACGCAATTTCGTCGATGGTCCGAATGATTTTGGAGACCCGATCGGACGCGATCTTGATGTCTTCCATGGCGTGCTGCATGCGGTCCATTTGGGCCAGCCCCACCGCCGTGAGCTCACGCGCTTCCTGCGAGATGTTTTTGGCGCCAGAAGCCGCATCGGCGTTGGCGCGCGTCACCACCGACAACTCTTCGAGAGAGGCGCTGGTTTCCTCCAGTGTGGCCGCTTGCTCGCTGGCACCTTCAGAGAGTTCAATGCCGGTGCGCGAGACTTGCTGCGACATGTCGGTGAGCTGAGCGGAACTGCCAGCCATGGCCACCGTGGTGTGCTGCAACCGGCGGTTGATGCGCAGCACAATTCCCATGGAAATCAACAAGATCAAACCGCCCGCGGGCAAGCTCCAGAGCAAGGCGCGCAATACACCCTCGCGCACGGGTTTGTCGATTTCGCTCAGCGGCACCGTCAAGATATAGGCGCCACGGACTTCACCGGGCTTCCACCCCTCCATAGGGAAGCCCAAAATGTCTTTTCCGTCCCCGCTGCGGCTGGTGGCGGGATGGCCGTGGCACAACATGCAGCTGCTGGACATGCGCACCGGCCGCACATAACCCGCCAAGCCCATGCCTTTGTCAATCACAAACGCCGATGGCGCACCCTCTTTTTGTACCGCATCGAGCAATTGGCGCTCAAAGGCATTGGCCGGTGCGTTGTCTGGGTTGCGGGGCTGGTCGCGCACAATGCGAAAGCCGATCGGCGTGCCTTCGATGGATTTGCGAATCGCCGCCCAAGACGCCACCACGGGGACCGTCTGATAAAAGGTGGTTTCGCGGTAATTGGAAAGGCCTTTGGCACGCAACTCAGCAGACAGCCGTTCGTGGTCAAAGGCCTTGGCTTCTACCAGCAGCCCCATGGAATCGGTGGTGCTTTCGGCCTGTACCAGCATGGCCCGCATTTTGTCTTGTAGCCCGGTGGTCACCACATCTTGGGTGCGTTCGTAAATCACGACAACACCAACGGTCAAGGTCAGCAAAATCGCCATCAAGACGATGCCAAGAATACGTGCACCCAAGGTACGAAATATCACTGACAACATTATTTGTTAGAAATGATTGAGTGCCAGATTAAATACCTTGTCACAAGCAGGGTCAATCCCTGCCAGTGCTTTTTTCGACGCCCTGGAGTTTGTCCGGTGCAGCGCCGCTGAAAAATAACACTAACGACTGTCAATTCTGCTGGGGTCTGACCCATAAAAACCACGCGCCTGTGCGTGCCATGCACAAGCGGTCAAGACACGGCGCGCCGACAGAGTGGTAGCGGCTCACAGCTTGGTGTGCCCTGTTGCCGGCACAGCGGTGGGTGTGGTGTGTCTAGGCGGCCATGACACTGGCGCGCTGCCAGCGCCGCAAGGTGTCGGCCAAGGCCGTGGCCTTGATGGGTTTGGAGAGGAAATCGTTCATGCCGGCCTCACGGCAACGCGCCTGGTCTTCGGCAAAAGCGTCGGCCGTGACGGCAATGATGGGCAGCGGTTGGCGGCCCTGCTCGACCTCCCAAGCACGGATGCGGGCGGTGGCACCGTAGCCATCCAGCACGGGCATTTGCACATCCATGAGCACCGCAGAGAACTGGTCGGCTTCGGCCATCACCTGCTCGACTGCGCTTTGGCCATTGTCTGCAATGGCCACCTGGCAACCCAATTTCTTGAGCATGGCCGCAATCACCTGCTGGTTGATGTGGTTGTCTTCGACCACCAGCACCCGGCCACTCAGAGCGCCAGACGGCGGCATCGGCATCGTGTCGACAGGATCAAGCCCGCGCACCACCAAACCCGGCACGGCACACAAAACCCCAAGATGCACCCGAAACCAGAAGCACGAGCCCTGCCCTTCCTGACTTTGCACGCCCACTTCCCCACCCATCAGCTGGGCCAGATTTTTGACGATCGACAAGCCCAAGCCGGTACCGCCGAACTGGCGGGTGGTGGAGTCGTCGATTTGACTGAACGGACGGAACAGCAAGGCCTGCTTGTGGGCGGGAATACCCATGCCAGAGTCGCGCACCGCAAACTCGACCCAGGCAGACGCGCCATCGCTGCCAAGCTCGCTCGCCTCAATCGCCACCTCACCCTTGGCGGTGAACTTGATGGCGTTGTTCACCAGATTGGAGAGCATTTGCTGCAGCCGGTTGGCGTCGCCACGGTAGCGCCGCTCTTGAGATCCGAGCCAACGCACGCGCAAAGCCAATCCCTTGGCGCGCGCGTTGTTGACAAACAGCGCCTCGGTGTTGTGCAGCAACTGCTGGGGATCCACTTCACCCAACTCCAGGGTTTGGGTTCCCGATTCGATTTTGGACAAATCCAAGATGTCGTTGAGCAAAGTCAACAGCGTCTGCCCAGAATGCAAAATGGTTTTGGCGTAATCGCGGGTCTGGGCCTTATCCCCTGGCTCGGCCAATAAGAGCTGGGCCATGCCCAAAACCCCGTTCATGGGCGTGCGCAATTCGTGGCTCATGGTCGCCAAAAAGCGGCTCTTGGCCTCATTGGCGGCCTTCGCAGCGGTCACCGCTTGGCTCAATTCGGCGGTGCGCTGGGCCACGATGTCCTCCAAGTGTTCGCGGTTGCGCGCCAACTCATTGGTGCGGCTCTCCACCAACACCATCATGCGGTCAAAGGCCGCTGCCGTGCGCGCCACCTCGTCTTCGCCGGCCACCGACACACGCTGGGTGTAGTCGCCGCTGTGCTCCACCTCCACAATGGTGTGCAGCAAGCTCGACAGCGGACGGGTGATGGAATTGATCAAGCGCACCAGCAACAGGCTCACCACCAGCAACATGCCTGCAACCACTACCAACAGCGCCATCTTCACATTGGCAATGGTGCTGTTGGCATCGGCCAAAGCTTGGTTCATCAGTTGTCGCTGCCACTCTTTTTGCTCGCCAATGTGCTCCAACTGCCGGTTGCGCGCCGGCACCAAATCGGTGGTGAGCAAACCGTAAGCAGCGGCCACATTGCCGGCTCTGGCGTGTCCAACCACCTGCTGAGACAGCTGCCAGAACACGGCGTCGGCCACTTGGATGCGCGACATGATGTCTCGGCCAACATCGGTCGACAAATTGGTTTCCGTGTCTTGCAGCAATTGCACCAGGCGTTGGCGGTCCTGCCCAATGCGCTCAAGCGCTGCCTGCAACTCGTCTTGGTGGTCCGCAGACAAGATCGCGTGACGCGCCTCCAGCGAAATCTTGACCATCAGCAGCTCGACGCGGGTCATGCGATCGACCTGGGGCTCGTACATATCGATAATTTGTTGCGCGTTGGACTGCACCAAATTCAGCGTCAACCAGCTCACCGACACCGTGCCCAGCAACAAAGCACCGAGCAGCCCAAAGCCCATCAGCAAGCGGAATCGGATCGATAAACGCGAGAAGAACTTTGTCATGGCTGGTGTGGGTAGCGGATGTGCTGGCTCTTTGCGCCGCATCGGAAACTGCGGCGCAGGCGGTTTTATACGCCACTGTACCGAGCCTCACTGAATGTGACAAAACCGATTACCCCGGCATCTTGTAGGAATAGTGGCGTCCAAATGCACAAAAGCCCCGGACCGCTTCCCGCCCGGGGCTTGTGCTTTGTATCACCCTGAAGCTGTCACAGCTTCGACCGCGGTAGTTCCATACAAGACCTGTGCACCACCGCCGACCGGGTTGAGGCCATTCTTTGCCAAACAGGCAGCGCTTGACTGGCCGGTCAAGCGCGCCTTGGTGTTACTCGTTGACCTTGCCCGGCAGGCTCAGGTCGCCCGAGGCCACCTTGAACACGTCGGTCACGCACAGCAGTGGCGCGTGCACATTGGCGTTGACGCGCAGCGCGGCAGTCACCCCGTCGAACTTGAGCGAGCCCAGGGCCGACACATCGTCAAACGGCACCCGCACTTCAACCGTCTCGCGCTTGAAATTCGGTGCCCACCCCGGGCTGTCCAGCAGGATCGGCAGGCCTGGCCAAGTCTTGGGCAAGCGTGGCTTGGTGCCTTCCGGAATGTCGACCACCTTCAGTGCGCCGGGGCCACATTGCTCGTCGCCCTTGAGCACCACCCAATGCGAGTGCCAAACATTGCCGTCGTTGTCCAGCTTGCCGTCGCCGTTTTCGTCGAAGAAGGGGGTGTCGTCGAAGTCGGGGTGGGTCACGACCGCCAAGGCCAAAATGCCCGACTTGGCCTCAAAGCCCACGGTGGACGGGTCCAGGCTGGTCGGCCAGACATAAGAGAACACACTGCTGCCCGCCAGCTTGCCGCTGCGCGTGGCCTTGTTCTTGCCGGCCTTGCCCGAGACGGCCATGTGGAACAGCACCGTGTTGCCCTCGGTCTGGATTTTGGTGTGCACGATGTCGAAGCTGGGCATCACCTTGGCGTTGGTTTTGGTGGCAATGCCTTTTTGGTGTTTGCTTTGCTCGTGGGCCTGGGCCAAGCCAGAGAACAGGCTGCTGCCGACCATCAAAGCGGCGATCAACGTGCGAACTTTCATAAAAACCTCTTGGTGACTGTGTCGATGTGAAATGTGCCCACTGCTTGTGGCGCATCGCCAGTGTCACCGTACAGGCAGGATCGTTGTTGTCCCAAACCCCAGAAAAGCGATCAAATCGTCCACAGTCAACATGGCACGGGTTGCGCTAACGCCTCACAGTGGCGGGTGACCGCCATGGCCCGATGTTCGCCATGCGTTTGGATGGCTATGTGGTAGCAGCAGACAAAAGCCCCGGACAGTTTCCCGTCTGGGGCTTTTGTTTTCAGCAGACGCCGAAGCGGCTTACTTCTTCGGCCCTGAAATATCCATTTCAGCCAGCAGCCAGTCGCTGCACTGGCACTCTGAGCCGGTTGAAGGCGAAGTTGCGCAGCATGCGAGCCCAGTGTGGCGCTAGGGTCGCTGCTTGGCACAGGCGCCATAAAAGCGCCGTCAAGAAGGTCACCCCCTTCTTGGCGATCATGCGCAGCAGCCAGCGGATGTTGTAGCCCGTCG
>CAZYUD010000008.1:0-164557 GCA_964650505.1 uncultured Hydrogenophaga sp.
TCACGCTGACCGCGCCGGGGAATATTTATTTCAAGGCGGCGATGAAGAACTTGACGGGGGGGGCGGGGGCGAGTTCGCCGTTCTCGCTGCCGCCACCGGGCACCTTCAAGGGCAAGGACGCGCTCACCGATGTGCAGTTTCAGTTCCTCGACGACGACCAGCAACCTGTGGCCAACGCGCCTTATGTGCTGATCAAAGAGGACGGCAAGATCGAAGAAGGCGTGACCGACGCCCAAGGCAGAACAACGGTTCACCAATCGCCCACACCACAGCGGTGTACCGCCCACCTGCTGGACTGAGGGAGCAGCACACATGACCACCACCACCTTTTACGTCCGCCTGCAACTGGTCATGGATGGCCGCACCTCCATCCCCGATCCACCCATCGGCGCTTTCTCGCCCGCGTTCTTGAAGCGCTACAGCTACAAGGTGCGCATTGCGCCCAAGCCTGGCGCCCAGCTCAACAACGCCAACAAAACCTTTTCGGGCTCGTTTGTGCGCCTGCGCAGCACCGAACACACCTTCAAAACCAGCGGCCCAACGCTGGACACCGGGGTGGAAGTGAATGCGGTGGTCAGCGTCACATGGGAGATTTATTTCGACGGCAAACTCACCCACGAAATGAGCGGCAAGCTGTACGCCGATCCGCGCGCGTCCTCGCTCGAAACAGACCGCTACGCGGTCAAGTTCACCAAGGCCACCACTCAGTGGAACACGGGCGAAACCAAGCTGGTGGTGCAGCAGATTTCTTCGGGCATTGGCTGGTACCTGGTCAAGCAAGCCGAGCCCTTTGGCTCGCTCATGCAGCGCGCCTTCAAAAAGCCCAGCCAAATCAACTGGGACGTGATGAAAGAGGTCAACAAGCACTTGGGCGAGGTGTCCACCGTGACGCTGCTCAAGCCCGGCCAGGTGGTCATCGTCTCCAAGACCAAGACGCACAGCAGCCCGGCGCTCAAACAAATGATGGCGGCGGCCGTCAAGGCACAGGCGGCCTGGAAAGAGGCCAACAAAGACGGGCAGATCGACGCGGCAGAAATGGCGCTCATGGACTTGTTGATGCAAGGCCACACGCTGGTGCCCATCGGGCCTGGCCAGATTGAGGGCCTTTGGCAGGCCCAGGTACTGAGCCTGATGGAAGACCCCAAAACCTTCGCCGACGGCACCATTGGCCTGGCCGGCGCCAAGTTCGAGATGACCAACAAAGCCCACACCGAGCTGATCAAAGCGGCCAACGAGGTGCCCTACACCACACCCAAAGGCACCACCAAGCGCGCCGTGCGCAACGCAGCACACACAGCGCCCAAGCCCTTCAAGCTGCTCAACGACTCCAAAATGGCGCGGCAGTTGGTCTACTGGGACACCGGCATCAAGGCCGACCGGGCACGCGACTACATCCAGTCGGCGGTGCAGCTGCGCGATCCGAAGCTCAACGGCGGCATTCCTGGCGTGGCAGACAGCTTAGAGAATGTAGGCAAGTACTCCACCGTACTGCGACGGGCGGGACACGTGGGTGTTGTTATTGAGGCTGGCACCACGTTTGTCAAGGCAAGCGATGCGTATGAAAAAGGGGATGTGACGGGGGGGAATGTGGCTGTGGGGAAAGGGGTGGGGAGTATTGCGCTTGGACTCGGAGGTGGTGCACTCGCAGGTGCCGTAGCTAGCTACTTGGTACTTGGCGTGTTAACAGGCGGGGTTGGGCTAGTTGTTGTTGGTATAGCTGCGGCCTCTGCGGGATATGCCTCAGGAAAAATTGGAGAAAACGTAGGTGAGGCAGGCGCCGTCAAAATTAACGAGAGATTCTTTAAATGACCCGCGCAAATATTTACGACGTAATTTTATTGATATCAATAGTCGCAATGCTAACAGGTATTGCCATGATGATCGCAACCACTGTTTATCTGAACAAGTCCACTCACAGATTCAGAATTTTTGAGCTTGGCTATAGCAAGGAAAGCAAATGGTACAAAACTGGCAAAGTAGATTTCTTCACGGCAAACCATGTTATTGGCTCCATGGCAATAGCAGCTTTCCGTATGCGTGGTGGGTGGCGATCAGAAAAAGCACGTCAACTGGGCTCACCTCTTGCACCGTACCTACACATTAACAAAAATTATGAGAAATTTTTACAGGAATTTCCAAAATTCGCAGCATGGGAAATTACCAAGCTTATTGTGCTAGGTATTGCGATTACTTTTGGCCTTATAGTTTATGGCATTGATGAAAACTGGTGGTAATCACCCCTGCCCGTTCCTCGCCTTCTCAATCATCAGCTCCGCCTGGCTTGTCGCCAGCACTGCCGACGCCCTACGGTCCAGCACCAAGGCCAGCAGCCCAGCGTCATTCGCCGCATCCACTGGGTCACGCTCCAGCGCGCTCGTGAGCGCGGTGCAAAACGAGTAGCTCAAGGACGGGGCCGCAAACTGCAGATGGGTTTGTGGTGCTTTCAGACCACATCCTCCCCCGACCACTTCCCGCAAGCCAGCCCGCCTCCCGGTTCCTAGAATGAACCGCACCCCACCGTGAGGCCGCCCATGTTCCACGCTCCGCCCCTGCCCCACTGCTTCAGCCCCGAGCACGAGGCTTTTCGCGACGCGCTGCGCGACTTTGTGTCGCGTGAGATCACGCCCCATGTGGCCGCGTGGGACGAGGCGGAGGGCTTTCCGCGCGATCTGTACCAGCGCGCCGCCGCGCTGGGCATCTTGGGCCTGGGCTACCCCGAGGCCTTTGGCGGCACGCCGGGCGATGTGTTTCACCAAATCATCTTGTCCGAAGAAATGGCGCGCTGCGGCAGCGGCGGTGTGGTGGCGTCGCTGCTGTCGCACAGCATTGGCCTGCCGCCCATTGCGCGCCACGGCAGCGATTGGCTCAAGCACAAGGTGCTGCCCCCGGTGATCGCGGGCGAGCGCATTGCCGCTCTGGCGGTGACCGAGCCCGGCGGCGGCAGCGACGTGGCCGCGCTCAAAACCACCGCCGTGCGCGACGGCGACCATTACCTGGTCAGCGGTGAAAAGGTGTTCATCACCTCGGGCATGCGGGCCGATTTTTTTACCGTGGCGGTGCGCACCGACCCGGCCCAGCGCGGCGCGAGCGGCATTTCGGCCTTGTTGATTGAGGCAGACACGCCGGGTCTGAACCGCCACGCGCTGCAGAAGATGGGTTGGTGGGCGTCGGACACCGCGCACCTGCGGTTTGACGGCTGCCGGGTGCCGGCCAGCCACCTGATTGGGGCCGAGGGCCAGGGCTTTAAGGTGTTCATGCACAACTTCAACGCCGAGCGGCTGGGCATGGCGGCGCAGGCCTGTGTGTACGCCCAGCTGTGCTGCGAAGAGGCGCTGGCCTGGGCGCGCCAGCGCCACACCTTTGGCGAGCCGCTGGTGCAGCGGCAGGTGATTCGGCACAAGTTGGCCGACATGGTGGCGCGCACCGACGCGGCGCGCAGCCTGATTTACGAGCTGGCCTGGCGCCTGCACCACCAACACGGCGACGCGGCCGACCTGGTGGGCCGCATTGCCATGGCCAAGGTGCTGTCGACCCAGGCCATGCAGTTCTGCGCCGACCAAGCGGTGCAGATATTGGGCGGCATGGGTTTTATGCGCGGCACCACCAGCGAGCGCATTTACCGCGAGGTCAAGGTGATGATGATTGGCGGCGGCTCGGAAGAAATCATGAAAGACTTGGCCGCCCGCCAATGGGGCTTTTGAAGGACACACCATGCAAACCGAATGCGACGACCTGGGCGCCGAGGTGGCCGAACTGGCGCAGTTGTGCGCCGGCCTGAGCGACACGCAATGGGCCACCCCGACCGACTTTTACGGCTGGAGCGCGTGGGACGAAGTGGCGCACCTGTGCTATTTCGACGAGACCGCGCTGCTGGCCACGCGCGACACCGAGGCCTTTGCCCAGCACGCGGCCGAGCTGATGCAATTGATGAACAGCGGCGGGCACATCAGCGCGGTGGCGCGTGAGCACTTTGCTGGCCTGGGCGGCGCCGCGCTGCTGGCGCGCTGGCAAGACACGTCGCACACGCTGCTGCGCACCCTGCGCCAGCGCGACCCCAAAGACCGCCTGCCGTGGTACGGCCCAAGCATGAGCGCGCGGTCGTTTGCCACCGCGCGGCTGATGGAAACCTGGGCCCACGGCCAAGACGTGTGGGACGCCATGGGCCGCGTGCGCAGCGCTGCGCCGCGCCACCGCGCCATTGCCCACCTGGGCGTGAGCACGCTGGGCTGGACCTTTGCCAACCGGGGGCTGCCGGTGCCCGGCCCCACGCCTTGGGTGGCGCTGGACGCGCCGGTGGCAGGTGACGCGCCTTGGACCTGGGGCGAGCCGTCCGACACCGATTGGCTGCGCGGCAGCGCGCTGGACTTTTGCCTGCTGGTGACGCAGCGCCGCCACCGCAGCGACACCGCGCTGCAATGGGCCGGCCCCACCGCCGAGGCCTGGACGCTGCTGGCCCAGTGTTTTGCCGGCCCACCGGCCGACGGCCCCGGCCCGGGCGTGCGCCGCACCCGCGCGCCGGCATGAACGCCACGCCCGAGCCGCTGGGCCTGCACCACGCGCCGCGCCTGCAGCCGCTGCTGGCCGGGCTGCGCCAAGGCTTGGGCGAGCGCTGTTTATCGGAACACGCGCTGCACAACCTGTGGCTGTTTCGCGCGGCGCACGACTGGCGTTTTGTGGATGGCGACTGGCCGCATCTGCTGGGCCATGCGTACGACGGGTTTGAAGGTGTGTTGCCGCTGTTTGATGTGGCCGACGCGCCGCTGGCCCTTTGCCATACGCTGCTGCACGGGCGCGATGGTTTTTTTGGTCTGAGCGATCTGGCGGTGCAGCGGCTGGAGCCGGCGCTGTGGGCGCTGCACGCACCCGAGGGCGAGCGCGACTATCTGTACCGCGCGGCCGACTTGGCGGGCTTTGCCGGCCCCGGCCTGCACGACAAACGCAACCTGGTGAAGCAGCTGCTGGCCCAGCACCGCGTGCGGGTGGGGCCCTACACCCCCGCGCTGCTGCCGCAGGCGCTGCAGGTGCTGCAGGGCTGGCTGGCCGACAAAGGCAAACAAGCGGGCGACGCCGACGACACCCCCGCGCGCACCGCGCTGCAGCACGCGCCCGATTGGGGCTGGTGCGGCCAGCTGCTGTGGGCCGACGACACACCAGCCGCTTGGCTGCTGGCCGAGCCGCTGGCGCCGGGTCTGCATGTGCTGCGTTTTGCCAAAAGCCTGGCGCGCTTCAAAGGCGTGGCGGCCTTTGGGTTTTCAGACCACGCCAGCCGGCACGCGGTGCAGTGGCTCAACTTTGAGCAGGACTTGGGCCTGCCCAACTTTCGCCGCACCAAACAGTCGTACCGACCGGTGGCGCGGCTCAACAAATGGCGCGCGGTGCTGCGCCCTACAGACGCAAGCACGCCTTGACGGCGGCGGGCACCGCCGGGGCGGCGAGGTCGCGTTCGCCCAAGGCGGCCACCAGGCCGCCACGCAAGCGGCCTTTCTGGGCAAAGTCCCACTGGCCCAGGTATTCCACATCGGCCACGCGCCAGCCGCTGGCGGTGCGCTGCAGGTGCAGTGCGTCTTGCCACACCACGGGCGCTTGGTCGGCGCCCGGTGCGTAGCTAAAGCGCACCAGCACCCGCGCGGTGTGGCGTTGGCTGTGGACCGACGCGATGCGAAACGCGCTGGGCCCTTCCCACAGGCTGCTGAATAAGTCACCACCTACAAACGGTGGTTTTTCATCGGGGCGGGCTTGGGCGACCGCGCGGCGCAGGCCATCGGCCTGTTGCAACACGCAGTGCAAGGCGGGCGTGAGCATCGGCCGCAAGGCCAACAGGGCCTGCGGGTCGGGCGCGCCACGCACAGCGGCGCTTTGGTGCCATTGCAGAAAACGCTCGGCCGCCTCTTGCAAAGACGGCGGCTGCGCCGCTGGCGCCGCGCCAGCCCACACCGTCAGACCACACAGCAGCCAATGCCTCATACCGCCCCCCGCACCAGCCGCCATTTGGCCGACAGCCGCCCGGCAAACACCACCTGCAAGGTGGCGCCGTCGCGGGCCTGCTGCAAACGCACGCCGGGCTGCACGGTGGGCTCGGTGCTGGCCACTTGCAACAAGCCTTTGGGCCAGCGCACCTGCAGTGTGGCTTCCATCGGCAAGTAGCCATCGAGGTAGCGGCGCATCAGCGGGCCGGCATTGAGCGTCCACTGCCCGTCGGCGGTGGCGTCCAGCGCGCGCGAGCGCAGGGCGATGCACACATGGCCGCCGCGCTCCACGCTGGCGAGTTCCACCCGGTTCCCATCGACCCAGGCGCCCTGCATGCCCGATCGCTCGGTGATGTCGATGCTTTGCACCCGTTCGCGGTTGAACAGCACCACCACACGGCGGTTGGGGTCGAGCTGGCGGTGGCAGGTGTGCATGGTGACCAGGCCGGTGCGCAGGCTGTCGGCGTCGATCTCGACCTGGGCGTCGTAGGCGTAGGCGTTGGGATCGGGCCGCTGCGCCAAAAAGCGCAGCTCGCCTTCGCGCGCCACGTCGTCCAGGTCCAGCGCGGCCATGGCGGGCAGGGCCCACACCATGACCAAAGACCACCACCATTGTTTGGGTATGCGCATGTGTCGCTCCTGGGTGCGGCTCAGTGAAAACCCGAACCGTTTTAAGCCCCTGCCTATGAAGGTCATGAAATCTATTGGGTGGATGTTATCGGCGCATTGCCTTTTAATGAAGCCTCTTCGTTTTTATTGACCACAACCGCAAGGAGACCTTATGTCGCAAGCACCCGCCGGCAAGTGCCCTGTCATGCACGGAGCCCGCAGCACCAACGCCAAGCAGTCGAACGCCGACTGGTGGCCGAACCAGCTGAACCTGGCCATCCTGCACCAGCACCAGCCGGTGTCCAACCCCATGGGCGCGGACTACGACTACAAGAAAGAGTTCAAGAAGCTCGACTACGCCGCACTGAAAAAAGACCTGGCCGACCTGATGACGCAGAGCCAAGACTGGTGGCCTGCCGACTACGGCCACTACGGCGGCCTGTTCATTCGCCTGGCTTGGCACGCCGCCGGCACCTACCGCACGGCCGACGGCCGAGGTGGCGCCAACACCGGCAACCAGCGCTTTGCCCCGATCAACAGCTGGCCCGACAACGGCAACCTGGACAAGGGCCGCCGCCTGCTGTGGCCGATCAAGAAAAAATACGGCAACAAGATCTCCTGGGCCGACCTGTTTGTGCTGTGCGGCAACGTGGCCATGGAGACCATGGGCTTCAAGACCTTTGGTTTTGGTGGCGGCCGCGCCGACATCTGGGCCCCCGAGGAAGACGTGTACTGGGGCGCTGAAAAAGAGTGGCTGGCCACCAGCGACAAGGCCAACAGCCGCTACACCGGCAACCGCGAACTGGAAAACCCGCTGGCCGCTGTGCAGATGGGCCTGATCTATGTGAACCCACAAGGCCCGGACGGCAACCCCGACCCGGTGCTGTCGGGCAAGGACGTGCGCGAGACCTTTGCGCGCATGGCCATGAACGACTACGAAACCGTGGCCCTGGTGGCCGGCGGCCACACCTTTGGCAAGATGCACGGCGCGGGCGATGCGGCCTTGGTCGGCCCCGAGCCCGAAGGCGCGCCCATGCACGAAATGGGCTTTGGCTGGATCAACAAACACGGCAGCGGCAAAGGCGCCGACACCACCACCAGCGGCTTTGAAGGCGCGTGGAAACCCAACCCCACCCAGTGGGACATGGGCTACCTGAAGGTGCTGTTCAAGTACGAGTGGGAACAGATGACCACGGCGGCAGGTGCCATTCAGTGGCGCGCCAAAAACGTCGAGCCCGAGGACATGGTGGTCGACGCGCACGACCCCAACAAGAAGCACCCGCCGTTCATGACCACGGCCGACCTCTCGCTGCGCTTTGACCCGGCCTACGAGAAGATTTCGCGCCACTTCCTGGCCAACCCAGACGAGTTCGCCGACGCTTATGCCCGCGCCTGGTTCAAGCTGACCCACCGCGACATGGGCCCCAAGGCCAACTACCTGGGCCCAGAAGTGCCGGCCGAAGACCTGATTTGGCAAGACCCGGTGCCAGCGGTGAACCACCCGCTGATCGACGCCGCCGACATCGCCGAGCTCAAGACCCGCATTCTGGCCAGCGGCCTGTCGGTCAGCGAGCTGGTGGGCGCGGCCTGGGCATCGGCCAGCACCTTCCGGGGTTCGGACAAGCGCGGTGGCGCCAACGGCGCCCGTGTGCGCCTGGCCCCGCAAAAGGACTGGGAAGCCAACCAGCCGGCCCAGCTGGCCAAGGTGCTGGCGGTGCTGGAAGAAGTGCAGCGTGGCTTCAACGCCGCCGCCGCTGGTGGCAAAAAGGTGTCACTGGCCGACCTGATTGTGTTGGGTGGCTGCGCGGCGGTGGAAGCCGCTGCCAAGGCCGCTGGCCACAGCGTGACCGTGCCCTTCACCCCCGGTCGCACCGACGCCAGCGCTGAGCAGACCGACGCCGAATCGTTTGCGGTGCTGGAGCCGGTGGCCGATGGCTTCCGCAACTACCAGAAGAAGGCCTACCGCATGCGCGCCGAGGAACTGCTGGTCGACAAGGCACAGCTGCTGGGCTTGTCCGCACCCGAGATGACGGTGCTGGTGGGTGGCCTTCGGGTGTTGGGCGCCAACACCGGTGGCGCCAAGCACGGCGTGTTCACCGGCCGCGTGGGTCAGCTGACCAACGACTTCTTTGTCAACCTCACCGACATGGGCGTGGCCTGGGCCCCGACCGATGCCAGCGAGGAAACCTTTGAAGGCCGCGACCGCAAGACCGGCGCCGTGAAGTGGACCGGCACCCGCGTGGACCTGGTGTTCGGCTCAAACTCGCAGCTGCGCGCCATCAGCGAGGTGTACGCCCAGGACGACAACGCGGGCAAGTTCGCCCAAGACTTTGTCGCCGCCTGGAACAAGGTCATGAACGCCGACCGCGTCGACCTGGCGTGACACACACCACGGATGCCGCTGGCATCTGTGTGAGACCCCAGCCAAAGCCCCCGCTTGTCGGGGGCTTTGTGCTGAAATGGGCGCCCGTTTCACCCTCCCGGAACCCCGCGTTCCGCTGCCATGAAAAAAGCGCTCCTGATCGCCGCCGCTGTTGTGTTGCTGGTGGCCCTGGCCGGTATGGTCAAGTTCAACTATCTGTCGGGCCAGCCTGGCCACGATGTGGACGGCAACCGGGTGAACACCCAATTGGCCAACCCCGCGTCGCAAGCCTGCATCGACGCCGGTGGTCGGCTGGAGCTGGAAACCACGCCCCAGGGGCAAATCGGCATCTGTGTGTTTCCGTCGGGCGAGCGCTGCGAAGAATGGGCGCTGTTCCGGGGTACTTGCCAAGCGCCGCCCAAGGCCGCGCCCGCTGCGCCAGCGCCCGTGCGTCCATAGCCACTTGCCACAAGACAGCGCCCGCAGCGGCGCCTAGCATGACCCATTTGGTTTGTGAGGGTCTGTGCCATGCCTGTTGTGGAATCGCTGTTGGCCCCGGGGAGCGCGGCGTACCAAGCCAACCGCGCCCACATGCTGGACTGGCTGGAGCGGGTGCGGGCCTGCGAGGCGCGCACCGTGGCCGCGTCGGCCGCCGCGCGCACACGTTTTGAGGCGCGTGGCCAGTTGCTGCCGCGCGAGCGCCTGGGGCTGCTGCTCGACCCCGGTGCGCCGTTTCTGGAGTTGTCGACCCTGGCGGGGCTGGGCATGGACAAGCCCGACCCACAAGCCAGCGTGCCGGGCGGCGGCATCATCACCGGCATCGGCTTTGTCTCAGGCGTGCGCTGCATGGTGCTGGTATCAGACGCCGGCATCGACGCTGGGGCGCTGCAGCCCATGGGCTTGGACAAACTGCTGCGCGCGCAAGAGATCGCGCTGGACAACCGCCTGCCCTATGTGCAGCTGGTGGAGAGCGCTGGCGCCAACCTGATGGCCTACCGGGTGGAAGATTTCATTCGCGGGGGCAGCACCTTTCGCAACCTGGCGCGGCTCTCGGCCGCTGGGTTGCCGGTGGTCACGGTCACGCACGGTTCGTCCACCGCAGGTGGGGCCTACCAAACCGGCTTGTCGGACTATGTGGTGCTGATCCGGGGCAAGTCGCGCGCGTTTTTGGCGGGGCCGCCCTTGCTGAAAGCCGCCACCGGCGAGGTGGCCACCGAAGAAGAGTTGGGCGGCGCGGTGATGCACACCCATGTGTCGGGCTTGGGCGACTACCTGGCCGAAGACGACCGCGACGGCATTCGCATGGCGCGCGACATTCTGGCGCGCATGGACTGGCCGCGCCATGCGGCGCCACCGCCGGTGCCTGAACGCCCACCCCGCTGCCACGCCGAGGACTTGCTGGCCATCATGCCGGCCGACCCCAAGCAGCCAGTGGACATGCGGCAGGTGATTGCGCACATCGCCGACGACTCGGATTTTTTGCCCTTTGGCGAACACTTTGGCGGCGCCACGGTGTGTGGCCACATCCGCCTGGGCGGCTGGGCGCTGGGCGTGATCACCAACAACGGCCCCATCGATTCGGCCGGCGCCAACAAGGCCACCCATTTCATCGCCGCCTGCTGCCAAAGCCGCACACCCATTCTGTACCTGAACAACACCACCGGTTTTATGGTGGGCAAGGAACACGAGCAGGGTGGCATCATCAAACACGGCAGCAAGATGATCCAGGCGGTGACCAACGCCACGGTGCCGCAGATCACGCTGTATTGCGGCGCCTCGTTTGGTGCGGGCAACTACGGCATGTGTGGGCGCGGCTTTGCGCCGCGTTTTTGTTTTTCGTGGCCCAACGCCCGCACCGCTGTGATGGGGCCCGAGCAAGCGGCCGAGACCATGGCGCTGGTGACGGCCGCCGCCATGCAGCGCAAAACCGGCCAAGTGGACGAGGGCAAGATCGCCGCGTTGAAGGCCGGCATTGTGGAACGCTTTGAGCGGCAAATGAGCGTGCTCACCACCAGCGCGCTGCTGCTCGACGACGGGGTGATCGACCCGCGCGACACCCGCGCTGTGCTGGCCGAGGTGCTGGCCATTTGCCGCGAAGCCGAGGCGCGCACACCGCAGCGCCTGTCGTTTGGAGTGATGCGCCCATGAAGACACCGTTTTCGACTGTGCTGATCGCCAACCGGGGCGAAGTGGCGCTGCGGGTGATGCGTAGCGCGCGCGCCCTGGGCCACCGCTGCGTGGCGGTGTATTCCAGCGCCGACGCCAACAGCCGCCATGTGCGCGAGGCCGATCTGGCGGTGTGCATTGGCGGCGCGGCGCCGCGCGAGAGCTACCTCAACATCGCCGCCATCGTCGACGCGGCCCAACGCACCGGCGCCGACGCGGTGCACCCAGGCTACGGCTTTTTGGCCGAGAACCCCGACTTCGCCCGCGCCTGCCGCGACGCCGGGCTGGTGTTCATAGGCCCGTCGCCCGAGGCCATGGCCGCCATGGGCCACAAAGCCGGCGCCAAGCGCCGCATGGCCGAAGCGGGTGTGCCGTGTATTCCCGGCTACAACGGCGACGACCAAAGCCCCGAGCGCCTGCGCGCCGAAGCCGAGCGTGTGGGCTACCCGCTGATGATCAAGGCCTGTGCGGGCGGTGGCGGACGCGGCATGCGGCTGGTGGACAGCGCCGACGGTTTTGATGCCGCGCTGGCCAGCGCGCAGAGCGAAGCGCTCAACGCCTTTGGCGACGCCAGCGTGCTGCTGGAGCGCGCGGTGCGGCGGCCCCGGCACATCGAAATTCAGGTGCTGGCCGACCGCTATGGCCACGCGATTCACCTGGGTGAGCGCGACTGCTCGGTGCAGCGGCGCCACCAAAAAATCATCGAAGAAGCGCCCTCCCCCGCCGTCGGCCCCGAGCTGCGGGAGCGCATGGGCGCGGTGGCGGTTCGGGCGGTGCAGGCGCTGGGCTACGAAGGCGTGGGCACGCTGGAGTTTTTGCTAGAGGAAACACCGGCGGGCAGCGACCCAGCGCAGCGGCGCAGCGCGGGGGCCAATTTCTATTTCCTGGAAATGAACACCCGCTTGCAGGTGGAACACCCGGTCACCGAAGCCATCACCGGGCTGGACCTGGTGGCGCTGCAATTGCAGGTGGCCGCCGGTGAACCCCTGCCGCTGAACCAAGCGGATGTGCGCTTTCAAGGCCACGCGATTGAGGTGCGGCTGTGCGCCGAAGACCCGGCGCAGGGCTTTGTGCCGCAGAGCGGGCGCCTGCTGCGCTGGCGCGCCGACGAACGCTTGCGCACCGAAAGCGCGCTGCACGACGGCAACGAGGTGTCGCCGTGGTACGACCCGATGGTGGCCAAGCTGATCGCGCACGGCCCCGACCGCGAGAGCGCGCGCCGCCGCCTGCTGGCCGGGCTGCAAGACACGGTGGCGCTGGGCCTGCCAACCAACCAGCGCTACTTGGGCGCCTGCTTGCGCCACCCAGTGTGGGTGGCGGGCGAGGCCACCACGGCCTTGATTGGCGAGCACGGCGCCGAGCTGCTGGCCAGCGCACAGGGGGACGCCACGCTGCCAGCCACCATCGGCGCGGCGGCGCTGCTGGAGAGCGGCGCCGAGCGCGCGCACCCGCTGGCCGCGCGCCACCCGGTGCGCCTGCGCTACCGCGTGGGCGACGCGCTGCAACACGCCAGCGCCACCCGCTGCGCCGAGGGCTGGCGGGTGCGGCTGGACGCCACCCACGGCGAGGCCGAACACACGGTGGCGGTGCTGGCGCGCGAGCCCGGCCGCTGGCGCATGGCGGTGGACGGTGTGCAGCGCAGCGTGGAATGGGCGCGCAGCGACAGCGATCCCCACACCTTTTGGCTGCAATCCCTGGGCGAGGTGTGGTGGGTGCAAGACGAGCGGCTGAGCCCCGCCCAACGCGCCAGCGACAGCGGCGACGGCCAAGTGCGCGCCGCCATGAACGGCCGGGTGGTGGCGGTGGCGGTGGCGCCGGGTCAAGCGGTGCAGCGCGGCGACACCGTGCTGACGCTCGAAGCCATGAAGATGGAGCACCGCCACAGCGCCAACACCAGCGGTGTGGTGCGCGCGGTGCATGTGCAGCCGGGCGATCAGGTGAGCGCCGCCCAGGTGCTGGTGGAGATCGCGCCGGAGGCCACACCATGAGCGACGTCCCTGTGCGGATCGACACCCGGCAGGTGGCCGGGCACACCGTGCTGCAGCTGGCGATCAACCGGCCCGACAAGCGCAACGCGCTCAACGCCGAGGTCATCACCGGGCTGCGCTTGGGGCTGGCCCAGGCGCACGCCAGCGCCGGTGTGCGGGCGGTGGTGATCACCGGCGTGGGCGACAAGGCCTTTTGTGCCGGCGCCGACCTGCAGCCGGGCGCGGCCTTTGCCGTGGATGTGTCGCAGCCGCGCAGCGACTACGCCAACCTGCTGCGCGAAGCGCATGCGGCCACACTGCCCATCGTGGCGCGGGTCAACGGCGTTTGCCTGGCCGGTGGCATGGGTTTGTTGTGCATGGCCGATATGGCGGTGGCCAGCGACACCGCGCTGTTTGGCCTGCCAGAGGTGAAAGTGGGTGTATTCCCGATGCAGGTGATGGCCTTGCTGCAGCGCCTGGTGGCGCCGCGCTGGGTGCACGAATGGGCACTCACCGGCGAGCCTTTTGGTGCGGACACCGCTTGGCAGGCGGGCCTGCTCAACCGCGTGGTGCCAGCGGCTGAACTCGACGCCGCCACCGACGCGCTGCTGGCCCGGCTGGTGGACAAAGCGCCCACCGCCCTGCGGCGTGGCAAGTACGCGCTGCGCGCCATTGAGGCCATGACCTTTGAGCAAGCCATTGCCTTCACCGAAAGCCAGATCGCCTTGACCGCGCTGAGCGAAGACGCGCGCGAAGGCCTGAGCGCGTTCAACGAAAAACGCGCCCCCAATTGGCCTGGTCGCTGACAGCGCTTGCCCCTACCATCGCCGCATGGCCACCACACTGAACCACCTGATTCCCGCCCACGCACCGCAGCTGCTGGGCGAACACCTTGCGCGCGCCGGCGCGGGCATCAAGCCCACCGCTTTGGTGAAAAGCGCGGGCGCCGATTTTGACGACCTGCCGCTGATGGCGCGCGGCCAGCGCCTGGCCGACGCGCTGGTGCGCCACCTGCCGGGCGACTTTGCCGAGGCCGCGCCGCTGCTGGTGGCGTCCATGGGCGCACCGATGGCGCTGGACGCCAAGGGCGAGCCGGTGGCGGCGGGCGATGTGCCCAGCGCCTTCTTTTACCTGCCGCACAGCCTGTACATCGCGCAGCGCGGCTTGGACCACTTGGACATCGCCATCGGCGCGCAGCACGCGCTGACCCAACGCTTCACCGCCGAGTTCAGCCTGCGGCCCTATCTGCAACAACACACTGGGACCACACTGGCCCACTTGGCGCGCTGGGCCCAAGACGCCAACCCGCATGTGCGCCGCGCCGCCAGCGAAGCCACGCGCCCGCGCCTGCCTTGGGCGGCGCGCCTGAGCGAGTTTGTGCGCGACCCCCGCCCCGCGCTGCCGCTGCTGCAGACACTGCGCGACGACCCATCGTCGTATGTGCGGCGCTCGGTGGCCAACCACCTCAACGACATCGGCAAAGACCACCCGGAACTGCTGCTGTCGCTGGCGACCGAGTGGGGGGTGAAGGCGCCGCCTGCGCGGGCCGCGCTGATCCAACACGCGCTGCGCAGCCTGGTCAAAGCCGGCCACCCCCAGGCGCTGGCCTTGATGGGCCACGCCGGCACCAGCGCGCTGCGGGTCCACAGCGGCCACACCGAGCCGCGCCAAGCCCAGATCGGACAGAGCGTGCACCTGCACGCCGAGCTGCACAACCCGAGCAAGACCAGCGCCAGCGCCCTGGCCGACTGGCGGGTGCATTACGTGAAGGCCGACGGCCAGCGCAGCGCCAAGGTGTTCAAGGGCAGCACCATCACGCTGGCCGCAGGCGATCGCTGTGTGCTGAGCAAAACCCTGTCGCTGCGCCAAATGAGCACCCGCACCCACTACCCCGGCACCCATGTGGTGGAGCTGGCCTTGAACGGCCAAGCCCACCCGGTGGCCACGTTTGAACTCCTGCCCTGAACCCCGCCCAAGGAGGCCCACCATGCAGTTCACCCACGAGCATCGCCAAATCCAGAGCACGCTCAAGCGCTTCATTGACGACGTGATCAACCCGCAGGTGGACGAATGGGAAGCGGCCGAGATCTTTCCCGCGCACGAGGTGTTTCGCGAAATGGGCAAGCTGGGCTTGCTGGGCCTGACCAAGCCCGAGGCCTGGGGCGGCGCGGGGCTGGACTACAGCTACGGCTTGGCCATGGCCGAGACGCTGGGCCACATCGAATGCGGCGGCGTGCCCATGGCCATTGGGGTGCAGACCGACATGGCGACGCCGGCGCTGGCGCGTTTTGGCAGCGACGAGTTGCGGGCGCAGTTTTTGGCGCCCGCCATCAGCGGCGAGCAAGTGGGCTGCATTGGCGTGAGCGAGCCCGCCGCTGGCAGCGATGTGGCGGGCATCAAAACCGTGGCGCGCAAGGACGGCGACGACTATGTGATCAGCGGCCAAAAAATGTGGATCACCAACAGCCTGCAGGCCGACTGGATGTGCATGCTGGTCAACACCAGCGAAGGCCCGGCGCACAAAAACAAAAGCCTGGTGATGGTGCCGCTGCGCGAGAACGGCCGGCTGCGCCCGGGCATTGAGGTGGGCAAAAAAATCCGCAAGATCGGCATGATGAGCAGCGACACCGGCTTGCTGTATTTCGACCATGTGCGGGTGCCGCAGCGCTACCGCATTGGCGCCGAAGGCCAAGGCTTTGTCTACCAGATGCAGCAGTTCCAAGAAGAGCGGCTGTGGTGCGCGGCCAGCACGCTGGAGAGCTTGAGCAACTGCATTCGCTGGACAGTGGAATGGGCGCAGGACCGCCAACTGTTTGGCGCCAGCTTGGCCGACCAGCAGTGGGTGCAGTTCAAGCTGGCCGAACTCAAGACCGAGGTGGAGAGCCTGCGCGCCCTGACCTATGCGGCCTGCGAGCGCTATGTGGCCGGCGAGGACGTGACCGAATGGGCCACCATGTGCAAGCTCAAGGCCGGGCGGCTGAACCGCTTGGTGCCCGACACCTGCTTGCAGTTTTGGGGCGGCATGGGCTTTACCTGGGAAAACAAGGTGGCGCGCATGTTCCGCGACGGCCGCTTGGCCAGCATTGGCGGTGGCGCCGACGAGGTGATGCTGGGCATTTTGGCCAAGACCATGGGCATCGCCAAACGCCCACCGCGCTGAACCCCGGCGCGGCGCAGGCGACAGACCCCGCCCCCAGCTTGGGCCACAATCGCCGCATGAGCCCCAAAACCACCGCGCCTGTGGCGTTTGAACCCGAATTTGTGCAAGGTCTCAAGGCCATTTTTGAAGAAAAAATTGTCTTCAACCAGGTGCTGGGCCTGCAAATCACCCGGTTGGAGCCCGAGCTGGTGACAGCGCGCATCGAGATGCGGCCGCAACTGGTGGGGCACTACGCCTACAACCGGGTGCACGGTGGCGTGATCAGCGCGGGGCTGGACGCCATGGGTGGTCTGGCCTGCATGGCCGCCATTGGCGCGCGCCACATGGACGAAGCGCCCGAGCAGCGCCTGCACCGTTTTGCCAAGCTGGGCACCATCGATCTGCGCATCGACTACCTGCGCCCGGGCATTGGCGAATGGTTTGAGCTGCGCGCTGAGGTGCTGCGCCTGGGCTCGCGGGTGGCCAGCACCCGCATGGGCTTTTACGGGCCCGACGGCAAACTGCTATCGACCGGCGCGGGCGCCTACATCGTGTCTTGACGCGCGCAAAAAAAACGCCGACCCGAGGGCCGGCGCTGCAAGTCAGAAGCCAGCCTCTCGGACTGGCCTGACCCTGAACATCACTTGCTGGCGAAATACGGTGCCACCACTTTCCAGCGGCCTTCCTGGATTTGCGACAGGCGAGAAGCGTTGCTGCCCAAGCGCTTTTGGGGGCCAAAGGTCATTTCGGCGCTGCCAAAAATGTCGGGCGGGATCACCATGGTGTCCATCGCTTTGATGAAGCTGTCGGTGGTGAGGTTGGCGCCGGCTTTGCTGGCCGCGCGGATAAACGCGTCCACCGCGTTGTAGCCATACACCGAGAACACGGTGGGGTCTTCGTTGAACTTGGTCTTGTATTTGTTGGCCCAGAAACGGATGGGCTGCGAGGCCTCGTCCAAGTAGGGGTGCTGCACCGACATGGCGGCGTAGAAGCCGTTCATGGCGGGACCACCGAGCTTGTGGATGAGATCGGTGTAGGCCGCGCTCGAACCGATGAAGGTCGGGTTAAAGCCCAGACGCCGCGCGGTGGCAATGCCCCCAATCGTCTCGCGGATGATGGTGCCCATGACCACAAAGTCACACTGCGCAGAGGCCAACTTTTGCATTTGTGAGGCGAAATCGGTGGCGCCGCGTTTGTAGGTAGTGACCTCGGCAAACTGCATGCCCGCCGACTTCAAGCCCTCTTCGGCGCCCTTGAACACCTCCAAGCCGAACTCGTCGTCTTGGTACATGGCGCAGACTTTTTTGGCGTTCTTTTCTTTCACCAGCATGGGCACCGCTTGGCGCATCTGGTCGTAATAGGTGGCGGCAAACGAGTACTTCAGGCGGTGGAAGGGCTCGTACATTTCGCGCGCTGCGGTCACCGGGAAGAAGTTGATCACGTTCTTCTGGAACTGCACCGGCATGGCGGCCATGTTTTGGGCGGTGCCAATGTGGCCGATCATGGCAAAAATTTTGTCTTGGTTGACCAGCTTTTGTGCCGCCAACACCGCTTTGCGGGGGTCGTAGCCCGAGTCTTCCACCTGCATCTTGAGCTTGCGGCCGTTGACCCCGCCTTGCTCATTGGCCTCGTCCACGCGCAGCAGCATGCCCAAGCGCACCTGCTTGCCAAAGCCGGCCAGCGGGCCGGACAAGTCCTGGATCGAGCCCAGGGTGATTTGGTCTTTGCTGACGCCTTGCGATTGGGCGAAGGCGCTGGCGCCCACCAGCGCCAGGGCAGCAGCGACCAGACTGAGTTTGCGTTTCATCGTTGTCTCCTTGTGTAAAAGGTCTGGAAAAAATCAGCGGTACATGGCCTCGATCTGCTCAGCGTACTTTTGCTGCACCAGCTTGCGCTTGAGCTTCATGGTGGGCGTGAGTTCTTCGTCCTCGGCGCTGAGCTGGGTATCGAGCAGCCAGAATTTTTTGATCTGCTCGACGCGGGCGAATTTTTTGTTGACGCTCTCAATGAGGTCGGAAATGAGTTGCTGCACCTCGGGCGTACGGGTGAGGCTGGCGTAGTTGGAAAACGGCACGTCGTTGTCCTGCGCAAACTTCTCCACGTTGTCTTGGTCGATCATGATGATGACGGTGAGGTAGGGCCGCTTGTCGCCAATGACCACCGCGTCGGTCACATAGGGCGAGAACTTCAGTTCGTTTTCGATCTCACTCGGTGTGATGTTTTTGCCCCCTGCGGTGATGATGATGTCTTTCATCCGGTCGGTGATGCGGAAAAACCCTTCCTCATCCACCGTGCCCACATCGCCGGTGTGCAACCAGCCGTCGGCGTCGATGGTCTCGGCGGTTTTCTCGGGCAAATTCAGGTAGCCCATGAACACATTGGGGCCTTTGACCAGAATCTCGCCGGTGGCGGGGTCGAGCCGCATCTGGTTGTAGCCCGCCGCCGGGCCGATGGAACCGGGCTTGATGCGTGTGGCCGGCACGCCGGTGGACGCGCCACAAGTCTCGGTCATGCCCCAGACCTCCAACATCGGCACACCCAGCGCCAAGTACCAGCGCACCAGCTCGGGCGAGATCGGCGCCGCACCGGTGACCAGAAAACGCGAGCGGTGGATGCCGATGAGCTTGCGCACATTGTTGAGCACCAGCCAACGCGCCAGCGTGAACTGCGCGCGCAGGCCTCCCGAGACCGGTTGCCCGGCCAACACCCGCTCGGCCACACGCTGCCCCACCCCAATGGCCCAGGCGTAGGCGGCTTGCTGCAGGGCGCCGGCCTCTTTGAGCGCGATCATCACGCCGGAGTAAAACTTCTCCCACACCCGGGGCACGGCGGTGAACACCGTGGGCGCGATCTCGCGCACGTTCTCGGGCACGGTGTCGGGGTTCTCCACAAAGTTGAGTTTGGCGCCGGTGTAGAGCGAGAAGTATTCGCCACCCATGCGCTCGGCGATGTGGCACAGCGGCAGGAAGCACATGCACTCATCGGCCTCGTAGCGCGGCAGGATGCTGTTGTAGCCGCGCACGGTGTAGACCAGCCCAGCGTGGTTGTGCATGGCGCCCTTGGGCTTGCCGGTGGTGCCCGATGTGTAGACCAGAATCGCCAGGTGATCGTGCCGGCAAGCGGCCACCCGCTCGTCCAAGGCCTTGGGGTGCTGCGTCATGTGCTCGCGGCCCTTGGCGCGCAAAGCGTCCAAGCCAATGACCATGGGGTCCTTGAGCCCGCGCAAACCGTCCATGTCGAACACCACGATGTGGCGCAACAGCGGCAAGCGCTCGCGCACCGCCAGCGCCTTGTCGAGCTGTTCGTCGTCCTCCACAAACAACACCGTGGTGCGCGAGTCGGCACACAGGTACTCCACCTGATCGGCCGCGTCGGTGGGATAGATGCCGTTGGCGACACCGTCGCAACTGAGCACCGCCAAGTCGGCCAGCACCCACTCGACATTGGTGTTGGACAAAATCGATGCGGTCTCGCGCTCGGCAAACCCCAGCGCCAAGAGGCCATGACCAATCTCTCGCACCGCCTGGCCCACCTGGGTCCAGGTCCAGCTGCGCCAAATGCCAAAGTCTTTTTGCCGCAGCCACACGTTCGGCCCGCGCTTGTCGACCGCGTTCCAGAACATGGCCGGAATGGTCTCGCCATCGAGCACCACCCGCGTCTCGGGCTGGATGTGGGACAGATCCCAAAGATTGCTCATGTCATCTCCAGGTTTTTTTCTTCTTCCAGCGGCGGTCGGCGCGCACGCCTTCCTCCTTCATGCCGAGGTAGAACTCCTTGATGTCCTCTTTCTCGCGCAGGCGGGCACAGGTGTCTTCCATGACGATGCGGCCGTTTTCCAGCACATAGCCGTAGTCCGAGGCGTTGAGCGCCATGTTGGCGTTTTGCTCCACCAGCAAAATGGTGGTGCCGCGTTCGCGGTTGATGCGCACCACGATCTCGAAGATTTCTTTGGTGAGCTTGGGACTCAGGCCCAGGCTCGGCTCGTCGAGCAAGATGAGGTCCGGGTTCGCCATAAGCGCGCGGCTGATGGCCAGCATCTGCTGCTGCCCCCCCGAGAGCAAGCCCGCGTCTTGCGCGGCGCGCTCGCGCAGGATGGGGAAGTAATTGAACACGGCCTCCATGTCGCGCGCCACGCCGTCGCGGTCGGCGCGGGTGTAGGCGCCCATGAGCAGGTTGTCGCGCACCGACAGCAACGGAAACACCTCGCGCCCCTCGGGCACATGCATCAGACCGCGTTGCACGATGAGCGCTGGGTCTTGGGCGGTGATGTTTTCGCCCTTAAATTCAATGCTGCCCTTGCGCGGGTCGATGATGCCGCTGATGGTTTTGAGGATGGTGGTTTTGCCCGCGCCGTTGCTGCCCAGCACGGTGGCGATTTCGCCGCGCCGCACCTGCAGGCTCACCCCGCGAATGGCCTTGATGGGGCCGTAGGCGCTCTCCACGTTGAGCAGCTTGAGCACCGCTTGGTCTGTCACCGGTACCGTCATGCTGGCGCTCCTTGCACGGGCGCCGGACGGCGCAGGCTCGACACATCGTCCACCGAGCCAAGGTAGGCCTCGATCACCCCGGGGTGACTCTGCACCTCGGCCGGTGTACCGGTGGCCAGCTCGGCGCCCATGCTCATGGCCAGCACCCGGTCGGACACCTTGGACACCAGGCCCATGTCGTGCTCCACCATGAGCACGGTGATGCCAAGTTCGTTTTTGATATCGGCGATCCAAAACGCCATGTCGTCGGTTTCTTCCACGTTCAAGCCCGAAGAAGGCTCGTCCAACAACAGCAGGCGCGGCTCGGTGCACAAGGCGCGGGCCAGCTCCACCACCTTGCGCACACCGTAGGGCAAGCCCGCCACCATAGTGTCGCGGTGGTGCTGCAGGTCCAGAAAGTCGATGACTTGCTCGACCTTGTCGCGCGCCTCAATCTCGGCGGCGCGGGTGCGGCCGCTGAAAAACAGCTCGCTCCAAAAGCCGGTGCGGCGGTGGGTGTGGCGACCGATCAGCAGGTTTTGCAACACCGTGGCGTGTTCAAACAGCTCGATGTTCTGGAAGGTGCGCGCAATGCCTAGGCCGGCGATGGCGTGCGGCGGTTGATCGGTCAGGCGCAGCATGCCCTGCGGCCCGAGGTAATCGATGGCCCCCTGGGTCGGCGTGTAGATGCGGCTGATGAGGTTGAACACCGTGGTCTTGCCCGCGCCGTTGGGGCCGATCAGGGTGAAGACCTCGCCGCGCTTGACGTTGAAGCTCACGTTGTTGACCGCCACCACACCGCCAAAGCGGACGGTGAGGCCTTGTGCTGAAAGAAGGATGTCGTCAGTCATGGGTCCTCGCCAATACCAGACAAATGGGAGTGCCCGGCACCCAGGCAAGAACACCGCGGGACTGGCTCTGCCAGCCCGCAGGTGTTGCCCCCTTGAGGGGGTGACGCGAAGCGGCGCGGGGGTGGTTCATTTCAGCCGATCCGACTTTTGGAAACTCTTCTGCCGCTTGAACATGCCCTTGCGGTAGAACGGGAAGAGCTGGAACCAGGTGCGGATCTTGAGCCAGCGACCGTACAAGCCCATGGGCTCAAACAGCACAAAAGCGATCAACACCAGGCCGTAGACCATGCCCTGCAGGCCGGCGGCCTGGCCAATGGCGGCGGGCAAAAAGTCTTTGCCCAAGGCGATGAGCTGGGGCATCACGATCAGGAAGATCGCACCCAAAAACGCGCCATGCACCGAGCCCAAGCCCCCAATCACCACCATCAGCAGCAGGTCAATCGACTGGACGATGGAGAACTGCTCGGGCGACAAGAACATGATCTTGTGCGCGTAGAGCGCGCCACCCACACCAGCGAGCGCCGCCGAGAGCGCAAACGACAGCGTCTTGTAGCGCGCCAAGTGGATGCCCATGCTCTGGGCCGAAATCTCGGAGTCGCGGATCGCCACAAAGGCCCGGCCGGTGGACGAACGCAGCAGGTTCAAGATGCCCAGCGTGGCCACCACACACACCACCAGACACAAGAAATAAAACTCGGCGGTCGAGTCCAGCTCCCAACCGAACAGATTGGGATAGCCCACCATCAGGCCTTTGTTGCCACCGGTCACGCTCTCCCAACGGGCGATGCCCTCTTCCACGATAAAGCCAAAGGCCAACGTGGCCATGCCGAGGTAAATGCCCTTGACCCGCAGCGCCGGCAAGCCCACCACCACGCCCACCACCGCCGCCAGCACACCGGCGGCGATCAGCGCCAGCGGAAAGGGCACACCGGCGTTGACCATCACCGCTTGGGTGTAGGCGCCCACGCCCAAGAACGCCGCGTGGCCGAGCGAGAACAAGCCGGTGAAGCCGGCCAGCAGCATCAGGCCCAGCCCCACAATGGCGTAGATCAGCACAAAGGTCAGTTGCGCCAGCCAGTACTCGTCCACCAACCAGGGCGACGCGAGCAACAACAGGCCCAACAGGCTGTACCAGAACACATGACCGCCGTGTTTGGCCAGCCGGATGTCCTGGTCGTAGTCGGTCTTGAACAGGAATCTCATACCTTCTTCCGGAGTTGTTCGCCGAACAGGCCATTGGGTTTGAGCACCAGCATGAGCAGCACCACGATGTACGGCGCAATGTCCTTGAAGCCTTCGGGCAGATAAAAGCCCGAGAGCGCTTCGACAATGCCGATGATCAGACCGCCCACAATGGCGCCCGGCAGGCTGCCGAAGCCGCCCACCACCGCCGCCGGGAAAGCCTTGAGGCCAATAAAACCCATGTTGGCGTGCACAAAAGTGATGGGCGCCAACAGCAGCCCAGCCACCGCCGCCACCGCCGCCGCCAGGCCCCACACCAGGCCATTGAGCCGCTGCACCGGAATACCCATGTAATAGGCGGCCAACTGGTTTTGCGACGAGGCCTGCATGGCAATGCCGAGCTTGCTGTACTTGAACATCACAAACAGCAGGCCACACAGCAGCGCGGTGGCGCCAATCACCACCAGCTGCTCGGCCGACATCACCAAGCCCGCCAGGTTGAACACCTGCCCGGCGTACGGCACCGGCAAGGTGTGGGTGTCGGTGCCGATGTCGGGGATCATGGTGATCAGGCCACGCAGCACATAGCCCACCCCAATGGTGAGCATGACGATGGAGAACGCGGGCTGGCCGAGGATCGGGCGGATCACCACCCGTTCCAGCAGCACACCAAACACCCCCATGGCCACAATGGCCGCCGGCACCGACAGCCAAAACGGAAAGCCCAGCGCGGTCATGGCCGCCAGGCCCCCAAAAGCGCCCACCATCATCAAGTCGCCCTGGGCAAAGCTCACCGTCTCGGTGGCCTTGTAGATCAGCACAAAGCCCAGGGCAATCAGGCCGTAGATACAGCCCTGGGCGATGCCGCTGATGAGCAGTTGCAGCACTTGCACGCGTTGGTCTCCTTGTGGTGTCGGCGCCGCTGGAGCGGCCGCCGCTGTGGTGCCCGGGTTATATCGGCGCTTGCGCGAAACTGACGCTAGGGTTGACCCGATGGCGAGTCGCCGATGTGCCAAAGCCCGCAGCGGCGCTGGGCCCACACTGAAGGTGCCCCCACACGGTGTGGGTGAACCAAGGCCCGCCCATGACCAGTTTTCACAAAACCCAGAGCCCCGTGGTGGTCGAGCGCTTGGGCGCCGTGGCGGTGGTCACCCTGCAGCGCCCCGAGGTGCGCAACGCGGTCGACAGCGCCACCGCACAAGCGCTGCACCACGCGTTTTTGGCCTTCGACCGCGACCCGGATGCGCGGGTGGCGGTGTTCCACGGCGCACACGGCCATTTCTGTGCCGGTTGGGACTTGCAGCACGGTGCGGCCCTGGCCGCGTCGGGCGACACCGGCGCCTTGAGCGGCTTGGACTTTGACAGCGCCGACACCCAAGCGCTGGGCCCCATGGGGCCGTCGCGGCTGCGCTTGTCCAAACCGGTGATTGCGGCCATCAGTGGCGCCGCCGTGGCCGGTGGCATGGAACTGGCGCTGTGGTGCGACCTGCGGGTGATGGAGGAGGACGCCTACTTCGGCGTGTATTGCCGCCGTTTTGGTGTGCCGCTGATCGACGGTGGCACGGTGCGCCTGCCGCGCCTCATTGGCATGGGCCACGCCATGGACCTGATCTTGACTGGGCGGCAAGTGGCAGCGGCCGAGGCCCTGGCCATGGGCCTGGCCAACCGGGTGGTGCCCACCGGTAGCGCGCGCGACGCGGCGGTGGCATTGGCCGAACAGCTGGCGGGCTTTCCGCAAGCCACCATGCTGGCCGACCGCGAGAGCGCCTACACCCAGTGGGACCTGCCGCTGGGCGACGCGCTGCAACAAGAATGGCAACGCGGCAAGGCCCGCATCCCCGACGCGCTGGCCGGCGCACAGCGTTTTGCGGCGGGCGCGGGACGGCACGGCGCGTTTTGAGCGCGGCGGCTGTCCATCAGCGCCGTGCGAAATTGGCCCTGGGTGGGCCGTCTGCGCTGCCTATGATGCGCGCCATGCCAACCCCACCGAACGACACCGCCGACGTGCTGGTGCTGCAGCACACCACCGAAGACACCCCCGCCTACCTGGGCACCTGGCTGGACCGCCAAGGCCTGCGCTGGCACAGCCCCTGCGCCGAAGCGGGCGACGTGTATCCGGCCAGCGTGCGCGGCTACCGGGCGCTGGCGGTGCTGGGCGGCGAATGGAGCGCCAACGACGAGCGCGCCAGCCTGCGCCACGCCGAAACCCTGATCCGCGAAGCGGTGGCGCTGCATGTGCCGGTGATCGGCCACTGCTTGGGCGGGCAGCTGATGGCGCGCGCCCTGGGCGGCAGCGTGACGCGCTTGCCCGAGCCCGAAATCGGCTGGCTGCCGCTGCAACACAGCGGCAGCGCGCTGGCCACCGACTGGCTCGGTGCCGCAGCACACGCGGTGGTCTACCAGTGGCATTACGACAGCTTCACCACCCTGCCTGCGGGCGCCGAGCCGCTGGCCAGCTCAGCCGCCTGCGCCCACCAGGCCTTTGCGCTGGGGCCACACTTGGCGATGCAGTTCCACATCGAAATCACGCCCGAGAAAATCGACGCTTGGTTGCAGCAGCCCGGCGCGGTCTACCCCCAAGCGCTGCAGGCCGGTGTGCCCACGGTGCAGTCGCCCAGCGCCATGCGCGCCGCCACCGCCCAATACCAGCGCGCCAGCGAAGCGCTGGCCGATCAGATTTACGCCGCGTGGCGGCGGCGTTGGGCTCACTGAGCGGCGGCCACCCAGGCGCGCGGCGACTGGCCAAAACGCTGCTTGAAGGCGCGGCTCAGTGACGACGCGGTGTTGAAACCCAGCTCGGCCGCCACCAGCTTTTGGGCTTGGCCCTCGCGCAACAAGGCCGCCGCCACCGTCAAGCGCCAGTCGCACAAATAAGCGGCGGGCGTGCGCCCCATGGCCTTGCGGAAAGCCTCGGCAAACGCGCTGCGCGACATGTGGGCCACCTGGGCCATGTCTTCCAAGGTCCAGGGGTCCTGCGGCGCCTCGTGCACCGCCACCAGCACCCGGGCCAAACGCTTGTCGGCCATGCCCATGAACAAGCCGTTGGACACACCCGCCTCTTCGGGGTGGTCCATCATCCAGCGGATGAGCTGAATCAACACCACCTCAAACAGCCGATCGGCAAGCAGACGCGAGCCGCAGCGGGTGTGGGCGGTTTCCGAAAACAGCAACTGCAGCGCCGACTCCAAGCCTTTGACCGCACCGATGGGCACCACCACCAAAGACGGCAAGGCCGCCACGATGGGGTGCAGATCACCACCGTCAAAGCGCAGCGTGGCGCAGGTGAAGTCTGAGCCCTCGCAGGGCGGATTGACAAAGGTGTGTGTCACCGCACGCGGATAAAAGATCAGCGACGGCTCGGTCAGCTCCATGCGGCGCACCAAACCGGTGCTCTTGGGGTGCTCAATGGCCAACTCACCACGGCGCAGCACATGCAAAAACGCCCGGTGTGGCCGGGCATCAAACACGGTGCGGCCACACAGCGGCCCTTCATGAAACAGCGTGGCCTGCAAGCGAAAGCGCTCCAGCAGGTTCGACAGCCTGTCCAAGGCCTCGTCGGGCGCCGCCACGCTGGGTTCGGACGCCAAGTCAAGTTTTCCGGATTCCACGACACCCTTCCTATGAGCCAGCGCCGGAAGATACCAGACGTCAGCACAACACCTTTGTCACCCTCTAGGAGATCTTCATGAAAGCGCTGCTGGCCGTCTTGGCCGCCACCACCCTCGCCACCGCTGTGTCCACTGCCCAGGCCCAGCAAGCCCCCGCCTCGGCGCCCGGGTACGCCTATGGCGACCGCGCCTTGACCAAGGCGCCTTACAACATGGTCGACTTGCGTTCGCTGCAACGCTCCATGCTGTTCACCGAAGACGATGTGAAAGCGCTGCGCCAGAGCAAGGCCATCTTGGCCGACCAAACCGACGCCATTCTGGACGTTTGGTACGGCTTTGTGGGCGCCACGCCCGAGCTGGTGTATTTCTTCAGCAACGCCCAGACCGGCCAGCCCGACGCCCAGTATCTGGCCGCCGTGCGCAAGCGCTTTGGCCTGTGGATCCTGGACACGGCCGAGGCCAACTACGACCAGAAATGGCTGGACTGGCAGTACGAGATTGGCCTGCGCCACAACCGCCTGAAGAAGAACCGCACCGACGGTGCCAACAGCGTGGCGCAGATCAACTACCGCTACCTGTCGGCGCTCACCATCCCCGTGGTCACCACCCTCAAGCCGTTTCTGGCCAAAAAAGGGGCGTCGCCCGCCGATGTGGAACGCATGCAAGCCGCTTGGATGAAGGCGGTGCTGATGCAGAGCATTCTGTGGAGCCACCCCTACATCAAAGACGGCGAATTCTGAAATCCCTACCCAGCCCACACAGGAGTCCCCCATGTCCGCCCCTTCTTCGCACACACCCAGCCACACCGCCCCCGGCTACGCCTATGGCGACCGCAGCCTGAGCCCAGCGCCCTTCAACCTGGACGATCTGCGCTCGCTGCAACGCTCCATGCTGTTCGGTGACGACGATGTGTTGGCCTTGCGCCAGAGCAAAGCCATCTTGGCCGACCAAACCGACGCCATTCTCGACGTCTGGTACGGCTTTGTCGGCTCCACGCCCGAACTGGTGCACTTCTTCAGCCACGCGCAAACCGGCCAACCCGATGCGCAGTACCTGGCCGCGGTGCGCAAGCGCTTTGCGCTGTGGATCCTGGACACGGCCGAGGCCAACTACGACCAAACCTGGCTGGACTGGCAGTACGAGATTGGCCTGCGCCACAACCGCCTGAAGAAAAACCTGACCGACGGGGTCAACAGCGTGCCGCACATCAACTTCCGTTATGTGCCCGCGCTCACCATCCCGGTGGTCACCACCCTCAAGCCTTTTCTCGCGAGCAAGGGCGCCTCGGCCGCCGATGTCGAGCGCATGCAAGCCGCGTGGCTGAAGTCGGTGCTGCTGCAAAGCATTTTGTGGAGCCATCCGTACATCAACACCGGAGAGTTTTGAAGCCGTCCGTTCTGTTCTGAACAACAAGGAGTCTGTTATGTCCTACATCGCTGTGGGTTCCCTATTGCCCGAGTGGCAAGTCCAAACCTGGCTCAACACGCCACACCCCATCACGGCGGCATCGTTGCGTGGCAAAGTGGTGCTGCTGCACACCTTCCAAATGTTGTGCCCGGGCTGTGTGTCGCACTCGCTGCCACAAGCCCAACGGGTGCGCCAGCTATTCCCCGAGTCGGAGGTGGCGGTGGTGGGTCTTCACACCGTGTTTGAGCACCATGAGGCCATGACAGAAACCGCCTTGCGGGCCTTTGTGCACGAATACCGTTGGAGCTTCCCCATCGGCATCGACCAGCCCGGCGGGCCAGCGGGCATTCCCAAAACCATGTTCAGCTACGGATTGCGCGGCACGCCCACACACATCCTGCTGGACCGCGATGGCCGGGTGGCGCTGCACCAGTTTGGGCCGATCGATGACCTGACACTGGGCACCCACCTGGGCGCTTTGGTCAACCAAGCCAGCAGCGCCGCTCAGCCCACGCGGGATGGCGCCGAGGGCGAGCGCACCGAGGGCATGGACTGCAGCAGCGGTGCCTGCGAGTTGACCCGCTGATCACACACAAGGCGTCGAGGGAGAGGCGGCGGTGCCGGGCAACTGGCTCCGCCGTTTTTTTGTGTGCGAGAGGGCCCTGCGCTCAGGGTGCCACTGGCGCGCTCTGCCCCGACCGGGGAATCGGCCGGGGCCGTCCACTCTCGTCAATAGCCACATAGGTCAGGCTGGCCTCGGTGACCTTCATGAACTGCCCTTGGTGGCGGTAACGCTCGGCGTACACCTCCACCTGGACCGTGATGGAGGTGTTGCCGATGCGGCTCACATGCGCAAAGAAGCTCAAGATGTCGCCCACCCGCACCGGCTGCTTGAAGATGAACTCGTTGACCGCCACCGTGGCCATGCGGCCCTGCACATAACGCGCGGGCAGCACCGAACCGGCCAGGTCCACCTGCGCCATCACCCAGCCGCCAAAGATGTCGCCGTTGGCGTTGCAGTCGGCTGGCATGGGAATGACCTTCATCACCAGGACCCGATCCTGGGGCAGACCTTCGGGCCAATACGATGGGGTTTGGGGCAGGTCGGACGCGGGGCTCTGAGACATAAGCGCACAATTCCAAGGTTTGTTCACTCCGATTGTCCCCCAATGCGCCCTGCCGCTTCTTCTGCACTGCCCCCGTCCGCCACCCAAGCGCGCCAGCGCTCCGACTGGGCGGTGCTCTCGCGCCTGCTGCCCTATTTGTGGCAATACAAATGGCGGGTGGCGGCGGCGCTGGGTTTTATGGTGGCGGCCAAGCTGGCCACGGTGAGTGTGCCGCTGCTGCTCAAGCAGCTGGTCGACGCGATGAACATTCCCGCTGGCAGCGCGACTGCGCTACTGGTGGTGCCGGTAGGCCTGATCGTGGCCTACGGCGCGCTGCGCTTTTGCACCTCGCTGTTCACCGAGTTGCGCGAGCTGGTGTTCGCCAAGGCCACCGAAGGCGCCACCCGCCAAATTGCGCTGGAGGTGTTTGGCCACCTGCACGCGCTGTCGCTGCGTTTTCACCTGGAGCGCCAGACCGGCGGCATGACGCGCGACATCGAGCGCGGCACCCGCGCGGTGCAGTCGCTGATTTCGTATTCGCTCTACAGCATCTTCCCCACGCTGATTGAGGTGGCCCTGGTGTTGGCTCTGCTGGGCAGCCAGTTCGACATGGGCTATGTCTGGATCACGCTGGTGGCGCTGGTGCTGTACGTGGGCTTTACCGTGAGCGTGACCGAGTGGCGCACCCAGTTTCGCCGCCGCATGAACGAGCTGGAGTCGAGCAGCCAAAGCCGCGCCATCGACTCGCTGCTCAATTACGAGACCGTCAAATATTTCAACAACGAGGCGTTTGAAGCCCGCCGCTACGACGAGGCGCTGGAGAAACTGCGCCGCGCCCGCATCAAAACCCAAGTCACCCTCTCGCTGCTCAACGGCGGGCAGCAGCTCATCATCGCCACCGCTTTGGTGCTGATGCTCTGGCGCGCCACCCAAGGCGTGGCCAACGGCAGCTTGACGCTGGGCGATTTGGTGATGGTCAACGCCTTCATGATCCAGCTCTACATTCCGCTCAATTTTTTGGGCGTGCTCTACCGCGAGATCAAGCAAAGCCTGACCGACCTCGACCGCATGTTCACCCTGCTGGAGCGCGAGCGCGAAGTGGCCGACGCACCCAACGCCACCGCCTTGCGGCTGAGCGGCGCACCCGAGGTGGTGTTTGAAGACGTGCGCTTTGCCTACGAGAGCAACCGCCCCATCTTGCACGGCGTGAGCCTGCGCATTCCCGCCGGGCAAACGGTGGCGGTGGTGGGCCCGTCGGGCTCGGGCAAGTCGACGCTGGCGCGGCTGTTGTACCGGTTTTATGACGTGGACCGAGGCTTTGGGCGGATCGCCATCGACCAGCAAGACATCCGCAGCGTCACACAGTCGAGCCTGCGCCAAGCGATTGGCATCGTGCCGCAAGACACGGTGCTGTTCAACGACACGATTGGCTACAACATCCGCTACGGCCGGCCCGACGCCAGCCAAGCCGAGGTGGAGCGCGCCGCGCAGGCCGCACACATCCACACCTTCATCGCCAGCCTGCCGCAGGGCTACGACACGGTGGTGGGCGAGCGCGGACTCAAACTCTCGGGCGGTGAAAAGCAGCGCGTGGCCATTGCCCGCACCTTGTTGAAAAACCCGCCGGTGCTGATTTTTGACGAAGCCACATCCGCGCTCGATTCGGCCAATGAACGCGCCATTCAGAGCGAGCTGCGCGCGGTGGCACAGAACAAAACCACGCTGGTGATCGCACACCGCTTGTCCACCGTGGTGGACGCGCACGAAATTGTGGTGCTGCGCCATGGCGTGGTGGCCGAGCGCGGCACCCACGCCGAACTGCTGGCGCGCGACGGGGTCTACGCCGAGATGTGGGCGCTGCAGCAAAGCCAGCCAGACTGAGCCGGCCTTGCATCAGGCCTGGGCCAGACCCTCGGCCGCTTGGAACAGGGCCTGGCGCGCTTGCGCCACGATCTGGCCGCGCCAAGCGTCGGTGTCGACATAAAACGCCGCCCGCACATCGGCCCGGATGGCTTGCGCCAGCGCCGCATCGGCCTCGGGGTGTTGGTGCAGCCAGTGGTCGGCGCGCAGGCTGCCAATCACCCGCTCCAGCGGCACGGTGCCGTATTCCAGCGCGATGCCGGTGTAGCTGGCTTGCGGGCATTCGTCGTGGATCGACCCCCACATCAAACCGGTGAGCAAGGCCGAGGTGGAGCTGCCGTCGTAGATGGAGGTGATGGGGGTGGCGCCACCACCGTCCCACCAGCGCCGGGCGCGGGCCAGCGACTCGGCGTCGTCGCGGCCAGCCCAGATGCGTTCACCCAGGCCACATTCGCCCAAGCCGGTGTGCAGGTCGATCCAGGCCACATGGCGCGCCGCGCGCCCGTGTTCGCGCAGCACCGCGCGCAGGGTGTTGTTGCTCCAGGTCGGCCCATGGCCGCCAAAAAACATACCGTCGGGGTGGCTGCACTGGCCTTGGGACACCGCAGTCTGATAAGCCCGCATGCCGTGGGTGGCGATCCATGCGTCGATCGCGGCCTCGTTCTCGGCGCTCGGTGGCCATTGGGCGGGCAAAAGCAAGGGGTGCAACTCGGCATAGGCGGTGTTGACCGCGAGCGGCTGCGAAAAATCGCGGAAGTTGCGGTTGAGGTCGACGTTTTCTTGTGTCACCCGGCGGCCCCAAGAAAAACCGTGCGGGTTGAGCGCGTGGATGTAGAGCACCGCCACTCCCGCGTCGCGCGCTTTGGCGCGCCAATCGGCGTCGTGCAGCGCAAACACCTGCACGCCCGAGCCGCAATAGCCCTCGGCGCCATGGCAAGCGCTGCTCACAATCAACAAGCGCGCGGCGTCGGCCGGGCCGTCGCGCACCACGTCCATGGCCAAGGTTTCGCCGTCGCGCCCGGGCAGGTCCACTTCGTGGCTCTGGATCGCCAAGCCAGCGGCGGCAGCGGCTTCCAGAAATTGGACGCGCGCTTGGGCGTAAGACGCACTGAAGGCTTGGGTGACGCCGATCATGCCGCCGCCTTGCTGGCCAGCCAGCGCTGCGCCAGCTGCACCCAGTAGGTCGCGCCGAGCGGGATCAGGTCGTCGTTGAAGTCGTAATGCGGGTTGTGCAGCACGCAGGGGCCGGCGTCGTGGCCACCGCCTTCATAGCCAGCGCGGTGTGCACCGTCGCCGTTGCCAATGAACACGTAGGCGCCCGGCTTGGCCTGCAACATGTAGGCAAAGTCTTCAGCGCCCATGGTGGGCTCTTGGCGCAGCACCTGCGCCTCGCCCACGATGTCGGCCATGACGCTGCGGGCAAAGTCGGCCTCGGGCGCGGTGTTGATGGTGGGCGGGTAGTTGCGGCGGAATTCAAAGTCGCACTGACAGCCAAAGGCCAGCGCGGTGTGCTCGGCGATCTCGCGCATGCGCCGCTCGATCAGGTCCAGCACTTCGTAGGTGAAGGTGCGCACCGTGCCCTGCATCTCACAGCTGTCGGGCACCACATTGGTGGCCTCGCCGGTGTGGATCATGGTGACGCTGATGACACCCGCGTCCACCGGCTTTTTGTTGCGGGTGATGATGGTTTGGAAGGCCTGCACCATTTGGCAGGCCACCGGCACCGGGTCCACCGTGGTGTGGGGCAGCGCGGCGTGGCCGCCCTTGCCGGTGATGGTGATGCGGAATTCGTTGCTCGACGCCATGACCGGGCCGGGGCTGACCGAAAAGGTGCCAGCCGGTGTGCCGGGCCAGTTGTGCATGCCAAACACCGCCTGCATCGGGAATTGCTCGAACAAGCCCTCTTTGATCATCTCGCGCGCACCACCGCCACCTTCTTCGGCCGGCTGGAAGATCAGGTAGACCGTGCCGTCAAAGTCGCGGTGTTGGGCAAAGTGTTGGGCCGCGGCCAACAGCATGGCGGTGTGGCCATCGTGGCCACAGGCGTGCATCTTGCCGGGGTGGCGGCTGGCGTGGTCAAAGGTGTTGAGTTCGGTCATGGGCAGCGCGTCCATGTCGGCGCGCAAGCCCACCGCGTGGCCACAGGCGCCGCCGTCGCGGCCGTGGACAATGCCCACCACGCCGGTGGTGCCCAAACCCCGGTGGATGGGAATGCCCCATTCGGTGAGCTTGGCCGCCACCAGATCGGCGGTGCGCACTTCTTGAAAGCACAGTTCGGGGTGGGCGTGGATGTCGCGGCGCAGCGCGCTGATGCTCGCCGCTTGGGTGACGATGCTGTCGATGAGTTGCATGTTTGGTCTCCGGTCTTGGCCACACGGCTGCTGAATGAGAGTGGATGGTACGCTCTGTCAGCCGCCCGTCAGGCACGGTGGCGGGCAACCCTGCTACGGTCGTGACATCGGACCAAGTCCTGTTATTCTGGTTCGGTCCTTGGGCAGCATCCGCGCTCGGCGACCTCCCCCAGCATCCCTCCATGGCCATGACCGCACCTGAAACTTTTGTGCCCGAAACCACCACGGTGCTGGGCGCCTGCCCCCACGACTGCCCCGACACCTGTGCGCTGGTGACCACCGTGCAAGACGGCAGAGCGGTGAAAGTGCAGGGCAACCCGGCCCACCCGCTGACCGATGGCGTGTTGTGCGCCAAGGTGGCCAAGTACGCCGAGCGCACCCACCACCCCGAGCGCCTGCTGCACCCTTTAAAACGCACCGGCCCCAAAGGCAGCGGCCAGTTCGCCCCCATCGGCTGGGACGAGGCGCTGGACACCATCGCCAGCCGGCTGCAAGCGATCGCCGCGCGCGACCCACAAGCCATCCTGCCTTACAGCTACGCCGGCACCATGGGTTTGGTGCAGGGCGAAGGCATGGCCGCGCGTTTCTTTCACCGGCTGGGCGCCTCGCTGCTGGACCGCACCATTTGCGCGTCGGCCGGCGCCGAGGCCCTGACCCAGACCTACGGCGGCAAGCTGGGCATGCGGGTGCAGCATTTCGCCGAATCGCAGCTGATCCTGATTTGGGGCAGCAACGCGATTGGCAGCAACCTGCACTTTTGGCGCATCGCGCAAGAGGCCAAACGGCGCGGCGCGCGGCTGGTGTGCATCGACCCGCGCAAAAGCGAGACCGCCGACAAATGCCACGAGCACCTGGCGCTGCGCCCAGGCACCGACGCAGCGCTCGCGCTGGCGCTGATGCACCAGCTCATCACCCATGACTGGCTGGACCACGACTACCTGGCGCGCCACACCCTGGGCTGGGACGCGCTGCGCGAACGCGCGCTGTTGTGGCCGCCCGAGCGCGCCGCCGAGGTCTGTGGCCTGCCGGTGCAACAGATCGTGGACCTGGCGCGCGCCTACGGCACCACCCAACCGGCCGCCATTCGCCTGAATTACGGCGTGCAGCGGGTGCGCGGCGGCGGCAACGCGGTGCGCGCCGTGGCCTGCCTGCCGGCGCTGGTGGGGGCCTGGCGCCACCGAGCCGGTGGGCTGCTGATGTCGTCCTCGGGCGAATTCCCGATCCAGCGCGCGGCCCTGCACCGTCCCGATCTGCTGGGCGAGCGCCGCCCGCGCACCGTCAACATGAGCACCATTGGCCAAGCCCTGCTGGCCGAGACCTCGTCCCACTTTGGGCCGAAGGTGGAAGCGCTGGTGGTCTACAACAGCAACCCGGTGGCGGTGGCCCCACAGTCGGGCGAGGTGGTGCGCGGCTTTGCACGGGAAGACCTGTTCACCGTGGTGCTGGAACACTTCCAGACCGACACCGCCGACTACGCCGACATCGTGTTGCCCGCCACCACCCAGCTGGAGCACTGGGACATCCACAGCAGCTACGGCCACACCGACGTGCTGCTCAACCGCCCGGCGATTGCGCCAGTGGGCGATGCGCGCAGCAACACCGACATCTTTCGCGCACTGGCCGCGCGCATGGGCTTTACCGAGCCTTGTTTTGCCGACGACGACCTGGCGCTGTGCCGCACCGCCTTTGGCGACCGGGTCGATTTCGACACCCTGCTGGCCCAAGGCTTTGCCCACTTGGATGTGCCCGATGCGCCGTTTGCCGATGGCGCTTTTCCCACGCCGTCGGGCAAATGCGAGTTCTTCAGCCAGCGCTTGGTTGACCAAGGCCAAGACGGCTTGCCCGACCATGTGCCCAACTACGAAACCCCGGGCCAGGACAGGCGTTACCCGCTGGCCATGATTTCACCGCCGGCGCGCAACTTCCTCAACTCGACCTTTGTGAACGTGCAAAGCCTGCGCGACATCGAAGGCGAGCCGCTGTTGGAAATTCACCCCGACGACGCAGCGGTGCGAGGCATTAGCGACCGCGCGCTGGTGCGGGTGTTCAACGACCGGGGCAGTTACCACTGTGCGGCGCATGTCAGCGCACGCGCCCGCCCTGGCGTGGTCAACGGCCTGGGCATTTGGTGGCGCAAGCTCGGTGTGCGCGGCACCAATGTGAACGAACTCACCAGCCAACAACTCACCGACATGGGCCGCGCCCCGGTGTTCTACGACTGCCTGGTGCAGGTGGAGCCGGCCTGATGCTTGGCGTGGTGGGCTCGGCGCGGCGGCTGTTGTTGACCTGGGGCAGCGCGCTGGCGCTGGGCGGGCTTGCTGGCTGCGCCAGCACCGACACCGGTCTGGGCTATTACTGGCAGTCGGTGCGCGGCCATGTGGGTGTGCTGCAAGCCGCGCGCCCGGTGGACGACTGGCTGGCCGATCCAGCGGTGTCGGATCGGCTCAAAACCAAGTTGCGCAGCGCCCAGCAGATTCGCCGCTTTGGCAGCGAACAACTCGCCCTGCCCGACAACGCCAGCTACACCCGCTATGCGGATCTCAAGCGCCGTGCGGTGGTGTGGAACGTGGTGGCCGCGCCCGAGCTGTCGCTGCAGCTGCAAACCTGGTGTTACCCGGTGGTGGGCTGCGCCGGCTACCGGGGCTATTACGACGAGGCCCAGGCGCGCGCCTTTGCGCAACAACTGCGCGACACCAGCGAGCCGCCACTGGAAACCGCCGTGCTGCCGGTGCCGGCCTATTCGACGCTCGGCTGGCTCAACTGGCTGGGCGGCGACCCGCTGCTGTCGACCTTTTTGGGCTACCCCGACGGCGAGCTGGCGCGGCTGATGTTTCACGAACTCAGCCACCAAGTGGTCTACATCGCCGACGACACCGCCTTCAACGAATCCTTTGCCACCGCGGTCGAGGAGCTGGGCGGCGAACGTTGGCTGGCCCAAGCGGACGCAGCGGTGCGCAGCGAATACCAGCGTTTTGACGAGCGCAGGCGCGCGTTTCGGGCGCTGTCGCTGCAGACCCGCCAAGCGCTGGATGCGGTCTACCGCAACGATGCCTTGGACGACGCAGCCAAACGCGCCGCCAAAGCCCAGACCTTGGACACGTTTCGCGCCCGCTACGCCGCGCTCAAGGCCAGCTGGGACGGCTGGGCGGGCTACGACGGCTGGGTGGCCCAGATTGGCAACGCGCTGCTCGGCACGCAAGCCGCCTACGACGATTGGGTTCCCGCGTTCAAAACCTTGTTTGTGCGGGAAGGCCAGGACTTTCCGCGCTTTTATGCGGCGGTGCGCCGGCTCAGCGAGCTGCCACGCGCCGAACGCGAAGCGCAGCTGCAAGCCCTGGCGCCGCGCAGCACCCAACAGGAGCCACAAACCCATGGCCGATCTGCAAATTGAACGTGTGCACGGCCTGAGCGCTGAGCAAGCCCAGGGCTTGGCCGAGCAATGGGTGGCGCAGGCCAGCGGCGAGTGGGGCATGCGCTGCCAAGCGGCGCCGGCACAGGACGGATCCCAAGCCTGGCGCTTTGAACGCCCGGGCGTGGCCGGCGAGCTGCGGGTGGACGGGGAGCGATTTAGGCTCGACCTGAAGCTGGGCTTTTTGCTCAGCGCCTACCAGCACAAGATTCGCCAGCAGATCGAGCGCAACCTGGACGACGCGATCCGCGCGCTCAGCGGAGGCTGTCGATCAAATCGATGTAAGCCTGCTTGGCGTCTTCGGCGCTTTGGCCTTTGCAGGCGGTCCAGGCGTCCCATTTGGCGCGGCCCACCAGGTCGCTGAAGCCGGGCTTGGTGCTGCTGTTGTCGCCCTCGGTGGCTTGTTTGTACAAGCCATACATCTTGAGCAGGGTGGCGTTGCTCGGGCGCTCGCTGAGCTTGCGCGAGTTGGCCACGGCGGTGTCAAAACGGGTGTTCAGATCGGACATGATGGACTCGGTTCGGGGTCAGAAAAGGCTCGCGCGGAAATCAGACATAGCGTTCGGCCCAAAACGGGCCGCCGCCAAGGTCAGCAGGCCATCAAAAATCAGGCTGTCCACCAATTCCACGCGGTTGGTCATGCTGGGCGCCATTTTCCAGCCGGCGCCGCCCGTCATGTAGCACAGCGGCTCTTCGCCGCAATGTTGGCGCAGGTTGTCCACCATGCGCTGCACCGCGCCGGCGATGGCAAAAGTGCCACCGCTGGTCAGCGCGTCGCTGGTGTTGGTGGGAAAGGGTGTCACGTCGCCGGTGGGCACATGCAGACCCGCGGTGCCCGATTCCAGTGCCCGCAGCATGATGCCGTGGCCCGGCAAGATGATGCCGCCCAAAAAATGGCCCTCGCGGTCGATGGCTTCGACCGTGACCGCAGTACCGACCATCACCACCACACAAGGCCGCGCGCGGCCTTGGGCCAGCAGGTGCTGGCGTGCGCCAATCATGGCAACCCAGCGATCGGCACCCAGACGCGCTGGGTGGTCGTAGCGGTTGACCAAACCGGCCTCGGCGGGGCTGGCCACCACCCACTGCGGGTGCACGTCCCACAGATCGAGCTGCTCTTGCACACGGCGGCGCACCACATCGCCGGCCACGGCACAGCCCAGCACCCAACGCGGGCTCGGCAAGGTGGCCCAGGCCCCTTCGCTGAGGTGTTCGATGTTCTCGAGAAATTCGGCCCCTTGGGCCAGCAGCGCAGCACCGGGCCGGGGCGTGTCGTACAGCGCCCACTTCAGCCGGGTATTGCCCACGTCCAGTGCCAGCAAAGTCATGGGCGCATTATGACTTTGTGGTGACAAGGGTTTTCACCGCTCATCCGCAGCGGTAGAAGGCAGGGGCCGAGTCGATCCGCCGCCGGGCCGCCCCAAGGCGGATCAGCCCCCTCGGGGGGCAGCGACCCGCGCAGCGGCGGAGCGTGGGGGCCACAGTTTCAGGCGCCGGGCCGCCCCAAGCCTGAAACGCTCCCCTTCGGGGGCAGCGACCCGCAGCGGCGGAGCGTGGGGGCCAGCGACTTTTAGTTCTGCCGCCAAGGCAAACCACTCAAACGCCAGCCGCCGCGCTTGCCGCGCTGGGCGTTGGCATCGGGGTCGCCCTCAAAGCCTTCGAGAATGTTGTAAGCCTCCAAGCCCAGTTCGGTGGCGCGCTTGGCCGCCGCAATGGACCGCACACCGCTGCGGCACAGCAGCACCAGCTTGTGGCCCTGGGCCGCGGCGTGCAGCTGGGCGTCGAAGTCGGGGTTCATCGCCATGCCGGGCCACTGTTTCCAAGCCACCGGCACCGCACCTGGCACAAAGCCCACCCATTCGCGCTCGGCGTCGGTGCGCACATCGACCATCACCGCCTCGCCGTCTTGCACCCATTGCCAAGCCAGCTGGGGCGACACATCACCGGCGTAAGCGGTTTGGGGACGAGGCACCATCATCCAAGCACCGTCCACATCGTGGCGCAGACCGGAGCTGAGATTGGCCGGCACCGCTTCGTCGATGCGTTTGGGCTTGGGCAGCTGCAGCGCCGCCATGGTGGCGACAAACTCGGCCTCGGTTTTGCCGGCCACGCGGGCGTTGTGGGCCTTCTCGTGGCCAATGCTGCTGTGGGTTCGGCCTTGGTAGTCGTGGCCCGGCCACACGGTGGTGGTGTCGGGCAGAGCAAACAAGACCTGGGTGAGGCTTCGGTACATGTCGGCGGCGCTGCCCGACTGGAAGTCGGTGCGGCCACAGCCGTTGATCAGCAGGGTGTCGCCGGTGAACACATGACCGCGCCAGACAAAACACATGCTGCCAGCGGTGTGGCCCGGGGTGTGCAGGGCGGTGAGGGTCTCACCACCAAAATGCAAGTTGTCGCCGTGTTGCAACTGCACACCGGCGGTACCGATGCCACAGCCGGCCGGTGCTGCCGTGCGCGCGCCCGCCAACTCGGCCAGCTGGGCCGCGCTGGTGATGTGGTCGGCGTGGGCGTGGGTTTCGATGGTCCAGACCAGCTTCAGACCGTATTCGCGCAAGGTGGCCAGGTCGCGCTCGACCTGGGTGTCGACCGGGTCGATGATCACCGCCTCGCGGCTGGCTTGGTCAAACAGCACATAGGTGTAGGTGCTGGAGTCGGTGTCGAACAACTGGATGGGTTTCATGGCGGTGTTTCCTTCGATGCGCGGGATCAAGCAAAACGCGACAGCATGTCGGCCACGTCGTCGGCCGGCACATCGCCTTGGGTGATGACACAACCCACCATGGCGTAAAAGGATTTGTCCAGCGCCTTGCGGGCCGCCGCCAACTGCTGGGCGACCTTTTCGCAGTCGGCGTCGGTTTCGATCAGCTGCTGCACACCGCGCAGCTGGCCCTCCACCCGCTTCAAGCGCAGGATGAGGGCTTTTTTGCGTTCGCTGTCGTGGATCGTGGTCATGCTGTGCTCCAAAGGCTCTGAAAGCCAGAACCATACCCCCACAAGTATAGGCAAGACGCCAAAAGGCCGTTGCCAAGCCCGTGCCGTCGCCTCGGGCATTTCCCCATCGCCAAACCGGACGGCCTGGGTTACCATTTCAAATTGACGTTTACGTAAACGTAATAGCCTTTTTGCCCTCCCCAGCCCTTTTCGCCTGCGAGACCCCCATGACCCAACTCTCCGCCGACTACCAGGCCCTGGCCAACTACCGCCCGACGAACAAGGTGCGCTTTGTCACCGCCGCCAGCCTGTTTGACGGCCACGATGCCGCCATCGGCATCATGCGCCGCATCCTGCAAAGCATGGGCGCCGAGGTCATCCACCTGGGCCACAACCGCTCGGTCGACGAGGTGGTCACCGCAGCCCTGCAGGAAGACGTGCAGGGCATCGCGGTCAGCTCTTACCAAGGCGGCCACAACGAGTATTTCACCTACATGGTGCAGCTGCTCAAAGAACGCGGCGGCGAGCACATCCAGGTGTTTGGCGGCGGCGGCGGCGTGATCGTGCCGGAAGAAATCCGCACGCTGGCGGGCCACGGGGTGCGCATCTTCAGCCCCGAAGACGGCCAGAAAATGGGCCTGGCCGGCATGATCGGCGAAATGGTCATGCGCACCGACAAGGACTTTTCGGCGCTGGCGCCCAAGAGCATCGACGCCATCCAGGGCCACACCGACATGAGCTGGCGCGCCCTGGCCCAGCTGATGACCGCGCTGGAAAACGGCAAGGCCGATGCCAAAGTGGTCGAGGCCCTGCGCGCTGCCGCAGCGAACACCAAAGTACCCGTGCTCGGCATCACCGGCACCGGCGGTGCCGGCAAATCCAGCCTGACCGACGAGCTGGTGCGTCGCCTGCGCCTGGACCAGGACGACAGCCTGCGCGTGGCCGTGATCTCCATCGACCCCTCGCGCCGCAAGAGCGGCGGCGCCTTGCTGGGCGACCGCATCCGCATGAACGCGATTGGTCCGTGGTCCAAAGGTTCGCGCGTCTTCATGCGCAGCCTGGCCACGCGCGATTTCGGCAGCGAGATCAGCGCCGCGCTGCCCGATGTGGTGGCCGCCTGCAAGGTCGCCGGTTTTGACCTGGTGATCGTGGAGACCTCGGGCATTGGCCAGGGCGACGCCGCCATCGTGCCGCACGTGGACGTGCCGATGTATGTGATGACGCCCGAATTTGGCGCCGCCAGCCAGCTCGAAAAAATCGACATGCTGGACTTCGCCGAATTTGTCGCCATCAACAAGTTCGACCGCAAGGGCGCCAGCGACGCGCTGCGCGATGTGGCCAAACAGGTGCAGCGCAACAAAGAAGCCTGGACCGAGCCGACCGAGCAAATGCCGGTCTTCGGCACCATGGCCGCGCGCTTCAACGACGATGGCGTGACTGCGCTGTACCAGGCCCTGAAAAAGCGCCTGGCCGAACTGGGCATGAAAGTGACCGACGGTCGCCTGCCGGTGGTCGACGTGCGCCACTCGACGCACCAAACCCCCATCGTGCCGCCCGCCCGCAGCCGCTACCTCGCCGAAATCAGCGACACCGTGCGCGGCTACAAAAAGCGCGCCCGCGAGCAGGCCAAGCTCGCCCGCGAAATCCAGCAGCTGCGCGCCGCTGCGCACATGCTCGAAGTGGACAAACCTGGCCGCGCCAAAGCCGCCGAAGCCGCCATCGACCTCGCCGCAGCGCGTGAAGCCGTGCAAGACCCGGCCGCCAAAAAATTGCTGGCCCAGTGGCCCGACATGCAAAAGGCCTATGCCGGTGACGAGTATGTGGTGAAGATCCGCGACAAGGAAATCCGCACTGCGCTGACCACCAAGTCGCTGAGTGGCACGACCATCCGCAAGGTCGCGCTGCCGCAGTACGAAGACCACGGCGAAATCCTCAAGTGGTTGATGCTCGACAACGTGCCGGGCAGCTACCCCTACACCGCCGGCACCTTCGCCTTCAAGCGCGAGGGCGAAGACCCGACCCGCATGTTCGCCGGCGAAGGCGACCCCTTCCGCACCAACCGCCGCTTCAAGCTGGTCAGCGAAGGCATGCCGGCCAAGCGCCTGTCGACCGCCTTCGACTCGGTCACGCTGTATGGCAACGACCCCGACCTGCGTCCTGACATCTACGGCAAGATCGGCAACTCCGGCGTCAACGTGGCCACGCTCGACGACATGAAGGTGCTGTACTCGGGCTTTGACCTGTGCAACCCGACCACGTCGGTGTCGATGACGATCAACGGCCCGGCGCCCTCGATCCTGGCCATGTTCATGAACACGGCCATCGACCAAAACATCGACAAATTCAAGGCCGAGAACGGCCGCGAACCCACCGACACCGAAGCCGCCAAAATCAAAGAATGGGTGCTGGCCAATGTGCGTGGCACGGTGCAGGCCGACATCCTCAAGGAAGACCAGGGCCAGAACACCTGCATCTTCAGCACCGAGTTCTCGCTCAAGGTGATGGGCGACATCGCCTCGTATTTCGTGCACCACGACGTGCGCAACTTCTACTCGGTGTCGATCTCGGGCTACCACATCGCCGAAGCCGGCGCCAACCCGATCAGCCAGCTGGCCTTCACGCTGAGTAACGGCTTCACCTTTGTGGAGGCGTACCTGGCGCGCGGCATGCACATCGACGATTTTGCGCCCAACCTGAGCTTTTTCTTCAGCAACGGCATGGACCCCGAGTACACCGTGATGGGCCGCGTGGCGCGCCGCATCTGGGCCGTGGCCATGAAAGAGAAGTACGGCGCGAACGAGCGCAGCCAAAAGCTCAAGTACCACATCCAGACCTCGGGCCGCTCGCTGCACGCGCAAGAGATCCAGTTCAACGACATCCGCACCACGCTGCAGGCGCTGATCGCGATCTACGACAACTGCAATAGCCTGCACACCAACGCGTTTGACGAAGCCATCACCACACCGACCGAAGACTCGGTGCGCCGCGCCATGGCGATCCAGCTGATCATCAACCGCGAGTGGGGCCTGGCCAAGAACGAGAACCCGAACCAAGGCGCCTTCATCATCGACGAGCTGACCGAGCTGGTCGAGGAAGCGGTGTTGGCCGAGTTCGAGCGCATCGCCGAACGCGGCGGCGTGCTGGGCGCCATGGAAACCGGCTACCAGCGCGGCAAGATCCAGGACGAGTCGATGCACTACGAGATGCTCAAGCACACCGGCGAGCTGCCCATCATCGGCGTCAACACCTTCCGCAACCCCAAGGGCGATGCGGTGCTTGAAAGCCTGGAACTGGCCCGCTCGACCGAGGAAGAAAAGCAGTCGCAGCTGCAGCGCCTGAACGACTTCCATGCCCGCCATGCGAGCGAAGCGCCGGCCATGCTGGCGCGCCTGCAAAAGGCGGTGATCGATAACACCAATGTGTTCGAGGTGCTGATGGACGCGGTGCGCGTGTGCTCGCTGGGCCAGATCACCAACGCCCTGTTCGAGGTGGGCGGGCAGTACCGACGCAGCATGTGAGCGCCGGCGCTGACCGTGTTCACTCGGTCAGCGTCACTTTGGACAGCAAAGGGGGCGTGTCGGGATTGCGGCCCCGCGCGCGCGCCAGGGCCTCGGCCATCAGGTAGTGCGACTGCAAGGCCACGATGGGGGCCAAATCGTCGTGCGGCGCGGCGGCCAGGGGCAAGTCCACACCCGGTGTGCCCACCGGCGCGGCCAGCAGCACCCGCACCCCACGCGCGCGCCACTCGGCGGCCAATTGCAGCGCGTCGGCTTGGGCGGGTCCAGGGGTGGCGAACACCAGCACCGGGTAGCCCGGCTCGGCCAGCGCCATCGGGCCGTGACGCACCTCGGCCGACGAAAACGCCTCGGCCTGCAAACCGCAGGTTTCCTTGAGCTTGAGCGCCGCCTCTTGTGCGACCGCCAGGGCCGGGCCTCGGCCAATCACATACAGGCGATCGGCATCGGCCAGCGCGTCCAGCGCAGCCGACCAATCCTGGGTGGTGGCGCGCTCCAGAGCCTCAGGCAGTGCGCCCAGGGCATCGCCCAAGGCGCAGCTGGGTTCGTCCTGCTGCGCGGCCAGCCAATGCGCCACCAGCCGAGCGCCACTCACCAACTGGGCCAAGCACGATTTGGTCGCAGCCACACTGGTTTCTGGCCCAGCCTGCAGGTCAAACACCCATTCCGCCGCTTGGGCCAAAGGCGACTGCGCGTCGTTGACAAAGGCCACGGTGCGAGCGCCCGCGTCGCGCAGGACGCGGGTGGGGGTGATCAGATCGGGACTTCGCCCACTTTGGGAAAACGCCACACTCACCACACCTTGGGTGCGCAGCGGCGACTGGTAGAGCGTGAGCAGCGACATGGGCAGCGATGTGACCGGCACGCCCAAGCGCGCCATCACCAGATAGGCCGCGTAATGGGCGGCGTGGTCCGAGGTGCCGCGCGCCACAGTGAGCAGCCCCGAGGGCGGGCGCTGCACCAGGCTGTGCACCAAGCGCTGCAACGCTTCGGTGTCGGTGGCCAACAAGCGGCGCACGGTGGCCGGGCCTTCGAGCGCTTCGGCGCGCATGCGGGAACTCATGTCCATGCTCCTTCGACCAGCACCCGCTGGACGCTGTGTTGTGTGTCCAAAACCACCACATCGGCCCACGCACCGGGCGCCAAGCGCCCCCGGTCGGGCAGACCCAGGTAATCGGCCGCGATGGTGGAGACCCGCGCCGACGCGTCGCGCAGGCCCAGGCCCAGCGACAGCAAATTGCGCAGCGCCTGATCGAGCGTGAGTGCGCTGCCCGCCAAGGTGCCGTCGGCCAGGCGCACCGCGCCCAGGCATTTGTGTACCCGCTGGCGGCCGAGGCGGTATTCGCCGTCGGGCATGCCGGTGGCGGCGGTGGCGTCACTCACGCAATACAAGCCAGGAATGGCGCGCAGCGCCACGCGGATCGCCCCGGGGTGCACATGCAGCAAGTCGGGAATGATTTCGGCGTGCCGCGCGTGCGCCAGCGCCGCACCCACCATGCCAGGCTCGCGGTGGTGCAGGGCCGACATGGCGTTAAAGACGTGTGTAAAGCCAGCGGCACCGGCCTGCAAGGCGGCGTGGCCGTCGTGGTAACTGCCGTTGCTGTGCCCAATCTGCACCCGAATGCCCATGTCGTTGAGCGCACCGATGGCCGCGAGGTGACCGGGCACCTCAGGTGCCAAGGTGAGCACCCGGATCGGGGCGATGGCGTGCCACGCGCGGATCTGTTGCAGATCCACGCTGGCGGTGCAGTCGGGCTGCGCCCCCAGGCGTTGATCGCTGATGTACGGCCCTTCCAGGTGCACGCCCAGCAGGCGCGCCTGCCCCGTGCTGCGCTGTTGGCACGCGGGCGCCAAATCGCGCAAGGCGCGGTCGATCTCGGCGCTGGGCGCGGTCATGGTGGTGGCCAGCCAGCTGGTGGTGCCGTGCTGGGCCAGACCTGCGGCGATGGTGGCCGCCGACGCACCAGCGTCCATCACATCGTGGCCCATGGCGCCGTGCACATGCAGGTCGACAAAACCCGGCAGCGCCAGCGGCAGGCCGCCCTGCCCGGCCTCGGCCTCGGCGATGGGTTCGCCCTGCACCGCCACCACTCGGCCCTCCTTGTTCCAAGACAAGGCGCCGCGCACCACACCCTGTGGTGTCAACACATCGGCTTGTAGGCTCTGCGCGGCGCTCATGCCGCCACCTCTTGGCGTGGCGCCGCTTGCAAAAAGGCCCATTCGCGCTGCAACAGCTGCAAAGCGCCGTCGCAGGCATCTCCCTGCGCGTGCACCAAGCGCTGGCGCATGTCAGACCGCAGACGCGGTGCCAAGCGCTCGCCGATGCTGCCGCTGACGACCAAGGGCAAGCTGGCGTTCGGGTCCAGCGCCAGCACCACGTCCTCGATGCTGCGCACCGCCCAGGCCACCAGCGCATCGGCGTGGGCGTCGCTGCCCTCCATCGACAACACCACCGGCGCCAGCGCGGCAAAGTCGGCCTGCCCTGCAGTGGCACACCAATCGAGCAAGCTGGCGCGGCTGCGGCCACAGCGTTGGGTCACCGCCTGCGCCAGTGGCCCCACCCGCTCGCGGCCGTCCATGGCGTGTTGGGTGTGGGCCATGGCTTGGCGGCCCAACCAGGCGCCGCTGCCCTCGTCACCGAGTTGCCAGCCCCAACCCCCAATCACCGACACACGCTCACCCGGGTGCAAGGCCACCCCAATCGAGCCGGTGCCCACCGACACCACCGCGCCAGGTTGGCCCGCGTGGGCGCCGAGCACGGCCACCAGACCGTCGCTCACCCAATGGCGCTGCGCCCAGGGTGGACTGCGGCGCGCCAGTTCGTTGATCCACCCTGGATTTTCGGCACCGGACACCCCCAAACCGATGCGGGTGCGGCGGATAAAGGCCTCGTTGAAACGGGTGCTGGCGGGCAAGTGGCCTTGCTGTACTGCGTCGGCCACCGCAGCGGCGGCGGCGGCGAGGATGTGGCGCCAGGCTTGCTCTACCCCTTGACCCAAAGCGGAGGGGCCGGCACGGCCCTCACCCAACACAGCGCCATCGGCGCTGCACAGGCGCAAGCGGGTGCCGGTGCCGCCACCGTCCACCCCCATGGCGTAGCGGGCTGTCACTGCACCACCTCACGGCTGTGGCGCGAGAGCTGCATATTGCCCGGCGCCAAGCGCCGACAGGCCAAACCGTTGTCGCGAAACACATGCAGCTGCGCCATGTCCACATGCGCCAGCAGGCGTTCGCCCAGGCGCACCGCTTGGCCGCCGTCGCCGCGCACCACCAACTCGCTGCCGTCGTCGAGCTGCAGGTAAATCAAGTTGCTTTCGCCCAGATGCTCTACCAAAACCACGGTGCCGCCCAAGGTGCTGTCGCCCTGCAGCGATTGGCCTTCGTAGGGCAGCAAGTGTTCGGGGCGAATGCCCACCTCCACCGCGTCACCGGGGCGCAGCTGGCTGCTGTCGACCAAGGCCATCAGCTGTTGTCCGTCCGGACGGCGCAGCAACACGCCGTGTTCGGTGACGCTGGCCACCGTAGCGGGCAGCAGGTTCATGGTCGGTGAACCGATGAAGGTGGCCACAAAGCGGTTGGTCGGCTGTTGGTAGAGCTCCAGCGGCGTGCCGGCTTGCTGCACCCGCCCGTCGTTGAGCACCACAATTTTGTCGCCCAAGGTCATGGCCTCGACCTGGTCGTGGGTCACATAGACCATGGTGGCGTTGAGTTCGCGGTGCAAGCGCGCGAGTTCGATGCGGGTCTTCACCCGCAGCGAGGCGTCCAAGTTGGACAAGGGCTCATCGAACAAAAACAACCGGGGCTGGCGCACGATGGCCCGACCAATTGCCACCCGCTGGCGCTGGCCACCCGAGAGTTCGCGCGGCAGGCGGTCCAACAAGTGGTCGATGTGCAAGGCCATGGCGGCCGCACGCACCCGCTCGTCGATGCTTGCCTTGTCTTGGCCCTGCACCTGTAACCCAAACGCCATGTTGCGGTAGACCGTCATGTGCGGATACAGGGCATAGCTCTGGAACACCATGGCAATGCCGCGCTCGGCTGGCGACAGGTGGTTGACCACCTGATCGTCGATCACCAAGTCGCCGCCACTGATCTCCTCCAAGCCACAAATCATGCGCAACAAGGTGGACTTGCCGCAGCCGCTGGGGCCCACCAACACCACAAACTCGCCGTGCTGGATGTCCAGATTCACCCCCTCCAGCACCGGGGTGTTGTGGTAGCGCTTGGAGAGTTGGCGCAGGTGCACACTCGACATAAAAATCTCCTCGGGTATCGGTTTATTTGACGGCGCCGGCGGTGATGCCGCGGATGAGTTGGCGCGAGAACAGGGCGTAGAGCACCAGCACCGGCAGCACCGCCAGCGACAGGGCCGAGAGCACCGCGTTCCAGTCGGTGGCGTACTGGCCAATGAACTGCTGCACACCCAAGGTGATGGTCTGGGTGGCTTCGGACGGCGCCAAGATCAGCGGGAACCACAGGTCGTTCCAAATCGGCACCATGGTGAACACCGCCACCGTGGCCACAGCGGGCCGAATCAGTGGCAGGATCACTTGGAAGAAGATGCGGTATTCGCTCACCCCGTCGCAGCGGGCGGCGTCTTTGAGGTCTTGGGGCACTTGGCGGATGAACTCCGACAAGATCATGATGGCCAGCGGCAGGCCCTGCGCCACGTACACCAGCACCAGTGCGATCAACGTGTTCATCAGGTCCAGCGCCACCACCACCTGCATGATGGACACGCTGCCCAGACGAATCGGCACCATGATGCCAAAGGCCATGAACAACGCCAGGGCGCGCCGGCCCGGGAAGGTGTATTCGGTCAGCGCCCAAGCCGCCATGGCGCCCAGCAACAAAATCAGCACCAGCGACGCGCCAGTGACGATCAGGCTGTTGCTGAAAAAGCCCAGCACCTGCGCGTGCTCCAGCACCTTGGTGTAACCGATCAGCGAAAACGTCTCGGCTCTGGGCAGCGACAGCGGGTCGTCAAAAATGGCGCTGCGGTCTTTGAACGAGTTGACCAAGATCAGCAACAGCGGCGCCAGCGCCAGCGCGGTGTAGCCGGCCAGCAGCAGGTGCACCAGCGACAGGCTGCCGATGTCCCAGACCCGCTGGCGCGACACAGCGGCGGGCCCAGCGACCGGTGGCACAACAGGCATGGAAGCGGTGGAGGTGTTCATGGCGGCTCAGAAGGTGTGGCGAATCAGCCGGCGCTGCACCACCACGGTGTAGACCGCCACGCCCGCCAAGATCAGCAAAAACATCAGCGTGGCCACCGCTGCGCCCATGGTGGCGCTGCCCACCTGCGACTGGTAGCCAAAAAAGGTGCGGTAGAACAAGGTGCCCAGCACATCGGTGCTGAAGTTCGGCCCGGCCAGCGCGCCCTTGACCGCGTAGATCAGGTCAAAAGCGTTGAAATTGCCCACAAAGGTCAGGATGGTGACCAAGCCCAGCGTCGGCCAAATCAGCGGCAGGCGGATGGCCCAAAAAATGCGCCAGCCGCTCGCGCCTTCTACCCGAGCCGCTTCGATGATGTCGTCCGGAATCGCGATCAAGGCGGCGTAGATGAGCATCATGGGAATGCCGACAAACTGCCACACCGACACCAGCGACAGCGTCACCAGCGCCGACTCTTCCAGCCCCAGCCACGGCGCAAACAGGTGATCCAAGCCCACCCAGCCCAGCAGCCGCTCGCTCACCCCCCACAGGGGCGAGAGGATCAACTGCCAAGCAAAGCCAATGATCACCACGCTCAGCAGCGTGGGCAAAAAAATCAACGTGCGGTAGCCGCCGCTGCCGCGCACCCCACGCAGCGACAGCAAGGCCGCCAACAACAGCGCAATCGGGTTCTGCACCACCATGTGGATCAGAAAGAACTGCACGTTGTTGGCCATGGCGTTCCAAAACGCCGCGCTCCAGTCCGGGTCTTGCAGGATCAGCCGGTAATTGGCCAGTCCGGCAAACGACACCGCGCCACTGCCGTCGGTGGCAAACAGCCCCAAGCGCAGGGTGTCGAGCAGCGGCCCGGCGCTGAACACGGTGTAGATCAGCACCGCCGGTGCCAGAAACACCAGCGTGGGCCAGAAGGTGCGCGAACGGGTGAACGCCATGGTGTGGTTCCTCAAGCGTTCACAGGCCGGACGGCTTGTACCACTTGTCAAAACCGGCCTGGATGCGCTCAGCCGCCGCCTTGGGCGCCATCTTGCCGTTCATGACTTGGGAGCTCACCGTCCACAGCTCGTTTTCCATGCTAGGGGTGCCACGGCTCATGATCTGGGCGTTGAGGCGGATGGTGCTCTTGCAGCTCTGGCGCCAGCCCAGCATCTCACGCGCCACCGGGTCTTGCACCGTGATCGGGTGCTTGGACAGCGAGAAGAAGCCGGTGACCTTGTTGGTGTAGAGGTCGGCAAATTCGCGCGAGGCCAGCCACGTCAAGAAGGTTTGCGCATCGGCTTTGTTCTTGGACGCGCTGTTGATGCCCATGCCAATGTCGGTGTGGTCGCTGATGTGGCAGGTGTCGCCCGCTTTGCGCACCGGCGGTGGGAAGGCGCCAAAGTCCTTCATGCCGTTGTTTTGGAAATAGCTGATGTCCCAAGAGCCGGTGGGATAGATCGCAGCGCGGCCCGAGGCAAACAGCACCTGCGAATCGCCATAGGTCTGTGCCTGGTAGCCCCGCGACATATAGGGCGCCCAGCGCGCCATGTGTTCCCAGGCGGACACCACGTCGGGGTCGGTGAATTTCTTTTTGCCGGCGATCAGCGCCTTGCGGCCTTCTTCGCCTTTCCAGTGGTTGGCACCCACGCTGGTGAAGACGATCTGGTTGGTTTCCCACTGGTCGGCGGTGCCGAGTGCCAGCGGCGAGTGTTTGCCAGCGGCCTTGATTTTGTCGAGTACGGCAAAAAATTCGGCCTCGGTTTTGGGCGGCTGCAAGCCCAGGTCGGCGAACACCTTCTTGTTGTAGAAGAAGCCGTGGATCACCGACGCCATCGGCATGCAGTAGGTGTCTTTGCCGTTGTCGGTCTGCCAAGCCACCTTGGCCGAATCGGGGAAGTTGTTCAGGCCCGGGTGGGCGTTGAGCTTGTCCAGCCGCCCACGGTTGTAGAGATCGAGCGACACATCAAACGGGCGGCAGGTGATCAGGTCACCGGCGGTGCCAGCGGTCAGGCGGGCGTTGAGCGCCGAGTTGTACTCGGGCGGCGCGGACGGGGTGAATTTGACGGTGATGCCGGGGTGGGCTTTCTGGAAAGCCGGGATCAACACCGCCTCCCACAAGGCCTTGTCGTCGATGCGCCAACTCTCAATCGTCAACGTACCAGCCGCCGCACTGGTGGCCGCCGATACCAAGAGCAAGGCCGACGCGGCCTTTCGCACAGGCTGAAGAACTGTCATGATCTGTCTCCTCACAAAAGGGGATGGGTTTTTATGCAGCGCGGCCCCCTGGCGACAGGCGTCGCCAACAATAGAGGGGCCGTGGGAGCGGAGTCTAGGAAGGCGCCGCCTGTAACACAAACCGCCTCTCAGCCATACACTTCCGATTTACATCATTGATTTCATTGCGTTTTTTGGCATGCCACGGGTCTACCCTTCAGACTTTTTTACGCAAGACCAGCGTCCTTCCCCTGGGCAGGTCTGGTCGGCGCATGGCGTGTTGTTACGCAGCTTTACGTTTCGCCATGTTTTGATCGCCGTTTGCCTGTGGCTGTCCAGCGCTGTGGCGGCGGCACAGGCACTGGACGTCATGCACTGGTGGACGTCGGCGAGCGAGCGCGCGGCGGCGGACCAACTGGTGCGCACCCTGCAGCTGCAGGGTGTGCAGTGGGAAGACGCGGCGGTCGAGGGCGGCGGCGGCGGGGCGGCGGTCAAGGTGCTCAAAAGCCGTGTGCTGGCGGGCTCCCCCCCGGCAGCAGCACAGCTCATCGGCAAAACGCTCACCGACTGGGCCGATCTGGGCCTGGTGCTGCCGCTCAACCGGGTGGCCGAGCAAGGCGCTTGGCTGCAACAGATCTTTCCGGAGGTGTTGCAGCTGGTGACCCACCAAGGCCAGCGCATTGCGGTGCCGCTGGGCATCCACCGCATCAACAGCGTGCTCTACCAGCGCCAGCTCACCGAACGGCTGCGCTTGTCGCCACCGCGCGATTGGGGAGGCTTGGAGCGCATGGCGCAGCGCATGCGCCAGGTGGGTGTGGTGCCGCTGGCCTGGAGCGACGAGGCTTGGCAAGTGGCCACGGTGTTCGAGGCGGTGTTGCTCTCACACGCCGGGCCAACCCTCTATACCCGGCTGGTGCAAGCGCGCGAGCCCGAACTGTGGAACGATCCCAAAGTGGAGGCGGCGCTCAACCGCCTGCGCTGGCTGCGCGACCTCAACGGCCCTACGCCGCGCCGCGAGATCAGCTGGATCGACAATGTGCGCGCCTTCCACGAAGGCCGGGTGGGCATCTTGATCAACGGCGACTGGGCCCAAGGTGAGCTGCGGCAACTCCGCCCTGTGGGGCGCTCCACGTTTGTGTGTGCACCCATGCCCGGCACCGACGGCATGCACCTCTACAGCATCGACACCCTGACGATGCTCAAAGGCCCCACAGACAAAACCGCACTACAAGAAAAAGCCGCTGGCTTGCTGGCGAGCGCTGCCGTGCAAGGCCCTTACAACCAAATCAAAGGGTCGGTGCCGGTGCGCAAGGACATCGACCCCCAACAATTGGGCGAATGTGCCCGCCAGTCGTGGCACACTTTTGCCAACCTCGCAGCCTACCGGGTGCCGAGCCTGGCCCACCGCATGGCCGCCAGCGAAGCCACCAAAGAAGCGGTGGCCAATATCGTGCAGCGCTTTGTGTTGCGCCCCGGCATGGCGCCGGCCGAAGCGCAGCGCCAGTTGGTCTCGGTGGTGCGTGCCATGCTCAAGGAAAACCAACGCCCATGAAACGGACCATTCTGCTGGTCGACGACGATCAGAAACTGCGGCTGCTGCTCAAGACCTATCTGGAGAAAAACCAGTTCACCGTGCGCCTGGCCCACGATGGCGCCAGTTTTCAAACCGATTTCGACAAATTCCGCGACGAGATTGGCCTGGTGATTCTGGACGTGATGCTGCCCGACACCGACGGTTTTGCTTTGTGCCGTTGGGTGCGCCAGACCTCGGAAGTGCCCATCATCATGCTGACAGCCAGCGCCGACGACACCGATCGTATCGTGGGCTTGGAGCTGGGCGCCGACGACTACATTGGCAAGCCCTACAACCCGCGCGAACTGCTGGCCCGCATCAAAGCCATCCAACGCCGCATGGGTGTGGGTCTGACACCGGTGCAACAACGCTACTGGCGATTCCAGGGCTGGCAACTCGACAGCATGGAGCGGCGCCTGACCGATCCGCAAGGCCAAGATGTGCCACTCACTGGCATGGATTTCAGCCTGCTCAAGCTTTTTCTGGAAAACCCCGGCGATGTGCTGGACCGCTCGCGCCTGATGGAGGCCACCCGGGGCCGGGATCTGGGCCCGTTGGACCGCTCGCTCGACGTCCAAATCAGCCGCCTGCGCCAGCGCTTGCAAGACGACGGCAAACAGCCGGTGCTCATCAAAACCGTGCGCGGCAGCGGCTACGCCTTCACCGCCGATGTGCAGTGTGCGCCTGAATGAGCGCCGACTTGCCCCTGCCCGTGCGCGGTTGGCGCCGCTGGATCCCCGATACCCTGCTGGGCCGCATCACCCTGTTGATGGTGGTGGGTGTGTTGTGCGCCCAAGGTCTTGGCACCTGGCTGTGGGCCAGCCAAATCCGCGCCACGGTGCGCAACGACACCTTGTTGGCGGCCGAACACATGGGCGCCAGCGCCTCGGCCACAGTGCGCTATTTCCGTGAACTGCCGACCGCGTTTCGCCCGATCCTGATCGAGCAGCTGCGCACCATGGGCGGCACCCGGTTTTTTGTCAATGTCAATGCGGCGGCCGTGCCCGTGAGCCCGCTGCGCCAGGAAAGCCTGGCCGACTTGGTGGTGGCCACGGTCGAACAATCGCTGCGCGACAACCTGCCCACCCTGGCCGAGGTGCGGGTGCACATGGCCATGCCCGACACCTTGAGTGTTGCACCCGATGGCACCCGGGTGGCCGACTTGCCACCGTCCTGGGTCGAGTCCTCGCTGCTCACCCAACCACGCCCAGCACCGCTGCTGGTGATCCAGGTGCAGCTCGAACCCGACAGCTGGCTCTACCTTGCCTCGCGCATGCCCGACCCCTATTTTCTGGACAATGCGCGCCCGCTCAGCTGGGACCGTGTGGCCCAACAGTTGGTGACCCTGGCCACGGTGCTGCTGTTGCTCACCCTGATCGTGCGCAGCCTAACGCGTCCGCTGGAACGCATGGCCCAGGTGGCCAGCCGCTTTGCCAATGCCATCCACCTCGAAACCGTGCCCGAAACCGGCAGCGCCGAAATGCGTCGCACCGCACGCGCCATCAACAACATGCAAGCGCGCATCCAAAAATACCTTGAAGACCGCACCCGGCTGTTTGCGGGCATCTCACACGACCTCAAGACCCCCATCACACGGCTCAAACTGCGCACCGAGCTGCTCGACGATCCGGCGCTGCAGGCCGACTTTCACGAAGATTTGGACGAGCTCGACGAGATGGTGAAAAACGCGCTGCAAACCGTGCGCGACACCCACATCCATGAAAACCTCGACGACGTGCCACTGGACCGGCTGCTCGAACGCTTGACCGCCGCGGTCAGCGAACGGGTGGTGTGGCGCGGCGACAGCCTGACCGTCAAGGCCAAACCGCTGGCGCTGCGCCGCGCACTGGGCAATCTGATCGACAACGCGCTGCGTTATGGCGACCGTTTGCAGATCGACGTACACCTCCAGGGCAATATGGCTGAGATCCGGCTGCGCGACCATGGCCCGGGCATCCCCGCCGATGCCTTGGGCGCCATGGGCACGCCCTATGTGCGACTGGAACACGGCCGCCTGCGCAACCCCAGCGGCAACGGCCTGGGCCTGAGCTTGGCGCGCGAACTCATCGAATCCCAGGATGGCAGCCTGGTCTTGTCCAACCACCCCGAAGGCGGCCTGGTGGCCACGGTGCGCCTGCCACTGGCGCAAGTCGGCGCTGCGGCAGAATACAACCCATTCTGATGCACGAGCGCAACTGGCGCTCCCGGGTGCCACCTTGCAGCCTTTGTTGTCCCACACCGCCACCACATCCTTGGTCTTGCTCAACCCCCACGCGCAGGGTGGAAAGGCCGGGCGCATGCGCACCGAGTTGCAGCAATGGCTGCTGGCCAAAAATTTCACCATGCCCATGGAGGCGCCAGACACCGTGGACGAAGCCCTGGCGCTGCTGATGCAGCAGCCCGCTGGCAGCCGAGTGGTGGTGGTGGGTGGCGACGGTACCCTGCAACAGTGGCTGCCAGCCATCTTGGCACAGCGGCTCGAAGTGGGGCTGGTGCCACTGGGTTCGGGCAACGACCTGGCCCGTGCCTTGGGGCTGCTGGGCCAAAGCCCACTGCAAGCGCTGCAACATGCGCTGCAGGCGCCGGCCGATCCGATCGATGTCGGTATGGTGCGCTGGGAACCACCCGCCTTGGGTGCGCGCCTGCTGCAAAGCCAAGTGCATGAACGGCGCTTTGTCTCCAGCCTGACGGGCGGCTTTGACGCTCAGGTGGCGCTGCTGGCGCTGCGCGCTCCCCGTTGGCTGCACGGTCGTGGACGTTATCTGTGGGCCATTGCAGCGGCGCTGCTGCGCTTGAGCAACTGGCCGGTGCAGGTGTTTGCCGATCAACAACGCGTCTATCACGGCCCGGCTCTGCTGTGTTCAGCGCTCAACACCCCCACGGTGGGCAGCGGCATCCCAGCCCTGCCCGACAACAAACCAGACGATGGGCGGCTGCACATGTTGCTGGGAGAGCGCTTTGGCCGCTGGGGCACGCTGCGTCTGCTGCCCCGACTCTTCAAAGGCAGGCACCTGTCGATGCGTGGTGTGCGGCACCAAGCGATCGAAGGCCTGTGGGTGCACAGCCAGACCCCACTGCCACTGGCCGCCGATGGCGAATACCTCGGCTTGGCACAACAGTACCGGGTGCAGGTGCAGCCGGCCGCACTCTGGGTGGTGCGTGGCCCAGCCCCCTCAAAAACACCCTCCGTCACGCCCTCGGTCACGCCAGCGGCAGGTTGAGCACCAGGTTCTGCGGCTTGAGCTTGAGCCGGCCCTCGGCGTCCATCGCCAGACCCAAATACACCGGCTTGCCCGCCATCTCGGGCACCACCACCGCGTCGTCCAGCCGCAAGAGAAACAAACCCACCAAACGCTCCAGCCGCTGCGGCGGCACGGCGTCGCCCTGATACAGAGCGTTGAGAATGGCGCTGGCCTCCGTATCGAGGCCAATGTGCCAGCGCCAGCGCTCGTCGTCGATGCGCGGCAGCGGCTCGATCTGCGCGCGCAGGCCCAGCACGTGTTGCAGCCACAAACACAGCACCGCCGCCAAGGCTTTGAGGCCACTGTCGGCGCGCTGCAGTGTGAGCGTGAGGCCGTGCGGCAGGTGCTGCTGCACATCGAGCGTCAAGTCCAGCACATGGCGGTGGGCGCGGTGGGTGGCGCGCTGCGACAGATAGTCGGCGGCGGTGTCGGCGCTGAGCACCGGCAACGCCTGCTCGGGCAAGCTGGCGCCGGCCTCGCGCAACAGGCGGCCCATATCGCCCAGGCCAGCGGTGTCTTGCAGCGTATCGGCCACAGCGGCATCGGCCGCCAGCACCCGGCCGCCGTTCAAGCTGATGCGCTGGGCGCGGCACAGCAGCTCGGCGGCGCGCCACAGCATCGCGTTGTCGGGAGGCAGAATGCGCGCCAACACGGCCTGCACCGCCAGATCCAGAAACAGCGGGGCTGGCACCGGCCGCTCGCCGCGCACCACCGCCAGCCAAGCCGCCTCCAGCGTGCCACTGGCCAGCACCGTGTCGCGCCACGCCAGGGCCACACGCCAGTTGTCGCGCGCGTCGGCATCGGCCAGAGCCGCGACCTCGGCCGCGCCCACCGGCGCCAGCGGATCCGCTTGCAAGCGCTGGTGCAGGGCAATCTCGGCTGGGCAAGATTCGGGCACCAAAGCCAGCTCAGGCCGGGCCCAAAACACCCGCCAAAACGCCGGCTCGGGGGTGTGCCAACCGCGCGCACCGGGCCGCAGGTGCTCGGCCGCCGATTTGGGCCAGGGTGGGGTGTCAAACGCGTTCATGGGCTGGGGGGCGCAAGCGGCCAAAGCCGCGCATTGTGGCGCACAATCCGCGCATGATCGACATCGACCTGATCGGAGTCCCCACCGACATCGGGGCTGGCGCGCGCGGCGCGTCCATGGGGCCAGAGGCGCTGCGGGTGGCCGGCATCGCCGACGCCCTCACCGCCCACGGCCTGCGGGTGCATGACCAAGGCAACCTCAGCGGCCCCCTCAACCCTTGGCTGCCGCCGGTCAACGGCTACCGCCACTTGACCGAGGTGCGCCAGTGGAACGAGACCCTGCACCATGCGGTGTGGGCCAGCCTGCAGCGCGACCACCTACCCATCGTGCTCGGTGGCGACCATTGCCTCGGGTTGGGCTCCATCAGCGCGGTGGCGCGGCATTGCCGCGAGCACGGCAAACGCCTGCGGGTGCTGTGGCTCGACGCGCACGCCGACTTCAACACCCACACCCTCACCCCCAGCGGCAATCTGCACGGCATGCCGGTGGCCCTGCTGTGTGGCATGGGCCCGCCCGAGCTGACCAGCATCGGTGGGCAAACGCCCGCCATCACCCCCGACGTGGTGCGCCAGATCGGCATCCGCAGCGTGGACCCGGGCGAAAAACGGCTGGTGCACGAAGCGGGCTTGGAGGTGTTTGACATGCGCACCATCGACGAAATGGGCATGCGCCAGGCGATGGAGGCGGCGCTGGACGGGCTCGACGCCAACACCCACCTGCATGTGAGCTTTGACGTGGACTTTCTCGACCCCGAGATCGCACCCGGCGTGGGCACCACCGTACCCGGCGGTCCGACCTACCGCGAAGCGCAACTGTGCATGGAAATGATCGCCGACACCGGGCGGCTCGCCAGCCTCGATGTGGTGGAACTCAACCCAGCACTGGACGTGCGCAACCGCACCGCCGCCCTGGCGGTCGACCTGATTGAGAGTTTGTTTGGCAAATCCACCTTGATGCGCCAGACCGCTCACCGCGCACGACCATGAGCACCCAGGCGCTGCTGACCTATGCGCTGATCGCTTGGCTGGCGGCGGCCACGCCCGGCCCCGCGGTGATGCTGGCGCTGCACAATGGCGCCACGCGGGGGTTTCGCGCCGGCTTGTTTTCCACACTGGGCAATCAGCTGGGCCTGCTGTGTTTGGCAAGTGCGTCCATCTTGGGGCTGGGCGTGATTCTGCACACCTCGCCCTGGCTGTTCACGGCGGTGCAGTGGCTGGGCGCGGGCTATTTGGTGTTCTTGGGCGCGCGGCTGTGGCGGTCTCCCACAGGCGCGGGCCTGTCGCCGAGCGACGACGCGAGCGACACCGTTCCCGCCCCCGATGGGCAGATGCTGCGCCTGGGTTGGCTGGTCTCCTTGACCAACCCCAAAGCCATCTTGTTTTTTGGCGCGCTGTTCCCGCAGTTCGTCGATGCCGAGCAGGCCTTGTTGCCGCAGTTCGCCACCTTGGTCACGCTCAGCGTGTGCGCCTCGCTGTCGTGTTTGTTGAGCTATGTGTGGCTGGCCAGTCGGGCACGCCGCTGGCTGCAACGCCCACAGGCGGTGCCTTGGATCAACCGGGTCACCGGTACCGTGTTCATCGGCTTTGGTCTGGCGCTGGCGGGCCTGCGCCGCTGAGCGCCGCCCGCCTCCGTTCTAAGCCCAAACCAACGCTCAGCTCTTGCTGACCAGCTCCAGGTGCTCCACCACCGGCGGCTGGGCAAAGAAGGGGCCGACGATGGCTCGCCAGGCCGGGAAGGCCTCGGACTGGCGAAAGCCGACGGTGTGGTCTTCCAGCGTGGCCCAGTAAATCATCAAGATGTAGCGGCCCGGGGTTTCCTGGCTGCGGTTGACCTTGTAGCCCTGAAAACCTTTGGCCTGGGCGATGACGGTGGTCACGCCCCGGGTGATGGCTTCTTCAAACGCGCTGGCTTGGGCGGGGTCGATGCGGATGTCGGCGTGTTCCAGAATCATGGTGCGGGCCTTTAAAGGGTTCGGTCGGCTCGCATCATAGCGGCGGCTTTCTCCGCGATCATGATGGTGGGTGCGTTGGTGTTGCCGCCCACCAAGGTCGGCATGATGGACGCGTCCACCACCCGCAAGCCCGCCACACCATGCACCCGCAAACGCGCATCCACCACCGCGCCAGCGGCCGCATTGGGCCCCATGGCACAGGTGCCCACCGGGTGGTAAATGGTGTCGGCCTTGGCGCGGATGAAGGCTTCGATTTGTTCGGGTGTTTGTGCGGCGGCGCTGTCGGCGGCTTCTTGTCCGCCCAAGGCGGCAAGCGCAGGCTGCTGCAAGATCTGCCGCATGCGCTGAAAGCCCGCCACCATGCGCCGCACATCGTCGGGGTGCTGCAAAAACGCTGGGTCGATCAATGGCGACGCCAGCGGGTTGGCGCTGGCCAGACGCACCGTGCCACGGCTTTGTGGGCGCAGCACACAGGCGTGGCAGGAATAGCCCTGGCCCCACACGGTGCGCCGGCCGTGGTCGGCCAGCTTGGCGATCACAAAATGCAGCTGGATGTCGGGCGCTACCTCGCCTTCGCGGGTGTGGAAAAAAGCGCCGCCCTCCGCGTAATTGGAGGTGAGCACACCCGTGCGCTGGCGCCGCCATTCGCCCACCCCACGCGCCAGCCAAGCGGCCGTGCGGGCGTTGATGCCGACCACATCGGGCGCCTGAGGGGCGTCCACCACGATGACCGTATCCAGGTGATCTTGCAAATTGCCTCCTACTCCGGGCAGGTCGGCCTGTACCGCAACGCCGCGCTCGCGCAGGTGGGCCTCGGGGCCAATGCCCGAGAGCATGAGCAACTGCGGCGAGCCAAAGGCGCCAGCGCTCAGCACCACCTCGCCGCCCGGTCGCAAGCTCAGCGTGTGTTCAGGCCCCGCGCCATCGCGCTCGCGCCAGACCACGCCGGTGGCCACCGGCCGGCCGTCTTGCCGCTCGGTCAGCACACGCAACACCCGCGCTTGGGTGATGACCTGCAGATTGGGCCACTGGCGCACTGGGCTGAGGTAGGCCTTGGCCGCGCTCAGGCGCTCGCCATTGCGGTGTGTCACTTGGTACACGCCCACACCGGTCTGGCTCGCCCCGTTGAAGTCGGGGTTGAGGGGCAAACCGGCCTGCTGCCCGGCTCGCAGAAAAGCCTGCACGGTGGCGTTGCGGTAGCACACATCGCTCACATGGAGTGGGCCGCCTTGGCCGTGCCATTCGTCATGCCAACGCTCGTTGTGTTCGGCTTGGCGAAACACCGGCAGCACATCGGCCCAGCCCCAGCCTGGATTGCCCAACTCGGCCCAGCGGTCGTAATCGCTGGAGTGTCCCCGCGCGTAAATCATGGCGTTGATAGAGCTGGACCCACCCAGCACCTTGCCCCGGGGCTGGTAGCCGCGCCGACCGTTGAGCCCGGCCTGCGGCACCGTTTCAAAGGCCCAATTGGCTTGGCCAGTGCGGGCCATGATGGCCACCGCAGCGGGGCAATGGATCAACACACTGCTGTCTGGGCCCCCAGCTTCGAGCAGCACCACTTGCAGCTTGGGGTCTTCGCTCAAACGCGCGGCCAGCACCGCACCGGCAGATCCACCGCCCACCACAATCACATCCGCTTGCATGGCTTGTTTCCTCAACGACAGGTGCGTCATGGGCCGGTCAGGCGATCGCGCACAATGGCAATCAAGGTAGCACAGGTGGTGCTGCCACCGTGTCGCGTGTTGGCACGGATTTACCCCAATGGATGGACAGGAGCATTGTGAACATGAGCAGCATTCAAGCCGTCGGCATCATCGGCGCCGGCACCATGGGCAACGGCATCGCGCAGGCCTGCGCCACCAGCGGCATCCGCGTGGTGATGGTCGACGTGGCCCAAGCAGCGGTGGACAAAGGCCTGGCCACCGTGGCGGCCAGCCTGGACCGCCTGATCAAAAAAGAGAAGATCAGCGAAGCCGACAAAGCCGCCGCCATCGGCCGCATCACCACCTCGACCGACTACGCCGCGCTGGCCGGCGCACAACTGGTGATCGAGGCCGCAACCGAGAATGAAGGCCTGAAGGTCAAGATCCTGCAGCAACTCGACGCCATGCTGGCGCCCGAGGTAATCGTGGCCACCAACACCAGCTCGATCTCCATCACCAAGCTGGCGGCGGTGACCCAACGCGCCGACCGTTTTATTGGCATGCATTTCTTCAACCCGGTGCCGATGATGGCGCTGGTGGAAATCATCCGTGGCCTGCAAACCAGCGACGCCACCCACGCGGCCGTCAAGGCGCTGGCCGAAGCCCTGGGCAAAACCCCGATCACGGTCAAGAACGCGCCGGGCTTTGTGGTCAACCGCATTCTGGTGCCCATGATCAACGAGGCGTTTTTTGTGCTGGCCGAAGGCTTGGCCACACCGGAAGACATCGACGCTGGCATGAAGCTGGGCTGCAACCAGCCGATTGGCCCGCTGGCCCTGGCCGACATGGTGGGCCTGGACGTGTGCCTGGCGGTGATGGACGTGTACCTGAAAGAATTTGGCGACAGCAAATACCGCGCGTGCCCACTGCTGCGTGAAATGGTGGCCGCCGGCCGCCTGGGCCGCAAAACCGGTCAAGGCGTCTACAGCTACTGATCGCGCCCATGACCCCCACGGTGCTGGCGCTGGGCCTGAGCCAGACCCTGGCCTGGGGGTCGACCTATTACCTGCCCGCCGTGTTGGCGGGCGACATCGCGCGCGACACCGGCGTGTCCAGCGCCACCGTGTTTGCGGTGTTTTCGCTCGCCTTGTTGGTGTCCGGGCCGCTGGGGCCCTGGGCGGGTCGCCACATCGACCGCTTGGGCGGCCGCGCCTTGCTGATGGGCACCAACGCTGTGTTTGCGCTTGGGCTGGTGCTGCTGTCGCAGGCACAGGGGCTGTGGGGTTTGGTGCTCGCGTGGACGGTGCTGGGCCTGGCCATGGGCTGTGGCCTGTACGACGCGGCGTTTGCCACCTTGGTGCGGCTGCACGGCGAGCGCGCACGCAACGGCATCACCGGCATCACCCTGATGGCCGGCTTGGCCAGCACCGTGGGCTGGCCATTGTCTACTTGGATGGCGGGCCAATGGGGCTGGCAAGGTGCCTGCCTAGGCTGGGCCGCGCTGCACCTGCTGGTGGGCCTGCCGCTCAACGCGTCGATCCCGCGCGCGCCCGCCTTGCCCGACGGTGACGCCCTGCCCGCCTCCGCGCCGGGGGCGTCCGGTGCGCCCGCGCAGCCGGTGCTGCAAGACCCGGCCGACATCCGCTCCGCCATGTGGCGCCTGGGCCTGGCGTTTGCGGTGGCCTGGTTCACCGTCACCGCCATGGCATCGCACCTGCCGCGCCTGCTGCAAGCGCACGGCTTGACGCTGGCCGCTGCGGTGGGCTTGGGCGCCTTGCTGGGGCCGTCGCAGGTGGCGGGGCGGCTGTTGGAAATGGGCTGGCTGCGGCGCTGGCACCCGCAGGTGGCGGCGCGGCTGGCGTCCTTGGGGCATCCGCTGGGGGGTGCCGTGTTGTGGCTGGCCGGTGGCGCTTTGGCGCCGGTGTTTGTGGCGCTGCATGGCCTGGGCGCCGGCATGCTGACGATCGCCAAAGGCGCTTTGCCGCTGGCGCTGTTTGGTGCGCACGGTTATGGCGCTCGACTGGGCATCATCATGCTGCCCAGCCGCATCGCGCAAGGGGCGGCGCCCTGGCTGTTTGGTCTGGCGCTGGACGCTTGGGGCGGCGCCGCGATTGGCCTGACTGCGCTGCTGGGCTGGGTGGTGGTGGCGTGCTTCTGGACGCTGCCGCAGCCGGCCTCAGCGCGGCACGGGCAGGCGCAAGCGGCCGATCACGGTCAAGCCGGCTGAGGCGTCGGCGCGCGTCACCAACACATCGCCGTATTCGATCTGTTCGCCGGTCAGCGCGTCGATATTGGGCAGGTGGGTCATGAGCACCAGCGGGCCGGGCCCGCTGTGGCGGCGAATCCACCCTTCGGCCGCGTCCATGAAGGTGTTGAGCCCGCCGCTGCCAGCGGAAAAGGTTTCTTTGAACGCCGGCTCCAGCGTGGCCTTGCCAAAGGCCAGCTGCGCGGTGTCGCGCATCCGGCACATGCTGGAAGCCACCACCGTCAGCCGCTCAGGCGGCAAACCATTGGCGCGAAAAGCCTCGCCCATGGCCTGCGCCTGCGCACGCCCCAGCGGCGAGAGCATGACCTCGCCCTGGCACTGGCCACTGGCGTCGAACACCGTGCCATTGCCCGGTCCAATGGCGGTGTGGCGCATCACCAGCACCACCTGAGGTTCGCTGCGGGCGGTGGCCCACAGCGCGGTGTCGTCGGCGTGGGCGGGCAGAGCCAGCGCGGTCAAGACGGTGATGGCCCAGCAGGCGGCGGAGCGACAAAAATGGAACGGGTTTTTCATACCCCCCATGGTACCCAAAGTGCGGCGGTGGGTACAGAGGGGTGCTACCAGGGCACGGGCTCGCCGTGCTGGTCAAAGAAACCGCCGCTGTGCGCGGGCGTCAGGCGATCGAGCACCGCCAACAGCTCTTGCGCCGCCACTTCGGGCGCGCGCACCTGCAGCCCGGTTTTGGCGAAGGGCTGCGACAGGCCGGTGTCCACCGTGCCTGGGTGCAGCGCCACACAACACGCCTGCGGGTGGCTGCGCGCCAGCTCAATCGCCGCGGTGTGCACCAGCTGGTTGAGCGCCGCTTTGGACGCGCGGTAGCTGTACCAGCCGCCCAGCCGGTTGCCGCCCACGCTGCCCACGCGGGCCGACAAACACGCCACCCAAGTTGGCGCTCGTTTGGGCAACAGCGGCAACAGGTGCTTGAGCAACAACATGGGCCCGAGCGCGTTGACTTCGAACTGCCGCAGCAGCGCTTCGGGCTGGATGTCGCGCCAACTGCGCTCGGGCGCCATGGCCTGGCCGTCGGGCGTCTGACCATGCAGCACCCCAGTGGCCACCAGCACCCGGCGCAGCGTGCGCCCCTCGGCCAGCAATCGCGCTTGCAGCAGCGCGGCGGCCGCCGTCACACGGACTTCGTCGGTGATGTCCACTGGCGGGTCGCCGGCGCGCGACCAGACCCACACCGTCTCACCACGCGCGCGCAGAGCGGCCACCAGCGCCGCGCCAATGCCGCCGCCTGAGCCCACCACCAACGTGGTGTCGGTGGACCGTGTGCCATCCGCTGATGCCGTGTGTTCTGCCGATGTGCTGTGCATTCGGCGATTGTGCAAGTCACAGACGGCAGCCGCCGCTTTGGGGCTATTGCGACGACTGCGCAGGCGTGGTGCGCCGGTAGGCCCAAACACACAACAGCAGGCCAGCCCCGCAAATGCCGAACAGCGATGCCAGCATCCAAGCCCATGCAAGGGAACCAAAGGCCCACCCCGCCAAGTCGGGCCACAACAAAGTTGCGCCACCGACGCCCAGACCCAGTACCAACAACCGCCGCCCAGCTCTATACATGCGCACCCGCTCGGACTGTGAGCGACCCGCCATCCATTGGGCAATCTCGGGCAAGAACAGGTCCAATGCATCAAAGGGAAAGGCCATGGTGGTATTGCTCAGGCTTCTTCAGCCATACGTCGGCGTGCGTAACGATCAGGCCAACGCCAGCGGACCAACAGGATCAAAGTGGCACCCACCAGCACCGCCAAGCCAATAGCTTGCACCATGGTGAGAAGAAAGGGACCACCACTTAGCGCCTCGTCACCACCCAAGGCGGTTGCGATCTCGTTTTGCGCGCGCGTCATGCCGATAAAGCTGGGTATGAAGGCCAAGGACTGAATGGCGTTGCCGTACGCCGCACTGCGCTTACCAGGTGAACACCACAACCGCCTGAGTACCGGATAGAACACGAGTGCGACGCCCGCCAACGCCGACCAAGGCAGCGCTGCCGTTTGTAAGCCAAGGAAAGGCAACGTGGCTGCAACCGACAGCAGGGCAATCAACAATATCCGTCCCGCGTGATCGTACATAGCCTGCCAATGCATTTCTTCTGCAAGATGCACGCTATCGCTGCGCATGTGTTGACCAGGGCTCAGCTCTGCAGGCAGTGGCAGATGCGACAGGCGCTGTTCGACTTCTCGCACGAACACAGGCCAGTCCTTCAACGGCAAGGGGATGCGTCGGGAACACTGGTGGCCCCGGAATTGCAAAGAAGAACCCGTAGTGCCCAAGACAACGCTGTGGACATCGTGCCACGCGATGAAAGCAGGGAACCCCAATGCTCCGTAGCCAACGAGACCTGCGTCGTCGGTGCGAAAGCGACTTAGCAGCAGCCAAGCGCCCGTCACCGGTGTCAGTCCACCAACAAACAGCACAACGAACAGCGCCACAAGCCATTCGTTGTCACCGATGGGCGCCACCAGAAGCGCGAACACCGCAAGTCCAGGTCCACCAACCATCAACACAGGTCCAATCCACCGCATGCCATCGGGCATTGCAAACTCGCGGCTCTGCCCTTGTGGAGCGGGTATGGCGCGCCAAGCAAGCATCCAAATCAGCGCAAAGACCGCCCAGACCGCAGGCATGCAAGCCAACAAGATGGCAGCCCAAAGCACCTCAGCGGCCATCGCAGCGTCCGTGTCCGTCATGCAAACATGCCCCCAACAAGACCCGCAAGCAAGCCGCCCTCACGCCGGCTGCCGGCTCAGCGTGCGACCAGCCTCCTGGCCGATGCGCTCGGCAAGGACGACCAAGGTCTGGTATAGCCGACGGCTGAAATCGACATACAGCGCCTTGCCCACTGGGCTGTTGGCGCGCTGCAGCAGCTGCGACAGTTCGGCGTTGCTCAAACCCTCGTAGGCCAAGGCTGTACTGACCATCAACATCTGCGCCACTTGTGCCCGCATGGCAAAACGTTGGCTCTCAAAATGAGCCTGCAGTTCCTGAAAGCTCGGTTTACCCACCGCTGGCGGCGAGGTGGACATCAGCCCCCATTCCAAGGCCATCTGCATCTGCAGCCCCATCTGCGTGGCGTGTTCCATCGCCTCGGTGGCCTGCAGCCACGACTGCAGCAAGGCCATGCGGCTGGTGTCTCGGCTGAGCACCTCCATGATCTGTGGCGCGCGCGCCATCACCTCCTCCTGGAAAGCAGGCGCCGTCGCGCGCAGGTCGGCCTGTGACACTTTCTGGCCCAGGGGCGTGCGGTAAAACGCCAACCAATCATCGCGCTGCGCCGGGCTCAGGCTGGCCTGCAGTTGCGCACTGACGGCGTCGCGCAAGGGTTCCAGGCTGTAAACCTGCTGCGCGGCTTGCTTGAGCGCATCGTGCACCTCGCGGGGTATCTGTGCGCCTTGGGCCTGGGCCTGTTGCAAGCCACCCTCGAAATAACGCGGCATTTCCTGCAGCACCTGCTCGACGCTGGCGACTTGAAGCAGCGCCTGCCATTCGTCTTTGGGCTGCGCCTGCAGCGCCGCGCTGCCACACAGCAACACCGCGCCCAAGCACCAAGCGCTGATGCGTTGTATCCACCGGTTCACACCAACTCCCTTTGCATTGTCAATGAATGGCACTCATGGCCGCCAGGCACCCGCCGCCAAGCCCTGCACAGCCACAGCGGACTGGCGGACCGGTGTTCGGGTGAAAAAATCCTTGCTTGGGTCCAAGTCGGCATCGGCAGGCAACACGGCCAGGAACTTTCCTGCCAGCCCGTCGTTGGCTTCTGACCGCGTCTCCCACATGGCCAAAAACTGCTCGCGGCTGAAGGTGCGGTTGCCCAGACTGGGATCGGCCAGCCACACGGTGTTTCCGCTGATACCACGCAACACGGTGAAGTGGTCTTGCTTGCGGTTCTTGACGTACACCACTACCGGCATCTTGAGCCGAGTCAACTGTTCCCAGCTCGCAGCGAAGCCTTGCGCGCGAAAACCAAACTGTGGCAATGCCCTGGCCATGTCGTCAAAACTGGCTTTTCCATCCCCTTTGTCCATGGCTTTGAGCAAGGCCTCTTCGGTCACGTTTTGCCCATAAAAACTGTTGAGCAGCGTAGCCAACGAAGCCGCGCCACAGGAAAAATCCAGGTCCTGCTTGACGATGCCTTGGTCGAGCAGCGTCTTCCAGCTTTTAACAGGCACCGAACCGTGCGTTGAGTAGGTGGTCAGGAAAGCTCTCTCTGTTGGGCTCCACGACGGCAGAGCTTCGCCCACGACTGACGGCGCCGCCAGCACCGCGCCCATCGCCATAAAGAGTCGCTTGGTACGACACGGGAGGCTCACGGTGTCGCCCCGTACCCATGTCCCAGGCGACGCCAAACGCTACCCAAGTGGACAGCAAACCCACGACGACAGACAGTCCAAACGGCGGAGCGGGCAAGCCAAGCGGCGTTGCGGCCAGACTCTGGTCCAGTTTTAACGGCAATCAGCAATACCGCCAACACCGCTTGCCAGCGCAGAACAAATAAGTGCAATGCAGGTTTCAGCACAATAACTACCCCCTGAACATGTTGACTATTCAATTCAATACCCCAAACCCAAACAACTGTCAGCTGTTACATACGCAGGAGATACAACTGCCCCAGATGCAGATCCGACAAACAAGAAGATGGCGACATCTTCAAATACTCATGCCTAGTGACTTTGCGCAGAAGATTGTTCAACAGATCCAGTTCACCCTCATTGTGACGCAGCAAACAATCGGCGAAATACACTTCCGAACCAAGGCTCGACAAAAGAGAAACTCCATCCTCTGTCAGTCTATACAATCCATCTCTACGTTGAGTCAACCCTAAACCCTCTTCAGCTCTTACATAACAGTAATTTCTTGCGTTATTCAAGATTAAATCGAATTTATACCGACGATTCGACTCAACCATTCTGAGCGGAGAGTCACCAATCAATACCTGTACATAGGACATATATTTTTACCCTTGGGGAGCCGGCAGCCCCCCAATCATTTAGTTAACGAGGAGCACCGTACCACACATGTGAGCCATTTCTTGATACCGGATGGAAGTGCGTATACCGAGCACCAGGTCCTGCATGAAACTCTCTGATTGAGCCACGTCCTGCAATGTTCTGCGCAATGGCGCGCGTAGGTGCCATGACATTGGTTGCGCCGCTACGCACCATGGATCGAGCCATGCTCTGAGTAACCCATCGTTGAGCAATAAAGCGTGAACCTGTCATAATTCCAATTGCGACCAGCGGCGCAACCGCCCCCTCCGTCTCCTACATCTCAACAGAAGACAGCGCAACAATCTCCATTGGCTTGCCTGTTGGCTGAAACATGGCATGCACTTCCGCCTGGCTGAAAGACACAGCAGGTAGTTGATCCACTCGAACTTCACTGGCATACGCTTGCGCCGACAATACGCCGGTAGCGGCCAGCGCCAATGCGGCTTTCTTCCACGATTTCATACAAAGACTCTTTGATACACAGTTCAACAACCTCGGCACTGCGCCGAGGCACCTTTGGCGGCAGGCCTACTGGGCCAGCCGCATTGGCGGTGTTGCAGCACCACCAATTCATCGCAATGGGGTCTCCCCCATCGCTTTGTTCTTTATGTGGGTCTGGCCGCTATTGGACCAACCACATGCGAGAAGAGCGAAGCATCAAGTTATGCTGTTGCTCGCGTGAGCGCTGAATCAGTTTTTCATCCTAACCCTCCGCAATCATCTTACCAACACAATCAAAGATTATGTTATGCTCAAATGCTTCCTCGGGGCTGCATGAGCTTCCAATAACCCTCACATATCCCTTATGTTTATCATCGATCACAAACATGATCTCCCCTTGATAAGAATCACCCTCACCCCAAGTTCCATTCTCGAAGCAGATAGGCTGCAAATCTTTTTTTATCCAGCATCGCACTGCAGGACAGGCCACTACACTCAATCATTTTTCTCTTTAAAATACTAAACAACTCGCACTTCACTGGTCTCACCTCACCTGCGTTCGACGTACGATAGTTTGATTATTTATCACACTTGAAATCGACTAAGAATTCTAGACTCAAGCGTTGTTCATAACTAATAAGAATTCTGAATTTAGGACCGTAGACTTAAGATACGCTAAGCATCGAATTTTCTAAATATAAACCAAGAAATCACAGCACCTACCAATGACAGAGCTGCACCCACAACTACAAATCGTATATCAAAAAATCCTTCAGAAATGAGGTTGCTGACAAACAGCACACCCATGATCAAAAGAAAATTAGAAATGATCGAATACACCACAGCATTGCTCCACAGGTGGTCCGCAGTGCCTTATGCACCGTGGACATCTTGAGCCAACTATCAGCTAAGGTGTTACCACCTATCTTTAGTTTTCCTCCCCTTAAAGAAGATATGCAATAGCAACAATACGTAAATAAAAATAGAAATCGCCAAAGAGAATACGATTAGACCCAGCCAAATATCCCCAACTGGATTGGGCGCCGGAAAGAAAAATTCATTCAACCCGAATACAATAAAAAAAATCAACCCCACCCCAAAGGAGAAAGCAATACGAGCCAAGCCAAAAGCGGCACCCAGCCGCATCTTATAACGACTAGTTAAATAACCAGAAATCGCCTCAACAACAGTAGAAAGAAAATCAAACATCATGACTCAAATAGAAAAAATGGAGCACCAAAACAGTGCTCCATAACTATTCATCGACGCCAACCTTGATTGACACCCCAATTTGCAGCAGCACTATTGAATCGCCAGATATTTGCACCCGCATTGGTTAAGCTAGGAATAAAGCGAGCCCCTCCGCTTGCTATTGCTCCTGCCGCTCCAAAAGTCCCTCCAATAAGTGCTCCTGTTCCTATGTTTCCAATAAAGTTTCCGGTATTCCAAGAATAATTACCTCGATACACACCCCACGCATACCCAGCGCCACCAAGAAGTCCTCCGATACCAAACTGCAACCAAGCGCCCTCCGTTTCCTTCATTTCAACAGAAGACAAAATAGCTACTTCCACCGGCTTATCCACTTGATCGAACATGGCATGGATATCCGCCTGACTGAAATTCACAGCTGGCACGTGATCCACTTGAAGTTCACTGGCATACGCTTGCGCCGACAATACGTCGGTAGCGGCCAGCGCCAATGCGGCTTTCTTCCACGATTTCATACAAAGACTCCTTGATACACAGTTCAACATCCTCGGCACTGTGCCGAGGCACCTATGGCGGCAAGCCCACTTGGCTGGCCGCATTGGCGGTGTTGCAGCACCACCAATTCATCGCGATAGAGCAAGCCTATCGCCTTAATCTTTGAATGCCCCTGGCTGTTATTGGATCAACCACACGCGAGAAGAGCGAAGCATCAAGTTGTGCTGTTGCTCGCGCGAGCGCTGAATCCACGCCAAGTCGGCCAAGCCTGCGCGCAAATGCAGAGCGGCGCCACTGCCCCAACGAGCGCCCGAGGTCTCGGCCATTTCTTGTGGTGCAAGCGGCGCGAGCGCTGCCAATGGCTGGCCATCAAACAGCGTTCTAAGATCGGCTGCATTAAAAGTCGGTTTAACCTCTACCCGCGCATCGCCGCTGGCTGGCTGACTGGCCAGCGCTGCGCTGCACGACAAAGCGACGACCAAGCTGGCCACGCGACCCATGTGTTTGCTCATTTAGACTCCCTTCGTTGACTAGACAACAACAAGCCTCGAAACAGACTCCCGAGGCACCTCTGGCAGAGCGCTAGGCTGACCTGCCAGCTTGATTGGCGGTGTTGCAGCACCACCAATCGTCGCCGGGCAGCCTATGGGCTGCCCGGCGCTTTCTTCAAAAGGTGTAGAGCCAGTTCACGCGCATCTCCGCACCACTGCGCCCCGACGCATTGAGCTTGAGCGTGGTGTTGAGCGTGTTTCCCTTGGCAAATCCGTACCCCACACCCAGCAGCAGATCGGTCGCAGTGCGGTCAATGCCGCTGGCCTGACCATCAAAGCGGTCTGCCTGCCGACGCGTCCACTGCACGCCAGTGCTCAGGGTGACACGGTCATTGACCGCAAAAGCGACCCCCGGGTTGATCAAGAGCAGATTGCCCGGCTTGTAGCGCTGGGCGCCGTCTTGCCGGCTTTGGTTAAAGCGGTAAGCGCCTGTGAGCGAAAACACCACCGGGTCGATGGCTTTGTAGGTGGTGAAGCCGAACAGCGCAGACTTAAAACTGGCGCTGCTGTCGCGGTGCTTTTCGCGCAGCGCCACTTCAGCAAAGCCGAGTACCGCTGGCGTCTTGTCGTCTTTCTTAAACTGGATGTTCACGCCGGCCCATGCGTCCGCAAAGCCACCGTCTCGCGACCGAGCGTTGCCCGCAGGACCAGTGCTTCGCTGGCTGGATGTGAGCGCACTCCAACGGGTGTAAAGCTCGGTTTTGGCCGTGAGGCCATAACGCAAGCAGTGTCGCCACCAGGGTGTCGCTGTTGCCCACACTCTCGCCAATCAGTGTTGGCAGGGCAACAAACGACGTTGGGCCGGTTTGCACAATGACCGGATCGCCGGTGGCCACGCCATGGCGATCGGCGTTGGCGTAGGACAGCGACAAGTCGAGCTTGACTTTGCCTTTGTCGGTGATCAGGTCTTCCACGGTCAAGGGCAGATCGGCCTTGACGGGAAATACGAGCACCATGGACGAAAGAACGAAACAAATGGCGTGCTTCAAAGCGGCTCCCTAGATTGCATGTTGCTTTGACATAAATCTTAAAAACTACGCCCCCCCCCCCGTCAAGCAAAGGCTTTGGTACTTTGCGGTTTCTGGCGCACGCAGACCGTGTGGGAGGAGCGCTTACCATCACGGTTTTGACATGGGACACAAACAATGAGCGCTTTTGATGTGGATCTGCTGGTCATTGGTGGCGGCAGCGGCGGTGTGCGCGCCGCGCGCATGGCGGCGGGCCGTGGCGCCCGGGTGGCGCTGGCCGAGGCGCGTGGGCTTGACGGCTTGGGCGGCACTTGTGTGACGCTGGGCTGCATCCCCAAAAAGCTCTACAGCTACGCGGCCCATTACAGCGAAGCCTTTGCCGAAAGCGCGGGCTTTGGCTGGACACTGCCCGAGGCGCCGCGCTTTGACTGGGCCACGCTCAAAGCCCGGCGCGGCGCCGAGATTGCCCGGCTCAATGGCGTGTACGCCAACCTGCTGAAGAACAGCGGCGTGCAAGTGCTGCTGGGCTTTGCGCGGCTGGAGAGCCCGCACATGGCGTGTGTCACAGCGGCCGACGGCAGCGAACAGCGCATCAGCGCAGAACGCATCTTTATCGCCACCGGCGGCACACCCTTTGTGCCGCACTTCAAGGGCCACGATCTGGTGCACACATCGGACGCGATGTTCGATTTGCCCACCTTCCCCCAGCGCTTGCTGGTGGTGGGGGGCGGCTACATCGCCTGCGAATTTGCGTCCATCTTCAACGGCCTGGGCGCGCGCGTGACGCAGCTCTACCGGGGTGAGCAAGTGCTGCGCGGCTTTGACGACGAGATTCGCCACTTTGTGGCCGCCGAAATGGGCAAACATGGCGTGGACCTGCGTCTGAACAGCGATGTGGTGGAGATCCACCGCAGCGCCAGCGGCCTGCAAGTGCGTTTGGCCCACGGCGACTCGCTGGAGGTGGACGCGGTGCTCTACGCCACCGGCCGCAAACCCTTGGTGCACGGCTTGGGCCTGGAAGCGCTGGGCGTGGCCCAGGGCGCGCAGGGTGAGGTGCTGGTCAACGAGCGCTACCAAACCAATGTGCCTTCGGTGTACGCCTTGGGCGATGTGACCAACCGGGTGCAGCTGACACCGGTGGCGCTGGGCGAGGCCATGGTGTTGGTGGACGATGTGTTTGGCCCGCCGGCCGGCAAGGCGGCGCGGCAGATGAGCTACGACCTGATCCCCACCGCCGTGTTCACACACCCCAACATTGGCACGGTGGGTTTGGGCGAAGAGCAGGCCAAGGCGCGCGGCCACCGGGTGGCAATTTTCCGCAGCGAGTTCAAGGCGCTTAAGCACACCTTGTCGGGCAGCACTGAGCGCACGCTGATGAAGCTGGTGGTGGACGCCGACACCGACCGGGTCTTGGGTGTGCACATGGTGGGGCCCGATGCGGGCGAGGTTGTGCAGGGCTTTGCGGTGGCGCTCAAAGCCGGTGCGACCAAGGCGGTGTTTGACTTGACGATTGGCATTCACCCAACGGCGGCGGAGGAGTTTGTGACGATGCGGGAGGCGGTTCGCTGAGCCTCTTGAGGTTTCGTTGGCCTGGGGCGCCCTTGTCGACGGGGCAGGCTTTCTGACCTTAACTTCGCTGCGCTCAGATGCGGTCTGAAAGCCCACCCCATCGCCCAGGGCTTTGGGTGGTCGAAGCGGCTCAATCGAGACTGGTCTGCTCCAGTTGCGGCAAAGCCAAAGGCGAGCCGCAACGCCCGCCTGTGGGGCTTGGGGTGGGTGTTCTGGCCCGCATCTGAGCGCAGCGAAGTTAAGGGCCAGGGCACCCACCCCAAACCCCACCAACAAACAACAGGCTCAGACAGAAGCCAACAAACCCATCGCCTCACCCAGCCGCACCGGCCGCTCTGCCTGCCAATCGGGCACAAACCGCAAGGTGTCCTTGGGCCACAACATCACCACGGTGGAGCCCAGCAAAAAGCGCCCCATCTCAGCGCCCTGCGCCAGCGACACCGCATCGCCGTCGTAACGCCAATCGCGCAACTGCCCCGGGCGCGGCGGGTTCACCACGCCGTGCCAGACGGTGGCCATGCTGCCCACAATGGTGGCCCCCACCAGCACCAACACCAACGGGCCATGCGCGGTGTCGAACACACACACCACCCGCTCGTTGCGGGCAAACAGACCCGGCACCCCACGCGCCGTGGCGGGGTTGACCGAATACAGCGCCCCCGGCACATGCACCATGCGCCGCAGCGTGCCCGCACACGGCATGTGAATGCGGTGGTAATCGCGAGGGCTCAGGTAAATGGTGGCGAAATGGCCGTCTTGGAACTGCGCGGCCAACGCGGCGTCGCCCCCCACCAGCGCCTGCGTGCTGTAGTGATGGCCCTTGGCCTGAAAAATTTGGTCGCGCTCAATCGCGCCCAGCTGGCTGATGGCGCCGTCCACCGGGCACACCCAAGGCGCGTCGGCCAGCGGGCGAGCGCCGGGCTTGAGCGCGCGGGTGAAAAACTCGTTGAAGGTGGCAAAGGCCGCCGGATCGCCCTGCTCTGCCTCGGCCATGTTCACTTGGTACTGGCGAATAAAACGGCGAATCACCGCCTGCGTGACACCACCCAGCCGCGCGCCGGCCAGCGCACCGGCAAGCCGGGTCATCGCTTGTTTGGGCAAGACGTGTTGAAGGGCTACAAACAGGGCGTCGTTCATGGTCGGTGCGGTCGGTTCGGGCGCTGGCATTGTAGGTGGCGCCTGCTGTCCGGCCGGTCAGCGGCACAATGCGGGCATGCCAAACGCCATTTTTGAATGCCACCAACTCACCAAACGTTTTGGTGAGCACACCGCCGTGCAAGACCTGTCGTTCGCCATCGCGCCGGGCGAATGCCTGGGCGTGATCGGCCCCAACGGCGCGGGCAAAACCACCACCATCCGCATGTGCCTGGGCCTGACCGTGCCCGACGACGGCCAGGTCAACGCCTTTGGCCTGCAGATGCCGCGCGACGCGCTGGCCATCAAAGCGCGCTTGGGTGTGGTCAGCCAATTCGACACGCTCGACCCCGACTTCAGCTGCGCCGAAAACCTGCTGGTCTATGGCCGCTACTTTGGCCTGAAAGACGCCGACATCCGCGCCCGCATTCCCGAGCTGCTGGAATTTGCTGCGCTCAGCCACAAAGCGCAGGCCAAGCCGGGTGAACTCTCAGGCGGCATGAAACGCCGCTTGAGCTTGGCGCGATCCTTGGTGGCCAACCCCGATTTGTTGCTGCTCGACGAACCCACCACCGGCCTAGACCCCCAAGCGCGGCACCTGATGTGGGAACGCCTGCAGCGCCTGCTGCAACAAGGCAAAAGCATTTTGCTCACCACCCACTTCATGGACGAAGCCGAGCGCCTGTGCTCGCGCCTGCTGGTGATCGACCACGGCCGCAAAATCGCCGAAGGCAAGCCGCGCGAGCTGATCGCCGAGCACCTGGAACCCGACGTGGTGGAGGTCTATGGCCACGGCGCCCTGGCGCTGGCGCAAGACGCCGAACACGCCGCGCTGCGCGCCCTGGCCAGCCGGGTAGAAGTGAGCGGCGAGACGGTGTTTTTCTACACCCGCGACGCCCGCCCGCTGCTGGCCGCCCTGGGCGAACGCCCGCTGCGCACCCTGCACCGCCCGGCCAATTTGGAAGACCTGTTTTTGAAACTCACCGGCCGACAAATCCGAGATGACGGTTGACCACCCCCGCGCCGGCGCGGCGCGCCGTCACCCCTCAAGGGGGCGGTGCCTGTGGGCCGGCGGAGCCGGACCCACGGCACCCTTGCCTGAATACCTCTTTCTCCGGACGCACCTATGCACAACGCTTCTGCTTCTTTTTGGTCTGCGCCGCGCTTGTCGCTGCGCTGGTGGCCGGTGTTTTTGCGCAACTGGCTGGTCTGGAAAAAACTCGCCATCCCCAGCCTGGTGGGCAACATCGCCGAGCCGCTGATCTGGCTGGTGGCCTTTGGCTACGGCATGGGCGCGCTGGTGGGCAGCGTCACCATGGCCACGCCCGACGGCGGCAGCGCCGCGGTGCCTTACATCTTGTTTTTGGCCAGCGGCAGCATCTGCATGAGCGCCATGAACGCCGCCACCTTTGAGGCGCTGTACTCGGCGTTTTCGCGCATGCATGTGCAAAAAACCTGGGACGGCATCATGAACGCGCCGGTCACGCTCGACGACGTGGTCATGGCAGAAATGTTGTGGGCCGCGTTCAAATCGCTCTTCACCGTCACGGCCATTTTGTGCGTCATGCTGGCGCTCGGCATCAGCCACAGCCCCAAGCTCTTGCTGGTGTTGCCGGTGTTGCTGCTCACTGGCATCACCTTCAGCTGCATCGCGCTGATCTTCAACGCGCTGGCCAAAGGCTACGACTTCTTCACCTATTACTTCACGCTGTTCTTGACGCCGATGATGTTTTTGAGCGGCGTGTTCTTTCCGCTGGAGCAACTGCCCGAGGTGGTGCGCGCCATCGCCCAAGCCCTGCCCCTGGCCAACGCGGTGGCGCTGGTGCGCCCGCTGTTCATGGACGCTTGGCCCACGCAGCCGCTGCTGCACATAGCGGTGCTGGCGGGGTATGCGGTGGGGGCATTTTGGGTGGCGTTGGCGTTGACGCGGAAGCGGTTTGCGAAGTGAGTGCGGTTGGTCGATCTCGTATTCACGCATGCAAACCCGCTCTCTCTCGACCGTCCGCCAGCACCGTGCTGGCCAGTGTCAGAAGCAGCGGCAAGTTGATGGTCATGTGGGTGCGCTTTGCTGCAGGATGGGGCTTTGCGTCAGGCCTCGCAAGCTCACCGCCATGACCCCATCGCCCACCGGGTAAGACTCGTCATCAGCGCCGCTGTGCACCAGAAATTTGTGGACAGGTTGCAGGTCTTCGCAGGCGCTGTAAAAGCCGCGCCGTGGCTTAGCGTTGGGGCTTTTCTTCACTTCAATGGCGATCAGACCCTGGCCGGGTGCTTCGATCACCAGATCGATTTCGGCACCGTTGCTGCTGCGGTAGAAACCCATCTGCGCGTCACGCGGTGTGGCATTGAGCAGGGTTTCAATCACAAAGCCTTCCCAACTGTTGCCCACCACCGGGTGGGCCAGTAGGGTGTCGTGCGTGCTCAGGCCCAGCAACGCGTGCAACAAGCCGCTGTCTCGCACATAGAGTTTGGGAGACTTAACCAGGCGCTTGCCCAGGTTGCTGTGCCAGGGCGGGAGTTTGCGCAGCAGCATCAGGTCGCCCAGCATGTCTAGGTAGCGGTGCACGGTTTTGGCGTCGATCATCAGGCCTTTGGCGAGTTGCGACACATCGAGCAAGCCGCCTTGCAGGTGGGCCAGCATGGTCCACAGGCGGCGCAGGGTTTGCGCGGGCAGGCGCGAGCCGTAGCTGGGCAGTTCGCGCTCCAGGTAGGTGCTGATGAGGTTTTGCCGCCAGTCCAGGCTTTTCGCGTTGCTGCTGGCCAGCAGGCTGTTAGGGAAGCCACCGCGCAACCACAGGGTGTTTTGCTGATCTTCGGGCAATTCGGGCATCTGCAACGGCGGCAATTCCAGATACGCCACACGCCCGGCCAGGCTTTCGCCCGACTGGCGCAGCAACTCTCCGGTGGCCGAGCCCAGCAACAGGAAGCGGCCCGTGCCCTGCCCGTTTCGGCGGCCTTCGTCGATCAGGCTGCGCAGCACGGGAAACAGCTCGGGCATGTGCTGCACCTCGTCCAGAATCACCAAGCGCTGACTGTGCAGCGACAGGTAGGCCTCTGCGTCGGTGAGTTTTTGACGGTCACTGGGGCGCTCAATGTCCAGATAGACCGCTTGGCGCGTCTCCCCAATCTGCCGGGCCAGCGTGGTCTTGCCGACCTGGCGCGCACCCAGCAGCGCCACAGCTGGGTAATCTGACAGCGCGGCCCCAACAGATGGGGCGAGGTGGCGGTTTATCATTCATGCATTATACGGATCATCATCCTTGTTTTACATGGATATCTCTAGTGCAAGAACGCATTCCAAAAAGCCACACACAGCTTGTTCCCATCCGGGTCGCGGAAATACGCGCTGTAGTCATGCGCGTGGTACTCGGGCCGCAATCCGGGCGGGCCTTCACAGGTGCCGCCGTGGGTCAGCGCCAAGGCGTGAACCCGATCCACCTCGGCGCGTGACCGCGCCAAGAACGCCACCATCTGGCCATTGCCCGGGTGGTTTGGCGCTTGGTTGTGTGGGCGGCCAATCAGGAACAACGGCCGGGGGGCGGGCGAGGATTGCCAGCCCGCCCACGGGCGGTCTTCTTCCAAGAACCGAAACTGCACGCCCAGCGCTTGCAGCATGGGCGTGTAAAACGCCATGGCTCGGTTGAAGTCGCTCACGCCGACCATGATGTGTGAAAACATGGGGTGCCTCCTTTGTTTTTTGCAACGTCCGAACGGGCAAGGCTACACCGGTTCACAGTGGTAACGCACGGCCATGGCGGTGGCGATCAACAGATCGGCTTTGTGTTGTAGCGCCCGCCAGTCAAAGCTACAATTGTGGTAAATCCCGAAAGGCACACCATGTCCACCGTTTCTATGCGCATTGATGAGTCCTTGGTCGGCGCTGCCCGAGTGGCTGCCAAGGCCGAATTTCGCACCGTTCAGGGGCAAGTGGAGTTCTGGGCCAAGGTGGGCCGTGCCGCGCTCGACAACCCAGATTTGCCCGCCTCTTTTATTGCAGAAAGCCTGATGAGCCAGGCTGAGCCGCGGGAGGACAGCACGCCTTTTGTGCCGCGCAGCTCGCAACGCAAACCTGCCGCTCGCAAATCTGCATGAGCTGGGAGGTGCAGCAGACACGGCGCTTTGCCCGTGTGTACAAAAAACTGACCCAAGCCAAGCTGATTGCCGACACCGATGCCGCCGTGGCAGCGGTGGCTAAAAACCCCGACGCAGGCGAGCGCAAAAAGGGTGACTTGGCGCAGCTGTGGGTCTACAAGTTTCGCAGCCAAGGCCAGCTGTACCTGCTGGGCTACACCCGCGAAGACACCGTGCGACTGATCTACCTAGAAACCCTGGGGCCGCACGAAAATTTCTATCGCGATCTGAAGCACTGAACCCGCCTCCACCCAACGGCCGCAACCGCTGGCCCAGTGGTGCCATAACGTCGGTATGTGTCAAAAAACACCGACGTTTTGCAACTCAGCGCTGCTGCCGAAACGCCTCCACCGCCGCCCGCACCACCGACTGCACGCTGCCGGTCTCGGCGTGGCGTTTGCGCAGATAACAGGCGTGGTTGCCGTCGCGTGCGGCGGTGCGTTCTATCTCGTCGAGCGCGGCGGTGGACTGCAGCGCCTCGGCGTGGGGGGTGATTCGGCGCAGGGTGGCCAGCACGTCTTCGCGGATGCTGATTTGTTCGCGGGTTTTTGGGTTGACCATCATGCCGTCCAGGCCAAAGCGGCAGGCCTGAAAGCGGTTGTAGGTGTAGACGAGGTAGTCGTCTTCGGCCGGTGGGGGCTCGTTGCGCTCCAGCAGGTGGCGGCACAGGGCCTGCAGGTAGCAGGCCAGTGCGGCGGCGCGCTCCACCGTGAGCGGGGTGTCGCACACGCGCAGCTCGATGGTGCCGTATTCAGGCTTGGGGCGAATGTCCCAGTAAAAGTCTTTCATCGACTTCACCACGCCGGTGCTCTCCATTTTGGTGAAGTAGCCGTTGGCAAATTCGTCCCAGCTCAGCACAAAGGGCGCGCGGCCAGACAGAGGGAAGGCGAACACCGAGTTCAGCCGCGCCGAGTCGAACAGGGTGTCCACGCCTTGCGAAAACGGCGACGAGGCCGAGAGCGCAATAAAGTGCGGCACATAGCGGTTGAGCGAATGCAGCAGAAACAGCGCCTCGTCGGGTGAGTTACAGCCCATATGCACGTGCTGGCCAAACACGGTGAACTGTTTGGCCAGATAGCCGTACAGGCCCGAGAGTTGCTCAAACCGGGGTTTGGCAAAAATGCGCTGCTCAAACCAGCGCTGAAAGGGGTGGGTGCCGCCGCCGGCGATTTCGATGTTGAGCCGGTCACAAGCGCGCACCAAGGTGTCGCGAATCTCGCGCAGCTGGGCCAGCAGCGGCGTGTGTTGGGTGTGCACGCTGGTGGCGATTTCGATCATGCTCTGCGTCATCTCGGGTGTGACCACACCCGGAAACGGTTGGCGCGACAGCAGCTCCAGCAGGTCGTCGGCGCTGCTCGACAGATCGTGGTCGTAGCCGTTGACCAGTTGCAGCTCCAGCTCCACCCCCAGGGTGAGCGCGTCTGAGGCCTTGAAGGTTTCCAATGGCATATGGGGTCTCCGTCAAGAGGTTTCGCGGGCCGCCATGAGCGTGCGCTGGGTCACCAAAGGCCCTAACAGCTCTTGCAGCAGCATCATGCCGGCCATGGCCGCCATCACCTCGGGCGCGGGCGTGAAGCCCTGCTCGCGGCTTTGCTCCAACAACAAAATGGCGTAAGCCGACATGGGCGTGAGCGCCAAACCGGTGAGCACCCCTTTGCGGGTGGTGATGCCCGAGACACGGGCCAGCGCCACGCTCACGCCCACCTTGACGGCGGTGCGCACAGCAATCAGCAGCAGACCTACCGACAGCGTGCCCAATACCGCAGGCCAGCTCATGAGCGAGGCGATGTAGACAAACAAAAACAGCGTGAGCGCATCGCCCGCCGTGCCAAAGTTGCGTTGGGCATTGGCCAAATACACCCGGCGCTCGCGCGCCACCACACCACAGCTGAGCGCGGCCAACAGTGGCGACAACATGAGGCTGTGTGACAGCGCGGCCAACAACACTACCGCCAGCCCAAAAGCCACCGCCAAGCCGCTCTCGGTGGTGAAGCGCGAGCGCAGCACCGCTGGCAACAGCACCCCAAAAGCGGCCCCCACCGCCACCGAGGTGATGAGCACATGCACGCTGTCAACGGCCGCCTGCACCAAACTGCCCGAGGTGGACAGCGTCCAATAGCCCACCACCAACTTGAGCGCAAACACCGCCATCAAACAATTGATGGCACACAGGTGCAGCACCCGTTCGGTCACCTGGCCGGCGCTGCGCATTTCGTTGGCCACCCGCACAATGCCCGCGGGCGATGCCGACACCGACAGCGCGGCCACCACCAGCCGGTTCTCTGTCGAGAGATCGAGCCAGGCACTGACCCAGTACACCGCCGCAAAGGTCAGCACCGACTCCACCAAGCCCAACACCAACACCCAGGGGTTGTGGCGAAACCAGCGCAGGTGAATGCGGTAGCCTAGCTCAAACAGCACCAGCGACAGCGCCACATTGGCCAAAAACGGCAGTCCCGGCACATCGGGTGTGAGCCCCGGCAAATTGCCCACACCCGCGATCAGGCCCACCGCCACATAGCTGCTGACACGCGGCACACGCCAGCGCTCCTGCAACCACTCCCCCACCCACCAGGCCAGCAGCAAGACCAGCGGCCAAGCCACCGACTGCAACAGAAATCCCCAGTTTTGCGCCATGTGTGTGTCCCTTCTGGTGGTGTATCTTCAAGTCAGACGGCAAAGCGCGTGTGGAGTTCCTGCAGGCCCAGCTCGTCCAAAATGGCTTGTAGCCGCTCGCGCGCTTGTGCGGCTTTGCCCGTGTGGCCCGGGCCCAGGCGCTTGGCCAGGATCAGCTCGTTTTTCATCGAGTGCTCCCAGCCCACCAGTTCGGTCACCGTGACTTGGTAGCCGTGCGCTTCCAATTGCAGGCAGCGCAGCACATTGGTGATTTGGCTGCCGAATTCACGGGTGTGCAGCGGGTGGCGCCACAACTCGGCCAACGGTGAGCGCTTGAGCTGCAAGGCTTTGTGCTGGCGCATGACGCTGGCCACCTCGGCCTGGCAGCACGGCACCAGCACCATGCAGCGGGCTTGGCGCGCCAGACCAAAGGCAATCGCGTCGTCGGTGGCGGTGTCGCAGGCGTGCAAGGCGGTGACCATGTCGATGGTCTCGGGCAGCGCGGGGTGCGTGAGCGACTCGGCCACGGTGCAGGCCAAAAAGCCCATGCGCGCAAAGCCCAGGCGCTGCGCCAGCTCGGTGGACTTGGTCACCAGTTCGGTGCGCGCCTCCACCCCATACACCCAGCCTTGCGGGCGCTGCTGAAAAAACAGGTCGTAGAGGATGAAGCCAAGGTAACTTTTGCCCGCGCCGTGGTCGGCCAGCGCCACGTCGCCGCGTACGTCCAGCGCTTCTTGCAACAGCGGCTCGATGAACTGCACGAGGTGGTAGACCTGCTTGAGCTTGCGCCGCGTGTCTTGGTTGAGCTTGCCCTCGCGGGTGAGGATGTGCAGCTCTTTGAGCAGCTCAATCGACTGGCCCGGCCGCAGCTCGGGCAACTGGTCTTGCAGGGTCGGTGTGGGGCGTGGGGTGGCGTGTGGGGTGCGTTGCTTGGCCATCGGGGGATGATACGGGCCGTGTCAAGCTGCAGGCCACTCGCGCAGGGCACGACAATCGGGGCATGCACAGTCCCGACGCCACCCCAAGCACCCACCCCTACGCCGCCCTCACCCCCGATGTGGTGCAAGACGCCTTGTCCAGCGTGGGCCTGTGGGGCGACGGCCGGCTGCAAGCGCTCAACAGCTTTGAAAACCGCGTCTACCAAGCGCACCTGGAACGCCCGCTGGACGGCTGCGATGTGAGCCAGGTGGTGGCCAAGTTTTACCGGCCCCAGCGCTGGAGCGACACACAAATTGAAGAAGAGCACCACTTTGCCCAAGCCCTGGCCGAGGCCGAGGTGCCCATGGTGGCGCCGCTGCGGCTGGACGGCCGCACCCTGCACCACTTTGGCGGCTTTGCCTGGGCGGTGTGCCCACGGCGCGGCGGGCGCCGCCCCGAGCTGGACGACCTGGACGTGCTGGAGTGGATTGGCCGCCTGCTGGCGCGGCTGCACAACGTGGGCGCGGCCCAAACTTTTGTGCACCGCCCCGCGCTCGATGTGCAGACCTTTGGCCACGAACCGCGCGACTGGCTGCTGCAACACGGCGCAGTAGCGCCCGAGGTGGAGCGCGAATGGGCGCGCTTGTGCGACGAAGCGCTGCAGCGTGTGGCGCAACACCCCGCCCTGCAGGCCTGCGCTGCCGGCGCCACCGAAGCCAGCAACGGCACCCGGCTGCTGCGCCTGCACGGCGACTGCCACCCCGGCAACATCTTGTGGACGCCCGAGGGCCAAGACGGCGCCGGCCCGCACTTTGTGGACTTGGACGACTGCCGCAGCGGCCCAGCGGTGCAAGACCTGTGGATGCTGCTCAGCGGCGAGCGCCGGCAACAAACCCTGCAGCTCAGCGCCCTGCTCGACGGCTACGAACAGCTGCGCGACTTTGACCGGCGCGAACTCGCGCTGATCGAGCCGCTGCGCACGCTGCGCCTGATCCACTACAGCGCGTGGATCGCACGCCGCCAAGACGACCCGAGCTTTGCCATCAACTTTCCGTGGTTTGGCAGCCGCGATTACTGGCAAGGCCAAGTGGACATGCTGGTGGACCAGTTGGAAGAAATGGACAAAGAGCCGCTGGTGGTGTGACAAAGGCCCCGGACGCGCTGGCGCGGTAGGCAACGCGCTTGTGGGCGAGTGTGGGCAGGCCTAGCATCGCTGGCTTCTGTCACACATGCCCCATCTCCATGACCCCGACCACCTTTTTACCCCGCAGACTGGCCCCCATGGGTCGCGCCCGTCACTTTGCCCACACCGCTCGGACCTTGATGGCTGTGGGGCTGTGCGCCAGCGCTGCGGCATGGGCGGCAGGGCCCGCGCCAGCCGCCACCGTGGACACTCCCGCTGCCGGTCGTTATGTCACCCAGGGCGGATTTGGCGAACTCGATGTGCAGCCAGCGGCGAACGGCAGCGCACCATTTGAACTGTCGGTACAAGGCGCCAACGGCCACAGCTGCGGCCTAGAAGGCACCATCCAAGGCGGCCGCGCCACCTTGCCCACCATGGCTGGAGAGCCCGATTGCAAACTGGTCTTTGAAACCAAGCCCAACGGCGTGACGGTGAGCAGCCCCACCCTGGAGGCTTGCCGCTTTTTCTGTGGCAGCCGGGCCGGTTTTGACTTTGAATACCTGCGCCTACCCGAGGCCTGCACGCCTGAGCGGGTGCGGACCCAACGCGCGGCGTTCCAAGGCCACTACAAGACCAAGCGCTACCGCCAAGCAGCGCCGGTGCTGCAACAGCTGCTGCGCCAATGCGAGACGTTTTTGTTTTGGGTCGACGCGGGGCGGGTGCGCAACGACTTGGCCATCACCCAATACCACTTGGGCGACAAAGCGGCGTGCCGCGCCACGCTGGTGCCAGTGGCAAGCGTCGCCACCCGCAACCGCAGCACGCTCAAAGCCCAGTTGCCACCGGCGGATTTTGAAATGTTCTTGCCGGTGGCCAAGGCCACTTGGCACAACCTCAAGCTGTGCCAACGCTAAAGCCAGCGCTGAAATAACAAGAGGCCCTGAACAGGGCCTCTTGTTGATCACTTGTCTTGCCTGAAGCGCGAGAGCCAGTGCTCCATCAGCTTGCCAGCGGCCTCGCGCCCGCCCAAGCCAAAAGACAAGGCAATGGCCACGGCCACTGCGCCAAAGGTCAGGCCAAACGCCAGGTTCACGATGTCGTCGGCAATGCCCATGGCGCGCAGGCCCATGGCGATCACCACACCCAAAATCGCCACACGGGCCACCTTGGCCAGACCAGTGCTGCTCGGGCCAGCGGCGCGGTCGATGGCGGTGTATGCCAGGTTGGCCAGCCAGAAGCCGACCATCAAAATCACCGAACCCAGCAGGATGTGGGCACCAAAGGCGATGAAGCTGGCCACCAGTTCGCTGACCTGGACAAAACCGAGCTGGCCAGCGGCCTCGACCGTGGCCAACAGCATCGCAAAAAACAGCGCCATCCAGCCCACCACGGTGGACGCTGGGGTTTTCTCAAACGCGTGACCAAGGCCGATGTACTGCGGCAGACGATCAAAACCCACACTGGCCAAGACCGTGGCCAGCAGCTTGCTGGCAAAGCCCGCCACCAGCCAAGTCAGCACCAGAATCAAACCGGCGGCCACCACATGTGGCACACCTTGCATCAGGCTATCGAGCATGTGGGTGGCGGGGCGCGAAATGGCCTCGACCTTCAAGGCGTCCAGCGCGGCGATCAGCGAAGGCACAAACACCAGCACAAACACCAGAGTGCCCAGCACCGACGACAGGCGCACGCGGCCCTCCTCAGCACCACCCAGTTTGTCGACACCGGCGGTGCGGCTGAGGTTGCTCACCAAGTGGCGCAACACCGTGGCCACAATCCAGCCCACCCCACCGACCACCAGCGCGGCCACCACATTGGGCAGGTATTCGAGCACTTTGGACACCATGGCATTGAGTGGCTCCAGCAAGCCCGTCATGCCCAACGCCCCCAGAATGGCGGGCAAGAACAGCAGGATCACGATCCAAAACAGCGCGCCCGACAGGTGCTCGCTCATGGGCGCCATGCGCGCCTGCGAGGAGAGCTTCTCGTCGAGTGAGGTTTTGTCGAGCAGTTTTTGGGTGACGCTGCGCACCACGGTGGCCAACAACCAAGCCACCAGCGCCAGCACCAGCCCGCCAATGAGACGCGGCGCGTATTCCAGCACCTGTTGCACCATGGCCGACAGTGGCCCAGAGACCATGACCAGATTGAGGGCGTTGAACACCGCCATGGCCACCAGCAGCAGCACCGTCCAGAACACGGCCAAACCCACACCGTATTCCAGATCAATCGACAGACCAAAGGTCTTGTCAAAACGCTGGTTGACGCGCAGAACGCCGAGCCCCCGCATCAGCGCGGCACGCGCCAGCACCGCGAGCAGCCAGCCACCCACCAAAATCGCCAGCGCCCCAAGCAACTGCGGGGTGTGCGCACCCAGCGACCGTTGCACGGTGTCCCACAAAGCTTGTAAGTCCATCATCACCTCCGCATTGGATAAATTTGTACCAATGCATTCTATCGAGGGATAGGCTCGCGGGGGATATTCCCCCTTACCGCATAGGCTGGCCGCTGACGCCAGCGACCAGCCTCACACTCACACCAGCAGCGCGTTGACCCGCTTCACATAGGCCGCAGGGTCTTCGGGCAAGCCACCCTCGGCCAGCAGGGCTTGGTCAAACAAGATGTGGGCCAGGTCGTCAAAATGGGCAGAGCCGTCGAGCTTTTTCACCAGCGCGTGCTCGGCGTTGACTTCCAGAATCGGTTTGATGTCGGGCGCTTGTTGACCGGCCTGTTTGAGCAAGCGGGCCAGCTGGGTGGAGTACTCGCCGTCTTCGACCACCAAACACGCGGGTGAATCGACCAAGCGGGTGGTGACACGCACGTCTTTGGCCTTGTCTTTGAGGCTGTCTTTGAGCTTCTCCAGCACCGGCTTGAAAGTTTCCGCCGCTTGTTCAGCGGCTTTCTTTTCGTCTTCGTCTTGCAGCTTGCCGAGGTCAACCGCGCCCTTGGCCACGCTTTGCAGCGGCGTGCCGTCGAACTCGTGCAAAAAGGACAGCGCCCACTCGTCGACCCGGTCGGTCATGAGCAGCACCTCGATGCCTTTTTTCTTGAACACTTCGAGCTGCGGGCTGTTCTTGGCCGCCGCCAAGGTGTCGGCGGTGATGTAGTAGATGGCGTCTTGGCCTTCTTTCATGCGCGCCTTGTAGTCGGCCAGGCCGACCTTGACCGCGTCGCTGCTGGTGCTGGCAAAGCGCAACAGCTTGGCGATGCGCTCGCGGTTGGCGAAGTCTTCGCCCAGGCCTTCTTTGAGCACGGCGCCGAACTCGGCGTAGAAGGCGTCGTACTTGCCCACCATGGCTTTGTCTTCTTCGCTCACCACATCGGTCACGCCGTCGGCGCTCTCGGTGGCTGGCAAAGCGTTCTTCTTGGCCAGGTCTTCGAGCATGGACAACACACGGCGGGTATTGCCATCGCGAATGGCCTTCACATCGCGGCTTTCTTGCAGCAGCTCGCGGCTGACGTTGAGCGGCAGGTCGGCCGAGTCGATCACGCCTTTCACAAAGCGCATGTAGGCCGGCATCAGGCTCTCGGCCTCGTCCATGATGAAGACACGCTTGACGTAGAGCTTGATGCCGGCCTTGCGCTCGCGGTTCCACAGATCGGCCGGGGCCTTGGCGGGCAGATACAGCAGCTGGGTGTATTCGGTGCTGCCCTCGACCCGGTTGTGGCTCCAGGACAGCGGGGCTTCGGTATCAAAGCTCAGGTTCTTGTAAAACTCGGTGTACTGCTCGGGCGTGATGTCTTTTTTGGCGCGGCTCCACAGCGCGCTGGCCGAGTTGACGGCTTCCCATTCGTCGAGCAGTTTGTATTCGCTCTTGTCGGCGTCCCACTCTTCCTTTTGCATCAGGATGGGCAGGCTGATGTGGTCGGAGTAGCGGCCAATGATTTGTTTGAGCTTCCAGCGGTTGAGGTACTCACTTTTGTCCTCGCGCAGGTGCAGGGTGATGCTGGTGCCGCGCTGGGCGCGGGTGATGGTTTCGACCTCAAAGTCGCCGGTGCCGCCGCTGACCCAGCGCACACCCTGTTCGGCCGGCAGGCCAGCGCGGCGGGACTCCACCGTGATCTTCTCGGCCACGATAAAGCCCGAATAAAAGCCCACGCCGAACTGGCCAATCAGCTGCGCGTCTTTTTTCTGGTCGCCACTGAGCTGCTCCATAAACGAGCGGGTGCCGCTCTTGGCGATAGTGCCGAGGTTGTCGATGGCTTCTTGCTCGGACAGGCCAATGCCGTTGTCGGTGATGGTGATGGTCTTGGCGTCTTTGTCGAAGGCCACCCGCACTTCCAGGTTGGGCGCGTCTTCGTACAGGCCGGCGTTGTTCAGGGCTTCAAAGCGCAGTTTGTCGCAAGCGTCGGACGCGTTGGACACCAGTTCGCGCACAAAAATATCGGGGTTGGAATACAGCGAGTGGGTGACCAGATGCAGCAGTTGGGCCACTTCGGCCTGGAAAGCGTGGGTGTGTTTGCTCATGTTGCGCTGAGATAAAAAAGGGAGGAAACAAAACCGCTTTTGCGCGGCACAGCAGCGCAGGTGGTGGCTCTGCGCCCCATTTCAAGAGCCCACAAAAAAGCCCCACCGGCACACCGGTGGGGCTTTGCAGAGCCGAACCCAGCCGTTCGGGGCTTCAGCGGTAGCGCTTGAACTCGCCCGACTCCACCTTGGCCATGAATTTCTGGTATTCGGCCTTCACCACCGGGGCCAAGAGGTACAGGCCGATGATGTTGAAGATCGACATGGCAAAAATCGCTGCGTCCGAGAAATCGATCACCGCACCAAAGCTGATCGACGCGCCCACCACCACAAAGCAGCAGAACATGAGCTTGTAGACCAGCTCGGTGGTTTTGCCTTCGCCGAACAAATAGGTCCAGCCCTTGAGGCCGTAATAGGCCCAGCTGATCATGGTGGAGATGGCAAACATCACCACAGCCAGCGCCAGCGGGTAACGAAACCAGTCGAAGGTGGCTTGGAAGGACGCGGCGGTCAGGTTCACGCCCGACAGACCGCCCGGGTTAGGGAAGGGTCCGGCGTTCAGACCGGCGATGGTGATCACCAGCGCGGTCATGGTGCAGATCACCACCGTGTCGATAAAAGGCTCCAACAGCGAGACCAGGCCTTCGGTCACCGGCTCTTTGGTCTTGACCGTGCTGTGCGCAATGGCGGCGGAACCCACGCCGGCCTCGTTCGAGAAGGTGGCGCGTTTCAGACCCTGGATCAGGGCGCCAATAAAACCACCGGCCACCCCTTCGGCGCTGAAGGCGCCGTTGAAGATGGCGGCAAACGCAGCCGGCACCTGGCCGATGTTGAGCACAATCACGATCAGCGCCATGCCGATGTAGAGGTAAGCCATCCAAGGCACCAAACGCGAGGTCACCGAAGCGATGGACGGCATGCCGCCAATGATGACGGCAAACACAAAGGCCGCCAGCGCCAGGCCCACGGCCCAGCCGTAGCCGCTGGGCAGGCCAAAGGTTTGCACAATCATGGCGTTGGCTTGGTTGCCTTGGAACATATTGCCGCCGCCCAAGGCGCCCAAAATCACCATCACCGCAAACAGCACCGCCAGCACCTTGCCCAGCCCAGCCATGCCGCGCTCGGCCAAGCCGTCGCGCAGGTAGTACATGGGGCCTCCCGACACCGCCCCACTGGGCAAAATGGTGCGGTACTTGACGCCCAGCGTGCATTCGGTGAACTTGGACGCCATGCCCAAGAGGCCCACCACAATCATCCAAAACGTGGCGCCGGGCCCACCAATGGCCAGCGCCGCACCCACACCGGCGATATTGCCCAGGCCCACCGTGCCCGACAGCGCAGTGGCCAGCGCTTGGAAGTGGCTGGTTTCACCCGGCTCTTTGCTGTGCGGGTCGGTGTAGCGGCCACGCACCAGGTCAATCGCCAGCTTAAAGCGGCTGAACTGGGGAAAGCCAAAGTAGACGGTGAACACCACAGCGGCCACCAGCAGCCAGCCAGCGATCAAAGGAAAGCTGGTGCCGTTGATGGGCACCGAATAAAAGATCAGGTTGACAAACCAGCCAAAGGCCGAGGCAAAAAAGGCGTCGACGGCTTGGTCAATGCCTTCTGCGGCGGCGCTGCCACTGACCAATGCCAGGGCGGCGGCCAGCGCCCAGGGTTTGGCGGACCGGCCGCGCGAGGTGTGTGCTGTGGACATGGAACAAGTCTCCTCTCTGTGGGGGTGTGAAACATCGCATCGTCCCACCACCGACACCAAATAGGTTTGCGCAGATGCCCCGCGATAACCCTTACTTTTGATTACAAAATTGCGTGGAAAATCGATTTCTTCGCAGATTATTTACATAAAAAGCAATCTTCCATGGACATCGACAAAATCGACCGCCAACTGCTCACCCTGCTGCAAGCCGACGGCCGCATGAGCAACGCCCAACTCGCCCAAGAGGTGGGCCTGTCGCCTGCGGCCAGCTTGCGCCGGGTGCAAAGGCTAGAGAGCAGCGGTTTGATCGAGGGTTACAGCGCGCGCCTCAACACCCGGCTGCTGGGCGGGCAACAGACGGTCTACATCGAAATCACGCTGGACCGCCAGAACGAGACAGCCATGGAGGCTTTCGAGCGGGCGGTGCTGGCCTTGCCCGCTGTGCAGGAGTGCCATGCGGTGGCCGCCGACTACGACTTCCTGCTGCGGGTGGACGTGGACAGTGGCGCCGACTACGAGCGCCTGCGCCGCCGCGAGTTGGCCGACTTGCCCCATGTGCAGCGCATGCGCTCAGTGTTTGGCTTGCGCAGCATCAAGCGCCCAAGTGGCCCCTTGCTGCGTCCCTGACGCCTCAGCACTCAGAAACGCTCGCCAGGCCGCAGGTAGCGCCACTGACCCACCGGCAGATTGCCCAGCACCACCGCGCCCATGCGGATGCGCTTGAGGCCCACCACATGCAGGCCCACCTGCTCGCACATGCGGCGGATCTGGCGTTTTTTGCCTTCGGTCAGCACAAAACGCAGCTGCTCGGGGTTTTGCCACTCCACCTGCGCGGGTTTAAGGGGCTGGTCGTCCAGGCTCAGGCCGTGGCGCAGGCGCTCAAGCACACCCTCGGGCACCGCCGAGCGCACGTCTTGGGCCACGACACCCGCGCCTTGTGGGCCGTTGGGCGCCCAGTGCACCCGCACCAGGTATTCCTTTTCCACGCCCGAGTCTTCGCCAATCAAGGTGCGGGCCACTCGGCCGTCTTGGGTCAGCACCAGCAGGCCGGTGGAGTCGATGTCGAGTCGCCCGGCGGGCGCCAAGCCCCGGCTGTGGCTGTCGTGCCAGCGCGGGCCTTGGGTGCGCTGCGGGTCGGCCTGCCACTGGTTGGCGGCCTTGACCAGCACAGCGGCGCTCTCGTGCCCGTCTTCGGGCTGGCCGCTCACATAACCCACCGGTTTGTGCAACAAGATGGTGACGCGCTGTTCCTGCTGGTGGCGCGCTTGGGGCGCGACCTCGATGATGGCGTCGGGCGCCACCGGCTGGCCCATATCGGCCGGCTGGCCGTTGACCCGCACCCAACCCCGGGCGATCCATTCGTCGGCCTCGCGGCGCGAGCACAGGCCCAGCTCGGCCATGCGTTTGTTCAGGCGCACGCCTTCACCGGGCGCGCGGGGCGCGGCCGCTGGCCGAGGCCCACGCGGCGGCGCCGGGCGGCGGCTGTCGGTGGGGGCGTCGCGCCGGGGCAAACGGTCGCCCTGGGCAAAGCGGTCGGCGCCGGGCGCGGTGGGCCGGGTGCTCGGACGCGCCGGCGCTCCACTGGGAGCGGCGCGCTCTTGGCGCTCCATGCGCTGCTCGCGCTGTGCCCTTTGCTCGCGTTCGGCCAGCACCTCGCTTTGAGGGCGCGCACGGGCTGGGCCTTTGGGCCGCACCGAAGGGCGGCGGGTGCCGTCGGCCAGCAGGGCTTTTTTGGCGGCAGGTTTGGCCGCCAGGCGCAGGGTGCCGCCAGCGGCGGGCTTCTCGGGCTTGTTCATGCCCCGATCATCCCAGAGTTCGCCCCAGAAGCTCAGAACAGAGCGCTCAGAGCTGGGCGCTGCGCAAGGCCTGCAAGTCCAGCACCCGCAGGCCGCCGTATTCCACCCGGATCCAGCCTTTGTCGGCCAGGGTGGTGAGCGCCTCGTTGACCCGCTGGCGCGACAAGCCCACCAAATAGGCCAGCTCCTGCTGGGTGATGCGCAGCACGCCGTCCACATTGGGCGAAAACAGCGGATGAAACAAGGCCGCCAGGTTGCGCGCCACCCGCAGGTCGGGACTGCTGATGCGGTCGATCTCGCGCGCCGCAATGAACTGCCCCAGCCGCTCGTTGAGCTGGTTCATGACAAAGCGGTTGAACCCCAGCGAATGGTCGAGCAGCCAATGAAAGGTGTCCACCGGCAGGCCGGCCACCCGGCTTTTGCGCAGGGTCTGGATGTTGTAGCGGTAATGCTCGCGCTTGATCACTGTGCCCTCGCCAAACCAGCCGCCCGGCGCCACACCGGTGAAGGTGATGGCCGGGCCTTGGGATTCGTCGTTGCTCATCTTCAGCAGCCCGTCGATCAGCCCAAACCAATAGGTCACTTGGCGGCCGATGCGGCAGATGTATTGACCCGTGGGCACCTCGCTGACCACCAGCGCCTGCACCGCCATCTCGCGCTCGGCCGGCTGCAGCTGAGAGAACCAAGGCACCCCCTCCAGCTCGTCGGCGGTGGCGGGGCGGGCGCGGGCGCGCAGATTGGGACGGGTGCTCATGGTCGGTCGCCTGTGGTGCCACCCCCGGGAAAGTCCTAGGGTGGGTTGACCCTGAATTGTCGTCCGACCGACAACATAACGTCAAACATCGGCATAGCATGCGCAGCATTCCCGGACACGGTGTGGGCTTATGCCATGCACCGAACCGCCAGCAGGAGACCAGGCATGCAAACGACTTTCCCGAAACTGTTGCTGCAACGGGCGCAGGAGCGCCCCGACGCAGCGGCGATGCGCGAAAAGGAATACGGCATTTGGCAGACCACCACTTGGGCTGCCATGGCCAAGCAGGTGCGGGCCATGGCCTGTGGATTGCACCAAGCGGGGCTCAAGCGCGGTGAGCATGTGGTGGTGATCGGCGCCAACCGCCCCAGCCTGTACGCCACCATGCTGGCGGCCCAGTCTCTGGGGGCGATTCCGGTGCCGCTGTACCAAGACGCGGTGGCGACCGAATGTGTTTTCCCGATCAACAACGCCGAAGTGCGTTTTGCCTTGGTGGAAGACCAAGAGCAGGTCGACAAAATGCTCGAAATCCGCGAGCAGTGCCCGCAGCTGGCCCACATCTATTACGACGACCCGCGCGGCCTGCGCAACTACGACCAGCCCGGCTTGGCGGGCTTGGAAGAACTGGTGGCCGCCGGCGAAGCCTTTGCCCACAACCACCCCGACTTCTTCCAGCAAGAGGTGGACAAGGCCCAGCCCGACGACGTGGCGGCCATGTTCTTCACCAGCGGCACCACCGGCAACCCCAAAGGCGTGGTGCACACCCACCGCACCCTGCTGGACCGCGCCGATGTGGGCGCCAAGTTCGACAAGCTCAGCCCCAGCGATGAGGTGTTGGCCTATTTGCCGCCGGCCTGGATTGGGCAAAACATCTTCAGCTACGCGCAGTGGCTGGCCGCCGGTTATGTGGTGAACTGCCCGGAATCGGGCGCCACCGTCACCATCGACCTCAAGGAAGTGGGTCCGACCTATTACTTCGCGCCGCCCCGGGTGTTTGAAGGGTTGCTGACCAGTGTGATGATCCGCATGGAAGACGCCAGCCCGCTCAAGCGCAAGATGTTCCACGCCTGCATGGACGTGGCGCGCCGGGTGGGCCCGGCCAAGATGGACGGCAAGCCGGTGGGTGTTGTCGACAACTTGAAATACGCGCTGGGCAATCTGCTGGTCTACGGGCCGCTGCGCAACAACCTCGGCATGAGCCGGGTGCGGGTGGCCTACACCGCCGGTGAGGCGATTGGCCCCGATCTGTTCAGCTTCTACCGCTCCATCGGCATCAACCTCAAACAGCTCTACGGCTCCACCGAGACCGCGGTGTTTGTTTGCCTGCAGCCCGACCACGAAGCCCGCGCCGACACCGTGGGCGTGCCTTGCGAAGGCGTGGAGATCAAGCTGTCTGAGACTGGCGAAATCTTGGTCAAGTCGCCCGGCTTGCTCAAGGAGTACTACAAGAACCCCAAGGCCACCGCCGAGGTGTTGACCGAAGACGGCTGGTACCACACCAGCGACGCCGGCTTCATCGACAAAGACGGGCACTTGAAGATCATCGACCGCGTGAAAGACGTGGGCCGCTTGAAGGGCGGCGTCCACGACGGGGCCATGTTTGCGCCCAAGTATGTCGAGAACAAGCTCAAGTTTTTCTCGCACATCAAAGAAGCGGTGGCCTTCGGCGACGGGCGGGAAAAAGTGTGCGTGATGATCAACATCGACTTTGAAGCGGTGGGCAACTGGGCCGAACGGCGCAACCTGCCCTACGCTGGCTACACCGACTTGGCACAAAAGCCCGAGGTCTACGAACTCATCAAGGACTGCGTGGAAACGGTCAACGCCGACTTGAGCCGCGACGAGCTGCTCGCCGGCAGTCAAATCAGCCGCTTCTTGGTGTTGCACAAAGAGCTGGACGCCGACGACGGCGAACTCACCCGCACCAACAAGGTCCGCCGCGGCTTTATTGGCGAGAAATACGGCGTGCTGGTCGAAGCGCTCTACGGCGGCAAAGCCCAACAGTTCATTGAAACCCAGGTGAAGTTTGAAGACGGTCGCACCGGCAGCGTCAGCGCCACCCTCAAGCTGAGCGACGCCAAGACCTTTGCCCCGGTCAAAGCGGCCGCCTGACACCCCAGCGAGGACACCACCCCATGAGCAAAAAAATCGGTGACGTCGTTCTGGACGTGAAAAACATCAGCCTGCGCTTTGGCGGCGTCAAGGCGCTGACCGACATCTCGTTCAACGTCAAAGAGCACGAGATCCGCGCCATCATTGGCCCCAACGGCGCCGGCAAAAGTTCGATGCTCAACTGCATCAACGGCGTGTACTCGCCGCAAGAAGGCTCGATCACCTTCCGTGGGCAGACCTTCAAGCACATGAACAGCCGGCAGGTGGCCGAAATGGGCATCGCCCGCACCTTCCAGAACCTGGCGCTGTTCAAAGGCATGAGCGTGATCGACAACATCATGACCGGGCGCAACCTGCGCATGAAGAGCAATCTGTTCTTGCAAGCGCTGCGCATCGGCCCGGCCCAGAAGGAAGAAGAAGAACACCGGGAGTTTGTCGAACACATCATCGACTTTCTGGAAATCCAGGCGTTTCGCAAAACGCCCGTGGGCCAGCTGCCCTACGGCCTGCAAAAGCGCGTCGACTTGGGCCGCGCCTTGGCGATGGAGCCCCAGGTGCTGCTGCTCGATGAACCCATGGCCGGCATGAACCTGGAAGAAAAGCAGGACATGAGCCGCTTCATTCTGGATGTCAACGACGAGTTCGGCACCACCATCGTGCTGATCGAACACGACATGGGCGTGGTGATGGACATTTCCGACCGTGTGGTGGTGCTGGACTACGGCAAAAAAATCGGTGACGGCACTCCCGACGAAGTGCGCAACAACGAAGAAGTGATCAGTGCCTATCTGGGCACCTCGCACTAAGGAGCAAACCCCATGGCTTTCTTTCTGGAAACCCTGCTCGGCGGCCTCATGGCCGGCATGCTGTATTCCCTGGTGGCGCTGGGCTTTGTGCTGATTTTTAAAGCCTCGGGGGTGTTCAACTTCGCCCAGGGCGCGATGGTGCTGTTCGCCGCGCTGGCCATGGCCCGCTTCTCGGAGTGGATTCCGGGCTGGCTGGGCATTGAAGACAAGCTGATCGGCAATGTGATCGCCTTCATCATCTCAGCGGCGTGTATGTTTGTGCTGGCCTGGGTGATTGAGCGGCTGGTGCTGCGCCATCTGGTGAACCAAGAAGGGGTGACGCTGCTGATGGCCACGCTGGGCATCACCTACTTCATCGACGGCTTTGGCCAGACCATCTTTGGCAGCGACATCTACAAGATCGATGTGGGCATGCCCAAAGACCCGATCTTTCTGTTCGAGAACGTGTTCGAAGGCGGCGTGCTGGTCAACTTGGAAGATGTGTACGCGGCGGTGATCGCCGCCCTGCTGGTGGCCCTGCTCTCGCTGTTCTTCCAAAAGACCAGCACCGGGCGCGCTTTGCGTGCGGTGGCCGACGACCACCAAGCCGCGCAGTCGATCGGCATTCCGCTCAACCGCATTTGGGTGATCGTCTGGTGTGTGGCCGGCATCACCGCGCTGGTGGCCGGCATCATCTGGGGCTCCAAGCTGGGGGTGCAGTTCTCGCTCACCACCATTGCGCTGCGCGCCCTGCCGGTGATCATTTTGGGCGGCCTCACCTCGGTGCCGGGCGCCATCATCGGCGGTCTGATCATCGGTGTGGGCGAAAAGCTCTCCGAGGTCTACCTGGGCCCGATGGTCGGCGGCGGTATCGAAATCTGGTTCGCGTATGTGCTGGCCTTGGTGTTCCTGCTGTTCCGTCCGCAAGGCCTGTTCGGCGAAAAGATCATTGATAGGGTGTGAAACACCCACATCAATGATCTTTCAGCGGAGACTCACTTTGCGCAGCAAAGTGAAGCAACGCGTGTCGTAGCTAAAAGATTGTTTGAGGAGCACAGATGTTCTACAGAGAAAACGGTCAATTCAAGACCTCTTACCGCGCCGATCAGCAGATCTTCCCGATCGCTCAAGACCGCTGGGCCATCTTGGCCATCATCGCCTTCGCGGCGATTGTGGTGCCTTTTTTGGCCGACGAGTACCTGTTTCGCGCCATCTTGATTCCCTTCTTGATCCTGGCTCTGGCGGCCTTGGGGGTGAACATCTTGGTGGGTTACTGCGGCCAGATCTCGCTGGGCTCGGGCGCTTTTATGGCGGTGGGCGCTTACATGGCCTACAACACCTACATCCGGATTGAAGGCATGCCGCTGATTGTGGCGCTGCTGTCGGGTGGCTTCTTCGCGACCTTGGTCGGCATGTTCTTTGGCATCCCGAGCTTGCGGGTCAAAGGCCTGTACTTGGCGGTGGCCACACTGGCGGCGCAGTTCTTCTGCGACTGGGCTTTCCTGCGCATCGGCTGGTTCACCAACAACAACGCCTCGGGCTCGGTGTCGGTGTCCAACCTCAATGTCTTGGGTTGGGCGATCAACACGCCGATGGAAAAGTACCTGTTCTGCTTGGGGTTCTTGGTGGTGTTTGGCCTGCTGGCCAAGAACTTGGTGCGCTCGGCGATTGGCCGTGAATGGATGGCCATCCGCGACATGGACGTGGCGGCTTCGGTGATCGGTATCCGCCCGATGTACGCCAAGCTCAGCGCGTTTGCGGTGTCGTCCTTCATCATCGGCGTGGCCGGTGGTCTGTGGGGCTTTGTGCACCTGGGCTCGTGGGAGCCAGCGGCCTTCTCGATCGACCGCTCCTTCCAGCTGCTGTTCATGGTGATCATTGGCGGCATGGGCTCCATCATGGGCAGCTTTTTTGGTGCGGCCTTTATTGTGGTGCTGCCCATCTTCCTCAACCAGTTCTTGCCAGCGGTGGGTGCTTTGTTTGGGGTAGAGATTTCCACCGCCACGGTGTCGCACACCGAGTTCATGATTTTTGGTGCGCTGATTGTGTGGTTCCTGATTGTGGAACCCCATGGTTTGGCGAAGCTCTGGAGCATTGGCAAACAAAAGCTGCGCCTGTGGCCGTTCCCGCATTGAGTGGGATCACCCCCTGCGCCGCTGCGCGGCTTCCCCCTGGAAGGGGGACGCTCCCAGTGGACCGGCTGAGCCGGGTCCACGGTAGCCCTGGACAGCTCCAGCGCGCCGGACGAGACCTTGACTTGAATGATCGTTTTTTGTGTGAGTGTGTGTCTGACTTTTCCTTTAGGAGACAAACGATGAAGATCCGCAACATTGCCCTTTCCGCTGCTGTGGTGTGCGCCACGCTGTCCTCGGCCTTGGTGGCACCGGCCGCCATGGCCCAGGCCAAAGAGCAGTTTTTCCCGGCGCTGGTGTACCGCACCGGCCCCTACGCGCCCAACGGTGTGCCTTTTGCCAACGGCTATGTGGACTACCTCAAGCTCACCAACGCGCGTGGTGGCATCAACGGCGTGAAGGTGTCGTTTGAAGAGTGCGAAACCGGCTACGCCACCGACCGTGGCGTGGAGTGTTACGAGCGCCTCAAAGGCAAAAACGGTGGCGCCACCGTGTTCCAGCCACTGTCGACTGGCATCACCTTTGCGCTGACCGAAAAAGCCCCGATCGACAAGATCCCGCTGATCACGGCCGGTTATGGCCGCAGCGAATCGCAGGACGGCGGCGTCTTCAAGTGGAACTTCCCGATCGCCGGCACCTATTGGGTGGCCGGCGACGTGATCGTTCAGCACATCGCCAAGAAAGAGGGCGGCGCCGACAAGCTCAAGGGCAAGCACATTGCGCTGGTCTACCACGACAGCCCGTTCGGCAAAGAAGCCATTCCTATTCTGCAAGAGCGCGCCGCCATGCACGGCTTTAAGCTGAGCCTGCTGCCGGTGACACACCCCGGCGTGGAGCAAAAGTCGACTTGGCTGCAAATCCGCCGCGACCGCCCAGACTACGTGGTCAACTGGGGCTGGGGCGTCATGAACTCCACCCTGCTCAAGGAAGCCCAAGCCACCGGCTATCCGCGTGAAAAAATCTATGGTGTGTGGTGGGCCGGCGCCGAGCCCGATGTCAAAGACGTGGGCATGGGCGCCAAGGGCTACAACGCCATCACCATGCAACATGGCACGGAAAAAGGCGCTGCGGTGGTCAAGGAAATTCTGGACAAACTGCACGCCAAAGGCCAAGGCACCGGCCCCAAAGAAGAAGTGGGTGATGTGCTCTACATGCGTGGCCTGATGAGCGCGATGTTTGCGGTGGAGGGCGTGCGCCAAGCGCAAGAAAAGTTTGGCAAAGGCAAAGTCATGACAGGCGAGCAAGCGCGCTGGGGTTATGAAAACCTGAACCTCACCCAGGCCAAGCTCGATGCACTGGGCTTCAAAGGCGTGATGCGCCCCATCTCGACCAGCTGCCAGGACCACATGGGCGCCGCTTGGGCCCGCATCCACACCTGGGATGGCACCAAGTGGCAGTTCAGCAGCGACTGGTACCAGGCCGATGAGCAGATCATCAAGCCCATGGTGAAGGCGGCGGCCGACAAGTACGCGGCGGAGAAGAAGCTCACCCGCCGCGCACCGAGCGACTGCCAGAGCTAACCACCCCCGCGCTGGAAGAAGCCCCCCGCGCCGCGCCTGCGGCGCGTCACCCCCCTCAAGGGGGCGGCACCTGCGGACCGGCAAAGCCGGATCCGCGGTGCCCTTGCCAAGAGCACTTCGCATTCGAGGCGTTATTGGTCGTGGTTGCTGGCTTATCCAGCAACCATCTGCAAGCGCCGCGTGCGGGGCTTGTAGATGGTCAACGAGGAGTCACCATGAGCAATCCGAATATCGTTCTCAACGTCAACGGCATCGAGGTCATTTACAACCATGTGATCTTGGTGCTCAAAGGGGTGTCCCTGCAGGTGGCCGAAGGCCAAATCGCCGCTATTCTGGGCGGCAACGGCGCGGGCAAAACCACCACCCTGCGCGCCATTTCGAACCTGCTCAAAGGCGAGCGCGGCGAAGTGACCAAGGGCAGTGTGGAGCTGCGCGGCGAGCGCATCGAAAACCTGTCGCCGGCCGATCTGGTCAACCGTGGCGTGGTGCAGGTGATGGAGGGTCGGCATTGTTTTGCCCACCTGACCATCGAAGAAAACCTGTTGACCGGCTCCTACACCCGCAAGGACAAAGGCGAAATTGCAGCCAATTTGGAGAAGGTCTACACCTACTTCCCCCGCCTCAAGACGCGCCGCACCAGCCAAGCAGCCTACACCTCGGGCGGTGAGCAGCAGATGTGCGCCATTGGCCGGGCGCTGATGACCAACCCGAATGTGGTGCTGCTCGACGAGCCGTCCATGGGCTTGGCGCCTCAAATTGTGGAAGAGGTGTTTGAGATCGTCAAAGACCTCAACAGCAAAGAACGCGTGACCTTCCTGTTGGCCGAGCAAAACACCAACATGGCGCTGCGCTACGCCGACTACGGCTACATCATGGAAAGCGGCCGCATTGTGATGGACGGTGCAGCCTCCGACCTGCGCAACAACGAAGACGTCAAAGAGTTCTACCTCGGCATGGGCGGTGGTGAGCGCAAGAGTTTCAAGGAAGTGAAGTCGTATAAGCGCAGGAAGCGTTGGCTGGCTTGAACAGGCCCACCCCCGCGCCGCACCTGCGGTGCGTCACCCCCTCAAGGGGGCAACGCGAGTGGGCCGGCGAAGCCGGACCCACCGCGTTCTGACCGAACTTCCTTTCTCTCGTTCTTCTCTGGTTGTTGTTATGTCCGAATTTTTTGATGCGCTGGAAACCCGATCGGCCGCCGAGCGCGAAGCGGCGCAAATGGCGGCTTTGCCGGGGCAAATTGCGCACGCACAGGCGCACAGCCCGGCCATGGCCGAGATCTTGCGCGGCGTGGATGCCAAGGCCATCACCAGCCGTGCAGCGCTGGCTCAGCTGCCGGTGACGCGCAAGCACGAGCTGCTGGAGCGGCAAAAAGCGGCGCGCGCCGCAGGCGGCGATGCGTTTGGTGGCTTCTCGGCGCTGGTGCGCGGGCGCGGCATGTCGCGCATCTTCGCCAGCCCGGGGCCGATTTACGAACCCGAAGGCGCTTCGGCCGATTACTGGCGCGCCGGCCGTGCCCTGTACGCGGCGGGTTTTCGCGCGGGCGATCTGGTGCACAACAGCTTCAGCTACCACATGACCCCCGGCGCCTTTATTTTGGAATCGGGCGCGCTGGCCGTGGGCTGTACCGTCTTTCCCGCGGGCGTGGGCCAGACCGAGCAACAACTCGCGGCCGTGGCCGACCTGCACCCCAACGCTTACACCGGTACCCCCAGTTTTCTGCGCATCCTGATCGAGAAAGCGCAAGAAACCGGCGTCGACATGCACAGCCTGACCAAGGCCTCAGTCGGTGGCGAGGCCTGCCCGCCCAGCCTGACCGCCTGGTTTGCCGAGCGCGGCGTGGCGGTGTACCAAACCTACGCCACCGCCGACCTCGGCTTGGTCGCCTATGAAACCAGCGCGCGCCAAGGCCTGCTGGTGGAAGAAAACGTGATCGTTGAAATTGTGCGCCCCGGCACCGGCGACCCGGTGCCCGACGGCGAGGTCGGCGAGGTGGTGGTGACCACCCTCAATGCTGGGTATCCGCTGATCCGGTTTGGCACCGGCGACCTGTCGGCCATCCTGCCGGGCACATGCCCCTCCGGGCGCACCGCGCCGCGCATCCGGGGTTGGCTGGGCCGCGCCGACCAGACCACCAAAATCAAAGGCATGTTTGTCCATCCGTCGCAAGTGGCGGAGGTGGTCAAGCGTTTCCCGGCCATCCAACGCGCGCGGCTGGTGGTGTCGGGCGAAATGGCCAACGACCAAATGTGTCTCAAGGTAGAGGCCAGCGACTGGAACGAGGCCCTGCAGCAGCAGGTGGAGGCCACCGTGCGCGATGTGACCAAGCTGCGCGCCGCCATCGAAGCCGTGGCGCCGGGCAGCCTGCCCAACGACGGCAAAGTGATCGAAGACGCCCGCAGCTACCAGTGAGCGCAGACCCCGCCACCGGGTTTTCCCGGGGCGGGCGCTACGTACTATCCGCGATGCCTGAGGGACTGTGACGTACCTACCATGTGGGGTTCGTCATCAACCCGTTGGAGCTCGACCATGAAAAAACTGTTCACCCTGGCCCTGACCGCGGCTGTGAGCGTGGGCGCTTTTGCCCAGACCTTCCCAGCCAAGCCCATCACCATGGTGGTGCCTTTTGCGGCCGGTGGCCCCACCGACTTGGTGGCCCGCCAGCTGGCCGAGACCATGCGCAAATACATTCCCAACGCCAACATCGTGGTGGAAAACGCCGCCGGTGCTGGCGGCACCATCGGCGCCACCAAAGTCGCGCGCGCTGCACCCGATGGCCACACCTTGCTGGTGTGGCACATTGGCATGGCCGCCACTGCGGGTCTCTACCGCCGCTTGCAATACAAGCCACTGGAAGACTTTGAATACCTGGGCATGATCAACGATGTGCCCATGACCCTGCTGGGCAAGCCGCAGCTGCCCGCCAACACCTACCGCGATTTTGAAAACTACATCCGCGCCAACGCCGGCAAACTCAACCTGGCACACGCTGGCCTGGGCTCTGCCTCCCACCTGTGTGGCCTGATGTGGCAATCGGCGGTCAAGCTCGACAAGTCCATGACCACCATCCCCTTTGGTGGCACAGCCCCGGCCATGAATGCGCTGATTGGCGGCCAAGTGGATGTGATGTGCGACCAGACCACCAACACCACCAGCCAAATTGAAGCAGGACGGGTCAAGGCATTTGCCGTGACCACCGCCAAGCCCCTGTCGGGCCACAAGCTGCTCAAAGACTACCCGAGCCTGCAGGAAATGGGCCTCAAAGGCTTTAACCTGACGATTTGGCATGGCCTGTACGCCCCCAAAGGCACACCGGCAGCGGTGGGCAAAACCTTGAACGACGCCCTGCAAAAGGCGCTCAAAGACCCCGAGTTCGTCAAGAAGCAAGAGGCACTGGGCGCGATTGTGGTCAACGACAAGCGCGCCACCCCCCAAGGGCACAAAGAATTTGTGGCTGCTGAGATCACCAAGCTCAAGGCGGTGATCGACGCTGCAGGCCAGTTCGCCGACTGACCCTCGCCCCTACAGGGTCCGATCAGCCACCTGCGCCCTTGCGGCGAGGTGGCTTTTTTGTGCCCGGCGCTCAGACGCCCCAGACCACTTCTACGCCTGCGCGCTCGCAGCGCTGCAGCATCTCGATGAAGGGGGCGCAGCGCATGCGCAGACTCACGCCCTCGCGCGGCGGTGGGGCTTCACCGCGCGCACGGGCCTCGTCGTCTTCGCGGCGTTGTAGGGCCTCGTCCTCGTCGATCGCGCGGCGCAAAGCGGCAATGGCCTCTGGCATCTGTTCCGGCAACACAATGCCCGGCGCATCGGCGTCTTTGCCCACAATGTCCAGCACCCGCCGGGCCACCGGCCCCAGCATCACCAGATCACCCGTCTCGCGCGATTTGAACCGCAGCACCGCCATGTGTCGCTCCTTGCAGACTGTGTGTTGATCGACCCATTCTGACACGCCAACAGCGCTTCCTAGGGTCTTCCCGGGTGACAACATTTAATTCAGACCTAAACTAAATGCATCGTGTTGTCGGGAGTCCTGACATGGAACCCTCAGTGCTGGACATGGAGGCGCGGGCGCACAGCGAGCACGCCCAGGCCCTGCGCCTGTGGTTGCGTTTGCTCACCTGCACCCAACTGATCGAGCGGCGGGTGCGCAGCGGTCTGCGCGACAGCTTTCAGACCACGCTGCCCCGTTTTGACCTGATGGCGCAATTGGAGCGCCACCCCGAAGGCTTGAAGATGAAAGAGCTGTCGCACCGGCTGATGGTGACCGGCGGCAACGTCACCGGCATCACCGACCAACTGGTGGCCGAGGGACTGGTGGAGCGGGTGTCGGTGGAAAGCGATCGGCGCGCGTTTTTGGTGCGCTTGACCGATGCCGGGCGCAGCGCTTTTGAGGCGATGGCGGTGGAACACGAGCAATGGATTGTGCAGGCCTTTGAAGGCTTGAGCGCGCGCGAGCTGGAGCAGCTGCACAAGCTGCTGGGCAAGGTCAAGCAACACCAGACGAGATGACCCCCTGCGCCGCTTTGCGTCTTCCCCCCGGAGGGGGGACCGCACCGACGGACTGGCGGAGCCAGATCCGGGGTGCCGCTTGCCGGGGGCAGCTGTCTCCGATGAGGTTCTTGTTGGGGCTTGCCCTTGCACTTTGTCCAAATGGGTTTTTGTATGAAACATCCGATTCCTGACCACAACCCGATGCGCGGGCAGTACCGCGCGGTGGCGGGTGATGCGCCGCAGCACTTTGCGCTGAATGTGGCCGATGGGGTGGCGACCGTGACGCTGAACCGGCCCGAACGCAAAAACCCGCTGACGTTTGAGTCTTACGCCGAGCTGCGCGACTGGTTCACCGGTTTGCAGCGCGCCACCGACATCAAGGCGGTGGTGGTGACCGGTGCGGGTGGCAACTTCTGCTCCGGCGGCGATGTGCACGAAATCATCGGCCCGCTGACCCGCATGACCATGCCCGAGCTGCTGGCCTTCACCCGCATGACCGGCGCGCTGGTGAGCGCCATGCGCGCCTGCCCGCAGCCCATCATTGCGGCCCTGGACGGTGTCTGCGCCGGTGCCGGCGCGATGATGGCGCTGGCCTCGGACCTGCGGCTGGGCACACCCTCGGCCACCGTGGCGTTTTTGTTCACCCGCGTGGGCCTGGCCGGCGCCGACATGGGGGCCTGTGCCCTGCTGCCGCGCATGATCGGCCAAGGCCGGGCCAGCGAACTGCTGTTCACCGGCCGCGCCATGAGCGCCCAAGAAGGCCACGCCTGGGGCTTCTTCAACGCCCTGCACAACAGCGACGCCCTGCTGCCCGCCGCCCACCACCTGGCAGCGCAACTGGCCAAAGGCCCCACCTTTGCCCACGGCATGACCAAAACCATGCTGCACCAGGAATGGTCCATGACGCTGGACCAAGCCATTGAGGCCGAGGCGCAGGCACAAGCCATTTGTATGCAGACGCAGGACTTCCGGCGCGCCTACGAGGCCTTTGCGGCCAAGCAGCGCCCGCAGTTCGAAGGGGACTGACATGGTCACCGTCGACCGACCCCACGCGCCAGTCCCAACGGCGCCGACAGATCACCTGGACTTGCCGTTTTTTGGTGAGGCGCACCGCGCCATGGTGCAGAACCTGGTGGCCTGGGTCGGCGAGCAACAGGTGGACGAAAGCGACGACCGCGCCGCTTGCCGCGACTGGGTGCAGCGCTTGGGGGCTGCCGGCTGGCTGCGCTACTGTGTGCCCGCCGCCCACGGCGGCGCACTGCCGGCGCTCGACTCGCGCGCGCTGGTGATCCTGCGCGAGACGCTGGCCTTTTATTCGCCACTGGCCGACTTTGCGTTTGCCATGCAAGGCTTGGGCAGCGGCGCCATCACGCTGGCTGGCACACCCGCGCAACAGGCGGCCTATCTGCCGGCGGTGGCGCGGGGCGAGAAGATCGCCGCCTTTGCCCTGAGCGAGCCCGACGCCGGCTCGGACGTGGCCGGCATGCGCCTACAAGCCACGCCCGCGCCAGACGGCTGGCGGCTCACCGGCGACAAAACCTGGATCAGCAACGGCGGCCTGGCCGACTTCTACGTCACCTTCGCCAAGACCGACCCACAGGCCGGCTCGCGTGGCATCAGCGCCTTCATCGTCGACGCCGACACCCCCGGGCTCGACAGCAGCGCGCACATCGATGTGATGGCGCCCCACCCCTTGGCCACGCTGCGTTTTGCCGACGCAGCGGTGCCCCACAACGCCTTGCTCGGCACCCCAAACGCTGGCTTCAAACTGGCCATGCAGACGCTGGACATCTTTCGCGCCTCGGTGGCAGCCGCCGCGCTGGGCATGGCGCGCCGCGCCTTGGCCGAGGCGGTGGCACACGCCAAGGCGCGCCAGATGTTTGGCCAGCGCTTGGCCGACTTTCAACTCACCCAAGCGCGGCTGGGTGAGATGCGCGCGCTGGTGGACGCCGCCGCCCTGCTCACCTACCGCGCCGCCTGGCAACGCGACTGCAGCCCCACCCAAGGCGCTGGCACGCCGGCCTACACCGCCGCAGCAGCCGCCGCCAAGCTCACCGCCACCGAAAACGCCCAGCGCGTCATCGACATGGCGGTGCAGCTGTTTGGCGGGCGCGGCGTGCGCGTGGGCGAGGTGGTAGAACACCTCTACCGCGACATCCGCTCGCTGCGCATTTACGAAGGCGCCAGCGAGGTGCAACTGCTGATCTTGGGCAAACACGCCCTCACCCACTGAACCGGAGGAGCGCATGGCCACCCCGATCGACACCTTTGTGCGCGACCGCCTGCCGCCGCCCGAGCAACTGCCCACCCTGCTGCTGGACCGTCCCGAGCAACAGTGGCCAGCCCAGCTCAATGTGGTGGACTGGTTGTTTGACCGGGCCAAAGCCCAGAGCCACAGCCAGCGCCCCTTGCTGCGCAGCGACGAGCGCACCCTGAGCTACGCTGAGGCCGAAACCGAGGTGCAGCGCCTGAGCCACTGGCTGGTCCACACCCAAGGCCTGGCGCCCGGCCACCGCGTGCTGCTGCGCGGCGGCAACTCGGTGGCCATGGCGCTGTGCTGGCTGGCGGTGGTGCGCTGTGGCGCCATCGCGGTGGCCACCATGCCGCTGCTGCGCGCCAAAGAGTTGCTGACCATTTTGGACAAGGCCCAGCCGCAGCTTGCGCTGTGCGACGCGCGCCTCACCGACGAGCTGGACCAGGCCATTGCCCAACACGGCTCGGCGCTGCCCCGAGTGGCTTTCCACAGCACCGCCGACGATGGCCTGGAAGCCGCTCTCGCCCGCACACCGGCCGATGCCGCACCGCCTGCGCACCTGGGCGACGCCTCCGACATCGCCATGATGGCCTTCACCTCGGGCACCACCGGCGCGCCCAAGGCCGCGCTGCACAGCCACCGCGACATCGCCGCCGCCTGCGAGGCTTGGCCGCGCCATGTGCTGCGCGCCACACCCGACGACGTGGTGGTGGGGTCGCCACCGCTGGCCTTCACCTTCGGCCTCGGCGGCCTGCTGGTGTTTCCCATGTGGGCCGGCGCCAGCGTCTACTTCCCGCCCGCGCCCTACACCCCCGAATCGCTGGTGCGCACCATCCACCGCGTGGGCGCCACCATTTGCTACACCGCGCCCACCTTTTACCGCCAGATGGCGCCCTTCGCGCGCGAGCTGGGCGTGGGCCCGCTGCGCACCACGGTGAGCGCCGGCGAAGGCCTGCCCGACGCCACCCGCCAGCTCTGGAAAGAGGCCAGTGGCATCGACATGCTCGACGGCATTGGCGCCACCGAGATGTTCCACATCTTCATTTCCTCGCCGCCCGAGACAGTCAAACGCGGCGCCATTGGCCAGGTGGTGCTGGGCTACGAGGCGCGCATCGTGGACGACAACGGCCAAGAGCTGCCGCGCGGCACCGTTGGCCGGCTGGCGGTGCGTGGCCCCACCGGCTGCAAATACCTGGCCGATGAGCGACAAACGCGGTATGTGCAGGACGGCTGGAACTTCCCCGGCGACGCCTTCATGCAAGACGAGGACGGTTACTTTTTTTACCAAGCGCGCACCGACGACATGATCATCACCGCCGGCTACAACGTGGCCGGCCCCGAGGTAGAGGCCTCGCTGCTGCTGCACCCGGCAGTGGCCGAATGTGGGGTGGTGGGCCGCCCCGACGACGAGCGCGGCATGGTCATCGTGGCCTATGTGGTGCTCAAACCCGGCCACGCGCCCGACGCCGCCACGGTACAAGCGCTGCAAGACCATGTGAAACGCGACCTCGCCCCGTTCAAATACCCGCGCGATGTGCGCTTTGTGAGCCAGCTGCCGCGCACCGAAACCGGCAAGCTGCAGCGTTTTGCCCTGCGCCAACTGGTGCAGACCTCCACCTGACACCCACGAGAAACGCCATGCAATTCCTTCAACCGCCCGGCTGGGCCACCCCCAAGGGTTATGCCAATGGCGTGGCCGCGCGCGGCACCTTGGTGTTTGTGGGCGGCCAGATCGGCTGGAACGCCGAACAACGCTTTGAGAGCGACGACTTCATCGCCCAAACCCGCCAAACCCTGCTCAATGTGCGCGCCGTGTTGGCCTGCGCGGGCGCCGGCCCCGAGCATTTGGTGCGCATGACCTGGTATGTGGTGGACCGGGTGGAATACAACGCGCGGCTCAAAGAGCTGGGTGCGGTGTACCGTGAGGTGATGGGCAAACACTTCCCCGCCATGGCCTGTGTCCAAGTCGCAGCCCTGATGGAAGCCGAGGCCAAAGTGGAAATTGAGGCGACGGCGGTGCTGCCCGACGCGGCTTAAGCGCCGCGGTTGGTCCGCTCTCAGCTGCTCACGCTACGCTGGGTGGCATGCCGTCGCACATCACCTGGGCCATGGCCAGCGCCTGCGGCCGTGCCTCGACCTGCAAGCCAGCGCGCACACCGGCCTGGCGCTCGGTCGAGTGGTTTTGGCTGACTTTCCATTTGCCGCTCCAGCGCAGCACCTCAATGTCAATGCCCACAATGCCCCAACGCATGGCGTCCAGGTAGTCGGGCGGCGCGTCGTCCACCGCCCAAGGCTTGGTTCGCCGCCGCTCTTGTTGGTCGGTGAGCGCGCTGATCTGCTGGTGCACCCAAGCCGCGTCGTCGTGCACCGTCAACACGCCCAAGGCCTGCACCACGATGTAGTTCCACGTCGGCACCACCTTGCCGTGCTCGGCCTTGTCGGGGTACCAACTGGGCGACACATAGGCCTGCGGCCCGCGAAACAGCACCAGCACCGGTTTGCCCGGCGTGTGGCTGCGCCACAGCGGGTTGGCGCGCGCCACATGGGCCTGCAGATGACCGTGCGCACCCAACTCCGGCCGCAACAGAAACGGGATCTCGTCGGCGCAGGGCTCACCGTCTTGTTCGGTGACCAAGGTGCCCAGCGGCTCGGCGCGCACCAAGGCATGCAAGACCTCGGGGCGCGTCTCGGCAAAGTGACGTGGCAGGTACACGGCGTTTACACCGTCTGGTTGAAGGTGTCGCCCAAGGCGTTGACCAGGCTATCGATCTCGGCCGGTGTGCTGATGAAGGGTGGCGCCAACTGGATGGTGTCGCCACCGTAGCGCACATAAAAGCCTTTGGCCAGCATCGCCATGGCGATCTGGTACGGCCGCTTGGCCGGCTCGCCCGGCACCGGGTCCACCGTGATGCCAGCGGCCAGACCGTAGTTGCGGATGTCGGCCACGTGCTTGGCGCCGCGCAGGCTGTGCACCGCGCGCTCAAAATGTGGCGCCAGTTCGGACACCTGTTGCGGTGCGTGTTCGCGCGCCAGCAGGTCCATGGTCGCCACGCCAGCGGCGCAGGCCACCGGGTGGGCCGAATAGGTGTAGCCGTGCGGAAACTCCAACATGTAGTCGGGCCCACCGGCGGCCATGAAAGTGTCGTAAATCTCTTTCTTGGCCACCACACCGCCCAAGGGCTGCACGCCGTTGGTGACCTGTTTGGCAAAGTTCAAGATATCGGGCGTCACGCCAAACGCCTCAGCCCCGGTCCAAGTGCCGCAGCGGCCAAAGCCGGTGATGACCTCGTCAAAGATCAACAAGATGTTGTGTGCGGTGCAAATCTCGCGCAGGCGCTGCAGATAGCCCTGGGGCGGAATCACCACACCGGCCGAGCCCGACATGGGCTCCACAATCACCGCCGCGATGTTGCTGGCGTCGTGCAGGTTGATCAGGTTGAGCAAGTCGTCGGCGAGCTTGGCGCCTGCGTAGCCCAGGCCACCGGATTCCGGTGGCATGCCCTGGTAGAACGAGCCGTTGGGCGGCTGGGTGTGCGGCAAGTGGTCAGCCTCCACACCTTGGCCATAGAGCTTGCGGTTGGCCACAATGCCGCCGACCGAAATGCCACCAAAATTCACCCCGTGGTAGCCCTTGACGCGGCCGATCAGCCGCGTCTTGCTCGCCATGCCCTTGGCACGCCAATAGGCGCGCGCCATTTTCAGCGATGTGTCGGCCGACTCGGAACCCGAGCCGGTGAAAAACACATGCGTCAGGCCCGCTGGCATGCGCTCAACAATGCGGTTGGCCAACTCAAACGACAGCGGATGACCAAACTGAAAGGCCGGCGAATAGTCCAGCGTCGCCACCTGGCGCGCCACCGCTTGGCTGATCTCATCGCGGCAATGGCCCAGACCGGTGGTCCACAAGCCGGACAGGCCGTCAAAAATGCGCCGGCCTTCGGTGTCGGTGAAGTAGGCCCCCTTGGCGCTGGCCATCATGCGCGGTGCCTGCTTGAAATCGCGGTTGCCGGTGTAGGGCATCCAGTGCGATTCCAGCCACGCGGCGTCGCTGCGCGCGGGGTCGGCGGTGGTGGGGCTGCTCAAGTGTTGGCTGTCGTTGAGGTTCATGGGGTCTCCTGCCCAAAAAATGTCGTGGCGATGTGGCATTGTGGGCCACTCTTTACATGCGATAAAGTGCCAGTTATCTCTATTCACTTGCCGAAAGTTGAAAGTTAAACATGTCCCGTCCACACGCTGTGCTCGGTCAATTGTCGGACGCCGACTGGCGCTTGCTGCGGGTGTTTTTGGCGGTGGTCGACTGCGGCGGCATGACAGCCGCCGAGCTGGAGCTCAACATCAGCACCTCCACCATCAGCCGGCATGTGAAAGATCTGGAGTCGCGGCTGGGCTTGGTGCTGTGCCGCCGGGGCCGCGCAGGTTTTGCCTTGACACCGGCAGGCGAGCGCATCGTGGCCGAAAGCCGGCAGCTGCTGGCCGCCACCGATCGTTTTCGCGCCAGCGTTGACGAGCTGCACCAGCGGCTCGGCGGGGACGTGCATGTGGCGGTGTTCGACAAAACTGCGAGCAACCCCCAAGCGCGCATCGCCCAGGCGGTATCGGCCTTTCGCCGCGCGGCGCCGGCGGTGGCGCTGCACCTGCATGTGGACACCATCCAGGGCATTGAGCGGGGGGTGATGGAGGGGCGCTACCAGATCGGCGTGATTCCCGAGCACCGGCGCAGCGACAGCTTGCTCTACGACGAGCTGTTTGGCGAACAAATGTGGCTCTACGCCGGCCACAGCCACCCGCTGTTTGCTCATCCAGGGCCGCTGAATTGGGCCGACATCCGTGAACACCCGTTTGCGGGGCTGGGCTACCACTCGCCCAATATGGAACTGTCGCACCGCGAGCGGCTGCAGCGCCAGGCCACTGCGTCCGACCAAGAGTCGGTGGCCACTTTTATCCTCTCAGGCGACTTTTTGGGCTTTTTGCCCGACCACTACGCCGACACCTTTGTGCAAAAAGGCCTGATGCGCGCCTTGGGTGAGGGCCGCCTGGGCTACGCCTGCCACTTTTCGATGATTGTGCGCAAATCGCCCGCGCCATCGGCCGAGGTGCAGCTGCTGCACCGCTGCTTGCTGGCCGCGCACCAACAACAAAAAAGCCCACCGAAGGGTGGGCTTTGATGACAAGCGTGTCGCTTGGTTTTTTTGGTTGCGGAGGCAAGATTTGAACTTGCGACCTTTGGGTTATGAGCCCAACGAGCTACCAGGCTGCTCCACTCCGCGTCAAGACTGTCGATTATAGCACCGAATCACTCGGCTGCGGCCGGTGCAGCGGTATCTTCTGCACGATCGACCAATTCCACCAAGGCCATGGGGGCGTTGTCGCCCACCCGGAAACCCATTTTCAGGATGCGGGTGTAGCCGCCGGGACGGGCCTTGAAGCGCGGGCCAAGTTCGTCGAACAGCTTCACCACCACATCGCGATCGCGCAGGCGGTTGAAAGCCAAGCGGCGGTTGGCCACGGTGGCTTCTTTGGCCAGGGTGATCATGGGTTCGACCACACGGCGCAATTCCTTGGCCTTGGGCACAGTGGTTTTGATGACTTCGTGCGTGAGCAGCGAGTTCATCATGTTGCGCAGCATCGCCTGGCGGTGCTCGCTGGTGCGGTTGAGTTTGCGAAGTCCATTGCCGTGACGCATGGTGATGTCCTTTCAGTGTTTTGCCCCCAGCCGTATCAGGTACTGGGGGGATCGTCCGGGGGGTTAAAAAATCAGTGCTTGTCCAAACCGGCGGGCGGCCAGTTTTCCAGCTTCATGCCCAAGGTCAGGCCGCGCGAGGCGAGCACTTCCTTGATTTCGTTGAGCGACTTGCGACCCAGGTTGGGGGTCTTGAGCAGCTCGTTCTCGGTGCGCTGGATCAGGTCACCGATGTAATAGATGTTTTCGGCCTTGAGGCAGTTGGCCGAGCGCACGGTGAGCTCAAGCTCGTCGACCGGGCGCAGCAGGATCGGGTCGAACTGCTGCGAGCTGCGCTGGGGCGCGGCTTCGAAGTTGAGTTCGGCGCCTTCGAGCTGGGCGAACACCGCCAGTTGTTCGACCAAGATTTTGGCCGATGCGCGAACCGCTTCCTCCGGGCCAATGGCGCCGTTGGTTTCGATTTCCAGCACCAGCTTGTCCAGATCGGTGCGCTGCTCCACACGGGCGCTTTCAACGGTGTAGCTCACGCGCTTGATCGGCGAGAACGAAGCGTCGAGCACAATGCGGCCGATCGAGCGCGAGGGGTCGTCGTTGCGGCGCAGGTTGCCCGGCACATAACCACGGCCTTTTTCGACCTTGATCTGCATGTCGAGTTTGGCGCCGTGCGACAGGGTAGCGATGACGTGCTCGGGGTTGACGATCTCGACGTCGTGCGGCGTCTGGATGTCGGCGGCGGTGACCACACCTTCGCCGTCTTTGCGCAGGCTCAGGGTGACTTCGTCGCGGTTGTGCAGCTTGAACACCACGCCTTTGAGGTTCAAGAGGATGTGCACCACATCTTCTTGCACGCCGTCGATCGACGAGTATTCGTGCACCACACCGGCAATCGTCACTTCGGTCGGTGCGTGACCCACCATCGACGACAGCAGCACGCGGCGCAGGGCGTTGCCCAGCGTGTGGCCATAGCCACGCTCGAAGGGCTCAAGGGTGACCTTGGCGCGGTGGGTCGACAGCTGCTCGACGTTGATGGATTTGGGTTTGAGCAAATTGTTCAGCATTCAGACTTCCTTCAATACCCTCGGCTCGTTACACCGATAAGGCCGATGGAGCACAGAACCCCGCCGAGCGCATGGCTGCGCCTCAGCGGGAACGGGGGGATCAACGCGAGTACAGTTCGACGATCAGCGATTCGTTGATATCGGCGCCGAACTCGTCGCGGTCGGGCGACTTCTTGAACACGCCTTCGGCCTTGTCGGCCGCGACATCCACCCAAGCGGGGAAGCCGATTTGTTTGGCGAGTTCCAGCGCTTCGAGCACGCGGGCTTGCTTCTTGGACTTTTCGCGCACGGCCACCACGTCACCGGCTTTCACCAGGAAGGACGGGATGTTGACCGGCTGACCATTGACAGTGATCGCCTTGTGCGACACCAGCTGGCGCGCTTCGGCGCGGGTCGAAGCAAAGCCCATGCGGAACACCACGTTGTCCAGACGCGCTTCCAGCAAGAACAGCAGGTTGGCGCCGGTGTTGCCACGGCGGCGGTCGGCTTCGGCGAAGTAGCGGCGGAACTGGCGCTCCAACACGCCGTACATGCGCTTGACTTTTTGCTTTTCGCGCAGTTGCACACCGAAGTCGGAAGTGCGCTGACCCGAAGTGCGGCCGTGCTGGCCAGGCTTGGAGTCGAATTTGGCCTTGTCGCTGATCGAGCGGCGGGCGCTCTTGAGCAGCAGGTCGGTGCCTTCACGGCGAGACAGTTTGGCCTTGGGGCCGAGGTAACGTGCCACGGAGATGTCCTTTGAAATGGCTGCCGCAACCGGTTGTTGCGGGAGCTGCTGGCGCGCAGCGAGCAGCGGTGGGCTTACGAAAAATGCCGCCGCAGAAGGGCCTGCGGCGGCGACTCAAAACTCTCGATTGTAGCGCCAATCGATGGCGCCGCGTCGCATCAGATGCGACGGCGCTTTTGCGGGCGGCAACCGTTGTGCGGCACAGGCGTCACATCGGCGATCGACGTGATGCGGATGCCCAAGGCGCCCAAAGCCCGCACCGACGACTCGCGACCTGGGCCGGGGCCCTTGATCTCGACGTCGAGGTTCTTGATGCCTTGTTCCATGGCGGCGCGGCCAGCCACTTCAGAAGCCACCTGGGCGGCAAAAGGCGTCGACTTGCGCGAGCCTTTGAAACCCTGGCCACCCGACGATGCCCACGACAAGGCGTTGCCCTGGCGGTCGGTGATCGTGATGATGGTGTTGTTGAACGACGCGTGGACGTGGGCGATGCCGTCGGCAATGTTCTTGCGAACTTTCTTGCGAACGCGAGCGGCGGCGTTGGATTGCTGCTTAGCCATGAAAATCCTTCAATCCGGTTTATTTCTTCAGCGACTGGGCTGCCTTGCGCGGGCCCTTGCGGGTGCGGGCATTGGTCTTGGTGCGTTGACCACGGACCGGCAGACCACGGCGATGGCGGAAACCACGGTAGCAACCGATGTCCATCAAACGCTTGATGTTCATGGTGGTTTCGCGGCGCAGATCGCCCTCGGTGGTGTACGTGCCCACTTGGTCACGCACTTTTTCGAGTTCGGCGTCGCTCAGATCCTTGATCTTCTTGCTGTAGTCGATACCGCAGGCCTCGCAGATCTTGCGAGCGCGGGTGCGACCAATGCCGAAAATAGCCGTCAAGCCGATCTCGGCGTGCTTGTGCGGCGGAATGTTGATACCTGCAATACGAGCCATGGTGGTCCTCTAAATTCCTATCAGCCTTGACGCTGCTTGTGACGCGGGTCTGTGCAAATCACACGCACGATACCGTGGCGTTTGATGATCTTGCAGTTGCGGCACATTTTTTTCACAGAAGCCGAAACTCTCATGATTTTCTCCTAAGTATTCCAATAATCCCCATGACCTGTCACTTCGAGCGGAACACGATACGTGCCCGCGTCAGGTCATAGGGGGTCAGCTCCACTTTGACCTTGTCGCCTGGCAAGATGCGGATGTAGTGCATGCGCATCTTGCCGGAGATGTGTCCCAAGACCACATGCCCGTTGTCGAGCTTGATCCGGAACGTTGCATTGGGGAGGTTTTCAACTACCTCTCCTTGCATCTCGATGACATCGTCTTTCGACATACCACTCAGTTGCCAGATGTCTTGAAGTTCGCTTTCTTCAGCAGAGATTCGTACTGCTGTGACATCATGTAATTTTGCACCTGGGCCATAAAATCCATCGTCACCACCACAATGATCAGCAGCGATGTGCCACCGAAGTAGAAGGGGACGTTGTACTCTAGGATCAGGAACTCGGGCAACAAGCACACCGCGGTGATGTAGATTGCACCGACCAAAGTCAAGCGCAACAAGATCTTGTCGATGTACCGGGCTGTCTGGTCTCCCGGGCGAATGCCCGGAATAAAAGCACCACTTTTCTTCAAGTTGTCCGCTGTCTCGCGGCTGTTGAACACCAGCGCGGTATAGAAGAAGCAGAAGAAAATGATCGCCACCGCATACAGCGCCACATAGATCGGCTGACCCGGCGACAGTGCGGCCGCAATATCGCGCAACCAACGTGTTGCGTCACCGGTACTCACCCAGCTGACCACGGTGGTGGGCAGCAAAATGATCGACGAAGCAAAGATCGGCGGAATCACACCCGCCATGTTCAGCTTGAGCGGCAAATGCGACGACTGGCCGCCATACACCTTGTTGCCCACTTGGCGGCGCGCATAGTTCACCAGGATCTTGCGTTGCCCGCGCTCCACAAACACCACAAAGTAGGTCACCAACACCACCAACGCGATGATGAAAAGCGACACCAAAATGTTCATGGCACCGGTGCGCACCAATTCCAGCAGACCACCAATGGCGCTTGGCAGACCGGCCGCGATACCCGCAAAAATCAAGATCGAGATGCCGTTGCCCAGACCACGCTCGGTGATTTGCTCACCCAACCACATCAGAAACATGGTGCCAGCCACCAAGCTGACCACAGCGGTCATGCGGAAGGCAAAACCGGGGTCAATGACCAGCCCCGCTTGGCTTTCGAGCGCCAATGCAATGCCCATGGCCTGAAAGATGGCCAAGCCCAAGGTGCCATAACGGGTGTACTGGGTGATCTTGCGTCGCCCTGCTTCGCCCTCTTTCTTCAGCTGCTCAAACGCAGGCACGACATAAGTCATGAGCTGCATGATGATCGAAGCCGAGATGTAGGGCATGATGCCCAAGGCGAACACGGTAAAGCGCGACAAGGCGCCACCCGAGAACATGTTGAACAGGCTCAGAATGCCGCCTTGCTGCCCTTTGAAGAGCTGCGCAAGCTGCGCAGGGTCAATGCCAGGCACAGGGATATGCGCACCGATCCGGTACACCACCAGGGCCAGCAGCAGAAAGACAAGCCGGCGACGCAGATCGCCGAACTTGCCAGTCTTGGCCAGGGAGGGAGAGGCTGTAGCCACAGATCGGTCCGTGCTTACTCGGCCAACGAACCACCAGCAGCCTCAATGGCGGCCTTGGCGGCGGCGGTAGCGCCGATGCCCTTCAACACCACGGCACGCTCAATGGCACCGGTGTTGATGACTTTCACACGCTTGGCCAACTGCCCCACCAAGCCAGCTTGCTTGAGCGCCAGCAGATCCACCTCGGGCAATTGCAGAGCGCTGAGTTGACACAAAGTCACCTCGGCATTGAACTGCAGTTTGGCAGATTTGAAGCCGCGCTTGGGCAGGCGGCGCTGCAAAGGCATCTGACCGCCTTCGAAGCCCACCTTGTGGTAGCCGCCCGAACGCGATTTTTGGCCTTTGTGGCCACGGCCAGCGGTCTTGCCCAGGCCCGAGCCAATGCCGCGACCCACACGGCGCTTGACGTGCTTGGCACCCGGTGCGGGTGCAATGGTATTGAGTTCCATGTCGTCGACTCCGGTCAGATGACCTTGACCAGGTAACTGATCTTGTTGATCATGCCGCGCACTGCAGGGGTGTCCTGCAGTTCGCGCACGCTGTTGAGCTTGCGCAGACCCAGGCCGCGCACGGTGTCGCGGTGGGATTGCTTGCATCCAATGGGGCTGCGCACCAGTTGGACTTTGACGGTAGTTTGTGTGGTCATGTCGGCTCCTGCGTCCTGGGGATCAACCCAGGATCTCTTCCACCGACTTGCCGCGCTTGGCGGCCACTTCGGCGGGAGTGGTCGAGTTCTTGAGGGCGTCGAAGGTGGCGCGCACGAGGTTGTACGGGTTGCTCGAGCCGTGGCTCTTGGCCACCACATCGGTGATGCCCAGCACTTCGAACACAGCGCGCATTGGGCCGCCGGCGATGATGCCGGTACCTTTGGAGGCCGGCAGCATCATCACAGCAGAAGCGCCGTGTTCACCGTGCACGCTGTGGTGAATGGAACCATTCTTCAGCGCCACTTTGATCATGTTGCGGCGGGCTTGCTCCATGGCTTTTTGCACAGCCACCGGCACTTCACGCGCCTTGCCCTTGCCCATGCCGACGCGGCCATCGCCATCGCCCACCACGGTCAGGGCAGCAAAACCCAGAATACGACCACCCTTGACCACCTTGGTCACGCGGTTGATCGCGATCATCTTTTCGCGCAGACCGTCGTCGTTGCCTTCGTTCTTCACGTTTGCCTGAAATTTAGCCATTTTGGTTTCCCGACGGATTAGAACTGCAGGCCGGCTTCACGGGCGGCCTCGGCCAGGGCCTTGACACGGCCGTGGTAGGCAAAACCGGAACGGTCGAAAGCCACTTTTTCAATGCCAGCGGCCTTGGCCTTCTCAGCAATGCGCTTGCCAATCAGCGCGGCGGCGGTGGCGTTGCCGCCCTTGCCCGACGCGCCGAGTTGGCTGCGCACTTCGGCTTCGGCGGTCGAGGCGGAAGCCAGCACACGCGCGCCGTCGGCGGAGATCACATTGGCATAAATGTGCAGGTTGGTGCGGTTCACGGTCAGGCGCACGGCGCCTTGCTGCGCAATGCGAATGCGCGTCTGGCGTGCCCGACGGAGACGTTGCTCTTTTTTCGTCAGCATGATCCTGATCCTTACTTCTTCTTCGTTTCCTTGATCACGACCTTCTCATCCGAATAACGGATGCCCTTGCCCTTGTAAGGCTCGGGGGGACGCACGGCGCGCACCTCGGAAGCGATCTGACCGACGCGCTGACGGTCAGCGCCTTTGATCACGATTTCGGTCGGGGTGGGGGTTTCCACCTTGATGCCTGCAGGCATCTGGATGTCCACCGGATGCGAGAAGCCCACGTTCAGGTTGAGCTTGGTGCCCTGGGCAGCGGCTTTGTAGCCCACGCCGATCAGGTTGAGCTTCTTTTCGAAGCCTTTGCTCACGCCTTGCACCATGTTGTTCACCAGCTGGCGCATGGTGCCCGACATGGCATCGGCTTCGCGGGACTCGTTGGCCGCCGAGAACGACAGCGAACCGTTGTTGTTGGCCACCTTCACCAGCGGGTTCAGGGGCAGCTCAAGAGCACCCAAGGCACCCTTGACGGCAATTTGGTCGGCCTTGATGGCGACTTCAACGCCAGCGGGCACCACCACAGCTTGCTTACCAATACGCGACATTCAGTTTCTCCTCAATGCCCGCATCAGGCCACGTAACACAGGACTTCACCACCGACACCGGCGGCGCGGGCCTTGCGATCGGTCATCACACCTTTGGGCGTGGTAACGATGGCAACACCCAGACCGTTCATGACCTGGGGCAAAGCGTCGCGGCCGCGGTAGATGCGCAGACCTGGCTTGCTCACGCGCTCAATGCGCTCGATCACGGGACGACCAGCGTAGTACTTCAAGGCGATTTCGAGTTCGCTCTTGCCATCGGTGGTTTTCACTTGGAAACCATCGATATAACCTTCGTCCTTCAGCACCTGGGCGATGGCGGTTTTCAGCTTGGAGGCCGGCATCGACACCACAGACTTTTCCACCATCTGGGCGTTGCGGATGCGGGTCAACATGTCGGCGATAGGATCACTCATGCTCATTTGTAGTTCTCCTAGGGCTTACCAGCTGGCCTTGGTCATGCCGGGGATTTCACCGGCAAACGCCAACTCACGCACTTTGGCGCGGGCCAGACCAAACTGATTGAAGGTGCCACGCGGACGACCGGTGATCTCGCAGCGGTTGCGCTGGCGGGTCGGGTTCGCGTTGCGGGGCAGCTTTTGCAGCGCCAGACGAGCGGCATCGCGCTCTTCGTCCGAACGCTTGGCATCCTTGGCGGCTGCCTTCAATTCAGCGTATTTCTTGGCGAACTTGGCGGCGAGTTGCTCGCGCTTGAGTTCACGCTGGAGTAGTGCTTGTTTAGCCACACGCCACCTCAGTTCTTGAACGGGAAACGGAAACCAGCCAGCAGAGCCTTGCACTCTTCGTCGGTCTTGGCGGTTGTCGTGATGCTGATGTTCAGGCCACGCAGAGCATCCACCTTGTCGTACTCGATCTCAGGGAAGATGATCTGCTCTTTGACGCCGATGTTGTAGTTGCCGCGGCCGTCAAACGCCTTGCCGGAAATACCACGGAAGTCGCGCACACGGGGCAGGGCCACGGTGACAAAACGGTCCAGGAATTCGTACATGCGGGCGCCACGCAAGGTCACCATACAGCCAATGGGCTGCTGCTCGCGGATCTTAAAACCAGCAATGGCTTTCTTGGCCTTGGTCACCACCGGCTTTTGGCCAGCGATCTTGGCCAAGTCACCCACAGCGTGGTCCATGACCTTCTTGTCGGCCACCGCCTCGCTCACACCCATGTTCAGGGTGATTTTGGTGATGCGCGGCACTTCCATTGCGGACTTGTAGCCAAACTTCTGGGTCAACTCAGGCGCGACTTTGTCGCGGTAGATGTCTTGAAAGCGTGCCATGGTCATGCCACCTTGATTTCTTCGCCACTGGACTTGAAGACGCGCACTTTTTTGCCGTCGGCCAGTTGCTTGATGCCCACGCGATCGGCCTTGCCAGTGGCAGGGTTGTAAATCGCCACATTGGACTGATGGATCGGCATGGTCTTGTCGATGATGCCACCCGTCACACCCTTCATGGGGTTGGGCTTGGCGTGCTTCTTGACAACATTCACACCCTCGACCACAACACGGTCTTCGCTGGCGCGCAAGGTCACCTTGCCACGCTTACCTTTGTCGCGACCGGCGATCACGATGACTTCGTCACCTGTACGGATCTTGTTCATGCTGAATCCTCAGAGAACCTCGGGGGCCAGCGACACGATCTTCATGAACTTCTCGGTACGCAGTTCACGCGTGACCGGGCCGAAGATACGGGTGCCAATGGGCTCGAGTTTGGCGTTGAGCAACACAGCGGCGTTGCCATCGAATTTGATCAAGGCACCGTCTTGGCGACGAATGCCCTTGGCGGTACGGACAACCACAGCGTTGTAGACCTCGCCTTTTTTGACGCGGCCACGGGGTGCGGCTTCCTTGATGCTGACCTTGATGACATCACCCACGCTGGCGTAACGGCGCTTGGAGCCGCCCAGCACTTTGATGCACATCACGGACTTGGCACCCGTGTTGTCAGCAACATCGAGTCGAGATTGCGTTTGGATCATTTGATGTAAGTCCCAACTTGAATCCCCCCAACCACCACGGCCGGGAGCGATCAGTCTTGGGCCCGTCGTTGCAAGGCACCAGTGCGGCACCCCACTTCGGTGGGCAGATATCTCCGCCTTTTTCAAAGCGAAGCCTTGCATTGTGGCACAGCTTTGCGCCAGCGTCAACAGGCGAGCCAACAAAGAAGCGTTTCTGCGAAGATTGAGTCCCCTTTGGCACCCTTTTTCTTGCAGATTCACCAGGACATCGACATGGCACACGGCACTCCATCTTTGGTTTTTGTGGGCGGCGGCAACATGGCCAGCGCCATTCTGGGCGGTCTCATTCGCCAGGGACGTGCGGCCAGCGACATCGGGGTGCTCGAACCCTGGGCCGAGCAGCGCGAGCGCTTGGCCAGCCAATTTCCGGGCCTGCAGCTGTGGGCCGAGGCCCAGCCCGCCATGGCCAGCGCCCAAACGGTGGTCTGGGCGGTCAAGCCCCAAGTCATGAAAGAAGCGGCCACCGCCTGTGCGCCCCACGTGCGCCATGCGCTGCAACTGAGTGTGGCCGCCGGCATCACCACCGCCAGCCTGGGCGCGTGGCTGGGCACCGACCGACTGGTGCGCGCCATGCCCAACACGCCGGCCCTGGTGGGCCTGGGCATGACCGGCGCGCTGGCAAGCGCCGGCGCGAGCGAAGCCGACCGCGCCACCGCCGACGCCTTGCTGCGCACCACCGGCGATGTGGTGTGGGTGCAACAAGAGGCCGATCTGGACGCGGTGACCGCCCTGTCGGGCTCTGGTCCAGCCTATGTGTTCTATTTTTTAGAGGCCATGCGCGACGCGGGCGCGGCCATGGGCCTGTCGCCCGACACCGCGCTGCGGCTGGCAACGGGCACCTTTGTGGGCGCGGCCACCCTGGCGCAACGTTCGGACGACCCACCCCAGGCGCTGCGCGAGCGGGTCACCTCCAAAGGCGGCACCACCTACGCCGCGCTGACCACGCTGGATCGACTCCAGGTAAGCGATCACTTTCAGCAAGCGCTCGAAGCGGCCAGGGCACGAGCGGCCGAGTTGGGCCGCGAATTTGGCGGCTGAAGCGCCCGGGGGTCGGATCAGAGCCCAGCCACCACGCCCACAAACAGGGTGAAGCCCAGCCAGTGGTTGAGCCGAAAGGCCTTAAAGCAGCCTTCGCGCGTGCGATCCGCGATCAAGCGGCGGTGCAGCGCCACCTGCGCCAGCGCCACCGCCAGCGTAGCCAGCCACACCACCGGCTGCACCCGGCCCCAGAGCACCGCGGTCCAGATGGCCAGGAACACGCCATAAAACGCCATCACCGCCGCCACGTCCCAGCGGCCCAGCGTCAGCGCCGAGGTCTGGATGCCGATGCGGATGTCGTCGTCGCGGTCGACCATGGCGTATTCGGTGTCGTAGGCCAACACCCAAAACAAATTGCCCAGCAGCAGCAGCCAAGCCTCTGAGGGCACCGCCTGCCACACCGCGCCCCAAAAACCCGCCTCGCCCCAGACCGCCGTGCCGCGCACCGCCGCATAGGCCATGGGAATACCGAAGCTGAACGCCACGCCCAACACCGCTTGCGGCATCGACACCACCCGCTTGGCAAAGGGATACAGCAGCGCCAGGCCCAGCGCCACAAAAGACCAAGCGATGGCGCTGGCGTTGGCGCTGAGCACCAAGGCAAACGCCAGCAAGGCCAGCACCGCGCCCACGGCCAAGGCCTCACGGCTGCCTAGGCGCCCACTGGTGACTGGGCGCTGGGCGGTGCGTTTGACATGGCGATCAAAATCGCGGTCGGCCACGTCGTTGACCGCACAACCGGCGCTGCGCATCAACACCGTGCCCAGGGTGAACACCGCCAGCAGGTGCCAGCCCGGAAAACCACCCGCCGCCAGCCACAAAGCCGATAGCGTGGGCCACAACAGCAGCAACCAGCCCGCCGGGCGGTTCCAGCGGATCAGGTCCAAATACACGGTGAGTCGGGACATAGGCAGCACCGGCGGCCGTCACGCGGCCGCGCTCAAAACGGGATCAAGACAGGCGTTCGACGCCGGTGAGTTCGCAGGCGTAGATCGCGTTGCGCAGCGCGGCGATGGCTTCGTAGCGGGTGAAACTGCGCCGCCACGCCAGCACCACCCGGCGCTTGGGCGGCACGCCCTCAAAAGGCAAGTACCTCACAAAAGCCGAGTCGCCGTAGTCCTGCACCCCCGCGCCCTGCGGGTCGAGCGCCGAGTTCGGCACCGACAGGCGCGGCACCAAGGTCACGCCCATGCCGGCGGCCACCATGTGTTTGATGGTCTCCAGCGACGAGCCCTCGAAACTCTTGCGAATGCCTTCGGCGTCGTTCGAGAAGCGCGCGAACTCGGGGCAGACCTCCAGCACATGGTCGCGAAAGCAGTGGCCGGTGCCCAGCAGCAGCATGGTTTCTTGCTTGATCTGGTCGGCGGTGATGTGGCTCTGGCTGGCCAGCGCGTGGCTGGCTGGCACCGCTGCCACAAAGGGCTCGTCGTAAAGCGGCGCGATCGCCAGGTTGGTGTCGGGGAAAGGCTCGGCCAGGATGGCGCAGTCGATTTCGCCCAGGCGCAGTTGCTCCAGCAGCTTGGCGGTGAAGTTTTCCTGCAGCATCAGCGGCATCTGGGGCGTGCGCTCGATCACCTGGCGCACCAGCGCGGGCAGCAGATAGGGGCCGATGGTGTAGATCACACCGAGCTTCAGGGCGCCGGCCAACGGGTCTTTGCCGCGCTTGGCGATTTCTTTGATCGAGGCGGCGTGCTCCAGCACCGTCTGGGCTTGGCGCACGATGTCTTCGCCCAGGGGCGTGACCGCAATTTCGTTGGCGTTGCGCTCGAAGATTTTGACCTCGAGTTCTTCCTCGAGCTTTTTGATCGCCACCGACAAGGTGGGCTGCGACACAAAACAGGCTTCGGCGGCTTTGCCAAAGTGCCGCTCGCGGGCCACCGCCACGATGTACTTGAGTTCGGTCAGGGTCATGGGCCTATTGTGCCCCGTGTGGCAAGCCGCGTCAGGGTGCTGCGACTTCACCAGCCCCGTGCTGACGGAAGTCCCTTTGTACGCGCTGGATCGGCGCGCCGGGCTGCCCTGCGCCGCTCATGTCCCCCGACGGCCTGCGGCCGTCTCCTCCTTGACTTCGCTCTGCAGGGCTGCCCGGCGCGCCGATCCAGGGTGTTGGGTACACCTACAAAGACAGCTTTTTTCTGTGCCCTTGAGCTTGATCCACAGGCGCGGTCGTCACGCCTTCAAATACTCCGCCTTGCTGCCCATCCAGCGGTCCATGTGGCGCTGGGCGGCTTGGGGGTGGGCGTCGAGCATGTGGTCGGCCGCTTCGCGCGCCCACTCCAGCAGATGGCCGTCGGTGGCCAGATCGGCAAAACGCAGCAGCGGCGCACCCGACTGGCGCTCGCCCATGAATTCACCTGGTCCTCGGATATCGAGGTCGCGCCGTGCAATTTCAAACCCATCGTTGGTCTCGGCCATGGCTTTGAGGCGCTGGCGCGCGGTCTCGCTCAAGCGCCCGTTCTCGTTGGGCGCGTAGAGCAGCACACAGGCCGACGCCGCCGCGCCACGCCCCACCCTGCCGCGCAGCTGGTGCAATTGGCTCAGGCCAAAACGCTCGGCGTGTTCAATGACCATCAACGAGGCGTTGGGCACGTCCACACCCACTTCGATCACGGTGGTGGACACCAGCACGCCCATGTCGCCGGCGGTGAACAAGGCCATGACCGCCTTTTTCTCGGCCACCGGCATGCGCGAGTGCAGCAGGCCGACCATGACGCCAGACGAGGTCGCCCCGCCGCCGGGCCGCCCCAAGGCGGGTACAGCCCCCTCGGGGGGCAGCGGCCCGCGCAGGGGTGGAGCGTGGGGGTTCAATGCCTCTGATAAATCCGCGTGGGTTTCGGTGGCGTTGGACAGATCGAGCGCCTCACTTTCTTCAATCAGCGGGCAAACCCAATAGACCTGCCGGCCTTCGGCCACCTGCACGCGGATGCGCTCGATCACCTCGGCGCGGCGCGACTCAGACACCACCTTGGTGACCACCGGCGTGCGCCCAGGCGGCAGCTCGTCGATGGTGGACACGGCCAAGTCGGCGTAGTAGCTCATGGCAAGCGTGCGCGGAATCGGCGTAGCGCTCATCATGAGCAGGTGAGGTTCACCCCCGTCGCTGACGCTCCGCCCCTCGAGGGGCAAGGCCTGCGGCCCGGCGAAGCCGGTTCCACGGCCTTCTGGGTCGGGGGGCTGGTCCATGGCAGACCCCATCTTGCTGCGCAGGGCCAGGCGCTGCGCCACACCAAAGCGGTGCTGTTCGTCGACGATGGCCAGGCCCAAGCGGGCAAAGCGCACTTGGGCTTGGATCACCGCGTGGGTGCCCACCACCAGCGCGGCTTCGCCGCTGGCGATCAGGCCCAGCATCTCGTCGCGCTGTTTCTTTTTCTGGCTGCCGGTGAGCCAGGCCACGCGTTTGCCCAGCGGCGCCAGCAGGGGTTCGAGCCAACCAATGAGTTTGGCGAAATGCTGCTCGGCCAGGATTTCGGTCGGGGCCATCAGCGCGCATTGCCAGCCGCAGTCGATGGCCACGGCGGCGGCCATGGCGGCGACCACGGTTTTGCCCGAACCCACATCGCCTTGCAACAGCCGGTGCATGGGCGATGGCAGGGCCAGGTCGGCCGCGATTTCGGCCACCACCCGGTTTTGGGCGCCGGTCAGGCCAAAGGGCAGCGCGGCCAGCAAGCGCTCCGGCAAGCCGCCGGGCTGGGCGCGCAAGGCCGGCGCCCGCAGCGCGGCGCGTTCGCGTTGGGCGCGCCGCTGCGAGAGCTGCTGCGCCAGCAGCTCCTCGGCTTTGAGGCGCTGCCAGGCCGGGTGGCTGCGGTCTTCCAGCGCGGCCAGCGGCACCTCGGGGCGCGGGTGGTGCAGCAGCTGTAGCGCCTCGCGCAGGCTGGATATGCCCGCGCGCGCACCCGGCACCGCCGTTTGCAAGCTGGCCAGCACGTCGGCGGGCAAGGTCTCGCCCAGTTCGGCGCGGTTGAGCCCACTCACCACCGCCTTGCGCAAATAGGCTTGGGGCAGCTGGGCGCTGGTCGGGTAGACCGGCGTCAAGCCCACGGGCAGGGGCGCGTCGGCGCTGCGAAAGGCCGGGTGCAGCAGCGTCCAGCCCATAAAACCGCCGCGCAATTCGCCGCGCGCCCGCACCCGTTCGCCCACCGCCAGGCTTTTTTGGTGCTGCGGGTAGAAGGTGAAGAAGCGCAGCGTCACGGTGTCGCTGCCGTCGTCGAGCGTCACCAACAATTGGCGGCGTGGGCGTTGTGTCACCTCACACGCGGTGACCACCCCTTCCACCTGCACCCATTGGCCTTCGCGCGCGTCGGCCAGCCGGGTGATGCGGGTTTCGTCCTCGTAGCGCAGCGGCAGGTGCAAGGCCAAGTCGATGTCGCGCCGCAGCCCCAGCTTGTGCAGCGCTTTTTGGGGCGCCGACAGGGGCTTGGGCGGTGGACGGGTGGGCTCGGGCGCCTGGCTCATGGGACAATTCTGCCTGCAAGCGCGGCCTGGGCCGCGCGGCTTCACCGGGCGCCTGCGTGGCGCCTTGTCTTTTCCCTTGGAACGGGCCTGTTCGGCCCTCAAGACCATGACCCACACCACTCCTGCCGACCACGCTGGCCACGCCTACACCGTGGCCGATTTTGATTTTGATTTGCCCACCGAGCTGATCGCCCAACACCCCGCCGCCGAGCGCAGCGCAGCGCGGCTGCTCGATGGGCGCAGCTCTTGCCCGGTGGACCGCATCTTCCGCGACCTGCCCAGCCTGCTAGCCCCCCAAGACCTGCTGGTCTTCAACGACACCCAGGTCATCAAGGCGCGCCTGTTTGGCGAAAAATCGACCGGCGGCAAGCTTGAAATGCTGATCGAACGCGTGCTGCTGCCGCACGAGGCCAGCGACGGCGGTGCACACGAGGTGGTGGCCCATGTGCGGGTGAGCAAAAAACCCCTGCCCGGTGCGGTGCTGCACATGGCCGGCGGGCTCGACGGTGGCGGATTCGACGCCACCTACATCGGCCGCTGGCCCGATGAGCAAGGCCAGCTGTTTCGCTTTCGCCTGCACGGCCCGGCAGGCGACACGCCCTACGACCTGATGGCGCGCCACGGTCATGTGCCGCTGCCACCATATATTGAGCACGCCGACAACGCCGACGACGAGCGCCGTTACCAAACCGTGTTCGCCCGCGTGCCGGGCGCGGTGGCTGCGCCCACCGCCGCCCTGCACTTCGACGATGGGGTGCTCGCCGCGCTGGACGCGCGCGGGGTGGAGCGCGCCAACGTGACCTTGCATGTGGGTGCTGGCACCTTTGCGCCGATGAAGACCGAGCGCATCGCCGACCATGTGATGCACCACGAGCGCTACGCCATTCCCAACAGCACCCTCGACGCCATCGAGCGCTGCCGCGCGCGCGGCGGCCGGGTGGTGGCGGTCGGCACCACCACCGTGCGCACGCTGGAGAGCTGGGCCCACACCGGCCAGACCCAGGGCGACACCAACATCTTCATCACCCCAGGCTTTAAGTTCCGGGTGGTGGACAAGCTGATCACCAATTTCCACCTGCCCAAAAGCACGCTGATGATGCTGGTCAGCGCCCTGGCCGGCCACGGCCACGTCATGGCGCTCTACCGCCACGCGGTGGCCCAGCGTTACCGTTTTTTCAGCTACGGCGACGCGATGCTGCTGGAGCGCTCGACCCCATCTTGAGCCCATCGGCACCGCTGGAGAGCAACACCCCGACCATCAGAAATGATGGGGTGTCGCCCTGCAGCGACAGACCCACGTGTGAACGATAAAGATTTCCTGCCGGTGACATTTCGCTACACAGTGCGTGGCGTGGTGCATGCCTTTGGTTTCAGAATCGCGTTTCAACACCGACACCTCCACACCGACCTCACCATGGAAATCTTCACCCGTCTTGGCTTGGCTCTGGTTCTGTCCTTGGGTTTGGCGGTGTTGATGGCTTGGGGCTGGGACAGCGCCGAACCCCTGCCCGCCGCCGGAGCCCAAGTGGCCGAGGCCGAGCCGACCACCCCCCGCTGAGCAGGGTCCGAGGCCTCCAACAGCCGGCCTCCTAAAATCGGCCAATGCTCACCTTCCAACGGCTTCTGACCGACCCCCCCAAAGGCGCTTACGCCGGCAGCCACGCGCGCCGCGGACGGCTCACCCTCAACCACGGTGTGGTCGAGACCCCCATCTTCATGCCCGTGGGCACCTACGGCACGGTCAAGGGTGTCATGCCCGCCAGCCTGGAAGACATGGGCGCCCAAATCATTCTGGGCAACACCTTTCACCTCTGGATGCGCCCGGGACTGGACATCATGCAAGGCTTTGGCGGCCTGCACCCGTTTGAAAAATGGGACAAGCCTATCCTCACCGACTCGGGCGGTTTTCAGGTCTGGAGCCTGGGCGAGATGCGCAAGATCACCGAGGAAGGGGTGCACTTTGCGTCGCCCGTGAACGGCGACAAGCTGTTCATGTCGCCCGAGGTGAGCATGCAGATTCAGACGATTCTGAATTCGGACATCGTCATGCAGCTCGACGAGTGCACGCCTTACGAGACCAAGGGCCATCTGACCACCGAGGCCGAGGCGCGCAAAAGCATGGAAATGAGCCGGCGCTGGGCCGTGCGGTCCAAGGCCGAATTTGAACGCCTGGGCAACCCCAATGCGCTGTTTGGCATTGTGCAAGGCGGCATGTTCGAGCACCTGCGCCAAGAGTCGCTCGAAGCGCTGGTGGAAATGGACTTCCCCGGCTACGCCGTGGGCGGCGTGAGCGTGGGCGAGCCCAAAGAGCAGATGCTGCAGATCATGGCGCACACGCCCCACCGCCTGCCCGAGCACAAGCCGCGCTACCTGATGGGTGTGGGCACCCCCGAAGACCTGGTGCAAGGCGTGGCCGAGGGCGTGGACATGTTCGACTGTGTGATGCCGACCCGCAACGCCCGCAACGGCCACCTGTTCACCCGCTTTGGCGACCTGAAGCTGCGCAACGCGCGCCACAAAAACGACCACCGCCCGCTGGACGAGACCTGCACCTGCTACGCCTGTGCCGGGCGCAGCGGCGTGAGTTGGGCCGACGGCGGGCGCGACGGCTTCAGCCGCGCCTACCTGCACCACCTGGACCGCTGCGGCGAAATGCTGGGCCCCATGCTGGGCACCATCCACAACCTGCATTACTACCTCAACCTGATGCGCGAGGTGCGAGAGTCGCTGGACGCTGGCACCTTCGGCGACTTCCGCGCCCGCTTCAAAACCGACCGGGCGCGCGGGGTGTAAGCGCCCGCCACGCCTGAGCGACAGGCCCGCGCCCAGGGCGCGGCTACAGTGGGTGCCATGACGCCCATTCCCCGCCATGTGTTGCCGGTGCTGGTGCTGGCCCAGTTCGCCGGCACCTCGCTGTGGTTTGCGGTCAACGCCGTTATGCCCGATCTGCAGCGCAGCTTTGGCTGGCCAGCCACCGCCGTGGGCACGCTCACCTCGGCGCTGCAATTCGGCTTTATTTTGGGCACGCTGGTGTTTGCGCTGCTGGCCATTGCCGACCGCTTCAGCGCACCTAAGGTGTTTGTGTTGTGCGCGCTGGCCGGCGCAGGCTGCACCGTGGGCGCCTGGGCCATGGTGGCGCAGTTGGACGCGCTGCTGGCTTGGCGCTTTGCCACCGGATTCTTTCTGGCCGGCATTTACCCGGTGGGCATGAAGATCGCGTCGCAGTGGTACCGCCAGGGCCTGGGCGCGGCACTGGGTTATCTGGTGGGTGCGCTGGTGGTGGGATCGGCCAGCGCACACGGCTTGCGCGCGCTGGCCGACGCTCTGCCTTGGCCCAGCATCATGCTCGGCGTGGCCGCACTCGCGGCGCTCGGCGGCTTGTTGATCTTGACCTTGGGCGAGCCGCCGCAGGCGCAGGCCCGGGTCACCACCCTGCAGTGGCAAGCGCTGGGCACGCTCTGGACCGACGCGCGGGTGCGCAGCTCGGTGCTGGGCTACTTTGGCCACATGTGGGAGCTCTACACCGTGTGGGTGCTGATGCCACTGATCTTGGCCACCCGCTTGAACGGCGTACAGCTGTCGTGGGCGGCCTTCTGTATTCTGGGCAGCGGCGCGCTGGGCTGCGCGGTGGGCGGACACGCCGCCAAGCGCTGGGGCAGCGCCCGCGTGGCCGGCACGCTGCTGGGCACCAGCGGCCTGTGCTGCCTGTTGGCACCTTGGCTGCTGCAGGCCAGTGATGTGGTGTTTTACGCCTGGCTGGTGGTCTGGGGCATCAGCGTGGCGGGCGACTCACCACAGTTTTCGACGCTGACCGCGCGCAACGCACCGCCGCACGCGGTGGGCAGTGTGCTGACCCTGACCAACAGCATCGGGTTTGGCATCAGCATTGTGAGCATCTTGCTGTTTGTGGCGCTGACCGAGTGGGTGCCGCTGGGCTGGCTGCTGGCCGGGCTGGCGCTGGGGCCAGCGCTGGGCTTGTGGGCGCTGCGGCCGCTGCTGCGCGAGCGGGCCTAGGCGCCCACCCGCGGCTCAGACTGTCCAAGGCGCGGGCGCCTCAGGGTCGATGCCATAGGCTGCAGCGGCCTGGGCACAGGTGGCCGCATCCACAGTGCCTTGGGCGCGCAAGGCGGTGAGAGCCGCCAACACGATGTGGCCTTGGTCCACCTCAAAGAAGCGGCGCAAAGCCGCCCGGGTGTCGCTGCGGCCAAACCCGTCGGTGCCGAGTGCGGTGAACGGTGCGTCCACGTAGCTGCCCACCAGTTGGGGCCAGGCACACACATAGTCGCTCGCCGCCACCACCGGGTCCGGGCCGGCCAAACACGCGGCCACATGGCTGGTGCGCTGGGCAGCGGCCGGGTGCAAGCGGTTCCAGCGCTCGACCTCACGGGCGTCGCGCGCCAGTTCGGAAAAACTGGTGGCGCTCCAGACCTCTGCGCTCACCCCCCAGTCGGTGGCCAAACGTTCGGCCGCCGCCATCGCCTCGCGCAAGATGGTGCCGCTGCCCACCAACCGCACGCGGCCGCGCGAAGCGCCTGTGGGGGTGTGCACGGCGAACCGGTACAAGCCCTTGACAACATCGGCCTCGACCCCCTGCGGCAGACTGGGCTGGGGGTAGTTCTCGTTCATCACGGTCAGGTAATAAAACACGTCTTCTTGGCGCTCCAACATAGCGCGCATGCCGTGGTCCAGAATGACCGCCAACTCGCCCGCAAAGCAGGGGTCGTAGGCGCGGCAGTTGGGCACTGCAGCGGCCTGCAGCAGGCTCGATCCGTCCTGGTGCTGCAGCCCTTCACCGCCCAGCGTGGTGCGGCCCGCTGTGGCGCCGAGCAGAAAACCGCGGGCGCGCTGGTCGGCGGCGGCCCAGATCAGGTCGCCAATGCGCTGAAAGCCGAACATCGAGTAGTAGATGTAGAAGGGCAACATCGCCAGCCCATGCACCGAATGGCTGGTGGCGGCGGCGGTCCAGCTGCTGATGGCGCCGGCCTCACTGATGCCTTCTTCGAGTATCTGTCCGTCGGTGGCTTCGCGGTAGCTGAGCACCGAGCCGATGTCTTCGGGCTCATAACTCTGGCCGTTGAACGAGTAAATGCCGACCTGCTTGAACAGATTGGCCATGCCAAAGGTGCGCGCCTCGTCGGCGACGATGGGCACGATGCGCGGGCCCAGCGCGGGGTCTTTGAGCAGTTGGGTGAGCATGCGCACAAACGCCATGGTGGTGCTCATCTCCTTGCCCTCGGCGGCGGTGGCGAACTGGCCGTAGCGCGCCAGCGGCGGCACCGGCAGGGGCGCCGCGTCCGAGCGGCGCGCGGGCACATGGCCACCCAAGGCGGCCCGGCGCTCGTGCAAGTAGCGCATTTCAGGGCTGTCGGGCGCGGGTTTGAAGAACTCCAGATCGGCCGCCTGCTCGTCGCTCAAGGGCAGAGCAAAGCGGTTGCGAAAAGCGATCAAGTCGTCGCGTTCCAGCTTTTTCTGTTGGTGGGTGGTCATGCGGCCCTGGCCCGCTTCGCCCATGCCATAGCCCTTTTTGGTCTGCGCCAAAATCACCGTGGGCTGGCCGCTGGTGCGCATGGCCGCGTGGTAGGCGGCGTGGATTTTGACCAAGTCGTGGCCGCCGCGCTTGAGGCGGTCGATCTGCTCGTCGCTCATGCCCTGGGCCAGGGCGGCGAGCGCCGGGTTCTGGCCAAAAAAGTGTTCGCGGTTGTAGCGGCCGTCTTTGGCGGCAAAGGTCTGGAACTGGCCATCGACGGTGTTGGCGAAGGTGCGCTGGAGCACGCCGTCGGTGTCGCGCGCAAACAAGCCGTCCCAGTCCGAGCCCCAGACCAGCTTGATGACGCGCCAGCCGGCGCCCGCAAACAGCGCTTCAAGCTCGTCGATGATGCGGCCGTTGCCACGCACCGGGCCATCGAGCCGCTGCAGATTGCAATTGACCACCCAGATCAGGTTGTCGAGCCGTTCGCGCGCCGCCAGGGTGAGCGCGCTCATGCTCTCGGGTTCGTCCATCTCGCCGTCGCCGAACACACCCCAGACCTTGCGGGCGCTGGTGTCGAGCAGGCCCCGGTGCTGCAGATAACGCATGAAGCGCGCTTGGTAGATCGAGCTGATGGGCCCCAGGCCCATCGAACCGGTGGGGAACTGCCAAAAGTCGGGCATCAGCCAAGGGTGCGGGTAGCTTGAGAGGCCACGCGCACCGCGCTGCTGGGCGCCCAGTTCCTGGCGGTAGTGGGCCAGGTCTTGGGCCGACAAGCGGCCTTCCAAAAAAGCGCGCGCATACACCCCGGGCGCCGAATGGGGCTGGTAGAACACCAGGTCGCTCTGCGCCGCTTCACCGCCGCGAAAGAAATGGTTAAAGCCGACCTCGAACAAGTCGGCCGCGCTGGCGTAACTGGCGATGTGTCCGCCCAGCTCGCCGTAGGCCTGGTTGGCGCGCACCACCATGGCCAGCGCATTCCAGCGCATCAGCGAGGCGATGCGCTCCTCGATCGCCAGATCGCCCGGGAAAGGCGGCTGGGCCGCCGCCGCAATGGTGTTGACATAGGGTGTGCCCAAGGCAGGCCGCCAGCCCACCACGGGATCGCGCGCGTCGGCCGCCAGCGCATCCAGGATCTCGCGCACCCGCTGTGGGCCAGCGGCGGCCAGCAAGGAAGCCAGCGCGTCGCGCCACTCGGCGGTTTCCTGGGGATCGCTGTCGGGCATCTGGGTCGGGGGCAAATGAAAGGCAGACATGGTGTCTCCAAGACAAAGAACGATCCCCAAAGTGTGCGCCGCACCGATCCGCATTTGCCTCCGTTTCTCACCACAGTATTTGCCTTTAGCAGCACAATATGCTGATCTATCTAATTTCGGCAGCAGAACATGGAACTGGATACCCTGGACATCCGCATCCTTCGCGAGTTGCAGGCCGATGCGAGTCTCTCCAATGTCGAACTGGCGCGCCGCGTTGGCCTCTCTCCCTCGCCGTGCTTGGCGCGGGTCAAGGCCTTGACGGCCAGCGGCCTCATCCGCCAGACCGTGGCGCTGCTCGACGCGCTGCAGCTCGGTCTGAACCTCAATGTGTTCATCTCGATCAGCCTCAAGCAGCAAACCCGCGCCGCGCTCGAAGCCTTCGAGGCCAAGGTGTGCGCGCGCGAAGAAGTGATGGAGTGTTATCTCATGACCGGCGACGCCGACTACCTGATCCGGGTGGCGCTGCCCGACATGGCGGCGCTGGAGCGCTTCATTCTTGAACAGCTCTCACCGATGCAGGAGATCGAAAAAATCCGCTCCAGCTTTGCGCTCAAGCAGGTGCGCTACAAGACGGCACTGCCCTTGCTGTGATCGCCCAGAGGCCTCGGTCGATCCGCTATGCTGCGCCGATGCCCACCCACACCCCCGACTCCATCCGCCACGCCGCCGCCTGGATGGGCGGCTGGCTGACGCTGATGGTGGTGATCGCGGTGGCCGGGCGCGAGGCCGCGCGCGAGCTGTCGGTGTTCCAGATCATGCTGATGCGCTCGGTGCTGGGCATGGCCATGCTGTGGCCGCTGGTGCGCGCTGCGGGGGGCCTAAGCGCCATGCGCACCGAGCGGCTGCGCCAGCACATCGCGCGCAATGGGGTGCACTACGCGGCGCAATACGGCTGGTTTGTGGCGTTGACCATGATTCCGCTGGCCCAGCTGGTGTCGATCGAATTCACCATGCCGATCTGGTCAGCGGTGCTGGCGGTGCTGTTTTTGGGCGAACGCATGAACGGCCGAAAATGGCTGGCGGTGGTGTTGGGTCTGGTGGGGGTGGCGGTGATCGTGCGGCCCAACACCGGCGCAGTGGATGTGGGGCAGCTGATCGCACTGGCCTGTGCGCTGGGGTTTGCGGTGTCGGTGGTGCTGGTGAAATCGCTCACCCGCACCGACGCGGCGATTGCAGTGAGTTTTTGGATGCTGGTGGTGCAAAGCGCCATTGGTCTGGTGCCCGCGCTGCTGGCGTGGCACTGGCCCTCGGCCACGGTCTGGGGCTGGGTGCTGGTGGTCGCGTTTTGTGGCACCTATTCGCACTACTGTTTTGCCCGCGCCATGCAACACGCCGACGCCACGGTGGTGGTGCCGATGGACTTTTTGCGGGTGCCGCTGACCGCCTTGGTCGGCTGGCTGGTGTACGCCGAGCAGTTGGACCTGTGGACCGGTGTGGGCGTGGGCCTGATTCTGGCGGCCAATGCGCTGAACCTGGTGCGCTGGCCGGGGCGGGATTGGCACCTGGGACGCAACGGATGAACAGTGTCCCCAGCGGGCGCACGGTTCTTCGCATAAGGAGTGCGGTGTTTGGACACCGGAAGCAAAACCGTTAGAGTTGCCTCATGGCACCAACAGTTGTACGCGATGGTCCCTTCCGCTTGTTTTTCTTCTCGAGAGAAGAACCCCGTATCCACGTACATGTGGCGCACTCCGACGGTGAGGCCAAGTTCTGGCTCACGCCAGTCGTGCATCTGGCCACTGCCACCGGATTGACGCCCCGCCAAATCACCGACGCGCAAGCGGTGGTGCAAGCGCACACCAAGGAGATTGAAGATGCATGGAACAAGCACTTTGGCAGCTGAGGTGACCCACATCTCTAGCCATGGCTTCTGGGTGCTGCTCGGCGACGAGGAGCTGCTGCTGCCCTATGACATTTTCCCGTGGTTCAAGCAGGCCACGGTCGACCAGATCGCTCATCTGGAGCGCCCCACGCCCGACCACCTGTACTGGCCCCGCTTGGATGTCGATCTGTCCGTGAACTCCATCCGTCGGCCGCAGGATTTCCCGTTGGTATCCAAGTCCTGTGAGGTACTGGAGAAACCACGGTGAATCCAGAAACCATCGTCACTTTCTCTCTTGTGGCCTGCGTGGCCATTGTCAGTCCGGGAGCAGCCATTCTTCTGGCCATTCGCAACGGAGCCGCCTATGGCATTCGATCCGTTGCCTGGTCTTCCTTGGGCAATGTGTGTGGCATCTTCTGCCTGTCCTGCGCCGCCATGCTGGGATTGGGTGTCTTGCTAATGTCGTCTGCCTTGTTATTTACTGCGGTCAAGGCGCTCGGGGCCTTTTACCTGTGTTACACCGGCATTCGGCACTTGTTCGGTCGCCTGTCCATCTTGAGCCCAACAACCGAAACCGCCGACGCACGACCCCTGCCAGGCACGCTTCGGCTGTATCGAGAAGGCGTCTTGCTGGCAGTCACCAATCCGAAACCGATTCTGTTTTTTACTGCGCTGTTTCCGCAGTTCATCTCCACTGAGAATGCTCTGCTGCCCCAGTTTTTCACCCTCACAGGTATCTTTATGTTGCTGTCGTTTGTGACACTCATCGGCTATGCACTGCTGGCGAATCGGATGCGGTGGATCTTGCACAAGCCACGCGTCGTCACTTGGTTCAACCGCGTTGTCGGAGCGGTGTTCATTTCGTTTGGAGCAACGTTGCTGACACTGAAGCGTTCAACGGTCTGAAGATTGGCGCGTCCCTTCCCCCGGCTCCTTTGCCGGTGTTCACCCCGCCCGCATCAATCCCGCCACCCGCTCGCGCAGCACCTCTGTCGTCACATCGGCTGCTTCCACCGGTGCGCCCACCTGCAAGCCGACCCGGCTGAACACACCGCGCCGCCGCGGTTTGACCATGGCGGTGGGTTGGTCGCCCACCCGCTCGATGCGGCTGAAAAACGATCCCCACAGGTTGGTCAACGCCATCGGCACCACGGCCACTTCCACGCCATCAGCGCGCGCCTGCTCCCCGAGCTTGACCACGCCACCTTTGAACGGCTGTAGCGTGCCGTCGGGGGTGATGGCGCCTTCGGGAAAAATGCCCAGCACGTCGCCTTCGCGCAGCACCTGCGCGGCCTGGGCAAACGCGGCGTCAAACGCGGCGGGGTCTTCGGCGCGCGGGGCAATGGGAATGGCCTTGGCCAGCTTGAACAACCAGCCCAGCACCGGCACTTTAAAAATGCGGTGGTCCATCACAAAGCGGATCGGGCGCGGGCTGGCCGACATCAGCAACACCGCGTCGACAAAGCTGACGTGGTTGCACACCAGCACCGCCGCGCCCTGGGTGGGGATGTGCTCATCGCCCCGCACCTGAAAGCGGTACACCAGCCGTGAGAGCAGCCAGGCCACAAAACGCAGCAGGTATTCGGGCACCACCAAAAAGATGTAGCCGGCCACCACCGCGTTGAGCAAGCCAATGAACAAAAACAGCTCGCTGATGGAAAAGCCCGCGCTCAGCAAGGCGCCGGCCAGCAGCGAGCTGGCGATCATAAACAGCGCGTTCAAGATGTTGTTGGCTGCGATCACCCGCGCGCGGTGGGTGGGCTGGCTGCGCAGTTGAATCAGCGCGTACATGGGCACGCTGTAAATGCCGGCAAACAGCGACAGCAAGGCCAAATCGGCCAGCACCCGCCAGTGCGCGGGCTGGGCCAAAAAGGGCCACACGCCGAGCACCTCGGGCGCGGCCAAGCCTCGGCTAGCGAAGTACAGATCGACCGAAAATACCGTCATGCCGATGGCGCCCAGCGGCACCAGGCCAATTTCCACCTGGCGGCGGCTCAGCACCTCACACAGCAGCGCCCCAGCGCCAATACCGACCGAAAACACCACCAGCAGCAGCGACGCCACTTGCTCATCGCCGCGCAGCACATCGTGCGCAAAGGCGGGAAAGTTGCTCAAGAACACCGCACCAAAAAACCACATCCAGCTGATGCCCAGCAGCGAGCGAAACACCACGGTGTTGCTGTGCGCAAGCTTCAAGTTGCGCCAGGTTTCGGTGAACGGGTTCCAGTTGATGGTGAGCCCCGGATCGGTGGCGGGCGACACCGGCACCGCCTGCGCACACACGCGGCCCAACAGCGCCAAGGCCAGGCAGGCCACCGCCACATAGACCGGCCCCACCAGCGGCAAAGCGATCAACAACCCGCCGGCCACATTGCCCAGCAGGATGGCCACAAAGGTGCCCATTTCCACCATGCCGTTGCCGCCGGTGATTTCGCGCTCGTTCAAGTGCTGGGGCAAGTAGGCAAACTTGACCGGCCCAAACAGCGTGCTTTGCAGGCCCATCAAAAAAATGCAAGCCAGCAACACGGGTACGTTGTGCTGCCAAAAGCCCCAGCCGGCCAACAGCATGACGGCAATTTCCATCGTCTTGAGAAAACGGATCAGCCGCTCCTTGGGGTATTTGTCGGCCAGCTGGCCGCTGGTGGCCGAAAACAGCACAAAGGGCAAGATGAACAGCGCCCCAATCACCAAACCCGCCAGCGACGAGGGCAGCCACTGCAACTGGATTTGGTAGGTCACCAGCACGGTGAAGGCAAATTTGAAGACGTTGTCGTTGCCAGCCCCCAGAAACTGCACCCAAAAAAACGGGCCAAAGCGGCGCTGGCTGAGCAAGGCGAACTGGTGGCTGTGGGCCGGCGCAGGCGCGGCGGGGACAGAGGATGTCATGGAGGAAAGTCTTTTTCGGCAAATGGCCCCTGCTGGGGCAGCGCTCAAGTGTCGGGGTTTTGCCCGCTGTGCGGCCCGTCCTGCACAAACACGGTGAGCACACCGGTGTAGCCGTAGAGCCGGTGGTGGGCGATTTCGCCGGCGGCAAAAAAGCCGACCAAGGGCACATCGCCCAGCGCGCGTTTGACGATCTGCAGCTCGGCGCTGGGGGCGCCAAAGTGCGGACCGCCGCGCCCGGTGCAGCTCACATATATGGCGCCGGCGATGCGCCGCGAGGCGGCGGTGTGTGGCGGCGCAGGGTCGTCGGCGCTCAGGCCGCCGCTGGGCGGCTCGGCGTGCTCGGGCTCCAGCGCTTCGCGCAGCTCGGTGCAGACGCGCACCAAGTCGGCCCGCGCGGCCTGGGCGTTGCGGGTGCAAAACGCCAGCCGGGTGCCCACTGGCGCGTCATGCGCCACCGCCACCGCTTGGCGCGCTGGGTCCAGCCCAATCAGGTGGCGCACCAACACGTCTTCGCCCAGCTCTTGGCGGCGGCGTGGCGCCTCGGTCGCGGCCGGCCACGACAGGCCCACCAAGGTCTCGCGCAGGCGCGGCACCGCCTGCGCGGGCTCGCTCAGATCGATCTGCCGTTCCCGCAGCAGCACATCGAGCGCCGGCTCACCGTCGAGCGCGATCACCACATGGCCATCGCTGGCGGTGACGGTGTGTGGCGCGGCCACTGGCTGGGCGCCCTGGGTCAGGCGCGACAGCAGGGGCACACTGTCGTCAAACGCCACCCCGCTGAGGCCACCGCGAAACACGCCACCGCCCGCCCAACGGCGCGAACCGAGACCGCCCGAGATCAGGGCGAACTGCACCGCCGCGCCGCGCGCACTGGGCAAGCCGCCAAACAGGTAGCGGCTGGTGGTGCGGTCGGCCATGTCGGACACCAGCTCGGCCAAATCGGGGCTGGTCGGGTCAGCGTGCAGCAGCGCGGTGTGGGCCGCAAAGCCCTGCTCACCACGGCCACTGGGCGACAGCGGGGCGACACCGCTGAACACCTGGTATTGGCCCAGCGAAAGGTCGCACAACATGACCGCCAACGCAGGCTCGTCGAAATACTCGACCCCGCTGGCGGCGATGCCCACCCCCACCGTGCCGGCCCAGTCGCTCACCTCGGGCAGCTCGGTGCTCAGGTAGACCAGCAGCTCGGTGGCGTCGGCGGCGTAGTGGTCGGTGATGTAGAGCAGCCCCAAGGGCGGCGCGCTGGCGTGGTCGGGCAGCGCCATCTGGGCTCGCAACTGCGCCACCACCAGCGCAGCGGCCATGCGCCATTGCGGGTGGGTGGCATGGGCGTGGGGAAAACGTTTCACTTTTGGCCGCGGCCTGTCGCCGCACGGAGCGCGGTTTTTTTGGCGGCCGGTTTGGCGCTGCTGGTGCGGGCACGGGTGGCTGCGCCTTTTTTGGCCGCCGCGCGCTTGGCCGTGGCAGGCGCGCGGGCGGCTGTCTTGGTGGCAGAGGCTTTGAGCGGCGCGGTGGCGGCTTTGGCCACCTGCTCGGCGGCGGCCATGCCGGGCACCACCACCTCTTGCAAGGCTTGGCTGGCGATCGACTGGAACTGCTGGCTCAGCGCGCCCCACCACTGCAGCGGATCGACCTTGGGCGACGCGGACTCTGGGGCCTCGGTCTGCTGGTCGGCGGGGTCTGGCGTGGGCTCGGCTGGTGGCGCGGGCTCGGGCGCAGCGGGCTGTGGCGGCGCCTCAAAGCCAGCGAACTGGTGTTTGCGCTTGGGCGTGGCAAAGGTCTGGGGGTCGACCTGCATGGCTTGCGCCATCTCGCCGAGGTTGACGTTCATGGTCTTGAGCGTGGCCAGGGTCATTTTCTGCACCTCCAGCGCCTGGATGGTGGCGGCCAAGGCCTTGCTGTTTTGCTCCAGCCAGAAGTGCACCGCCTTGAGTTCTTGAATGCGTTTGTCCAGCTCTTCCACATCCAAGGTGGGCGCCACCCAATGGTTGAGCTGCGGCAGGCCGCTGGCGGCCGCGCCCAACTGCTGGCCTTGCTGGGCCAGGGTTTTCAGAAACTCAAATCCGGGCACAAAGGCGGCAAAGCCGCTGGCGTTCTGGCTCATGGGACGTCTCCTGGCTGCAACAACAAGGGCTCACAGGCCGCCAAACTGCGGCGGGCGGCGTTCGCGCAAGGATGCCACACCTTCGCGCACATCGGGGCCGGCAAACCCCATGAATTCCAGCGCCAGCGAGGTGTCGAAGGTGGGGCCGGCCTGGCGCAGCCAGTTGTTGAGCGAATACTTGGTCCAGCGGATCGCGCTTTGGCTGCCCTGGGCCAGGCGGTCGGCCACTTCGTAGGCCTTATCCAGCAGTTGGGCGTCGTCCACCGCCAGCGACACCAGGCCAATGCGCTCGGCCTCTTCGCCGCTGATCGGGTCGCACAACATCAGGTAGTACTTGGCCTTGGCCAGTCCGCAGAGCAGCGGCCACACAATGGCCGCGTGGTCGCCCGCCGCCACGCCCAGCCGGGTGTGGCCGTCCACAATGCGCGCGCTTTTGCCGGCAATCGAAATGTCGGCCAGCAGACCGGCCACCAAGCCCGCGCCCACCGCCGGCCCGTGCATGGCGCTGACGATGGGTTTGTCGCAATTGATGACGTTGTAGACCAGGTCGCGCGCTTCTTTCCACACCCGGGTGCGCACCGCAAAGTCGGTCGCCATGTCCTGCACCAGGGCCAGGTCACCCCCGCCGGAAAAACCCATGCCGCTGCCGCGCAGCACCGCACAACGCACGCTGTCGTCGCGGCCGACATCGCGCCAGATTTCGCTCAGCTCCCAATGGCCGTCGTGGCCAGCGGTGGGCAGCTTGCCGTTGCCACCTGGGCCGTCGGCGTGCATCTGGATGTCCAGCACCGTGCCCACGCCGTCCACCTCGGGGCCACGGCGGCTGATGTGCAGGGTCTGGTAACGGCTGTAGTCGGGGCGGTTGAGGCTCATGCGTGTCTCCTGTGAATCGTGGTGGCAATGGTGCCTGAAACCTGGGCCGTGCGGCTGGGTGGAGCGTCGCACAGGCGAAGCCGTGAGCGCCGCCGTTTTGCTAATCTGCTGCGCATGAGCACCACCCACACCTTGCTGCACAGCCCGAGCCTGTTTCACCTGGCCTTTCACGTCACCGACCTCAACGAAGCGCGCCGTTTTTACGGCGGTGTGTTGGGCTGTAACGAAGGTCGCAGCACCGACACTTGGGTCGACTTCGACTTTTTTGGCCACCAAATTTCCCTGCACCTGGGCGAGCCCTTCAAAACCACCCGCACCGGCAAGGTGGGTGACCATCTGGTGCCCATGCCACATTTCGGTTTGGTGCTGTTGCTGCCAGCGTGGCGCGCCCTGGCCGACCGCTTGCAGGCCGCCGGCATCGACTTTGTGCTGCCGCCCCAAGTGCGCTTTGCGGGCCAGCCGGGCGAGCAATGGACCATGTTTTTTTGCGATCCGTTTGGCAACCCGATTGAGGTCAAAGGCTTTGCGAGCACCGAGGCCATTTACGCCACCTGAGCGCACACCACACGCAGCGCAAGATTCGGGTGGCCGCCGCCGCGCCGCAGCCCCATACTGGCGCGCATGAACACCGCCCACACCCACTACGCCACCGTGGCCCAGGCCATTGGCTGGCTGCGCCAGCGCGCCGGGCAACAGCCGTCGCTGGACGAACTCGCCGCCGCCGTGGGCTTGAGCCCAGCGCACCTGCAGCGGGTGTTTGTGGCCTGGGCGGGCGTGTCGCCGAAACGTTTTGTGCAGTACCTGAACAAAGAACACGCGCTGGCGCGCTTGCGCGAGGGCGACACCGTGCTGGCCGCCAGCCACGCCGCCGGCCTGTCGGGCCCTGGGCGGCTGCACGACCTGCTGCTGAGCTGGCAGGCCATGACCCCGGGCGAGGTGCGATCGCTGGGCCGCGATCTGGTGCTGCACAGCGGCTGGGGCGACACGCCGTTTGGGCCCGCCCTGCTGGGCTGGACGGCGCGCGGCGTGTGCCACCTGGTGTTTGAGACCGACACGCGCGAGGCCCACGAAGCCGAACTGCGCCAACACTGGCCACTGGCGCAGCACCAGCCAGACGCCGCGCAAGCCCAGCGCTGGCTGGACCACATCTTCAGCCCGCCGCCTGAGCGCGAGGCGGGTCGGCCGGTGCCCTTGCTCTTGTGCGGCAGCGCGTTTCAGTTGCAGGTGTGGCAGGCCTTGCTGCGCCTGCCGGCAGGCCATGTGGTGAGCTACCAAGCACTGGCCCAAGCGACGGGCCGACCGGGCGCCAGCCGCGCGGTGGGCAGCGCCATGGCCGCCAACACCTTGGGCTATCTCATGCCCTGCCACCGGGTGCTGCGCGGCAGCGGCGAAAGCGGCCACTACCGCTGGGGCGCTGAGCGCAAACTCGCGCTGCTCGGCTGGGAAGCGGCGCGGCGCGACGCCTCCGGGCCCGATGTCAGTCCTTGACCAGCGGCGCAATCGTCTGGTCGATGGCCCCAAACAGGCTCTGCCCGTCCTTGCCCTTCATCTCGATGCGGATGGTGTCGCCGAACTGCATGTAAGCGGTGCTGGGCTGGCCGTCGAGGATGGTTTCGATGGCGCGTTTTTCGGCGATGCAGCTGTAGCCCTTGGGCCAGTCTTTTTTGCCCTTGACCTCGACCCCTTTGTTGCTCACCGTGCCCGAGCCGACGATGGAGCCGGCGCGCACGTTGCGGGTTTTGGCGATGTGGGCGATCAGCTGGCCGAAGTGGAAGGTCATCTCCGGGCCCGCGTCGCACATGCCGACCTTGCGGCCGTTCCAGGTGCTTTGCATGGTCAGGTGCACCCGGCCGCCTTGCCAGGCGTCGCCCAACTCGTCCAAGGTCACAGCCACCGGGCTGAACGCCGTGGCCGGCTTGCTCTGGAAAAAGCCAAAGCCCTTGGCCAGCTCGGGCGGGATCAGGTTGCGCAGGCTCACGTCGTTGGCCAGCATGATGAGGCGAATGCCGTCCAGCGCCTGATCGGGCGTGCTGCCCATGGCCACATCGCCGGTCACCACCGCCAGCTCGGCTTCAAAGTCGATGCCAAAGTCCTCGCTGGGCACCACCACGTCGTCGCAGGGCCCCAGAAAATCGTCGCTGCCGCCTTGGTACATGAGGGGGTCGGTGTAGAAGGTGTCGGGCACCTCGCTGTTGCGCGCCGCCCGCACCAGCTCCACATGGTTGATGTAGGCCGAGCCGTCGGCCCACTGGTAGGCGCGCGGCAGCGGCGCCATGCACATGGCCGGGTCAAAGGCAAAGGCGTGGCGCGCTTTGCCGTGGTTGAGCGTGACCGACAAATCGTGCAGCTGCGGCGCGATGAAGTTCCAGTCGTCGAGCAACTGCTGCATCTTGCTGGCGATGCCGGTCGCATAATGGGCCGTGCTGAGGTCGCGCGACACCACCACGAGTTGCCCGTCGCGCGATCCGTCTTTGTAGGTGGCGAGTTTCATGCCGGTTTCCTGCCTGCTGGGGTGACCGGGCTGAGCGCCGCGCCACCGGGTGTGTGGAATAAAAATTACGAATAGTAAAATCCATTCACCTATTCGTAACCAGATTCTAGTGCACAAACCGTGACCACGCGACCCCTGCCCCCCGAACGCGCCGCACTGGCCGACGACGACGCCTTGTCGCAACGCGCTGGCATACAGTCGGTGGAAGTGGGCTTTGACCTGCTGTCGGCGCTGGCTGCGGCGCCTGCGGCCTTGATGCTGCGCGACCTGGCCGCCGCCGCCGGCATGAGCGCGGCCAAGGCGCACCGCTATTTGGTCAGCTTTCAGCGCCTGGGCCTGGTGGTGCAAGACCCGGCCAGCACCCGCTACGACCTGGGGCCCGCCGCCCTGCGGCTGGGCCTGGCGGGCTTGGCCCGGCTCGACGGCGTGCGCCTGGCGCGCGAACGCGCCGACGCCTTGCTCGCGCGCACCGGCCATACCATGGCGGTGGCGGTGTGGGGCAACCAAGGCCCCACCGTGGTGCACTGGGCCGAAGCCCCCCAAACCGTGCCGGTGACCCTGCGCCTGGGCGATGTGATGCCGTTGCTGAGTTCGGCCACCGGCCGCTGTTTTGCCGCCTTTACCGACCGCCACGGCCCCAGCGCCCAGCGGGTGGACGCCATGATCGAAGCCGAGCTGGCCCAGCTGCGCCAGCACCCGCACCAAGCCAACGACGACCTGCCGCGCAACACCACCGCAGTGCAAGCCCTGTTGACCGAGACCCGCGCGCGCGGGCTGGCGCGGGTGGTGCACAGCCTGCTGCCGGGCGTGGCGGGCTTCTGCGCCCCGGTGTTTGACGCCCAAGGCCGACTGGCGCTGGGCTTGGTGGTGCTGGGCTCGGTGAACACCCTCAACACCGAATGGGACGGCCCAGTGGCCACCGAGCTGCTGGCCTGCGCGCGCCAGTTGAGCGCCGATTTGGGACACCGGGCATGAGCACAGCGCTGGGCCGCACACAAAAGGTGCTGCGGTGAGCCTGCTGCGCGAACGGCCGGGGCCACACCCACGCACTTGGCTCGCGCTCGGCGCGCTGGTGGTGCTGGCGCACGCGGCACTGGTGCTCGACTGGGGTGCCTTGTGGGCATGGGCCGCATCGCCTGACAAAGCGGGCGCGAGCAGCACCGCCAGCCCCAGCAGCGCAGCGGGTCCCAGCGCCGCATCGTCAAAGCCCCCCAGCACAGTGGTGCGGGTAGCACAAGTGCGTTGGATCGCCCCCGACGCCGCTCCTGCTGCACCTGAGCGCCCAGCGGCAGTCCCCAAAGTTGCACAACGTGCCCGGCCAAAACCGCCTTCACCGGTGCTCCCCGCCATGAAGCCCGACCCCGATCAGCAACCGCAGCCCAGCCTCCAGGCCGCACCCGACAGCTCCGTTGAGCCCGCCCTGTTGGCCGAGAGCGCCACACCCGACACAGAGACCAAAACCACAGCGCCGAGTGAGCTCCAGCCAGAGCCAAGCACCCCGCAGGAGACGCCCGAGCCCGCAACACAGCCGACAGAGCCGCTCACATCCGCGCCGGATTCGCCACCGAACGTCCCACCCCCTGCAGAGGCCACGCCAGCCGAAGCCCGCCTGCAAGCCGCCCCCACGCGGCCCACGCGCTTGCCCGGCAACCGCTGGCTGCGCTACGACGTGACGGGCCAAGCCAAAGGCCTGAACTACCGCGCCAGCGGCGAAGTCCGCTGGCAGGTCAGCGAGGGCCGCTACCAAGCCGACCTGAAAATCAGTGCCTTTTTGTTCGGCTCACGTTCGCAACAAAGCACCGGACGGATCACCGACGCCGGCTTGGTGCCCGAGCGCTTTGCCGACAAAAGCCGCAGCGCGCGCGCCGCCCATTTCGAACCCGAACAGGGCCGCATCCGCTTCAGCAACAACGCCCCCGACGCGCCTTGGGTGCCCGGCACCCAAGACCGGCTGAGCACCTTCTTTCAACTCGCCGCCTGGCTCAACGCCAGCCCCGACAGCCTGCGCGAAGGCCAGCGCCTGAGCCTGCCAGTGGCCGGTACCAGCGGCGCTGACCAATGGCAGCTGCTGGTGCAGGCGCTGGAACCGCTGGACTTGCCCGCTGGCCGCTGGGACGCCTTGCGGGTCGAGGTGCTGCCACAAAAAACCTTCGACCAGCGCATTGAGCTGTGGCTGGCGCCTGGGCTGGACCACCTGCCGGTGCGCATCCGCATCACCCAGGCCAACGGCGACGTGGTCGATCAGCAACTCAGCGCCCTGCCATAACGGTGACGCCGTGTCGAAAAACACACGGCGCTTGAAAAATCGCCCCGGGGCCGCATCTGCCTGTCATGATGGTTCAAGCGCCCCGGCGCTGCGCCGATATATCCTGTGAACGCGTCTTCATCCAACAAGGTTATTTCAGTCATGCACATGCTTTACGACTCGGAATCCTTTGCCGTGGTGCACATCCTGGCCAACGCCAGCGACAACACCCCCACGCCCGAGGACGATCGCCCCCAAATGCCGCGCCACGGCTTTGAGATCGTGGACAAACGCTCGGGCAAAGAGGTCTACCTCGACGGCTCTTGGGCCGAGCTGTTCCAGCAGCACATCCACGCTTGGCAGCAAAACACGCCATCACAAGAAGAGGTGGAAGACACGCTGGAGCGCTACGCCACCCTGGCCCAAATGCCGGTGGTCATGCACTGACGCTCAGGCGGGCGGCTGCGCGCTGGGGCGCAGCACCCACCAGCGGTAGACTGGCTCGGCCAACACCAACACAGCCACCAAGCGGCAGACCTGAAACGCGGTGACGATGGGCACCCCCAGCGCCAGCACCTTGGCGGTGATGGCCATCTCGGCGATGCCGCCGGGTGCCGTCCCCAACACCAGTGTGGCCAATGGCACCTCTGTGAGCCAGGCCATCGCCCATGCAAAAGCGGCGCACAGCGCCATCATGGTGACCGAGGCCAGCGCCACAGAGGCCAGCCAGCGCGGTGCCGCCTGCACAAACGCCGGCCGAAACCGCACCCCCAGGCTCACCCCAATGAACAACTGTGCCCATTCGGTCAGCGGCCGGGGCAAAGCGCTGAGCGTGATGCCCGATAGGCTGATGCCCATGGCCACCAACAAAGCGCCCATGAACCAGGGGTTGGCCCGCCCCAGGCGGTGCATCACCCAAGCGCCCAGCCCGCTCCAGAGCGCCAACCAAGCCAGCCCCACCGGCTGCACCGGTGCGCTGACCAGCCCGGCTGGGTCCAGTCCCGTCACGCCCCACCACTGCGCCACAAACGGCAGGGTCACCGTCACCAGCGTCACCCGCAGGCTGTGGGCCGAGGCCACCAAATCGGTGCGCGCGCCGTGGCGTTCGGCGATCAGCGTCATTTCCGACGCGCCGCCAATGGCGCCCGCAAAATAGGTGGTGCAGCGCCAGCGCGCCTGTGCCTCGGGCGAATCGCCCCCGCCCAAATCGGCCGCGTGGCGCCGGTGCAACCAGCGCCCGAAAGACACCCCCAGCCACAGCGCCCAGGCGATGCCCAAGGCGATCGCCCACCACAAGCCCACAATCCACTGCCCCACTTGGGGAGTGAAATACAGGCCCAGCGCGGCGCCGATCACCCACTGCCCGCCGTTGCGCAGCGCCAGCCAGCTCACCGTGGGTGCGCCCAGCACCGACACCAAGGCGGTGGCCAGCAGCGGGCCCATCATCCAGGGAATGGGCGTGCCCAGCCAGACACAGAGCTGGGCCGCCAGCCAGGCCAGCCCGACCGTGCCCAAGGCGCGCAAGGGATGAGGAAACCAATCAGACACAAGAAACAATGGCAAAGAAAAGCGCACGGATATCGGCCTACGTAACGCGCTGGCTCAAGGGCTGAGCGTAGCATTGCCCGCTATGACGCCATCTGCCCCTCCGACCCCGTCTCTTCGCCATGGCCTGCGCTGGCGCCCGCTGTGTGCGGTCTTGGCGCTGGCCCTGAGCGCTTGTGCCCAACCGGGGGCCACCGTGGCCGATGGCGAGGCGCCGTGGCAAAGCCTACTGCCCACCGCCTTGTTGCTGGTCGGCGAGGTGCACGACGCGCCCGAGCACCAAGCCCTGCAAGCGCAGCTGGTGAGCGATCTGGCACAGCGGGAGCAACTGGCCGCGTTGGTGCTGGAGATGGCCGAGCGCGGCCGCCACACCGCAGGGCTGGCGCCCAACGCCAGCGAAGCGGCGGTGCGCTCGCGCCTGGGCTGGGACGAAGCAGCAGGCACCGGTGGCTGGCCCTGGGCCACCTACCGACCGGTGGTGATGGCGGCGGTGCGCGCCGGTGTGCCGGTGCTCGGCGGCAACCTGCCGCGCGCCCAACTCCGCGAGGTGATGGCCGACCCCCGGCTGGACCTGAGCCTAGAGCCCACCGCGCTCGACCGCCTGCACCAACGGGTGCGCGAAGGCCATTGTGACCTGCTGCCCGCCCACCAGATCGCGCCGATGGCCAGGGTGCAGATCGCCCGCGACAAAGCCATGGCCGCCACCGCTCAATCCGCTTTGCGCTCCGAGCGCACCGTGGTGCTGATCGCCGGCAACGAACATGTGCGCAAAGACATGGGCGTGCCACGCCACCTGCCAGCGGCCGTGCCTTTTAAAGTGTTGCAGGCCACCCCCGGCTCGGCGGCGGTGCCATCGGGACTGAGCGATGTGCTCTGGCGCAGCCCCGCGCGCAGCGAACCCGACCATTGCGCGGCGCTGCGCGAACAATGGCGGTCGCGGCTGCCCAAGGTGCAGTGAGCCCCATGCACACCCCGTCACCCTGAGCGCAAGGCAGGCGGGCGCCATCGGCGCTTGCTGCGACAATGGCAAGCTTATGCACCACACCCATGTACTCACCCTGTCCTGCCAGGACCGCCCGGGCATCGTGCACGCAGTCTCGGGCTTTTTGCTGGAACACGGCGGCAACATCGAAGAAGCCGCCCAGTACAACGACCACGACACTGGTTTGTTTTTTATGCGGGTGCAATTCACCTGCGCTGGCCTGAGCCACGCCGAGCTGCAAGACCAACTCGCGCCGTTTGCCAGCGGTTTTGGCATGCGTTGGAGCCTGCACCCGCTGGCCGAGCCGATGAAGACGGTGATTTTTGTCAGCAAAGAAGGCCATTGCCTCAACGATCTGCTGTTCCGCTGGAAAAGTGGCCTGCTGCGGCTTGATATCCGCGCCATCGTCAGCAACCACCGCGACTTCTACCAGCTTGCGGCCAGCTACAACGTGCCGTTTCACCACATCCCGCTGACCGCCGCCACCAAGCTACAGGCCGAGGCCAAGCAGTTGGAGGTGATCCGCCAAGAAGGCGCCGAACTGGTGGTGCTGGCGCGTTACATGCAAATCCTGTCGGACAATTTGTGCCGCGAACTCTCGGGCAAAGCGATCAACATCCACCACAGCTTTTTGCCCAGTTTTAAGGGCGCCAAGCCGTACTACCAGGCGCACGACCGGGGCGTGAAACTGATCGGCGCCACCGCCCACTATGTGACGGCCGACCTCGACGAGGGGCCGATCATCGAGCAAGACGTGGCGCGGGTGGACCACACCGACACGGTGGAGGACCTCACCGCCCTGGGCCGCGACACCGAGAGCCAGGTGCTGGCGCGCGCGGTGAAATGGCACAGCGAGCACCGGGTGCTGCTCAACGGGCACAAAACGGTGGTGTTCAAGTGAACAAGACGCCCCCCGATGCAGCCCTTCGGGCTGCTTCCCCCCACTGGGGGGCGCACGACCGCTTCGGAGCGGCCGTGCGCGGCGTGCCTTGTCCCATACCGCTCTCTCGCTGCGTTGAGGTGTGCTCATGACCCTTCGCATTCCGCCCATTCAGTGTCTGCTGACCTTTGAAGCGCTGGCGCGTTTGCGCAGCGTGACACAGACCAGCGAGGAGCTGTGTGTTACCCCCAGTGCGGTGAGCCACCGCATCAAGCAGCTCGAGCAGATCTTGGGTACCAAGCTGTTTGGGCGGGCCGATTTTTCGCTGACCACCGAGGGCATTGAATACCTGGCCCATGTGCGCGAAGGCTTGGCCACGCTGTCGCGCTTTCCGAGCCAAGGCGCCACTCCCGGGCGGCGCAAGCTGCGACTGGCGGTCACACCCACCTTTGCGCGCTCCATCCTGCTGCCGCGCCTCAAACACTTCAACGAGGCGTATCCCGAAATCGACCTGACACTGCAGGTGAGCATTCCCCTGCTCGATGTGGTGGCCGAAGACGCCGACCTGACCATCCGGTTTGGCACCGGGCGCTACGCCGATGTGGAACATGTGTGCATCCTCAAAGACGAAGTCACGCCGCTGGGCTCGCCCACATTTGTGCGCGAACACGGGCCATTTGAGACCGTGCACGATCTGGAAAGTGTGCCCTTGCTGCGCAGCCCGCTGGAGCCTTGGCGCACCTGGTTTGCGGCGCACCAACTCGATTGGCCTGAGCCACAAGAGGGCTCGCAATTCAACGATGTAGGCCTGATGTGCGACGGCGCCGCCGCTGGCATGGGCGTGGCGCTGGTGCGGCTCAAGCTGGCTGCGCCTTGGCTGGAAAATGGCACCTTGGTGCCGCTCTACACCAAGCGCGTGCCCAGCCCCCATGCCCACTACTTGTGCTGGCGCACCGGCACCATGGACCGCTGGGAGTGCGCGGCTTTCGCCGAATGGCTCAAAAGCACACTGTTGGTCGCACCATGAACCGCTGGTTGCGCAGCTTCTATCTCAAGCCCTGGGCGCTGCCCATGCTGGGCCTGATGTTGGCCGCGCTGGCGATGTATGTGGCGGCGTTCACCTACCGGTCGGCCCAAGAGGTGGTGAGCACCTATATGCGCGACAGCGCGGCACGCCAGGCCCATTTGTTCGACGAATTTCGCCGCATCTACATCGAAGACATGCTGCCCAAGGTGCAGGCGGCGGGCCTGGGGGTGTCACAACGGTACCGCGATTCGGCCACCGATCTGCCGCTGCCCGCCGACATCGTGCGCTCGCTGGGCCACCGCTTGGCACAAAACGAACCAGGGTATCAAGCGCAGCTCTACAGCGACCAGCCTTTTGCTTGGCGCATCGCAGAGCGCGAACTCGACGCCTTCCAACGCGAGGCGCTGGACTTTCTGCAACGCCATCCGGACCAGGTGTTTGCGCGCGACACCCTGCTCAACGGCGTCCCGGTGCTGCGGTATGCCAAGGCCGATGTGCTCAAACCCTCCTGCTTGGTCTGTCACAACGGACTGCGCGGCTCGCCGCGCACCGACTGGAAGGTGGGGGACGTGCGTGGGGTGCTAGAGATCAGTGTGCCCCGGCGCAACTGGTACATGGCGGCCAACGACGTGCTCAACAAGACCTTTGGCCTGCTGCTGGTGCTGGTGCTGCTGGGCATGAGCGCGGTCTGGATTGTGATGCGCCGGCTGCAACTCGCACTGCAGCGCGCCAGTGAACTGTCTGAGGCACGCGAACAGTCCAATTTGTTGCTGCGCCGCGAAATCCAAGAACGCCAATCGATCGAGCGCGATCTGCGGCTGAGCGAGTCGATGCTCAACAGCATCTTCACTTCAGCGCCCGAAGGCATTGTGGTGATCAACACCCAGGGTGAAATCATCCAGGCCAACCCGGCGGTCTCGCGCATGTTCGGCTACCCGCTGCAATCGCTCATTGGCCAAAACATTGCCTTGCTGATGTCGCCACGCGACCGGCGCGAACACCAAGACTGGATCGTGCGTTTCCTCACCACCGGGGTGGAAGAGCTGGTCAACCGACCACGCATCATTGAAGGCTACCGGCGCAATGGCGAGCGCTTTCCGTTGCGCATGTCGATCACCGAGACCCGCGTCGACGATGAGCTGTTTTTCACCGGCACGCTGCAGGACTTCACCCAAGTCAAGGCGGTGGAGGAGCAACTCATTGAGGCCAAGAACAAAGCCGAGGTCGCCAGCCGGCTCAAAGGCGAATTCTTGGCCAATATGAGCCACGAGATCCGCACCCCAATGAACGGGATCGTCGGCATGACCCAGCTGGTGCTCGACACCCCCCTCTCCGAAGAGCAGCGCGAATACCTGCTGCTGGCCCAAGAGTCGGCCAATCACCTGCTGCACATCATCAACGACATCCTGGACTTCTCCAAGATCGAGTCGGGGGCACTGGAACTTGAACCGGTGGCCACCGATGTGGCTGAGTTGCTGGGATCCACCATCCGCACGCTCAAACACAGCGCCGATCAAAAAGGCCTGAGCTTGCGTCCGCACCTGCCGCCACACCTGCCCACCGAGCTGCTGCTCGATCCGGTGCGCTTGCGCCAAGTCCTGACCAATCTGATTGGCAATGCCATCAAGTTCACCCACCAAGGCGGCGTGGACATTGGCCTGCAGCTGCAGGAAGACGGCGACACCTTGTGGCTGGAGTTTTCGGTCAAAGACACCGGCATTGGCTTTGACCCCGCCAAGGCTGAGAGCCTGTTCAATCCTTTTGTACAAGCCGACGGCAGCATCACCCGCTCTTACGGCGGAGCGGGCCTGGGCCTGGCCATCACCCGCAGCTTGGTGCAACGCATGGGCGGCGATATCCAGGCCAGCAGCATCCCGGGAGTGGGCTCGGAATTCTCTGGTCGGGTGCGTTGCGCCCTGCCTACCATCCACTCACAAGCGGCCCCCCTGCTGCCCACCAAGCCCAACACCGAGCCGGCGCAGGCGCTGCACATCCTGCTGGCCGAGGACCACCCCGTCAACCAAAAGGTGGCCAGTCTGCTGCTGGCCAAGATGGGACACAGCGTGGTGGTGGCCGACAACGGTCGGCATGCGCTGGACCTGCTGGAGCAAGAAGACTTTGATGTGGTGCTGATGGACGTGATGATGCCCGAGATGGACGGTTTGGCCGCACTGGCCGAGCTGCGCCAGCGCGAGCAGAACACCGGACGCCACATGCTGGTGCTGATGGTCACGGCCCATGCCATGACCGGCGACCGAGAGCGCTTCTTGGCCGCTGGCGCCGATGGTTATGTGGCCAAACCGATCTCCGGGGCCGCACTGCAGGCCGAAATTGCCCGCGTCCACGCCTTGCCTGCCCAGGACTGAGACACCGCCTTGCGGGGCTTTCACAGCCCGTTGGAAGTTTTTTTGAAGACAAGTGCGACGGGCTTGCCTACACTGCCGCTCTTATGAACACCCCCGCCCCTGAATTTGCCGCGCTGCAGAGCAGCGAACGCGCCGACCTGCAACGGCGGGTGGTGCAGGCCTTGTTGCCCCATCTGCCGGCCCACGCCCTGCTGTGGCAGGCCGAAGACACCGTGCCCTATGAATGTGACGGCCTGACCGCCTATCGCCAGCGCCCGCTGGTGGTGGCCCTGCCCGAGACCGAGGCCCAGGTGGCCGCCGTGCTCAAGGCCTGCCACACGCTGGACGTGCCGGTGGTGGCCCGCGGCGCAGGCACCGGGCTGTCGGGCGGCGCCATGCCCCACGCCAACGGTGTGACGCTGTCGCTGGCCAAGTTCAACCGCATCGTCAGTGTGGACCCGCTGAGCCGCACGGCGGTGGTGCAAGCCGGGGTGCGCAACCTGGCCATCAGCGAAGCCGCCGCGCCGTATGGTCTGTATTACGCGCCCGACCCGAGCAGCCAAATCGCCTGTACCATCGGCGGCAATGTGGCCGAAAACTCCGGCGGCGTGCACTGCCTCAAATACGGCCTGACGCTGCACAACCTGCTGGCGGTGCGTGGCTTTACGGCCGAAGGCGAAGCCGTGACCTTTGGCAGCACCGCATTGGACGCGCCGGGCCTGGACCTGCTGGCGGTGGTGACCGGCAGCGAAGGCATGTTGGCGGTGGTCACCGAGGTCACCGTCAAGCTGGTGCCCAAACCGATGCTGGCGCGCTGCATCATGGCCAGCTTCGACGACGTGCGCAAAGCCGGCGACGCGGTGGCAGCCGTCATCGCAGCCGGCATCATCCCGGCTGGGCTGGAGATGATGGACAAACCCATGACCGCAGCGGTCGAGGACTTTGTGAAAGCCGGTTACGACCTCAACGCCGAAGCGATTTTGCTGTGCGAAAGCGACGGCACCCCTGAAGAGGTGGAAGAAGAAATTGGCCGCATGAGCGCGGTGCTGCACGAGGCCGGCGCCACCGCGATTGCGGTCAGCCGCGACGAGGCCGAGCGCCTGCGCTTTTGGAGCGGGCGCAAAAACGCCTTCCCCGCCAGCGGCCGCATCAGCCCGGACTACATGTGCATGGACTCCACCATCCCGCGCAAACGCCTGGCCGACATCCTGCTGGCGATCGCCGAGATGGAAAAGAAGTACCAGCTGCGCTGCGCCAATGTGTTCCACGCCGGCGACGGCAACCTGCACCCGCTGATCTTGTTTGACGCCAACGACCCCGACCAGCTGCGCCGCTGCGAGCTGTTTGGCGCCGACATTTTGGAAACCAGTGTGGCCATGGGCGGCACGGTGACGGGCGAACATGGCGTGGGCGTGGAAAAAATCAACAGCATGTGTGTGCAGTTCAGCGCCGAAGAAAACGCGCAGATGTTCGGCGTCAAACGCGCTTTTGACCCGCGCGGCGGCCTCAACCCGGGCAAGGTGATTCCGACCCTGCACCGCTGCGCCGAGTACGGCAAGATGCTGGTACGCGGCGGCCAGATCAGCCACCCCGACCTGCCGCGCTTCTGATGGCCCCGGCGCAGGCGGCCACATGAACGCGCTGCACGGCCTGGCCTGGCTGCTGGGCTGCCAAACCGCAGGCGAGTTGTTGTCGCGTGGACTGGGCTTGCCGGTGCCGGGCCCATTGGTGGGCATGGGGCTGTTGGTGCTGGCCTTGCGCTGGCCTGCGGTGCGCGCGGCGGTGGCCGACACCGCCAAGTTTTTGCTGTCGCACCTGTCGCTGCTGTTTGTGCCCGTGGGCGTGGGGGTGATGGTGCACCTGGGGCTGCTGCAAGACCACGGCTGGCGGGTGCTGGTGGTGCTGCTGGCCTCCACCTGGATCGGCTTGGCCGTCACCGCCCTGGTGCTGCGCTGGACCTGGCGCCGCACCATCGAACCGGCGAAAGAACCGGCGAAAGAACCGGCGAACGAATCGGCCAACAAGCCGCCAGTGGACCCACGCCATGGCTGACTTTGTGCAACTGTGGGTCTATCTGGCGTCCACGCCGCTGTTTGGCCTGACCGCCACGGTGGTGGTGTACGCGCTGGCGCACAGCGCCTACCTGCGCACGGGGCAAGCGCCTTGGGCCAATCCGGTCTTGTGGTCGGTGCTGCTGATCGCCAGCGGCTTGTGGCTCAGCGGCACACCGTACCCAACCTATTTTTCGGGCGCGCAGTTCATCCATTTTTTGCTCGGGCCGGCGGTGGTGGCACTGGGCTGGCCGCTGTGGGAGCGCCGCCACGAGCTGCGCGCCCACGCCGGCCCGCTGTTGCTGGCGGCCACCGCCGGTGGGCTGGCCAGCGCCGCCAGCGCCTGGGCGCTGGGCACTTGGCTGCAGCTGCCCGACGGCGTGTTGTGGGCGCTGGTGCCCAAATCGGTGACCGCACCGGTGGCCATGGGCTTGGCCGAGCGGCTGGGCGGCGAGCCCGCGCTGGCGGCGGTGTTTGCGGTGCTCACCGGCCTGATCGGCGCCATGAGCGGGCGCAGCTTGTTTGGGCTGCTCGGCGTGCCCACCGACGCGCGCGGCTGGCGCACCCGGGGCTTTGCGCTCGGCACCGCGGCCCACGGCATTGGCGCGGCGCGTGCCCTGCAGGCGCAAGCCGATGCTGGCGCCTACGCCGGCTTGGCGCTAGGCCTGCAGGTGGTGATCAGCGCGCTGACCTTGCCCTGGCTGGTGCAGTGGCTGCGCTGAAGCCGGCTCAAGCCATCACACATGCAGCAGCAAAAAGCGCCGCTCCCACGGGCTGATGACGTCGAAATACTCGCGGTACTCCACCGCCTTGACCGCCGCGTAGGTCTGGATGAAGTGCTCACCCAGCAGCTCCACCAGCGGCTTGCAGGCCATCAAGGTCTCCACCGCGTCGTCGAGGTGGCGCGGCAACTGGTGCGGCTTCTCGTAAGCGCTGCCGGTGAGCGGCTCGCTCGGTGAGAGCTGCTGTTCCATGCCCAAATAGCCACAGGCCAGGCTGGCGGCCATCACCAAATAGGGATTCACATCGACACCGGCCAGCCGGTTTTCGATGCGCCGCGCCTCGGGGCCAGAGTGAGGCACCCGCAGGCCACAGGTGCGGTTGTCGTAACCCCATTGCAGGTTGATCGGCGCCGAGGTGAAGCGCGAGAGCCGGCGGTAGGAGTTGACGTAGGGCGCAAAGATGGCGGTCGCCGCTGGCAAATAGGTTTGCAGCCCGGCAATGAAGTGAAAAAACGCGGGCGAGGCGCTGCCGTCGGCTTGGCTGAAGATGTTGTGTCCGCTCTCGGTGTGCACCACGCTCTGGTGCATGTGCATGGCGCTGCCGGGCTGGCCCTGCATGGGCTTGGCCATGAAGGTGGCGTACATGTTGTGGCGGATCGCCACCTCGCGGATGGTGCGTTTGAACAAAAACACCTGATCGGCCAAGGCCAGCGGGTCGCCGTGGTCGAGGTTGATTTCCATCTGGGCGGTGCCCATTTCGTGGATCAAAGTGTCCAGCGCAATGCCCTGGGCTTCGCACCAGTCGTACATGATGTCGAACACCTCGTCGTACTCGTTGATCGAGTCGATGGAGAAGCTCTGCATGCCGGCTTCGGTGCGGCGGGTGCGGCCCAGCGGCGGCTTGAGCGGGATGTCCTCATCGGGCTCCACTTGCACCAAGTAGAACTCCATCTCGGGCGCGATCACCGGCGTCCAGCCTTTGGCGCGGTACATGTCCAGCACCCGGCGCAACACATTGCGGGTGGCCAGGTCCACCGGGCGGCCATCAAAATGGTGGCAGTCGTGGATGATTTGGGCGGTCGGCTCCTTGGCCCAAGGCACGGGGCGCAGCGAGTTGGCGTCGGGCACCAGCAGCATGTCGCCGTCGGCCACCGAGGTGAAGTCCTCCTCGGGGTAGTCGCCGGTCACGCTCATCATGTGCACCGCCTCGGGCAGGCGCAGCCCGGCGGCCGGGTCGTATTTGTGGCGCGGCACAATCTTGCCGCGCGCCTGCCCCGCCATGTCGGGGATCAGGCACTCGATTTCGGTGATGCGGTTGTCGTCGAGCCAGCGGTTGATGCGCTGGGCCGTGTTCTGGGCGTCCATGCAGGGACTTTCAAAGTGGCGATGCCGCATCGTAGCCGGCCCGCCCCCACACGACCAGACCGCTCAACGCGCCGCAAACAGAGCCACATTGCCCCCCGCAGCGGTGGTGTTGATGGTGAGCGTCTGTTCGGCGCAGAAGCGCAGCAGGTAGTTCGGCCCACCCGCCTTGGGGCCGGTGCCAGAGAGGCCCTCGCCACCGAAAGGCTGCACGCCCACCACCGCACCGATCATGTTGCGGTTGACATAGACGTTGCCCACCCGCGCGGCGGCCGCCAGTGCCTGGGCGCGGCTGTCGATGCGGGTCTGAATGCCCAGCGTCAGGCCGTAACCCAGCGCGTTGATCTGGCGGATCACGTCCATCGGATCGCCCCCCCAGCGCACCACCTGCAGCACGGGGCCAAAGATCTCCTGCGTCACCTCGGCAATGGACCCGACCTCGAACATCTGCGGCGCGATGAGGTTGGGGATCGCTGTGCTCTGTTTCGCTTCGGGCAACAAAGCCTTGGCGCTGCCGCCCAGGCGCGCGATGTGGCACTGGATGTTGTCAAAGGCCTCGGCGTCGATCACCGGACCGAGGTCGGTCGTCAGCTGCGACGGATCGCCCGCGACCAGCTCTTTCGCCGCGCCTTGGATCATCTCGATCACGCCATCGGCAACCGCCTCGTGCACACACAACAGGCGCAGCGCCGAGCAGCGCTGGCCGGCGCTGCGGAAGGCGCTTTGCACCACCGCGTCGGCCACCTGTTCGGGCAGGGCCGTGCTGTCGACCAGCATGGCGTTGATGCCGCCGGTCTCGGCGATCAAGGGAACGATGGGGCCGTCCTTGGCCGCCAGCGCGCGCTGGATGATTTTGGCGACCTGGGTCGACCCGGTGAACACCACGCCGGCCACACCGGGGGCCGCCACCAGGGCGGCGCCCACCGTCTCGCCCGGGCCGTGCAGCAGCTGCAGCGCGTCGGCCGGGACGCCGGCGGCGTGCAGCAGCTTCACCGCCTCCTGCGCCACCGCCGGCGTCTGCTCGGCCGGCTTGGCCAGCACCGTGTTGCCGGTGGCCAGCGCCGCCGCCACCTGGCCCATGAAGATGGCCAGCGGGAAGTTCCACGGACTGATGCAGACCCAGGCGCCACGGCCTTCCAGGCGCAGCGTATTGCTCTCGCCCGTCGGTCCAGGCAGGGTCTGCGGCGCCTGGATGCGCTCGGCCTCGTTGGCGTAGTAGCGCAAAAAATCCACCGCCTCGCGCACCTCGGACACGGCGTCGCCCCAGGTCTTGTGCGCCTCCTTCACCAACAGGGCACAAAAGCGCGGCAGCGCCGTGTCGAGCGCGTCGGCTGCGAAGCGCAGCACGGCGGCCCGTTGCGACACCGGTATGTGGTTCCAGGCGCCGAAGGCGGCCACAGCGCGGGCCACGGCGGCGGGGACGTCATCGGCCTTCGCCTCGGCCACCGCCGGCACGGTGCAGGCCGCGTGCGCCGCCAGCAATTCGTCGCGCTGCGCGATCACCGCCAAGTCGCGCCCGCTGCTGTTGGCGCGGGCGGTGCCGTACAACTCGGGCGGCAAAGGCAGCGAGCCGACAGGTTCCAGCCGCAGCGGCGAGATCAGCAGCTCGTCCATGCCGACCGACTCGTCGGCCAGCTGGTGCACAAACGACGAGTTGGCGCCGTTTTCCAGCAGGCGGCGCACCAGATAAGCCAGCAGGTCGCGGTGCGCACCCACCGGGGCGTAGACGCGGCAGCTCACCAGCGGGTTTTTTAGCACTTCGCGGTAGATGCCCTCGCCCATGCCGTGCAGTCTTTGAAGTTCAAAGCTTGGAACCCCCACGCTCCACCGCTGCGCGGGTCGCTGCCCCCCGAGGGGGCGCGTTTCACCTTGGGGCGGCCCGGCGGTGAAACCCTCGGCACCGATCTGCCGAGAGGCCATCTGCAGAATCGCGGCAATCGTGCCGGCGTTGTGCGTGGCAAACTGCGGAAAGATCGCATCCGGCGCGTCCAGCAGCGCCTTGGCGCAGGCCAGGTAGCTCACGTCGGTGTGGTGCTTGTGGGTGAACACCGGGTAGGCGCTCAGGCCCAGTTCCTGAGCACGCTTGATCTCGGCGTCCCAGTAGGCGCCTTTGACCAAGCGGCACATGAACTTGATCTTGTACCGACGCGCCAGCGCGGCGATGTGCGCGATCAGCTCCACCGCCCGCGTCTGGTAGGCCTGCATGGCCAAACCAAGGCCTTGCCACTGCGGGCAGTGTTCGGCCACCCGCGCGGCCAGCGCCTCGAACACGTCCAGCGACAGTTCGAGCCGGTCCACTTCCTCGGCGTCGATGGTCAGGTTGAGGTTGGCACGCGCAGCCGCTTCGCAGAGCGTCCACACACGCGGCACCAGTTCGGCCATGACACGCTCGTGCTGCGCGTCTTCGTAGCGCGGGTGCAGGGCGCTGAGCTTGATGGAGATGCCGTCGTTCTGCGCCGGGTGGCGCGCTGGGTCGGCGCCCTGAGCGATGGCCCCGATGGCCTTGGTGTAGCTGTCGAGGTAGCGCAGCGCATCGGCCTCGGTGCGCGCGCCTTCGCCCAGCATGTCAAAGCTGAACTGGAGATTGGCTTGTTGCTTGCGCGCTGCCGTCGCCTCCTTCATGCCTTCGCCAATGGTCTGGCCCAACACAAACTGCCGGCCCAGCAATTGCACCGCGCGCAGCGTGGCAGCGACCACCGTGCGTGCGCCCAGCTTGGCCATCAACCCCGGCTCGTGGCCCGCTTCAGGCAGGAAATGCTTGGACATGGCAATGGCGGTGGAAGACAGCCTGGCCAGTGTCGAGTCGGCCGCACCGTCGAAGTCCGCGCGGCCCAGCTGGTCGGCGGTCAAGGCGATGGCGGTTTCGGCGTCGGGTACGCGCAGCAGGGCCTCGGCCAGGCGCATCAGGGCCAGGCCCTCGGCGCTGGAAATCGGGTACTCCTTGAGCAGGCTTTCCATGGCCCAAAACGGCGGCGGGTTGTCGCGCACCGCGCGCACCCAGGGAGCGGCCACCTGGGCAGCGGCGGCCCAGTCGAGCGCGCCCTGCAAACCAGCCAGGCGCTGGGCAATGGTTTCGGCCTCGGGCCGGTAGGGGTGGGGCAAGCGGTCTTGGGTGCGGGGCACAGTGGTCTCCAAAAGTGAATGCACGCAGTCTGATCACTTTAAATACAAATAATTCTCTAAAATCAATTTAATTTTTAGTTAAATACACCATGAACAACCCCACCGAGCCCGACCGCATCGACCTGCGCATCTTGGCCGCCCTGCAGGCCGATGGGCGTTTGTCCAACCTGAAACTGGCCGAGCTGGTGGCGCTGTCGCCCACCGCCACCTTGGCGCGCACCCAGCGCCTACAGCGCGAGGGCTACATCCTGGGCTACGAGGCGCGGCTCAATCCGATCAAGCTGGGGCGCGGCATGCTGGTGTTTGTGGAGGTGCTGCTCGACCGCACCACCCCCAATGTGTTCGACGCCTTCAAGGCGGCGGTGCAGGTGCACGGCGAAATTCTGGAGTGCCACATGGTGGCGGGTGGCTTTGACTACCTGCTCAAGACACGCACCGCCGACATGGCGGCCTACCGCGACTTCGCCGGCCGGGTGTTGTGGCAACTGCCCGGCGTGCGCGAAACCCGCACCTACGCGGTGATGGAAGAGGTCAAAGACTCGGCCCGGCTGCCGCTGGGCGTGTGATTTCAAGTGGTTTTGGCGGGCCGGGCACCAAAAATTGCGCTGCCCACCCGCACCAAAGTGCTGCCGGCGTGCACTGCGGCTTCTAAGTCGGCGCTCATGCCCATGGACAAGGTGTCCAGCGCCAAGCCATGGGCCTTGAGCCGATCGAACAGCTCGCGGGCGCGCTCAAACAGCGCTTTCTGTGCTGCGAAGTCGGGCGCCGGTTCGGGAATGCACATCAAGCCGCGCAATCGCAGGTGCGGCAAGGCCGCCACCGCCTGCGCCAGCGCCGGCAACTCGGCGGGGGTCACGCCCGACTTGTTGGCCCCAGCGTCCACGTTGACCTGCAAACACAGTTGCAGCGGCGGCAAATCGGCGGGCCGCTGCTCTGACAGGCGTTGGGCAATCTTGAGCCGGTCCACGCTGTGCACCCAATCAAAGTGCTCAGCCACTGGGCGGGTTTTGTTGCTTTGGATCGGGCCGATGCAATGCCACTCCAGCGCCACGCCGGGGCACAGCGTGCGCAGCGCCAAGATTTTGTCCACGCCTTCTTGAATGTAGTTTTCGCCAAAAGCGCGCTGGCCGGCGGCGACCGCCTCCGCCACAGCGTCGGGGCCAAAGGTTTTGGACACCGCAAGCAATTGCACCTCGGTGGTCCGCCCCGCTTGTGTGCGGGCTGTCTCAATGCGGGCGTGCACCGCCGCAAGTTCGTCGGCAATCGTCGTCATAATCGCTCGTAGCTCTGTAGGAACACCCAAGGACTCCGGATGGACATCACCCAATTGCTGGCCTTTGCGGTCAAAAACAAGGCCTCGGACTTGCACCTGTCGGTGGGGCTGCCGCCGATGATACGGGTGCACGGTGATGTGCGCCGCATCAACGTCGACCCGCTGGACCACCGCCAAGTCCACACCATGATCTACGACATCATGAACGACAGCCAGCGCAAGGTGTACGAGGAGTTGCTGGAGGTGGACTTTGCGTTTGAGATCGAGGGCTTGTCGCGCTTTCGGGTAAACGCCTTCAACCAGCAGCGCGGCGCCGGCGCGGTGTTCCGCACCATTCCGACCAAGATCTTGACGCTGGAACAGCTGGAAACGCCACGCATTTTTGGTGAACTGGCGCTGCGCCCGCGTGGCTTGGTGCTGGTGACCGGCCCCACGGGCTCAGGCAAATCCACCACCCTGGCGGCCATGGTCAACCACCTCAATGAGAACGTGTTTGGCCACATCCTGACCATTGAGGACCCGGTGGAGTTCATCCACGAATCCAAAAAATGCCTGGTCAACCAGCGCGAAGTGGGGCCCGACACCCACAGCTTTTCCAACGCCTTGCGTTCGGCGCTGCGCGAAGACCCCGACGCCATTCTGGTCGGCGAAATGCGCGACCTGGAAACCGTGCGCTTGGCGCTGACTGCTGCTGAGACCGGGCACCTGGTGTTTGGCACGCTGCACACCTCGGGCGCGGCCAAAACCATCGACCGCATCATCGACGTGTTCCCGCCGGAAGAAAAAGACATGGTGCGTGCCATGTTGTCCGAGTCGCTGCTGGGAGTGATCTCCCAGGTGCTGTGCCGCCGCAAAGACGGCACCGGCCGCATCGCCGCACACGAAATCATGATCGGCAGCAATGCCATTCGCAATCTGATCCGCGAAAACAAGGTGGCCCAGATGTATTCGGCGCTGCAAACCGGCCAGAGCTTGGGCATGCAAACCCTCGATCAGAACCTGCAAGAGCTGCTCAAACGCAACCTGATCACCCCAGCCGAGGCGCGCAGCAAGGCCAAGTTGCCGGAAAACTTCCCAGGCTGAAGGAGCTTTCATGGAACGCGATCAGGCCTCTAAATTCATCAATGACCTGCTGGCCCTGATGGTGGCACGCACCGGCAGCGATCTGTTCATCACCGCCGACTTTCCGCCCGCCATCAAAATTGACGGCAAAGTCACCAAAGTGTCTTCGCAGCCGCTGACGCCCGGTCACACCCTGGCCTTGGCGCGCACGCTGATGAACGACAAACAAGCGGCGGAGTTCGAGCGCAACAAAGAATGCAATTTTGCGATTGCGCCCTCGGGCATCGGGCGCTTTCGGGTCAATGCTTTTTTGCAGCAAGGCAAGGTGGGGTTGGTGTTGCGCACCATTGCCGCCGAACCACCCAACATCGACGGCTGTGGTCTGCCCGGCCCTATCAAAGAGTTGGCACTGACCAAGCGCGGCTTGTGCATCATTGTGGGGGCCACGGGATCGGGCAAGTCGACCACGCTGGCCGCGATGATCGACTGGCGCAACGAGCACACCCAAGACCACATCATCACCATCGAAGACCCAGTCGAATTTGTGCATCCGCACAAAAACTGCGTCATCACCCAGCGCGAAGTGGGCATCGACACAGACAGCTGGGACATCGCCTTAAAAAACGCGCTGCGCCAAGCGCCCGACGTCATCATGATGGGCGAGATCCGCGATCGCCACACGATGGAGCTGGCGATGCGCTTTGCCGACACCGGACACCTGTGCTTGGCCACCTTGCACGCCAACAGCGCCACCCATGCGCTGGAAACCATCATCAACTTCTTTCCAGAGGAGCGGCGCGAACAGCTGCTGATGGACCTCTCCATGAATTTGCGTGGCATGGTGTCACAGCGCCTGCTGCAGCGCGAAAACGGCAAAGGCCGTGCGGTGGTGGTGGAGGTGCTGCTCAACAGCCCCTTGATCGGGGAACTGATCGTCAAAGGCGAGTTCCAGAAGATCAAGGAGGTGATGAAAAAAAGTGGCAATCTGGGCATGAAGACCTTCGATCAAGCGCTGTTCGAGGCATTCGAGCAGCGCTTGGTGGGGTACGAAGAAGCCCTGCGCCACGCCGACTCGGTCAATGACCTGCGGCTGGCGATCAAACTCAACAGCCAGCGGGTGCGCAATCAGGACTTGGCCGCTGGCACCGAAAACCTCTCCATCCTCTGAACACCATGCATCTCGGCAACAAATCCTACGAACCTACCCCGGCCCGTCGTGTGGCCTTTATTGGCCTGGGCGTGATGGGCTCCCCGATGGCCGGACACCTGGCGCGTGCCGGCCACACGGTGGCGGTCTACAACCGCACCTCGGCCAAGGCCACCGAATGGACCGCAGCCTTTGGCGGGCGTGCCGCCGCGACACCGCGGCTGGCCGCTCAGGGTGCAGAGCTGGTCATGAGCTGCGTCGGCAACGACAACGACCTGCGCGCGGTCATGCTCGGAGCCGACGGTGTATTTGCCGGCCTGGAGCCGGGAGCTACCGTAATTGACCACACCACCACATCGGCAGAGGTGGCGCGCGAGCTGCACGCGGCGGCCCGCACACTGGGTCTGCAATTCATCGACGCGCCGGTCTCCGGCGGGCAAGCTGGTGCCCAAAACGGGGTACTGACCATCATGTGTGGCGCAGAGCAGGCGGCGTTCGACGCAGCGCAGCCGGTGATGCTGGCCTATGCGCGTGCGGTGACCCGCCTTGGCGACAGCGGCGCCGGACAGCTCGCCAAGATGGTCAACCAGATCTGCATCGCAGGGCTGGTACAAGGCTTGGCGGAGGCGATTGCCTTCGGTCAGAGAGCCGGGCTGGACATGCACCAGGTGCTCGACGTGATTGGCAAGGGCGCGGCCCAGAGCTGGCAACTCGACAACCGCGGCAAGACCATGGTCGACGACAAGTTCGACTTTGGCTTTGCGGTGGACTGGATGCGCAAAGATCTGGGCTTGGTGCTCGATGAGGCCAAGCGCAACGGTGCCCGTCTACCGGTGACCGCGCTGGTCGATCAGTTTTATGCCGATGTGCAGGCCTTGGGCGGCCATCGGCTGGACACCTCCAGCCTGATCAAGCGCCTGCGCTGACACCCCCTCAGGACTTGGGAGCGGGTGTGGCGGCCGGTTGGGGTGCCGGTTGCAGGCGTTGGAGCTCTTCTTCGCTGATGGTCTCGAAGCTGCGCACCACCTTGGTCACACCCGACACCGAGCGCGCCACTTCGGCGCCTCGGTCGGCTTCGCGCTGCGTCACGCGGCCCATCAGATACACCGTGCCACGGTTGGTGACCACCTTGTACGCGGTCGAAACGATGTCCGGCGCCTGAGCCAAGGCCACTTTGACGCGGCCCGTGATCACCGAATCATTGGCACGCTGCGATAAACCCACCGGCCCCGAAATATCGAGCTCGTTGACAATGGATTGCACATTGTCCACCCGCACTGCGGTTTGCTCGGCCGCCAGCTTGTCCTGCTCGGAGGCCACTTCACCCAACAACAGCACGCGCCGGTTGAAGCTGGTGACCTCAAAGCGGGCACGCTCGCCAAATTGCTCGCGCAGCCGTGCGGCGGCGCGCAGCTCAATGCCCTGGTCCTCAATTTGGGTGCCCGTGGTGCGGCGATCCACCCCCACCAGCACCGCACCGCCGACGGCCAGCGGCGCACAGCCTGCGGCCAGCACGGCGCTGCCCATCGCAGCGATCAGCAACACGGCACGGGTCCACAGGGTTGCACGGGGAAAGTTCATGAGAGGTTCTCCTGTTCGGATAGGGAAGGGTCGGGCAAACCCAGCAACTGGATGTCGAGTCCGTCGCACACAGCGTGGGTCACCAACTGGTGGATTTCAAGGATGCGCGCCGGCTGGTCGCTCGGCACACACACATGCACATCGGTGTCTTTGAGCAGCTTGGCCATGGCGCCGCCTTTGTGGCCGGTAAGGGCCAGCACCACCATGTCGCGGTCGTGCGCGGCCTCGATCGCCGCCAGCAAGTTGGCGTCCTGGCCATTGACCGAAATCACCACCAGCAAATCCCCGGCATGGCCCAGCGCTCGCACCGAGCGCGCGTAGACCGAGCGGCCACCGTAATCGAGCGCAATACCGCTCAACATCCCAGCATCGGCCGACAAACAAAGCGCCGCCAGCTCAGGACGGTCGCGCTCAAATCGGCCGATGAAGTTGGCCGTCCATTCCGAGGCCATGGCGGCCGACGCGCCGTTGCCACAGCTGAGCACCTTGCCGCCGCCCGTGACACAAGCCGTCACTGCAGCAACGGCGCTTTCCACCGCCGGCGCCAAGCTCTGGGCGCACTGGTACTTCAGGTCGGCACTATCGATGAATTGCTGTTGGATGCGTTGCAAAAGCATGGGTGCGATGATAGCCCCGTCAGAGAGGAGCCCCGTAGCCAAAGTCTTCAATCGCCGGCATCAAAAGCGGCTTGGATCCACTCCAACGCTGTGCCAGCCTCGGCAGCGAGGGCACCGTCCCAGGTCACCACGTCAAAGCGGCATGGAGGCTCAGCCCCCCAACGCAGCAAAAAGTGCCGTGCCGCCCACACAATGCGCCGGCGTTTTTGCCAGCCGATGGTGTCGGCAGCAGCGCCATGTTGCGCCGAAGCCCGTTGGCGCACCTCCACAAACACCAGCGTGCCGTCGGGCTCGCGCATAATCAGATCGATCTCGCCACCACCACGGCCAGGCGTGCGGAAATTGCGTGCCACCAGCTGCAATCCTGCGCGCAGCAGGTGCTCCAGCGCCAAGGTCTCGGCCGCATCACCCAGCCGCTTGGTGCTGGCCCGGGCTGGCACGGCGCCCACCCCTTGCCCACGGATGTTTTGCATTGATTGACTCCTCCTCCCTGCACACAGCCGCCCACAACGCCTGCGGTCAGCAGCATTATCCGCAGCCGGCGCTCTACATGGTGGCCACACCCATTGGCAATCTGGCCGATATCAGTCTGCGCGCGGTGCACCTGCTGGGCATGGTGGACGTGGTGGCCTGCGAAGACACCCGCCACACCGGCAGCCTGCTCAAGGCGCTGGGCTGGGACAAACCACTGATTGCGCTGCACCAGCACAACGAGGCCAGCGCAGCACAACAGGTGCTGCAGCGGCTGGCCCAAGGGCAGCGGGTGGCTTATGTGAGCGATGCAGGTACGCCAGGCGTGAGCGATCCGGGAGCCCGCCTGGTGGCGCTGGCGCGCGCCGCTGGCCACCGCTGTGTGCCACTGCCGGGCGCCAGCAGTTTGACGGCCTTGTTGTCGGTGGCCGGCCAGGGTGGAGACGATGCCCGTTTTGTGTTCCACGGTTTTCTGCCCGCCAAAGGCCAGGCGCGTGTGCAGGCGGTGCAAGCACTGGCCGGTGACGCGCGCGGCCATCTGCTGCTGGAGTCGCCACACCGCATTGCAGCACTGGCCGACGATTTGGCCACGCTGGGGACACGGCCGCTGACCGTAGGCCGCGAGCTGAGCAAACAGTTTGAATCGGTGGAGTGCCTGGCAGCGCAAGCATGGCCGGCTTGGCTGGCCGCCGACGCCCACCGCAGCCGCGGCGAATTTGTGGTCTATGTGCATCCGGTGGCGGCTGCAGGCCAAGAAGAGGCGCTGCCAGCGGCCACAGAAACCACCTTGCGTTTGCTGCTGGCCGAGTTGCCGACCAAAACTGCAGTGCGGCTGTGCGCCGACATCACGGGCGCGCCCCGCAACACACTCTACGAGCGGGCGCTGGCGCTCAAGGCCGACGCGGTGGATTGAGGCGTTCGTGGCCAGGGCTGTCACTGGGCCGCACCACCGCCTCCACATCCACCACATCGGCGCTGGCGGGGGGTGTGCTGCCGCCCCACATGCGCGAGGCACTGGCCGCCCGGAAACGCGCTTGGGTCCACTGCACCGGCCGAACCGGCACCCCACGCCAAGCCAGCCAGGCCCAGATCAGGAGACCAAAGGTCAAGGCAAACGCCAGAAACACCAGCGCCAACACCAGCCCTGCTGCCAGCAAGAACAAGCGAAAGAGGGTCCGAACAAGGCGTTCAAGAACAAACATCACCAGCAGATGGCGACCAAACGGCGCAAAGCAAGAGAGGAGAAATAAAAAGAAGGAACATCCTTCTGCCACAGCCGAAAAAAACTGTGGAGCGGGAAACGAGGTTCGAACTCGCGACCTCAACCTTGGCAAGGTTGCGCTC
>CAZYUD010000009.1:0-158323 GCA_964650505.1 uncultured Hydrogenophaga sp.
TCGAACACCCGTTCCGGGTGATCAAACGACAGTTCGGACACGTGAAGGTGCGCTACCGGGGCCTGGTCAAGAACACGGCGCAGCTGCACACCTTGTTCGCACTTTCCAACCTGTGGATGGTGCGGCGCACGTTGCTGCAGGAGATACAGGGATGAGTGCGTCCGCAGGCGGCCAAGAGGCTGAGAATCTGGGCGAAATCGGCCTTCAAACCGACCTTGCAAGCCTGAAATTGCCGCCATCTGAAATCACGCGCATCAACTCACGCCACGTCGTGTGTTGTGCAGACCTTCCCTAGGCGCAGATGGTCAGCCGCATCATCGCCCGGCGATGGCACCCAGGCGCCTGCTGCAGCGAGGCCCAGCATGGTGGCAATCACCATGCTGCCCTCAAGCCAAGCGGTGGCGCGCACCAGCCCGCCCGCCTGCACCTGCTGGGTGACCCAGCCGTATTTGGCTGGCGCGTACAGGGCAGCGGCAGAACCCATGAACACAAAACCGATCCAGGCGGGTGCGCCGGCCAAGATGGTGAGCACCGCCGCCGTCTTGAGTAGGGCCAAGGCGCTGAGCAGGCGGGTTTTATCGCCCTTGTCCACCCAACCCAGCAGCCAGGGCGCCAGTGCCACATAGGCGAGTGTGAAACTCCATTTGAGCGCCGCTCCCCACCAGCTGTCGGTGCCGTGCAGCACCAACCAGGCCAGCATCAAGGCCAGCGTGGCGTTGTCGGCCAACGCTTGCAGAAACTGCGCCAGCAGCAGGCGTTTGAGTCCAGCGGGTAGGGAGGCGTTGGCCCTTGGCTCCGCTGGCATCAGGCGCTGAACGTCTTGTGCAGGTGGGCCACCTGGCCGCGCAGCCGCAATGCCAGCGGGTTGCGTCGTCCAATGCCTTGGTAGGCGATGCCAAAACGCTGCAGCAGCTCGGGATCGTACAGGTTGCGACCGTCAAGCACCAAGGCACGCCGCATGCGCTGTTTCGGTGTGTCGAAACAGGGGTTGCGGTAGCACTTCCATTCGGTGATGACGAGCAAGGCATCCGCCTCGTCCAGACAGGTCATGGCCTCGTCCTGCCAGTGCATACGGCGCAGCAGAAGCTGCTGAGTGCCCAAGTCCTGTTTTAGGGCTTCTCGCGCGTTGGGCATGGCCACTGGATCGTGCGCATGCACCGTGGCGCCACGCAGCAGCAGGCCTTTGATGATGTCGAGAGAAGGCGCTTCACGCACATCGTCGGTGTTGGGCTTGAAGGCGAGGCCCCACACCGCAAATCGCCGCCCCTTGAGTTGCTCGCCATAGACGTCGTCTATACGGTCCAGCAACACAGTTTTTTGCCGTTGGTTGACCCGTTCGGCCGAGGCCACCAGGCGCATTTGGGTGCCATGGTCCATGGCGGTTTGGCACAAGGCGCGTGTGTCTTTGGGGAAGCAGCTGCCGCCATAGCCTGTGCCGGCGTACAAAAAACTGTGACCGATGCGGGTGTCCGAGCCGATGCCGCGACGGATATCGTCGATATCGGCGCCCACCAGATCGGCCAGGTTGGCCATTTCGTTCATGAAAGAAATGCGTGTGGCCAGCATCGCGTTGGCGGCGTATTTGGTCAGCTCCGCGCTTTTCACGTCCATCCACACCGTGCGCTCGTGATGCCGGTTGAAGTTGGCGTACACATGGGAGAGCAGGCTGCGAGCCACTTCGCTGTCGCCTGTGTCGTCGAGGCCGATGACAATGCGGTCGGGGCGCATGAAGTCGTCTACCGCGCTGCCTTCTTTGAGGAACTCGGGGTTGGATACAACGCTGAAGCCGAGTTCATCCAGGCCTCGGCTGCGCAGCTGGTCGCGGATCATCCGTTCCACCCGGGCGCCTGTGCCCACAGGCACGGTGCTTTTGTTGACCACCACCTTGCTCTCTTGCATGCAATTGCCAATGCTTTCAGCCACCCGCAACACGTGGCTGACGTCGGCTGAGCCGTCTTCATTGGGTGGGGTACCCACCGCAATGAACAGCACCATGCCATGCTCTACCGCATGCTGCATGCTGCTACTAAACACCAAGCGTCCTTCGCGATGGTTGCGAATCAGCATCTCTGGCAGGCCTGGCTCGTGGATCGGGCAGCCGCCTTGTTGCAGCAGCTCGACCCGGGCCTGGTCTTTATCCATACAAACCACCTCGTGGCCCAAATCCGCCAAGCAGGCGCCCGTGACCAAACCGACATAACCCGATCCCATCACACTGATCTTCATGGCGACTCCTCACAAGATGGCTGGTGAGGATGCCTCCAGCCGGTGACCTCCATGTGTCTGTTTGGCGAAGGCGCCGTGACAAGCCGCTTCAGCGCTGCTGACGTTGTATCGCCTCATGCAGGTGTTTCCATTCGTCGCATGCGGTGCTGCCGCACAAGCGCTCAATCGCCTTCAACTGCTCCTGCGCTTTGTCCTGACGACCGACCATCAACCAGGCCTCGCCCAGGTACTCGCGCGCCTGGAGGTGCTCCGGGTCGAGCGCCAAGGCGCGTTCGTAGTGGCGAAGCACTCGCTCCATGTCGGGGGCCGGCAGATGGCGCAACACAAAACCCATGAGGTTATGAAAGTCGGCGTTGCTCTCCCAATCGGGTTGGTGACGCAAGGCCGACTGCAAGCGCTCCAATGCCTCTGGCCAGTCCTTGCTGCTGATGGACTGACGCGCTTGGGCCAATGGCGCTTCACCCATGTTGGAAGGCGTATCGGCTGCCCGTACCTGCATTGGGTGTGTGCAGAAAAGAACAAGGAACAACGGAAGAAGGTTTCTTCTTGTCATGTTGGAGAAGCGATGGTGTTCGGCGCAAATGGTCCGATCTGTTGATGACAGAGCAATAAAAAACCTATGCAGAAACAAGGTCATTTAACCGTCATCAACTAGCCACATCGGTGTCATGAAGCGAACAAAGAATCCTTGCACAACATCAACACAGGAGCCGTCATGAGAACCGAGCTGCCCACACCAACCTTTGATCTGTCACCCACGCACATGCCTCGGGGGTCTCTTCACCCGGCGCAGCCCTTGGCACCCACCAGCACCGCAACCGCGCCCAGCCTTGAAGTGGCTTGGGCTCGGCATCTGGACGAAGTTCGCGAAGCGCAAGCCCTGAGGCATGCGGTGTTTGCTGGCGAAATGGGCGCGCGTTTGCCAGCCACCGTGCCTGGACACGATGTGGACCTGTTCGACGATTACTGCGAGCACCTGCTGGTGCGCGACGCCGCCACCCGTCAGGTGATCGGCACTTACCGGGTGTTGACGCCTGCGCAGGCCAAACGCGCCGGCAGCACCTACAGCGACACAGAGTTCGATTTGACGCGTCTGCGCTTTTTGCGCGAGCGCATGGTGGAGCTGGGTCGCAGCTGCGTTCACCGAGATCACCGGCACGGTGGAGTCATCATGGCCTTGTGGGGCGCACTGGCCGAGTTCATGGTGCGCAACCAGCTCGACACCATGATCGGTTGCGCCAGCATTCCGATGGGCACGGCAGGGCCGGGTGGCGTGGCAGGCGGTGGCTACGCGGCGGCCAGCATTTGGCGCCAGGTCAAGGACCAGCACTTGGCCGGTATCGAGTTTCATGTGCGCCCCCGCTTGCCTCTGCCGGTGGACGAATTGCACAGCGATCTGGTGGTCGAACCACCGGCGCTCATCAAGGGTTACTTGCGCTTGGGTGCCAAAGTCATGGGCCCTCCGGCATGGGATCCCGATTTCAACGCCGCGGATCTGCCAATGATGATGCGCATCGCAGACCTTCACCCCCGCTACCGCAAGCACTTCTTGGAGCGGTGATGTTGCAAGGGTTTGTTCCTCAAAGCACCGCCAAAGCGCCTGTGTTGGACCCTGCGGCACCTGTGAATCCGGTTGCCATGTGGGACGCAGCGACGCGGGATATCGGCAGCGACGACGATCATGAACCCAAGGCCCGTTATCGGGCCGTTTTTGTATCCGACGTGCACCTGGGTACAGCGGGTTGTCAAGCGGCGGCGCTGCTTGACTTTCTCAAGCACCACCCCAGCGAAACCCTGTACCTGGTGGGTGACATCATCGACGGCTGGCAGTTGCGCCGCAAATGGTTTTGGCCCCAGACGCACAACGACGTTAAGCAAAAGGTGCTTAGACGCGCCAGAAAAGGCTGTCGTGTGGTGCTGGTGCCTGGCAACCACGACGAGTTCGCGCGTCAGTTTCACACTCATCACTTCGGCGGGATTGAGGTTCTCAATGAGGCGGTTCACGTCACTGCCACGGGGCAGCGTCTGTGGGTGGTGCACGGCGATTTGTTTGACGGCGTGGTGCAGTACGCCAAGTGGCTGGCCTACCTCGGCGACTATCTGTATGAAGTGCTGCTGCGGGTCAACCGCCATTTCAATTCGTGGCGCGCCCGCATGGGACTGCCGTATTGGTCTTTGTCGCAATATCTCAAGCACAAAGTCAAACAGGCGGTGAATTTTGTCTCCGACTTCGAAAGCGCTGTCGCGCGTGAAGCTCGGGACCGTGGTTTTGATGGTGTGGTGTGTGGTCACATTCACCGCGCCGAAATGCGCCACATCGATGGCATTCTGTATTGCAACGATGGCGACTGGGTTGAAAGTTTGTCTGCCTTGGTGGAACACATGGATGGTCGACTGGAACTGGTGTATTGGCAGCCACCCAAAAAGGTGCGCGATCGCGATGTGCAAGTGGCGAGCGAGACCGAGGCAAAAGCGCTCCACGTGTGATGGGTGCGCAGCAACAAAGGGAGGCAAGATGAGAGTTGTGTTGGTCACAGACGCGTGGACACCCCAAGTGAATGGCGTGGTCACCACACTGGTGGAGCTGGTGGACGCGGTGCGATTGCGGGGTCATGAGGTGCTGGTGGTGCATCCGGGGCTGTTTCGCACGCGGCCATGCCCGGGCTATCCGGGTATTGAGATAGCCCTGTGGCCTGGTCGACGCCTGCGTGAGCTGATCACCGGTTTTGCGCCAGACGCGGTGCACATCGCCACCGAAGGTCCCTTGGGTTGGGCGGCTCGCCGCATGTGCCTGCAGCGAGGCTGGTGTTTCACGACCGCCTTTCACACGCGCTTTCCCGAGATACTGCATGCGGCATTGCGCATGCCCTTGTCCTGGGGTTACGCCTTGTTTCGCCGTTTTCACAGTGCCAGCGCAGGCGTGCTGGTGCCGACCAACGCGGTGCGCCGTCTTTTGCAAGACAAGGGGTTCGCACGTCTGGTGCCTTGGACCCACGGTGTAGACACCCAGTTGTTTGCCTTTCACGAAAAGCCATTGCGCAGCGTACCAGCCTTGCAAGGGTTGGCGCGTCCCATCAGCTTGTTTGTTGGGCGGGTTTCGTATGAAAAAAACATTGCGGCGTTTTTGAACATGGACATACCGGGTAGCAAGGTGGTGTGCGGTGTTGGCCCCTTGCTGGAGGGCTTGCAGCAGCGTTACCCGCAGGTGCATTGGTTGGGCGTGCTGCCGCGCGAGGAATTGGCACAGGTGTATGCCGCTGCCGACGTGTTCGTGTTCCCGAGTCGCAGCGAAACGTTCGGTTTGGTGATGTTGGAATCGATGGCCTGCGGCACACCTGTGGCCGCTTATCCGGTGGACGGGCCCACCGAGGTGGTGGGTGACGACCAAGGTGGTGCTTTGCGAGAAGACTTGGATGAGGCTTGGAGCGCGGCCATTGCCTCTCCTCGGCACACAGCCCGAGCGCGATCCCTGTTGTTCGGGTGGAGTGCCGCCGTCGACGGGTTTGTGTCGGCCTTGGTGCCGGTTCGTTCCCGGCAGGCGCCACAAGCCGCCTGCGCCGAGCCAGTGGATCGTCATGTTTCTGTCACAAAACCCGCTGCGACCGGATCAATAATCGACACATGACAGACACACACAGCGCAACCACCGCCAACGCCATGGCGACCGAGCCGGTGCCGCGTTCGGCTTTTTTGGACCGCGACCACAGCATCGTCGCGTTCAACGAGCGGGTGCTCGACTGGGCGCGCCGTCCCAGCGTTCCACTCCTGGAGCGGCTGCGTTATTTGGCCATCGTGTCGTCCAATATGGACGAGTTTTTTGAGGTGAGGTTTGAGCCCCATCTGGCGGCCCGCAAGCTGGGGGTGCAAGAGGGCTTTTATTCCACCGACAGCTACTTGGCCCTGACGCAGAAGATCCAGCAACTGGTGGCGACCCAGTATGCGATTTACAACGACGAGCTGTTGCCGCTGTTGCGCGACAAGGGGATTGAACTCGTCACCCACAGCGAGCGCGACCCCCGCCAAGGCCGCTGGGTGCGCAGCTATTTTCAACGCGAGGTGCAACCCCTGCTGATGCCGGTCGGTCTGGACCCGGCACACCCGTTTCCTCAAGTGGCGAACAAGTCGCTGAACTTCATTGTGCGTTTGGCTGGGCGCGACGCGTTTGGCCGGCACAACGATATCGCCATCGTCAAGGTGCCGCGCAGCTTGCCGCGCTTCATTCGTCTGCCAGCCGCCAAGGGCAGCGGCAAAACCGAGTTTGTGTCCATCTCCAGCTTGATCCGCTCGCACCTGGCCGATTTGTTCCCCGGCCGGCAGGTCACCGAGTTTTCCCAATTCCGCGTCACGCGCCACTCCGATCTGGCGGTGGACGAGGACGAGGTGAAAAACCTGCGCACCGCGCTGCGCAAAGGCTTGCAGCAGCGCCATTACGGGCAGGCTTTGCGGCTGGAGGTGTCGGCCGGTTGCTCGCAGCACCTGTCCGACTTTTTGCTGGCGCAGTTTGAGTTGCCACCCGAGTCGGTGTTCCGCGTGCCTGGCCCGGTCAACTTGGTGCGCTTGAACCAACTGATTGAGCAGATCGATGCGCCCGCCTTGCGCTTCACGCCCTTCACCCCTGGCTGGCCCAGCGACATTGCGGTGGGACAGTCGTGGTTCAGCCGCTTGGCCCAAGGCGATGTGCTGGCTCACCAGCCCTACGAGACCTTTGACGCCGTGCTCAGCTTCTTGCGCGAAGCGGTGCAGGACCCCCAGGTGCTGGCGATCAAACAAACCATTTACCGCGCCGGTGCCCGCTCTGAGCTGATGGAACTGCTGCGCGAAGGCGTGCGCCGCGGCAAAGAGGTGACGGCGGTGGTGGAACTCAAAGCGCGCTTTGACGAAGAGGCCAACATCAGCTACGCCGAACGCCTGGAATCGATTGGCGCGCAGGTGGTGTACGGCGTGGTGGGGCTCAAAACCCACGCCAAGATGCTGTTGGTGACCCGCCGCGAAGGGCGCGAGCTCAAACGTTACGCCCATTTGTCGACCGGCAACTACAACGCCGGCACCGCTCGGCTCTACACCGACCTGAGCCATTTCACCGCCGACAAGGACATCACCCGCGATGTGGACCATGTGTTCATGCACCTGGCCAGCCAGAACCGCTTGCCCAAGCTGCAAAAGGTGCTGATGGCACCGTTTCACCTGCACAAGGCGATGTTGGGCGAACTGGAGAGCGCCAGCCAAGCGGCGCGTGACGGCAAAGAGGCGAGGGTGGTGCTCAAGATGAACGCGCTGACCGACGAGCCGCTGTCGCAGGCGCTGATCGCGGCCTCGCGCGCTGGGGTGCAGATCGACATCATTTGCCGAGGCGCCTGTATCTTGCCGGCCCAGGTGCCTGGCTTAACCGACAACGTGCGCATCCGCTCGGTGATTGGACGCTTGCTGGAGCACACCCGGGTGTTTTATTTCCGTGTCGATGGCGCCGAGTCGGTGTGGCTGTCCAGCGCCGATTGGATGAACCGCAACATGTTGCGTCGCGTCGAGCTGGCCTGGCCGGTGACGGATCCGCAACTGCGCCAACGCATCGTCGATGAATGTCTGACCGCCTATTTGCACGACAACCGCGACGCTTGGCTGCTGGAGCCCGACGGTCAATACCGACCGGCCCAGCCGCCGAACCGCAAGCGTCCTTTGTCGGCCCAGCAGAGCTTGCTGGACCGCTACAGCACACCCCATTGACTCCTTGGAGCCCACAGTGGATCTGATTTTGTGGCGACACGCCGAAGCCCACGACCACCCCCATCCCGACACCGGTGCGCCCGGCGACGAAGCGGACATGGTTCGTGCATTGACTGCGCGCGGCGAGAAACAGGCCACCCGCATGGCCGCTTGGTTGGATCGCCAGTTGCCCGACGGCGCCCGTGTGTTCGCCAGCCCAGCTTTGCGCACCGAACAGACCGCGCAGGCCTTGGGTCGGCGGTTTCGGGTGCGTGATGACATCGCGCCTGAGGCGTCTGCACAAGCGGTGCTGGACTTGGTGCAGTGGCCCAGCGGCAAATCGCCGGTGGTGGTGATTGGCCACCAACCCACACTCGGGCGGGTGATCGCCCGTCTGCTGGATTTGCCCGAAGGCGAATGCGCCATCAAAAAAGGCGCGTTGTGGTGGTTGCGCTTGCGCGAGCGCAACGGCGTTCAACAAACGGTGGTGGTCACGGTGCAAACGCCCGAGCTGCTCTGAGCCCTGCGCGGACGCTGCTCAGCGCGCATCGGTCTGGAGTTTCCAGCCGGTTTTTTGCCACACCACGGCTTCTTCGCTGAGCAGCCAAGCCGACTGGGGAAAGCGGCGTGCCCAGCCGGTGGGCGTGCTGAGTTTGAAGGTGCCCGATTGGTAGCCCAGTTGCAGGCCGCTGTGTTCAGGCATTTTGCGGGCGTGGCACAACAGCACCGCCAGCCTCAAGCACATCAACTGCTTGGCAAACAACTCATCTTGCAGCGCCTCTTCAAGCTTGCGCAGTTTGCCGCGCTGCCCCATCACCAACAGGCTCATGCGGTGCAGTTCGGCCAAAGAAAACCCCGGCGCGTCCACATGGTCCAAGATGTAAGCGCCATGGTGGTGGGAACGCTCGTGCGAAATGTGCGTGCCAATTTCGTGCAGCCGCGCGGCCCAGGCCAGCTTTTGGGAATAACGCTCATTCGCCGGCCCAGGCGCTGCGACCTGGGCAAACAAGGCTGTGGCGACTTGGCTCACCCGCTCGGCCTGGGCTGGGTCGACCGAAAAACGCTGCAGCAGCCACACCACGGTGCGCTCGCGCACATCGGTGCCGTCGCTGATGCGGTCGATCAGGTCGTACAGAGCGCCGTGGCGCAGCGCCCCTTGCGCGGGGATCATCTGCTGGATGTCAAACAGATCAAACAACGCGCGCAGCACCGCCAGACCGCCGCCGATCACCGCCTTGCGGTCCTCTTTTATGCCTTCGATGCGCAGGCGATCGGCATCGCCGGCCTTGATCAGGGCGTCGCGCAGCCAGTCCAGCCCGCTTTGTGTCACCACACCGCTGGCCCAGCCGTTGGCCGTCAAGGCATCGGCCACCGCGCCCACCGTACCCGACGAGCCATAAGCGACCGTCCATTCGGCGGGGGAGAAGAGGTCGATCGCCTCGTCGAGCACCGCTTTGGCAGCAATTTCGGCGGTGCGAAACGCCGCCGCCGTGAACTGCCCCTTGGGGAAGTACTTGTTCGACCACGCTACGCTGCCGAGCCGGTACGACTCCATGCGGTGCGAGACATAGCCTTGGCCCAAAATCATTTCGGTGGAGCGCCCGCCGATGTCGATCACCAGCCGCCGTTCGTCGGAGTGGGGCAGCAGGTGCGACACGCCTTGGTAAATCAGGCGCGCTTCTTCGTGGCCCGAAATCACCTCAATGGGAAAACCCAATACTTCTTGGGCGCGGCGCACAAACACCTCGCGGTTTTTGGCTTCGCGCAGGGTCTGGGTGGCCACCGCCCGCACTTGGTGCTTTTTGAAGCCTTGCAGGCGTTCGGCGAAACGGGCCAAACAGGCCCAGCCGCGCTCCATGGCGGCTTGGCTCAGGTTTTTTTCGGCGTCCAGGCCGCTGCCCTGGCGAACGGTTTCTTTGCGGTATTCGATGCGTTCGATGTGTCCGCCGTGGTAACGGCCAATTTCCAGCCGAAAGCTGTTGGAGCCAAGGTCGATCGCTGCGAGAAGGGTGCCGGGGTTCATGCGGAGCGCGCCTCAGAGATGTCCCAGTTGGCGCCATGGTGGTCGGGTGGCGCATTGTCGCCGATCGGATGGAGGCAAATGCTTTGACAGGCGCCATTTTTTGTTATGGTTTGGCACTATGTCTATTCAGCACACTTCCGCGCCCTCGTCGGTGGCTTCGGTGCGTCGGCGCCATCTCTTGGCGTTGGGCGTCGTGGGGGCATGTGCCACCCCTGTGGCGTGGACGCAACCAGCATCTGCTGCCGCTGAGGAGGCCAAGGCGCCGCCGCTGCCCGCCTTGGGCAGCCGTTTGGTGGTGCCCGACATCGCCTTGATCGATGGCAGCCCGTGGCGCCAGCAGTCCGGCCGGCCGCTGTTGGTGTATTGGTGGGCCAGCACATGCCCGTTTTGCGCGCTGCAAAGCCCGTCGATGGACAAACTCTGGGCCCAGGTGCGCACCCAAGGGTGGCAAATGCTGGCGCTGTCTGTTGACCGACGCTCTGAGGATGCGGCCGCCTATATTCGCACCAAGCGTTACAGTTTTCCGGTGGCCTGGACCTCGCCGGCGTGGCGCAGCGCTTTTCCCAAGCCGCGTGGACTGCCCATTACCTTGTTGGCAGGGGCCGACGGGCGCCTCAAAGTGGCCGAGAAAGGCCAGTTGTTTGACGAGGATGTGATCGCCTTGCCCGACGCTTTGTTGTGACAGCGGCGCTTTGTCACAAGCTTGTCACACAAGCTTTTTAGAGTCCCGGTTGTCAACACTGTTGCCAACCCTGAAACCAAGGACTCTGACATGACTTCCAAGCGCATTTTCCTCAAATCGGTCGCCGCTGCCGCTTTCGCTTCTGTGGCCATGGGCTCTGCCATTGCTGCCGACATCACCGGCGCTGGCGCCACCTTCCCCTTCCCGATTTATGCCAAGTGGGCCGAAGCTTACAAAGCCGCCACCGGCACGGGTCTGAACTATCAGTCGATCGGTTCGTCGGGTGGCATCCGCCAAATCCGTGCCAAGACGGTCGCTTTTGGTGCCTCCGATGCTCCAGTGCCTGGTGCCGATCTGGACAAAGACGGCATGGTGCAGTTCCCCGCCATCATCGGCGGCACAGTGCCCATTTTTAACCTCGAAGGCTTTGCCAAGGGCGAGCTGCGGGTGACCGGTCCGGTGCTGGCCGAAATGTTCTTGGGCAAGATCGCCAAGTGGAACGACCCCAAGCTGGTCGCGTTGAACCCGGGCAAAAAGCTGCCCGACATGCCCATCACCATCGTGCACCGCGCGGATGGTTCGGGCACCACCTTCAACTGGACAGATTACCTCTCCAGCGTGAGCAAAGACTGGGAAACCACCGTGGGCAAGGGCGCTGCTGTCAAGTGGCCTGCCTCCACCTCGGTGGGCGGCAAGGGCAATGAGGGCGTCGCCGCCAACGTGGGCCGTGTCAAAGGTTCGCTGGGCTATGTCGAATACGCCTATGCCAAGAAGAACAACATCCCGGTGATGCAACTGCAAAACCGCGATGGCAAGTTCATGATGCCCGATGACGCCACGTTTGCGGCTGCAGCTGCGGGTGCCGATTGGTCCGCGGCGCCCGGTATGGGCATTTCCCTGGTGAACCAGCCTGGCGCCAACGCTTATCCGGTGGTCACCGCATCGTTCATCCTGATGTACAAGGATCCCGCTGACAAGGCGCAATCGGCCGAAGTGCTCAAGTTTTTTGACTGGGCGTTCAAGAACGGCAAGCAGATGGCCATCGATCTGGATTACGTGCCGCTGCCCGACAGCCTGACCAACGAGATCCGCACCAAGGTGTGGTCGCAGATCAAGCGCTGATATGGCTCAGCCTTGTTGACACCTGAAAGGCCGTGCCTTTCAGGTGTTTTTTGTAAGCTGTCACACATTCTTTTCGTCCATGGAACGCACCATGTCTTTGCCATCTTCTGTGGCGCCTTTGCACGACGCGGCCAATATGCTCGCCGTGGCAAAGCGCCAACGTCTGCAAGATGCCGTGTTTCACCGGCTGACCCAGTTCTTTTCTTTGCTGGTGCTGGTGGCCTTGGTGGGCATCATCGTCTCCCTCTTTATCAACGCGTGGCCCACGTTGCAGAAATTTGGTGTCCGCTTCCTGTGGTACGTGGAGTGGGACATCATCAACGAAGAGTTTGGTGCGGCCATTGCCATTGTGGGCACCCTGATCAGCGCGGGCATTGCCATGCTGATCGCGGTGCCCTTGGCATTTGGCATTGCGCTGTTTCTGACCGAGACCTGCCCGGTCTGGTTGCGGAGACCACTCGGCACCGCGATTGAGTTGTTGGCAGCTGTGCCGTCCATCATCTACGGCATGTTTGGTTTGTTTGTGTTTGCGCCCTTGTTTGCCGACTATGTGCAGGTGCCTGCGCAATCGCTGATCGGTGGCATGCCGCTGATTGGCTGGTTGGTGGGTGGCGCTCCCACCGGCTTGGGCATCATGGCGGCGGGCATCATTTTGTCGTTCATGGTGTTGCCGTTCATCGCGGCGGTGATGCGCGATGTATTTGAAATTGTGCCGCCCATTCTGCGCGAATCGGCCTATGGCTTGGGCTGCACCACCTGGGAAGTGGTGCGCAAGGTGGTGCTGCCCTACACCAACAAAGGTGTGATCGGCGGGGTGATGTTGGGTCTGGGCCGCGCGCTGGGTGAAACCATGGCGGTCACTTTTGTGATCGGCAACGCCAACCGCCTGCCGACCTCGTTGTTCTCGCCGGGCACCTCTATCGCCTCCACCCTGGCCAACGAATTTGCCGAGGCCGCCGATTTCCATCTGTCCACCTTGTTTGCCCTGGGCTTGCTGCTGTTCCTCATCACCTTTGTGGTGCTGGCCTTGGCCAAGTGGATGATTGTGCGCAACGAAAAAGCCAAGGGAGCCTGACCATGACAATGAATAGCGCTTTGTACGCCCGGCGCCGCCGCGCCAACGCTGTGGGCTTGACCCTGTCCATGGGCGCCATGGCCTTGGGTTTGGCCGTGTTGCTGTGGATTTTGTACGTGTTGTTTTCGAATGGCGTGGCCGCCATCGACGGCAATTTGTTCACCCAAGACACGCCCGCACCGGGCACCGAAGGTGGAGGCTTGCGCAACGCCATTGTGGGCAGTCTGATGATGTTGGGTTTGACCGTGCTGGTGTCCACCCCCGTGGGCATTTTGGCGGGCATCTACTTGGCCGAATACGGTGATCAGAGCAAAACCGCAGGCTTCACCCGCTTTGTGACCGACATCATGTTGTCGGCGCCCTCGATTGTGCTGGGCCTGTTTGTCTACGCGATTGCGGTAGCCACAGTAGGCAATTTCTCGGGGTACGCCGGGAGTTTGGCGCTGTCGCTGATCGCCATTCCGGTGGTGGTGCGCACCACCGAGAACATGCTGCGCTTGGTGCCTGGTAGCCTGCGCGAAGCGGCGTTTGCCCTGGGCGCTCCGCGCTGGAAGGTGGCGACGATGATCACCTTGCGCGCGGCCAAGAGCGGCGTGATCACCGGCTTGCTGTTGGCGGTCGCCCGCATCAGCGGCGAGACCGCTCCTTTGCTGTTCACCGCCTTGAACAACCAGTTTTTCAGCACCGACATGGGCAGTCCGATGGCCAATTTGCCGGTGGTGATTTTCCAGTTCGCCATGAGCCCTTACGACAACTGGATACGACTCGCTTGGGCGGGTGCGCTGATCATCACCTTGGCGGTGCTCTTGCTCAACGTGATCGCGCGTGTTTTCTTCCGTGACAAGGTGGCCGCTTAAGGCGTGTGCACCGACCTAATTTATTGCAGGACAACCCCATGACCGCTGTCGCCATTGACACCAAAAACGCGCTGGAAGTGCGTAACCTGAACTTCTTTTATGGCAAGTTTCAGGGGCTGAAAAACGTGTCGCTCAACATCGCCGAGCGCAAAGTCACCGCCTTTATTGGCCCCTCGGGCTGCGGCAAATCCACTTTGTTGCGCACGTTGAACCGCATGTACAGCCTTTATCCAGGCCAGCGTGCCGAGGGTGAAATCAACTTCTATGGCCAGAACATTTTGGCCGATGGCCAAGACTTGAACCTGCTGCGCGCGCGCATCGGCATGGTGTTCCAAAAGCCCACGCCGTTCCCGATGACCATTTACGACAACATTGCGTTTGGCGTGAAGCTCTACGAGAGCCTGAGCAAAAGCGAGATGGACGACAGGATCGAATGGGCGCTGACCAAAGCGGCTTTGTGGAGCGAGGTGAAAGACAAGCTGGGCCAAAGTGGCATGAGCCTCTCCGGTGGACAGCAGCAGCGCCTGTGCATCGCGCGCAGCGTGGCGGTCAAGCCGTCGGTGTTGTTGTTGGACGAGCCGACTTCAGCGCTCGATCCGATTTCCACGGGCAAGGTGGAAGAGCTGGTGCACGAACTCAAGCAGGACTACACCATCGCCATCGTGACCCACAACATGCAGCAGGCGGCCCGCTGCAGCGACTACACCGCCTACATGTACCTGGGCGAGCTCATCGAATTTGGAGAGACGCAGCAGATCTTCTTCAAACCTCAGCGCACCGAGACCGAGGATTACATCACCGGTCGTTTTGGTTGATTCACACTTTTTCAAGGGGACTTTGCATGGGCGACAAACACATTTCCAGCCAGTTCGACGCCGAGCTCAATTCCATTTCCACCCACGTGCTGGAGATGGGCGGTTTGGTCGAGTCGCAACTGCACCAAGCGGTGTACGCGCTGATCCACTTGAGCACCGACTCGGCGCGTCAGGTGCTAGAGAACGAAACCCGTCTCAACCGCATGGAAGTGGATATTGATCACGAGATCATTTCCACCATCGGTCGGCGCCAGCCCACCGCGCGCGACCTGCGTTTTTTGATGGCCATTTCCAGCGCCACCAGCAATCTGGAGCGAGCGGGCGACGAGATCGCGCGCATGGCGCGCATGGTGCTGTCCATCATCGACGCCGGCACGCCGCGCAACCTGCCCAGTTCTGAGCTGCGCGTGGCCGCCGAGCTGGCCGCTGCCCAGCTGCGCAAGTCTCTGGACGCCTTTGCCCGCTTGGACACAGCGGTGGCGGTGGCCATCATGAAAGAAGACAATGCCATCGATGACGAGTACAACGGCTTTTTGCGCAAACTCATCACCTACATGATGGAAGACCCGCGCACCATTTCGCCCAGCTTGGACCTGCTGTTTTTGGCCAAGGCGATTGAGCGGGTGGGCGACCACGCCAAAAATATCGCTGAGCAGATCATCTTTATCGTCAAAGGCGAAGATGTGCGACACAGCCCCATGGACAAGGTGGAGTCGGTGGCTCGATGAGAAAACTCCCTCGCGTGCTGGTGGTGGAGGATGAGCCCTCCATCGCCGAGCTGATCGCAGTCAACCTGCGGCACAACGGCTTTGCGCCCACCATCGTGTTCGACGGGGCAGGTGCCCACCGCGAGATCGATGCGGTCCTGCCCGATTTGATTCTGTTGGATTGGATGTTGCCGGGTGAGAGTGGAGCGGTGCTGGCGCGCCAGTGGCGCAAGCACGAGCGCACCAAGGGTGTGCCGATCATCATGATCACCGCCCGCAGCGACGAAAACGACAAGGTGCAGGGCTTGGACGCCGGTGCCGACGACTACATCACCAAGCCGTTTTCCACCCAAGAGTTGTTGGCGCGCATCCGGGCGGTGCTGCGCCGCCGCGCGCCCGAGGTGGTGAGCGACTCGGTGCAGGTCGGCGATTTGTCCTTGGACGCCGCCACCTACCGCGTGAGCTTTCGCGGGCAGGAACTGAAGGTCGGGCCCACCGAATTCAAACTGCTCCATTACTTGATGAAACACGCTGAACGTGTGCACACCCGAGCCACGCTGCTCGATAAGATATGGGGTGACCATGTTTTTATCGAGGAGAGAACAGTGGATGTGCACATCAAACGCTTGCGCGAGTCTTTGGGTGATGCCGCTGCTCTGATTGAGACGGTGCGCGGTGCGGGTTATCGCTTGTCGGTGCAGGCGATGGCCTCGACCAACGGCCAAGCGGGCGCATGACCCGCCGTGCGATCGAGCTGCTGCTCTTGGTGACCCTCGGGGCGGTCTGGGGGTTGGCGCACGATTCCGCTCCCTGGACACTGGCGGGCTCCGTGTTGGGTGCGGTGGTCTGGGGGGTGTTTGACGGCCTGCGCGCCTACCGTGTGTTGCACTGGCTCGGCTCGCTGGACATGGACGATGTGCCCAGGGTGTCGGGTTTGTGGGCCGAGGTTTTGGAGCGCAGCCGCAAGCTGGTGCGCAAATTCGAAAAAAAAATCGGCAATGCCGACGCCCGATTGGAGGACTTTTTGGCCGCCATTCAAGCCTCCCCAAATGGCGTGGTGCTTCTGGATGCACAGACCCGCATCGAGTGGTCCAACCTGACCGCAGCCGACCATCTGGGGTTTGATGCCCAGCGCGACTTGGGCAACTACATCCGCAATCTGGTGCGCCACCCCGGCTTCACCGCTTATTTGGCAGCGGGCGACTTTAGCCACGAGATCCAAATTGAGGCGCCACACACACCGCCCACCCAGTCGCGCCAAATCTCCCTACAAATCCACCCCTACGGCAAAAAACGCAAATTGCTGCTGTCGCGCGACGTGACCGCTGTGCAACTCGCTGAGGCGATGCGGCGCGATTTTGTGGCCAATGTATCGCACGAAATTCGCACACCCTTGACCGTGCTCAGTGGGTTTGTCGAAACCATGCAGAACCTGCCTTTGAGCGACACCGAGCGCCACCAGTACTTGGCCATGATGAGCCAACAAGCGCACCGCATGCAGACCCTGGTGAGCGACTTGTTGACGCTGTCTCGTTTGGAGGGCAGCCCCTCACCGGGCGTGGGTGACTGGATGGGTACCCAGGAATTGTTGGCCCATGTGCATCAGGAGGCCTTGGGCTTGTCACAGACCTTGGGGACCGTGCTGCACCAGATTGATGTCCAAGAAGCGCCGTCGTTCTGGATTTCGGGCGCCAAGACCGAGGTGCTCAGCGCGATGTCCAATTTGCTCAGCAATGCCGTGCGTTACACACCGCCTGGTGGACGGATTCGCTTGGGTTGGCAGACCACGGAAGAAGGCTCTGCGGTGTTCTCCGTGAGCGATACCGGGCCCGGCATTGCCGCAGAGCACATTCCCAGACTGACTGAGCGCTTTTACCGGGTGGACCGCAGCCGCTCGCGCGAGTCGGGCGGCACCGGTTTGGGGCTGGCAATCGTCAAACATGTGACCCAGCGCCACGGAGGCCAGCTGCAGGTGAGCAGTGAGCTTGGAAAAGGCTCAACGTTCGCCATTGTGTGGCCTGCGGCCCGGGTCAAGCAGGCTTAACAGCCGCGCCGGTGTGGGCGCGCGGCAACACTTACCTCAAGACCAACACCGGGACATGGCAGTGGGTCAGCACCTGCTGGGTTTCGCTGCCCAAGAGCAGGCGTTTGATGCCCTTGCGCCCGTGTGAGGCCATGACCACCAGATCGCTCTTGCTGCGTTTGGCCGCTGCAATGATCGCCTCGGCCACCAAGTCGGAGCGCACCACACTGGGCTTGACCTTGACTTGCATCTTTTGTCCCAGGTCTTTGACGTGGTTGAGGTCGGCGGTGGCCTGCTCTATCCAGCCTTTCTCGATGCGCTGCGCCTCGTTGGCCTGCATGGCCACACCACCTTCAAAATAGGTCTGTGGGTAGCGGCTGACCACCCGAAGCGCCACCACCTCGGCTCCAGTGATATCGGCCAGACGCAGGGCGTGATCCACGGCTTTGGCCGAGAGTTTGCTGCCGTCGGTGGCGACCAGAATGCGCTTGTACATGGATGTCTCCTTGGGAAAAAGCTGGGGATGTGTCCATGCTATGACGCTGTGTGCGTCCCCCGTTTGACCGATGTCAAACAAGCGCTTGGCTTGAGCGATTGACACAAGTCAAGCGCGCAGCATCTGGATTTGGTCTAATCGGCAGCCATGTCAGCCCCGTCTGGCGGCGACACCGTCCCGCCCCGTTCCCCAGCCTTAGCGTTTGCCTCCGCCAGTGGCGCCTCTGCCACGGCGGATGGCTGGCTGGGCGATCACCGTGGTCCGTTGACGGTGACCGACAATTTTGGTGTGCTCGACGATCCCCAGGAGCAAGAGGCGTTCACCGAATACCGGGAAGAGGCGGGCGTTCGCTGTGCCCGCTCGGTGCTGTTGGTGCAGGGCATGTACTGTGCCGCTTGTGCCGACACGGTCGAATCTGCGCTGCAAGGGGTGCCGGGGGTGCGCCAAGTGCAGGTCCACGCCGCAACCCGGCGACTGACCATCGATTGGGAGCCCGCCCTCGCGCGCATTTCCGATATGGCGCAGCGCGTGGGTGAGACGGGTTATCGCCTGCTGCCTTTGCACGAGGCGCTGTCGATTTCCGAGCGCATCGCGCAAACTCGGCAAGCGCTCTGGCGCCTGTTTCTGGCCGGCTTTTGCATGATGCAGGTGATGATGTACGCGTGGCCAGCGTATGTGGCAGGCCCAGGTGAGATGCCGCCCGACATCGATCAGCTGCTGCGCTGGGCCAGCTGGGTGATCAGCCTGCCGGTGGTGTTTTGGGCCAGTGGACCGTTTTTTTCACAGGCTTGGCGCGACCTGAAGCGGGGGCGCATTGGCATGGACACGCCGGTGTCGGTGGGTATTTTGGTGACCTTTGTGGCCAGTACCGCCGCCACGTTTGACCCCACCGGCCCTTGGGGTGCCGAGGTGTGGTTCGACTCACTCACCATGTTTGTGTTTTTCCTGCTCGGTGGGCGCTATCTGGAGTTCAAGGCGCGCGACCGCACCGCTGGCGCGCTCGACCACTTGATGAACCGCCTGCCCGAGGTGTGTGAGCGCCTCAAACCCGATGGGCAATACGAAGTGGTGTCGGCGCGTCGGTTGCAATTGGGCGATCGGGTGCGCATCCACGCCGGCCAAGCGGTGCCAGCCGATGGCGAATTGCTCAGCGACTCGGCCACGGTGGACGAGGCCTTGCTCACCGGTGAGTCGCGCCCGCTGACCCGGCAGCGTGGCGACGAGTTGATCGCTGGCAGCTACAACTTGGCGGGAGCGGTAGAGCTGCGCGTCGATCGGCTGGGAAAAGACACGCGGTTTGCCCAGATCGTGGGCCTGATGGAAAAAGCCAGCACCGACAAGCCGCGCCTGGCGCTGTTGGCCGATCGCATTGCCTCGCCGTTTTTGGTGCTGGTGATGTTGGCGGCGGCTGGCGCCGCATGGTACTGGTGGCAGATCGATCGGCAGCAGGCTTTGGCGGTGGCGGTGGCGGTATTGATCGTGACCTGCCCGTGTGCGTTGGCGCTGGCCACCCCGGCGGCGATGCTGGCATCGGCTGGCAACTTGGCGCGTGCGGGCATTTTGGTGCGGCGCTTGCAAGCTTTTGAGGCCATGGCCGAGGTGGACATGGTGGTATTCGACAAAACCGGCACCTTGACCGAAGACCGCTTGAGCTTGCACGCGGTGCATGTGCGCCCCGGCGCTGCGGCCGATGTGGCGCTGCAGCGGGCGGCGTTTGTGGGCGCGCGGTCTTTGCACCCCTTGTCGCGTGCGCTGGCGCAAGCCGCCGATGGCGCTGCACTGGACCTGCCTGAGCCGCACTGGCAGGAACACGCAGGCCAAGGGGTGGAAGCGCGTTGGCCCGATGGGCGCGTTTGGCGTCTCGGTTCGGCCGGTTTTGTCGGGGTGTCGGCGCAAGAGCAGGGCGCTTTGCCCGACAGCGACCACGCCAGGGTCTGGCTGGCCGACGAGCAGGGCTGGCTGGCGCGTTTTGATCTGCGTGAGCAACTGCGCGAAGACGCGCGCGCGACGGTGCAGCGCTTGCAGGCCTGGGGCTTGCGCACCGTGATGCTCTCGGGTGACCGGCAGCAGGCGGCACAACAGGTGGCCGATCAACTGGGCATCTCCGAAGTGCACGCGCTCACCACACCCCAAGACAAGCTGGCCCGGGTGGCCGAATGGCAGGCACAAGGCCTGAAAGTGGCGATGGTGGGCGACGGGCTCAACGACGGTCCGGTGCTGGCGCTGGCGCACACCTCCTTTGCTCTGGGCAAGGCGGCAGGGCTGACCCAAGCGCAGTCGGATGTGGTGCTGCAAAGTGGCCACTTGTCGGATGTGACGCTGAGTCTGCAGCAAGCGCGCGACACTTTGCGGGTGGTGCGGCAAAATTTGGTGTGGGCCGCCGTCTACAACGTGGTGAGCGTGCCGCTGGCGGTGTTGGGGTTTATGCCGCCATGGTTGGCGGGTTTGGGCATGGCAGGCAGCTCGCTGCTGGTGATTGGCAATGCGCTGCGCTTGTCGCGGCGTTCAGAAAGCTGAAGGCAAACTGACAGCTTGGACTCCAAAAGGCTGCCAGAGATCAAACAAAGAGGTGTTGTCATGGACATTTTGTATTTGCTGGTGCCGCTTTCGGTGGTGTTGGTCTTTGTGGTCATTGGGGTGTTTTGGTGGGCGTTACAAAACGGCCAGTTCGACAGCGTCGAACGCGAGGGCGAACGCATCCTGCGCAACGATGGCTGAGTTGACATAAGTCAAGGCGGTTGCTCCGCCTCTCAGGGAAACTCCTCACCGGTCTCATCCTGAGGAGTTTTTTTATGTCCGTGACAACACAGGCCGGCTCGAATGCGGTCTACAACGACAGCATCGTGCGCTGGTTTGCCATCGCCTCCGTGGTGTATGGCGTGGTCGGCATGTTGGTGGGGGTGATCATCGCCGCCCAGCTGACGTGGCCAGCGCTCAATATGGGGATCGAGTGGCTGAGCTATGGCCGCTTGCGTCCCTTGCACACCAATGCGGTGATCTTTGCTTTTGGTGGCTCGGTGCTGTTTGCCACCAGCTACTACGTGGTCCAGCGCACCTGCCACACCAAGCTGTTTGCGCCCGCTTTGGCCTGGTTCACCATGATCGGCTGGAACCTGGTCATCGTGGCAGCCGTGATCACCTTGCCGATGGGCCTGACCCAGAGCAAGGAATACGCCGAATTGATTTGGCCGATTGACGTCCTGATCACCTTGGTCTGGGTGTCTTACGCCATTGTGTTTTTTGGCACGGTGGGCACCCGCAAGGTCAAGCACATTTATGTGGCCAATTGGTTCTTTGGGGCGTACATCATTGCCGTGGCACTGCTGCACATCTTCAACAACCTTCAGATTCCCACCAGCCTGACGCACTCGTACTCGGTGTACGCCGGTGTGCAGGACGCGATGATTCAATGGTGGTACGGCCACAACGCGGTGGGCTTCTTCTTGACCGCCGCGTTCCTGGGCATGATGTATTACTTCATCCCCAAGCAGGCCGAGCGTCCGGTGTACTCGTACCGCCTGTCGATCGTGCACTTCTGGGCCCTGATCTTCACCTACATGTGGGCGGGTCCCCACCACCTGCACTACACCGCGCTGCCGGACTGGACCCAGTCGGTGGGTATGGTGTTCTCCCTGATCCTGCTGGCTCCCAGCTGGGGCGGCATGATCAACGGCATCATGACCCTGTCGGGCGCCTGGCACAAGCTGCGCGACGACCCTATTCTGCGCTTCCTGATCGTGTCGCTGTCGTTCTACGGCATGTCCACCTTCGAAGGCCCGATGATGTCGATCAAGACCGTCAACGCGCTCTCCCACTACACCGACTGGACCGTGGGCCACGTGCACTCCGGCGCCTTGGGCTGGGTGGGGCTGGTGTCCATGGGTTCGCTGTACTACCTGATCCCGCGCCTGTTTGGCCAGAAGAAGATGTATTCGGTGCCCGCCATCGAGCTGCACTTTTGGACAGCCACCATCGGCATCGTGCTCTACATAGCCGCGATGTGGATTGCCGGTGTGATGCAGGGCCTGATGTGGCGCTCCATCAACCCCGATGGCAGCCTGACCTACACCTTCGTGGAGTCGGTCAAAGCCACCTTCCCGTTCTATGTGATCCGTCTGCTGGGTGGCCTGCTGTACCTGTTTGGCATGGTGGTGATGCTCTGGAACGTGGTCATGACCGCCATGCAGGGCCGCGTCGAACCGGTGCGCATTCCTGCCGTCAACCCCGCTCACGCTTGAGGAGAAGAACAACATGGCCAGCAATGAAAAGCCGACCGGTCACGCCCGGATCGAGACCAGCAACTTTCTGATGATCGTCCTCATCACCCTGGTGGTGGCGGTGGGTGGTCTGGTGGAGATTGTTCCGCTGTTCTTCCAGAAGTCGACCACCCAACCGATCGAAGGACTGAAGCCCTACACCGCATTGCAGATCGCCGGTCGCGATGTGTATGTGAAAGAGGGTTGCTACAACTGCCACTCGCAGATGATTCGTCCCTTCCAGGCCGAAACCCTGCGTTATGGCCCTTACTCGGTGGCCGGCGAATTTGTGTACGACCGTCCCTTCCAGTGGGGCTCTAAGCGCACCGGCCCCGACCTCCACCGCGTGGGCGGCCGCTACAGCGACGAATGGCACCGTGTTCACCTGATCAACCCGCGCGATCTGGTGCCCGAGTCGAACATGCCGGCCTACCCTTGGCTGGACAAGAAGACCGTCGACGCTGCGAGCCTGCCCAAACGCATGGAAGTGCTGCGCACCCTGGGCGCACCCTATACCGACGAGGACATCGCCGGCTCGGTAGAAGCCGTGAAAGGCAAAACCGAGTTGGAAGCGGTGATCGCCTACCTGCAGGTGCTGGGCACCGCGCGCAAATAAACACGGAGGCCAGTCATGGATATCAACGACATGCGCAGCGCTTTTACGGTGCTGAGTCTGCTGAGCTTTGTAGGCATCGTGGTGTGGGCTTGGTCCAAGCGCAACAAAGAGCGCTTTGACGAAGCCGCCCATTTGCCGCTTCAAGACGACTGAGCCCCCAACAAGAGAACCATCATGAGTGACTTTACAAGCGACTTCTGGCACCTGTTTGTGGCGGTCGGCACCCTGGTCAGCATCATCGCCTGCTTGGTGTTGCTGTGGATCAGTGGCACCACCAAGGCTGCGACCCACGAGGACAACACCACCGGCCACGTCTGGGACGAAGACCTCAAAGAAATGAACAATCCACTGCCCAAGTGGTGGGTCTACCTGTTCATCATCACCTGCATTTTTGCGCTGGGCTACGGAGCTCTGTACCCCACATTCGGCAAGTTCCAGGGTGCACTGGGCTGGTCGTCTCAAGGGCAGCATGTCCTTGAGGTGCAGAAGATGGAGCAGAACATTGCCCCCATCTACGCCAAGTTCACCGCCATGCCCCCCGAGGATTTGACCAAAGACCCACAGGCCATGGCCATTGGTGAGCGCTTGTTCATGAACAACTGCGCCCAGTGCCACGGCTCGGACGCGCGTGGCGCACGCAGCTTCCCCAACTTGGCCGATGGCGACTGGCTCTATGGCGGTGACGCTGTGGCCATCAAGACCACCATCACCCAAGGCCGCAACGGCATCATGCCCCCCATGGGCGAAGCGGTTGGTGGCGCGGAAGATGTGCGCAATCTGGCCCATTACGTGATGAGCCTGTCGAGCACCCCCCACGACAGCGTGCGCGCCACCCTGGGCAAATCCAAGTTTGGTGCCTGCGCCGCCTGCCATGGCATGGACGGCAAAGGCAACACCGCCATGGGCGCCCCCAACTTGACCGACGGTGTGTGGCTGCACGGCTGGGGCGAAGAGGCCATCATCAAAGCCATCACTGCTGGCTTTAACAACCAGATGCCTTCGCAGGCGAAACTGCTTAACGAAGCGCAAATCCATGTGTTGACGGGCTATGTCATGAGCTTGTCGAGCAAAACTGGCAACTGATCGAAACCGCGCCAAGAGGGCTGCCCAAAGCCGCTCCTTGGCTTTTTGTTTGGAACCTGTGTGACCCAAGCCGCAGAAAAAGCCGACCGCTCCGCCACCGAAGAGGTGGTTGTGTCACTGTACCAGTCGCGGCAGAAGATTTACCCACGCGCGGTGGTGGGGTTGTTCTCCAAATGGCGCTGGATCACCGTCTGGCTGACCCAGCTGGTGTTCTACGGCTTGCCTTGGTTGGTATGGAACAACCGGCAAGCCGTGTTGTTCGATTTGGAAGCGCGCCGCTTCTACATATTTGGCCTGGTGCTGTATCCCCAGGACTTTATTTACTTGACCGGCTTGTTGGTCATCTCGGCTCTGGCGCTCTTTTTGTTCACCGCCATCGCTGGGCGTTTGTGGTGTGGTTACGCCTGCCCCCAAACCGTCTACACCGAAATTTTTCTTTGGATAGAAAAACAGGTCGAAGGCGACCGCTCGGCCCGCATGCGGCTGGACAAGTCCGATCTGTCGATGGGCAAGGTCGGCAAAAAGTGGCTCAAGCACACGCTGTGGATCGTGTTTTCGCTCTGGACCGGTTTGACCTTTGTGGGCTATTTCACACCGATTCGCGATCTCGCCGCACTCAGCTGGACGCTGGCACTGGGTCCCTGGCAGACCTTTTGGATCTTCTTCTACGGTTTTGCCACCTATGGCAATGCCGGCTTTATGCGCGAACAGGTGTGCAAGTACATGTGTCCGTACGCCCGCTTTCAAAGCGCGATGTTCGACAAAGACACCATGATCGTCACCTACGACGAGGCCCGGGGCGAGCCGCGTGGCGCGCGCAAAAAAGGCACCGATCCAGCCAGCGTGGGCTTGGGTTCGTGTATCGACTGCACCTTGTGTGTGCAGGTCTGTCCCACCGGCATCGACATCCGCAAAGGCCTGCAATACGAATGCATCGGCTGCGGCGCTTGCGCCGACGTGTGCGACGAGGTGATGGACAAGGTCGGTTACCCGCGCGGTTTGGTGAAGTACTCGACCCAAAACGGCATGCAGCAGGGCTGGACCCGCGCCCAAATGCTGCGCCGCGCTTTGCGCCCACGCGTCTTGGTCTATAGCGCCATTCTGTTGGCCATCACCGTGGCGGTGTTTGTCAGCCTGGCGCTGCGCACGCCGCTCAAAGTGGACGTCATCCGCGACCGTGGCGCGCTGGCGCGCATGGTGGAGCAGGGCCGCATTGAAAACGTGTTCCGCCTGCAGATCATGAACGCGACCGAGTCGACGCAGCGTTACAGCATCAGCGTCTCGGGTCTGCCAGGGATCACATTGGCCTCACCCGCCGAGGTTGAGGTCTTGCCCACCGAGGTACGCTCCGCCGCCGTGCGGGTGCAAATTCCCCCAGGTGCGGCAGCCAGCGGTTCGCATACCATTGTGTTTGACGTTCGTTCGCAGGGCGAGGACGTCTCTCAGGTCAGTGAAAAAGCGGCGTTTTTGGTGCCGCGTTGAGCCTTTTGCCATCAGGATTTTCCACATGAACAAGCCCCAGACCTCTGTGCCCGAGACAGCTGCAACCCCGATGTGGAAAGTGCCGCAAGCGGTGCTGGTGCCCGGTTTGTTGCTGGTGGGGGTGATTGCCACCACGGTGATGGTGGTGGTGTCCTCCATGGGGCAAGACCCGGTGCTCGACAAGGACATGTATGAGCGTGAGCGACTGGCGGCCCAAGCGCTGCAAGGCGAAGAGCGGGCCAAGGCGCTGTTGGCGGCACAGCCTGCCAGCCAAGGCCGCAACCACGCCGCCTCGCCGGTGTTGCCCGATTGAGTGTTTCACCCCCCCCCCTTGATCCCAGCGGGAGACCGAACATGATCAAACCCCAGCGTTGGATGACTGTGCTGTGGCCGGCTTTTTTGATGGCCGCTGTGCTGGAGATGGTGGTGTTTGCGCTGATCGACCCGGCGGACCTGCACTGGCACGGTGCGGTGCTGGACTGGTCGCGGCCGGCGGTGTACACCGCCGCGTTTTTTGTGTTTTGGGCGGTGGTGGCCGGCGCCACGTTTTTGACCGCCTTGCTCAGCTGCTCGGCGCGCGAAATCAACGGCGGCGAGGCGAGCGCCGACTGATCAGTCGTTGTGGCAGGGCGTGACGATGCGTTTGAGCGCGTCGGTGTCGAGGATGCGCACGTAGCGCTGTTTGACCTCGATGATGCCTTCGTCGACAAACTTCGAGAAGGTGCGGCTCACGGTTTCGAGCTTCATGCCCAAGTAGCTGCCAATTTCCTCGCGCGTCATGCGCAGCACCAGTTCCGACTGCGAAAAGCCGCGCGCGTGCAGGCGCTGCACCAGGTTCAACAAAAACGCCGCCAGCCGTTCTTCGGCCCGCATGCTGCCCAGCAGCAGCATCACGCTGTGGTCGCGCACGATCTCGCGGCTCATGATCTTGTGGACATGGCTTTGCAGCGTGGTGAATTCGCGCGACAAGGCCTCGACCTGGTCAAACGGCATCACACACACCTCGGCGTCTTCCAGCGCCACCGCATCGCAGGCGTGGCGTTCGTTGACGATGCCGTCGAGCCCGATGATTTCGCCCGTCATCTGAAAGCCGGTGACTTGGTCGCGGCCGTCTGGTGTGGTCACGCAGGTTTTGAAAAAGCCCGAGCGCACCGCATAGAGCGAGGTGAAGGGGTCACCCACGCTGAACAGCGAAGTGCCGCGCTTGATGCGGCGGCGGGTGGAAACCAGGCGGTCGAGTTTGGTGATTTCGTCGCTGTTGAGGCCCATGGGCAGGCAGAGCTCGCGCAAATTGCAATTCGAGCAGGCGACTTTGATAGCGGGCATGTCCATAAGTGCTTGAGCATACAGCAGGGTTTCCCCTTGTGTCGAGTCCGAAAAATGGGCGTGTCAGCGCAAAGTGTTCATGCCAAATCAAGTGCTTAGCTGTGTTCCCTTGATGCATGTCAAGCCGATGAGGGGTCGTCTGGTGCACATTTGAATTCATCAGATTGGAGCGCCCAGTGAGTACAGTGATTGATCCCGATTTGCTCAAACGGTTCGATGTCCCCGGGCCGCGATACACCTCTTATCCCACAGCGGATCGTTTTGTAGAGGCTTTTCGCGAGCCGGAATACATCCAAGCCTTGGAGCAGCGCCGTGAATCGGCGCAGGCCGCGCCTTTGTCGCTGTACGTGCATGTGCCGTTTTGTGAATCGGTGTGCTATTACTGCGCCTGCAACAAGGTCATCACCAAACACCACAACAAGGCCGCCGAGTACCTGCGCTACCTGGAGCGCGAAATGGAGCTGCAGGTGGCGCACTTTGGCAGCGGGCGCAAGGTGTCGCAGCTGCACTTGGGCGGCGGCACGCCGACGTTTTTGTCGGACGAAGAAATTGGCCAGTTGATGGTGGCGATCCGGCGCCATTTTGTCTTGGTGCCGGGCGGCGAATACTCGATTGAGGTCGACCCCCGCACCGTCTCTGAGCAGCGCCTGCAGACCCTGTCGCGCCTGGGCTTTAACCGCCTGAGTTTTGGCGTGCAAGACTTTGACGCGGCGGTACAAAAAGCGGTGCACCGGGTGCAACCGGCCGAGCAGGTGTTTCGCTTGGTGCAGGTGGCGCGCGAGATCGGTTTTGAGTCGGTCAACATCGACCTGATTTATGGCCTGCCGCTGCAAACCCCCAGCTCGTTTGCCCAGACCCTGGCCACGGTGTGTGAGCTGCGGCCCGACCGCATCGCGCTCTACGCCTACGCCCATTTGCCCGAGCGCTTTAAGCCGCAGCGGCGCATCCACGCCATTGATCTGCCGTCGGGGGGCAACAAGCTCCACATGTTGTCGATGTCGCTGCAGTCCTTGCAGGACGCCGGTTATGTGTACGTGGGCATGGACCACTTTGCGCTGCCCGACGACGCGCTGGCGGTGGCCAAACGCCAGGGGCGTTTGCACCGCAATTTCCAGGGCTACAGCACCCAACCCGATTGCGACCTGATCGCATTGGGCGTGTCCTCGATTGGCCGCATCGGCGCCACCTACAGCCAAAACGCCAAGACGCTGGAAGAGTATTACGACGCCATCGACCAAGGGCATTTGCCCATCGTGCGCGGGCTTGCGCTCAGCCGAGACGACCTGCTGCGCCGCTCGGTCATCATGGCCATCATGTGCCAGGGCGAACTGATTTACGAGTCGATCGAGCTGGGCCACCTGATCAACTTCAAAAGCTACTTCGCGCGCGAGCTGGAGCTGTTGGGCGATTTGGCGGGGCAGGGCTTGGTGGAGTTGGACGCCCAAGGCCTGCGGGTGACGCCCAACGGCTGGTACCTGGTGCGTGCGATTGCCATGGTGTTCGACAAATACCTGCAAAGCGACAAAGACCGGGCGCGTTTTTCGAAGATCATCTGAGGCCGATGCAAACCTCTTTGATCCTCTCGGCTTTTTTGATGGGCTTGGTGGGTGGCCCACACTGTGTGGCCATGTGTGGGGCCGCTTGCACCGGCATTGTGCGGCTGGCGGGCGACCGGCCGCGCCGCGCCTTGTCGGTGTTTCAGGTCAGCCGCGTCACCGGGTACGCGCTCTTGGGCGCTTTTGCGGCGGGCTCGGTGCAGGGCTTGGCCTGGCTCAGTGGCAATACCGCCGTGGTGCGGCCGGTGTGGGCCAGCTTTCATGTGGCGGCCTTGCTCTTGGGCATCAGCTTGGTGTGGCTGGCGCGCCAGCCGGCCTGGGTCGACGGCCTGTCACAAGGCTTGTGGCGGCGCTTCAAACCGACCCTGCAGCGCCTGGGGCCACGCGCCCCTTGGGCCCTGGGCACCGCCTGGGCCTTGATGCCGTGTGGCCTCTTGTACTCCGCGCTCATGGTGGCGGCCTTGTCGGCCTCGGCCTTGCAGGGCGCGCTGATCATGGCGGCCTTTGGTGTGGGCACCGCCATCACCTTGACGATTGCGCCATGGTTACTGCTGCGCTTGCGCGGCGGCGCCTCGGGCGCTTGGGGCATTCGGCTGGCAGGTGTGGCCTTGATGGCCACCTCCGGCTGGGCGCTGTGGATGGGCATCACCCGGCCCAGCGGCTTGTGGTGTTGAGCGTCACGCCGCTCGGGCGCGCGAGGGCAGGGTGGCGAGCAACACACCCAGCAAAGCAATGCCAAAGGCCAGCGCCTGCACCGGGCTGAGCCGTTCACCCAAGGCCAGTACCCCCACCGCTGCGGCGCTCACCGGCAGCATGACGGTGAACACCCCGGCGCGCGACGCCGGCACCCAGCGCAGCCCGGTCATCCACAGCCAGACCGTCCACACACTGGCGGCCAGGGCGTAAAACACCAGCAGCAGCCACAGGCCAGAGGGCACCGCCGCAAAGTCGAACGACCAGGCCCACCACAGGCCCAGCGGCGTCACCAGCGCAAACCCCCACAGGTTGATGATGGCCGAAATGCGCCGTGGGCCAATGGCGCCGCTCAGGTGTTTGCCGATCACCACATACGCGGCTTCACACACCACCGCTGCGAACACCAGCGCATTGCCCAGCCACACCTGGGCGCCTGCTGCGCCGCTGGCGCTGGACTTTTCCATCGAATACAGCCCAATGCCCAGGGCCGCCAGCCCAATCGCCAGCCAGGTGCGCCAGCCAATGCGCTCGCGCAAACACACCCAGCTCAGCACCGCCACCACCGCTGGGATGGTGGACATGATCACACCAGCGGCCACCGCGGTGGTCATGCTCACGCCATAGAGCATGCAGATGGAAAACAAGAAATTGCCCAGAAAGGACTCTAGGAACAGCAGGCCTTTGGTGCGTGGGCTCAGCGGCGCTTCGTCGGCCGGTTTTTTCAACCAGCGCCACATGGCGATGCCCCCAATGCCAAAACGCAGCCAGGCCAGCAAAAACACCGGGATGGCAGCCACCAGTGGTTTGGACAGCGCCACATAGCTGCCCACCAAGGCCATGCTGAGCGCCAGCGCGCCATAAGCCCACCAAGGTGTGTGAGAGGGTTGTGACATATCGGTGCGTTGCGCTGGGGTGGGGTGCACCACCGTGGTGAGCCCAATCCCCCTATGCGGGTGGTGGATTTTATGATGAGGAAATGCCTTTTCTTAATATGAAAAACAGCCTTGTTGCAGCGCAAAATATTTTCTCAATACAAGAAAAAATATTTTGCATAGAGAAAATTACATGCAAGCCATTGATTTATATAAAAAAATATTTACTCTTATATAAGACATAAGAGCCTTCAAAAGTCTTGTATAAGACTTAAACTCTGTCCATCGGCACTGCAATTGCATGCGTTGCCGAACCGATCACTTTGTCAACCCACCGGAGTTTGTTATGCCCCAGTCTCTCAAAGAGCAACTCAGCCGTCAGCAACAAATCGAAGCCCTGGAAAAAGACTGGGCCACCAACCCCCGTTGGAAAGGCGTCAAGCGCGGCTACAGCGCCGCCGACGTGGTGCGTCTGCGTGGCAGCGTACAGCCCGACTACACCTTTGCCCAGCGCGGCGCTGAGAAGCTGTGGGACAAGGTCAACGGCGGTGCCAAAAAAGGCTATGTGAACGCCTTTGGCGCCATCACCGCTGGCCAGGCCATGCAGCAGGCCAAAGCCGGTCTGGAAGCCGTGTACCTGTCGGGCTGGCAAGTTGCCGCCGACGGCAACACCTCTGAAACCATGTACCCCGACCAGTCGCTCTACGCCTACGACTCGGTGCCGACCATGGTGCGCCGCATCAACAACACCTTCAAGCGCGCCGACGAAATCCAGTGGAGCCGTGGCATCGAGCCGGGTTCGGCCGAGTTCATCGACTACTTCCTGCCCATCGTGGCCGACGCTGAAGCCGGTTTTGGTGGCGTGCTTAACGCCTTCGAACTCATGAAGAACATGATCGCCGCCGGTGCGGCTGGCGTGCACTTCGAAGACCAGCTCGCCGCTGTGAAGAAGTGCGGCCACATGGGTGGCAAGGTGCTGGTGCCCACCCAAGAAGCTTGCGAAAAGCTGATCGCCGCGCGTTTTGCCGCCGACACCATGGGCGTGCCCACCCTGATCCTGGCCCGCACCGACGCGGAAGCCGCCAACCTGATCACCAGCGACCACGACGCCAACGACAAGCCCTTCCTGACCGGTGAGCGCACCCAAGAAGGTTTCTACCGCGTCAAGAACGGTCTGGAGCAAGCCATCAGCCGTGGCGTGGCCTACGCCCCCTACGCCGATCTGGTGTGGTGCGAGACCGGCACGCCCGACCTGGGCTTCGCCCGCGAATTCGCCCAAGCCGTGCACGCCGCCTGCCCGGGCAAGCTGCTGTCCTACAACTGCTCGCCGTCCTTCAACTGGAAGAAGAACCTGGACGACGCCACCATCGCCAAGTTCCAAGACGAGCTGTCGGCGCTGGGCTATAAGTACCAGTTCATCACCCTGGCCGGTATCCACATCAACTGGTTCAACACCTTCCAGTTTGCCCACGCTTACGCCCGCGGCGAAGGCATGAAGCACTACACGAATATGGTGCAAGAGCCCGAGTTCGCCGCCCGCGAAAAGGGCTACACCTTTGTGTCGCACCAGCAAGAAGTGGGCGCTGGTTACTTCGACGACGTGACCACCGTGATCCAAGGCGGTTCGTCCAGCGTCAAGGCCCTGACCGGCTCGACCGAAGAAGAGCAGTTCCACTGATCTTCACAGGCGCCTGAGCGGGCGCTTGTGTCCAAAAAAGCCGTCTGGCGCTTAGGTGCTAGGTGGCTTTTTTGTGCCGTTTTGGCGGGCCAGTGTTGACAACACAAGCCCGGTCTTCAGTACATTGGCATTTCTTTCGGACTTTGGCAAACAACTCGTGCGGGCTTTGAACCAGAAGGGCATCTTGGTGGACCTGGCGCACTCCAGTGCCTCTTCGGTCGACCAAGCGCTGGAGATTGCCACCCAACCGCTGGTGTGGTCGCACAGTTTTTTGAGCGCCAGTGAGCAGACGTTCAAGTCGCGTGGTTACCAGGCGCGGGCACTGAGCGAACGACTGGCCCGAAAAATCGCCGCCAAGGGCGGGGCGGTGGGTTTGTGGTCTTTGGGGCCGTCGTTTGGTTCAGGCGGATTGGATGGCTACGCCAGGGAGATCATCCACATGATCGACACATTGGGCCCTGAACACGTCATGTTCGGCACAGACGAAGACGGCCTGCCCGAAGGCTCTGTCATCGAAGAGCTGGCGCACATCCGGCAGGTGGTGGACATCTTGATCAAGCGCGGCGTGGACAAGTCCACGATCAAGGCTGTTGCTTTTGACAACTACGCGCGCTGTTTGCGCATGGCCATGCAGGTCGCGGCCTGAGGCGCTCATGGCGAGTGCGCTGTTCCGCGCTCTGCCGAGCGCGTGGGCCGTTTTATGAGAAAATCAGATGCTGTATTGGCATTTGATAAGAGCGAGAAAGGCGACCGGTTATGACACCGCGAACTCCCCGGGTTTTCCTTTTGGCCTCCTGAGGTCTGCAGTTCGCGCCTGCCCGTTTCCTTCAACACCCCATCAGCGCGGCCCATGCCGCGCTGTTTTGTTTCTGGACCACCCATGATTCACATCACGCTTCCCGACGGTTCTCAGCGCCAGTTTCCCGGCCCGGTCACGGTGGCCGACGTCGCCGCATCGATCGGCACCGGTTTGGCCAAAGCCGCCTTGGGCGGTAAGGTCAACGGCAAGCTGGTGGACACCAGTTACCAGATCACCGAAGACGCGTCGCTGGCCATCGTCACCGCCAAAGACGCCGACGGACTGGACATGATCCGCCACTCCACCGCCCACCTGCTGGCCTATGCCGTCAAAGAGCTGTTTCCCGACGCGCAGGTCACCATCGGGCCAGTGATTGAGCACGGCTTTTATTACGACTTCTCGTACAAGCGCCCCTTCACGCCTGAGGACTTGAGCGCCATCGAAAAAAAGATGGCCGAGCTGGCCGCCAAAGACGAAGCGGTGGTGCGCCGGGTCTTGCCACGCGATGAAGCGGTGGCGCATTTCAAAGGCATGGGCGAACACTACAAGGCCGAAATCATCGCCAGCATCCCGGCCAACGAAGACGTGAGCCTCTACCGCGAAGGCGGTTTTGAAGACCTCTGCCGTGGCCCCCATGTGCCGAGCACCGGCAAGCTCAAACACTTCAAGTTGATGAAAGTGGCCGGTGCCTACTGGCGCGGCGACAGCAACAACGAAATGCTGCAGCGCATTTACGGCACCGCTTGGGCCAGCAAAGAAGAGCTGCAGCAGTACCTCACCATGCTGGAAGAGGCCGAAAAGCGCGACCACCGAAAACTCGGCCGCGAGCTCGACCTGTTCCACATCGACGAATACTCGCCCGGCACCGTGTTCTGGCACCCCAAGGGCTGGACCGTGTGGCAAGAGGTGGAGCAGTACATGCGCCGCGTCTACCGCGACAACGGCTACCAAGAGGTCAAGGGCCCGCAGATCTTGGACAAGACCCTGTGGGAAAAAACCGGCCATTGGGACAAGTACCGCGAGAACATGTTCACCACCGAATCGGAAAAGCGCGATTACGCGTTGAAGCCGATGAACTGCCCGGGCCACATCCTGATTTACAAGCAGGGCATCAAGAGCTACCGCGATCTGCCGTTGCGCTACGGCGAGTTCGGCCAGTGCCACCGCAACGAGCCCAGTGGCGGCCTGCACGGCATCATGCGGGTGCGCGGCTTTGTGCAGGACGATGGTCACATTTTCTGCACCGAAGACCAGATCCAGGCCGAGGTGCAGGCCTTCACCACGCTGCTGCAAAAGGTCTACAAAGACTTTGGCTTCACCGACATCATTTACAAGCTCTCGACCCGCCCCGAAAAACGCATCGGCACCGAAGAAAGCTGGGACAAGGCCGAGCACGCGCTGGCCGAAGGCTTGCGCGCCTCGGGTTGCGAATTTGAGTACCTGCCGGGCGAGGGCGCCTTCTACGGCCCCAAGATCGAATACACCCTTAAAGACGCGCTGGGCCGTCCTTGGCAGTGCGGCACCATCCAAGTCGACCCCAATCTGCCCGAGCGCCTGGACGCGGAATACGTGGGTGAGGACGGCAACCGCCACCGCCCCGTCATGCTGCACCGCGCCATCGTCGGCAGCTTGGAGCGTTTTATCGGCATTTTGATCGAGCAACACGCTGGCGCGCTGCCGGCTTGGCTGGCGCCGGTGCAGGTGTCGGTGCTCAATATCACCGACGCGCAGTCCGATTACTGTCGGGAAATCGCCAAAACGCTGAAAAATCAAGGGCTTAGGGTCGATCTGGATCTGCGCAACGAGAAAATCACGTATAAAATACGTGAGCATGCAATGCAAAAGCTGCCTTACATCCTGGTTGTGGGCGACAAGGAAAAGGCGGCTGGCGCGGTGGCGGTGCGTGCCCGGGGCAACAAAGACCTGGGCGTGATGCCACTGCAAGCCTTCCTCGATCAGGTGATGGCCGACGTGAACAACCGCGTCTGAGTCCCTGTTTGGTGTGACCGCTTTGCATGAAAACCCGGCTGTGGCCGGGTTTGTTTCATTTTGTTGTCCGCCCGCACAAAGGAAAGCACCATCGCTACGAACTTTCGTGACCGTCGCCAACGCGAAGAGCGCGCGCACCGTCTGAACCGCGAAATCATGGCCCCTGAGGTTCGCCTCAATGGTCCGGAAAACGAGCCGCTGGGCATCGTCAGCCTGCAGGAAGCCCTGCGCATGGCCGGCGATCTCGATGTGGACTTGGTGGAAATTGCCGCCACCGCCAACCCGCCTGTGTGCCGGTTGATGGACTACGGCAAGTTCAAATACCAGGAACAGAAAAAAGCGGCCGAGGCCAAAGCCAAGCAGACGGTCATTGAGATCAAGGAAATCAAATTCCGTCCGGGCACGGACGAGGGCGATTACCAGATCAAGATGCGCAACATCCGCCGCTTTCTGGAAGACGGTGACAAGTGCAAGGTGACCTTGCGTTTCCGTGGGCGTGAGATCACGCACCAAGAGCTGGGTCTGGCGCTGCTCAACCGCATCCGCGACGACTTGGCCGACACGATTGTGGTGGAGCAGTTCCCCAAGCTCGAAGGCCGGCAAATGATCATGATGATCGCGCCGGGCCGCAAAAAGCCGGGGGCGGCACCCGCCAAACCGGCGGCTGATGCGGCCACCAGCTCCGCTGCCTGATTGCAGGCGAGGGAGAAGAACCAGATGGTCGGGTTGGTCCCCGACCGTCGGGGGCACTTGAGAGGCTTCGGCTTGTCGGGTGTTCAGCGAGCGGGGCCCTTGTGGCGCCGTTCTAAAAAGTGGCTCGGGGCCAGCAAGTCCGCGGAAGGTTCGCGGCGCCTCACGAGCACAAATGAAAAAGGAGCATGAGAATGCCCAAAATGAAGACCAAGAGCAGCGCGAAAAAGCGTTTTCGCGTTCGTCCGGGTGGCACCGTCAAGCGCGGTCAAGCCTTCAAACGTCACATCCTGACCAAGAAGACCACCAAGAACAAGCGCCACCTGCGCGGTGCGGTGACTGTCCATGAGACCAATATGGGTCACATGGCTCAGATGCTGCCCATGGCTGGCCTGTAATCACCGACGAACAAGGAGAACACACATGCCTCGCGTCAAACGTGGTGTCACGGCTCGCGCCCGACACAAAAAAGTTCTGGCTCTGGCCAAAGGTTTCCGCGGCCGCCGCGGCAACGTCTTCCGCATCGCCAAACAGGCGGTGATGAAGGCTGGTCAGTACGCTTACCGCGATCGCCGCACCAAGAAACGCGTGTTCCGCCAACTGTGGATCGCCCGTATCAACGCTGGTGCACGCGCTTGTGGCCTGACGTACAGCCAGTTCGCCAACGGCCTGAAGAAAGCCCAGATCGCCATCGACCGCAAGGTCTTGGCCGATCTCGCCGTCCATGACGTCGCGGCTTTCAACAGCATCGTGGAACAAGTCAAAGCCAAGCTGGCCGCTTGATTCACGGCGCCGTCCGGGTGACCTGGTGTCGCCCGGGCAGGTCGGTCGCTCTGAGGGGCTGAATGCAGGCGCGTAGCGCCCCGCCGTTCAGCCCTTTTTTTCTGCACACAACGCCACATTCCATGAACGAGTTGGACACCCTGGTCAGCGGCGCACAAGCGGCGTTTGCCGCCGCCGCCACCCCCGCCGATCTTGAGAACGCCAAGGCCCAGTTTTTGGGCAAGTCCGGGCGCGTCACCGAGCTGATGAAGGGCATGGCCGCGCTCTCGGTGGACGAAAAAAAGACCCGGGGTGCGGCCATCAACGTCGCCAAACAAGCGATTGAGGCCGCGCTCACCGAACGCCGCCAAGCCCTGGCCGATGCCGAGTTGCAGGCCCAGCTCAAGGCCGAGGCGCTGGACGTGACCCTGCCAGGCCGCCAGCGCGGGCAGGGCGGTTTGCACCCGGTGAGCTTGACGCTCGAGCGCATCGAGGCGATTTTTGGCTCGATGGGTTTTGAGGTGGCTGAGGGCCCCGAGATCGAGTCCGACTGGTTCAACTTCACCGCACTGAACACGCCCGAGGACCACCCGGCGCGTTCGATGCACGACACCTTTTATGTGGAAGGTGGCAGCGCCAAGCAGCCCAATCTGCTGCGCACCCATACCAGCCCAATGCAAATCCGCCATGCGGTGCAGCATGTCAAGCGCCACCGCGCCGCCATCGACAGTGGTGCCGGCATGCCGGAAATTCGGGTGATTGCGCCGGGCCGCACCTACCGGGTGGACAGCGACGCCACCCACTCGCCCATGTTCCACCAGTGCGAAGGCCTGTGGATTGGCGAGAACGTGAGCTTCAAAGACTTGAAGGTCGTGTTCACCGATTTCTGCCGCACCTTCTTTGAGAGCGACGACTTGGTGCTGCGCTTTCGCCCGAGCTTTTTCCCCTTCACCGAGCCCAGCGCCGAGATCGACATCCAGTTCCAGAGCGGCCCGCTGGCGGGGCGTTGGCTGGAAGTCGCCGGCTCGGGGCAGGTGCATCCGAACGTGGTGTGCAACATGGGGCTGGACCCTGAGCGCTACATCGGTTTTGCCTTTGGCATGGGGCCGGACCGCCTGACCATGTTGCGTTATGGCGTGAACGACCTGCGCCTGTTCTTTGATGGCGATATCCGTTTCCTGAGTCAGTTCAAGTAATCCCCCCGCACGGAATGAACATCCCCCCGCGCCGCTTCGCGTCACCCCCCAGGGGGCAACACCTGCAGCCCGGCAAAGCCGGTTCTGCGGTGTTCCGGACGAAAGCCATTGTCGTGCCACGTACTGAGTCCTTACATGCAATTCCCTGAATCCTGGCTGCGCGCCTTTTGCAACCCACCCCTGAGCAGCCAACAGTTGGCCGACACCTTGACCATGGCGGGTCTGGAGGTGGAAGAGCTGCAGCCGGTGGCGCCCGCGTTCACCGGTGTGGTGGTGGGGCAGATCCTGAGTGCCGAACAGCACCCCAACGCCGACCGCCTGCGCGTGTGCCAAGTGGACGTGGGGCAGGGCGCGCCCTTGAACATTGTGTGCGGCGCCCCGAACGCGCGCGCTGGCATCAAAGTGCCCTGCGCCACCGTGGGTGCCTTGTTGCCGCCGGGCGAGGACGGCAAGCCCTTTGCCATCAAGCTCGGCAAGCTGCGCGGCGTGGAGAGCCAGGGCATGTTGTGCTCGGCCAAAGAGCTGCAGGTGTCGGAAGAAGGCAGCGGTCTGCTGGAGCTGGCCGATGATGCGGTGGTCGGCCGCAACATCCGCGAGCAACTGGGCTTGGACGACATGCTGTTCACCTTGAAGCTCACGCCCAATTTGGCCCATTGCCTGAGCGTGTATGGCATTGCGCGCGAGGTGTCGGCGCTGACCGGTGCGCCGCTGCAGCAGCCCACTTTTGCAACGGTGCCAGTGGCGGTATCCGATCGGCTGGCGGTGGATGTGCAAGCGCCCGACCTGTGCGGCCGTTTCAGCGGCCGGGTGGTGCGTGGTGTGAACACCCAAGTCAAGACCCCGGCCTGGATGGTGGAGCGGCTGGCGCGCTGTGGCCAGCGCAGCGTCTCGCCGCTGGTGGACATTTCCAACTACGTGATGTTCGAGTTGGGCCGCCCATCGCACATTTTTGACCTCGACAAGATCCACGGCGGTCTGCAGGTGCGCTGGGGCCGCGCCGGTGAACAGCTCAAGCTGCTCAATGGCAACACCATTGCCGTGGACGCGGAGGTTGGCGTGATCGCCGATGACCATCAGGTCGAGTCGCTGGCCGGCATCATGGGCGGCGACGCCACCGCCGTGTCGGACGACACGCAGAACATCTTCATCGAAGCCGCTTTCTGGTGGCCCAAAGCCATTGCCGGCCGTTCGCGCCGCTACAACTTCAGCACCGACGCCGGTCACCGCTTCGAGCGTGGCGTGGACCCTGCCACCACAGTGGAACATGTGGAGCGCATCACCGCATTGGTGTTGGAGATTTGTGGTGGCCAGGCGGGCCCGATCGACGACCAAACCCTGGTCTTGCCCGACGGCAAACCGGTGAGCCTGCGGGTGGCGCGCGCGGCCAAGGTGATTGGCATGCCGCTGACCCAAGCCCAGTGCGCCGACGCCCTGAAGCGCCTGGGCCTGAGCGTGACCGAAGGCGAAGGCACGGTGACGGTGGCGCCGCCAAGCTTCCGCTTTGACCTGCAGATCGAAGAAGACCTGATCGAAGAGGTGGCGCGGGTCATCGGTTACGAGCAGCTGCCGACCACACCGCCGTTGGCGCCGATCACGCCGAAGCTGCGCGCTGAGGCCAAGCGTGGTCCGTTTGCGGTGCGCCGGCAACTGGCGCAGCTGGGCTATCTGGAAACCATCAATTTCAGCTTTGTCGACGAACGCTGGGAGCGTGAGTTGGCGGGCAATGCCGACCCCATCAAACTGCTCAACCCCATCGCGAGCCAGATGAGCGTGATGCGCTCTTCGCTGCTGGGCAGCTTGGTGTCGGTGCTCAAGTTCAACATCGACCGCAAGGCGCCGCGTGTGCGCCTGTTCGAGCTGGGCCGGGTGTTCCACAAAGACGCCAGCGTGGTCGACAGCGACACCAGCGTGGCTGGCTTTGCCCAGCCCATGCGGGTGGCCGGTTTGGCCTGGGGCGGCGTGGACACGCTGCAGTGGTCGGGCGACAAGCGCAGCGCCGACTTCTTTGACATCAAAGGCGATGTGGAGGCCTTGCTGGCGCCCCGCCAAGCCCGTTTTGTAGCCGCCGAGCACCCCGCCATGCACCCGGGCCGCTGTGCCGCCGTGTGGCTCGACGAGGTGTGCATTGGCCACGTGGGCGAGCTGCACCCGCGCTGGCGCCAGGGCTACGAGCTGCCCAGCGCACCGGTGATGTTTGAGCTGTCGCTCGACGCGGTGCTGGCCAAAGGCCTACCGACTTTCAGTGGCGTGAGCCGCCACCAGCCGGTGGAGCGCGACCTGGCCGTGGTGGTGCAAGAGGCGGTGTCGCACGATGCCGTCATGCAAGCGGTGCGCGACGGTGCGGCCGCTTCGGGGCTGCTCAAAGACGTGGTGCTGTTTGACGTCTACCGCCCCAAGACCGACGGCATGGGTGGCGTGGCCAGTGGTGAAAAAAGCCTGGCCATTCGCCTGCACTTGCACGCCGCCGACGCGACCTTGCAAGACGAACAGATTGACCAAGTGATACACGCGGTGTTGGCCAGCTTGGCCGAACGCGTACAGGCCCGACTGCGCTAAGGACATGACCATGGATTTCGCCGTTGACAGCCTGGAAACCCCAGCGCTCACCAAAGCCCAGCTCGCCGACATGCTGTTTGATCAGATTGGTCTGAACAAACGCGAGTCCAAAGACATGGTCGATGCGTTTTTTGATCTCATCACCCACAGCCTGGTCGAAGGCCAAGACGTCAAGATCTCGGGTTTTGGCAACTTTCAAATCCGCACCAAAGCGCCGCGCCCGGGCCGCAACCCCCGCACGGGTGAGCCGGTGGCGATTGAAGCGCGGCGGGTGGTGACTTTCCACGCCAGCCCCAAGCTCAAGGAGCAGGTGCAAAGTGGTGAGCTTGCTTAAGGGCGCCGAGTGAAACCCCGATGTGTCACTGCCTTTGCTGAAAAAGCCATTGTGCAGTAAAGTCTTAGGCTGTTCTTTTCACGTACGGTCACATGGACAATGGTCTGCCAAGCATCCCGGTCAAACGCTACTTCACCATCGGTGAGGTAGGCGACCTCTGTGGTGTCAAACCCCATGTGCTGCGTTACTGGGAGCAGGAGTTCACTCAGCTGCGCCCCATGAAACGGCGTGGCAATCGCCGCTATTACCAGCACCATGAGGTGTTGATGATCCGCCGCATCCGCGAGCTGCTGTACGAGCAGGGCTTCACCATCAGTGGCGCACGCAACAAGTTGCAGGAGATCGCTGCACACGAACGCGGGCAGCGCCGCGACGATGCGCCTGTGGCTGTGCCATCGACCGTGGCCTTGCCCCCGTTGTCACTGGCCGAGGGCGCTGCGGTGGACCTGCGCAGTGAGCTGGCCAAGATTCGCGAGCTGCTCGTTTTTTGAGACTCAAAAGCAGGCTATAATTGTGGTCTTGTCGGCGTGTAGCGCAGCCTGGTAGCGCACTTGCATGGGGTGCAAGGGGTCGCGAGTTCGAATCCCGCCACGCCGACCATTTATACCGAACAACGGCCCACAAACTCAGAGTTTGTGGGCCGTTTTTTTATGGTGTTGTGCGACTCAGCGCGCGTAGGGCGGCACCGCGGCAATGGCCGCCCAGTTCGCTTCAATCACGCCACGCAGCGCAGCGCTGGGCACACGGGCGGGATCGCCCAAAAACTCCAGGGTGCGTTTTTGGTTGCGCGAGAAGTGCACCGCCAGCCGCAGCGACGCGGCGGCGGTGTTGGCCTCGTTGGTCTCGGCCATGAGTTCGGCGAGGTTGCTCCAGGCGTTGGTTCGGGTAGGGGCCATCAGCAAAGCGGTGACCAGGTTCTGCTGCGCGCTGTCGTGGCGGCCCAGGCGCAGCTCGGCAAAGCCCAGGTTGTTGCGGATTTCGGCGTCGTTGGCGTTGGACTGCACGCCCATCTCAAACAGGCCGTGGGCCGCGACCCAGTCGCCTTGGTTGATGAGGTCGAGCCCGCCTTGGTTGAAGGCGCGGGCGGTGGCTTTGTCTTTCACCAAATGGGTTTGGGGCCGCTTCTCGCGCAGCAGGGCTCGCACGCCGGCCCAGTCGTCGGTGGCGGCCATGCGCAGCAGGGCGTTGAGATCGTCGGTGTTGAGCACCACGGCCGAGGTGGTCTGGCTGTCGCTGATGGGCGGAGGTGCTTGCAGCTGCGCCACACCCGAGCGGGTGAGCGCGCTGGCGGTGTCGCTGGACAGGCTCGGTGTGTCGAGGGCTTGCACCAACAGATAGCCACCCAAGCCGAGCGCCGCGCCCACCAGCCACCAAGCCCAGGAAGAAGAGGCTTTGGGGGAGGGCTCTGCGGCTGCTGTGTGGGCTTGTTCTAAGGGCGGCTCGTCGGCGCTGGGCTCGGGCAGCTGGCGCACGCCCCAGATTTCGGCCAAGGGCTGACCACGGTGCACGGTGTCGCCCACCTTGACCAGCAGGGCGCGGACCTGGCCGTCGCAGTCGCTGGGTATCTCAAAAATGAAGTCGTCGGTCTCTAAACACACCACGGCTTGGTCTGCCGTGACGGAGTCGCCCACTTGCACCATCACTGCGGAGACCAGCGCTTCGGTGGCGTCACCAAAATCGGACAGGGCAACGGTGTGCAGGGCGGCGCTGGGCGCTGGTGCCGCTGGGTCTGCCGCGCCCAGTGCCGGCGCGGCCTCGTATACGGGGGTGACAGGGGCGTCCGCTGCTGCGGGTGAGGCCACAGCGGCCACTGGCTCTATGGGGACGGGTGCCGGTGCAGGTGCGTGTGCGGCGGCCTCAGGCACGAGCGCGGGTGTGGGTGCGGGGGGCGCAATGGGGCTGGCCTCGGCGGTGTCTCCAGAGTTGGGCACCACTGTGCCGCATTGGATGCACACCCGTGCGGTGTGGCGCAGCGTGGCGCCGCAATGGCTGCAAAGCATGTGGGGGTTCCGGGTGGCTCAGACGGTGATGGTCACGCCGCGCAGTTGCGCGAGCTGGCGGATGAAGGCTTCGGCCGCGACCGGGGTGGGTGCCAAGCCGAAGGTCACAGCGAGGTGGATGAGGGTGGCCAGTTCGCTGGCATCAATTTCACCGTTGCTGGCGGCGCCGTCAAAGGCCAGGTTGAACGCCTGTTGCGCGCCAGCGGGTGGGGCGGCTGGGGCTGGAGCTGCCGCCGGCGCGGCGGCTGGGCTGTTGACCGGGGGCTGTGAGCCCGGTGGCAGGCGGCGCTGGTATTCGCTGAGGATCTGCGGTTCGGCGTCGGCGGGGAAGGACACGCCTTCGGCGTCGTCGGTGCTGCGGATCAGCAGCTGGCCCAGGGCTTGGCCTTTGGAAATGGCGGTGAGTGCCACTTGGCGGGCGGAGTAGGGGCCTTGTTCGCCGCGTTCGGTGACCACAAAAAACGCCACTTGGCTGCTGAGCACACCGGCCGGGCGCGCGGGCGGGGCGCTGCGCTGCGGGGGGCGGCTGATGCCGGTGAGATTACCGCCCAAGTTCATGCCGCCCAAGATGAGCGGGCCGTTGCCCGATTCGAGGCCTTTGCCCAGGCCTTCGAGCGCGGAGCGCTGGGCCTGGATCATGTTGAATTCGGCAAAACCGTCGTTGGTGGCAAGCTGCATGCCTTTGGCTTGCAGCGCGAGTTGGGCTTCTTGTTTGCCGAATTCGCGCAGCAGGGCAAAGCTGGCCTCGTCCAGCGCCAGCGCCATGTCGAACACACGACCGATGTCGATGCCCAGCGGCACAAATTCGCTGCGGGCGAGGGTTTTGACGTCTTCGCTCAGTGCCTCGGCGTCGACGTTGGACACCACGTTGAGGATGGGCATGCGCTGGGCGCGCTGGCCCACAGCGGCGCGCAGCTGATTGAACATGCGGCCGTTGAAGGCGGTTTCGATGTTCGACTCCGACCCCGCATGTTGGCCGCCCAGTTCAATGACCAGGCGCGCCGGGTCGGTCACCTTGACGGTGTACGACAAGCTGCCGCGCATGGCGACCACGTTGGCGGAGTTCAGGTCTTTGTATTGCCCCAGTTCGGTGCGCGGGGCGTCGAAGCGCTTTTCGCTGAGCCGAACAAAAAACACCTCACAAATGAAGTGGTTGGCGTCGGTGAACTTGTCGATCAGCAGGTGACCGAGGAAGGGAATGTTGGCGGTGTCGAGCTGGACGGTGGTGCCCGGGTTGATCTTGCCGATGTACTTGCCTTCGCGAAAGAAAAGCACACATTCGTCGCTGCGTACAGTGAGTTTGGTGCCGCGCGGAATCGATTTGTCGGGATGCAAGTAGATGAGGTCGTCCGCCCGATCGGCCGGACGGGCCACGTACATCGATTTTGTTTCTTTGCTGAACCAGCCTAAAACCATGGTGTCCTCAGTGGGTCATTGCCCGTTGGTGGGATCTTCGTAGGTGCGGCGGTCGCTGGCTTTGGGCAAGGGCGCGGCGCTGCGCCCGGCCAACAGCGGCAGGGCGACGGTGAGCAGCAGCGACAGGCCAACGACACCCCACACTGGTGTGGGCACGTCGTTGACCTGGGCGATGTCGCCGCCATAGACCACAAACATGCCGATGGTGGTGACGACCGTGACCAGCAAGGACACGATGTTGAGCCCCAGAGTGACGGCGCCATAGGTGAAATCGTCGGCGCGCAGGAGCTGGAACAGCGGGCCTTGCCAAACCACCACATACACATGCGCCAGCATCACGCCGAGCAGCGCCAAGTTGCCCGGCAGCTGCAGCGACGGCCAACCACACAGCAGCCACAGCAGCGGTGGCAGCACCAGGGTGAAGATCAGTCGGGTCATCATGCGGTGTGGCAGACGGTTTGCAGAATCCAGCGCTCTTCGTCGGTGAGCGGCGCCAGGGCCTTGTCGAGCTGCTGGCGGCGGATGTTGGGCGCGTAGTGTTCAAACTCGAAGCCACATTTGAGCATTTGGGTCAGGCTGTTGACCGCTTCGCTGATTTTGGAAATGTCGCTGATGCGCCCGCCAATCGACAGCACCCATTTCTGCACCTGGCCTTGGTGCTCTTCGTCGAGCGCGGGGTTGGCCAAGGTGGTGGCGCGTACCCAGTCGGTTTGCGGGTAGAGGCGGGCGTAGGCGGGGTACTTCACATCGGGTTGTTGCAGCCGGTTCATCAGCCCCCGGCCGTGGCGGATGGCGGGGTAATACCGCACATCGGCATCCAACACGGTGCTTGGCGCGGTTTCCATGGGCGCAAACACTGGGGCGTTGAGGCTTTCACCCAGGCTGTGCAGCATGACGCAGTGGCCCTCAAAGGTGACGTCTCGGCTGGCGTAGCCGCCAATCGTGCTCATGCGCACCTTGAGGCTTTCGTCGACCAAGCAGGTGCCCAGCACCAGCGAGTTTTCCAGCACACAGTGGGTAGCGCGGATGCTGCCAAACACGATGGCGTTGCGCAGGTAGACGCCTTGGTTGACGGCGATGTCGCCTTTGACAATCACACGCGCGGCGTCCATGCCGTCTTGCAGACCGGGCAGGGGTTGCAGCGGGTCGTAGCGGCAGTTGAGAGAGCCGTTGATGGTGATGCCCGAGTCGAGCTGGATGCGGTGGGCGCCGGGGTTGAGCACTGTGTCGCCGCGCGAGACCACCGGGCCTTGCACATGCACATTGCCACGCAGCTCCAACGAGCGGCCATAGACCGAGCCGCCAATGCGCACCGCTTGTTCGCTGCCGTCGATGAGCACCGGAAACACCAGCTCGCGTTCGCTGGTGGGGAACACACTGCCGGCCACCGATCGGTTGACCACCACGTTGCTGCCTTCTTGTTGCACGGCCATGCTTATTTCTCCAGAACGCTGAGCTTGCCCGAGCCCAGGAAGTCTTCAAACAGTGCGCGGGCGTCGGACGAGATGAGGTTTTTTTGCAGCAGCGATGCGGCCGCTTTGCCCAAGCGCACCACCTCGTCGGGCTTGAGCGCACGGTGGCTGTGCTTGGGCACCTGTTGGGCGACGCGCTGCTGCGCCGCCTTGCCGTGAAAGACGGCCAAGCTGTTGTCGGCCACCTGCAGCGACACCGGCTGATCGCCCTGCACCCGCAGCGCAGCGTGGCCACTGAGCACGGTCAGGTCTTTGCCAGACGACACCGCCAGGCCTTGCACACACAGTGTGTCGGCGCTGCGCCGGCGCGCCAGGCCAGAATCCTTGTACGCCTTGAGGGTCTGGTCGAGTGCGTCGAGCGAGTGGACCACCTCGTCGAGCCGGCTGGTTTTGAGCAGCTTGAGGGTTTCGTCGAGGTTGGCCGAGCGCGCAGAGAGGCGCTTGAGGTCCATTTCAATCGGCAGGCTGTGCGCGTCTTCGTAGGGCACACGCGCGGCCTTGAAGGCGGGAGCGTTGTCTTCGAGCTTGATGCGGAAGATGTGCTCGCCAATCGTGCGCAGCTTGTTTTGGTAGTCGTCGGTGATTTTCTGGAAGTTCTGGTTGTACAGCTCGTAGTTCAGCCCCACGCCCACCAGCGAGCGGTCGTAGCGGCTTCGAATGTCTTGGAAAAACGCTTCGAGCTTGCCTTTGAGGCCAGTGGCATCGGCCACTTTTTTGCCCACTTCAATTTGCAGGCTCGATTCGGTTTGCACCTCAATGCGTCCACGGGTGGCCTGAAAGTCTGCCTCGATTTGCTGTTTGGTGCGTTCCAGCATGGCGGTGGTGGCCGCCACCCCGCCAACAACTGCCACCGTCTGTTTGTTGATGGCGCCGACGATCATTTCACCGACTTCTCTCATTTCGTCCTCCAATCTCTGGATTTCGCTTTCGACCCAGCGCCGCAGGTCGCGGATTTCACCGCGCATTTCGCTGCGCACGCTGTTGATTTCGCCCCGCATTTCCGAGCGCAGGGAGCTAATGGCGCTGTTGAGTTCCGCGTACGAGATGCCTGATGGGGCCTGTGTGGACATGGCGGCTCCTCGGTCACTGGTTGAGCAGGCGCGGCTGCTGGGCGCCAGCGTAGGGCAGCAGCGCGTCGGGCTCGCGAATCAGGTCAATCGGGTCGTGCACCGAGCCCCGGTTGGCGGCCTGTGTTTGCGGCATGCCGCTGAGCAGGGTTTCAAATTTCTCTGCCGTGGTGAGGGTGGAGTCGCCCATCACCAGTTTTTGCAGTTTGTCGTCCGACACGGCCTCGGCGGCGCGCTCGGACATCAAGCCCAGCGCGCTCATGCTGTCGCGGAAAGACAGGATTTCGGCGTATTTGGACTTGAGGTCGGATTCGAGCAGGTAGACGTTTTCACGCACCGCCCGCATGTCGGCGCGGAACTGGTTGGCGATGTCGATGAGCTTTTCCGATTCCTTCTCGGTCATGCGGCGCATTTCCTCGTTGGTGCGGAACAGCTCGGATTTGCGGAAATCGGCCTTCTCGGTCCACAGGTGTTCCCACAGCGGGATCATGAGATCGGAATAGGCCTTGACCACGCTGCCAAAGCGGATGGCGTCGGCGGTGCTGTAGACATAAGGCGTGGTGTTGGACGACCACTCTTGGTTGTCCGGGTCGTAATAGAGCTGGGCTTCGGTGGAGAAGTTGAGCACCGGATAGGCCGAGCCGGTCATCACCTTTTGCAGCACATGGCCAAAGTGTTTCACCGCTTCGTCGAACTGCGATTCGATGTGGCGCGGGCGTTGGCCCACGTCCAGGCGGCGGCCTTCGGCGTCGAACTGAGCGCCTTCCATGAACTGCTGCACCGCGTCGTAGCTCTGGGCCAGCTGCTCTTCCAAATCGGGTTTGGACTGCAGGCGTTTGTGGATTTCCACATCGTCGTGCAATCGGGTGATGAGGTCGTCAAACGACAGCAAATAGGCTTTGGAAGCCTTGATGCCCAGCAGTTCTTCAATGTAGGCACTCGATTGGATGGTGCGCGGGCAATACACCCGGCGGCTGCACCAGGCGGCGCTGCCCAGCACATCGAGCAGGTTGGTGTGCAGGGTGTTGACCGAGGCCACCCGGGCTTGGGCGTAGAGCGCACACACCCGGTCGAGGTTGTTGAACACCTCGTTGAGTTCGGCAAAGATGGCCAGCCCGCGTTCGCGGTTGCTGTTGACCCGGTCGACAAACGCCGAGATCGCCTTGGGGTCGAGCTGGCTGCTCATGTGCACACGCGGACCGGCGTCGGCGCTGGGCAGCGACGCGCTCGCAGCGCGCTCCACCAGCAGGCTGTTTTTGGGCACCAAGGGCAGGGTGAGGTCGATGTCGCGCAGCTTGCCCAGGCTCAAGGTGAATTGGCCCACCAGTTGCTGCAAATCGCTTTCTTCGCCAAACAGTTCGTGCACCGGGTCGTCGCTGTGTGCGTGCTCCTCGGGCGTGAGCAGCGGCGGCACCTGCAGCAGCGCCTGCACCTTGTCGGAGATGTGGGACAGGCCTTCTTCCATGGCCGACACATCGATGGCCTTGAGCTTGACCGGGGCGTGCGACTCTGAGAGGTCGAGCAGCACCTGGTGGCCCGACACCTCGGCGCTGCGCAAAGCAAAGTCGATGGGCGTGACCTTGGTGTCGGGGAAACCCACCGCGCGGCTTTTTAACTCGGTCTTGAGTTCCTCGATGCGGCGGCTGTTGTGTTGGCAGGCGCTGTCGGCGCTGGCCAGCGCAGCGTCGGCCTGGGCCAAGGCTTGTGAGAGCTCGGCCTTGATGGCGTTGGCGGCTTTTTTGGCGGTGCTGAAAGCCCAAGCAACCAGCACCGCCAGCACCACCACAGCGGTGATGGCGCCCATGAACCACCAGCCCAGCAGCGCGCCGGTCACGGCGGCCACCGCTTGGCCGATGGCCGCGCCGTTGAACACACGGTCTTGTGCGGTGGCCAGCGCTTCGCTGGCGGTTTTTTGCGCCTTGCGGGCTTGATCGAGTGTGGACTGCAAGCCGGGTTGCTGGCGCTCGGCGGCCTCGATGTCGCCGCGCAAGTCTTCGCCGCGCCGCCATGCGGCCAGCATAGGCATCAGGTGGTGAATCACGCCAAGCACCACCGTCTCATCTGCGCTGTCGACGTTTTCAATGGGTTTGGCCAAGGCCAATTGGGACATGTGGGGACCTCCTAAAGCGGTCAAAAATCCAATGAAATCTATCAATTGTTATTTTTTATTGTCAAAAATTCCAATAAACCCAGGCAGACCATCAAGAATGTCAGTCGTAGGTGCTGCAAAGCGCTGCATTCGGCAGGCACAACTCATGCCATAGCGTTCCTTGTGTGCGGCGCTTGGTGAAAACCCCAGACATGCGGGCGACAGCGGCGTATTGGCGCGGCCCACAAACTTCCTAGAATGGCTTTTGAAAACGAACGACCGTTCTTTTATCTGGCAACCGCATTCAAGGAGAGTGGAATGACCGCGACTTACCAGGCGCACGGCGATGTGGCCGTGATCACGCTGGACAACCCGCCCGTCAACGGTTTGGGTTACGACACCCGGCGCGCGCTGACCGATGGGTTGGCGCGTGCGCAGGCCGATGCGGCCATCCGCGCGGTGGTGATCACCGGCGCTGGCAAGGCGTTTTCGGGTGGCGCGGACATCCGCGAATTTGGCACCCCGAAAGCGCTGCAAGAGCCCAATTTGTTGTCGGTGATCTTGGCGGTGGAGCATTGCAGCAAGCCGGTGGTGGCCGCCATGCACACGGTGTGTATGGGCGGTGGGCTGGAGCTGGCGCTGGGCGCGCATTACCGCATCGCCGCTCCTGGCTGCAAGGTGGCGCTGCCGGAAGTGAAGCTCGGCTTGATTCCCGGCGCCGGCGGCACGCAGCGTTTGCCGCGTGTGCTGGGGGTGGAGGCGGCGCTGAACATGATTGTCAGCGGCGAGCCGGTCAACAGCGAGATGTTGGCCCAGCTGCCGGGGCAAAAGCTGTTCGACAAGCTGGCCGCATCGGCCGAGTCGCTGGCCGACGAAGCCTTGGCCTTGGCGCGCGAGGTGGCCGCCAAGCACGCCGACGGCAGCGCCTTGCCGCTGGTGCGTCACCTGCCGTGCAAGCACCCGCAGGGCGACGCCTATTTCCAGTTTGCGCGCAACATGGTCAAAGGCATGGCCAAACACTTTCCAGCGCCGGCCAAGTGTGTGGACGCGGTGGAAGCGGCCACCAAAAAGAAGTTCGCCGACGGCATGCTGTTGGAGCGCGAGATCTTCATCAACCTGATGTGGACACCCGAGTGCCGTTCGCTGCGCCACCTGTTCACGGCAGAGCGCGCCGCCAGCAAAATCCCGGACGTGCCGGAAGGCACCGTGCAGCGCCCCATCGCCAAGGTGGCGGTGATTGGCGCGGGCACCATGGGCGGCGGCATCAGCATGAATTTCTTGAACGCGGGCATTCCGGTGACGATTCTGGAAACCAGCCAAGAGGCACTGGACCGTGGCATCGGCGTGATGCGCAAGAACTACGAAGCGCAGGTGAAAAAAGGCAAGCTCAAGCAAGACAAGTACGAGCAGCGCATGGCCTTGCTGAGCACCACGCTGAGCTACGAAGGCATTGCCGACGCCGACTTGGTGATTGAGGCGGTGTTTGAAGAAATTGGCGTGAAAGAAAAGGTGTTTCGCCAGCTCGACGCGGTGATGAAGCCCGGCGCGATTTTGGCGAGCAACACCTCCACGCTCGACCTCAACACCATCGCCAGCTTCACCCAGCGCCCGCAAGACGTGGTGGGCCTGCACTTTTTCAGCCCAGCCAATGTGATGAAGCTGCTGGAGGTGGTGCGCGGTGCCCACACCGCCAAGGACGTGATGGCCACGGTGATGACCGTGGCCAAGAAGATCAAAAAGGTCGCGGTGGTCTCGGGCGTGTGCGACGGCTTTATTGGCAACCGCATGATCGAGCAGTACGCGCGCCAAGCGGGCTTTTTGCTCGACGAGGGCTGCACCCCTGAGCAGGTGGACAAAGCGATTGAAAAGTTTGGTTTTGCCATGGGGCCGTTCCGCATGGGCGACTTGGCGGGCAACGACATTGGCTGGGCCATCCGCAAGCGCCGTTATCAGGAATACCCCGACATGCGTTACAGCAAAACCGCCGACCTGCTGTGCGAACAAGGCCGCTTCGGCCAAAAGGTGGGCAAAGGCTGGTATGACTATGTGGCCGGCAAGCGCGACCCAGTGCCCAACGCCGAGGTGGTGCAGATGATCGAGGCCAACCGCAAGGCCTTGGGCATCACGCCACGCAAGATCGCCGACGAAGAGATCGTGCAGCGCTTGGTGTTCAGCCTGGTCAACGAGGCGGCGCACATTTTGGAAGAGGGCATTGCCAACAAGGCCAGCGACATCGACGGGGTCTACATCTTTGGCTACGGCTTCCCGGTGCACCGTGGCGGCCCACTGAACTACGCCAACGAGCTGGGCTTGTTCAATGTGGTGCAGGCGATGAAACGCTTTGCCCAGAACCCGCTGGACGACGCCAAGTTCTGGCAGCCGGCGCCACTGCTGGCCCGCCTGGTGGCGGACGGAAAAACATTTTGATGACCGCTTGCACAACGATTTAAGGACACCATCATGACCAACGCTGTCATCGTTTCCACCGCCCGCACGCCCCTGACCAAAAGCTGGAAGGGCGCCTTCAACATGACCCACGGTGCCACGCTCGGTGGCCATGCGGTGCAGCACGCTGTTGAGCGCGCCGGCATCGACGCCGCCGAGGTCGAAGACGTGATCATGGGCTGCGCCAACCCCGAGGGCGCGACCGGTGCCAACATCGCGCGCCAGATCGCGCTCAAGGCCGGCCTGCCGATCACCGTGTCGGGCATGACCGTCAACCGCTTTTGTTCCTCGGGTTTGCAGACCATCGCCCTGGCCGCGCAACGCATCATCGCCGGCGAAGGCTCGGTGTATGTGGCCGGTGGGGTGGAGAGCATTTCTTGTGTGCAGCAAGAGATGAACCAGCACATGCTCAAGGACTTGGCGCTCGAAAAACAAAAGCCCGAGATCTACTGGAACATGCTGCAGACCGCCGAACAAGTGGCCAAGCGCTACGGCATTGGCCGCGACGCCATGGACGAATACGGCGCCGCCAGCCAACAGAAGGCGGCGGCTGCGCTGGAAGCCGGCCTGTTCAAGGCCGAGATCGCGCCCATCACCGTGACCGCTGGCGTGGCCGACAAAGTGATGGGCTTGATGACCAAACAAGTGACGGTGGAGCACGACGAAGGCATTCGCCCTGGCACCACCTTTGACGCCATCCACGGCCTGCGCTCGGCGCTGCCCGGTGGCTTGGTGTCGGCCGGCAACGCCAGCCAGTTCAGCGACGGCGCGGGCGCTTGTGTGGTGATGGACGAGGCGCTGGCCGAGAAAAAAGGCTTGAAGCCGCTCGGGCGCTTCTTGGGTTTTGCGGTGGCCGGTTGCGAACCCGACGAAATGGGCATTGGCCCGGTGTTTGCGGTGCCCAAGGTGCTGTCGCGCCTGGGCCTGAAGGTCGGCGACATCGACCTCTGGGAACTCAACGAGGCGTTTGCGGTGCAGGTGCTGTATTGCCGCGACAAGCTGGGCATTCCGGCCGACCGGCTCAATGTGAACGGCGGCGCGATTGCGGTGGGCCACCCTTATGGCGTGTCGGGCCAGCGCCTGACCGGCCACGCCCTGATCGAAGGCAAGCGCCGGGGCGCCAAGCGCGTGTGCGTGACCATGTGCATTGGCGGGGGCATGGGCGCGGCCGGGGTGTTTGAGGTGTTGTAACGCCGCGCGCTGCGCGGACGTACAACACCCCCCCCGCGCCGCTGCGCGGCACCCCCCAGAGGGGGGCGATGCCTGTGGGCCGGCGGAGCCGGACCCACGGCATCCTGGAGTTGGGGCACGCGCTCCGGACATTGTTGTTTGGCTTGACACTTCTTTGACCATGGCTGTTCGACCTACCCTGGATTTTTTGTTGTACGACTGGTTGGGGGCGGCGGGTCTGAGCGAGCGGCCGCGTTTTGCCGACCACTCGCGCGAGACCTTTGGCGCGGTGTTGGACACCTGCGAGCGCATCGCGCGCGAGAAGTACGCGCCATTCAACCGGCTGGTCGACACCCAAGAGCCGCGCACCGAGCCCGATGGTGCGGGCGGCTTGCGGGTGGTGTTGCCGCAGGCCACCCACGACGCACACCGTGCCTATGTCGAGAGCGGCATGCTGAGCGCCGCGCAAGACTACAAGGTGGGCGGCATGCAATTGCCCTACACGGTGGAGGCCGCGGCCAATGCGTTGTTTGCCTGTGCGTCGGTGAGCATCGGCGCCGGCATGTTGACCACCGGCAACGCCAATTTGCTGATGGCGCACGGCAGCGAGGCGCAACAGCGGGTGTTTGCACTCAACGAGTTTGCCGGCCGCTGGTCGGGCACCATGTGCTTGAGTGAGCCGCAGGCCGGATCATCGCTCAGCGATGTGGCCACCCGCGCGCTGTCCGACGGCGACCAATTTGCCGCCGATCCACTGGGCCCGCGCTACCGGCTCAGGGGCAGCAAGATGTGGATTTCGGCCGGCGAACACGAGTTGACCGAGAACATCGTGCACCTGGTGTTGGCCAAGATCCCGGGGCCAGACGGCCAGTTGGTGCCCGGTGTCAAAGGCATATCGCTGTTCATCGTGCCCAAGCGGCTGGTGGACGTCGACGGCCAACTCACCGGCGAGCGCAACGACGTGGCGCTGGCGGGCCTGAATCACAAATGTGGTTGGCGCGGCACCACCAACACGCTGCTCAATTTTGGCGAGGGCACCTACCCGGTGCGCGGCGCTCCAGGGGCCATTGGCTATTTGGTGGGGCAGCCCGGCGAAGGCCTGAAGTGCATGTTCCACATGATGAACGAGGCGCGCATCGGCGTGGGCATGGCCGCGACCATGTTGGGCATGGCGGGCTACCTCGCGTCCTTGGAGTACGCCAAAAACCGGCCGCAGGGCAGGGCGATGGGGCCGGCCGGAAAAGACCCGGCCCAGCCGCAGGTGCGCATCATCGAACACGCCGATGTCAAGCGCATGTTGCTCGCACAAAAGAGCTACGCCGAAGGCGCGCTGGCGCTGGAGCTGTATTGCGCCCGCTTGGTGGATGAGCAGCACACTGGCTCTCCCGAGGCGACCAACGAGGCGCGCCTGTTGCTGGAGGTGCTGACGCCGATTGCCAAAAGCTGGCCCAGCGAATGGTGTCTGGAGGCCAATTCGCTCGCCATCCAGGTGCTCGGCGGCTATGGCTACACCCGCGACTTTCCGGTGGAGCAGTACTGGCGCGACAACCGCCTGAACATGATCCATGAGGGCACCCACGGCATCCAGGCCATGGACCTGTTGGGCCGCAAGGTGCTGATGGAAGGCGGGCAGGGTCTGCAGCTGCTGGCCGGGCGCGTCAACGCCACCATCGAGCGCGCGATTCAGGTGCCCGCCTTGGCCGAGCACGCCAACGCGCTGGGCAAAGCCTTGCAAGACGTGGACGCGGCCACCAAATCCGCCTGGGCCACGGGCGAACCGGTGCCCGCCCTGGCCAATGCGGTGCCCTACATGCAGGCCTTTGGCCACACCGTGTTGGCCTGGATCTGGCTGGACGTGGCGCTGGTGGCCCAAGCCGCGCCCGAGAGCCCTGCGCGCACCGGTCGGCTGGCCGCGGCGCGCTATTTTTTCCATTACGAGCTGCCCAAAATCGGCGCTTGGCTGCAGGTGGTGCGCACACGCGACACCACTTGCGCCGACATGCCCGAAGATGCGTTTTGACGCAGGAAAAAACGAACCTGACCCCATTAAAAGGAGACACAGCATGACAGAACGGCACGTGCACCAATTGCTGAATTTGACGGGCAAGACCGCGCTGATCACCGGCGGCTCGCGCGGGCTGGGGCTGCAAATGGCCCGGGCGCTGGGCGAGGCCGGCGCGCGGGTGCTGATCAGCTCGCGCAAGGCGGATGACTTGGAAGAGGCCACCGCCGAACTGCAGGCCGCCGGCATCGACACCCGGTGGACGGCGGCCGATTGCCAAAAGGAAGACGACATTCGCCGCTTGGCCAGCGACGCGTTGGAGCGCTTGGGCCGGGTCGATATTTTGGTCAACAACGCCGGCGCCGCTTGGGGCGCACCGGCCGAAGACCACCCGCTCGACGCCTGGGACAAGGTGATGAACCTGAACGTGCGCAGCTATTTCCTGCTGAGCCAGCTGATCGCCAAACTCAGCATGATTCCGCACAAAGGCGGCAGCATCATCAACACCGCCAGCATCGCTGGCTTGGGCGGCAACCCGCCCGAGATGAAGACGATTGCCTACAACACCTCCAAAGGCGCGGTGATCAACTTCACCCGCGCACTGGCGGCCGAGTGGGGCCACTACGGCATCCGCGTCAACGCGATTTGCCCAGGCTTTTTCCCGAGCAAGATGACCCAAGGCACCTTAAAAGCGATGGGTGAAGACAAACTCGCCGCCCACGCGCCGCTGCGCCGCCTGGGCGACGACGAAGACCTCAAAGGCATCACGCTGCTGTACGCCAGTGATGCGGGCAAGCACGTCACGGGGCAATGGCTGGCGGTCGATGGGGGTGTGTCGATCATCACTGGAGGCTAGGTGGTCCACCCCCGCGCCGCGCCTTCGGCGCGTCACCCCCTCCAGGGGGCGGCACCGGCAGACCGGCGAAGCCGGATCTGCGGTGCCCTTGATTGAGTTCCCCCTCATTCGTGGCTCTGTATCCTTCCTGCATGACCTTTCCTGTTTCGATTCCTTTTGTTGAGCACCTGGGTTTTGAGCTGCTGCACTTTGCGGACGGCCAGGCGCGCATTGCGTTCACGCCCCGGGCGGAGCACCTCAACTCGTTCAACGTGACCCACGGCGGCGCCAGCATGACGCTGCTCGATGTGGTGATGGCGCACGCCGCCCGCTCGGTAGAGCCGGGTGTGGGCGCGGTCACGATTGAAATGAAGACCAGCTTTATGGCGGCCGCCACCGGGCCCCTGGTGGCGCACGGCACGCTGCTGCAGCGCACCGCCACGCTGGCCTTTACCGAAGGCCGCATTGTGGACGCCGAGGGCAAGCTCTGTGCCCACGCCACCGGCACCTTCAAATACGTGCGGCGTTTGCCGGTGTCGGCCAGCAGCAGCCACGCCCTCAACAGCCCCGCCACCGATTGAACACCCCCTATGGACACTGCACACACAGACGCGCCGGTGGCGCTGGTCACGGGCGCGGCCCGGGGCATTGGGCTGGCCATCGCAGGCTGGTTTTTGCGGCAGGGCCACCGGGTGGCCATGCTCGACATCGACGCCCACACACTGGCCACCAGCCACGCGGCCTGGGTGGCCGAGAACGGCGCTGAGCGCCTGTTGGCGCTGCCGGCCGATGTGTCGAACGCGGCCCAGGTGGCCGATGCGGTGGCCGCCATTGAGGCCCGCTGGGGCCGGCTTGACGCGCTGGTGAACAACGCCGGTGTCGCGGTCTTCAAGCCCATTGGCCAGACCACGCTGGACGACTGGCGCTGGGTCATGGCCAGCAACCTCGATGGCCCGTTCATCTGCACCCAAGCCTGCGCGCCCCTGATGCTCCAACACGGTGGCGGCGCGGTGGTCAACATCGCCTCCATCTCGGGCCTGCGCGCCAGCACCTTGCGCGTGGCCTATGGCACGTCCAAAGCGGCGTTGATTCACCTCACCAAACAGCAGGCGGTGGAATACGGCAACGCGGGCATCCGCGTCAACGCGATTGCGCCCGGCCCGGTGGAAACCGAGATGGCCAAACAAGTGCACACACCCGCCATCCGCGCCGACTACCACGACACCATTCCGCTGGCGCGTTACGGCTCGCTCGACGAAATCGCCAACGCGGTCGGCTTTTTGTGCAGCCCGCAGGCCAGTTATGTGAACGGCCAGGTGTTGGCGGTAGACGGTGGCTTTGACGCCGCCGGCGTGGGTCTGCCCACCTTGCGCCGCCCCCCCCGTTTGAACACATTTCACAGGAGACTTTGTATGCCCCAGAACCGCCAAATCGTGCTCGACAACCGCCCGCAAGGCGAGGCCACGGTGTCGAACTTCAAACTCGTCACCACCGACACGCCCGCGCTGCAAGACGGGCAGGTGCTGGTGCGCCACCACTACCTGAGCCTAGACCCCTATATGCGCGGTCGCATGAACGAGAGCAAGAGCTACGCCCAGCCCCAGCCCCTGGGCGAGGTGATGATCGGCGGCACCGTGGGCGAGGTGGTGGAGTCGCGCCACCCCAAATTCAAAGCCGGTGACCCAGTGGTGGGCATGGGCGGCTGGCAGGAGTACAGCGTGGTTGACGCCAACGTGCCCGGCAACTTGCGCCGGGTCGACACCACCCATGTGCCGCTGTCGCATTACCTGGGCGCGGTGGGCATGCCGGGTGTGACCGCTTGGTACGGGCTGGTCAAAATCATCGAACCCAAGGCCGGAGAGACGGTGACGGTGAGCGCGGCCAGCGGCGCGGTGGGCAGCGCTTACGGCGCACTGGCCAAGGCGCGCGGTTGCCGCGTGGTCGGCATTGCCGGGGGCAAAGACAAGTGCGACTACGTGGTGAATGAACTCGGCTTCGACGCCTGTGTGGACTACAAAGAACACGCCGATTACCTGAGCTTGTCCAAGGCCTTGAAGGCGGCCTGCCCGAACGGCATCGACGGCCATTTTGAGAACGTGGGCGGCATGGTGCTGGACGCGGTGATGCTGCGCACCAACGCCTTCGCGCGTGTGGCGGTGTGCGGCATGATCGCCGGCTACGACGGCGCGCCCCTGCCCATGGCCAACCCGGCGCTGATTCTGGTGAACCGCATGAAGGTGCAGGGCTTTATCGTCAGCGAGCACATGGAGGTCTGGCCCGAGGCGCTGTCCGAGCTGGGCCAGTTGGTGGGCTGCGGCCAGCTGCGCCCGCGCGAGACCGTGGCGCAGGGTATTGAGAGCGCGCCCGAGGCGTTTTTGGGGCTGCTCAAGGGCAAGAACTTTGGCAAGCAGCTGGTGAAACTGGTGTAACCCCCCGCGCCGCCTGCGGCGTCACCCCCCCAGGGGGCGCCACCTGCGGACCGGCGGAGCCGGATCCGCAGTGGCCTTGCTTGAGGCCTTGGCGCTCGAAAGGAGTTTGCATGAACGCAACCCATGAGGTTTTTAACCAGGCTCCGTCTTTTGTCGATGTGAACCTGTTCGCCGGCAATCTGGCGATGCAAGACGCTTTGCGTTGGCATGCGCCGGGCTTGGACACCGCGCCGCTGCACGCGCTGGGCGCATTGGCGGGCAGCGCCGAGATGCAGCAGCACGCGCGGCTGGCCAATGTGTTCACGCCGCAGCTCAAAAGCCACAGCCGCTTCGGCCACCGCATTGATCAGGTGGAGTTTCACCCGAGCTACCACGCGCTGATGGCGGCGGCCACGGCGTATGGGCTGCACGGCACGCCTTGGGGGAGCCCTCACCCCAACCCTCTCCCGCCAGCGGGAGAGGGGGCAAGACAGGGGCTCTCCTCAGCGGAAGATGTGGCAAGGCGAGACGTTTCACTCCCTCTCCCGCTAGCGGGAGAGGGCGGGGGTGAGGGTGGACCGCATCCACACCTACAGCGGGCGGCCGCCTTCCAGCTCTTCACCGAGCTGGAGCCGTCCATCCTGTGCCCCATCTCCATGACCTACGCGGTCACGCCTGCGCTCAAAGACAACCCCGCCATTTACCGCGACCTCGCGCCCGGCCTGACCGCCCGCGCCTACGACCCCGCGCTCAAGCCCTGGCACCAAAAAGCCGGCTTGACCATGGGCATGGGCATGACCGAAAAGCAGGGCGGATCGGACGTGCGCGCCAACACCACCCAAGCCGTGCCGGATGGCAGCGACGGCTGGGGCCAGCGCTACCGCGTCACCGGCCACAAATGGTTTTTCTCGGCGCCGATGTGCGACGCGTTTTTGATCTTGGCGCAAACCGCCGGCGGGCTGAGCTGTTTGTTTTTGCCGCGTGTGTTGCCCGACGGCTCGCTGAACACCGTGTTCATCCAGCGCCTCAAAGACAAACTCGGCAACAAAGCCAACGCCAGTTCCGAGGTCGAGTTTGTCGGCGCCAGCGCCTGGCTGGTGGGCGAGGAGGGACGCGGTGTGCCACAAATTTTGGCCATGGGCACGATGACGCGGCTCGACTGCGCCCTGGGCACCAGCGCGCTGATGCGCCACGCTCTGTCCATCGCGCTGCACCACACGCGCCAGCGCAAGGCCTTCGGCAAGACCTTGATCGAACAGCCCTTGATGCAAAACGTGTTGGCCGATCTGGCACTGGAAAGCGAAGTCGCCACCGCGCTCGCGCTGCGCCTGGCGCACAGCTTTGACCACGCGGCGCAGAGCGAACACGAGCGGGTCATGCAGCGCCTGCTCACGCCCGTGGCCAAGTTCTGGATTTGCAAACGCGGCAGCCACTTTGCGCAAGAGGCCATGGAATGCCTGGGCGGCAACGGTTATGTGGAGGAGGGCGGCGAAGGCGTGATGGCGCGCATCTACCGCGAAATGCCGGTCAACAGCATTTGGGAAGGCGCGGGCAACATCATGGCGCTGGACTTGCTGCGCGCCCTGCGCAAGGCCGACGCCGCCGCCGCGCTGGCGCAAGAGCTGGCCCCCGCCAAAGGCATGCACCGCGCCTTGGACCACCTGGCCGCGACCTTGCCCACACGGGTGGAAGAAATGGCCACCGAGGTCGAAGCCCGGCGCTTGGCGCAAGACGTGGCACTGGCCGTGCAGGCCGCGTTGCTCGCGCAAACCGCGCCGTCGGCGGTGTTCTCGGCCTTTTGCGACAGCCGCATCGCCGGCCATTGGGGTCACAGCTTTGGCTGCCTCGGCGCCTCGGCGGATATGCCCGCCATCATCCAACGCGCCTTGCCCCAGTAAATGCACTCTGACCCCATTTTCGGATTTCGCTGTTTGCCGTTTGGCGCGCTGTTGCCGCACACCTTGTACGCGCTGCTGCGCTTGCGCTCAGAGGTGTTTGTGGTGGAGCAGCGCTGTGTGTTCCAAGACATGGACGGCGCCGACGCCGATTGTTTGCACCTGCTGTGTGAAGGGCCAGACGGGCGCCTTTTGGCCAGCGCGCGGCTGGTGCCGGCGGGGCTGAAATACGCCGAGGCCAGCATCGGCCGGGTGGTCAGCGACCCCGCCGCCCGGCATTTGAAGCTGGGCCACACGCTCATGGCCGAGGCGGTGCGCCAGCTGCTGCACCTGTGGGGGCCGCAGCCGATCCGCATTGGCGCGCAGGCGCATTTGCAGCACTTTTACCAGCGCCACGGTTTTGTGACTGCGAGCGCGCCCTACGACGAAGACGGCATCCAGCATGTGGAAATGCTGCGCGTCCCTGCGCGCTGATCAGTCGCGCAACAGACGCTCCAGCGTGCGCTGGCGGTCGTTCAAAAAACGGCGGCTGATCTGTACATGCTCGGTGTCTTCGTAGTCGACACGTTGCAGCCCCCGGGCAGAGCACTCATAAATCCAAGCCTCCGGATAGCCCATCAAGATGGGCGAATGGGTGGCGATGATGAACTGTGCTCCCTCGGTCACCAAGTCGTGCATACGCTTGAGTGCCGCGAGTTGGCGTTGCGGCGACAAGGCCGCCTCGGGTTCGTCCAGGATGTACAGCCCTTGCCCGGAGAAACGGTGTAACAGCAAAGCCATAAAAGACTCGCCGTGCGACTGTTCGTGCAGCGACACGCCGCCATACGAATCGATGATCGGTGGCGAGGGCGCCGGCTCGGCGTCAAGGGCCTCGATGTGGGTCGCCACGTTAAAGAAACTCTCGGCCCGCAAAAAATAGCCAGTCTTGGGGCGGCGCATGCCCTTGGCCACCCGAATGTGCTCGTGCAACACCGAATGCGACGCCCGGGTGTTGAACGCCATATGGCGCGAACCGCCCTCGGCGTTAAAACCCAGCGCGATGGCCAAGGCTTCCAGGATGGTGGATTTGCCCGCACCGTTTTCGCCGATCAAGAACGTCACGCCCGGGTGAAAGTCCAGCCCATCGAGCGCCTGTACAGCGGGCAGCGTGAAGGGAAACACCCCCGGATCGCCCGGTCGGTCGGTCCGCAAGCGCGCCCGGATCACAAATTGTTGCGACAACACCGACATCAACCCTTTCTGTCCTGCCTGCCCAACGCGAGACCGCGCGGCACCGGTTTCACACCGCACCGATTGTCCGCTGTCGGCGCCGCTTGGGGGCGGCGACTGTCTCGCATTTGCTTGGGGCGGCGTCGCGCTAAATTTACAAACGGGTGGTTCGTTACCACACAAGGTCCTCCATGATCGAACGGTTTTCAGGCACCACCGCCGTCATCACCGGCGCCGGCTCGGGCTTTGGCCTAGAGCTGGCCCGTTTGTGCGCCCAGCGCGGCATGCGCCTGGCGTTGGTCGATGTGCAAGCCGACGCGCTGGCCGCCGCCACCGATGAGCTGACAGGGCAGGGCGCCGAGGTGTTGGCGCAGCGGGTGGACGTGGCCAGCGCCAGCGAGATGCAGGCCCTGGCCGACGCGGTGGTGGCGCGTTTTGGTGCACCCCACCTGGTGTTCAACAACGCCGGTGTAGGTTCGGGCGGGCTGATTTGGGAAAACTCGGTCGCCGACTGGGAATGGGTGCTGGGCGTGAACCTGTGGGGCGTGATCCACGGGGTGCGCTTGTTCACCCCGCTGATGCTCGCCGCCGCGCAAGCCGACCCCAGCTACCGCGGGCACATCGTCAACACCGCCAGCATGGCGGGCTTGCTGACGCCACCCAATATGGGGGTGTACAACGTCAGCAAACACGCGGTGGTCAGCCTCACCGAGACGCTGTACCAAGACCTGAAGTTGGTGAGCGACCAGGTGAGTGCCAGCGTGTTGTGTCCCTACTTTGTGCCCACCGGCATCGCCAAGAGCCACCGCAACCGCCCGGTGGCCTTGCGATCTGAAGCGCCGACGCAGAGCCAATTGATCGGCCAGGCCATGACCGCCAAAGCGGTGGACTCTGGCAAGGTCAGCGCGGCCGATGTGGCGGCGCTGGTGCTCGACGCGGTACAGCACGACCGCTTCTACATCTACAGCCACCCGCAGGCCTTGGGCAACGCCCGCACGCGTTTTGACGCGGTGGTGGCTGGCGCCAACCCGCCCGACCCGTTTGCCGAGCGGCCCGACATTGGGCGGGCGTTGCGCCAAGCGCTGCGCGGCTGAGCGCTGCCTTAGGCGCGCTCGCTTGAGGCAGCGGCCAAGCCCTGTGCCAGCGCCAAAGCCGACAGCGGCGCGCAGCCCTCGGCCTTGTTGCTGATGGTCACATAGGCGTTTTGGCCCGCGCCTGTCACGCCACGCACCGTGCGCACCAGCAGGGCGCGGGTGTCGTCGTCCACATCGTGGATGCGGTCATACGGTTCATAAGACCGTTGCGCGTCTTCATACCCATAAGCGCCGTGCAGCGGGTTCAGGTTCCAGCGGCAGACCATGGGCCCGGGCCACAGGGCGCGCAGCAGCGGCAGTTGTTCGGCCAAACGCGGCATCTTGGCGTGCAGGCCCAGGCAATAGGTGGCCCCGCTGTCTTTGAGCACCGCCGCCAGCTGCGGCGCCACCGTGGGCGACAGCCACTCGGGGTCGCGCACCTCCACCGCCACCACACCGTCGCGGGTGGCGCTCCGCACATCGGGCAGGGCTTGCAGCATGGCGCGCAGGCGCTCCAGCAGCCAGGGCAGGCGCTGCAATAGCGAAAACGGCAGGGGGCTGAGCTGAAACACCAGCGCGCCCACCTTGTCGCCCAGACCGGTGAGCGCGGGGGTGATGAACTCCTGCGTCGCCAGCACCGGATCCAGAAACGCGGTGTTCGGCTGGCGACCCTGGCCGTGTTCGCCGCGCACCAGGGCGTCCGTCACCAAGGCCGGTGCTTTCACCACAAAACGGAAGTCGTCCGGCACCTGGGCGGCAAAGCGTGCGTACTGGGTGTCGGTCAGCGGGCGGTAAAACGAGCGGTCGATGCACACGCAGCGCATCAGCGGGTGTTGGGTGTAGGCGCTCAGCCCGTTCTTGGCCAGCACCGCTTCGGAATAAGGCCCTTCGTCCCAGACGATGCCGGCCCAACCGGGATAGCTCCAAGTGGACGCACCCAGGCGCGCGCGCGGGTTCAGGCGCTGCGCCAGCGCTTGGGTGTCGGCGCTGTGCTCCAGCGCGCGCACCTCGCCAGCGCGGCGGCGTGCGGCCGCCGACAGTGTGGCTGGTGTGGAAAGACCATGGGGCTCGGGCGGTGCGGGTGGTGCACCAAACAAATCATCCTGCATGGGGTGATGCGGTAGCTGCTTGTGCCACATGGTAGCCCCAGCGGTTGCCCAAGCGCTCCGGGCCTGTGTCAGTGACAGAGTTCACGAAAATAATGCTTTAGAACCCATGTGGCACTTTGTTTTTAATATTTAACGGTTTAGCATGCATCAAAAATAATAAAAAGTTACCTTAAAAGCACTTGACTGAGTTTGTCATTTTTGCAGAGGTGACCAGACCACAGGGCTTGTTTTATGTTCCAACACCAGGAGAACGCCGTGCTGCACTACACCAATCTGATCTGGCAAGTGGTCGGTTTGCTGATGCTGTTTTGCATCTTGTTGGACGCGTTGGCGTGTGAGATTCGCCAACGCCAAGTGCCGGTGATCCACGTTGTGTTGCTGTTGGTGGTGGGCCTGTTGTGGCACGGGGTGGACATGGCCCAGCCGGGCGAAGGCTTTTTCAGCAGCCAGATGGGGCCGGCCGGCATGGTGTTTGCCGCCCTGGGCGCGGTCACCGCAGGGCTTCTGTGTTTGCCCTTGCTCTTGGTGGGTCGCTTGCGCTTTTCACAGGTTTGTTTGGCCGCTGGGGTGGGGGCATTTGCGGGGTTCCAGGCGGTGATCGATGTGGTGCTGTTTGGAGCGGTCGCCTACTTGGTGCTGTATGTGGTGGCGGCATGGTCGGGGCCGGGGTATCTGGCGTTCTTGCGCCAACTGGCACACGCGCTGGAGCATTGGGTGCCCGGATCGCGGGGGGTGGTCTACCGTGGCCGCGGCACACCCGCCATGCCCGCGTCCTTGGTGATGGCTGGCGCTCTGTGCCTGTATGGGCTGTGGATTGCGCTGGGCCTGTCGCCCATTGTGCGGCTCTAAAACGGCAGCGTACCGAGCGCCCCCAGGGGCTGTGGCACACTCTGCCGCTTCGTTCGGTACCCGGGCGCCTGATGGGCGCCTTTTTCTTGCCCCATGCAAAAAATCCTTTCGCAGATCGCCCAAGAAATCAAGGTCAACCTGGCCCAGGTCAAAGCGGCGGTTGATTTGCTCGACGGTGGCGCCACCGTCCCCTTTATTGCCCGTTACCGCAAAGAGGCCACTGGCGGCCTCGACGACATCCAGCTGCGCGAGTTGGAATACCGCCTGGGCTATTTGCGCGAACTGGAAGACCGGCGCGCCGCGGTCATCAAAAGCATCCAGGAGCAGGGCAAGCTCACGCCTGAGCTGCTGGCCGCCATTGAGGCCGCCCCCACCAAACAAGAACTCGAAGACTTGTATTTGCCCTACAAGCCCAAGCGCCGCACCAAGGGCATGATCGCCCGCGAGGGGGGCATTGAGCCGCTGGCCGACAAGCTGCTGGCCGACCCGACGCTGGACCCGGCCGCCGAGGCCCAAGCCTTCACCAGCCCGGTGGGCACGGTGGAAGGCGCCGATTTCAGCACCGTGCCCGCCGTGCTCGACGGCGTGCGCGACATCCTCTCCGAGCGCTGGGCAGAAGACGCGGCGCTGGTGCAAGGCCTGCGCGAATGGCTGTGGACCGAGGGCCTGCTGCAAAGCAAGCTGGTGGCCGGCAAGGACGAAAACCACCCCGATGTGGCCAAGTTCCGCGATTACTTTGATTACGACGAGCCGATTGGCCGTGTGCCCAGCCACCGCGCACTGGCGGTGTTTCGCGGCCGTGCGCTGGAGATCTTGGACGCCAAGCTGGTGTTGCCCGAGATGCCCGAGCCAGGGCAACCGAGCTTGGCCGAAGGCCGCATTGCGCTGCACCTGGGCTGGAGCCACGCCGGCCGCAAGGCCGACGACCTGCTGCGCAAATGTGTGGCCTGGACTTGGCGTGTGAAGCTGAGCCTGAGCACCGAGCGCGATCTGTTTGCCCGCCTGCGCGACAACGCCGAGGCGGTGGCGATCAAGGTGTTTGCCGACAACCTGCGCGACCTGCTGCTGGCCGCGCCCGCCGGGCCGAAGGCGGTGATGGGTCTGGACCCCGGCATCCGCACTGGCGTGAAAGTGGCCGTGGTGGACGCCACTGGCAAGCTGGTGGACACCGCCACCGTCTATCCCCACGAACCGCGCCGCGATTGGGACGGTTCGTTGTTTACGCTCGCCAAGCTGTGTGAGAAACACGGCGTCGACCTGATCGCCATTGGCAACGGCACCGCCAGCCGCGAAACCGACAAGCTCGCCGGCGACCTGATCAAACAACTGGCCAAGCTGCACCCGGACCACGCCATCACCAAGGTGGTGGTGAGCGAGGCCGGCGCGTCGGTGTATTCCGCCAGCGAATTCGCCAGCCAGGAAATGCCCGATGTGGACGTGAGCCTGCGCGGCGCCGCGTCCATCGCCCGCCGCTTGCAAGACCCGCTGGCCGAGCTGGTCAAGATCGACCCCAAATCGATTGGCGTGGGCCAGTACCAGCACGACGTGAACCAGAGTGAACTCGCCCGCACGCTGGACGCGGTGGTGGAAGACTGCGTGAACTCGGTCGGGGTGGACCTGAACACCGCGAGCGTGCCGCTGCTGTCCCGCGTGTCGGGCCTGTCGGCGTCTGTCGCCAAAGCGGTGGTGCGCTGGCGCGAAGCCAACGGCGCGTTCAAAAGCCGACAAGAGCTGCTCAAGGTCACTGGCCTGGGCCCCAAGTCGTTTGAACAAAGCGCGGGCTTTTTGCGCATCCGCGCCGGCGACAACCCGCTGGACATGACCGGTGTGCACCCCGAGGCCTATCCGGTGGTCGAAGCGATTGTTGAAAAATCGGGCAAACCGGTGGCCGAATTGATGGGCCGCGCCGACATGCTCAAAACCCTGCGGCCCGAGCTGTTTGCCAACGAGCGTTTTGGGGTCATCACCGTCAAAGACATTTTGGGTGAGCTGGAGAAACCCGGCCGCGACCCGCGCCCCGACTTCCAGGTGGCGCGCTTCAACGAGGGGGTCGAAGACATCGCCGACCTCAAAGAAGGCATGGTGCTCGAAGGCACGGTCAGCAACGTGGCGCAGTTTGGCGCCTTTGTGGACCTGGGTGTGCACCAAGACGGCTTGGTGCATGTGAGCCAGCTCAGCAACAAGTTTGTCAACGACGCGCGCGAAGTGGTCAAGACCGGCGACATCGTCAAGGTCAAGGTGCTTGAGGTCGATGCTGCCCGCAAGCGCATCAGCCTGACCATGAAGCTCGACGCCGCGCCGGCCCGCAAAGACGGCCCGCGCGACAACCGCTTTGAACACGCGCCGCGCGGCCACAGCCCACGCGGTGGCGGTGGCTACAGCGGCGGTCGCCAAGACAGCAACGCGGGCGCGGGTGCCATGGCCTCGGCCTTTGCCAAGCTGCAAGGCTTGAAGCGCTGAAGGGCGGATCGGTGGCCCAGCGCGCGCTCCGCCTGTACGCCGGACCAGCGGCGCTGGCGCACATCCGCACCCACGGCCTGCGGCCCGAACACATTGGTGCCATCCCGGGCGCGGCCGGTGGGCCGAAAGGGCTCATCCTGGGTCCGCTCGACCGCTTTATTTTTGGCGACTGGCTCACGCAGGGCATTCAGCCGGTGCACCTGATCGGCGCGTCCATTGGCGCTTGGCGCATGGCCACCGCCGCGTTGACCGACCCAGTGCCGGCTTTTGAGCGGCTGCAGCGCGACTACATCGCCCAGCACTACGAGCTGCCCGTCGGACAAAAGCGGCCCAGCGCCGAGCAAGTGAGCCGCGAGTTTGGCCACAACCTGCAGGCCTTTTACGGCGGGCGCATCGGCGAGGTGCTGAGCCACCCGCGCTACCACCTGCATGTGATCGCCTCGCGCGGCAAAGGTGTGTTGCGGCGCGAACACCGGCTGCTCACCCCGCTGGGCTACGGCGCGGCTTTTGTGGCCAACGCGCTGCAGCGCCGCGCGCTCGGGGGCTTGTTGGAGCGGGTGGTGTTTTCCAGCCCGGGGCAGGGCGGGGCGTCGGCCGCCGCACCGTTTGCCTTGGACGACTTTCCGAGCCGCCAGTTGCCGCTGACGGCCACCAACTTCATGCCGGCGGTGCAGGCCAGTTGCTCGATCCCGTTTGCGCTGCAAGCGGTGCACGACATTCCGGGGGCGCCGCCCGGTGCGTATTGGGACGGCGGCATCACCGATTACCACCTGCACCTGCGCTATCAGCCGCCGGCGGGCAGCCCCATCGTGCTGTACCCGCATTTCCAGCGCCAAGTGGTGCCCGGCTGGCTCGACAAGGCCTTGAAGCACCGCCACCGCGCCACAGCGGCGCTCGACCACATGCTGCTGCTCGCGCCCGACCCGCAGTGGGTGGCGGGTTTGCCCAATGGCAAGCTGCCCGACCGGCACGACTTTATGACCTACGCCAATGACCTGCCCGGCCGCATGCGGGTGTGGACCGGGGCCGCGCAGGCGGCGCAACAGCTGGCCGACGAGTTCGCCGACTGGCTGCGGCAGCCCGAGGTGCGGTGCGTCGAAACCCTGTGAGTTGGCGCGATCGGTGTGAAGTCCTGAAGACTGTGGCGTTTTGCCCGCGCAGCAGGGATTCACAAATGGCAAAAGCCGCCAAAGCGCCGCACAAACCCGCATAATTGCCGCCAGCGGACGATGGCGTATTTACCTATTTTGATGGAAAATACGCGGTTTGCCATATTTTCCAATTCAGGGTGCCAACATGTCGGTGATTGCGTACAAGTTGTCCTTCGACAATGGGGAGGCGGTGGAGTTTTCGGTGGACACGGAACGCCAGTCACCCACCGAGGGCATCGGGCTCAAGCCATTCTGGACCCGCTTGGGCCACCACCAGTGCCCGAATTGCCCACTGGCTGCGCGCCCGGGGCGCTACTGCCCGGCAGCGCTCGACATCGAGCACATTGTCGACAGCTTTGCGCATGTGGAGTCGCACGCGCAGGTCCAGGTAGAGGTGCGCATTGGCGAGCGCACCCACAACAAACGCACCGACGTGCAGTCCGCTCTGCGTTCCCTCCTGGGCTTGAGTCTGGCCACCAGCTCTTGTCCGGTGCTGTCGCAAATGAAGGGGCCCGGGCGTTTGCACATGCCCTTTGCTACGGTCGAGGAAACCCTGTTTCGCATGGTTGGCGCCTATTTTGTGGGGCAGTATTTGAAAGCCCGCAAAGGCAAATTGCCCGATTTCAGTCTCGACAGCCTCAGCCGCATGTACGAAGAGGTGCAAACCGTCAACCAGCACCTGAAAAAGCGCTTGGACGACGCGGTGCTGCGCGACGCCAACGTCAACGCGGTGGTGTCGCTGATGTCGGTGGCGATGTTGGTGTCGTTTTCGCTCGACCAGCAGCTCGAAGAGCTGGAGCCGTTTGCCATCCACACCGGTTTTGGCGCTCCTGGCGCCTTGTGAGCGCCACGGGGTGTGGGCTCACAGGCTGGTGCTGAGCATGGTGCGGTAATCGTCCGCGCTGGCCAAGCGCGGGTTGGTTTTGTGGCAATGGTCGGCCAAGGCGCCGTCCACCACCCGCACAAACAGGTCTTCGCCCACGCCCAAAGCGCCCAAGCCAGCGGGCAATCCCAGGCGCGCGTTCATGTCGCGGATCGCCGGCCCCACATCGGTGCCAGACGCCAAGCCCATGGCCTGCGCCATGCGCGTCAGGCGGTCTTCGCGGCGCACCGATTCGGCCTCGGCGTTGAAGGCCAACACCGACGGCAAAAACAGCGCATTCAACGTGCCGTGGTGCAGGCGCGGGTTGACGCCGCCCAAGCTGTGGCTGAGCGAATGCACACAGCCCAGGCCTTTTTGAAACGCCATGGCGCCGTGCATGCTGGCGCACATCATTTCGCGCCGGGCGTCGCGGTCGGTGCCATTGCGGGTGGCGCGCTCAATGTGCGCCCAGCCCCGGCGCAGGCCTTCGAGTGCAATGCCATCGGCCGGCGGGTTAAAGGCCGGCGCCAAAAAAGTCTCCATGCAGTGCGCAATCGCGTCCATGCCGGTGGCGGCCGTCAGTAGGGGTGGCAGGCCCAGGGTGAGTTCGGGATCGAGCAGGGCGGTTTTGGGCACCAGGTGCCAGCTGTGAAAACCCAGCTTGCGCCCGTCGTCCACGATCAAAATGGCGCCGCGCGCCACCTCGCTGCCGGTGCCGGCGGTGGTGGGCACCGCTATCAAGGGTGGCACGCTGTCGGTGATCTTGGGCGAGCCGCCTTCGATGGTGGCGTAGGTCTTGAGCGGCCCGGGGTGCGCCACGGCAATCGCCACCCCCTTGGCGCAGTCGATGGCGCTGCCACCGCCCAGGGCGATCAGTCCGTCGCAACTCTCGGCCACAAACACCGCCGCCGCCGCGCGCACCGCCGCTTCGGTCGGGTTGGCGGGGGTTTGGTCAAACACCGCCGCCATGCCAGCGGGCAGCTGGGCCAACACCTTGTCCAGCAAGCCCGCAGCGCGGATGCCGGGGTCGGTCACGATCAGCGGGCGGGCCATGCCCACGCGCTCGCATTCGTCTCGCAGGCGCTGCACCACGCCAAAGTCGAGCAAGATGTTGGTGATGTACAAAATCTGGGACATGCGCGGTTCCGGTAAGGTTGAGGGTGTCGCCAAAACTATCACCGCCGCCGTGGCGGTGCTGTCGCCCGCATGTCGCTGCACCAAAGCCCCCGCCATTTGCTCACCCCCGCCATGCGCGGGGTGATCGACCGCATCCACCGCGCCGGCCATCCGCCGATGCATGCCATGAGCCCGCAGCAAGCCCGCGCGTTTTACGAAGCCGGCGCCGGCGTGCTCGACATACCGCCGCACAAGATGGCGCGCGATGAGGCGCAGCACATTCCCACCCGCGACGGCCACACCCTGGCCGCGCGGCTGTGGGTGCCGCACAGCGCCGAGCCGGCCGCCAATGCCCATGGGCAACTGCCGGTGCTGCTGTACCTGCACGGCGGCGGCTTCACCGTGGGCAGCGTGGCCACCCACGCGGCCCTGTGCCGCCACCTGGCCCACCTGGCCCACTGCGCGGTGCTGTCGGTGGACTACCGGCTGGCGCCCGAGCACAAGTTCCCCACCGCCGTGTTTGACGCTTGGGACAGCCTGGCCTGGCTGCGCGAACAGGCCGCCGCCCTGGGCTTGGACGCGACCCGCATCGCGGTGGGCGGCGACAGCGCGGGCGGCACCCTGGCGATTGCCACCGCCTTGCACGCGCGCGACCAAGGCTGGCCGTTGCGCCTGCAGCTGTTGTTTTACCCCGGCTGTGTGGGCTACCAAGACACACCAAGCCACCGGCAATTTGCCCAAGGCTTCATATTGGAAGAGCCCCACATCCGCTACTTTTTTAGCCACTATCTGCGCAACGACGCCGATCGGGACGACTGGCGTTTTGCGCCGCTCGACGGTGTGGACGAACAGGGCCAACAGACCGACCCCAGCGGCATGGCCCCGGCTTGGATTGGCCTGGCCGAATGCGACCCCCTGGTGGACGAGGGCGTGGCCTGGGGCGACCACCTGCGCCTGCACGGTGTGCCGGTGGATATCGAGATTTACCGGGGCGTGGTGCACGGCTTCATCCAGTTTGGCCGCGCCATTCCCGAGGCCTTGCAGGCCCACAACGACGCGGGCAGGGCGCTGCGGCAGGCCTTCGAGAACTAATTTCTATCTGGCAATTTCTTTCATTGTTTGCAAAAATGTCAACATTGTTTGTCTTAGACATTTTTGGAGATTTGAATGAGCCGAAGCCGGAATCGGATGGTGTGTGTGGTGGCAGCGCTGGCGGCCTGGGGCGGAAGCGCCCGGGCACAGGAGGGTGCGGTCGGCATCACGGCGGGCGCGCAGCCGCGCGACGTGGTGGTGTCGGTGCAAAACGGCGCCAACAACTGCGGCATGCAAATCCGCTTCGGTGACGGCCGGGAAGAGAAAAAGCGCCTCGAAGCCGGCGAAGTCTGGACCGTCAACCACAGCTACGCCGCCGACGGCAATTTTGGTATCCAGGCCGAAGGTGTGCTGGTGGTGCGCGGCTTGCGCACCGTGGGGCCCTGCAATTTTGGCAACCAAGCGCTGTTGGCTGTGGCCGGTGGCAACGCCAGCCTGCAAGTGGCCGCTGCCGCCCCTGCCCCAGCGGCAGGTGGCGCACAGGCCGCTGCGCCTGCGGCCCCCGCAGCGGCCCAGGGCGCGCACCAAGACATGGTGCTCATGGTGCGCAAAAGCGGCAGCGCCCTGAAGTTTGTCAACACACTCGACGGTGGCAAACGGTTGAACAACGCCGATGAGCTGGCGCGCAGCGGCAGCACCTTGTGCATCGTCAAGTTTCCCAACGCGTATGGCAGCTTGCCCGACGCGTCGGTGGACGTGGTGGCGCGGGCCGAACTGCGGCGCTATTTCCGCGAGCTCACCAACGGCAAAGACGTGAACCTGCGCAACACCGAGTGCATCGTCAACGACGGCGCCAACGCCAGCTTCCGGGCCTCGTCCGACCTGGTGCTGGTGCAGCGCCAGGCGCTGCCCATTCTGGCCAACGGCTCGCCGGAATTTGCCCAAGGCTACGAGGCGCTCAACGAGATCAGCCACACCAGCCTTTTTGCGATGGCCGATCAAATGCGGCAGGCCGAGGCGCGCCGCCAACAAGCTCTGGCCAACCGGGCGCAAGAGCTCGACGCGCTGGCCCAGGCCAACTCGGCCGACAAAGTGGGCTCCATCGCGTTTGGTGTGCCCCGCGGCTCGGGTGCGGTGGCGTTCTGCACCTTGTCGTACGACGGGGATCAGGGTGCGGCCATTCTGGGCTATGCCTACCGGGGCTTTGCCACCCAGAGTGACGCCTTCCGTGCCCAAGCCGAGCGCTCACGCGCCACACTCGACAGCAACCGCCCCTACGCCAAGGCTTACACCAGTGTGGAGGCCTTGTACGAAGCCCGGCAGACCCAGCCCGACGAGTGCCTGGTGTATGTGGACTTCCCCGCCAACCTGAAAAAAATCACCGCAGCCCTGCAGCGTGACGGCAAACCCGCGCCGGTGATCAACGAACTGGTGGCCACCGCCGACCTGCGCGACGACTGGGCCAAAAAAACCGGCTACCGCCAATACGCCGAATACCAATCCGCGCGCGACATGAAGGTCAACGCCCAGCAATACAAACAATTGGGTGAATACCGCATCACCGACAAAGCGGGCCTCGACACCGTGGTGCGTGAGATGCAAAACAGCCGCTACGCCAGCGGCAGCGATGTGGGCGACGTGCTCAACTTCCTGAAAGACAAGGCCGAAGCGGCCGGCAAACCCGGTGCGACCGCCGTCAGCGTGCGCGACGCCCGCCAAAAAGCCGCCCGCCAAGCCGCCGAGGCCAACGCCGCCGCCGAGCGCCGCCGCCGCGAGGAATACGCCAAGGAATACCCCTACATCGCGGTGCTGACCTGCGGCATGCCCGGGCACATCAACATCATGGCTTGCTTTGCCGGTGGCAGCCGGGGCGTGGACACCGAACTCAAGCTGCGCAATGGCAGCAGCAGCGCCATGTACAAGGTCTACAACCTGCAGCAAGCCGGCCAAGAGCGCCGCGACGGCTTCTACATCGACCTGCGCCGCAACTTCGACCTGCGCGCCCAAAACGCCGACGACACCCTGATCCTCAGCCTCAAGATCATCGACCGCGTCAGCGGCCGTGTGGTGCACGAAGACCAAGCCTCGCGCTTTGAGGTGGTGTCCGCCCGCAAGTGACCCCTGCGCTTTGGCGCTATCCTCCGGCCACACCCGTGACCGGAGGATTTTTTATGCCCGCCCACCGCGACGAATTTCGCCTCTTTCACCGCCTGCGCGTGCGCTGGGCCGAAGTCGATATGCAAAAAATCGTCTTCAACGCCCACTACCTGATGTACTTCGACACCGCCATCACCGACTACTGGCGGGCCTTGGCTATGCCCTATGCCGAAGGCATGGAACTGCTGCAAGGCGATCTGTACGTGGTCAAAGCCACGGTCGAATTCCACGCCTCGGCGCACATGGACGACATGGTCGACGTCGCCCTGCGCTGCGAACACATCGGCAAGTCGTCCATGCGCTTCAAGGGCGCCATCTTCCGGGGCGAAGACCACCTCATCAGTGCCGAGCTGGTCTATGTGTTTGCCGACCCCGCCACCCAAACGTCTCGCCCGGTGCCCGATGCCTTGCGCGCCATGCTGCTGGGTTACGAGGCTGGCGAGGCCATGCTCGATGTGCGCGTGGGCACCTGGGCCGATCTGCGCGAGGGCGCCCGCACCTTACGCGACCAGGTGTTTGTGCAAGAACAGCGCATCCCGCTGAGTGTGGAATGGGACGACGCCGACGACAGCGCGGTACACGCCGTGGCCTTTAACCGCCTGGGCCAAGCCGTGGCCACCGGCCGCCTGCTGGCGCCCGAACCCGGTGTGGCCAAGATTGGCCGCATGGCGGTGCACCGCTTTTTGCGCGGCAGCGGCGCCGGCCGCGCGGTGCTGCTGGCCCTGATGCAAGCCTCCCGCGCACGCGGCGACCGCGCCGTGACGCTCAGCGCCCAACGCACCGCCGTGGGCTTTTATGAACGCCTGGGCTTTGTGGCCGACGGCGCGCCGTTTATTGAGGCGGGCATACCGCATCAGGCGATGCGCTGTTCCTTGTAAGCCAGCGAACCCCATACCGGCTCCACACCGTCCACCCGGTGTGTCCACTCCTGCAACACCAGTTCCCACCCACTGCCACGCCGCTGCACCGCCGCGATGAGCGAGCTGCGGGTGCCGTAGCGCCGCTCGGGCCAATGCACAAAGGCGCTGGAGAGTTGGTTTTCGGCCTCGGGCGGCAGGCCGGTGTCGGGCCAGATGGGGCTGGTGCCGCGGTTGGCCAGGGCGTGGGTGAGGTCGGGCGAATCGTGCGGCGTGGGCTGGGCCAACGCCTGTTGCACGGCGGCGGCCAAGTGCTGGCTTTTGGGCCAAGGGGTGTTGAGGCTGGCGTTGCTGACGTGGCCCAGACCTGGAGCGATGGGCTGGCTGTGCCAGCGCACCGGAGCGTTCGCGCTGTGGCGGCGGTGCGGATCGGCGGGGTCGCGGTTGCTGCACCAGTGCCAGGGGCCGCCGCGCCAGTCGCCCAGCACCAGGTTAAAGCCGCCGTAGTCGGCGGGGCGCAGCTCGGCTTGCAGCTGCTGCACTGAGATGTCGCTGGCCAGCCAACGGGTGACGAGTTCGCCCCGGCTGCGCGCGGCCGGCGGCATGTGGGCTTCGCGCACATTGGTGAGGAAGGCCAGGCGTCCGCCTTCGCCAAAGCCCATCCAGCTGCCACCGTCGCGCGCGTCTTGTCCGGCCCAGAACGGGGTGCCGCCGTGTTCGGTCCAGCGCCGCAGGGGCAGGGTGGGGCGGTCCCAGGCTTCGTCGCGGTTGGCGGCGATCAGCAGGGGCAGGTCGTCGCGCGCCTGCAGCGCCCAGGCGATCAGGCACATGGGCGGCTCAGGCGGTGCTCAAATGTCATCGAGCAGGGCATAGGGCAGGGTGCCCAGGCGCAGCGCCGGGCCGCTGGCCGCGCCGGCGTGCAGGCTGCCGCTCTGGGTGCTGGCGATGGTGAGCGAGGCCAGCGCGTCCCAACCGCCGGTGGGCGCGGGGGCGGCCAGAGCAACCGTGCCGCAGGCTTGTTCGGCGTCGCCGCTGTGAAACACCTCTTGGCCAGCGGCCAGCGGCTCGGCGCTGTGCAGCACAAAGGCGCGGCGTTTTAAGGTGCCGCGAAACTGGCTGCGCGCCACCACTTCTTGCCCGGGGTAGCAGCCTTTTTTGAAGTTGACGCCGCCCACCGATTCGTAATTGAGCATTTGGGGCACAAAGGCGTCGGTGGTGGCGGCCAGCACCGGCGCAATGCCAGATTGCACCTCCAGCCAGCGCCAGGTGTCGGCGTTCAGCGCTGCGCCCGCTGGGGCGGCGGTGCCGGCCGGGGCCAGCCACAGTGCCCGGGCCACGCCCGCGCCGGGATACAGGCGCAGCACCTGCGCGTCGCCTTGGCGCACTTGTTGCCAGGGTTGGGCGGGCAGCTCGGCTGGGATGGCCGCACCGCACAGGCCGTGCAGCGCGAATTCATCGCTGGCGTCGCTGAGCTTGGCTTTGGCGCGCAGCACAAACATCTGCAGGCGCTTCAAGGTGGCGGGCAACAACTCGCGCTCCAGCACCAGCAGCACCTCGTCGTGGCTGCGTTTGCAGCCCACAAAGCTGGCCAGCAGCCGGCCTTTGGCCGAGCAAAAGCCGGCCAGCCGGGCTTCGGACAAGCCGAGCAGCGAAAAATCCTGCGTCAACTGGCCGTGCAAAAACTTGGCGGCTTCTTCGCCACGGGCGGCGATCACGCCCAAATGGGGCAGGGGGCAAACGCCGTCAAAGGCCTGGGGGGCGGGGGTCTGGGTCATGGGCTGAATTATGATGCCCGGTCGCTGTGCGCACCGGGTGTGCGCCGCTGGCAACCCTGATGCGGCGGGGCTTTTTGGGGCCTTGTTGGTGGTCGTTTGATGTTCTGTGTGGTTCGCTCATGCGCTGGTTGATCCGACTGTTTGTGTTGGCGCTGCTGCTGTCTCTGATGGCGGCGGTGGCCGCTGGCGTGTGGTGGTGGCGTTGGCCGCAGCAACCGGTGGCTTTGCAGGCGGGCACGGTGGCGTTTGAGGTCAAGCCCGGCGCTTCGGGCCGGCAGGTGGCGGCGGTGCTGCACCGCGCGGGCGTGGGTGTGTCGCCCGAGGTGGTGGCGCTGTGGTTGCGCCTGTCGGGCCGGGCCGAGCGCATCAAGGCCGGCTTTTACGAAATTGAGCGCGGCGACACCGCCGCGCGGGTGCTGGACAAGCTGGTGCGTGGCGAACAAGCGCTGGTGTCGGTGACGCTGATTGAGGGCTGGAATCTGCGCCAAGTGGTGGCGGCGCTGAGCGCTTCGCCCCACTTGCGCAACGACCTGCAAGGCGTACCAGCCGCGCAATGGCCAGGCAAGCTGGGGTTGGCGGTGCCGCATTTGGAAGGGCGTTTGCTGCCCGACACCTACCGGGTGGCCAAGGGGGCGACAGTGTCGTCGGTGGTGCGCGCCGCCGCCAACGCCATGGACCGTGAGTTGGCCCAGGTGTGGGCGCAGCGCGCGCCCGACACGCCACTGCGCTCGGCCGAAGAGGCTTTGATTTTGGCCAGCATTGTGGAGAAAGAAACCGGCGTGGCCAGCGACCGACCGCTGGTGGCCGGGGTGTTTGTGAATCGGCTGCGCATCGGCATGCGGCTGCAGACCGACCCGACGGTGATTTATGGCTTGGGCGAGCGTTTTGACGGCAACCTGCGCAAGGTGGATTTGCAAACCGACACGCCCTACAACACCTACACCCGCGCGGGCCTGCCGCCCACACCCATTGCCATGCCCGGGCGCGAGTCGCTGCTGGCGGCGGTGCGCCCGGCCAACACCAAGGCCTTGTACTTTGTGGCCCGGGGCGACGGCAGCAGCAAATTCAGCGCCACCTTGGACGAACACAACGCCGCGGTGCGGCGCTACCAGCTCAACCGCTGAGCACAACGGGGTTTCATGACACACGGCTTGTTCATCAGCTTTGAAGGCATCGACGGCGCGGGCAAATCGACCCACATCGACGGCTTGGCCAGCGCGTTTCGCGCCCAGGGCAGGGCGGTGGTGCTGACCCGTGAGCCGGGTGGCACGCCACTGGCCGAGTCGCTGCGCGGCTTGGTGCTCAACAGCCCGATGGACCCGCTGTGTGAGGCGCTGCTGATGTTTGCGGCGCGGCGCGACCATTTGCTGACGGTGATTGAGCCCGCTTTGGCGCGCGGCGATGTGGTGCTGTGCGACCGCTTCACCGACGCCACCTTCGCTTACCAAGGCCACGGACGAGGTTTTGATCTGGCGGTGCTGCACACGCTGGAGCGTTGGGTACAGGGCGGCTTGCCAGCCGGCAGCGACGCGCTGCGCCAACCCGACATGACGGTGTGGTTTGACGTGCCGCCCGCCGTGGCGGCCGCGCGGCTGACGCAAGCGCGTTCGCCCGACCGGTTTGAAGCCGAATCCCAAGCGTTTTTTGAGCGGGTGGCGGCCGGTTATGCCGCACGTTGCGCCGCTTCGCCACAGCGTTTTGCCCGCATCAACGCCGACGCGCCCCGGTCCGAGGTGTGGGCCCAGGTGCAGGCGGCGTGCGCCCAGCGCGGCTGGATCGCTGGAGGCGCTGAATGAACGCCAACAACGCTTTGGCGCCGTGGTTGCAGCGCCAGCTCGAAGCCTTGCTGCCTCAGCGCGGCCACGCCTTGCTGCTGACCGGGCCGTCTGGGCTGGGGCAGTACGAGCTGGGCCTGGCCTTGGCGCGCGCTTGGCTGTGTGACCGGACTACGCCGCAAGGCGCTTGCGGCCAATGTGAGAGCTGCCACGGCGTGGACGTGCGCACCCACCCCGACCTGTGCGCGCTGATGCCCGAAACCCTGAGCCTGGAGCTGGACTGGCCACTGGACGAATCGACCCAAAAAGACCTGGACGAGAAAAAGCGCAAACCCAGCAAATGGATCCGGGTGGAAGCGGCGCGCCAAGTGGTGGGTTTTGCGCAAATGACGCGTTCGCGCGGCAACACCAAGGTGGTGTTGGTCTATCCGGCCGAGCGCCTGAATGTGGAATCCGCCAACACCTTGCTCAAAACACTGGAAGAGCCGCAGGGTGATTTGCGTTTTGTGCTGGCCACCGGCGCGGCGCACAGCCTGCTGCCCACCATCCGCAGCCGCTGCCAAAGCCACGCCTTGCAATGGCCCGAGCCGCAGGAAGCCTTGGCTTGGCTGGAGCAGCAAGCCCAGCTTCACGGCATCAAAAGCGACGCGGCGCAGCGCGAGGTGTGCTTGGCCGCTGCCGGTGGGCGTCCCAGCGACGCGCTGGCCTGGATGGGGGCTGGCTTGCAGCCCAGCCAATGGCAAGGCATTCCACAAGCGGTGGCGCGTGGCGACTGGTCGCTGCTCAGCGACTGGGAGCCCGCGCGCCAGCTCACCGTGCTGCAACAGCTCTGCCACGACCTGATGGCCCACGCCAGCGGCGCCGAGCCGCGCTATTTCGCCGCCGGCCAGCTGCCCACGCCACCGCGCTGGGCGGTGCTGGCCACCTGGGCCAAAGAGCTGAGTGAGGCCGCCAAGACGGTGGAACACCCGTATTCGGCCAGTTTGTTGCAAGAAGCCTGGGCCGCGCGTGCAAAATCGCTCTTGTCCAGTCGCACACCGGAGCGCGCAAGCCGATAAACTAAAGCCATGAGCACATCTTCCAGCCACGCCCAAGGCGGCTCTCGCCCCAGCGTCATCCAGCTGTCCATCAAAGAAAAGGCCGCTCTGTACGCGGCCTATATTCCTGCGTTCAAAGAAGGTGGCATTTTTATTCCGACCACCCGCAGCTATGAGCTGGGCGACGATGTGTATGTGCTGCTGAGCTTGCCCGAGGACCCGCAGCGCTACCCGCTCGCTGGCAAAGTGGCGTGGGTGACCCCCGCCAAGGCCCCCGGTGGCCGTTCTCAGGGGGTGGGTGTGCGCTTCCCGGCCGACGACAAGTCGCTGCAGCTCAAGGTCAAGATCGAGGAAATCCTTGGTGCACACTTGGCCTCGGATCGGCCGACCCAAACCATCTGAACGCACCGGCGCCTGCCGTGCCCTGAGTGATGTATACCGATTCGCATTGCCATCTGAACTTTCCCGAGCTGGTGGGCGACATGCCGGCCATTCTGCAGGCCATGCAACAAGCGCAGGTCGACCGCGCTTTGTGCATCAGCACCACGCTGGAAGAGTTTGACCAAGTGCACCAGATTGCCTTGGCACAACCACATATTTGGGCCTCCGCCGGTGTGCACCCGGACAACGAAGGTGTGCAAGAACCCACCTTGGACGATTTGTTGCAGCGCGGCCGTCTGCCCAAGGTGGTGGCGATCGGCGAGACCGGCTTGGACTATTACCGCTTGGGCGATCGCACCGTGGCCGACATGGCTTGGCAGCGCCAGCGCTTTGTCACCCACATCGAAGCGGGCAGGGCGCTCGACCTGCCGCTGGTGATTCACACCCGCAGTGCGTCGGACGACACCTTGCGTTTGTTGCGCGAACACGGCGGCTTTGCCGATGCGGCGCCGTCGCAGCCGCTGTCGCGCGGGGTATTTCATTGCTTCACCGAAACCCGAGAAGTCGCGCGCGCCGCGCTGGACCTGGGCTTTTATATTTCGTTCTCCGGCATCATCACTTTCAAAACCGCACAAGATTTGCGCGAGGTGGTGCGTTTTGTGCCGCTGGACCGCATGCTGATCGAAACCGACAGCCCGTATCTCGCGCCGGTGCCTTATCGGGGCAAAACCAACAACCCGTCTTATGTGCCTTTTGTGGCGCAACAGATTGCCGAGCTGCGCGGTCTGTCCAACGAGGACGTGGGCGCCATCACCTCGGACAACTTTGACCAGCTGTTCTCGCTGGTCAACGCCCATGCCTAATGCCACCGCGCGGCGCCAATCGCTGCTGACAGGGATGGCCTGTCTGATGGCCGCGTGGTGTCCGCCGCTGTGGGCACAGCTCGACGACCCTTACTTCGCGGCGGTGGTGCGCGACGATGAGTCGGCGGTGGTTTCCTATGCCTTGCGCGGGGGCAACCTCAACGCCCAGCGCCGGGGCGAACACGCTCTGCTGGTGGCGGCGCGCGAGGGTTCGCTCAAGGTGGCCCAATTTCTGGTGAGCCAGCGCAATGTGCAGGTAGACACGCCCAATGCCGCTGGAGAAACTGCGCTGATGTTGGCCGCGATCAAAGGCCACTTGCCCCTGGTGCGCGCCTTGATCGGTCGGGGTGCTGCCGTCAACAAACCCGGTTGGACACCCTTGCACTATGCCGCGTCGCACCCTGAGCCTGTCGCCAAAGACATTGTGGCGCTGCTTTTGGAACACCACGCCTACATCGACGCCGAATCGCCCAACGGCACCACACCCCTGATGATGGCCGCGCGCTACGGCCATGGGGCGGCGGTGGAGTTGTTGTTGGAAGAGGGCGCCGATCCTGCTGTGCGCAACAGCATGGGCATGGCGGCCCTGGACTTTGCGCAGTCGGCATCGCGCCCCGATGCCACACAAGCCATTTTGCAAAGGCTGCGCGCGGTCCAGCCAAAGGGCACCTGGTAGTCCTTGGTCTGCATGTGCGACCACTCTACGTGCAACTACTTAAACCAAGCATTGTGTTTTGCGCTTCCAATCTGCCGTGAGGGTCGGTTGACATTGGGTGTCTTCGGCCGCACACATGCAGGAGACACGATGAAAGAGCACAAGGACTATCACGACATCATCGGCGGTGTGCTGATGGTGGGTGTTGGGTTATTCGCCATTGTCCACGGTCGCCAATACGAGTTTGGCGAATTGCAGCGCATGGGGCCTGGCTACTTTCCGGTGGTGCTGGGTGCGGTGCTTGCGTTAATTGGTGTGCTGATTGCTGTGCCGGCCATGCTGCGCAAGGGCACAGCGGTGCATGTCCAGTGGAAAACCTTTGCGCTCATCATGGGCAGCATTGTGGTGTTTGCGGTGTCCCTCAAAACACTGGGCATCGTCTTGGCCACCTTCCTCAGCGTGCTGGTGTCCAGCTTGGCAGACAACGAAACGCGCTGGAAAGGCCGCTTGCTGACATGTGCAGGCGTGTCCTTGCTCACCTACGTGGTGTTCATCTTGGGCTTGTCCATGATCATCCCAGTTTGGCCTTGGAGCCCTTGAAGCGACACGGCGCATCCCATCCTTCCCCTTGACTGAATTGTTGGACTGAGAGTCTCACCATGGAAACAATCAATGGTCTGTGGATCGGCCTGCAGGCCGCCATGCAACCAGAGAACTTGCTCTACTGCTTCATCGGCGTCTTCATCGGCACGCTGATTGGGGTGTTGCCTGGTATTGGCGCCCTGGCGACCATCTCGCTGCTGTTGCCGGTGACCTACCACATCGAACCGACTGCGGCCATCGTGATGCTGGCGGGCGTGTATTACGGGGCCCAGTACGGCGGGTCGACCGCGTCGATCTTGCTCAACTTGCCCGGCACACCCTCCTCGGCGGTGGCTTGCATTGACGGCTATCCCATGGCCAAACAGGGCAGGGCTGGTGTGGCTTTGTTCATGACCACCATCGCCTCGTTTGTAGGCTCAATGCTGGGCATTGTGATCCTGGTCCTGTTCTCTCCCGCCATTGCCGAGCTGGGTCTGAAGATCGGACCCGCCGAATACTTCAGCATGATGTTGCTTGGCTTGATTGCCGCATCGACCCTGGCCTCTGGCTCACCCGCCAAGGGCTTGGCCATGGTGTTTTTTGGTCTGCTACTGGGCACGGTGGGCACCGACGTGAATTCGGGTGTGCCGCGGTTTGATTTCGATATTCCTGAACTGATGGACGGCATCAACTTGGTGGCGCTGGCCATGGGGATGTTCGGCATCTCAGAGGTCATTTCTGGCATCAACCAGCCGCGCGAAGGGGAAGTGCGTGAGGACATCAATTGGAAGACCATGACACCCAGCCGCAAGGACGTGCGTGACTCTGTGTTGCCCATGTTGCGAGGTACCGGCATTGGCAGTTTCTTTGGCGCGCTGCCTGGCACGGGTGCCTCTATCGCGGCGTTTATGTCGTATGCGGTGGAGAAAAAAGTGGCGCGCGACCCCAGCCGCTTTGGCAACGGAGCCATTGAAGGCATCACCGCGCCCGAGGCGGCCAACAACGCGGCCTCGCAGACCGCTTTTGTGCCCACCTTGTCGCTGGGCATTCCAGGCGATGCTGTGATGGCACTGATGTTGGGCGCACTGATCATCCACGGCATTCAACCTGGACCGCTGTTGATGGTGCAGCAGCCTGAGTTGTTCTGGGGCTTGATCGTGAGTTTTGGTGTCGGCAACATCATGTTGATGATCCTGAATCTGCCCATGATTGGCCTTTGGGTAGCGATTCTGCGCATACCGTACCGCGTGTTGTTTCCCGCCATCATCGTGTTCATCTGTTTGGGCGTGTTCAGCGTCAACAACAATCCGTTCGATATCTACATGGTGGCCATCATTGGTGCGGTGGGCTACATCTTGGCGGTGTTGAAGTTTGAAGCGGCGCCGATGCTGTTGGGCTTTGTGCTGGGACCATTGATGGAGGAAAACCTGCGCCGCGCCTTGTTGTTGTCGCGCGGCGACATGGCCACGTTCATCGATCGGCCAATCAGCGCTGGCTTTCTGGCCTTTGGCGCAGCGATCTTGCTGTGGAGCGCTTGGAGTTCGCTGCGCGCTTTTGTGCGTGAACGCGAGGCGCGGCTGGACACTGTGGCCTGAACAAGCAACCCGGCAGCAGCCGGGTCTTTTTTTCAGCACTAGCCGGTCGCTCCGGACCGTGGATAACACAGGTGCAGCCGAAGCAGGCGGCCAGCCATCGGTGGCACCGGCACGGCGCCAGAGGTCCAGTGGTGTACCGTGCGCGGTGTGACGTGCAAAACTTTCGCAACGTCGGCAGCGGTAAGCCCCAGGCTTCTGAACAACCCCTTGAAGCGCCGGCCTTGATCCGCGCGGCTTTGGCGGGAACAAGGCCGGCGTTTGGGGGCTTTGGCGGCTGCGCCCTTGATATTCCATAATGTATATTATGTTAAGTTATAAATCCTAAGCGCATGCCGCCTAGGGCTTACCCTTGGTACCGAATACCTCAGTGTGGCGCCGCTAGAATGACTTTTTTGCGCCGTTGTGGCGCTCTTCAATACGGAAATCACCATGCAAAAACTGCTTGTAACAATGACTTTGGTGGCCGGCGCTGTGCTGGTGGGTTGTGGCAAAAAGGAAGAAGCGGCCCCAGCGGCACCCGCTGCACCGGCTGCCGAAGCCGCCTTGCCCGAACTGAAAGTCGCCATCGACGCCAGCTACGAGCCCTTCACCTTCAAAACCCCCGACGGCCAGCCGACCGGTTTTGATGTGGACATCGCCGAAGCCCTTTGCGCTGAAATCAAGCGCAAGTGTGTGTACGTGGAACAAGTCTGGGACAGCATGATTCCTGGCTTGATGGCACAAAAATACGATGTGATCATCAGCTCAATGTCGATCACTGAGGAGCGCCTGCAGCAGGTCGATTTCTCTGACAAGTACTACAACACGCCCAGCCGCATTGTGGTCAAGGCCGACACCGCATTCACCGATCTGGCCTCGCTCAAAGGCAAAAACATTGGTGTGCTTAAGGGCAGCACCCAAGAGAAATACGCCATGGGTGAACTCAAAACCGTGGGCGTGAATGTGGTGCCTTATGAGGCGCAGGACCAAGTCTATCTGGACATCAAATCGGGCCGTCTCGACGGCACTGTGGCGGACTCTGTTGAGGTGACCGGCGGCTTCCTGAAAAAGCCGGAAGGTGAAGGCTACGGCTTTGTCGGCCCGGTGCTCGACGATGCCAAGTACTTTGGTGTGGGCGTCGGTGTGGCCATGCGCAAAGGTGAAGACCAGCTCAAACAGCAGATCAATGACGCCATCAAGGCCATTCGCAGCAACGGCACCTACGACAGCGTCAGCAAGAAGTACTTTGACTTCGACGTCTATGGCAGCTGATCGCGTGTGATCACGGGCGTGGCCGTTCGCAGCGGCCACGCCAATCACCTTGTCGGGTTATTTCCTCTCCATTCTGCAAGGCGCCCTGCTGACGGTGGGTGTGTCCTTGGGCGCTTTGTTGGTGTCGATTGTTCTGGGGCTGCTGGGCGCGGCGGCCAAACTGTCCGGTCGACGTGGCTGGATGGCCGTCGCCACGGTCTACACCACCCTGATTCGCGGCATTCCCGAGTTGGTGCTGATGCTCTTGGTGTTTTACGGTGGCACCATTGGTTTGAACCAATTGGTGCAAGTTGTGGGTTTAAAAGGGCCGGTGGACATCGAGCCCTTCACCGCAGGGGTGCTGACCATTGGGTTCATTTACGGCGCCTACATGACCGAGACCTTTCGGGGCGCCATTTTGTCGGTGCCCAAAGGGCAAATGGAGGCCGCTTGGGCTTTTGGCATGGGCCCGGTGCGGACGTTTTTTCGCATCACCGTGCCGCAAATGGTGCGTTACGCCCTGCCCGGCTTCACCAACAACTGGCTGGTCTTGATCAAAGCGACCGCCTTGGTGAGCTTGATTGGCTTGAAGGACATGACTTTTTTGGCCAAACAAGCCAGCGCCGCCACCCGCGAGCCCTTCACTTTCTTTTTGTTTGCCGCCGCTTTGTTTTTGCTCTACACCAGCGTGTCCTTGTGGGTGCTGCGGCGTTTGAGCGCGCGCTACAGCCTGGGCGCCAAGCGCGGCGAGGTCTGAGATGAAGTGGGCCGTCATCTTCAAACCCGAAACCCTGGCCTTGTACGCCGAGGGCATCGTCAACACGCTATGGTTGTTGATCAGTTCGGTGTCGGCCGGTGCGGTGTTGGCGGTCTTGTGTGCCCTGGCGCTGACCAGCCGCTTGGCGTGGCTGCGCGCCGTCGTGGGCGCCTACACCTTTGTGATTCGCGGCACGCCGCTGCTGATTCAGGTCTACCTGATCTATTACGGTCTGGCCCAGCTGGAGTGGATTCAGGCGCGCTGGAACGATGTCTGGCCTTGGACCTATTTCAAAGACGCGTTTTTTTGCGCATGGCTGGCCTTCACCTTGAACACGGCCGCCTATACCGCTGAGATGTTGGCCGGTGCGATCCGCGAAACATCGGCCGGGGAAATCGAAGCCGCCCAGGCCATGGGCATGAGCCGCTGGGGTGTGATGCGCCGCATTGTGCTGCCCAGTGCCTTGCGTCGCACCCTGCCCGCTTACAGCAACGAGGTGGTGATGATGTTGCACAGCACCAGTTTGGCCAGCACGGTGCCGGCCTTGTTGGACGTCACTGCCGCAGCTAGCCGCATCTATTCCGACTTTTACCTGCCGTTTGAGGCCTACATTGCCGCTGCAGTGATCTATCTGGTGATCACCTTCAGCCTGGTGGGTATGTTCCGCTTGGCCGAAAAGCGCTTTTTGGCCTATTTGGCCCCACGGCGGGCTTGAGGAGGCACAGCGCCATGCACCGCCAAGAGGTCCCCCTGCTCTCGCCGAGCATTGGCAGCCACAAAACGCTGGTGGCTTTTCACTACGGGCCCGCGAATGCGGCGCGGAAGGTGTACATCCAGGCCAGCCTGCACGCCGAAGAACTGCCCGGCATGTTGGTGGCACACCACCTCAAAACCCAACTGGCGCAAGCAGAAGCCGAAGGCCGATTGGATGCGCGGGTGGTGCTGGTGCCGGTGGCCAACCCGATCGGCTTGGCTCAGCGCGCTTACCACCACGCCCAAGGACGGTTTGAATTCGACACGTCCGAGAACTTCAACCGCCACTACCCCGATCTGGCGGAGGCGGTGTATCCGACGGTGCGCGATCGTTTGGGGCCCGACCCCGAGCACAACACCGCGCTGATCCGGCAAGCCACCGCCAACTGGTTGGCCCAGTGGGCGCCAGCCACCGAGCTGGAGAGCCTGCGCAAAACCTTGCTGGGCTGGGCCCACGACGCCGATGTGGTGTTGGATCTGCATTGCGACTGCGAGTCGGTGATGCACCTGTATTGCGAAACGCCCTGCTGGCCGGTGTTTGAGCCGCTGGCGGCGCGCTTGGGCTGCCAGGCGGTGTTGCTGGCCCAGGAGTCGGGCGGCGGGCCTTTTGACGAACGGCTCTCGGGCCAGTGGTGGCAGCTGCAGGATATGGCGCAGCGCGACGGCATTGCTTGCCACATCCCCCAGGGCTGTGCCAGCACCACGGTGGAGCTGCGCGGCGAAGCCGACGTGAGCCACCGCTGGGCCGAGCACGACGCACGCGCTATCGAAGGGTATTTGGCCGACATCGGCGCGTTGCGCGCCGGTCCCGCTGCCCACCCTGCCCTGCCCGCTTTGGCCTGCGCGCCCACCCCCTTGGCCGGCTCTCAAACGCTGTCGTCGCCCGTGCCGGGTGTGCTGGTGTTTGTGCGCGAGCTGGGGGAGGCCATCGCCGCTGGCGATGTGGTGGCCGAGGTGATCGACCCGACCACCGAGGTATCAAGGGTGCACACAGTGCGCGCCGAGGTCGAGGGCGTGTTCTACGCCCGGGTCAACGAGCGTTATGTGCACGCCGGCGGCGAGGTGGGCAAGATCGCCGGCGCACAAGCTTTCAGAACTGGGCCGCTGTTGGGCGCCTGAGACACTCCATGAACACACACACCGCTTCCCCAAGCCCTTTGTTGCAAGTCGAAGGCATCTTCAAACGCTACGGCAGCAACGAGGTGCTCAAAGGCGTGTCGCTGCAGGCCAAAGCCGGGGACGTGATCAGCCTGATCGGCAGCTCGGGCTCGGGCAAAAGCACCTTGCTGCGTTGCATCAACCTGCTCGAAAAACCCAACGCGGGCCGCATTGTGCTGTCGGGCGAGGAATTGCTGCTCAAAGCCAACAAGCAGGGAGAACTGGAGGCCGCCAACGCCGCCCAGCTGCAAAAGCTGCGCACCCGCTTGGCCATGGTGTTTCAGCATTTCAATTTGTGGGCGCACATGACGGTGTTGCAAAACATCATTGAGGCACCGGTGCATGTGCTGGGGGTGCCCAAAGACCAAGCGGTGCAGACCGCGCGCAAATACCTGGAGCGCGTGGGCTTAAAAGACGTGGAAGACCGTTACCCCGCCCACATGAGCGGCGGCCAGCAACAGCGCGTGGCGATTGCCCGGGCGCTGGCGGTGGAGCCCGAGGTGATGCTGTTTGACGAACCCACCAGCGCGCTGGACCCCGAACTGGTGGGCGAGGTGCTGCGGGTGATGAAGCTGCTGGCCGAAGAAGGCCGCACCATGGTGGTGGTGACCCACGAAATGGGTTTTGCGCGCGAAGTGTCGAACCACCTGGTGTTTCTGCACAAAGGCCAAATCGAGGAACAAGGCCATCCGGCCGAGGTGCTGAGCCGGCCAAAGAGTGAGCGCTTGGCGCAGTTTTTGTCGGGAAGCCTCAAGTGAGTGTTTCGCGGCGCCGCTTCAGCCGCGAAACAGGCCAGACTGCACCGTTGTTTCGTCGGGGGCCGAAGCCACCGCTCCGAGCACCATGCTGCCCTCCACCACCCGAAAACGGATGATGGTGCCGATCTTGCCTCGGGGGGAGAACGGCGCACCCATCGAGATCTCGACCTCGCCGTGCAGGAAACACTCTTGGCGGCGCAACATGATCACGTTGTCGCTGCCGCCAAAGCGCAGCCAGCTGCCGTAGCTGCTGGTGTCTTCAAACACATAGTTGCCGGTGCGGATATCGATGCGCGCGTGCTGGCGCGACACCCGGGGATCGCCGACCACAAAGTCGTTGCTCAGCGCACGGCCAATGCTCAGTGGCAAGTCGGTCAGGTCAAAAGACTTGCTGCCCTCTGGCGAACCAAGCTCGATCATGCCAAGCACCGAGTCCTTGAGCGCTTGGCGCACTTCGGTGAGGTTGCTGGGTGTGGTCATGTGCTCGGACATGACCTCGGGTTGCCATTCGAGCCGGTGCACCTCACACGGCTCCAGCCTGCCGCGCAAGCTCATCGGACCCAGATTGCGGGTGCGCAGCGCTTGCCGGACCCCACTGTCCACCACCCGACCAGCCGCCAAGATTTGCTCAGGCCCCGCCAAATCACACAGACGGGCTGCCACGTTCACCGCATCGCCAAAACAATCGCCATCGACCACCACCACCTCACCACGCGCCAAACCCACTTGGATTTGCAGGCGCAGCGATTCGGGCCATTGCGCCAAGCGCTTAACGTGCTGTTCTTGGATGCTGGCCATACACTCGGCGGCGCGCAGATTGTCTGCAAACGACATCAGCACACCGTCGCCCAGCATTTTGACCACCTGGCCACCGTGCTCCAAAGCCACCGAGCCAATCCACTGGGTCAGCCGCAAAATGGCCTTGGCGGCTCTGTCGTTGCCCAAGGCTTCGTACACCGAGACGCTGCCCGTGATGTCCGCAAAGGCGATGGTCAGTTCGGCCATGGGGAAAATAAAGCGACAAACATGGCACGATTACATCACAAGAAATTTGTCAAAATGAATACAAAAGATTTGATTATTTTGAGAATTATTTAACCCCAATAAATCAAAGATCCTCTTCCCTCAGCCATCAATTGGACTTTGGCCCCCACCGGCAACAGCACTTTGGTGCCGACATGGCCAAAAGGCAAACCGGTGAGCACGGGCGTTTTGAGCTGTGAACGCAGGCGTTCCACCACCTTGGGCAGATCAAAGCCCTTGTCGTGCGGCGTCAAGCGGTAGTGGCTGAAGGCCCCCAGACAGATGGCTTTTTGGTGTTGCAGCACACCCGCCTGTTGCAATTGCAACAGCATGCGCTCAATCCGGTAGGGGTGTTCGTGTACGTCCTCCAGAAACAGCACCCCTCCTCGGATCTGGGGAAAGTACGGTGTGCCCATCAAGGAGGCCAAGACCGTCAAATTGCCTCCCCACAACACACCTTGCGGCACACGCAGAGCCGCGTGGGGCCGACAGGCGAGCCAACGCCGGTCGGCTGCGGGCAAGGTCCAGCCCGTGCCTTCGCCATGGCCGTCGAGCAGATCGTCGAAACAAGCTTGCATGATGTCGTCTGGCGACTCATCCGTTCCAAAGTCTTCGCCCAAGGCGGGCCCTGCCCAAGTAGTGGCACCGGTCTTGGCCAGCAAAGCCAGCTGCAGCGCCGTGAAATCGCTTAGGCCCACCCATTGGGTGCCTTTGTCGATGGATTTGGCGATGGCCTTGTAAGGCAAGTCGGGCAACAAGCGGCCGAGGCCATAGCCACCCCGGGTGATCAGCGCCACATCGGCGCCGCTGGCGGCGGCACGGGTGATTGCGGCCAAGCGAACTTCGTCCTCGCCAGCAAAGCGTTGGTGGCGGCTGAGCGCGGCTTCGTCCAGCTCCACCTGGTGCCCCAGCGCGGTGAGCCGTTTGACGCCGCGGCGAAACGCCGCTTTGTCGCGCACCGCGCCGGAAGGGGAATACACATAAATATGGGCCATGGGGTCTGTCGAGGGTGTTGAGGGTCAGGTCTGAAAAAACGCCAGGGCTTGTTGCGCCCACTCGCAGCCATTGTCCGGCAGAACATGTGGGGCGTCGGGCCAAGCGTGGGTAACGGCGCCACTGGCCCAGCGCGGGGACTCGGTGCGCCAGTGCGGATGTGGGCAAGAATGAAACGCCACGGTGCGCGTGCGCCAGTGCTGCTGGAACAGCGCCCAGCCGCATTGCACATCGGCGGCGCTGTCGCTGCCGGCTCCGGTGGGCAAGAGGCCGGGATAGGCTTGCAACGCCGCACTGTGCCCTCGGTCGGGAAACGGCGCTTGGTAGGCCCGCCGCTCGGCGTCGCTGAGCACCGAGCCGCCATCGGTCAGCACCGCGCTGGCCTGGTGCCGGGGGTTGTGCTGACACCACTGTTGCCAACGCAGCGTGGCATCACACCAAGCGGGCGACAGCGGATCGTCGGGGGCGTTGATCAGCACCAAGCCGGCGAGCCGGTCGGTCAGTTCGCTAAGCAGGCCCAGACCCAGCACGGCGGCACTGCCGGGCAGCACCAGCACCAGGCGCTCCAGCGCTTGGCGCTCAATCCATTCCAGCAAGACGCGTTTGTGCAAGTGCCACTGGTGCAACGCCGCTTTTTTGGGCTTGTCGCTGCGGCCAAAGCCCAGCATGTCGGGCGCTGCCACCCGGTGCCCGGCGGCGAGCCACACCGGCATGGCGTGCCGAAAGGTGTAACTCCACCCGCTGTCGCCGTGCAGGCACAACCAGCTCAGCGGTGCGTCTGCTGGCCCCTCGTCCACACCATGCAGGCGCCAGCCCGGCGCGGCCGCCAAGTCGGCCACATAGCGTGGCGTAGACGGCATGTCGGCCAAGTCGGCAAACGCGGCGTCGGACGGGCGCAGGCCGGCCTCGGGCACGGGCGCGGTGTTGACACGCCGCGCCTGAAAAAAGCGCTTCAGGCGTTCGCCACAGGCGTCGGCGAGCAAGCCGCCTTGCACCTGGGTGTGTGGGTTGATGTCGGGCATGCCAAACAGGTTGGCGCGCGAGCCTGCCATGCCGGCCTTGGGGTCGCTGGCACCAAACACCAGCCGCGCCAGCCGCGCGTGCAGCATGGCGCCGCTGCACATGGCACAGGGCTCCAGCGTCACATACAGGGTGCAGCCGTCGAGCCGGTAATTGCCCAGCGCCTGGGCGGCCGCCCGCAGCGCCACCACCTCGGCGTGGGCGGTCGGGTCGCGCTGAGCGATGGGGCCGTTGCGGCCGCTGGCAATCACCCGTCCGTCTTTCACCACCACCGCGCCCACCGGCACTTCACCGGCGCGCTGCGCTTCGTCGGCCTGGGCCAAAGCCAGGCGCATGAAGCGCTCGTCGTTGGAGGAAAACGGGGTCATGGGCCGCAATGGTGTACAAAGCCGCCACTGTAGCGCAGCGCCCTGCCCTGCCACGGTGAAAACGTCAGAAGCCCATCGTTGAGGAAGAACACCAAGCCATGAGCTGGATCGCCGCGCTGTGCGCACGCCCCTTGGGGTGGTTGGTCAACCACAGAAGCCTGCCCGAAGACCCGGTGCGAGACCTGGGCCTGGACCTGTCGCGCCCTGTGGTGTACGTGGCCAACGCCGACAGCTGGACCGACAAGATGGTGCTGGCCCAGTGCTGCGAAGCGCTGGGCCTGCCCAGCCCGCTCACCCCTTTGCGCCATGGTGCTGACAGCTGCCCGAGCCATGTGGGACTGGTGGCGCGCACCGACAACCCGCAAGCTTGGGCCGGCCGCCAGGTGTTTGACGAGCTGATGGCCTGGCACGCGCGCGACCCGGCGCTGGATGTGCAAATGGTGGCCGTGGCGCTGCTCTGGGGCCGCGACCCGGGCCAAGAGGGTGAGGCCGCGTCGGTGTCGCTGGACCCACCCAAAGGCCTGCGCAAGCTGCTGGCGGTGCTGTTCAAAGGGCGGGAAAACCGGGTGCGCTTTTCGCCGCCGGTGTCGCTGCGGCTCATGGCCGACCGCCACGCACGCGATCCGCAGTTTGTCGACAAACTGGTGCGGGTGGCGCGCCAGCATTTTGGGCGCCAGCAAAAAGCCGCCAAAGGCCCCGGATTGCCCAAACTTGACCGCTTGTTCGACGACATCTTGCAGTCGCCGGCGGTGCGCGCCCAGATCGCCCAAGAAGCCCAAGACAAGTCCCTGCCTGAGGCCAAGGTCGAAGCGCGCGCCCGCGCCATGCTCGACGAATTGGCGGCGCGCTTTTCCTACCGCTTGGTGCGCACGGCCGATCGGGTGTTGACTTGGTTCTGGAACCGGCTCTACCGCGGCATCACGGTGCAAGGCGCAGAGCGGGTGCGCCGGCTCACCCAACAAGGGCATGTGATCGTCTACCTGCCCTGCCACCGCAGCCACATGGACTATTTGCTGCTGTCGTATGTGATTTACCACCAAGGCCTGATGCCACCGCACATCGCCGCCGGGGTGAACCTGAACTTCTGGCCCGCTGGGCCGATTCTGCGGCGCGGCGGCGCGTTTTTTATCCGCCGCAGCTTCAAGGGCGACCCGCTGTACAGCGCGGTGTTTCGCGAATACCTGGCGCGCCTGTTCACCAAAGGCTATCCAATCAAGTTTTTCCCCGAGGGCACGCGCTCGCGCACCGGGCGCCTGTTGCCCCCCATGACCGGCCTGTTGGCCATGATGGTCAGCACCCTGCGCAAAGGCCTGGAGCGCCCGGTGACGGTGGTGCCGGTGTATCTGGGCTATGAACACGTGATGGAGGTGCGCAGCTACCACCGCGAACTCAGCGGCGGCGCCAAAGAAAAAGAAAGCGTGGGTCAGGTGCTGGGCATGCTGCGCAAACTGCGCAACTACGGCCGTGGCTACGTGAATTTTGGCGAGCCACTGACCCTGCACCGCTACCTGGACGAGCACGAGCCCAAATGGCGCGAGCAGCCCGATCAGGAACGCCCCGAGGGGCTTGCGCCAAGGGTGGACGAGTTGGCGCGCGAACTGATGCAGCGCATCAACGCCAGCGCCTCGGTCAACGGCATGTCGCTGGCGGCGCTGGCTCTGCTGGCCTCAGAGCACCGCGCCTTGCCGCGCGACGTGTTGCTGCGGCAAATGGATTTTTCGTTGAATCTGCTGCGCGCCGTGCCTTATGGCCCGGAACTGATGCTGCCCACCCACTCGGCCGCTGAGTTGCTCGCCCATGCGATGGAGCTGAACAAACTCAAGCCCCACGAAGACAGCTTTGGCGCCATCGTCACCGTGACACCCGGGCGGTCTTTGGAGCTGAGCTATTACCGCAACACCTTGATTCACCTGTTTGTCTTGCCATCGCTGCTGGCGCGCTTGCTCTTGCGCTGGGACGGGCTGAGCGCGCCGCAGATCCACGCCCACATGGAGCGCCTCTATCCGCTGCTGCAACCGGAGTTGAGCCTGCACTTCAGCCCCAGCGGCCTGCGCGACCATGTGAACGCCTTGCTGGGGCATTGCGAAGCCACCGGCGCCGCAGCGCCCGACGCACAAGGCGTGTGGCGGGCCTCAGGCGCCCATGCGGTGGAGCTGCACCTCTTGGGCCAGGTGGTGCAAGAAAGCCTGCAGCGCCAAGCCCTGGCGGTGTCGCTGCTGCTGGCCCAGCCCGACCTGAGCGCCGAGGCCTACGCCACCCAAGCGCGCGAACTATCAGAACGCTTGGCGGTGTTGCACGGCGTGCGGGCGCCCGAGTTTTTTGATACCCGTTTGGCCCAGGGCTTGGCCGACAGCCTGCGCGCCATGGGGCCGCAGGCCTGGCCCGAGGTCTGGGCCACGCTGTCGCCGCTGCTCAACCCGAGCGAGCGGCTGACGCTCAAAGTGGCCGCGACCTAAGCCGGCATCAGCTGGGCGACACCATGCAAAAGGCCGCGAGTTTGTTGCCGTCCAAGTCGCGGAAATAGGCGCCGTAAAAGTTGCCGCTGCGCTGGCCCGGTGCGCCCTCGTCTTTGCCACCCAGCGCCAAGGCCTTGGCGTGCAATGCCTGCACCTGCTCTGGGGAGTTGGCCGCCAGTGCTACCATGGCCCCGTTGCCTGCCAATGCTGGCTGGCCGTCAAAGGGCTTGAGCACACTGAACATCGGCTTGTCGGCGGCGACGCCCCAGCCCACACCACGGTCGGACTTAAAAACAGGCTGGGCACCCAGCACAGACAGCAGCTCGTTGTAAAAAGCCACCGCCTTTTCCAAGTCGTTGGTGCCCACACAGGTGTATCCGATCATGTTCGTCTCCAGTTGATGAGGAGGCGACTGTAAACCGGATCACTCCCACTCAATGGTGGCCGGTGGCTTGCTGGAGACGTCGTAGGTCACCCGGTTGATGCCACGCACCTCGTTGATGATGCGGCCTGACACCTTCTTGAGCAGCGCATACGGCAGCTCGGCCCAATCAGCGGTCATGAAGTCGCTGGTCTGCACCGCGCGCAGGGCCACCACATAGTCGTAGGTGCGGCCGTCGCCCATCACACCCACGCTTTTCACCGGCAGGAAGACGGTGAAGGCCTGGCTGGTCAGGTCGTACCAGCTCTTGCCGCTGTGGCTGTCGATGGTGTTGCGCAGCTCTTCGATGAAGATGGCGTCGGCGCGGCGCAGCAGGTCGGCGTATTCTTTCTTCACTTCACCCAGGATGCGCACGCCCAGGCCTGGCCCCGGGAAGGGGTGGCGGTAGACCATGTCGCGCGGCAGGCCCAGGGCCACGCCGAGTTCGCGCACCTCGTCCTTGAACAGGTCGCGCAGCGGCTCCAGCAGTTTCAGGCCCAGTTGCTCGGGCAGGCCGCCCACGTTGTGGTGGCTCTTGATGGTCACGGCCTTCTTGCTCTTGGCGCCGCCGGACTCGATCACGTCGGGGTAAATCGTGCCTTGGGCGAGGAAGGTCGCTCCCTTCGTCCCATCGCCTGCAGCTTTTAGTTTGGCGGCCTCGGCCTTGAAGACGTCGACGAACAAGCCACCGATGATCTTGCGCTTCTGCTCAGGCTCGCTCACGCCGGCCAGTTTGCCTAGGAACAACTCGCTGGCGTCCACGCGCACCACCTTGGCATGCAGGCGGCCTTCGAACATCTCCATGACCATGTCACCCTCGTTCAGGCGCAACAGGCCGTGGTCGACGAACACGCAAGTCAGCTGGTCACCAATCGCGCGGTGGATCAGCGCGGCAGCCACGGACGAATCGACGCCGCCAGACAAGCCGAGGATCACCTCTTCGTCACCGACCTGCTCGCGGATCTTGGCCACCGCTTCTTCAATGTAGTTGCCCATGATCCAGTCGGGCTTGGTGCCGCAGATGCCCAGCACAAAGCGCTCCAAGATCGCTCTGCCCTGCACCGTGTGGGTGACTTCGGGGTGGAACTGCACGGCGTAAAAGCGGCGCGCCTCGTCCGCCATGCCGGCGATCGGGCAGCTGGGGGTGCTGGCCATGACCTTAAAACCTGCGGGCAGCTCGGTGACTTTGTCGCCATGGCTCATCCAGACCTTGAGCATGCCGTGGCCGTCCGTGGTGGAAAAGTCCTCGATGCCCTTGAACAGTTCGGTGTGGCCGTGGGCGCGCACCTCGGCGTAGCCGAATTCGCGGGTGGTGCCCGCCTCGACCTTGCCGCCCAGCTGGTTGGCCATGGTCTGCATGCCGTAGCAAATGCCCAGCACCGGCACGCCGAGTTCGAACACAGCGTCGGGCGCCTTGTCGTCCACCTCGTAGACGCTGGCATGCGAGCCCGACAGGATGATGCCCTTGAGCTGGCCATCCGCCGCAAAGGCGCGTACCCAGTCGCTGCTCACATCGCAGGGGTGCACCTCGCAGTACACATGCGCTTCGCGCACACGCCGCGCGATCAGCTGGGTGACTTGAGAACCGAAATCGAGAATCAGAATTTTTTGGTGGGACATGGCGAGTAACAGCAATCAAAAAAAGAGCGGTGAAAGCAAACCACAGCCCAAAAACGAAGTAGCGCCAGTCAAGGGCACCGCGGAACCGGCTTGGCCGGGCCGCCGGTGCCGCCCCCCTCAGGGGGTGACGCCGCAGGCGGCGCGGGGGGCGTTATCTAATCCGCTCTGTAGTTCGGCGCTTCCTTCGTGATCTGCACGTCATGCACATGGCTTTCGCGGATGCCGGCGGCGGTGATCTCGACGAACTCGGCCTTGTCGTGCATTTCGGCAATCGTCGCGCAGCCGCAGTAGCCCATGCTGGCGCGCAGGCCGCCGGCCATTTGGTAGATGATGGCCACGACAGAACCTTTGTAGGGCACACGGCCTTCGATGCCTTCGGGCACCAGCTTGTCGGCGTTGGGGTTGCCGGTGCTGGACTCCTGGAAGTAGCGGTCGGCGCTGCCTTGCTGCATGGCGCCGATGCTGCCCATGCCGCGGTAGCTCTTGTAGCTGCGGCCCTGGAACAGCACGATTTCGCCCGGCGCTTCTTCGGTGCCGGCGAACATGCCGCCCATCATCACGGTGCCCGCGCCGGCGGCGATGGCTTTGGCGATGTCGCCGCTGTAGCGGATGCCGCCATCGGCGATCAGCGGCACACCGGTGCCCTTGAGCGCGGTGGCCACGCTGTCCACCGCCATGATTTGTGGCACGCCCACACCGGCCACGATGCGGGTGGTGCAGATCGAGCCCGGGCCAATGCCGACCTTGACCGCGTCGGCGCCGGCTTCCACCAAGGCCAGCGCGGCCGCGCCGGTGGCGATGTTGCCGCCAATGACCTCGATGTGCGGGTAGTTTTGCTTGACCCAGCGCACGCGCTCGATCACGCCCTTGCTGTGGCCATGCGCGGTGTCGACCACGATGGCGTCGACACCGGCCTTGGCCAGGGCTTCGACGCGCTCTTCGGTGCCTTCGCCCACACCCACCGCGGCGCCCACGCGCAGGCGGCCAGCGGCGTCGCGTGCGGCGTTGGGAAAGTTCAGCTGTTTGGTGATGTCCTTGACGGTGATCAGGCCCTTGAGTTCAAAGGCCTCGTTGACCACCAGCAGGCGTTCGAGCTTGTGTTTGTTGAGCAGCGCCTTGGCCTGCTCGGGCGTGGTGCCTTCGGGCACGGTGATCAGGCGCTCGCGCGGCGTCATGATCTCGCTGACCGCTTGTTCGTAGCGGGTTTCAAAGCGCAGGTCGCGGCCGGTCACGATGCCGACCACCTTGCCGCCGTCCACCACCGGGAATCCCGAGACGCCCAGCTCGTCAGACAGCGCCATGACCTGGCGTACGGTGGCCGTGGGGGTGATGACCACCGGGTCGCGCAGCACACCCGATTCGTAACGCTTGACCTTGGCCACCTGAGCGGCTTGCTCTTGCGCGGTGAGGTTTTTGTGAACGATGCCGATGCCGCCTTCTTGTGCGATGGCAATCGCCAAGCGCGCCTCGGTCACCGTGTCCATGGCCGCGGACACAAGCGGCAGATTCAGGCGGATGTTGCGGGTGAATTGCGTCGCAAGCGACGTGTCCTTGGGCAGGACTTGGGAGTAAGCGGGGACGAGCAGGACGTCGTCAAAAGTGAGCGCTTTGCCAAGGAGGCGCATGGGGAAAACTCCAAAAAACCGATTGTAGCTGCTGCCCCACAGCTCCCTGCTGTCGCCGCTTCGCCGCGGTGGGGCAGCGCATTACACTCGGTGGCCATGAACACCGTGTTCCTTTGCCGCGCTCTGCGCCACATGCTGCTGTCGCTGGGATTGGCCATGGCGCTGTGGCCCACCGCCCAAGCCCAATGGCAGTGGCGCGACGCCTCCGGGAGCCGGGTGTTCAGCGATCAACCTCCGCCGCCCTCGGTGCCCGATTCGGCAATCGTGAGCCGCCCCAAGTCCGGACGCCCCATGGCACCGGCCGCCACGGTGGAGCCCGCCGCCGCGAGCCCCGCCCCACGCAACGCCGCTGTCCAGCGGCCAGAAGCCAACCTCAAGGCCGAGGCCGAGTTGCAAAAAAAAGCCAAGGCCGAAGAAGCCCGCATTGCTGCCGAGCGCGCCGACAATTGCCAGCGGGCGCGGCGCTCTCTGATCACGGTCAATTCCGGCATGCGGATCGCCACCGTCAACGACAAAGGCGAACGCGAATTTATGGACGAAAAAGCCATTGCCGCCGAACGGCAGCGGCTGGAGGCCATTGTCCGCAGCGACTGCGCGCCCGGCTAAAGCTCAGTAACCGGGCTTGGCGCCCGGGCGACGGCTGGCAAACAGCCCAGCAGTTTTGGCGCCCTGCCCTTTGAAGCGCTCGCGCCGCGCCACTTTGGGGTCGACCTTGAGCGGGCGCAACCACTCCAAGCGATCGCCCTCTCGCAGCAGCTGTTCCGGATCGGCAGGGCGACCCCACAAAGCCAGCACCGCATCGGGCGTGGGTGCGGCCTGATCGGTGCACCACTGCCCCACAGTGGTGCCGGCGCGCACACGGTGTGGGGTCTCCACCACCTGCCGAGCACTGGGCGAGTGGCACACCGTGATGGCGATCAGCCCGCGTTCATCGGCCATAGACTTGGTCCGCGCGTTTGACAAAAGCGTCCACCAACGAGCCGGCAATCTTGTCAAACACCGGACCGACCAAGGCGGCCAGGGTTTGGCTGGAAAACGCGTAGCGCAGCACAAATTCCACTTTGCAGGCTTTGATGCTGCCGTCGCCCAGCGGCACAAAACGCCAAGTGCCTTCGAGCATGGAAAACGGGCCGTCCACCAGGTGCATGTGCACCGCGCTGTCGGCCTCGTGCTGGTTGCGGGTGGTGAAGCTTTGGCGCAAGCCGCCCAGAGACATGCCCACCCGCGCCAGCATGCCAGCCTCGGTCTGCTCGATCACAGCGCTTTCGCTGCACCAGGGCAAAAACTCGGGATACCGGGCGACGTCGGTCACCAGCGCAAACATCTCAGCGGCGCTGTGGGTGAGCAAAACGGATTTGTGAATCGTTTTCATACAATCGACGCCTCACTTGTACAGCCAAGATCCGCGCGAGCGCATTGTAGGCCGTGCCCGCAGGCCACCAACGGCCCGCTCCTTTTGCACCCACCATGGCCACCTCCGACAAAAAATCCAAAGGCGCTCCCGCTGGCAACAGCCGCATCGCTGAGCACAAAAAGGCGTTCTTCAACTACCACATTGAAGAGCGGCACGAGGCCGGCATGGTGCTGCAAGGCTGGGAGGTCAAGGCCCTGCGCGAAGGCAAGGTGCAGATCACCGACGGTTATGTGGTGATCCGCGAGGGCGAGTTGTTTTTGCTGGGCTGCCAGATCAACCCGATCCGCACCACCTCCACCCACATGAGCGCGGATGCCGCGCGCACCAAAAAGCTGTTGCTGCACAAGGAAGAGATTCGCCGCTTGGTGGGCAAGGTCGAGCAAAAAGGCCACACCCTGGTGCCGCTGAACCTGCACTGGAAAAACGGCAAGGTGAAATGTGAAATTGGCTTGGCCAAGGGCAAGGCCGAACACGACAAGCGCGACACCATCAAAGACCGCGAGGGCAAACGCGAAGTGGAGCGCGCCCTGAAAAGCCGCAACCGCTGAACGCCCCAAGGGCGCGCAGCCTCATTCGCCCAAATGGCGCAAGGGGTGGGCGTGCGCCGGCCACGGCGACACAAAAAACGGCTGCCAGTGCTCGGGGGCCACGTCCTCCACCCGCTGCGGTGACCAGCGCGGCGTGTGGTCTTTGTCTACTGCCAAGGCGCGGATGCCCTCCACCGTTTCGCTGCTGGCACCCGTGCACTGCAAATGCCGGGTGTGAAAGCAATGGCGCACCAAATCGCGTTCCATGCGCAAATCGTCGGCCAGGCCCATGCCGCGCGCGCGGCGCACTTGCTCCAGCACCACGTGCAGCATCAGCGGCGAGCGCTGGCGCAATGTGGCGGCGGTGTCTTTGGCCCAGGCGCTGTCGGCGGCTTCGAGGTGGGCCAGGATGTCGGCCACGGTGGGCAGCGCGAATGCGGCGTCCACCTCGGCGCTGGGCCAGGGGTGGCGTGGCAGCTCCGGCGCGCTGGCAAAGGTCTGGCACCAGCGCTGCACCGCTTCGGCGCTTTCAAACGGTGTCTCGCCCAGCGATTCCCACAGTCTGACCAAGCGAGCACTGTCCACAAAGCCATCCGCCAGCCCCGCCATCAGCGCTTCCGCACCTTTGAGCACGCGGCCGGTCAAGGCCAAGTACTCCCCCAATCGCCCAGCGGTGCGGCTCAGGAAATAGCCACCGCCCACGTCTGGGAACAAACCAATATTCGTCTCCGGCATGGCCATCAGCGTGCGCTCGGTCGCCAGCCGCAGGCTCGCACCTTGGCTGATGCCCATGCCTCCGCCCATCACAATGCCGTCCATCAGCGCGATGTAGGGCTTGCTGTAGGTGTGGATCAGGTGGTTGAGCGCGTATTCCTCGGTGAAAAAATCTTCCAGCGCGGGGTCGCCCGCCAGGGCCGCTTGGTGAAAGAAGCGGATATCCCCGCCGGCACAAAAGGCGCCAAACGGCCCTTCTTTGCCCATACCGCGCACCACCACCGCCAGCACATTGGAGTCGTCTTGCCAGCGCAGCAAAGCGTCGGTCAGGGCGCGCACCATGTGGAGCGACAAGGCGTTGAGCGCTTTGGGGCGGTTCAGGGTGATGCAGCCCACACGGCCGCGAAGCTCCGAAACCATCCATTCACTGGAAGCCGTGGTGCTCATGTTCAGTCTCCTTGCTGGTGCGCGCTGAGGGTTTGGATGCGAGGGGTGCCGCGCCGATCATGCCAGCCCAGCCACTCGTTGGCGATCAAGGCGGTCATCACCACTGCCCCGCCCTGCAGCACTTGGCGGGCAGGCTCTTCACCGGCCAGCGCCCAGGTCAGGCCGATGCCAAACAGCACCTCCAACTGGGCCAGCAGCGACACCTCGGCCGCCTTGAGCACTTTGGCGCACAACACACTCAAGGCGCAGGGCATGGCGAGCTGAAACACGCCCAAAAATCCCAGCCAGGCCACATCGCTGGCGCTGGCCTGAAACGGCGCCGATGCCGGTGCGGTGGCCAGCGCCGACAGCAAACCGCCGACCATGACCGCTGGCACCAGATCGATGGTTTGCCCTTGTTGTTGGCTGCGCTGCACCACAATCCAGTTGATGGCACCCGCCAAGGGCACCAACAGCGCAATGCCAGTGCCCAGCAACAACTGGGCGCTGTTGATCTGGGGGTCGGCCATGGCGTCGAGCCACTGGCTGCCAAACATGTAGACGATGCCCAGCACCGCCACACCCACTGCCACCCAAGTGCGCGTGGGCAGCCGCTGGTGCAACACCACCCGCCCCAACACGGCAGTCAACAGCGGGCCAATGGCCAACAGCACCAGCACATGGGCCACACTGGTCATAGTGAGCGCCACCATAAACGCGGTGAACATCACCGACCAACACGCGCCCGATAGCCAGAACGACCGCGAACCCGCGCTGATGCCCCACCAGCGTGTCCACCACGGCGTGTGGGGTGGCATCGCGGTTGCGCTGCCGTCCCACCAGCGCAGCAGCGGCAACAGAAGCACCAGCGCCATGCCCGCAAACAAGCTGCGCCAAAACGTCACCTCAAAGCGCTCAGCGCTCTCCAGCTGGCGCGTGACCACACCGGCGGTGGACCACATGAATGGCGCCAACACCATGCCCCACAGGGCTTGGGTGTGACTCAGGCGCAGTGCGGTCATCGTGCAGGCTTATTTGCCGGCGCGCTTGCGGTCGTGCTCTTTCAGGAAGCGCTTGCGCAGGCGAATGCTCTTGGGCGTGATTTCGACCAGTTCGTCGTCCTCGATGAATTCCACACCGTATTCCAGCGTGAGCTCAATCGGGGGCGTGATCTTGATCGCGTCTTCCTTGCCGCTGACACGGAAGTTGGTCAGCTGCTTGGTGCGGGTGGCGTTGACCACCAGATCGTTGTCGCGGTTGTGGATGCCCACAATCATGCCCTCGTAGACCGGGTCGCCGGCCTTCACAAACATGCGGCCACGGTCGTCGAGCTTGCCCAGGGCGTAGGTGAAGATTTCGCCGTCGTCCATCGAAATCAGCACACCGTTCTTGCGGCTGGCGATGTCGCCTTTGTGCGGCTCATAGCCGTCAAAGATGTTGGAGATCAGGCCCGAGCCACGGGTCAGGTTCAGGAATTCGTTCGAGAAACCGATCAGGCCACGCGCTGGAATGCGGTATTCCAAACGCACACGGCCGCGACCGTCCGGTTCCATGTTCACCAACTCGCCCTTGCGCTCGCCCAGGGCCTGCATCACACCGCCTTGGTGGGTTTCTTCGATATCGGCGGTCACCAGTTCGATCGGCTCGTGTTTCACGCCATCGACATCCTTGAACAACACGCGCGGCTTGGACACGGCCAGTTCATAACCTTCGCGGCGCATGTTCTCCAACAGAATGGTCAGGTGCAGTTCACCGCGACCGGCCACTTCAAAAATGCCGTCTTCGTCGGTCTCACGCACCCGCAGCGCCACGTTGTGCTGCAGTTCTTTTTGCAGACGGTCCCAGATCTGGCGGCTGGTCACAAACTTGCCTTCGCGGCCGGCCAGCGGCGAGGTGTTGACGCAGAAGTTCATGGTCAGGGTCGGCTCGTCAACCTTGAGCATGGGCAAGGGCGTGGGGTTGGCCGGATCGGTCACGGTCACGCCGATGCCGATGTCGGCAATGCCGTTGATCAACACGATGTCGCCTGGGCCGGCTTCGGTCACCTGCACGCGGTCCAAGCCCTGGAAGGTCAGCACTTGGTTGATGCGGCCTTTGATGGTGTTGCCATCGGGTCCTTCCATCACCAGCACGTCCATGCTGGGCTTGATGGTGCCTTGGCTGATGCGGCCCACGCCAATGCGGCCGACAAAGGTCGAGAAGTCCAGCGCCGAAATCTGCAGCTGCAGCGGGGCGGTGGCGTCGCCGCTGTTGGGCGGCACGTGCTTGAGCACGGTGTTGAACAGGGCCGACATGTCAGGACCCCACTGCTCACCGGGAGCGCCCTCTTCCAACGAGGTCCAGCCGTTGATGCCCGAGGCGTACACCACCGGGAAATCCAGTTGCTCATCGGTGGCGCCGAGCTTGTCGAACAGGTCAAAAGCGGCGTTGATCACCTTGTCGCAATTGGCACCGGGTTTGTCCACCTTGTTGACCACCACGATCGGCTTCAAGCCCAGGGCCAGCGCCTTTTTGGTCACAAAGCGAGTTTGGGGCATCGGGCCTTCTTGGGCGTCGATCAGCAGCACCACACCGTCGACCATGGACAGCGCGCGCTCGACCTCACCGCCGAAGTCCGCGTGGCCGGGGGTGTCGACGATGTTGATGTGGGTGCCTTCCCAGCTCACCGCGCAGTTCTTGGCCAGGATGGTGATGCCGCGTTCGCGTTCAATCGCGTTGTTGTCCATCACGGTGTCGACCACCTTTTCGTGGTCGGCGAAGGTGCCCGACTGGCGCAGCAGCTGGTCGACCATGGTGGTTTTGCCGTGGTCAACGTGCGCGATGATGGCGATGTTGCGAATGGGTTTGCTCATGAAATGCTCTCGTGAAGGGAAATGTGAATCTGTTGGATGTCGCTGGGGCTCAGCAGGCGGCTGGGAATCAATTCACCAGCGCACACATGGGCGGCGCCCAAAAAGTGTTGGTCGGGCCCAAACACCGCTACCTTGGGCTTGTCGGGCCAGGGGCCGCGTCGGCGCATGCCGCTCAAGAATCGCCCGGCATCTTGCTCGTCCAACACGACAGGCGTGTGATCGGGCAACAAGCTTTGCACCGGACGCAGCGCTTTGAGACGCTCGTCTTCGCTCAGTGCTTCGAGCGACTCGAGGCTGATGCACTGCTCCTGCCCAAACGGCCCGGTGGCAATGCGGCGCAACAGGCTCAAATGCCCGCCGCAGCCCAGCGCTTCGCCAATGTCTTCGCCCAATGTGCGGATGTAAGTGCCCTTGCTGCAGGTGACTTTGAGATGCAGCTGCGGCTCGTCGCCATCGAGGCGCATGTCGAGCAGTTCCAAATCGTGGATCGTGACCTCGCGAGGCGCACGCTCCACCTCTTGGCCATCGCGGGCGTATTCGTAGAGCGCCTTGCCGTCCTTTTTCAGCGCGCTGTGCATCGGCGGCACTTGGCTGATGGGGCCGGTGAAGCGGTCCAACACTTCCACCACCTGACCGATGCTGCAGCTCACTGGGCGGCGCTCCAGCACCTCGCCCTCGGCGTCGGCCGTGCGCGTTTTGACGCCCAGGCGCACCACGGTCTCGTAGGTCTTGTCGGCGTCCAGATGCAGCTGGCTGAACTTGGTGGCCGCGCCAAAACACAGCGGCAACACACCGCTCGCCAGTGGGTCCAAGGTGCCGGTGTGACCGGCTTTTTCGGCGCGCAGCAACCACTTGGCCTTTTGCAACGCCTGGTTGCTGGAGAGACCCAGCGGTTTGTCGAGCAGCAACACCCCATGCACGGGGCGACGCTGCACCCGTGTACGAGGAGCAGCCGTCACGTCAGTCCTCGTCTTTGGAGCGCGAAGCGACCGCTTTGGCGATCAAGGCGTTCATGTCGGCGGCCCGCTCGACCGTGCGGTCGAACACAAAGTGCAGCGTCGGCACGGTGTGGATGTGCAGGCGCTTGAACAAGCCGTTGCGCAAAAAACCTGCCGCTGCGTTCAAGCCTTGCACCGCTTCATCTGGATTGCCGGTGAGCAAACTGAAGAACACCTTGGCATGGGCGTAATCGGGCGTGATCTCAACCGCGTTGATCGTCACCATGCCCACGCGCGGGTCTTTGAGTTCACGCGCGATCAACTCCGACAGATCGCGCTGGATCTGGTCGGCCACGCGGTAACCGCGGTTGGGGACAGAAGAAGCTTTGCGGGGCATGGGCTTATAGCTCCTGCTCGTGCAGCGGCTGCCACCAACGTTGGGCGCGAGGCAGCCAGAAACGCTCTGCGTCGTGTGACATCACCACCCGCTCGGCTCTGCCGGTGATGCGCTCCACAGAAATCATGCCAATAAAACGAGAGTCGACACTGTTGTCGCGCGAGTCGCCCAGCACCAGAACATGTCCCGCTGGCACAAGCACATCGGAGAACTCTGTGTAGACGTTACGATCAGGCCAGCGAGCCACATGATGGGCGTATTCAGCGCCGGGCAAGCGCTCGCTCCAGACCTCTAGGTGGAGATCTCCCGCTTCGCTGGGCACGGCGCGACCACCGACCAAGCTGCGCGAGGCAGGCGTGCCATTGATGACCAAGCGGTTGTCTTGCATCGACACACGGTCACCAGCAACAGCCACCACCCGCTTGATGAGATTGACGCCATCAACTGGCGAATCGAATGTGATCACATCCCCGCGAGCAGGCAACGACCAGCGAGTGACATGCAGCGTGGTGAATGGCACACGTCCGCTGTAGGCCAGTTTGTTGACCAGCACACGGTCGCCCGCCACCAAGGTGGGGTTCATGGAAGACGATGGCACGTAGTTCCAATCGGCCACCGCCGATCGGAACACGAACATCAGCGCAATGAACCCAAGGGTTCCGCGCCATTCACGCCACAACTTGTTCACCCAAGGTCCTTTGCCGTTCACAGCGTGCGCGCCACTTCCTTGATCTCGAAGAACTCCAGCTGATCACCTTCTTTGATGTCGTTGTAGTTCTTGAGCTTGATACCGCACTCGAAGCCTTCTTTGACTTCTTTGACATCGTCTTTGAGGCGCTTGAGGCTGTCGATTTCGCCGGTGTAGACCACCACGTTCTCGCGCAGCAGGCGGAAGTGCGAGCTGCGGGTGACCATGCCATTGGTGATCATGCAACCGGCCACGGTGCCGATCTTCGACGCCACAAACACGGTGCGGATCTCGGCGGTGCCGATGTTCTCTTCGCGCTTCTCTGGTGCCAACATGCCCGACATGGCGGCCTTGAGCTCGTCGACCGCGTCGTAAATGATGTTGTAGTAACGCAGGTCGATGTCGTTGCCCTCGGCCAGCTTGCGCGCGCCAGCGTCGGCGCGCACGTTAAAGCCAATCACCAAGGCCTTGGACGCGATGGCCAAGTTCACATCGGATTCGCTGATGCCGCCCACACCGGCGTACACGAGCTGCACGCGCACCTCTTCGGTCGACAGTTTGAGCAGCGACGCCGCCAGCGCTTCTTGCGAACCTTGCACATCGGCCTTGAGGATGATGGGCAGGGTCTTGACTTCGCCAGCGGAGATGTCGGCGAACATGCTTTCCAGCTTGGCGGCTTGTTGCTTGGCCAGCTTGGTGTTGCGGAACTTGCCAGCGCGGTAGGTGGCGATTTCGCGGGCGCGGCGCTCGTCGGCCATGACCATGAAGTCGTCGCCGGCGTGCGGCACTTCGGCCAGACCCTGGATTTCCACCGGAATGGAGGGACCGGCTTCTTTGATGGGTTTGCCGTTTTCGTCGAGCATGGCGCGCACACGGCCAGAGGTCTGGCCAGCCAACACCACATCACCGACCTTCAAGGTGCCCGACTGCACCAGCACGGTTGCCACCGAGCCACGGCCTTTGTCCAGACGCGCTTCGATCACCAGGCCTTTGGCCATGGCCTCCACCGGGGCCTTGAGTTCCAGCACTTCGGCCTGCAACAGCACCTGTTCAAGCAGAGCATCAATGCCCATACCGGTTTTGGATGACACCGCCACAAAGGGCGAATCGCCGCCAAACTCTTCGGGCACCACTTCTTCACCCACCAGCTCGGACTTGACGCGCTCGATGTTGGCGTCGGGCTTGTCGGCCTTGGTCATGGCCACCACGATAGGCACACCCGCCGCTTTGGCGTGTTTGATGGCCTCTTTGGTTTGCGGCATGACACCGTCGTCGGCCGCACAGACCAAGATCACGATGTCGGTGGCTTGGGCGCCTCGCGCCCGCATGGCAGTGAACGCCTCGTGGCCCGGAGTATCCAAGAAGGTCACCATGCCGCGCGGGGTGTCCACGTGGTAAGCACCAATGTGCTGGGTGATGCCGCCGGCTTCGCCCGCCGCCACTTTGGCGCGGCGGATGTAGTCCAACAACGAGGTTTTGCCGTGGTCGACGTGGCCCATGACGGTGACCACAGGCGCGCGCGACAGCGCCTCGGCCTGTTGGCCTTGCACTTCTTCTTCGGTGAATGCCTCCGGATCGTCCAGCGCGGCCTGGATGGCTTGGTGGCCCATTTCTTCCACCACGATCATGGCAGTGTCTTGGTCCAGCGGCTGGTTGATGGTGACCATCTGGCCGAGTTTCATCAGCTGTTTGATGACCTCGGACGACTTGACCGCCATCTTGTGGGCCAACTCGGCCACGGTGATGGTTTCAGGCACGTGGATTTCCAGCACCTTGTTTTCGGACGGCGCCACAAAACCGTTTTGGGCGTCGCGGCTGTCGCGGTCGTTGCGTTTGCCTTTGGGGCCGCTTCGCCAATTGGAGCGGCCTGCCGAGGTGTCGCCACGGGTTTTGATTTCCTTTTTCTTGGCGTTGTCGTCTTTCCATGTGGACGACAGCGCTTCGGATTTCACTTCTTTCTTGCCGCCCACACTCGGGGTGGCGGCAGCCGCGCGGGTGCCCGGCGCAGGCGTACCAGCTGGCTTGTGCAAGGTGCCTTTGATCGGCGCCGCCGGCTTGGGCGGCTCTGGCTTTTTGGCCACCAGCGTTTTGGTGGGCGCAGCCATCATGGCGCGGATGCTTGCGGCTTCTGCCTCCGCTTTGCGGCGGCGTTCTTCCAGGTCCTTGGCGCGCTGTGCTTCGGCTTCGCGGTTGGCTTTTTGAGTTTCTAGCGCAGCCTGGGCATCCGCCTTGGCCTTGGCCTCTTTGGCCTGTGCTTGCTCTTGCACAGCCTGCGCTTGGGCGTCGACAACCTGGTGGGCGGCCTCGCTGGCCTTGGCCGCTTGTGCCGCTTCTGCGGCTGCGGCTTGCGCCTGCTGGCGGGCGGCCTCGGCCGCTTCCGCGGCGCGTGCCTCTTCGGCCTCGCGCTGGGCCCGCTTGGCCGCCAGTTCTTCTTCTTGGCGGCGCAGCAGCTCGGCCTGTCGGCGAGCCTCTTCCTCGCGCCGGGCCAGCTCGGCCTGATCGATCACTGGCTCGGCGGGCACGGACTCGGCTGGCTCAGGTGGCGGCGCCACGACGGGCTCGTCGTCGCGCTGAATAAAGGTGCGCTTTTTGCGCACCTCGACCTGGATCGTGCGGGCCCGGCCAGTGGCGTCGGCCTGCTTGATCTCGGTGGTCGATTTTTTGGTCAGGGTGATTTTTTTGCGCTCGGGCGATGCGGTGCCGTGGCTGGCTTTGAGATGGCTCAGCAGCTTTTGTTTGTCTGCTTCGGACAAGGCGTCGCCGGCGGCCGACTTGGGCACACCGGCAGCGGCGAGCTGTTCCAGCAACAAAGAGGCGGGCTTGTTGAGCTCGGAGGCGAATTCAGCGACTGTCGTACTTGTCATGGGTGTTCCGCGTGGGTCCTCCGGTCTCAATGGGCTGCGGCTTCATCACCGGAGAACCAGTGGGCGCGCGCCTTCATGATCAGCGCGGTCGCGTCTTCATCAGACTGACCGGTGATCTCACACAATTCGTCGGTGGCCAGGTCGGCCAAATCGTCACGGGTGTGCACGCCGCCATCGGCGAGCTTGGCGATCAGCTCGGGCGTCACGCCGTCGAGGTCGCGCAAATCCTGCGATACCTCTTCGACACTTTCTTCGCGGGCGATTTCCATCGTCAGCAAAGCGTCTTTGGCGCGGGCGCGCAATTCGTTGACGGTGTCTTCGTCGAAGGCCTCGATCTCCAGCATTTCCTGCAGCGGCACATAAGCCACCTCTTCCAGGCTGGCGAAACCTTCTTCGATCAGGATGTCGGCGATTTCTTGGTCCACATCGAGCTTGGCCATGAACAGCTTGCGGATGCCATCGGCTTCCTCGGCCTGCTTTTGGGCCGACTCGTCGGCGGTCATGATGTTGATGCGCCAGCCGGTCAAATCAGAGGCCAAACGCACGTTTTGGCCGCCGCGACCGATGGCGATAGCGAGGTTTTCTTCGTCCACCACCACATCCATGGCGTGGCGCTCTTCGTCCACCACAATCGACACCACGTTGGCCGGGGCCAGGGCACCAATCACAAACTGGGCGGGGTCTTCGCTCCAGAGCACAATGTCCACCCGCTCACCGGCCAGCTCGGTGGTGACGGCGTTGACGCGAGAACCGCGCACGCCAACACACGTACCGATGGGGTCGATGCGGCGGTCGTGCGAGAGCACCGCGATCTTGGCGCGCGAACCGGGGTCGCGGGCGCAGGTTTTGATCTCCAACAGGCCCTGTTCAATTTCAGGCACTTCTTGGCGGAACAGCTCAATCATGAAGCCGGGGGCCGAGCGCGACAGCAAAATCGGTGCGCCACGCAAGGTCAGATCCACTTCGGTGATGAGCGCGCGCACCCGGTCACCGGTGCGGAAGTTTTCCTTCGGGATCATCTCGTTGCGCTTGAGCCGGCCTTCCACTCGGCCGCTCTCCACAATCAGATCGCCTTTGTCCATGCGCTTGACGGTGCCGACAAAAATCTTGTCGCCACGGCTCATGAAGTCGTTGAGCAGCATTTCGCGCTCGGCGTCGCGGATTTTTTGCAAGATCACTTGCTTGGCGGCCATGGCGCCGATGCGGCCAATCGGCACGCTCTCGACCTGCTTCTCGATGTAATCGCCTTCCTCGATGTCGCCGAGGTCTTCTTTGGCGTCGCTGAACAGCTCTTCGGCATCGGGGTTTTGCAGCCCAGCAGAGTCGGGCACCACCAGCCAGCGGCGAAAGGTTTCATAGGCCCCGGTGTCGGGGTTGATGGCCACCCGGATATCGACCTCGCCCTTGTAGAGCTTTTTGGTCGCAGACGCGAGGGCCTGCTCCACCGCACCCAGCACGACATCGCGCTCCACGTTCTTCTCGCGGGAGATCGCATCGATCAGCATCAGCATTTCGCGGTTCATCTTGGATTCCACCTTTCCGACGCCGAGCCTGCGGCCCGCGCCATTTTTTTTCACACAATCAGTTGCTGGTCGCGTCGTCCGCAGCAGCGGTCCGTCGCCCCTTAAAACTCACGAGTGGCGCAAGCCGGGCCGACTGCAGCTCACTCCAATCAAACGCCAGCGCCTGCAGCGGCGCCGGCAGGCGCTTTTTGCTGACCCGCTGACCAGGTTTGGGCACAGGCTCGTCGCTCCAAACAATCTGCCAGCGCACGCCGTCTTCGGCACGTTCGAGCGTGCCGCGGAATTTTTTGCGGTTGGCCGCGACAGCGCCGTCGGTGGCGCCAATCGGCGCACGCAGCACAAGGTCGACCACCTGGCCAGCAAAGCGCTCAAAGTCGGTGTCGTTGCGCAGCGGCCGATCAATACCTGGCGAGCCCACTTCAAGCCGGCGGTAGTCCACTGCCTCCACCTCAAGCAAGTACTGCAACTGGCGGGTGACACGCTCGCAATCTTCGACCGTGATAAACCGCTCTTCGGTCTGGCCGCTCTGCCAAGGCCAGTCGATGGTGACACGCAGCAGCCCGCCGGCAGATCTCTCCAGATCGACCAGATCAAAACCCAGTCCGGTAACGGTGTTTGCGACAGTGTCTTGCCAGCTCATGAATGTGGTTCGGCCAAAAAAAATGGGCCGGTAAATACCCGCCCATTTGGTCGTGAAGCTCGCATTCTAACCTGTTTTTGGTCTTTTTCCGCAAACAATGGGCACCACACTCACATGCCCAAGACCCACTGGATCACATTTTTGGCCACAAAGCCCAGCATGCCCAGCGACAACACCAGAAACAAAATAAAGGTGCCAAATTTGCCGGCTTTGGATTCTCGCGCCAAATTGAGCACGATAAACAACATGTACAGAATAAACGCGCCGACCCCAAAGGTCAGTCCAAACTGCGCGATCTGCCCTTCGGTGTAGCCAAAAATCGTGTTTTCCATAGGGGGACGGCACCGGCGGTGCCGTGCTTCAAGTGGGCTGCTCGGTGGGTTCGTTGTGGCGGACCAGGTCGCAGTAGGCGTGCCAGCTGGCGTGCGCCAGCCAGGGAACAATCACAATCAGGCCAAGCATGCCGGTGAGCATGCCCAGCCCTGCAAGGGTGGCAATCAGCACCGCCCAGAGAGCCAGCACACCGGGATATTGGGCAACGGTGCGCCAGCTCTGGGCCACCGCCATGCTCACCGGCGCGCTGGTGTCCACCAACATGGGCAGCGCAATCACACTCGACGCAAACACTGGCGCAGCGAGCAAGGCACCGAGCAGGACCCATGCCTCAAACAGTCCGACCTGCGGGTTGAGCACCACATGTTGTACAAAATCCATGGGCTTGCGAATGGGCGTCTCGCTCCAAAGGGTGATCATGCCAGCGGAGGTCAACACCCAGCCTGTGCCCGCCAATGCCAGCAGCACTCCAAACGTCACAAGCCGGCCATCGCCAGAGCGCCACAGCGCCAGCACTTCACCCATGCCCGCACAACGCCCGGTGCTGCAGGCGCGGCTCACGTGGTAGAGGCCAGTGGCCAAGATCGGCGCGACGATCAAAAAACCGGAGAAGGCGCCAGCCAACAGCCAGAAATGGTCTTTGGCGAGCCACAGCAGCGCCATGCCAAAGGCGGTCAGCGCCACCCCATGCAGAAGTCCTGGTACCGGGTTACGGCGCAAGTCGGCCCAGCCAGCACGCAGCCAGCGCAGGGGCGAAGTGGGTGCAATCGATGGATTCACGCTGGGGTCTGGGGTGGTGGCTGCGGTGTTCATGGCAATGGCAACCGCAACAGCGGTTATAGGACAAAAGCAAACAAAGCTGCTTGACAAATGTCAAGGTAACACAGCACAGCGCCCCAGCGGTGTCTGGGGTGTCGCCGTCATCACTGGCTGGCGGCCAACAAGGCTTGGGTGTAGGGGTGTTGTGGCGCGCCGAGCACGGCGTCGGCAGCGCCTTGTTCCACCACCTGCCCTTGGTGCATCACCAGCACCCGGTGCGACATGGCCCGCACCACAGCGATGTCGTGGGTAATCAGCACATAGCTCAAACCACGCTGGCGTTGCAGCCGCTGCAAGAGTTGCAACACCTGTTGTTGCACCGTCACATCCAAGGCGCTGGTGGGTTCATCGAGCACCACAATCTCCGGCTCGACCATCAATGCACGCGCAATCGCCAAGCGCTGGCGTTGCCCGCCCGAACACTGGTGCGGGTAACGCGCCAACCAATCGTCGGCGCCATCCCGGTCGACACACAAGCCCACATCCACCAAACCCTGGCGCACCCGATCGAGCCGTTCTTGGGCGCTGAGTTGTGGGAAATGCACCTGCAGGCCCTCCCCCACCAACTGCGCCACCGTCATGCGTGGCGATAACGAGGAAAACGGGTCTTGAAACACCACCTGCAGACGGCGGCGAAGCGCTCTGGTGGCCGCCAAACCACGTGTTTGCGCCCAAACATGGCCCATCTGTTTGCTGCAGTGGCCTGCAGCAGCGTCGCCGAGCACCAGCCCTCCTTGTGAGGGCAACAAGCCCAGCATCGCCAGCGCCAGCGAAGACTTGCCCGAGCCCGACTCGCCCACCACACCCAGGGTCTGCCCCTTGGCGAGAGCCAAGGTGGCGTCCTGTACGGCCACAAAAGCGTCCTTGCCAAACCAGCCTCGAATGCCGGGGCGCGGCACGGGGTAGCTCACCCGCAAAGCCTCACTGCACAGCACCGCCGGCGTTGCAGCGTTGCAGGGCACCAATTGCTCCGCCGACGGTGCGCTGGCCAGCAAGGTCTGGGTGTAGGGGTGGCGCGGCGCGGCAAAGACCTCGGCCACCGCCCCCTGCTCTACCACCTCGCCGTGGCGCATGATCACCACCCGGTCGGCAAAGCGCCGCACCATGGGCAGGTCGTGGGTGATCAGGAGCACGGCCATGCCGTGGGCGCGTTGCAGGGTGTCGAGCAGATCCAGTATCTGGCCGCGCAGACTGACATCCAGCGCGGTGGTCGGCTCGTCGGCAATCAGCAACTGGGGCTCGCTGGCCAGGGCCATGGCAATCACCGCGCGCTGGCGTTGTCCTCCGCTGAGTTGGTGGGCGTAGGCATGGGCGCGGCGCTCGGGCTCGGCAATGCCGGTCTGGGCCAGCCAGTGCACAGCCCGCTCCCAAGCGCTGCGCCGGTCCAATCCGCGTTTGAGCTGCAGCACCTCAGCGATCTGGTCTCCCACCGTCATCAGGGGGTTGAGCGCCGACATTGGCTCTTGAAACACCACAGACACCACGTCGCCGCGCACACCACGCAAGGCGTGCTCGCTCAGACCCAGCAAATTGGTGCCATTGAGCAGCGCACGGCCGCTGACCCTGGCCTCTGGAATCAGCCGCAGCAGCGACAAGGCAGAGACGGTTTTGCCCGAGCCGGACTCGCCCACCAGCGCCAGCCGCTCTCCCGCAGCCATGCACAGGTTCACGCCTTTGACCACCTCTTGGCCCGCAAAAGCCACGCGCAGGTCCTGCAGCTCCAACAGAGGCGGGTTCATGCATCGGCCTTTCGCGGATCCAGCGCATCGCGCAAAGCGTCGCCCATCAAGGTCAGCAACAGCAGCGTCAGCACCAACACCCCAAAGGTAGAGAGCGAAATCCACCAGGCGTCGATGTTGTTCTTGCCTTGGCTGAGCAACTCACCGAGCGATGGCGTGCCAGGCGGTACCCCCAAGCCCAAAAAGTCGAGCGAGGTCAGCGCCAGAATCGCCGCACTCATGCGAAACGGCAAAAAAGTGACCACCGGGGTGAGCGAATTGGGCAGGACATGGCGCCAAATGATTTGCCAATGGCTCAGGCCCATGGCGCGTGAGGCACGCACATAGTCGAGCTGGCGGTTGCGCAAGAACTCGGCCCGCACATAGTCCGACAAACCCATCCAGCCAAACAAACTGAGCAGCACCAGCAGCAGCCCAACACTGGGCGCCAGCACCGCTGAAAAAATGATGAGCAGATACAGCTCGGGCATAGAGCCCCAGATTTCGATGAAGCGCTGCGCCGCGAGATCGAGCTTGCCGCCAAAATACCCCTGCACCGCACCGGCCAACACGCCCAGCACCACGCCAATCACAGTGAGTGCCAGGGCAAACAACACACTGACCCGAAAGCCATAAATCAGTTGGGCCAACAAATCTCGCCCGCGGTCGTCGGTGCCCAGCCAGTTGTCCGCTGAGGGCGGTGCCGGATTGGGTGCTTGGGCAAAGTAGTTGATGGTGTTTTGGCCGTAGCGGTTGGGTGCAAAGAGCGCCCAATTGCCGTCTGCCGCCAGCCGCTCGGCGATGAAGGGGTCGAGGTAATCGGTCGGCGCATTAAAGTCGCCCCCAAAAGTGGTTTCGGGATAGTCGTTCCACATCGGCCAATAGGTTTGGCCTTCATAGCGCACCACCAACGGCCGGTCGTTGGACACCAACTCGGCCGCCAAACTGAGCACCACCAGGGCCACAAACAGCAGCAAACTGCCAAAGCCCAGCCGGTTGCGCCGAAACCGCAACCAAGCCCGCCGCCAAGGCCCAGCAGGTGCTTCGGCAGAAGAAGCGCCAAGCGCCAGGCCGCCGCGGATCGGGCTCCGCCCGTCCGCTGGCGGCGCCCCCTCGGGGGGTAAGCGGCCATCGGCCGCTGCGGGGGGGTCAATCAAACTTGACACGGGGGTCCACCCAGACGTAACACAGGTCCGACACCAGTTTGGTGATCAGCCCGATCAATGTGAACAGGTACAGCGTGCCCAGCACCACCGGATAGTCGCGTCGGATCACACTCTCATACGCCAGCAGCCCCAAGCCGTCGAGCGAGAACAGGGTCTCAATCAGCAAGGCGCCAGTAAAAAACGCGCCAATGAAGGCGGCGGGAAAACCAGTGACGATGGGAATGAGCGCATTGCGAAACACGTGCCGGTAAAGCACCCGCTGATCGCTCAGCCCTTTGGCGCGGGCGGTCATCACATATTGCTTGCGGATTTCTTCCAGAAAGGCGTTTTTGGTCAGCATGGTGGTGACCGCAAAACTGCCGAGCACCATGGCGGTCACCGGCAGGGTGATGTGCCACAGGTAGTCGGCCACCTTGGCACCCCAGCCTAAGGTCTCCCAATCGGGTGAGGTCAGGCCCCGCAGGGGGAACCACTGCAACTGCCCGCCAAAAATCACAAGCAGCGCAACGCCCAGCACAAAGCCCGGAATGGCGTAACCCAGCAGCACCAGCAGCGTCGTCCACAAGTCAAAACGGCTGCCAGCGCGCACCGCCTTGGCGACGCCCAGCGGAATGGCCACCGCATAGCTGATGAAGAAGGTCCAGAGACCCAACGACATTGATACTGGCAGCTTCTCTGCGATCAGTTGCGACACCGCCTTGTTCTGAAAAAAACTGGTGCCCAGATCAAAACGGGCAAATTGGCCAAGCATCTGCCAAAAACGCTCGCTGGCGGGTTTGTCAAAACCGTAAAGGGCTTTGATGTCTTCGAGCCGTTGCGCATCCACGCCCTGCCCACCCCGGTAGGCCATCCCCCCCTCGGCACCGCCGCCCAGACCCGCTTTGGCTTCGGCCAAATACTGCTCCACTGGTCCACCAGGCACAAACTGGATCACCACAAAGGTCAGCAGCAGCACCCCAAACAGCGTGGGCAGCATGAGCAGCAGGCGCTTGAACACATAGACCCACATCAGCGCTTCCTTTCACTGGCCCACCAAGTGGCAATGGCCCAGTCTTCACCGGCTGCATAAGGCGGCATCTGGGCTGGTCGCTCCAGCCGCCAAGCGTTGTACGCCAAGCGGTGGGTCGGGCCAAACCACTGGGGAATCAGCACATGGCTGTGGCTGATCACCCGGTCCAGCGCACGGCAAGCGGCCTGGAAATCGGGCAGCCGATCGGCCTGCACCATGGCGGCAATGAGTCGATCGACCACCGGAGAGGCGATGCCGCTGAAATTGCCCGAGTCGGGCGTGCGCGCCGCCTCGCTGCCAAACAGATCGGCGTACTCAGCACCCGGGTTGTGCGTGCCCTGGAACGCCAGTGTGATGACGTCGTAATCAAAACTGCGCAGGCGCTGCTGGTAAAGGGCGAAGTCGACGGGGCGGAACCGCAGTTGGATGCCCAATTTGGCCAGATTGCGCTGCCATGGGGCCACCACGCGGGCGCCCACTTCGTTGCTGTCCAGGTATTCGAGTTCAAAAGCCTGGCCTTGGGCATTGCGCAGGGCGCCATCGCGGTAAGACCAACCAGCCTCGGCCAACAAGGCCTGGGCGCGGCGCAGATTGTGGCGCAGGCCGTTGGCATCGGTATCGGTGCGCGGCGGCACAAAGGCCTGGCCGAATACCGCCGGTGGCAAGGTCGCACGATCGCGCTCCAGCAGCGCCAACTCGGCGGCACCCGGCAGACCTTGGGCGGAGCAGCTGGTGTTGCCAAACAAGCCCGCCACACGGCGGTAGCTGTTGTAGAACATTTGGCGGTTCATCCACTCGTAGTCCATGGCCAGACCCAAGGCCTCACGCACCCGGATGTCTTGCAGCAGCGGCCGGCGGGTGTTGAGCACATAGCTCTGAAAACCCGAGGGCAGGCGGTGTTCGAACTCGCCTCTGACCAGTTCGCCGCTGTCAAAGCGCTTGCCATTGACGCGGCGCGCCCAATCGCCAGCGGAGAAAAACCGCATGAGATCGAACTCTGCCGCTTTTAGACCCTCCAGGCGGGCGGTGTTGTCTTTGTAAATTTTGACGGCGATGCGGTCGAAGTTGCCCGTGCCTCGGCGCACGGGCACATCTCGGCCCCAGTAAGCGCTGTCGCGCACATAGGTGATGTCTTTGCCAAAGTTCACCGGACCAATGCGGTAGGGGCCGCTGCCAATCGGGATATCCATCACCACTTGGTCAAACGGTTTGCCCGCGCCCCAGTCGCGGCTGAACACCGGCAAGCCGCCCACGGTGAGCGGCAGCTCGCGGTTGGGCACTTTGAAGCGGAAACGCACGGTGTGCTCGTCCAACACATCCACACCAGCCACATCGGACAGCAAGGTTTTCCAGGCGGGAGCGGTATGTGGCCCGACCAAGGTGTCAAAGCTGTGCTTCACATCGGCGGCCAGCACCGGCTTGCCATGGTGAAAGCGCGCTTCGCGGCGCAGCCAAAAGGTGGCGCTGAGCCGGTCGGGTGCAACCAACACCTCTTCGGCCAACAAACCGTAGGCTGCCGCGGTTTCGTCCATGGCGCCAGCCAACAAAGAGTCGAACATCAACGCCGACACATACGCTGGCGCGCTGCCACGCACGGTGAACGGGTTGTACTTGTCAAAGGTAGAGGTGCGCTGGTTGCTCACCAAGCGCAACTCGCCGCCCTTGGGTGCGTTGGGATTGACGTAGGCAAAGTGGGCAAAGTCTGGCGGGTATTTCAGCTCGCCCCACAGCGCATACCCGTGGGCGGCCCACACTGGGGAGGCCAGCCACAGCGTGAGGGCGGCAAGCACGCCGCAGCGCTTGCCTGAGAAAAACCATCGGTGTACCCGCATGCGACAATTCTGCTGGATTTTTTTCAGGAGTCACGACCATGGGTTTTCTGGCCGGCAAAAAATTGCTGATCACCGGCGTTCTGTCCAACCGCTCTATCGCTTACGGCATCGCCCGGGCTTGCCACCGCGAAGGCGCCGAGCTGGCCTTCAGTTATGTGGGCGAGCGTTTCAAAGACCGCATCACCGAGTTTGCCGCTGATTTCGACTCCAAGCTGGTGTTCGACTGTGATGTGGGCGACGACGCACAAATTGAAAAACTCTTTGCCGACCTGTCGCAACACTGGCCAAGCTTTGACGGTTTTGTGCACAGCATCGGTTTTGCACCGCGCGAGGCGATTGCCGGCGACTTTTTGGACGGCTTGTCGCGCGAGAGCTTTCGTATCGCTCACGACATCAGCGCCTATAGCTTCCCAGCCATGGCCAAAGCCGCCCTGCCCTATTTGAGCGACAAAGCCGCGCTGCTGACGCTGACCTATCTGGGTTCGCTGCGCACCATCCCCAACTACAACACCATGGGCCTGGCCAAAGCCAGCCTAGAAGCCAGCGTGCGCTACTTGGCCGAATCGCTCGGCCACAAAGGCATTCGGGTCAACGGCATCAGCGCGGGTCCGATCAAAACCTTGGCTGCCAGTGGCATCAAAGACTTCGGCAAGCTCTTGGGCACCATGGCCAGCGTGGCGCCGCTGCGGCGCAATGTGACGATCGACGACGTCGGCAATGTGGCCGCCTTCATGATGTCCGACCTGTCGGCCGGTGTCACCGCAGAAATTACCTATGTGGACGGCGGCTTCAGCCAAACCGCCGGCCTGTCGCGCGACAGCGATATGCTGGCCTGAGCGGCCTTGCGCTCGCAGCCCAAGGCGGCCTGCGAAGGCCGCTTTTTTATTTCACCGCGCAGCTGCGCAGGGCATTGCCAATTTCGGCGTGTGCCACATAAACCGCTGTCAATATGGTGCAGGTGTCTTCGGACAACCAGACACAGCCGCGGTCTCCCACGCGATCGATCATCTTGCCGTATGGCCCCTCGGCTCGGGCACAACTGCTGAGCGCGTCGCGCGCCGTGATCCAACGCACTTTGGCCGGCATGCGCTGGCGCCAAAGTGGATCGATGGCGCCAATCGCCGCACCAGCGCCTTGCACACAGTCGCGCTCGATGGGTGAGTCGGACGGCTCCAGTTGATCACACCACACCAGCGAGGCCAGGGGGTCTTCTTCTGCAGGCGCTGCAGCCGGCACCGACATGGGAACCAGCAGAGCCACCACACAGCCCAGCGCAAGACAGGTTTTTTTCAGGAGCATGGCCATCAGTGATCGGGTGTGTACTGCACGATGGTGGACAACAGTTTGGTGCGGTCATAAGGCTTGAGCAGGATGTCGTTCATGCCCGCCCCATGGCACTGTCCCCAGATATCGCGGTCGGTGTGTGCGGTCAACGCCACCATGCGCACCGCCCCGCGCGGCATCGGCAAACGGCGGATTTCGCGCGCCGCGTCCATGCCGCCCAGCTCTGGCATCACCAAATCCATCAGGATCAAATCGTAATCGCGCTCGGCGGCCATGGCCACCGCCTTGCAGCCATTTTCGGCCTCGTCCACCACCACCTGCGGCAGTGCCTTGTGGATCATCAGCTTGGCCACTTGGCGGTTGATCGGCTCGTCTTCGGCCAACAGGATGCGCATGCGCAAATCCGGGCGGTCCAGACTCTGTGCGGCGGCTTCGAGCACCACCGGCTGCGCCTGCCGCACCGGCAACTCCACCGTAAAGCAGCTGCCGACACCGGGGGTACTGCGCACACCGATGCGGCCATCCATGGCCGACACCAGGCCTCGGCTGATCGACAGACCCAGACCGTTGCCGCCAAAACGCCGTGCAATGGTGATGTCCGCCTGGGTGTAGGCTTTGAACAACTGGCTCTGCTGTTCCTCGCTCATGCCAGCGCCGCTGTCTTCGACCTCGGCGATCAACCACAGATTGCGGCCGTCGTCACGCGCTTGCTGTAGCGCGCGGCAGCGCAGCACCACATGACCGCTGCTGGTGAACTTCACCGCATTGCCCAGCAAATTCACCAAAATCTGCGTCAGCCGGTGCTCATCGGACTCCACCCACTGCGGCAGATTCGCGTCGAGTTCCAGCCGGCAATCGAGCGCTTTTTGGCGCGCCCGGTGCTTGAGCAGATTAAACGCCCCAGCCAGGGTGGCGTGCAGATCCATGGGCTGCAGATTGATCTGCAAACGTCCCGCCTCCATTTGGGAATAGTCAAGCAAATCGTTGATGGTGGCCAACAGATGATTGGCAGAGCGCTGAATGCCCCGGATCTTGTCTCGGGTGTCGTCGCTGAGGCCTTCGCTCTGATCAATCACATCGGCCAAACCCAAGATGGCCGTCATGGGGGTGCGCAGTTCGTGGCTCACCGCCGCCACAAAACGGTCTTTGTGTTTCTGGCTGGCCTTGAGCTCGCGGCGCGCCGCCTGCAGCGCGCGGTTGCGTTGGTACAACTGCACCAGCCGGCGCCGGCGCAAGTCCTGGAAGCGGTAGAGCATGAGGATTTGGGCGGCCAAGATGGTGATGGCCATGCCCATGTGCCAATGCATCAGATCGGTGGGCTGCAGCCCGATGGTGCCCTCTCCGCCCAGCCAAGCGTGGATGTACATCAACAACACCACGCCACAGACACCCGCGAGCCAATACAAACTGGCGCGCACCGAATACAAGAAAGCCGAGGGCAGAGGCGCCAGCGCCAACCAGCCCAGCGCGGGCGAATACACCCCTCCGCTGAGCCAAGCGATGGCGGTGGCATGGAGCAACAGCGTGCCTTGCATGGCCGCACTCAGACCCCACAGCGACACACCCGCGCGGCGCAGGCCGGCCAGCCCCAAGGTGCCCAGCAGTGCCACCACACTGAGCGCTGCACCGGCGGCAAAATCCAAGCACAGCGCCGCCACGGCAAACGCCGCGTAGGCCAGCGACAAAATGGCTACGAGCGAAAAAAACAGCTGCTCACGCTCGCTCACCGCACGGCTGGCGCGCCAGCGCAACAGCCAAGGCGTGGGTGTGGACGCCACAGATCGAAGACTTGAGACCGTCAAGTGTGCTTCCCGTCAAAAACAACTGACAAACTCTAACACCGCCGACGGCTTCTCGTCCACGCAGCGCTCAGCGCACACAATCGGCAAAGTACTGCACCGTGCCATCCAGCGCCCTTTCCTGCACCAAACCATGGATGTCGGTTTCAAAGCCCGGGCACTCGCGCGCAAAGGTGCGGTTGAACTTGAGGTAATCGACAATTTTTTTGTTGAACACTTCGCCGGGAATCAGCAGCGGGATGCCCGGTGGGTAGGGTGTCACCAGGCTGGTGGTGATGCGTCCCTCCAGTTCGTCGATGGCCACCCGCTCGGTGGCGCGCTGGGCGATCTTGGCAAACGCATCGCTGGGCTTCATGGCCGGCTGCAGGTCGCTCAGGTACATGTCGGTGGTCAGGCGCGCCACGTCGTACTTGGCATACAGCGAGTGCACATGCTGGCACAGGTCGCGCAGCCCCATGTGCTCATAGCGCGGCTGCTTCGCGCAAAACTCCGGCATGATGCGCCACATGGGCTGGTTGCGGCCGTAATCGTCTTTGAACTGCTGCAGCGCGGTCAGCAGCGTGTTCCAGCGGCCTTTGGTGATGCCGATGGTGAACATGATGAAGAAGCTGTAGAGCCCGGTCTTTTCCACCACCACGCCGTGCTCGGCCAAGAACTTGGTCACGATGGACGCCGGAATGCCCGACTCGGCAAAGTCGCCTTTGAGGTTCAGGCCCGGCGTGACGATGGTCGCCTTGATCGGGTCGAGCATGTTGAAGCCCGGCGCCATGTCGCCAAAGCCGTGCCACGACTCTTCGCCATCGGCGGTTTGCACGCCCTCGGCGTCGGTGCGCTTGAGCACCCAGTCGCTGGCGCGGCCCACACCTTCGTCCACCAGCGCGTCCGGCCCCCAGACTTGGAACCACCAGTCGTCCTTGCCGAAGTCGGCTTCCACCTTGCGCATGGCGCGGCGGAAGTCCAAGGCCTCGGCAATGCTCTCCTCCACCAGCGCGGTGCCGCCGGGCGGCTCCATCATGGCAGCGGCCACGTCGCAGCTGGCAATGATGCTGTACTGCGGGCTGGTGCTGGTGTGCATCAGATAAGACTCGTTGAACAGGTGCCGATCGAGCTTGGTTTCTTGCGAGTCTTGTACCAACACATGGCTGGCCTGGCTGATGCCCGCCAACAACTTGTGGATCGATTGGGTGGCGTAGACCACCGATTGTTGCGGTCGGCCACGCTTGCGCCCCATGGCGTGGAAGGTGCCGTAAAACGGGTGAAACGCTGCGTGTGGCAACCAGGCCTCGTCGAAATGCAGGTTGTCCACATACCCATCCAGCATGGTCTTGATGGTTTCGGTGTTGTAGAGCACGCCGTCGTAGGTCGATTGGGTCAGCGTCAGGATGCGCGGCTTCACGGCTTCGGCGTCCACCCCTTTGAGCAAGGGGTTGGCGCGGATCTTGTCTTGGATCGACGCGATCTCGAATTCGCTTTGCGGAATCGGGCCGATGAGGCCGAAATGGTTGCGGGTGGGCTTCAAGAACACCGGCACCGCACCGGTCATGATGATGCTGTGCAGAATGGACTTGTGGCAGTTGCGGTCCACCACCACCACATCGCCCGGTGCCACCGTGTGGTGCCAGACCATCTTGTTGGAGGTGCTGGTGCCATTGGTCACAAAGAAGCAGTGATCGGCATTAAAGATGCGCGCCGCGTTGCGCTCCGACGCGCCAATCGCCCCGTTGTGGTCGAGCAGCTGCCCGAGTTCTTCCACCGCGTTGCACACATCGGCGCGCAACATGTTCTCGCCGTAGAACTGGTGGTACATCTGCCCAATCGGGCTCTTCAAAAACGCCACGCCACCCGAGTGCCCCGGGCAATGCCACGAGAACGAGCCGTCCTCTGCGTAGTCGAGCAGTGCTTTGAAGAACGGTGGCTGAATGCCTTCCAAATAACTCTTGGCCTCGCGGATGATGTGGCGCCCCACAAACTCCGGCGTGTCCTCGAACATGTGAATAAAGCCGTGCAGCTCGCGCAGGATATCGTTGGGCAAATGCCGGCTGGTTTTGGTCTCGCCGTAGATGTAGATCGGCACCTCGGCGTTTTTGCGGCGCACCTCTTGAATAAAGTTGCGCAGATTGAGCACCGCCGGGTCCAGGTCTGGCCCCGGAGTGAATTCCTCGTCATCGATCGACAAAATAAAAGCGCTGGCGCGGCTTTGTTGTTGGGCGAATTGGCTCAGGTCGCCGTAGCTGGTGACGCCCACCACTTCAAAACCCTCGGTTTCAATGGCTTGGGCCAAGGCGCGGATGCCCAAGCCCGAAGTGTTTTCCGAACGGAAGTCCTCATCGATGATGACGATGGGAAAACGAAACTTCATGCGGTTCTCCAAAACATGGCCGTGCGCCACAGCGGCCACTCGACACCCAACACCCCCAAAACAGCGGCAAGTGTAAGGAAAACCCGTATCCACCCTCGGACCCCGCGCCAAGATTGCTTCAGAATGTGGTGCATTACCGACGACAAGGGGGATCGATTTGGACAATTCGACCTGGTGGTGGCTGATCGCAGGCGCTTTGGTGGCGGCCGAGCTGATCACAGGCACCTTTTACTTGCTGATGTTGGCGCTGGGTGTGGCGGCCGCGGCGCTGGCGGCGCACGCCGGCGCAGGCATGACCACACAACTGGTCACCGCCGCTGTGGTGGGGTTGGCGGCGGTGCTGGTGTGGCATCGCTGGCGGCAACGCTCCGCAGAGCCCACGGCGCGCGCGCAACGCAGCGTGAATCTGGATATCGGCGAACAAGTCATGGTGGACACGTGGGTCCAAGGCAGCGCCGAGGTGAAATACCGGGGCGCCCAATGGCAAGCGGTGTGCCATAGCCCGTCGCCCACACCCGGCCTTCACCGGGTGGTGGAATTGCAAGGCAACCGTTTGGTGCTGGAACCGGTGGCCAACGCCACCATTTAAAAGGGAGTTGAGATGGAAATTGCTGTTGTTCTGCTGGTCATTGCCGTGATTTTTGTGGTGCGCGCCGTCAAGGTGGTGCCGCAACAAACCGCCTGGGTGGTCGAGCGCTTGGGCAAATACGACCGCACCCTGGCCCCAGGCCTGAATTTTGTGATCCCGTTCATCGAGCGTGTGGCCTACAAACACAGCTTGAAAGAAATCCCGCTGGACGTGCCCAGCCAAGTCTGCATCACCCGAGACAACACCCAGCTCCAAGTCGACGGCATCCTGTACTTTCAGGTCACCGACCCGATGCGTGCGAGCTACGGTTCGTCGAACTACATCATGGCGGTCACCCAACTGGCCCAAACATCGCTGCGCTCGGTCATTGGCAAGCTTGAACTCGACAAAACCTTTGAAGAACGCGACATCATCAACGCGCAGGTGGTCCAAGCCATTGACGAAGCGGCGCTCAACTGGGGCGTCAAGGTCTTGCGTTACGAAATCAAGGACCTCACACCGCCAGCGGAAATCTTGCGATCCATGCAAGCGCAAATCACCGCTGAGCGCGAAAAGCGCGCCTTGATCGCCGCTTCCGAAGGGCGCCGGCAAGAACAAATCAACATCGCCACGGGTGAACGCGAGGCCTTTATCGCCCGCTCCGAAGGCGAGAAGCAGGCTGAAATCAACAAAGCACAAGGCGAGGCCGAAGCCATCAAAGCGGTGGCCGATGCGACCGCACAAGCCATTGAGCGGGTTGCCGCCGCCATTCGCCAGCCCGGCGGTGAACAAGCGGTGCAGCTCAAAGTCGCCGAAAAAGCGGTCGATGCCTACGGCCGCCTGGCCGCCGATGCCACCACCACCTTGGTGGTGCCCAGCAACATGGCCGAGGTGAGCGCGCTGATCTCCTCGGCCATGAAGATGATTCAGACCCAACGCCAGTGACACACCATCATGGAACTTGATGCGCTCAACGTCTTGGGTGGGCCGCTGCAGGCCTGCTCGTTTGACCCCTTGACCGGCTTTTTTCGCGACGGCTGTTGCCACACTGGCCCAGAGGACCGGGGCACCCATGTGGTGTGCGCCAAGGTTACCGACGCGTTCCTGCAGTTCTCACTGGCGCGCGGCAACGACCTCATCACCCCACGCCCGCAATGGCGCTTTCCCGGGCTCCAAGCCGGCGACCGTTGGTGCTTGTGCGTCAACCGCTGGCTCGAAGCGCTGGACGCCGGTGTGGCGCCGCCAGTGGTGCTGGAGGCGACCCACGCCAACACCCTGCAACACGTGGACTTGGAAACGCTCAAGCGCTTTGCTTGGCAGCCCAGCACCCCGAGACGCAGCCAAGAAGCCCCTTGAGTACTGCTACAATCGCAGGCTTCGCGGAGAGATGGATGAGTGGTTTAAGTCGCACGCCTGGAAAGCGTGTGTGGGTTCATAGCCCACCGCGGGTTCGAATCCCGCTCTCTCCGCCAGCAACATAAAAAAAGCCCGGGTTTTGTCAGCCGGGCTTTTTTATTAGCGCTCTTGCATCCCAAGAAAAAAAGCCACCCGAAGGTGGCTTTTTGCGGGTGTAGCCAATCAGCGGATCACTGCAATGGTGGTGCGCTCACCGCCCTTGTAGGTCATCAGCGTCAGGGCTCCGTTCTTGATGTCGCCCTTTTCGTCAAAGGCGATGGTGCCGGTCACGCCAGAGTGGCTGATCGTTTTGAGAGCCGGCAGGTACTTGGCGGGATCGGCCGAGTTGGCAGCGACCATGGCGTTGGCCATCACCATCACAGCGTCGTAGACGTAGGGTGCATACACCTGCACGTCGGCGCCAAACTTGGCTTTGAAGTCGGCGCGGAATTTCTCCATGCCAGCCTTCTGCTCGCCCTCAACACCACCGGCTTCGGCGCAGAACACTTGCTCGTCGGCCATGCCGTCGCCAGCCAGCTTGGGCAGCTCGCTCGAGCAGATGCCGTCGCCGCCCATGAACTTGGCGTTGATGCCCAGGCTCTTCATCTGCTTGAGCATCGGGCCGGCCACGGCGTCCATGCCGCCGAAGAACACCACGTCGGGCTTCTTGGCTTTCAGGGTGGTCAGAATGGCGTTGAAGTCGGTGGCTTTGTCGTTGGTGAACTCGCGGCCCACCACAGTGCCGCCGGCAGCGGCCACACCTTTTTCGAACTCATCCGCCACACCTTGGCCATAGGCCGTGCGGTCGTCGATCACGGCCACGGTCTTGGCGCCCAGGGTTTCCACCGCATATTTGCCCAGCGTGCCACCGAGGTGCACGTCGTCAGCCACCATACGGAAGGCACCAGGGTAGCCTTGGCGGGTGTACTTGGGGTTGGTGGCAGAGGGAGAAATCTGCACCAGACCAGCGTCGTGGTAGAGCTGCGAGGCGGGGATGGTGGTGCCCGAGTTCAGGTGACCGATCACGCCGTTGACCTTGGCGTCCACCAGCTTCTGCGCGGCGGCCACACCCTGCTTGGGATCGGCGGCGTCGTCTTCGGCCAGCAGTTCAAACGTCACAGTTTTGCCGTCGATTTGCAGGCCCTTGGCGTTGAGCTCTTCGATGGCCATGCGGGCGCCGTTTTCGTTGTCTTTGCCGAGGTGGGCAATGGCACCGCTGGTGGGGCCAACGTGACCGATCTTGATCACTTGCGCTTCCGCCGGAGCGGCTGCGGGTGCAGCCGCAGGAGCGGCTTCTTCTTTTTTGCCACAAGCGGCCAGAGCGACGGCGGCCGCAATCACAGCCAGTTTCACGTTCATTTGCATAGGAATCCTCGAAAAAGGAAAGATGGTGAATGCGGAGGGAACTTTTTATTCTCCACTCGCCAACGATAACCTAAAACGCGATAGTACCGCGTCAGAATGGTGTGTTTGCCAAGACGCTTCAAGGGTTTCCACGAGGCATACATTAGAGACAGAGCTAAATCATTAGCCCACCTGATGCAAAGCCGGGAGGTCTTTACCTGGGCCGGCTGCTGCCCGAAGAGGCTTCGTGCAGTACGGGAGACCAGCCGCGCGCCGCATACAAGCGCCAACGGCTTCGCGCGTCGCTCAGCGCCAGGGCGTCGGCAGACACAATTTCAATCACTTTTTGTAGCGCTTTGGACTCGGACACCAAGCGGCCACTCACATTGAGCACCACCGCCGCGTGTGTGCCGTGGGCACCGCTTTCGTCAAGCCAGACAGGCGTGCGCTTGGCTTGTGTTTCGCTGGGGCGCTGCTTGAGCAGCGCGTGCGGCCAAAATGCCGCTCCTGGCTGCTCCCACAGCCGCCGACTCAGCTCTGCGGCTTGCCCTGGCTCAAGCATCACTTGGACGGTCAGCTCCTGGGCTCTGGCTTTGTGCAACACCCGCAGGGCATAGGCCAAGGGCTCGGCCACATGCACATGGAAAGCGACCGTGGGTACCCCACTCATGCCTTGCGCGCGGCGCGGGTGCGCTTTTTCAGACCCGATGTCTTGGGGACAGACACATTGCCCTGCTCCGCCTCTGCCAAGTGCAACAAATATTGCAGCAACAGCCCCACCGGTCGGCCAGTGCTGCCTTTGGCGGCACCGCTCTTCCAAGCGGTGCCCGCGATGTCCAGATGCGCCCACTGGAGGTCGGCGGTGAATTTCTGCAGAAACTTGGCTGCGGTGATAGCACCACCTGCGCGCCCAGCCACATTGCCCATGTCGGCAAAATTGGAACGCAACCCATCGGCGTAGTCGTCGTCCAGCGGCATGCGCCAGCACGGATCCAGCGCGGCTTCACCAGCCTGCACCAGGTCTTGCGCCAGGGTGTCGTCGCTGGAAAACAGGCCACTGCGCACGCTGCCAAGGGCAATCACACAGGCCCCGGTGAGCGTGGCAATGTCGATCACCGTGCGTGGCTTAAAACGGCGTGCGTAGGTCAGCGCGTCACACAGCACCAGCCGGCCTTCGGCGTCGGTATTGAGGATTTCGATGGTCTGCCCACTCAGGCTGGTGACCACATCACCGGGTTTGACGGCTCGCCCATCGGGCATGTTTTCGCAGGCGGGAATCAGGCCCACCACATTCACCGCCGGCTGCAGAACAGCCAAAGCGGCAAAGGTACCCAGCACCGAGGCGGCTCCCCCCATGTCAAACTTCATTTCATCCATCTCAGCGGCAGGCTTGATGGAGATGCCCCCTGTGTCAAAGGTGATGCCTTTGCCGACCAATGCCACCGGAGCCTGTGATTTGGCCGCGCCGTTGTAGCGCAGCACAATAAAACGCAACGGCTCCTCGGAACCTTGTGCCACCGCCAAAAAAGCGCCCATGCCCAGCTTGGCCACCTCTTTGGGTCCAAGCACCTCCACCGCCATGCGATCGGCTTTGGCGATCTGTTTGGCGGCTTGGGCCAGCAGGGTGGGTGTGGCGTGGTTGGCTGGGCGGTTGGCCCACTCGCGCGCCGTGCCCACGCCCGCCACCCACGCTCTGCCCTCCTCGAAGCCACGGTGCACCTCAGCAGCGTTGGGCACGCCGAGCCAGACCTCTTGGATGGCCGACGGTTTGGCGCTGGGTTTGGTGTGGGTATAGGTGTAGGTGGCGTCTGCCACCGTCTGCATGGCTACCCGCACAGCCAAGTCGCTGGGGGCATCGCCCCAAAGCAGCGCCAGGCGTTTGCCCTTGGCTTGTTTGAGCGTGCCGACCGCAGCCTGCACCGCCTTGCGCACCGATGCGGCGTCCCCCTTGCCGGTGCGCACCACACAGAGTCGAGCCGCTTTGACGCCAGCCACCCGAGCACCTTGCACCAGCTTGCCTGCGCCCTCTTCCAAATCGCCACCAGCGAGCAGCTTCGATACCCACAGCGAGAGAGCGTCATCGCCCTGGGGCGCTGCGCCATCCGGCCACAAGAGCACCAGACTGTCTACCGGTGCCTGGCAAGCTTGTTCGAAACCCAGAGTTTTCAGTACAAAGTCCATAATCCGTGCTTTCTTGTTGATTGATCAATGTTATTCCATTCGTCCCTGCGCAAAGAGCTCGCCCGCAGTTTTGGCGCCACCCTGGTGGTGCTGTTCACCATTGTGCTGACGATGCTGTTGATCCGCACCTTGGGTCTGGCCTCGCGGGGCAGTGTCAATCCGGAAGAGATCATGCAGGTGCTGGGCTTTACGGTGCTGGGTCGCATGCCCACGGTGCTCACGATTGCGTTGTTTGTGGCCATTGTCTCCACGTTTTCGCGGCTCTACCGCGACAGCGAAATGGTGATCTGGCAGGCTTCGGGTTTGTCGCTGGCGGGTTTTTTGTTTCCGGTGCTGCGTTTTGCTTGGCCTATTCTGCTGGCCATTGCCACCATGACGCTCACCGTATGGCCTTGGGCCAACCAGCAGACCGACCAGCTGCGCAGTCGCTTCGAGCAGCGCGGCGATTTGGAGCGGGTTGCCCCTGGACAGTTCCAAGAGTCCTCCAGTGGCCAGCGGGTGTTTTTTATCGACAAAGACACGGCCGATGGCACCGAAGGCAAGAACATCTTTATTTCCACGCGAGACGCCGACAACCGAGAGACGGTGACCTCCGCCCGGTCGGGGCGCATCGACACCCGGGAAGACGGACAGTGGCTGTTGTTGGACCATGGCCAGCGCATTGAACAAGACCCCACCAGCGGGCGCTTGCGCGTGAGCCAATTTGACCAATACGGCACCTTGGTGGAGCCCAAGGGCAGCGGTGGCGCAGATGGGTCTGGATTGAAGTCGATGTCGACGCTGGCTTTGCTGCGCAACCCCACCGCCGCCAGCCAAGGCGAGTTGGGCTGGCGCATTGGCTTGGCCTGGACTGCGCTCAATTTTGTGTTGATCGCGGTGGCAACCACCGCCTCCAACCCACGCGCAGGCAAGGGGGGCAATATGGCCTTCACCTTGTTCGGATTTGTCTTTTATTACAACCTGCTCAATCTGGGCCAAAGTTGGGTCGCCTCCGGTGCCATTGGCATGGTGCCGTTTCTGTTGGCGCTGCATGGCTCGGTGCTGGTATTGGCCTTGTTGTGGCTGAGCAAGCGCCACCACCACTTCAGCGTGCGCAGCTGGCTGCGCAGCGCACGCATGGGGGCCACGGCATGAAAACCTTGCGCCGCATGGTGTATGGCGAGATTTTGGTGGCCGTGGGCTTTGTGCTGCTGGCCTTTTTGTCTTTGTTTTTTTTCTTCGATTTGGTCGATGAACTGCCCGCCATTGGCACACCTTCTCGGATCGAAGCGGGGGCGACTTACACCCTCTCTCAAGCCCTGCTCTACACCACACTGTTGGTGCCTAGCCGGGTCTATGAGCTGATGCCAATTGCGGTCTTGATCGGCTCGGTATTTGTGCTGGCGCGTTTTGCACAAAGCTCCGAGTTCACCATCTTGCGCACCAGCGGCTTGGGGCCGTGGCGCGCGCTGCGCACCCTGATGGGTCTGGGGCTGCTTTTTGTGGTGGCCACCTTGCTCATTGGCGACTATTTGGCGCCGGTGGCGGACCGCACCGCCCAATTGCTCAAGGCCCGTTACCAAGGCAGCATCAGTGTGGGGCAAACCGGCGCTTGGCTCAAAGAGCGCCAAACCTACAGCCAGTTCTCGGTCAATGTGCGCGCGCTGTCACCGACCGGCGAGATGAGTGGTGTCCGCCTGTTTGAATTCGACAACCAAGGGTATCTGGTCTCCAGCACCGAGGCGCAGAGCGCCGACATCGCCGAAGATGGGGCCTGGACACTGCGTGGTGTGTCGCGCCAAGAGTTTGACGTGGCGGGCCAGGCGGCCGCACAGATCAGCCGACAGCAGCTTGAGCTGTTCCGCTGGCCCAGCGCCATTTCGTCTGAAATGGTGTCTGCAGCCTTGCTCAAACCCGAACGCATGCGCACCCCCGACCTGTTTGTGTATGTCCGGCATTTACAAGCCAATGGTCAGAACGCCCAACTCTATGAGATTGAGTTCTGGCGCAAGCTGTTTTACCCCCTGTCTTGTTTGGTGATGGTGGTGCTGGCTCTGCCGTTTGCCTATTTGCATTTCCGATCGGGCAACATCACCGGCTACGTCTTCCTCGGCGTGATGGTGGGCATCAGTTTTTTCCTGCTCAACAACGTGTTCGGCTATATCGGCAATTTGCAGCAATGGCGGCCTTGGCTCGCTGCTGCCGCGCCCGCGCTGATCTATTCGGTGTTGTCGCTGGGGGCGTTTGGCTGGCTGGTGTTGCGGCGCTGATCCGCTTTTTCGAGGAACAACATGCTTGGTGTGATTGTGTTTGCCCACGGTTCTCGCGACCCTTTGTGGCGTTCGCCGGTGGAGGCGATTGCCCAAGCCATTGCCGCCGCCAACCCCACAGTGCACACCCGCTGCGCTTATCTGGAGCTGTGTGATCCCGATTTGCCCAGCGCAGCGGCCGACTTGGTGGCCCAGGGTATCCAGCGCATTCGTGTCATGCCGCTGTTTTTTGGCATGGGCAAACACGCCCGCGAAGACCTGCCAGTGCTGATGGCGCAGCTGCAGGCGCAACACCCCCAAGTGGTGTTTGAGCGCATGGCCACGGTGGGCGAAGACCCACGTCTGACCGCGCTGCTGGCCCAGATGGCGCTGGAGGGCGCCACCCCATGAACCTGCACCAGTTCAAGTTTGTGCAGGAGGCGGTGCGCCGCAACCTGAACCTGACCGAGGCGGCCAAGGCGCTGCACACCTCGCAGCCTGGGGTGTCCAAGGCCATCATCGAACTGGAAGACGAACTGGGCGTGGAAATCTTCGCGCGCCACGGCAAACGCATCCGCCGTGTCACCGAGCCGGGTCAGCAAATCCTCAAAAGCATCGACGTCATCCTGCGCGAGGTCAACAACCTGCGTCGCATTGGCCAGCAGTATTCGCTGCAAGACGAAGGCACGCTGGCGATTGCCACCACCCACACCCAGGCGCGTTATGTGCTGCCCAAGCCGGTGGCCAAGCTGCGCGAGATCTACCCCAAGGTCAACATCAGCCTGCAGCAGGGCTCGCCCGACCAGGTGGCGCGCATGCTGCTGGAAGAAACCGCCGAAATTGGCATCGCCACCGAATCGCTCACCGGCTACCCCGAACTGGTCACCCTGCCCTGCTACGAATGGCAGCACATGCTGGTGTTTCCCTTCGACCACCCACTGCTCGACCAAGACCGGGTGACGATGGAAGACTTGGCCAAAGTGCCACTGATCACCTACCACCCCAGCTTCACCGGCCGCAGCCGCATCGACCAGGCCTTTGCCCAGCGCGGGCTCAGTCCCAACATCGTGTTGGAGGCCATCGATTCCGACGTGATCAAGACCTATGTGAACTTGGGCATGGGGGTGGGCATCGTGGCGGAAATGGCGGTCACCGGTGAAAACCAACACCCCGATCTGGTGGCGCGTTCCGGGGCGCAGCTGTTTGGCCGCAACGTGGCGCGTGTGGCGTTCAAGCGCGGCACCTACCTGCGCCACTTTGTGCTGCGTTTTGCCGAGCTGCTGAGCGACCGCCTGAGCAAAGACCTGATCAAAAAAGCCATGGACGGCGATTCCGACGACTTCGATATCTGAGGCCCACTTGCGCATGAGCACACCCGCCCTGACCTCCCGCTTGCCCCAGGTGGGCACCACCATCTTCACCGTCATGTCGGCCCTGGCCACCGAAACCGGTGCGGTCAATCTGGGCCAAGGTTTCCCGGACTTTGGCTGCGACCCGGCGTTGCCACAGGCGGTGAACGACGCCATGGCCGCTGGCCACAACCAGTACCCTCCCATGCCCGGCGTGCCCGCGCTGCGCCAAGCGGTGGCCGCCAAAACCCAAGCGCTGTACGGCCTGGCGGTGGACGCCAACACCGAGGTCACCGTCACCGCTGGTGCCACCCAGGCCATCCTCACCGCCATCTTGGCGGTGGTGCACCCGGGCGACGAGGTGATCGTGCTCGAACCGTGCTACGACAGCTATGTGCCCAATATTGCGCTGGCGGGTGGTGTGGTGGTGCGGGTGCCGCTGGTGCCCGGCACCTTCCGCCCCAACTTCGACGCCATCGCCGCAGCCATCACACCGCGCACCCGCGCGCTCATCATCAACAGCCCGCACAACCCCAGCGGCACGGTGTGGAGCGACGCCGACATGCGCCGCCTGCACGACCTGCTGGCGCCCACCAACGTGCTGCTGATCAGCGACGAGGTGTACGAACACATGGTGTTCGACGGTCAGCGGCACCAGAGTGTGGCGCGCTTCCCGGCGCTGGCCGAGCGCGCCTTTGTTGTCAGCAGCTTCGGCAAAACCTTCCACGTCACCGGCTGGAAAGTTGGCACCGTGATCGCCCCCGCGCCATTGACCGCCGAATTCCGCAAAGTCCACCAGTTCAATGTGTTTACCGTGAACACCCCAATGCAGCACGCGCTAGCCGCCTACATGGCCGACCCCACGCCCTACCTGCAGTTGAGCGGCTTCTACCAACGCAAGCGCGACCTGTTCCGCGCGGGACTGGCCGGCACACGTTTTCGCCTGCTGCCCAGCGAAGGCACCTACTTTCAGTGTGTGGGCATCGGCGACTTGGCGGTGGCCGAGCGCGATTTGCCCGAAGCCGATTTTTGCCAATGGCTCACCCGCGAGGTTGGCGTGGCTGCGATTCCGCTGTCGGCGTTTTATGGCGACGGCTTTGACCAAAAAGTCATTCGCTTTTGTTTCGCCAAAAAAGACGAAACGCTGCAGGCGGCGCTGCAACGCTTGGCGCGGCTCTGAGCGTCTGCGTACCCCTGTGAGAGCCGCTTGTGGGGCCCACAGGCCACGGTGAGGGTGGGCGCTGCGCCTGCCACAATACGGCCCCATGCCAACGCGTCCTGCCCTGTTCGAACAACCACTGTGCGCCCACCCGAGCCAAGATTGGGCGCCCCCTTGGCGGTTGGTCGTGCGCGGTCACTGGACCGAGCAACACGCGCTGGCGCTGCAGTATGAGCTGGAGCACGGCCCAGAGGGTGCATTGGTCTTGCCCGCACCGGACATCGCCGGACCGGCCGATGGGCTGTGGCAACACACCTGTGGTGAGGCCTTTGTGGGGGCGGCCCAACCCGGCGAGGCTGTGCCCACCGCCCAGGACCCTTACCACGAGTACAACTGGTCTCCCTCCGGCCAGTGGGCCCATTACCACTTTGCGGCCGAACGGCAAGCACAAGCCGAAACCCCCACCCGCAGCACGGCATTCGCCATCCAGAGTCAGTGCCGTCCTGGACATTGGACCATGGCGACCGAAGTGCCGCTGCACGCACTGCCGCCAAGCGGCGCGGGCTGGTGGCTGGGCTTGAGTGTGGTGCTCGAACATGCGAGTGGCCGCTGCAGCCATTGGGCGCTGCACCACCCGGCCCCCACACCTGACTTTCATCATCCGGCGGCGCGTTGCCTGCGCTTGTGGCCGCCTAGCGTCTGAACCTCACCGATTGAGCACCATGCAATTTGGCCTTGACCGTTTCCTTGCCGACCCCAGCCTGCGCGGGCCGCTGGCCGGCCGCCGCGTGGCCCTGCTGGCGCACCCCGCGTCCGTGACCCGCGACCTGACCCACAGCCTCGATGCCCTCGCCAGCTTGCCCGACGTCAAGCTCAGCGCCGCCTTCGGTCCACAGCACGGCCTGCGCGGCGACAAGCAAGACAACATGGTCGAATCGCCCGACTTTGTCGACCCGCGCCTGGGCATTCCGGTGTTCAGCCTGTATGGCGAGGTGCGCCGTCCCACCGACGCGATGATGGACAGCTTTGACGTGCTGCTGGTCGACCTGCAAGACCTGGGCTGCCGCATCTACACCTTCATCACCACCCTGCGCTATGTGCTGGAGGCCGCCGCCCAACACGGCAAAGCGGTCTGGGTGCTGGACCGCCCCAACCCCGCCGGTCGCCCGGTCGAAGGCCTGTCCCTGCGCCCGGGCTGGGAGAGTTTTGTCGGCGCCGGCCCTATGCCCATGCGCCACGGCATGACCATGGGCGAACTCGGCCACTGGTTCATCGCCCAACTCAAGCTGAACGTGGAATACCGCGTCATCGCCATGGAAGGCTGGCGCCCCGACGAAGGCCCGGGCTTTGGCTGGCCGCTGGGCGAGCGCAGCTGGGTCAATCCCAGCCCCAACGCCCCCAACCTGAGCATGGCGCGCGCTTACGCCGGCACCGTCATGCTCGAAGGCACCACGCTGAGCGAAGGCCGGGGCACCACCCGGCCGCTGGAGCTGTTTGGCGCCCCCGACATCGACACCCGCGCCCTGCTGGCCGACATGCGACGCACCGCGCCGCAGTGGCTGCAAGGCGGTGTGCTGCGCGAATGCTGGTTTGAGCCGACCTTCCACAAACACCAAGGCAAGCTGTGCGCCGGCGTGCAAATCCATGTGGAAGACCCTAGCCACTACGGGCACCAAGCCTTCCAACCCTGGCGCCTGCAGGCGCTGGCGTTCAGGGCGATCCGGATGCAACAGCCCGACTACCCGCTGTGGCGCGACTTCGCCTACGAATACGAACACGACCGCCTCGCCATCGACCTGATCAACGGTGGTCCCGATCTGCGCGCATGGGTAGACGACCTGGGCCGCCCGCCCGAAGCGCTGGACGCCCTCGCGGCCGAAGACGAAGCCGCTTGGCGAGACAGCCGCCAGACCTACCTGCTGTACTGAGCTGGGTCCGGTGCCGGTCGCCGCTTAGGAAAGCGCCTCCGCCGGCCCGTCGGGCACCGGCAAGGGCGACTGGCCCACCGCCAGCGCCTCGGGTATCGCTTGCGCCAAAAAATCGCTCACCAACCGCAGGCGTGTGCTGGTGCGCAGTTCGCGGTGCACCGTCAGCCACAGTGGCAACACCGGCGCGGCCAGCTCGGGCAGCAAAGGGCATACGTCTGGGTCGGCGGCGATTTGGTGCCGTCCTGCAAACCCTACCCCCAAGCCCGCGCGCACCGCCGCCCACTGGGCCAGCAGATCGTCGGTGCGCAGACCGTACACCAGTTGATCGGCGGACCAGCCCATGGCCTCAAAGCCGGCTTCGATGTCGCGCTGCCGGTCGCCAGCGATCAGGGCGTGGTGCAGCAAATCGCTCGGCCGCTCCGGGCGGCCATGGCGCTGCACATAAGCCCAACTGGCGCAGGCCTGCAAACCCACCTCGCCAATGCGCCGGGCCACCAAGCTGCTTTGCTCGGGCTGCACCATGCGCAGCGCAATGTCGGCCTCGCGCCGCAGCAGGTTGCTCACCGCATTGCTGACCACCAGCTCCACCACCATGCCCGGCATGGCTTGGCGCATGCGCGCCAAAATGGGTGGCAACACAAAACAAGCGATCGGCTGGCTTGCCGACAAGCGCACCCGCCCCTGCGCCTCTTGCCCAGCGCCGTCCGCTAAGCGGGCCAACCTGTCGGCACCCGCCTGCATGTCTCGGGCCGCCTCGGCCAGACACAAGGCCCGTTCGGTGGGCACCAGCCCACGGCCGGTGCGTTCAAACAGCACCTGCTGGAGTTGGGCCTCCAGTTCGGCAATGTGCCGCCCCAAGGTGGGCTGGCTGGTGCCGGTGGCGCGCGCCGCACCCAGCAAACTGCCGTGCTCCAACGCCGCCAGAAACGACGGAATCAGCGCCCAATCAAAGTTCAAATTATTCATTTATGCATGCCTGATCACAGAATTTATGCAATTGTGTAATTGATCGCGCGTTTTCACAATCCACCCATCGCATCACATCCTTCAGGAGAACAGCATGAATCGACGCCAAATATTGCGGATAGCCGGTGGTGGCTGTGTGGCCGCCGCCACCTTGGGCGCCCTGCCCGGCTGCAGCACCGACCTGCCGGCCGCGGCCCTTATGGCCTGGCAGCCGCCGGCCAACACAATGGATCTGCGCCGCTGGGTGCTGTCGCACGCGCTGCTCGCGCCGCACGCCCACAATTTGCAATCCTGGCTGGTGGATCTGTCCACGCCCGACACCATCGTGCTGCACATGGACATGCAGCGCCTCTTGCCCGAGACCGATCCCCTGGCGCGGCAAATGGTCATCAGCCAAGGCACCTTTCTTGAACTGCTCGACATGGCGGCCCGTGAGCGCGGACACCGCGCCGACATCACCCTGTTCCCCGAAGGCGCCTACAGCGCCCAGGCGCCCGACAGCCGACCCACCGCCCGGGTGCAACTGGTGCCCGACGCCAACGTCCAGCCCGATCCCTTGTTTGCCCAGGTGTTTCGCCGACACACCCACCGCGGCGCTTATCTGCCGCAAGCGCCCGACACCCGTGCGCTGGCCGCCTTGCAAGCCAGCGTGGCTGGCCTGCCCGTCACGCTCGGTTGGGTCACCACCAGCGACGCCAGCGCCATGGCCCAGCACCGCCAGATCGCCATGGACGCCTGGCGCACCGAACTGACCACGCCCCATACCTTGCTGGAGTCCTATCACCTGCTGCGCATCGGCCCGCGCGAAATCGCCGAGCACCGCGACGGCATCGCCATCAACACCCCCATGGTGCGGGCCTTGACCGCGCTGGGCCTGTTCGACCGCAGCCAAGCCTCGGCGCCCGACAGCTCAGAAATCCGCGAACAGCTGCAGCGCTTCAACACCCACATCGCCAGCACCCCGGCGTTTTGTTGGCTCAACACCACCCGCAACGACCGCGTGTCGCAACTGCAGGCCGGTCGCGCCTATGTGCGCCTGCAACTGGCGGCCACCGCACAAGGGCTGTCCATGCACCCCTTGTCGCAGGCCCTGCAGGAATACCCCGAACAGGCGGCGCATTACCAAGCGGCGCACCAACTCATGGCCGCGCCTGGAAACACCGTGCAGATGTGGACACGCCTGGGCCAGCCCAGCGAAGCGGGCAAGCCGTCTCCCAGACGAGGGCTAGAAGCGCATGTGCGCAACGCTTGACGCAGGGCAGACAGCGGATCTCACAGCCACTTCTGCATGAAGCTGGCGGTGCCCATGGCGGGGTCAAGCTGGTAGCCCTCAAAGCCAATGCGCTGGTAGAGCTTGACCGCCGGGGTGTTGCCGGTCAGCACTTCCAGGGTGAGCTTGCAGGCACCGCGCCCGCGGGCGATGCGCTCGGCCTCGGCCAGCATGCGCTCGGCGATGCGCTGGCCCCGGTGGCTGGCCAGCACCGCCACGTCGTGCACGTTCACCAGCGGCTGGCATTTGAAAGTGGAAAAACCTTCGATGCAGTTCACCAAGCCCACTGGCACATCGCCGTCAAAAGCCAGCACGCTGTAGGCCTGTGGCCGCGCCGCCAGGGCGGGCACCAAATGGGTTTTGGCAAAGTCGCTCAGGCCCTCGCCCCCGCCGGCGGGGTCGCTGGCGTAGGCGTCGAGCAGCATCACAATCGCCAAGGCGTCTTGGGCGTTGGCGTAATCGGCTTGGCGCACACGGATGGTGGAGTTCATCGCGCTGTCCTCATGCCCGCAGGGTGTCGGCCAAACGTTCGGCGCAGGCTTGGGCCTGGGCTGCGTCGCGCGCTTCCACCATCACCCGCACCAGGGGCTCGGTGCCGCTGGCCCGGATCAACACCCGGCCGCTGTCGCACAGCTCGGCTTGTACCGCTTGTGTTTCGTCGGTCAGGCGCTGGTTGCTCTTCCAGTCTTGCCCGGGCTGCAGACGCACATTGATCAGCGTTTGGGGGAACAGCTCCACCCCCTGCAGCAGCTGGGCCATGGTCTTGGCGCTGTCCACACAGGCCTGCAGCACCTGCAGCGCCGACACCAAGCCGTCGCCGGTGGTGTGGCGGTCGAGCACCAACAAGTGGCCCGAACCTTCGCCGCCCAAGGTCCAGCCATGTTTCTCCAGCTCTTCGAGCACGTAGCGGTCGCCGACCTTGGCGCGCACAAACTGCACGCCTTTGGCCTTGAGCGCCACCTCCACCGCCATATTGGTCATCAGGGTGCCGACCACGCCTGGCACGTCGATGTCGCGCGCCATGCGGTCGGCGGCCATCAGGTAGAGCAACTCATCGCCGTTGAACAGGCGGCCGCTGGCGTCTACCATCTGCAGCCGGTCGGCGTCGCCGTCCAGCGCCACGCCGTAGTCGGCGCGGTGTGTCTTGACCGCCTCGACCAACGCCTCGGGGTGGGTGGCGCCCACGCCTTTGTTGATGTTCAGCCCGTCGGGCTGGCAACCGATTTTGATGACCTCTGCGCCCAGTTCGTGGAACACATCGGGCGCGATGTGATACGCCGCGCCGTGCGCCGCGTCCACCACGATGCGCAAACCGCGCAGGCTCAGGTGGTTGGCAAAAGTGCTTTTGCAGAATTCCACATAGCGGCCAGCGGCGTCGTCCAGGCGGCGCGATTTGCCCAGATCGGCGGCCTGCACCCACACCGGAGGTTCGTCCAGGGCAGCCTCCACGGCGCGCTCCCAATCGTCGGGCAGTTTGGTGCCCTGGGCGCTGAAAAACTTGATGCCATTGTCGGCAAAGGGGTTGTGGCTGGCGCTGATGACCACCCCCAGCTGCGCCCGCTGCGCGCGGGTGAGGTAGGCCACCGCGGGCGTGGGCACCGGGCCCAAGAGCACCACATTCACGCCGGCAGAGTTGAACCCCGCCTCCAGCGCGGCTTCGAGCATGTACCCGGAAATGCGGGTGTCTTTGCCGATCAGCACCGTGGGGTGTGGCTGCTGCTGGCGCAGCACGCGGCCCACCGCGTGGGCGAGTTTCAACACAAAGTCGGGGGTGATGGGCGCTTGGCCAACGGTGCCACGGATGCCGTCGGTGCCGAAATAGGTGCGGGTCATGCGGTCGTCAAATGTTGTATGTCTTGGCAACCATTTTAGGCGGCCGACCTGGCGCCACCCTCAGCCGGACAAAGCCTCGGGCCGCTGACACGCCGCCCAAACCCGCAAGGCGTCCACCGTGTCACGCACATCGTGCACCCGCACCACATGGGCGCCGCGCTGCACCGCCAACAAGGCGGCGGCCACGCTCGCGGCCACCCGCTGCGCTGGCTCAGTGCGCCCAGTCACCGCACCCAGCGACGATTTGCGCGACCAGCCGGCCAGCAACGTGTAGCCTAGCTCCGCCAAGGATGCTTGTTGCTGCAACAAGCCAAAGTTCTGCGCCACGGTTTTGCCAAAGCCAATGCCCGGGTCGATGCAGATGCGGTCCGCTGACACCCCTTGGGCCTGCAAAGCCTTGGCGCGTTCGGACAAAAACCGCGCCACCGGCGCCAGCGCGTCGCCCGCCATCGGCGCGGTTTGCATGGTTTGGGGGTCGCGGTGCATGTGCATCAGACAAACACCACAGCTGGGGTGGCGCGCTACCACCGCCTCGGCACCCGGCTGGCGCAAGGCCCAGACGTCGTTGACGATGTCGGCCCCCAGGTCCAGCGCCGCTTGCATCACCTCGGGCTTGTAGGTGTCCACCGACACCGGTACACCAAATTTCACCGCCTCGCGCAGCACCGGCAGCACACGTGCCAGCTCTTCGGACAGCGGCACCGGCGGGCTGCCCGGTCGGGTCGATTCGCCACCGATATCCAGCATGTCGGCGCCGTCGGCCAACACCTGTTCGCAATGCGCCAGGGCCGATCGCACATCGGCGTGTTGTCCGCCGTCCGAAAACGAGTCGGGTGTGACGTTGACGATGGCCATCACCTGGGGCCGATCCAGCGACACCAGAAAGCGGCTGGTGCGCCAATGCGAAAGCGACGTTGAGCGAGAAGTCATGTGGGGTTCAAAACAATGGATCACCAAAACAAACGGAGCCCGAAGGCTCCGTTGTCAGTGTGGTCAACAACCGTTCAGGCCGCCGAAGGGGCGGTGTCGGGGTTCACCGCAGGCGTGCCACCACTGCCGCCGCCACCCACGGAAGGGTTGCGTGGCGTCCAGTCCTTGGGCGGACGGGGCGGCTTGCCGGCCATGATGTCGTCGAGCTGCTCGGCGTCGATGGTTTCCCAGTCGAGCAGCGCTTTGGCCATGGCGTGCATTTTGTCGCTGTGCTCTTCGATCAGGCGGCGCGCCAGCGCGTACTGCTCGTCGATGATGCGGCGCACCTCGGCGTCGACCTTTTGCATGGTCTGCTCACTGATGTTGGTGGTTTTGGTCACCGAGCGTCCGAGAAAGACCTCGCCCTCGTTTTCGGCATAGACCATGGGGCCCAACGCGTCGCTCATGCCGTAGCGCATCACCATGTCGCGGGCGATGGCGGTGGCACGCTCAAAGTCGTTGCTGGCGCCGGTGGTCATTTGGTTCATGAACACCTCTTCGGCGATGCGGCCACCAAACAGCATGCTGATCTGGTTGAGCATGAACTCTTTGTCGTGGCTGTAGCGGTCTTGCTCGGGCAGGCTCATGGTCACACCCAGGGCTCGGCCACGCGGAATGATGGTGACCTTGTGCACCGGATCGCACTTGGGCAAGAGCTTGCCAATCAGCGCATGACCCGACTCGTGATAAGCGGTGTTCTTGCGCTCCTCTTCGGGCATGACCATGCTCTTGCGCTCGGGGCCCATCAAGATTTTGTCCTTGGCCTTTTCAAAGTCCTGCATTTCCACCAAGCGTGCGTTGCGACGAGCGGCCATCAGCGCGGCTTCGTTGCACAGATTGGCCAGATCGGCGCCACTCATGCCAGGCGTGCCACGGGCGATGACCGATGCGGTCACATCCGAGCCCACAGGAATCTTGCGCATGTGCACATTGAGGATCTGCTCGCGGCCACGGATGTCGGGCAGCGTCACATAGACCTGGCGGTCGAAGCGGCCAGGACGCAGCAGCGCCGCGTCCAGAATATCGGGGCGGTTGGTGGCCGCAACCACAATCACGCCGAGGTTGGTCTCAAAGCCATCCATCTCGACCAGCATCTGGTTGAGGGTCTGCTCACGCTCGTCGTTGCCACCGCCCAGCCCGGCGCCACGCTGGCGACCCACCGCGTCAATCTCATCAATGAAGATGATGCAGGGCGCATTCTTTTTGGCGTTCTCGAACATGTCGCGCACACGGGCCGCGCCCACGCCAACAAACATTTCCACAAAGTCAGAGCCCGAGATGCTGAAGAAAGGCACCTTGGCCTCGCCAGCAATAGATTTGGCCAGCAGCGTCTTGCCGGTGCCCGGCGGGCCGACCAGCAGCAGACCACGGGGGATGCGGCCACCCAGCTTCTGGAACTTCTGAGGGTCCTTCAGGAAATCCACGACTTCCTTGACCTCTTCCTTGGCCTCGTCACAACCGGCCACGTCGGCAAATGTGACGGTGTTGTTGTTCTCGTCGAGCATGCGGGCCTTGCTCTTGCCGAAGCTGAACGCACCGCCTTTGCCGCCACCTTGCATCTGGCGCATGAAATAAATCCATACGCCAATCAGCAGCAGCATGGGGCCCCAGCTGACCAGCAGGGTCATGAGCAGCGAGCCTTCTTCGCGCGGCTTCACATCAAACTTGACACCGCTGTTGATCAGGTCACCCACCAGACCACGGTCAAGGTAGGTGGCTGTGGTGCGCACACGCCGACCGTCTTGGGTTTCGGCCACGATGTCGGTGCCACCGTTGCCTTCCTGAATGGTCGCCTGCTTGATCTGGCCCATCTTGACCTGATCCAAGAATTCGGAATATCCGATGTACCCGGCGCCACCCGCCGCACGGCCGTCGAACTGCTTGAACACGGTGAACAGCACCATGGCAATGACCATCCACACGGCAATTTTCGAGAACCACTGGTTATTCAATGGGGGCTCCTGAGGGAGAAGTGTCAATAAACATCGGGCCAACCACACACATGTTGCGGTGCGACCCATATGGCAGCCATTTTAGGCTTTTCAACCGGTGACAACAGGCCATACGGACAGAAGGGCTTAATCAGCGCGATTGGGATTTCAGACCCAGGCCCACCAAAAAGGTTTCAGACGACTTGTCGCGCGAGGCTTTGGGCTTGACCGGCTTGACCACTTTGAAGGTTTGGCGAAACAGCGCCACCAGCTCATCGTAGGCCCCGCCGTGAAACAGCTTGACCACCAAAGCGCCGTCGGGTTTCAAGTGCGCCACCGAGAAATCCACCGCCAGTTCCACCAAATGGCTGATGCGGGCGGCGTCCACCGATTCGATGCCGGACAAATTGGGCGCCATGTCCGACACCACCACATCCAAGGCCTGCAAACCTTTGTCTAACAGGGTTTTCTCGAGTTCGGCCAGCACGGGCTCTTCCCGAAAGTCGCCCTGGATGAAGTGCACGCCTTCGATCGGCTCCATGGGCAACAGATCGAGCGAAACGATGACACCGTCGAGTTCGCCCACCGCAGCGCCTTGGGGCGACATGCGCCTGCGCAAATACTGGCTCCAGGCGCCAGGGGTGGAGCCCAGGTCGACCACCGCCTGCCCCGGTCGGATCAGGCCCAGGGTTTCGTCGATTTCCTTGAGTTTGTAGGCCGCCCGGGCGCGAAACCCCTCCTTCTGTGCCAACTTCACATAAGGATCGTTCACATGCTGGTTGAGCCAGGCCTTGTTGACCTTTTTGCTCTGGGTTTTGACTTTGATGCCCATGGGCGGTGTGCGCGGAGAGACCGCATAAGGGGATAAACGATAATTGTCCCATGCCCAAGATAGAACTCACCCCCGCCCAGCGCAAAGAACACCGAGCCGAAGCCCACCACCTGGACCCTGTGGTCATGGTGGGTGGCGATGGCCTGACCGACGCCGTCAAAAAAGAAGTGGACAAAGCGCTCAGCGCCCATGGCCTGATCAAGGTGCGGGTGTTCAGCGACGACCGCACCGAACGCGAAGCCGCGCTGCAAACCCTATCCGATGAACTCAACGCCGCGCCCATCCAACACATTGGCAAGCTGCTGGTGCTGTGGCGGCCCATGCCCGAGAAGGTCAAAGAGGCCGACGACAACCGCATGCCCGGCCCACGCGAAGTCAAGGTGCTCAAGTACAGCAAACGCGGCGGCCAGCGGCCCGAAGTCAAGGTGGTGAAGGTGCTTGGCAACGAACGCCTGACCCCGGGCGGCCAGATCAAGCGCGCCCGACCCACCCAGAAAAGCGCCAAGAAAAATGCGCTGAACGCCCCCGGCAAAAAAGCCTGAACATCTCGCGGGTCAATGGCCCGGTGGCACAGTGGCCGGGTTGAAAGAGCCTGCGCCCACCCCACCTGACACACCATGACCCACGCGACCAACCCCCTGCTCGACACCTCCGGCCTGCCCCTGTTCGACGCCATTCGGCCCGAGCATGTGGCGCCCGCCATGGACGCCCTGCTGGCCGACGCCGAGGCCGCGCTTGAGGCGGTGACCACCGCCGACTTTCCCGCCAGCTGGAGCGCCATCGCCCAGCGTCTGGACGTGGCCACCGAACGCCTGGGCCGCGCCTGGGGCGCGGTGAGCCACCTCAATAGCGTGGCCGACACGCCCGAGCTGCGCGCCGCCTACAACGCCGCCCTGCCCCGCGTCACCGAGTTCTGGACCCGGCTGGGCGCCGACGAGCGGCTGTATGCCAAATACAAGGCCATGGACCCGGCGGCACTCACGCCCGAGCAAGCCCGCGCCCACCACAACGCGCTGCGCGGTTTTGTGCTGGGTGGCGCCGAGCTGCAAGGCGAGGCCAAAGAACGGTTTGCCGCGCTGCAAGAGCGCCAGGCCGAACTCAGCCAGAAATTCAGCGAAAACGCGCTCGACGCCACCGACAGTTTTGCGCTGTATGTGGAGCGCGAACAGCTCGACGGTGCGCCTGAGGATGTGATCGCCGCCACCGCAGCCGCCGCCCAGGCCGAGGGCAAAACCGGTCACAAACTCAGCCTCAAGATGCCGGTCTACCTGCCCATCATGCAGTTTGGCACCCATCGGCCCTTGCGCGAACAGCTCTACCGCGCCTACGTCACCCGCGCGAGCGAGCAGGCCGCGGGCGACACTGCCAAGTTCGACAACAGCGAGGTCATGGCCGAGCTGCTGGCGCTGCGGCAGGAAGAAGCTGCACTGCTCGGCTACCGCCACCACGCCGATGTGTCGCTGGTGCCCAAGATGGCCCAGTCGCCCGAGCAGGTGGTGGCCTTTTTGCGCGACTTGGCCGCCAAAGCCCGCCCCTACGCCGAGCAAGACCTGGCCGACATGCGCACCTTCGCCGCCGAGCACCTGGGCCTCGCCGACCCCCAGGCCTGGGACTGGCCTTTTATCGGCGAAAAGCTCAAGGAAGCGCGCTATGCCTTCAGCGAACAAGAAGTCAAAACCTATTTCACCGCGCCCAAGGTGCTGGCCGGTCTGTTCCAGATCATCGAAACCTTGTTTGAAGTGGCGATCCGCCCCGACAGAGCCCCCGTGTGGCACCCGGGCGTGCAGTTTTTCAGCATCGAGCGCAGTACGGCGCAAGGCCCACAATTGGTCGGCCAGTTTTACCTCGACCCTGCCGCGCGCGCTGGCAAACGTGGCGGCGCCTGGATGGACGATGTGCGCGCCCGCTGGCTGCGCCCCGACAACGGTGCCCTGCAAACGCCGGTGGCCCATCTGGTGTGCAACTTCGCCGACGGCGTGGACGGCAAGCCCGCCCTGCTGACCCACGACGACGTGATCACCCTGTTCCACGAATTTGGCCACGGCCTGCACCACATGCTCACCCAGGTGAACGAGCGCGATGTCAGCGGCATCAGCGGGGTGGAATGGGACGCTGTGGAGCTGCCCAGCCAGTTCATGGAAAACTTCTGCTGGGAGTGGGATGTGCTCAAGCACATGACCGCCCATGTGGAGACCGGCGAACCACTGCCGCGCGCGCTCTACGACAAGATGCTCGCGGCCAAAAATTTCCAGAGCGGTCTGCAGACCCTGCGCCAGGTGGAATTTGCGCTGTTTGACATGCTGTTGCACAGCCAGACAACACCGCCGGCCAACGGCGCGGCGGTACTGGCGCTGCTCGACCAGGTGCGCGACGAGGTGTCGGTGCTCAAGCCGCCAGCCTACAGCCGCACGCCGCACACCTTCAGCCACATTTTTGCCGGTGGTTATTCGGCCGGTTACTACAGCTACAAATGGGCCGAGGTGCTGTCGGCCGACGCCTACGCCGCGTTCGAGGAAGCGGCCAAGGCGCGCGGTGGCAGCACGCTCGATGTGGAAACTGGGCGGCGTTACCGGCAGGCGATTCTGGAAGCCGGTGGCAGCCGGCCGGCGATGGAGTCGTTCAAGGCCTTCCGCGGGCGCGAGCCGAGCATTGACGCCTTGCTGCGGCACCAAGGGATGGCCTGAGTTTCTGTGGTTTTGAGCTGATACCCGTCGGTTCGTTGGATTTCTAGCCACCGCTTTTGGCGGGATCGGACGCACAGCGGGCCTTGCGCCGCTCGTGTCCCCCGCCGCAGCGGGGTGCGCTGCGGCTCCTCCTTTACCTCGCTTTGCAAGGCCCGCTGTGCGTCCGATCGCGAGGTGTCTTCGCTCCCAGCCTCAAAAACCAACCTCTCCAGCCCGTGCCGGTGTGCCCTGCAGAGCGAGGTAAAGGAGGAGGCTTCGGCCCAGCCGAAGCCGGGGGACACGAGCGGCGCAGGGCACACCGGTGCGGGCGGGCGACAGAGAAGTAGCGGACGAGCGCCAAAAACGCCCGAACGCACACAACGAAAACTCAGAACGCCAAAGTCTTCACGCCCGACGAAGTGCCGAGCAAGCACACAGCGGCCTTCTGGTGCGCAAACACCCCCACCGTCACCACCCCCGGCCACTGGCTCACTTGGGTTTCAAACGCCACCGGGTCGGTGATCTGCAAGCCACGCACATCCAGAATGTGCTGGCCGTTGTCGGTCACCAGCGGCGCGCCGTCTTTCAGGCGCACGGTGGCGGTGCCTCCCATGGCGGCAAACTGGCGACTCAGACGGGCAGCGGCCATCGGGATGATTTCCACCGGCAGCGGGAAGGCACCGAGTGTTTGCACCAGCTTGCTCTCGTCGGCAATGCACACAAAACGCTGGGATTGCGCGGCCACAATTTTTTCGCGCGTCAGCGCGGCGCCGCCGCCCTTGACCATGTGGCCCTGGTGATCAATCTCATCGGCGCCGTCGATGTAGACCGACAAGCTCTGCACCTCGTTGCTGTCAAATACCGGAATGCCCAAGGCTTTGAGGCGCTCGGTCGAGGCTTCAGAGCTGGACACCGCGCCCTGGATCTGGTCCTTCATGCTGGCCAGCGCGTCGATGAATTTGTTGACGGTGGAGCCGGTGCCCACGCCGACGATCTCGCCAGGGGTCACGTATTGCAGGGCGGCTTGGCCCACCAGGGCTTTGAGTTCGTCTTGGGTCATTTGCGACAATCCGGTGTTTGTTCCAACCTGCAATTATCCAATGGCGCTCATCCCCTACGCCCTGGCTCGCTCGGTGCTGTTCCGCATGGACCCCGAAGCCGCCCACGAACTCACCCTCGACAACATCGCGCGCCTGCAGCACAGCCCCCTGACATGCCTGTACGGCGAACAACGCGTGAGCGACCCGGTGACGGTGGCGGGCCTGCGTTTTCCCAACCGGGTGGGCTTGGCGGCGGGGCTGGACAAAAACGCCCGCTGCATCGACGGTTTGGCCGCCATGGGTTTTGGTTTTGTCGAGGTGGGCACCGTCACACCCAAAGGCCAGCCGGGCAACCCCAAGCCGCGCATGTTCCGCATTCCCGAGCGCAACGCGCTGATCAACCGCTTGGGCTTTAACAACGAAGGGCTGGACGCGTTTCTCGCCAATGTGCAGCGCGCCCGCTTTCGCCAAGCGCCGGGCCAGGCCATGCTGTTGGGCCTGAACATCGGCAAAAACGCCAGCACGCCCATTGAGCGCGCCACCGACGATTACCTCACTTGCCTGGACGGTGTGTACCCACACGCCGACTATGTGACGGTCAACATCAGCAGCCCCAACACCCAAAACCTGCGCAGCCTGCAAAGCGACGAGGCCCTGGACGCGCTCTTGCAAGCCGTGACCGAGCGCCGCGCCGCGCTGGCCGCCCAGCACGGCCGCAGCATTCCGGTGTTTGTGAAAATCGCGCCCGATCTGGACGAAGACCAGGTGCAGGTGATCGCCGCCACCCTGAAGCGCCACGGCTGCGACGCCAGCGGCGCCCCCACCGGCACCCTGGGCGTGATCGCCACCAACACCACCCTGAGCCGCACAGCGGTGGCGGGCCTGCCGCACGCGCAGGAAACCGGCGGGCTGTCCGGCGCACCGGTGTTCGACGCCAGCAACCGCGTCATCGCCCAGCTGCGCGCCCAGCTGGGTGCGGGCTTTCCCATCATCGGCGTGGGAGGCATTTTGAGCGGGGCCGACGCAGTGGCCAAGGTGCGCGCCGGAGCCGATGTGGTGCAGATCTACACCGGCCTGATTTACCGTGGCCCGGCGCTGGTGCGCGAAGCGGCCGAGGCGCTGGCCCGGTTGCGTTGAGGCCGCTCGGAGAGTTTCAGGCCAGCGCCTGCGCCACCGCCGCGCCCACGGCGAGACAGCTGGTCAAGCCCGGCGACTCCATGCCCAGCAGGTGCACCAAGCCCGGCGCGCCGTGCTCGGCGGGCCCCAGCACACAAAAGTCGGCGGCGGGCTCGCCCGGCCCGCTGATCTTGGGCCGTATGCCCACATAGGCTGGCTGCAGCCGATCGGCCGGCACACCGGGCCAGTAGCGGCGCACCTCGGCGGCGAACAGCGCGGCGCGCGCCGGGTCCACCGCCCACAGCGCGGGGTCGGTGGTCGCCACGTCTTCTCCTGGGGCTGGTGACGGCAGCCATTGCACATCGGGCCCAAACCGCGCTTGCCCGCCCATGTCCAGCGTCAGGTGCACGCCCAAACCGGCCAGGCCCGGCATGGGCGCTGGGTAAATCAGCCGCGAAAACGGCGTCTTGCCTGCCAACGAGAAATAGCTGCCCTTGGCGAAGTGGGCGCGCGGCAGCAGCGCGGGGTCGATGCCGTCGCTGCGCTGGGCCAAGGCCACCGCGCCCAGCCCAGCGGCGTTCACCACCCGCTCGGCCAGCACGTCGGAGCCATCGTGCAAGCGCAGCTTCCAGCCATCGGGCGCACGGTGAATGGCCAACACCCCGGTGTGGCACACCAGGGTGGCGCCAGCGCGCTCGGCGTCGCCCAGCAGCGACAACATCAGCGCATGGCTGTCCACAATGCCGGTCTGCGGCGACCACAGCGCACCCACACAGTGCAGCGCCGGCTCCATGGCGCAGGCCTCAGCGCCATCTAGCCACGCCATGTCTTCCACCCCGTTGGCCTGTGCCTTGGCCAGCAGCGCCTGTAGGCCGGGCAAGTGGTCTTCTGCGGTGGCCACTATCAATTTGCCGGTGCGCCGGTGGGGCACACCACGCGCCTGCGCATAGGCGTACAGCGCGCGGCGTCCGGCCACACACCACCGCGCCTTGCGCGAACCGGTGGCGTAATACAGCCCACCGTGGATCACCTCGCTGCTGCGCGCGCTCACCCCAGTGCCAAAGGCCTCGGCGCGCTCCAGCAGCCACACCGAACGCCCAGCCTGTGCCTGGGCGCGCGCCACCGCCAGCCCCACCACACCCGCGCCCACCACCACCGTGTCCAGCTTGTCCATGGACGCCAGCATATCGCCGGCGACAGACCAGCCTGTGCAAACTGGCAAAATTGCGGGTTTTCCCGTAAGTCGAGAACTCACCGTGCCCTTGCCAGCTCCCGTTGCCCGCCGCCTCAAACACACACGCCGCGTCACCTACGAAGGTTATGAACGCGACGACGGCCTGTGGGACATCGAAGCCGAGCTGCATGACAGCAAGCCCTTTACTTTTCAAATTCCGGGCGAAGCGACCAAGCCACCGGGCGAGCCGGTGCACCACATGCACATCCGCCTCACGGTGAACACCCGGCTGGTGATTCAGGCGGTGGAAGTGGTGATGGACAGCCACCCACACAGCCCCTGCCCCGACGCCATGCCACCGATGCAAGCGCTGGTGGGCACCACCCTGGGGCGTGGCTGGCGCAAAACCATCGATACCCACTTGGGCGGCGTGGTGGGCTGCACCCACCTGCGCGAGCTGCTGTTCAACATGGCCACCGCCGCGTTCCAAAGCATGACCAGCGTCTTTGCGCAAAAAGACGATCACACCCCACCGCCGCACCTGGGCCAGTGCCGCGCTTGGGACTTTGGCGGCCCGGTCGTGCAGAAGGTGTACCCTATGTTCTTCAGGCCTCGCCAAGTGGGCTGAGCCCGCCACCGCTATGCACCCCAAATACCCCAAGCCGCCCAAACCCACGGTGCACAAAGCGCCGTTGTCGCAAAACCGCTATGAAGACCTATTGCGCGATATGAGCCGCCTGTTTGCCGAGGCCGAGAAGCCCACGGCCGAACAACAAGCGCAAGCCCGTGAAGCCCAGCGACAAGCCCGTCTGGAGCAACAGCGCGAGCAAGAAGCGGCACAACAAGCCCTGCTGCAGCGCAAGCAACAGGCCATTGAAGAAATCCTAGCCACCATGGCCCAACACGGACTCACCGTGGCGGATTTGGCGGAATAGAAGGCCAACACCCTGCCGTTGTTAACTGACTTCGGCTGGCTCGATCACGGGTGCCGGCTCTTGGCGCCACAAGGTGCGATCGAGCCAATGCCCGGATTCGGCCTGCCCCACACGCTGCATATACACACGCTCGCCGATGGCGTGGCGCAAATCTCGGCCTGTGAAGTTGTCGCTGCTGATTTCTTGGCAAGTCCAGCGGGTCAAGCGCGGATCGGCCAGCTCGCAGGTATTGCCACTGGCCATGCGTTCGATGCGGGGCATCCAGTCGCCCCAAGAAGCGAAGAAAAAGGGCACCCCCTGCGTGGTGCAAGCGTCGCGCACACGCCGTGCCCATGCGGGATGCAGGGCTTGGGCGCGTGGGCCACTGTCACCCGCCAGAATGACCCAGTGCAGCTGCTCCATGCCGGACACGGTCAGCAGATCGGCCTGGTCACGCAAGGGCGTGAGCATGAGCAAGCGCCGCGCGGCTGGCAACAAGGCCAGCTCAGGCAAGCGTTCGGCAATGGCGCGTTGGCCAGTGGCATGGATGCCTAGCCACACATTGGGTGGAGTCCTGCTGCCGTCCAGCCACGCCAACATCCAGGCCAGCAAGTCGGGCTCGGCTTGGGGGTCGATCAGGGCTGCTGCCCGGCCCACCACATCGCGCATGTCCCGGGGCCTTTCGGTGATAAGCACCCAATCGATGCATGGTGTGCCAGCCATGGCACGCAAGGCGTCCAGCAGCCACAGCGGCGGCACTGCAGGGTCGAAGATGTCGGGCACAGGATGGCACAGCACCCGGTAGCGCTCACCGAGCTTGGCCGCTTGTTGTTGCCAACGGCAGGTGGCCTTGAGGACCGGGGAGTCTTTTTCGGGCGCCTCGATATCGCGGCCGGCCCAGGGCGACAAGATGTGTTTCCAGAGCATGTTTGCCTCGGAGATGGACATACACGAGGTATCGGCCAGAGTGTCCGCGGCATAAGCGTGAAGCACAATTTGTCAGATTGTGTTTTAATATCGCAAAATATGACTTTTGATTAAAAATGCCAAATACATCACATAAGAATTATTTTTGGCATTTTATGGATTAAAAAGTATTGATTTTTACAACCAGGCAGATACCATTCACTGCACCGACAGACACTTCGTTCAGGGATGCGTCCATCGGTTCTTTCAGGGTTGTCTCCTCGCTCCGTGGTTGGAGCTTCAAACCGGTCCCGCAAGGACCGGTTTTTTTTCGTCTCTGCGTCTTCAGATGGGCAGCGCCACCAGGTCGTGGCCGTCGGCCTGCACGATCCGGGCCTTGGTGAATTCGCCCACCTTGAGCTGTTTGCTGATTTTTTCAGGCGGCAGCAGGCGCACCACACCGTCGATCTCGGGCGCGTCGGCGTAGCTGCGCCCCACTCCGCCCTTTTTGCCCAGGCCAGGCGCCGAATCGACCAGCACCTGCATGGTGGCGCCCACGCGGCGCTGCAAGCGCTGGGCCGACACACGTTCGGCCACCGCCATAAAGCGGGCGCGGCGCTCCTCGCGCAGCGCATCGGGCACGGGGTTAGCGAGTTGGTTGGCGGCCGCCCCGTTCACCGGCGAATAGGCAAAACAGCCGGCGCGGTCGATCTGGGCTTCTTGCACAAAGTCGAGCAGGTGGGCGAACTCGTCTTCGGTTTCGCCGGGGAAGCCGGCGATGAAGGTGCTGCGCACCACAATTTCTGGGCAAATCTCGCGCCAGCGGGCGATGCGTTCGAGGTTTTTCTCGCCACTGGCGGGGCGCTTCATGCGCTTGAGCACATCGGGGTGGCTGTGCTGCAGCGGCACGTCCAGATATGGCAGCACCAGACCTTCGGCCATCAGCGGCACGATCTCGTCCACATGCGGATAGGGGTAGACGTAGTGCAGCCGCACCCAAGCGCCAAAGGGTTTGGCGATCTCGCCGAGCTGGCGCACCAGGTCGAACATGCGGGTTTTGACCGGCTTGCCGTCCCAAAAGCCGGTGCGGTACTGCACGTCCACACCATAGGCCGAGGTGTCTTGGCTGACCACCAGCAGTTCTTTGACGCCGGCCTCGAACAGCTTGCGCGCTTCGGTCAGCACGTCGCCAATGGGGCGGCTCACCAAGTCGCCGCGCATCGACGGGATGATGCAGAAGGTGCAGCGGTGGTTGCAACCCTCGCTGATCTTCAAATACGCGTAGTGGCGCGGCGTGAGCTTGATGCCTTGCGGCGGCACCAGATCGACAAAGGGGTCGTGCGGCTTGGGCAGGTGCTGGTGCACCGCTTCCATCACCTCGTGGGTGGCGTGCGGCCCGGTGACGGCCAACACACTGGGGTGCATCTGGCGCACCAAGTTGCCGCCGCCGTCGGCCTCGCGCGCGCCCAGGCAGCCGGTGACAATAACTTTGCCGTTCTCGGCCAGCGCCTCGCCAATGGTGTCGAGGCTTTCTTTGACCGCGTCGTCGATGAAACCGCAGGTGTTGACGATGACCAGGTCCGCGCCTTCAAAAGTTTTGGAGGTCTGGTAGCCCTCGGCGCTGAGCTGGGTGAGGATAAGTTCCGAGTCGGTCAGCGCTTTGGGGCAGCCCAGGCTGACAAAACCGACTTTGGGGGTGGTGGCGGATGCGTTCATCCGCCGATTGTCTCCGATGTGCCGCCCCAGCCGGACGGCACAGGCGGCACATCAGCGCTTGAGGCCCATGGCCGAGAGCATCTGTTCGCTGTTTTTTTGCATCTGCTCTTGCATTTGGCTCAGGGCATTGCGCGACTGCTCCAAGTAGGTGCCCATCATGCCTTGCATCATGGGCGATTGCAGGTTCATGAATTGCTGCCAAGCCTCGGGCGTGATGCTGCGCGACTGCTCGCCCATGCGTTGCTGCATGTCCATAAAAATCTGGACGTTTTTCTCCAGATACGAGCCCATAAAGCCCTGCATGGAATGGCCATAAAAACGGATGATGTTGGCCAGCACCTGCTCGGTGAAGATGGGCACACCAGCAGTCTCTTCTTCCAGAATGATTTGCAGCAAGATGCTGCGCGTCAGGTCTTCGTTGGTTTTGGCGTCGCGCACCACAAAGGCCTCGCCGTTCATGACCAGGGTTTTGACCTCGGCCAAGGTGATGTAGGTCGAGGTGTCGGTGTCGTAGAGGCGGCGGTTGGGGTATTTCTTGATCACACGCAGCGCCGAAGCGGCGGCGGTGTCGGTGGTGGCTTTGGTTTTTTGCACAACAAATCTTTCGGTGAAGCGTGGGCGACAAGCCCCGCTTGACGCCAGGCATTGACGCCATTGTAGAAACCCCACGCAGGGGTCGGCCGTGGGTTTACCCGAGGGAGTATGACGAACGGCCAGAAAAAAACCCGCTGCGGCTGCAGCGGGTTTTGACACAAGCCCGAAAGATCAGTTGGTTTTGGCCAGCTGTTCCAGGATCGCCGGGTTTTCCAGCGTGGAGGTGTCTTGGGTGATGGTCTCACCCTTGGCCAGCGAACGCAGCAGACGGCGCATGATCTTGCCCGAGCGGGTCTTGGGCAGGTTCTCACCAAAGCGGATTTCTTTGGGCTTGGCGATCGGGCCGATTTCTTTGCCCACCCAGTTGCGCAGTTCGTTGGCCAGGGCCTTGGCTTCATCGCCAGTGGGCACTGGGCGCTTGAGCACCACAAAGGCCACAATCGCCTCGCCGGTCAGGTCGTCGGGACGGCCCACCACAGCGGCTTCGGCCACCAGGTCGGACTTGGCCACCAGCGCCGATTCGATTTCCATGGTACCCATGCGGTGGCCCGAGACGTTGAGCACGTCGTCGATGCGACCGGTGATGCGGAAGTAGCCACGGTCGGCGCTGCGCACCGCGCCGTCGCCGGCGAGGTAGTAGCCCTTGAGCTCTTCAGGGAAGTAGCTCTTCTTGAAACGCTCCGGATCGCCCCAGATGGTACGGATCATCGAAGGCCACGGCTTTTTCACGACCAAGATGCCGCCCGAACCGTTGGGCACATCATTGCCGGTTTCGTCCACGATGGCGGTGGTGATGCCGGGCAGCGGCAGCGTGCACGAACCTGGCACCAACGGTGTGGCGCCCGGCAGCGGGGTAATCATGTGGCCGCCGGTTTCGGTCTGCCAGAAGGTGTCCACAATCGGGCAGCGCTCGCCGCCCACGTTCTTGTGGTACCACATCCACGCTTCGGGGTTGATCGGCTCACCCACCGAACCCAGCAAGCGCACACTGGAGAGATCCCAGTTTTTGGGGTGCACTTTTTCGTCCGTATCGGCGGCCTTGATCAGCGAACGGATGGCGGTCGGTGCGGTGTAGAAGATGGTGCACTTGTGCTTCTCGATCATCTGCCAGAAGCGGCCAGCGTTCGGGTAGGTGGGCACACCTTCAAACACAATTTGGGTGGCGCCGGCCGACAGGGGGCCATAGGCCACGTAGCTGTGCCCGGTGATCCAGCCGATGTCGGCGGTACACCAGAACACATCGCTGTCTTTGAGGTCAAAGGTCCACTGCATGGTCAGCGTGGCCCACAGCAGGTAGCCACCAGTGCTGTGTTGCACACCCTTGGGTTTGCCGGTGGAGCCAGATGTGTAGAGCACAAACAGCGGGTGTTCGGCGCCCACCATTTCGGCGGGGCAATCGGTGGACTGGCCAGCCATGACCTCGTGCATGAACACATCGCGGCCAGCGACCATGTTGACGGCGGTCTGGGTGCGCTGGTACACGATGACGGTTTTGGCCGACTCACAGCCGCCCATGGCAAACGCTTCGTCGACGATGGACTTGAGCGGCAGCTCTTTGCCGCCGCGCATCTGGTAGTTGGCGGTGATCACGGCCACGGCGCCGGCATCGTGGATGCGCTCTTGCAGGGCCTTGGCCGAGAAGCCACCGAACACCACGCTGTGGGTGGCGCCAATGCGGGCGCAGGCCTGCATGGCGACCACACCTTCGATGGTCATGGGCATGTAGATGACCACACGGTCGCCTTTTTTCACGCCTTGCGCCTTGAGCGCATTGGCGAACTGCGACACCTTGGCCAGCAGCTCTTTGTAGGTGACCTTGGTGACTTCACCACCGTCGGCTTCAAAAATGATGGCGGTCTTGTTCTCGACCGGTGTGCCCATGTGGCGGTCCAGGCAGTTGTAGGACGCGTTGAGCTCGCCGTCGTCAAACCACTTGTAGAAAGGCTTGTTGGATTCGTCGAGGACTTGGGTAAACGGCTTGTGCCACGCCAGGGTCTCTTTGGCGCGTTTGCCCCAGAAGCCTTCAAAGTCGGCTTCGGCTTCGGCGCACAGTGCGTTGTAACCTTCCATGCCTTGAATGCGGGCCGCTTGTACGGTGGCGGCGCTGGGCTCAAAAACGCGGTTTTCGACCAGGGTGGACTCAATCGCTGACATGCAGTGTCTCCTCAATTCGGGATGAAAAAATTTTCACCTGACACTGTGATAAGACGCTCTTACGAGCCACTTACGTGAAGCGCTTATCCGAGCGCAACCACCTGGGTGACTCGCGCTGCCTGGAATACGCCGACCTACAATGCCGAGTTGCCTGTTCGCTCCTCCAGCTCTTTGCCAGCATGTCGCCCTCCTCCTTATCGCCCCGCAAGCTCGCGCCTTTGCCGACCCTGATTTTTGCCAGCCGCTGGCTGCAGCTTCCACTGTATTTGGGCCTGATTGCGGCGCAGGTGATTTATGTCTTTCACTTCTGGGTCGAGTTGGTCCACTTGGTGGAGGCGGCATTCGGTAGCCAAACTGCGTTGACTGCGCTGGTCTCCAGCATTGGCTACAAAAGTGATGTGACCATCACCGCGCTCAATGAAGCCATCATCATGCTGGTGGTGCTGGGGCTGATCGACGTGGTGATGATCTCCAACCTGCTGATCATGGTGATTGTGGATGGCTACGAGACCTTCGTCTCGCGCATGAACCTAGAAGGCCACCCCGATCAGCCCGAATGGCTCAACCACGTGAACGCCTCGGTGCTCAAGGTCAAACTGGCCACCGCCATCATTGGCATCAGTTCCATCCATTTGCTCAAGACCTTCATCAACGCCAACAATTACGAGCTCAAAGTGCTGATGTGGCAGACCATCATCCATATGGTGTTCCTGCTGTCGGCACTCGCGATTGCGCTGGCCGACCGCCTGATGTCGCACACCGCTCCCGCCGACCACTGATCTTTTCCTCGAAAGCCTCACCATGACTGTTATCCAGCAAAACGACCTGATCGAATCCATCGCCGGCGCCCTGCAGTACATCAGTTACTACCACCCGGCCGACTACATCGAGCACCTGGCCCGCGCCTATGAGCGCGAGCAAAGCCCCGCCGCCAAAGACGCGATGGCGCAGATCCTCACCAACAGCAAGATGAGCGCCTTCGGCCACCGCCCGATCTGCCAGGACACCGGCATCGTCAACGTGTTCCTGAAGGTGGGCATGAACGTACGCTGGGAAGGCTTTACGGGCAGCCTGGAAGACGCTATCAACGAAGGTGTGCGCCGCGGCTACATGAACCCCGACAACGCGCTGCGCGCCTCGGTCGTGGCCGACCCGCTGTTCGCGCGCAAGAACACCAAGGACAACACCCCCGCTGTGATCTTCACCGAGATCGTGGCCGGCGATAAGGTCGACATCACCGTGGCGGCCAAGGGCGGCGGCTCGGAGAACAAGTCCAAGATGGTCATGATGAACCCCAGCGACTCGCTGGTCGACTGGGTGCTCAAGACCGTCCCGACCATGGGAGCGGGCTGGTGCCCGCCGGGCATGCTGGGCATCGGCATCGGCGGCACGGCCGAGAAGGCGGTGCTGCTGGCCAAAGAAAGCCTGATGGACGACCTAGACATGTACCAGCTGCAGACCAAGAGCGCGCGTGGTGAAAAGCTCGACCAGGTGGAAGAACTGCGTCTGGAGCTGTTCGAGAAAGTGAACGCCCTGGGCATTGGCGCCCAAGGCCTGGGCGGCCTGACCACCGTGCTGGACGTCAAGATCAAGATGTACCCCACGCACGCAGCGTCCAAGCCCGTGGCCATGATCCCCAACTGCGCGGCCACCCGCCACGCGCACTTCGTCATGGACGGCTCCGGCCCGGTCTACCTCGACGCCCCTTCGCTCGACCTGTGGCCCAAGGTCGACTGGCAGCCCGACACCGAAAAGAGCCAGCGTGTGGACCTCAACACCCTGACCAAAGAACAAGTCGCCAGCTGGAAGCCCGGCCAAACTCTGCTGCTCAACGGCAAGATGCTCACCGGCCGCGACGCCGCGCACAAACGCATCCAGGACATGCTGGCCAAGGGCGAGCCGCTGCCGGTGGACTTCACCAACCGCGTGATCTACTACGTCGGCCCGGTCGACCCGGTGGGCGATGAGGTGGTCGGCCCCGCCGGCCCCACCACCGCCACCCGCATGGACAAGTTCACGGACATGATGCTGGCCAAGACGGGCCTGATCGCCATGGTGGGCAAGGCAGAGCGTGGCCCGACCGCCATCGAAGCCATCAAGAACCACAAGTCGGCCTACCTCATGGCCGTCGGCGGTGCCGCTTACCTGGTGTCCAAAGCCATCAAGGGCGCCAAGGTGGTGGGCTTTGCCGACCTGGGCATGGAAGCCATCTACGAATTCGACGTGGTCGATATGCCGGTGACCGTGGCGGTCGACGCCGGCGGCACCAGCGCCCACATCACCGGCCCGGCCGAGTGGGAAGAGCGCATCGCCAGCGGCGAGTTCAAAGGCATTGCCGTCACCGGCGCCTGATCACCGGCTCTGCGCTGTTGCCACCGTGACCACCATCGCAGTGTTTGACAGCGGCGTTGGTGGCCTGAGTGTGCTGCGCGCCTTGCGCACCGAGCTGCCACAAGGCCGTTTTGTGTATCTTGCCGACAGCGGCTGTGCGCCATACGGCGAGCGCGGTGAGGCGTGGGTAGATCAACGCTGTCAGGACATCACCGCATGGCTGCTGCGGCACCACACACTCGATGCACTGGTGGTGGCCTGCAACACCGCCACCGCTGCGGCCATCGACCGGCTGCGGGTGTTGCACCCAGCGCTGCCCATCGTGGGTGTTGAACCTGGCCTCAAACCCGCCAGCGCCTTGACCCGCAGCGGCCACATTGGTGTCATGGCGACGCGAGGCACCTTGGGCAGCCAACGTTTTGCCAGCCTGATCGGCAAGGTCAGCGCCGAAAGCACCACGCCGGTGCTGTGGCATTTGCGCGCTTGTGATGGTCTGGCCGATGCGATCGAGCGCAACCAGCGCGGGCGCATCGCGGCGCTCTGCGCCGAGCATGGCCAAGCTTTGTTGGCCGAGGCTGAGGCCCAAGGGGCCGGTTTGGACGTGGTGGTGCTCGGTTGTACCCACTACCCATTTGTGCGCGACACCATCGCCCAGGTATTTGGCCCTGCCGTGGCGCTGGTGGACACCGCCGCTGCGGTGGCACGCCACACCCGCCTGCGCCTGGGCCTACCAAGCGCGCCACCCGAGCCCTCTGCCCAGACGGCCCACACCACGCTTCTGACCACCGGCGCCGCTGCTGATCTGGATACAGCGGCCCACCGCTGGCTGGGAACCCCAATGGGCCAAGCGCTGGCGGTGGACCTGCCTCAACACCTGAGCAACAACACCCGGCAGCGCTGAGGAGTCTGGGTGGGCCTTGGTGCGCCCAGGCTCAGTGGGTCAGTTGGGCCCAGGCCTTGTCCAACCGCTTGACGCTCACCGGCTGCGGCGTGCGCAGCTCTTGCGCAAAAAAGCTCACCCGCAGCTCTTCGAGCAACCAGCGGAATTCCAACATGCGCGCGTCCTGCACACCTTTGCGTTCGGCCACCAAGCGCCAATAGCGCTGCTCTTGCGGGCGCAACTCGGCCAGGCGGGCGGTGTCGCGGGCTGGGTCGGTACGCACCTTGTCCAACCGCAGCGTGATGGCCTTGAGGTAGCGCGCAAAGTGCTGCAACTGGGGCCAGGGCGTCGCAGCGATGAACTGTTTGGGCATCAGGCGCTGCAGCTGTTGGGCGCAGTCGGCGCTGGCCTCGGGCGCGTTTTTGCTGTCTTTGATCTTGCGCGCCGCATTGGCGTATTCGCTCAGGATCACACCGGCCAGGCGCGCCACCTCGTTGGCGATCAGTGTCAGTCGCCCTCGCCCTTCGTCCACGCGCTTTTTGAAGCTGAGTTCGTCGGTGGGCAAAGGGTCTTGCAAAAACGCGCGGTCCAGCGCGACGTCGATGATTTGGTGGCGCAACTCTTCGGCCGTGCCCAGCGGCATATAAGCCACCGCCATTTTTTGAAGGTCGGGGATGTTCTTTTCCAAGTATTTGAGCGCGTCTTTGATCTGCAGCGCACACAAGCGGCGCAGGCCCTGGCGGTGTTTGGCGGCAGCGGCTTCGGGCTCGTCAAACACCTCAATGCGCACCGCGTCGCCGTCGTCGATGAGCGCCGGGAAACCGATCAGCGTTTGGCCACCTTTGCGGATTTCCATCAGCTCGGGCAGTTCGCCAAACGCCCATTGGGTGTGGCGTTGCTCGGCGGGGGTGGCTTTGGCGGCTGGCGCGGACTTGGCACCCTCTTCCTGTGGGCGCGGGTGGGGTTGAGGGCGTGCGCGCGCCGCTTCCGGTCGCCCAGCGGGCTCGGGCGACGCGGGCACAGCCGCCGCTGCGGTGATGTCTTTGAGCTTGAGCGAAGCCAAGGCCTGAAACGCGCCGCGCGCCTGACCGCCGAGCTCAGCCTTGAGCGCGCCCAGGTTGCGGCCCTGCCCGAGCTGGCGCCCGTGTTCGTCCACCACCCGCAGGTGCATGAACAGGTGCGCGGGCAGCATATCGACCTTGATGTCGTTGCGCTGCACCGGCAACTGGGTGGCCTCGCGCACCCGCTTGAGCACCGCGTCGGTCAAGCTGCCTTGGCCAAAGGCCACGGGCGCGGACAGCTCTTGTGCCATGCGTTCGGCCGTTTGTGGCAATGGCACCAAGCGCGAGCGCGGGCGCTGGTGCAGGGTTTTGATCAGCGCCAGCACCTTGTCTTTGAGCATGCCGGGCACCAACCATTCGCACCGGTCTTCGCTCACCTGGTTGAGCGCAAACAGCGGCACCGTGACAGAGACGCCGTCTCGCGGATCACCGGGTTCGTGCAGATAAGCGGCGGCGCAGTCCACCCCACCCAGCCGCACGGTGCGCGGAAAGGCTTGGGCGGTGATGCCAGCGGCCTCGTGCCGCATCAGTTCTTCGCGGGTCAACCACAACAATTTCGGCTGTTCGCGGCTGGCGTCCCGGTACCAGCGCTCAAAGGTCACGCCGCTGCACACATCGGTGGGAATCTGCGCGTCGTAAAAGGCGTAGATCAGCTCTTCGTCCACCAATACGTCTTGGCGGCGGGCTTTGTGTTCCAGCTCTTGCACCTCGCGCACGGTGCGGCGGTTGTGTGCCAGAAAGGGCAGCTTGGTCTCCCACACGTCTTCGGTCAGGCTGGCGACCAGCGCTTCGCGGATGAAGATGTCGCGCGCCGCCGCAGGGTCGAGCCGGCTGTAGTCCACCCGGCGCTGGCTGTACACCACCAAGCCATAAAGCGTGGCACGCTCCATGGCGGTGACGCGGGCGCTTTTCTTTTCCCAGTGCGGGTCGAGCAACTGTTTTTTGAGCAGGTGTGCGCCAACGGTTTCGAGCCATTGGGGCTCGATGTAGGCGATGCCCCGTCCAAAGAGCCGCGTGGTTTCCACCAGCTCGGCGCAGACGATCCAGCGGCCCGGTTTTTTGCTCAGGTTGGCGCCCGGGTGGCGGTGGAACTTGATGCCGCGCGCGCCGAGGTACCAGTCTTCGCTGTCGTGCTTGCAGCCCACGTTGCCCAGCAGGCCGGCGAGCATGGCGCAGTGCAATTCTTGGTAGCTGTCTGGCCCCCACGCTCCACCGCTGCGCGGGTCGCTGCCCCCCGAGGGGGCGCTGTCCGGCTTGGGGCGGCCCTGCGCCGGACTGTCTGGCCCCCACGCTCCACCGCTGCGCGGGTCGCTGCCCCCCGAGGGGGCGCTGCCCGGCTTGGGGCGGCCCTGCGCCGGACTGGCCTGCCCCCACGCTCCACCG
>CAZYUD010000010.1:0-120904 GCA_964650505.1 uncultured Hydrogenophaga sp.
AACTGGCTCCATTACGCCGAACATCCCTGGCTCCATTACGGCGATCCGTGACACCCACAGCAGCCTGGAAGATCAGACGCCCGATCAGGCCTACTGGGCCACGCTGCCGGCCATGAAGATGGTCGCCTAGAATGAAAAATCCTGGTGCGCCCCGAGTTGCCCACCGCGTCGGCCTGTACGTCGCTTGTCGCCACCGTGGACAACTCTGCATCATTTCAACCCGCCCGCTGTCTCTTTATCTCTTGGGGTAAAACTGTTCAGACAAGCGGAACCACTTCTCCCTCACATGCAGCAGATCCTCGATTCTCAGCCGGGCAAGCGAAAAGTCGAAATCGGAGATCATCCCAAAATCTTTTACTTCACCGGAAAGTACGAGATCTTTCGAGTGCGTACCGCGATTGGAGACATATCGGCATCCCATGCCCCGTCTTATGGTTTTCCCAGCCCGAAGGGGATCCATGTTGAGAACACGATCCGCATAAACATCGAATTCGATGTGAATCGGACAGTCGAGGAGTCGGTCCGCGCAGTGTTAGACGCGCTCCGCTTCTTCGATATGGTCGCGGGTCGCCCCCAGAACGTCGTTGAGTTGAAGTGCCACCTTGCGTCGACCGATGAAGAACGCTACCGATCTCTCGACGTGTACTGGTGCATGCCCCCGCATCGAGACGAAGCTGATGAGCTCGGTAAGCCTCACCCCGCAGATCTTCCGGTAAAGGCAGCGAAGGATCCCGCCCAGTTCACGCCCATTCTGGCGAATTGGCTGCACCGGCAGGATGAATGGCGAACTGCACGGGCACGGTTCGCTTTCGCTGCGGCGCATCAGAATCGATACACCACAGACCGGCTGGTCGGAGCTGCCAACATGTTCGACATCATGCCGGCCAGCGCTTACCCGTCCGCTGTGACTTTGCCTCCCGATCTAGAGAAGGCCCGACATGAGGCCCGCACTGCATTCAGGAGTTTGCCTGCAAGTCCAGAGCGAGATAGCGTGCTAAATGCCTTAGGTCGCATCGGCAAGCCGACGCTCAAGCGCAAGATCCGGGCGCGCGTGGATCTCTTGAAAAACGCAGTCGGCACGGTTTTCCCCGAATTAGAGTTAGTCACCGATCAAGCCGTCGACTGCCGCAACTTCTACGTTCATGGATCTCCCGGCAAGTTCGACTACGAGGGCCATTCAGATCAACGGACCTTTTTTACCGACACGTTGGAGTTCGTATTCGCTGCCTCTGACCTTATCGAGGCAGGCTGGGACATGGCTTCTTGGATCCAAGAGAGGACCACGATGTCGCATCCGTTTGGGCACTATCGGGTCACATATGAAGAGCGACTGGCGGCTCTCAAGAAGCTTCTGGCATAACGCTGATCCGAGCTGCGGCGGCTTGCCGTTAGTTCGATGCTGCCCCATTCAAGCTGCGCAGAGCGCTCAATGCGCTCTTTAAAGCTGCATTCCCCAAGGCGGCCTAAAGTGACCGATCGCTACTGGCCGGTAGCCGAAGCTCTACGCTGGCAGGCTAAGGACTGCTTCCGGTGCAAACCATCACTTCGCTGCCCGCACACAAGTTGAAATGGGACGTCTAACATCGATTGCTGCCAGTCTTTTCATTCCATCACATGCGCAAGATATTTATCCCAATGAAAACCGCCACCCTTCCACCTGTCCGCGTTGCTGCCGACTCCCGGCAAGAAATCGAAGGTGTGCTTGTGGACGGCGGGACTGTTTCGCAGTTCATTGAAGGCGCGCCGCGCAGCGTGGGGGACAAGCGCGAACACCAGACTGTGTTTGTGCAGCGGGGCAAAGCAGCGATTCAGGAAACGCGGCGCGCGGGCAATGGCATTCCAGCGGAGCAGGTGTTGGCTCGGCTTGAGGCGCGATTGCGCACCGCCCGCCAGATGCAGACGGGGCGCAGCGAGTGAGACCAGGCGCAGCGGCGTCAGATCCCTGCACCACAATACCCGTCACACCCCGCCCAGCGCCGAGCCCACCACATTCCCCCAGGAGCCCTACATGATCGACGTCTACACCGCCAACACGCCCAATGGTGTCAAGGTGCCCATTGCCCTGGAAGAGCTGGGCGTGCCTTACCGGGTGCACCGCATCGACCTAGGCGCCAACGAGCAAAAGCGGCCCGACTTTTTGCGCCTCAACCCTAATGGCCGCATCCCGGCCATCGTCGACCCCGATGGGCCGAATGGCGCGCCCTTGAGCGTGTTCGAGTCCGGCGCCATTCTGTGGTACCTGGCCGAGAAGCACCCCGGGCTGATGCCTGCCGATCCGGTGGAGCGCATCCGGGCCTTGGAGTACACCTTTTTTCAGGTGGGCGGTGTGGGGCCGATGTTTGGCCAGGCGGGTTGGTTTGCGCGGCACAGCCAGCCCATGTCCTTGGCGATTGAGCGTTACCAGAACGAGGCCCGGCGCCTGACGGCGGTGCTGGAGTCGCGCTTGCAGAGCGTGCCTTGGCTCAGCGGCAGCAGCTATTCGGTGGCCGACATCATGAACTTTGGCTGGCTGCGCGTGCCCACCTACGCGGGTGTGGATTTAAAAGACTACCCGGCGGTGCAAGCCTGGGTGGAGCGCATTGCGCAGCGCCCGGCGGTGCAAGCCTGGGTGGAGCGCATTGCGCAGCGCCCGGCGGTGCAGCGCGGTTTGCAAGCGGTGTAACGGCGCCGCCGCTCAGGCCGTGGCCGGGGCGGCGCGCCGCACCACCAACACCTTCAAGGCCCGGTCGGGCGACACATCGGCAAAGGCCGCTGGGTTGGGCAGGCGCTGTTCCACCACCAGCGTGGGCGCCTCGGTGGCGATTTGCTCGCGCAGCCACGCCTCAGGGATTTCTGGCGCGTTCAGGCACAGCAGGGCGTAACCATCGGGCGCCAGCAGGTCGGGCAGGCGGCGCAGCAGGCGTGGCCAGTCTTTCTGGGCTACAAAGCTGCCTTTCTGAAAGCTCGGCGGGTCGGCGATCACCAGGTCGTACGGCCCCATGCGCGTGACCTTGCCCCAGCTGCTGAACAGGTCGTGCACCAGGTAGCGCGCGCGCCGCAGCTGTGGCATGCCGGTGAAGTTGAGCGCGTGGTTGTCGCGTCCAGTGGCCATGGCGCCCGAAGCCATGTCGAGGTTGACGACCTCGGCAGCGTCGCCCTGCAGCGCCGCCACCGAAAACGCGCAGGTGTAGGCAAACAGGTTGAGCACCCGCGCGTGTTGGGCGTGCGCGCGCACCCAGCGCCGGCCTTCGGCCATGTCCAGAAACAAGCCACGGTTTTGCCCCTGCAGCACTTGCACGCGGTAGCGGGCGCCGGCTTCGGTGACCACATGCGGCTCGGGCACCTTGCCGGCCATCAGCTCGGTGACGGCGCGGCTGCCCGGGCCGTCGGGCTGGCGGCGCTGGAACACCCAGTTCAGCGGCTCATTCGGGGCCAGCTGCGCTTGGCGCGCGGCCAGTGCGGCGGCCACGGCTTGGGTTTCTTCGTTGGTCGCTTCTCCAAATTTGGTCAGCACCCAGACCGGTGGGTACCAGTCCAAGGTCCAGTCTTCGCAGCCGGGAAACCGGCCGCCGCGCCCGTGAAAAAGGCGTTCGGCGTCCTGGCCGGGTGTGGCTTGGGCGATGGCGTTGCGCAGGGCGTGCATGTCAGTTTCCTAGCCATTCGCCAATGGGCGGCAGGCCGTGGCGCACCCGCGCCTTGTTGCAGCCGTAACTGCCTTCTTGCAGCTCGGCGCACGGGCGGGGGCGTTGTTCGTATATGCGGCAGAGCGCGAGCTCACCGAGCTGGCCTTCCAGCGCCACGCAGCGGATCGGCACTTCGCCGGTGCCGCGCATGCGGCAGGTGGCGCCGACCGTGTCGAGTTCATAGACGGAAAACTCCACCCTGTAGCTGTGGCAGCAGGCACCGCAGCGCATACATTCCGACATCAGCTGTCCTTCAGACACCATCGAGCGGTGTCAGCCCGTGGCGCCGCCGTGCTTGGGCGCAGGCATCGCTGCCTTCTTCAAATTCGCGGCAGGGGCTGGGGCGCCATTCGTAAATGCCACAGACCGCGCGTTCGCCGACCTTGCCCGAGAGCGCCGCACATCGCGGGCGGCCGTGGTCGGTGCCGCGCAAGCGGGCGGTGCTGTCGGTCACTGGCACCCACAGGCCATCGGGCACGCTGCCGCCTTCGGCCTGTGTTTCAAACACCGAAAAATCCACGCGGAAGCTGGCGCAGCAGGCGCCGCAGCTGGTGCAGGCGCTCATCCCGGGGTGGTGCGGGCCATGTGGACGATGCGCCGCAGCAGGCGCAGGCGGATCAGGCCGCTGACCGGTCGGATGGCGGTCCAGTAGGGCGCGAAGCGGCGGCGCTGTGCCTCGTCGGGGCAGTGCACGCGGGTGTGGGTGACCAGGCGGCAGCCGTGATCGCCCACTGGCTCCACGCAGACGTTCAGCAGCAGCCGGGGCTGGTCGGTCATGGCTGTGAATGCGGCGGCGTCGGCCACCGGGCGCAGGCCGTAGTCCAGTTGCCAGAACCGGCCGGCCAGGCCGAAAACCACCTCCTGGCCAGGCGTCTGACCGAGGCAGGTGAAGCTGTGAAAACCGAACGCTTGGGGTGGCAGTGTGTTGCGCGAAAGGCCGAGGCCGCGCAGCAGCCGACCGGGCAGCTCGCGCAAGGCAATGGCCTTGGCGATCAATGGGTCTTCCGCGCTCAGGCCGGGCACGATGCTGGCATAGGCCTGAGCCGTGGAGACGCCATCGGGTATCAGTTCATGCCGCTCTGCAAACTGCCATTCGGGCAGCAGTCGGTTCATCAGTTCCATGGGGTGCTCTTGCCGTGCTCGCTGGAAAAAAAGCCACTCACAGCTCTTTCGTGTACACGATGGCGCCGTTGTAGCTGGTCACCCGGTCGTACAGATGGCGAGCGGTCTGGTTGTCTTCGAAGGTCGTCCAGTACACCCGTGAACAGCCCATGGCCCGCGCTTCGTCGTACACCCTTTCGATCAGCGCACGTCCAACGCCGTGACCTCTGACGCTGGCCGACGTGAACAGGTCTTGCAGGTAACAGACGTCTCGCAAACGGGTGGTGCTGGGGTGGTAGACGGTGTGCACCAACCCGACAACGTGCTCATCCATCACCGCCACAAACGCCTTGACCGGATCGGTCGCGATGAAGAACCGCTCCCAGGTCTGGCGCGTGACGGCTTCATCCAGGGCGGTTTGCCCTTCGCGCCCATAGAAGGCGTTGTAGCCATCCCAGAGAGGGCGCCATTGCCCATGGTCACCCAGGGCAATGGGCCGCACCAGAACGGAGGAAGTACTCACGCCAGCCGTCCCAGCAGCAGGTACTCCATGAGTGCCTTTTGCACATGCATGCGGTTCTCTGCTTCGTCCCAGACGACCGATTGCGGGCCGTCGATCACCTCGGCGCTGACCTCTTCGCCGCGGTGGGCGGGCAGGCAGTGCATGAACAGGGCGTCTGCTTTAGCCACGGCCATCATGGTTTCGTTGACGCACCAGTCGGCAAAGGCTTGTTTGCGGGCTTCGTTCTCGGCCTCGTAGCCCATACTGGTCCACACGTCGGTGGTCACCAAATCGGCGCCTCGGCAGGCGTCCATGGGGCTGTCGAACACCTGGTAGCAGTCGCGGCTGCTGATGCCGGCCAAGGCTGGGTTCACCTCGTAGCCGCGCGGGGTGCTGATGTGCACCTTAAAGCCCAGGATCTCGGCCGCCTGCAGCCAGGTGTTGGCCATGTTGTTGCCGTCACCGACCCAGGCGACCACCTTGCCTTTGATGGCGTCCAGCGGGTTGCCGCTGGCGGCGGGCCGGTATTCGGTCAGGGTGAACAGGTCGGCCAAGATTTGGCAGGGGTGAAATTCGTTGGTCAGGCCGTTGATGACCGGCACCCGCGAGTACTGCGCAAACTTCTCGATCTTGTCTTGACCAAAAGTGCGGATCATCACGATGTCGACCATGCGGCTGATGACGCGGGCGCTGTCCTCAATGGGTTCGGCGCGGCCAAGCTGGCTGTCGCCGGTGGTCAAGTGCACCACCGAGCCGCCCATTTGGTACATGCCGGCCTCAAAGCTGACCCGGGTGCGGGTGCTGGCCTTCTCAAAAATCATGGCCAGGGTGCGGTCGGGGTCGGCAAAGGGCTGGTAGCGCTCCACCGCTTTGAACTTGGCCTTGATAAAGGCGGCGCGTTGCAGCAGGTAGCCGTAGTCGGCGGCGCTGAAGTCTTTGAATTGCAGGTAGTGGCGGATGCTCATTGCGCGGCCTCCGACAGGAACTGCTGGATCAGCGGCACCAAGATATTGGCGATCTGGTCGGCTTCGGCTTCGCTCAAGATGAGCGGTGGCACCAAACGCACCACCTTGTCGGCGGTGACCGACATCAGCAGGCCGGCGTCGGTGGCGCGCTGCAGCAGCGCGCCGCAGGGACGGTCGAGTTCAATGCCGAGCATCAGGCCTTGGCCGCGCACCTCCACCACACCGGCGGTGTTCATCAGGCGGGTGGTGAGTTGGGTTTTGAGGCGCATGCCGACTTTGCTGACGTGGGCGAGAAGGCCTTCTTCTTCCATGATGCGCAGGGTTTCCACACCTGCGCGCATGGCCAGGGGGTTGCCACCAAAGGTGGTGCCGTGGTTGCCGGGCTGGAAGATGTTGGCCGCCTTGGGGCCAGCCACCACCGCGCCCACCGGCACACCCGAGCCCAGGCCTTTGGCCAGCGGCATCACGTCGGGCACGATGCCGGCCCACTGGTGCGCAAACCACTTGCCGGTGCGGCCAATGCCACACTGCACCTCGTCGATCATCAGCAGCCAGTCGCGCTCGTCGCACAGTGCGCGCAGCTCGCGCATGTAGTCGGCTGTCATCGGGTGGATGCCGCCTTCGCCCTGAATGGCTTCAAAAAACACCGCGGTGATGTTGGTGTTGCCTTCGGTGGCGGCTTTGAGCGCGGCGATGTCGTTGCGTGGCACCCGCACAAAACCTTCCACCAGCGGGCCAAAGCCGGCGTGGATTTTGGGGTTGGCGGTGGCGCTCAGCGTGGCAATGCTGCGCCCGTGAAAAGCGCCTTCAAACACCACCACTTCGGGGCGCTCGATGCCTTTGTCGTGGCCAAACTTGCGCGCCAACTTCAGCGCGGCCTCGTTGGCTTCCAGGCCGGTGGAGCAGAAAAACACGTTCGTCATGCCCGAGAGTTCCACCAGTTTGGCGGCCAGCGTCTCTTGCAGGGTGACGTGGTAGTAGTTGCTGCAGTGGATGAGCTGACCCACCTGTTCTTGCAGCGCGCGCACCAGCTGCGGGTGGGCGTGGCCCAGGGTGTTGACCGCGATGCCGCCCAGGCCGTCGAGGTATTCCTTGCCGGCGGTGTCCCAGACGCGGCAGCCTCGGCCGTGCGTGAGCGCCAAGGGCAGGCGCCCGTAGGTGTTCATCACATGGGGGGAGGCGACGTCGCTCATTGGGATACTCTCCAAAGGGTGGTGCAAATAAAAGCGGCCCAACGCAGGTTGAGCCGTTGAACAAACATTGTAGGGGCAGGGGGGAGCACTGTTTTGGTGCGGCGCTGCGTGTGTGAGATATGGGCTTTGCACACGCCACAAGTGGCCAGATCAACGGGCTTTGGGTCTTATATAAGATACAATTTTCAGAGGTCCCGCACCGGGCGATCCCCGGCGCGTGCGAACCCCCAATCCGACTGACTTTGCCCTCTACCGAAGGCGCCCGCATGGCCGACAACAGCCCCAAGCAAATGTTCATTCTGGGCCTGACCCAAGAAGGCCGCACCTTCCGTCCCAGCGACTGGGCCGAGCGCCTGGCCGGTGTCATGGCGCAGTTTCGCCCTGGCGGCGCCAAGGGCCCCGGCGGCCACATCGCGTATTCGCCTTGGTGTGTGCCCACGGTGGTCGACGGCGTGAAATGTGTGGTGGTGCACAGCGATTTGCGCGAGTCCGAGCCCATGGCCTGGGACTTCTGCGTCAACTTCGCCAAAGACAACAATCTGCAGGTCACCGAAGGCTGTTTGTTGCCAGACCGGCCCAAAGCCTGAGCGCGCCAGCGGCATCCATCAAGCTTGTCAACCAAGCCCATGAAAAAACCGCCGGGTCTTGCGACGCGGCGGTTTTTGTTTTTTGCTGGCAGCGCACCGTTTCAAACGGCGGACCAGAGATCTGGTCCGGGCTGATGGGTCTGTTGCCAGACCCGGGCCGCTTTAGGCGGCGGCGAGGGCCTTGACTTTGGCCGACAGGCGGCTCTTGTCGCGGGCGGCCTTGTTCTTGTGGAAGATGCCTTTGTCGGCGATGGTGTCCACCACAGCCTGCATCTTGCCAAACAGCTCGGTGGCCTTGGCTTTGTCGCCGGTCAGAACGGCTTTTTCCACGTTCTTGACGGCGGTGCGGTATTTGGAGCGCAGCGAGGTGTTCGCGGCATTCAGTTTGATGTCCTGGCGGGCGCGTTTGCGGCCAGAGGCCAGGCGGGGGTTCTTTTTCTTCGGCTTGGTTGCCATGATTCAATATCCTTTGGGGTGTTTGGGATGATGCCAGCAAAGCCGAGCATTATAGCCCGCCGCTGATGGGGCTTCCAGTCCGCCTGTCTGGACCTTATGCGGGGCGCCGTATGGGCTGGCCACGCAAGCGCGGATAAGCTCAGGCCCCATGAAAGCCTACCGCGCCTCCATCCTGCGTTTTGATGCCGCCGGCAACGCCGTGTTCGACGCCGATGGCGGCTTGCTGGTCGGCCCCGGCTCGCAAGGCTGCCAGCGCGTGCTGGACGTGGGGCCGTGGAGTCTGCTCGCCCCCGCTTGCGAGGCCCCCGGTGTGGCGCTGGAGGACTTGCGCGGCCAGTGGATCGCGCCCGGTTTTGTGGACATGCACATCCACTACCCGCAGACCGATGTGATCGGCGCGCCAGCCTCGGGCCTGCTGCCTTGGCTGGAGAACTACACCTTTCCGCACGAAAGCCGCTTCGCCGACCTGGACTACGCGGCTTCGGTGGCCGAATTTTTTCTGGACGAGTTGCAGCGCAACGGCGTCACCACCGCGCTCACCTTCGCCACCTCACACCCGGCGTCGGCCCAGGCCTTGTTTGCTGCCGCCCAAGCGCGGGGCTTGCGCCTGATCACGGGCAAGGTGCTGCAAGACCGGCACAGCCCAGACGGTGTGCGCGACCAGACCGAGCAAAGCCTGATCGACACCGAAGCGCTGATTCGCCGCTGGCACGGGGTGGCTCGCTTGGGCTACGCCATCACGCCCCGGTTTGCCCCCACCAGCAGCGAGGCGCAGTTGCAGGGCGCTGGCGAGCTGGCGCAGCGTTACGGCGATGTGTGGGTGCAGTCGCATGTGGCGGAAAACCGCGACGAGGTGCGCTGGGTGGCTGAACTGTTTCCCCAAGCGCGCAGCTATTTGGATGTGTACCGGCGCTTTGGCCTGCTGCGTCCGCGTGCGGTCTACGCCCACTGCATCCATTTGGACGCCGACGACCGCGCCTTGATGCGCGACAGCGGCGCCGCCGCTGCGGTGAGCCCGACCAGCAACCTGTTTTTGGGCAGCGGTTTTTTTGACTATGTGGCGGCCGACGCGGCTGGCATGGCCTATGGCTTGGCCAGCGATGTGGGCGGTGGCATGAGCTTTTCGCCCTTTGCCACCATGCGCGCCGCGTACACGGTGGGCCGCGAAGGCCAGACCAAGCCGGGCCTGAGCCTGAGCCCCAGCCACTTGTGGTGGCAACACACCGCGGGTGCGGCCAAAGCCCTGGGGCTGGATGGCGTGGTGGGCAATTTGTTGCCCGGCAGCGAGGCCGACTTTGTGGTGCTCAACCCCAAGGCCACGCCGCTGCTGGCGCGCAAGACGGCGCAGGCCAATTCGCTCGATGAGCTGTTGTTTGCGCTGATTGTGTTGGGCGACGACCGGGTGGTGGCGCGCACCCACATCGCCGGTGCTCAGCCGTAGGTCAATGCCCGCGCCTTGCCCCAGAACACCCGGTACATGAACACCGTGTAAGCCACGATCACCGGCAGGGTGATGGCGGTGCCGATGAAGATGACGGTCAGCGATTCGGTGGCAGCCGCCGCCTCCCACACGGTGAGCCGCCCCATCACGATGTCGGGCAAGATGCTGTAGGCCAGACCGATAAAGGCCATGACACAAATCAGCACGATATTGGCGAACACCAGCCAGCCATAGCCGGCGGCTACCAGAGCGGGACGCATTACCACCCAGCGCACCGCAAAAAAAGCGGTGGCGCACACCAGAGGTATCGGCAGCAGCGCCACCACTTGCGGCAGGCCGAACCACTTAGCGATCACGGCAGGGTTGACCAGTGGCGTGGCCACCGAAATGGCCAGCAGCGCCAGAGCCATCGGCCACAGGGCGCGGCGCGCCCAATGCAGCGAGCGCTGTTGCAGTTCGCCTTCGGTCTTGATGATCAGCCAGCCGGCGCCCAGCATCACATAGACCGCAGGCAAGGTCAGCGCAATGCCCAGGCTGAAGGCCCAGCCCAGACCACCCATGTCAAAGCCAGTGATGTAGCTGCCCAACATCCAGCCCTGTGCGCTGGCCGCCATCAGCGAGCCAGCGAAGAACGTGCGGTTCCAAAACGGTTTCCACTGCGGCGGCGCTTTGACCCGAAAGTCGAACGCCACACCGCGCAGCACCAAGCCGATGAGCATCACCGCCACCGGCAGGTACATGGCTTGCAAGATCAGTCCGTGTGCTTTGGGGAAGGCCACCAGCAGAACGCCCACGCCCAGCACCAGCCAGGTTTCATTGGCGTCCCAGAACGGGCCGATGCTGCTGATCATGGTGTCTTTTTGCGCGTCGGTACCCAGCGGCAGCAAGATGCCCACACCCAGGTCGTAGCCGTCCAAGATGACGTAGGCCAGCAGCGACAGGCCCATGACGGCCATGAAGATGAGGGGCAGGAGGTCGGACCAGGTGGGCATGTTCACGCTCCTGCCTTGCCGAGTTGGGCACCGGTGGCCGGCGCGCTGGCGTGTTTCACGGGGTTTTCGGCCATGTACTTCAGGACGCCGATGTAGCTGATCAGAAGCAGGCCATACACCACCATATAAGCGGTCAGCGTCAGCGCCACCCAAGGGGAGGCAATCTGTGTGGCGGTGTCGGCGGTGCGCAGCACGCCGTACACGATGTAGGGCTGGCGGCCGATTTCGGTCACGTACCAGCCCGCCAGCGTGGCGATCCAACCGGAAAACGCCATGCCCGACAGCACCCACAGCAGCGGGCGCGGCAAGGTGGTGTTGCTGGCGCGGCGCTGAGGCCACAGCTTCCAGGCGCTGAACAGCGCCACCAGCAGCATCACTGTGCCCACACCCACCATCACGCGAAAGGCGTAAAACACCGGTGCCACTGGCGGATGCGCTCCCTCAAATGTGTTGATGCCCTTGAGCTCGCCGTCCCATTCGTGGGTGAGGATCAAGCTCGCGAGTTTGGGAATCTTGACGGCGAAGTGGGTGGTGCCCTCTTCCTCGTCTGGTATGCCAAACAGCGTCAGCGGCGCACCGCGCTCGGTGTGCCAAATGCCCTCCATCGCAGCGATCTTGGCCGGCTGGTGCTCCAGCGTGTTGAGGCCGTGCAGGTCGCCCACGAACACTTGTACTGGAGCAATGAGGGCGGCGGCAAACACCGCGCTGCGCAGCGCCTTGTGGGTGCCTCGGGTGGCGCTGCCCTTGATCAACTGCCAAGCGCACAGGCCAGCGATCAGGAACGACGCCGTCAAACCCGAAGCCAGCAGCTTGTGCGTCAGCCGGTAGGGGAATGAAGGATTGAACACAATCGCCATCCAGTCGGTGGGCATGAACTCACCGTTGACGATCTCGAAGCCTGCGGGTGTGTGCATCCAGGAGTTCAGGCTCAAGATCCAGAACGCCGACAGCGTGGTGCCCAGTGCCACCAGCAAGGTGGCGATCAGATGTACCCGTTCGCTCACCCGGCCCCGGCCAAACAGCATGATGCCCAGGAAGCTGGCCTCTAAAAAGAAAGCCGTCAGCACCTCGTAGCCCAGCAGCGGTCCGGCGATATTGCCGGCCTTCTCCATGAAGCCGGGCCAGTTGGTTCCGAACTGGAAGCTCATCACAATGCCTGAGACCACGCCCAGCGCAAAGGTCAGCGCAAAGACCTTGGTCCAGAAGTAGTAGGCCTCTTCCCAGGCCGCGTCGCGTGTCTGCACAAAGCGGATGCGAAAGAACAGCAGGAACCAGCACAGCGCGATGGTGATGGTGGGAAACAAGATGTGAAAACTGATGTTGGCCGCAAACTGGATGCGAGAGAGCAGCAGGGTGTCGAGTTCCATGGCAGTCACCAAACGGGGCAGGGGGTCAGTCAGAAGCGCCGCTGGCGCTCGGATCGGCGGTTTTGCGGGCGCGGCTGCGGCCGGTCAAGGCGTCTTTCATCTCTAGCACCTTGGTCACTTTGGAGCCCAGGTCCATCAGGCGGATGGCGGTTTCGGGTTGCAGCTTTTGGATCTCGTCGAACCAGGACATCAGGCGCTCGATCAGGTCGTGCATCTCGCGCATGCGGGTCTGCGCGTGGCGTTCGGCCTCGTTGTCGGGTGTCACCAGCAGGGCGCTGCGCAGCATGGACAGTGTGGGTTCGATTTCGCGCCTGCGCCGCTCGGTGGCCAGCACCCGGAAGATTTCCCACACGTCCTCGGGTGCGTCGAAGTATTCGCGCCGATCCCCCGGCAGATGGCGCAGGCGTACCAGCCGCCAGGCCTGCAGTTCCTTCAGACCCATCGACACGTTTGAGCGTGAGAAACCCAGCGCCTCGCCAATGTCGTCTGCGTTGAGCGGCGCCTGCGCCACAAACAGCAAGGCATAGATTTGCCCGACCGTGCGGTTGATGCCCCAGCGGCTGCCCATCTCGCCGAAATGGTTGATGAACTCGCGGCTGAGTGAGGAAAGGGGTGAGGTGGGCGACATGTTTAACCTTTCGGAATTGCTGAATTTTCAGAAATTTCTGAAAACCAGAAAATCAATAAGGGTTTCTGACTACCATGCCCTGCCTACAATCGCCCGGATATTCGGAGCACCTGTATGAGCATCAAGAGCGACAAATGGATCCGGCGCATGGCCGAGCAGCACGGCATGATCGAGCCCTTTGAGCCCGGCCAGATTCGCCACAACGCCGCCGGCCAGAAGATCGTGAGCTACGGCACCAGCAGCTACGGCTACGACATCCGCTGCGCGCCCGAGTTCAAGGTGTTCACCAACATCCACAGCACGGTCGTGGACCCAAAGAACTTCGACGAAAAGAGCTTTGTCGACATCCATTCCGACGTCTGCATCATCCCGCCCAACAGCTTTGCGCTGGCGCGCACGGTTGAATACTTCCGAATCCCGCGCAGTGTGCTGACCATTTGCCTGGGCAAAAGCACCTACGCGCGCTGCGGCATCATCGTCAACGTGACGCCGTTTGAGCCCGAGTGGGAAGGGTATGTGACGCTGGAGTTCAGCAACACCACACCGCTGCCGGCCAAGATTTACGCCGGCGAGGGTTGCGCCCAGGTGCTGTTCTTTGAGAGCGACGAGGTCTGTGAGACCAGCTACAAAGACCGCGGCGGCAAATACCAGGGACAGGTGGGGGTAACGCTGCCCAAAACCTGATTTCTGGGAAAATCGGGGGGATTTGCCGTTTGATCTGTGTCAAGGCGGCGTCAGTCGCCGGTGCCTACCATCGGCCTTCGAGTGTCCGCCACGGGTGGGCGCACCGTGAGTTTGCTGAGTATCTGGATCGTCATGACCCAAAATCCTCCCCAGTTTCAAAAGCCCGAGCCGATTCCCGCGCACGCCGATTTGCCGCACCGCAAGGTCATTCGCGGCTGGCTTACCCCGATCGCCGAACGCCGCACCGCGCTGAGCATCGCTTTGTTGGCGCTGGACTGGGCTGTCTTTGTGGCGCTGATCGTGGGCACGGTGGTGCTGCAGGCGTGGTGGGCCAAGCTGCTGTGTGGCTTGGCCGCTGGCTTTGTGATTGGCCGTCTGTTCATTATTGGCCACGACGCCTGCCACCAGAGCTACACCCCCCACCGGGGTTTGAATAAGGTGTTGGGCCGCATCGCCATGATTCCCTCGCTCACCCCTTACAGCCTGTGGGAAGTGGGTCACAACGTGGTGCACCACGGCTACACCAACCTCAAGGGCGTGGACTTTGTGTGGGCGCCGTTGACCAAAGAAGAATTCGAAGCTTTGTCGCCCGGGCGCCGCCTGATGGAGCGCATCTACCGCAGCGGCTGGGGCCCAGCGCTGTATTACTTGGTGGAAATGTGGTGGAACCGCATGTACTTTCCACGCAAGAGCTATATGGGCACCAAGCGCGCCGAATTCACCTGGGACGGCGTGTTTGTCACCGCAGTGGCCGCTGTGTGGATCGCCGCCTTGATTGGCGCCGCCTACGCCACCGAGCAGTCGGCCTGGGCGCTGGTGGGCTACGGCTTTGTGCTGCCCTTTTTGTTCTGGAACGCCATGATTGGCTTTGTGGTGTACGTGCACCACACCCACACCGCTGTGCAATGGCACGACGACAAAGTCTTGTGGGCCAAGGCCGCGCCGTTTGTGTCCACCACAGTGCACATGACCTTCCCGTTCAAGATCGGCGCGTTGATGCACCACATCATGGAGCACACCGCCCACCATGTGGACATGAGTGTGCCGCTGTACAAGCTCAAGAACGCGCAGAAGCTGCTGGAAGACACGCTGCCCGGTCGCATCATCATCCAGCGTTTTTCGTGGCGCTGGTATTTTGAGACGGCGCGCAAGTGCAAGCTCTACGACTTCACCCGCCGCTGCTGGACCGACTTCCAAGGTCGTCCCACCAGCGATTGCAAACCAGCCATGGTGTGATGGCGGTGGAGTGAACAACAAGCCACGGCGCTGTCACCAGCCCGTGGCTTTTTTGCTGTTGTGCGCGCCCATCTGATGAAAAAAACGGCAAATCCGCCCCAAGTGCGACAATACGGGGCTTATTTGAAAGACCCATGACGCAATCTTTTTCTGAACTCTCCCTCGCGCCGACCTTGGCGCGTGCCGTGGCCGAAATGGGCTACGAGAGCATGACCCCCATTCAAGCGCAGGCCATTCCGGTGGTGCTGCAAGGCCGCGATGTGATGGGCGCCGCCCAAACCGGCACGGGCAAAACCGCCGCTTTTTCGCTGCCTTTGCTGCAGCGCTTGCTCAAGCACGAAAACGCCTCCACCTCTCCGGCGCGCCACCCGGTGCGCGCATTGGTGCTGCTGCCCACGCGCGAACTCGCCGACCAAGTGGCGCAGCAGATTGAGCTGTACGCCAAATACACCCAGTTGCGCAGCGCGGTGGTGTTTGGTGGCATGGACATGAAGCCCCAGACCGCCGAGCTGAAAAAAGGCGTTGAAGTGCTGGTGGCCACACCCGGACGCCTGCTCGACCACATTGAGGCCAAAAACTGTGTGCTCAACCAAGTGGAGTACGTGGTGCTTGATGAGGCCGACCGCATGCTCGACATTGGCTTTTTGCCCGACCTGCAGCGCATCCTGAGCCACCTGCCCAAGCAGCGCACCACGCTGCTGTTCTCGGCCACCTTCTCGCCCGAGATCAAGCGTCTGGCCAACAGCTACCTGCAAGACCCGGTGACGATTGAGGTGGCGCGTTCCAACGCCACCGCGTCCACGGTGGAGCAACGTTTTTACCGGGTGGAAGAAGACGACAAGCGCGCCGCGCTGCGCCACTTGGTCAAAGAGCGTGGTGTGACCCAGGCCTTTGTGTTTGTGAACAGCAAGCTCGGCTGCGCCCGGTTGGCCCGTGCGCTGGAACGCGACGGCCTGCGCACCACCGCGCTGCACGGCGACAAAAGCCAAGACGAGCGCTTGAAGGCGCTCGACGCCTTCAAAAAAGGCGAAGTCGATTTGCTGGTCTGCACCGATGTGGCCGCGCGTGGCCTCGACATCAAAGACGTGCCGGCGGTGTTCAACATCGACATCCCGTTCAACGCCGAAGACTATGTGCACCGCATTGGCCGCACCGGCCGCGCCGGCGCTTCGGGCTTGGCGGTGTCCTTTGTCACCGGCCGCGACGCGCGCTTGGTGAGCGACATCGAAAAGCTGATCGGCAAAAAGATCGAGCAAGAAGCGGTGGAGCTGCAGCCCGAGCGGCGCAGCGGCGAGCGTCTGAACGACGGTCAGCGCCGCTGGCGCGACGAGGCGCGCGAGAGCGAACGCCCAGCGCGCGAAGCCGCGCCGCGTGCGCGTTACGCGCCACGCACCGCACCGGCCGATCCCTTCTTTGACAAGCCCTACGAGGAGACTCAGCGCGAAGCCCCACCCGATTGGGAAGCGGCTGCCAAGCCCGCTTCGCGCGGCCTGTCGCCCAATATCAAGACCCGCAAAAAAGTGCCCGCCTTGTTCAAGGTGGCGGGCTGAGCGGTTTTATCCCGGCCGCTGCGCCTGCGGGCAGGGCACTTGCACGATGTCCACAAGGTGCGGATCGTCGCTCAGCCGAGCGGCGCTTAGGTGACCGCCCCACACGCACCCGGTGTCGAGCGAGAGCAAGTCGCTGCGGTGCAGCAGCCCCAAGGTGGACCAATGCCCAAACGCCACCGGCTCGCCGGCGCTGGCGCGCTGTGGCACATCAAACCAAGGCATATAGCCCACGGGCGCTTGGCCCGCGCTGTCTTTGGTGGCAAATTCCATCACGCCTTGTGCGTCACAAAAACGCAGCCGCGTCAGCGCGTTGATGATCACCCGCCAACGCTCCAGGTCGCGCAGGTCGGCGCGCCAGTGGTCGGGCGTGTTGCCGTACATGTTGTGCAGCAGCACGCCGTGGTCGGGTCCACCCAGCACCGACTGCACTTCCCTGGCCAAGTCCAAGGCTTGTGCGCAGGTCCAGACTGGCAGCAGCCCCGCGTGCACCAGGGTCCAAGCGCCAGCGCGCAGGGCCAACGGGCGCTGACGCAGCCAACTGAGCAGGTCCGCCGCGTCGGGTGCGTTCAATATATCGGACAGGGTGTCGTTGCGGTGCGGCGCGCGCACGCCGTGCGCCACCGCCAGCAGGTGCAGATCGTGGTTGCCCAGCAGCGCGTGGGCGCTGCCCTCCAGCGTGCGCAGCCGCCGCAGCACACCCAGTGAATCGGGCCCTCGGTTGACCAAGTCGCCCAACAAGTACACGGTGTCGCGGCTGGGCGAAAAATCGATGGCGGCAAGCAGGCGATCCAAGGCGCCGTCGCAGCCTTGCACATCGCCGATCAGGTACATTGACATGCTTCGATTATGGATATCTTGCTGATTCTGTTTCTCACGGTGCTCAACGGCGCGTTTGCCATGTCCGAAATGGCCTTGGCGGCCAGCCGCAAAAGCCGCTTGCAGGCCATGGCCGACGACGGCGACAAAGGCTCACAGACCGCGCTGGAGCTGATGGAGCACCCGACCCAGTTTTTGTCCTCGGTGCAGGTGGGCATCACCTCGATTGGCATGCTCAACGGTATTGTGGGCGAGGCCGCTTTCAGTGGCTCACTGGCCATGCGCCTCGCAGGCTGGGGCATGGGCGCCGAAGGGGCTGAGGTGCTGGCCACGGTGATTGTGGTGGTGGTCATCACCTTTGTGACCATTGTGTTTGGCGAGCTGGTGCCCAAACGTGTGGGGCAGATGTACCCCGAGGCGGTGGCGCGTTGGGTGTCGCGCCCCATGAAGGTGGTGGCCCAAGTGGCCAAGCCCTTTGTGGCCTTGCTGACCCTGACCACCCAAGCGGTGCTGCGCGCTCTGGGCATTCAGAGCCAGCTCCCGCAGGCGGTGACCGAGGCCGAAATCAACGCGAGCTTAGAAGAAGGTGTGGATGCGGGGGTGATCGAAGCGCAAGAACACCGCATGGTGCGCAATGTGTTTGCGCTCGACGATCGGCAACTGGCCTCCATCATGGTGCCACGCTCCGACATCGAATGGCTGGACGCCAGCGCCACCATTGGCCAGGCGCTGACCCAGGCTTGGGCCTCGGGCCATTCGTGGTACCCGGTGTGCCGTGGTGGCTTGGACGACGTGGTGGGGGTGGTGCACCTGCCCCAACTGCTGGCTTGGCAGGCCCAAGGCCGCAACGACACCTTGGCGGCGGTGGCAGAGCCAGCGGTGTTTTTGCCCGAAACCCTGAGCGGCATGGAGCTGCTGGAGCAGTTCCGCGCCCGTTCGCTGCGCATGACCTTTGTGGTCGACGAATACGGTGTGGTGCAAGGTCTGCTCACCCCGCTGGACCTGCTCGAAGCCATCACCGGCGAACTGCAACCCGAAGAGCCGGTGGACGCCTGGGCCACCCAGCGTGCCGACGGCAGCTGGGACGTTGACGGTGCCATGCCCGCAGCCGAGCTCAAGGCCCGGCTGGACCTGGGCGATCTGCCCGACGAAGACAAAGGCCGCTACAACACGGTGGCCGGCTTGATGCAAACCATCGCTGGCGATTTGCTGGCCGAGGGGGAGGCGGTGGAGTGGTCTGGCTGGCGCATGGAGGTGCTGGCCTGTGAGGGCCGGCGCATTGACAAGGTGTGGATCCGCGCCATGCCTGAGCCGGCACCGACCGACTGAGTCAGCCGCTTTGCGCCGCGTACAAGCGGCGCTCGAACGCTTGGGCGGCGGGGGACAAGCGTTTGCCGCTGTGGCGAATCACATACCAGCGGCGCAGCAGCGGAAAGTGGCGCACATCGAGTTGGATCAATTCGCCCAAGGCCAATTCGGCTTGCACGGCGTGCGCCGACAACACCGCCACACCCAAGCCACCCGCCACGGTTTGTTTGATGGCTTCGTTGCTGCCCAGCTCCAGTCGGTTGATCAGGCCCAAGCCACGGTCGGCAAAAAAGCGTTCTGTCGTCAAGCGGGTGCCGGAGTCGGGTTCGCGCATGATGAAGGGCTCTTTGGCCAAGCGCTCCGGCCGGATACCGCGCTTGCCCGCCAGTGGGTGGTCTGGCGCGGCGATGGCGATCAAAGGGTTGTCGGCAAACGGTGTGCTGATGACGTCCAGCGGGTCGGGGGCTTGGCCCATGATGTAGAGATCGTCTTCATTGGCCTTGAGGCGCTGCAGCAAAGCGCCTCGGTTGCCCACAAACAGGCTGACATCGATGCCCGGATGCTCGCGGCAAAAGCGCCCCAGCAGTTTGGGCACCGAGTATTTCAGGGTGGTCAAGATGGCCACTTTGAGTTGCCCTTGCTCCACACCTTGTTGGGCCAGCAAATCTTGCCCCAATTGCTCCAGCCGCCGATCGATGTCGCCGCAGGCCTCGGCCAGGGTGTGACCGGCGGTGGTCAGAAAGATGCGCTTGCCCAGCTGTTCAAACAGGGGCTGCCCAACACTGTGCGAGAGCTGTTTGACCTGCAGCGATAGCGCTGGGGGAGACAGGTGCAGTGCCTGCGCCGCTTTGGCGAAGCTGCCGCAGCGCGCCACCGCGTGAAAAATGCGCAGCTGGTGCAGGGTGAGGTGGCGCAGGTTCATCAACGTTTTGAAAAGCAAAAGGTATCATTTCAAACATTTTACTTTCCATAATGTTTGTGGGGTCCAACAATCCGCTCCATTCACCCCAACAGGAGCACAGCAGATGGCGACAAAAACCTACAACGCGGGCGTCAAGGAATACCGCAGCACGTACTGGGAACCCCACTACACCCCCAAAGACACCGACATCCTCGCGTGTTTCAAGATCACGCCGCAGGCCGGCGTGGACCGCGAGGAAGTGGCCGCCGCCGTGGCCGCCGAATCGTCCACCGGCACCTGGACCACGGTCTGGACCGACCTGCTGACCGACCTGGATTACTACAAGGGCCGCGCCTACCGCATCGAAGACGTGCCTGGCGACGACACTTGCTTCTACGCTTTTGTCGCTTATCCGATCGACCTGTTTGAAGAGGGATCGGTGGTCAATGTGCTCACCTCGCTGGTGGGCAATGTGTTTGGCTTCAAGGCTTTGCGCGCCCTGCGTCTGGAAGACGTGCGTTTCCCGATTGCCTACGTCAAAACCTGCGGTGGCCCGCCCCATGGCATCCAGGTCGAGCGCGACATGATGAACAAATATGGCCGCCCGCTGCTGGGCTGCACCATCAAGCCCAAGCTCGGCCTGTCGGGCAAGAACTACGGCCGCGCGGTGTACGAGTGCCTGCGCGGCGGCCTGGACTTCACCAAGGACGACGAGAACGTCAACTCGCAGCCCTTCATGCGCTGGCGCCAGCGTTTCGACTTTGTGCAGGAAGCCATCGAGAAGGCGCAGCGCGAAACCGGCGAGCGCAAGGGCCACTACCTGAACGTGACCGCACCCACACCCGAAGAGATGTACAAGCGCGCCGAGTACGCCAAAGAAATCGGCTCGCCGATCATCATGCACGACTACCTGACCGGCGGCCTGACGGCCAACACCGGCCTCGCCAACTGGTGCCGCGATAATGGCATGTTGCTGCACATCCACCGCGCCATGCACGCCGTGCTCGACCGCAACCCGCACCACGGCATTCATTTTCGTGTGCTGACCAAAGTGCTGCGCCTCTCCGGCGGTGACCACCTGCACTCCGGCACCGTGGTGGGCAAGCTCGAAGGCGACCGCGCGTCGACCCTGGGCTGGATCGACCTGATGCGCGACGAGTTCATCAAAGAAGACCGCAGCCGCGGCATCTTCTTCGACCAGGACTTCGGCTCCATGCCCGGCGTGATGCCGGTGGCTTCGGGCGGTATCCATGTCTGGCACATGCCCGCGCTGGTCAACATCTTTGGCGACGACTCGGTGCTGCAGTTCGGCGGCGGCACGCTGGGCCACCCCTGGGGCAACGCCGCTGGTGCGGCCGCCAACCGTGTGGCGTTGGAAGCCTGCGTCAAGGCGCGCAACGAAGGCGTGGCCGTTGAGAAAGAAGGCAAGGCCGTGCTGACCGAAGCCGCCCAACACTCGCCCGAACTCAAGATCGCGATGGAAACCTGGAAAGAGATCAAGTTTGAGTTCGACACGGTGGACAAGCTCGACATCGCCCACAAGTGAACCGGTTCGGACGCAGCTTCAATTTTCAAAGGAACCCACCATGAGCATGCAAGACTACAACTCCCGTCTGTCCGACCCGGCCAGCCGCAAGTTCGAGACCTTCTCCTACCTGCCCGCCATGACCAAGGACGAGATCCGCAAGCAGGTCGAGTACCTGGTGAAGAAAGGCCTGAACCCGGCCATCGAACACACCGAGCCGCAGTACCTGATGGACTCCTACTGGTACATGTGGAAGCTGCCCATGTTCGGCGAGACCGACGTGGACAAGGTGCTGGCCGAGTGCGAAGCCTGCCGCCAGGCCAACCCGGACAACCACATCCGCCTGATTGGCTACAACAACTTCACGCAGTCGCAGGGCGCGTCGATGGTGATCTTCCGCGGGAAGACGGTGTAACCCCCCTGCGCCGCTGCGCGGCTTCCCCCCTGGAAGGGGGGACGATGCCAGTGGCCCGGCGAAGCCGGTTCCACGGCATCTCTGGACGCAGGCACGCGCTCCGGACGCACTGTGGATGTTCATCTCGGTGTGCTCGCGAGCGCGAGTCGGGGTGACCGGCGCAGTGAGGTAAAGGAGGAGCCGGCCGCAGGCCGGCGGGGGACACGAACGGAGTCGGTTACCCCGGCTTGCGCGGGGCAAGGCCAGCGAGCCAACGCCACGCCTGAAGAAAGCAGAGACGAACATGAGCGACCAACTAGACGCCTACCGCGTCGCCCAGCAACCCTACTACCGCCCGGTGGCCGACGAAGTCGAGCTGTTCGAAGCCGCGTACTCGGTGCGCATGCCCATGATGCTCAAGGGCCCCACCGGCTGCGGCAAGACCCGCTTCGTCGAACACATGGCGTGGAAACTCAGCAAGCCCCTCATCACCGTGGCCTGCAACGAAGACATGACCGCCAGCGACCTGGTCGGCCGCTTCTTGCTCGACGCCAACGGCACCCGCTGGCAGGACGGCCCGCTGGCCACGGCCGCGCGGCACGGCGCCATCTGCTACCTCGACGAAGTCGTCGAAGCGCGCCAAGACACCACGGTGGTTATCCACCCGCTGACCGACAACCGCCGCGTGCTGCCGCTGGAGAAAAAGGGCGAACTGATCAAAGCCCACCCGGACTTCCAGATCGTCATCTCCTACAACCCCGGCTACCAGAGCCTGATGAAGGACCTCAAGCAGTCGACCAAACAGCGCTTCGGCGCGCTCGATTTCAACTACCCCGAACACGCCATCGAAACCGAGATCGTGGCGCACGAAACCGGCGTCAGCGCCGACGTGGCGGGCAAGCTGGTCGGCATCGCCGAGCGCGCGCGCAACCTCAAAGGCCATGGCTTGGACGAAGGCATCTCCACCCGCATGCTGATCTACGCGGGCAGCCTGATCGCGCAAGGCGTGGCAGCGCAGGCCGCCTGCCGCGTGGCCTTGGTGCGCCCGATCACCGACGACCCGGACATGCGCGACGCGCTCGACGCCGCTGTGGCGACGTTTTTTTGACCGGCCATGAGCGTCCACCTGCACGATCACGCCGAGTGGACCGACCAGCTCGCCCCCGCCTCGCGCGAACTGCTGGAGCACAGCTGGTCCGATGCCACCAAGGTGTTCTCCGCGCGCGGGCTGGACAACTACGTCAAAGGCGCGGCCGCCTTGCGCGGCCTGGGGCGCGGCGATGAACTCGTCAACGCCTGGATCGACGGCGCCCCGCAGGTGGCTCAGGAGATCGGTGAAGACGTGGTCGGTGAGCTTGCGACCACCGCGCTGATGCTTGCGTCCAAAACCTCGGGCGCGGTGATCGAACTGGTGCTGGCCACCGCGCCAACCGCCGCGCGCCGCCTGGCCGATGGCGGGCTGTTCCTGCAGTACCTGCAGTTCCTCAATACGCTCGTCGCGCAGGCGCCGCGCGGCCTGCGGCCGATGCTGGGTCAGCTCGATGCGCTGTTCGGCCAGCTCACGCTCGGCGGCCTGCGCCGCTGGGCCACCTGGGGCGCGCAGGCGCACCGCACGAATTACGAGGAGCAGATCGCCTACTTCGGCCTGCAGTCCAAAGAGTCGCTGGCCATGCTGCAACAAGAGCGCAAGGGCACGCTGCTGGTGGACGTGCAGCGGCGCATCAACATGTATTTGCGCGCGCTCTGGGGACGCGACTTTTTCATGCGGCCCACGGCCGGCGACTACGAGAGCCGCGAGGGCTACCGCCCCTTCATCGAGGACTACTTCATCCACCTGCCCGATGCCTACGACGCGGTCGAAGGCAACGCTGGGACGGTGGACGCGACGCAGCTCTACCGCGCCGCCGCCGCGCACGCCGCTGCGCACGTGGTGTTCACCCGCCGGCCGATCTCGGCCGAATCGCTCAGCCCCTGGCAGATGGCGCTGATCGGCCTGGTGGAAGACGCGCGGGTTGAGGTGCTGGCGCTCGCGAAGTTCCCCGGCATGCGGGCACTCTGGGCGCCGTTGCACACCGCGCAGGCCACGCAGCAAGCCACGGCGGGCGACTGGCTCAACCGCTTGGCGCGCGCGCTGCTCGACCCGGCGTATGAGGACGCCCACCCCTGGATCGCCCAGGGCCGCGCGCTGTTGGCCGAGGCGCTGCCACGCATCCAGACCGACCCGCACGACAACACTGTGTCGTGGGAACTGGGTGTGCAGCTCGCCCACAGCTACCGCGAACTCACACAAGGCCCTGGCTATCGGCCGCGCACCGACTTGCAGACCGCGGCCTACCGCGACGACAACCGCTACTTCTGGGCCTTCGAGGGCTTTGACTTCGAGCGCAGCATCGCCGCCGGCTACGAGCCGCCGCAACAGGTGCGCAAGCAGGTCAATCTGATGGAGTTCGTCAACGAGCTGGAAGTGGAAGGCGCGGGCGACGATGCGCAGGAAGTCTGGGTGCTGGGCACCGAGCTGTTTCCTTATGAAGACCTGGGCGTGTCCTTCAACCAGAGCGAAGGCCGCGAGCCGGTGCTGCCGCCGGTGCACTACGGCGAGTGGGACCACCTGATCCAGCTCGAACGCCCAGCCTGGGTCACGGTGCAGGAGCGCCGCCCCAAGGCCGGCGACGCAGCGGTGATCGACGCCATCCTGACCGAGCACCGGCGCCTGATCGGCCGCATGAAACACATCCTGGACGCCATGCAGCCGCAGGGCGTGCAGCGCATTCGCAAGCTCGAAGACGGCGACGAGATCGACCTGAACGCCGCGTTGTCATCGGTGATCGACCAACGCATGGGCCGCCAGCCCGATCCGCGCATCATGATGCGCAGCGTGCGCAAGACGCGCGACATTTCGGTGCTCGTCCTGCTCGACCTGTCCCAATCGACCAACGACAAAGTTCAAAGCCCCCACGCTCCGCCGCTGCGCGGGTCGCTGCCCCAGGACAGGGGAGGGACCCAGTCGTCGCCGGGTCTAGGGGCTGGCTCGCCCTTGGGGCGGCCCGGCGAGCGAGCCGGCGGCCCGGAGCAAACGGTGCTCGACCTCACGCGCTCGGCCTGCGCGCTGCTGGCCGACGCGATCCAGAAGGTGGGCGATCCGTTTGCCATCCACGGGTTCTGCTCCGATGGCCGGCACGACGTGAACTACTGGCGCTTCAAGGACTTTGACCAGCCCTACGACGACGTGGCCAAGGCGCGCTTGGCGGGCATGGAAGGGCAGTTGTCCACCCGCATGGGCGCGGCCATCCGCCATGCCACCGCGGCGCTGAAAGCGCAACGCAGCAGCAAAAAGCTGCTGCTCGTTATTACCGACGGTGAGCCGGCCGACGTGGACGTGCGCGACCCGCAGTACCTGCGCCACGACACCAAAAAAGCGGTGGAAGAAGCGGCCCGCCACGGTGTCATGACCTATTGCATGAGCCTGGACCCGCGCGCCGACCAGTACGTGCGCCGCATCTTTGGTGAACGGAATTATTTGGTGGTGGACAAAGTGGAAAGGCTGCCCGAGAAGCTGCCGGTGTTGTACGCTGGGCTGACCCGCTAAAGCCCGTTCACCTCAGGAGCCCCACATGAGCATGATCCACAGCCGCCAGAGCACCTACGCCGGCATCGACGCCGAAGACCACCATGGCATGACCATGACCGGTCGCATCATCCGCGACGCCTGGGTGTTCGGCCTACTGCCCGAAGGCGACGGTTTTGCCGGCAAAGGCGCGGGCGATCTGCAAAACCTGTTCGAGGCGGTGCACCAGGCCTGGGAGCCTTATGGCCAGTTGCCCAGCCGCTTGCCGCCCGAGCTGGCCCAGCGCCACGCGCGCATCCACGCCGAAGCGGTGGCCCGCGCCAAAGGCATGGGCTGGAGCGCGGATTTGGGCGATGACGACTGAGCCACTGTCCGAGTCGCTGATCGGGTTTTCTGTCTGGCGCTAAGCTTGCACCAGCTTGACCATCTGCAGCTGCCATGTCCCAACACACCCAAGACCCCGCTTCTGTGACGGTGCGCCAAGCCCGCACCATCGAGCGCCTGGTGGCCGGCCGCGCCACCTCCGACGGCGCGGGCGTCAAGCTCACCCGCTTGCTGACCGACGAATGGCAGCGGCGCTTGGACCCGTTTTTGATGCTGGACGCGTTTGGCAGCGACAAAGCCGACGATTACATCGCCGGCTTTCCCGACCACCCGCACCGGGGTTTTGAAACCATCACCTACATGATCGCCGGGCGCATGCGCCACCGCGACAGCGCTGGCAACGAAGGCCTGCTGCAAAACGGCGGTGTGCAGTGGATGACCGCAGGACGCGGTGTGATCCATTCCGAGCTGCCCGAACAAGAAGAAGGCCGCATGGAGGGCTTTCAACTCTGGCTGAACCTGCCCGGCCAAGACAAGATGTGCGCGCCGTGGTACCGCGACTTTCAAGCCGACGATTTGCCGGCCTACACCAGCCCCGAAGGCGTACACGTGACCGTAATCGCTGGCAGCAGCCATGGCGTCAGCGGTGGCGTGCAGCGCGAGGCCACCGAGGTGTTGTACCTGGTGCTGCACTGGCAGCGCGACGCCACCTTTGAGCAGCCGCTGGCGGCCACACACAACGCTTTTGTGGTGGCTTTTGAGGGCGATGTGCAATTGGGCGGCGACACCCTGCCACTCAAACACATGGCGGTGTTGGCCAACAGCCCAGACGCCGACGGTGTGCGCCTGCAAGGCCGCGCCGGGGCGCGCGCCATTGTGGTGGCGGGCAAGCCGCTGGGCGAGCCGATCGTGCAGTACGGCCCGTTTGTGATGAACAGCCAGGCCGAGATCATCACAGCCATCAACGACTACCGCAGCGGCCGCCTGGCCTGACGCGGCAGGGCGGGGCGTTTTAGTCTTTGTAAAACGCCTCGACCGCGCCCTTGAGCTTGATCAGCAGCGGCTGGCCTTTGCGGTCCAGCGACTTGCCAGCGGGCACCTTGATCCAGCCTTCGCTCACACAGTATTCGCTCACGTCAAAGCGTTCTTTGCCGTTGAATCGGATGCCAATGTCGTGTTCAAACACCGCGGCCACATGGTGTGGGCTGCGTGGGTCGATGGACAGGTGGTCGGGCAGGGCGGGGCGGGTGTCGGTCATGGTGCAAACAGAAAAATCGAACAAACAGGCAGCGATTGTCCACGCTCAGTAGTGCGGCGGCAGTTCGTCGCGCAGGCTGCGAAAGCGGGGCTGTGCATCGCCATCGGGCTGGCGGCGCAGTTGCACCACTTCGCGCAGCAGCAGGTTGATCTGGTCTTGCTGCCGCGCCACCAGGGTGTTGAGGGTGTCGAGCAGGTCTTCGGCGTAGCTGAGTTTGATTTCGAGCTGGGTGATGCGCTCGTGCGCGTCGGGCGTGTGGTGGGTGCTGGGCATAGGCACACTTTGTACCAGTTTGTAGGCGCTGGGCGCGTCAAGCCGATGTGTTGAGCGCCATCAGCGGGGTGAAATGGCTGGCCAAGTGGGCTTCGCCGCGCTCCAACACAAAGTAGCGAAAGGCCTCGGCGGCGGGCGACAACAGTTTGGACAGCGTGTGCACCACGTTCCAGGCGCGGATGATGGGGGTGCCTTCCACATCCAGGCGGCTGATCAGGCGGTGCTCCAGCTCCAGGCCTACGGTGTGCAGCGACAAAAAGCTGATGCCTAGGCCCGCCATCACCGCTTGTTTGATGGTCTCGTTGCTGCTCATTTCCATGCTCACGCGCAGCTCGGCGCGCCGGCTGTCGAGGAACTTCTCCAGCGCGGCGCGGGTGCCCGAGCCGCTTTCGCGCATGATGAAGCCGTAGGGCCGCAGCGCCTCCAGCGTCGGGTGCCCGATCTTCAGCAGCGGATGGTCCATCGGCGCTACAAAGACATGGGGATGGGCGGCAAAGGGCTCGGCGCGCACCGCCAGCTCCTTGGGGGGGCGGCCCATGATGGCAATGTCCACTTCGTTGGCGTGCAGCATGGCCACCAGCTGTTCGCGGTTGCCCACCGCCAGTCGGATGTCGATGCCTGCGTGTTCTTTGTGAAACTCGGCCAGCAGCCGGGGTAAAAAGTACTTGGCGGTGCTGACCATGCCAATGGTCAAGGTGCCAATCTCCAGGCGCTGCAGCCGGGCGGCGGTGTCCTCGGCGTCCTTGAGGGTGGACAGCATCTTGCGGGCGTAGACCAACATGTATTCGCCCGCGGTGGTCAGCGTCACTTTGCGCCCGCTGCGCTCGAACAAGGGCATGCCCACATGGCCCTCCAACTCTTTGATCTGCATCGTCACCGCAGGCGGCGTCAGGTGCAGGCTCTCGGCGGCCCGGGCAAAGCTGAGGTGACGGGCCACCTCGTTGAACACCCGCAGCTGGCGGAAGGTGGCGTTCTTCATTAAGGTATTGCTGAATTTAAAACGAATTAATTGTGAATTTACCTTATTTAAGCGAGTTCTTATAGTGCATCCAGTGGCGCAAACACAGCGCCCGATGGAGACAAGCCCATGTTGCAAGCCCTTGTGTTTGATGTGGACGGCACCCTGGCCGACACCGAAGACGCCCACCTGGCGGCGTTCAACCGCGCGTTTGCCGACGAAGGGCTGGACTGGCACTGGAGCCGCGAGGCGTACGTGGATTTGTTGCGCATCTCCGGTGGCAAAGAGCGCATGTGGTTCGACTGGCGCCAGCGCGAGCCCGACCTCAAGGAACTGGAGCCCGGCGCGCAGCAAGCCCTGATCGACCGCTTGCACGACATCAAAACCGCCCATTACGAAGCCGCGGTGCAGGCCGGTGAGGTGCGCTGGCGCCCGGGCGTGCTGGCGCTGATGGACGAGGCGCGCCGCGCCGGTGTGCGCTTGGGCATCGCCACCACCACCTCGCCGGCCAATGTGGCGTCCCTGCTGCGGTCCGCTTGGGGCAGCGACTGGCGCCGCCACTTTGGCGCGGTGGCCGACGCGGGCAATGCGCCCCTCAAAAAACCCCACCCCCAGGCTTACCAACGCGCCCTGGCCGATTTGGGGGTGGCAGCGGACCAAGCGCTGGCCTTTGAAGATTCGGCCAACGGCCTGCAAGCGGCCAGCGCCGCCGGCCTGGCCACGGTTGTCACCCCCAACACCTACACCGCCCACCACGATTTTTCTGGCGCCTTGCGCGTGCTGCCCGATTTGGACGGCGTGCGCTTGGCCCACCTGCGCGAGTGGTTGGCCGAGGCCACTGTTTGACCGTTTGTCTGTTGCTGAGAACCCCACCATGCCCTTGTCCCAACGCTCCACGCTGACGCAGTTTTTGATCGAAGAGCGCCGCCGCTACCCCAGCGCCAGCGGCGACTTCAACGCCCTCATCCTGGATGTGGCCTTGGCCTGCAAGGCCATCGCACGCTCGGTGGCCTACGGCGCACTCGGCGGGGTGCTGGGCAACCACGGCGAAGGCGCGACCAGCGTCAACGTGCAGGGTGAGGTCCAGAAAAAGCTCGACGTCATCAGCAACGACATCTTCATCAGTGCCAACAACTGGGGCGGTCATTTGGCCGGCATGGCGTCTGAGGAAATGGACCAGCCTTACCAAATCCCGGTGGGGCGGCCGCGGGGCAAATACCTGCTCGTGTTCGATCCGCTCGATGGTTCGTCCAACATCGATGTGAACGTGTCGGTGGGCAGCGTCTTCAGCGTGTTGCGGGCGCCGCAAGAAGCCATCGACAGCGGCCGCGATCTGGTGGAAGCCGATTTTCTGCAGCCGGGTGCGCAGCAGCTCGCCGCTGGGTATGCCCTGTACGGACCCACCACCATGCTGGTGCTGACCGTGGGCAGTGGGGTGCATGGCTTCACGCTCGATCCCAGCCTGGGCGAGTTCAAGCTCACCCACCACAACATCCGGGTGCCTGAGGACACACAAGAATTTGCCATCAACGCTTCCAACAGCCGCTTTTGGGAGCGGCCGGTGAAGCGGTATGTGGACGAATGCCTGGCCGGCAAAACCGGGCCACGCGGCAAAGACTTCAACATGCGCTGGATCGCCAGCATGGTGGCCGAGGCGCACCGCATCCTCATGCGCGGTGGGGTGTTCATGTACCCGCGCGACACCAAAGACCCAAGCAAACCCGGGCGCTTGCGCCTGCTGTACGAAGCCAACCCGATTGGCATGGTGATGGAGCAAGCCGGTGGCCGCGCCAGCACCGGCAGCCAGCCCATATTGGGTGTGGCGCCGACCGCTTTGCACCAGCGCATTGGCCTGGTGTTTGGCAGCAAAAACGAGGTCGAACGCATCGAGCGTTACCACGCCGAGCCACCGGCGCCCAGCAGCGCGGCCGCCAGCCCACTTTTTTCTGAGCGCAGCCTGTTTCGCGATTGATTTTTCCAGGAGCCACCATGTCCATCGCCCACCCCATCATCGCCATCACCGGCTCGTCTGGTGCCGGCACCTCCACCGTCACCAAAACCTTCCAAAACATCTTTCGCCGCGAATCGCTCAAGTCGGCGGTGATCGAAGGCGACAGCTTTCACCGCTACGACCGCAAGGACATGAAAGCCCGCGCGGCCGAGGCCGAAGCCGCCGGCAACAAAAATTTCAGCCACTTTGGTCCCGACAACAACTTGTTTGGGGAATTGGAAAACCTGTTTCGCAGCTACTCAGAAAGCGGGCAGGGCCAGGCGCGCAAATACCTGCACAACGCCGAAGAAGCCGCGCCGTACGCCCAAGAGCCCGGCACCTTCACACCGTGGGAAGCCCTGCCGGGCGACACCGACATCTTGTTCTACGAGGGTTTGCATGGGGCGGTGGTCACGCCGGAGCACAACATCGCGCAGTACCCCGATCTGCTCATCGGCGTGGTGCCAGTCATCAACCTGGAGTGGATCCAGAAGCTGATTCGCGACAAAACCCAGCGCGGCTACAGCACCGAGGCGGTCACCGACACCATCTTGCGCCGCATGCCCGACTATGTGAACTACATCTGCCCGCAGTTTGAGCACACCCACGTCAATTTCCAGCGGGTGCCGGTGGTGGACACGTCCAACCCCTTCATCAGCCGCGACATTCCCAGCGCCGACGAGAGCATGGTGGTGATCCGCTTTAAGAACCCCAAAGGGATCGACTTTCCGTATCTGCTCAACATGATCGACAACTCGTGGATGAGCCGGGCCAACACGATTGTGGTGCCCGGCGGCAAGATGGAGTTGGCCATGCAGCTGATCTTCACCCCCTTCATCTGGCGAATGATGGAACGCAAGAAAAACGTGGGCCGATGAGCGCACCACACCCTGTTCGCCGCGCGGGCTGCGCCGTTGCCCCGCGCGCCATCGCCTCTGTCTGGACTTTGTATGCACACCCCTTCTCCTGAACTGGCCCGCTCCATGGCCAACGCCATCCGCATGCTCGCGGTGGACGCGGTGGAAACCGCCAAAAGTGGTCACCCTGGTGCTCCCATGGGCATGGCCGATATCGCCGAGGTGCTGTGGAACCGGCACCTCAAGCACAACCCCAGCCACCCACAGTGGGCGGATCGCGACCGCTTTGTGCTCTCCAACGGCCACGGCTCCATGCTGATCTACGCCCTGCTGCACCTGACGGGCTACGACCTGCCCATGGGCGAGATCAAGAATTTCCGCCAGTTGCACAGCAAAACCGCTGGCCACCCGGAAGTGGGGGTGACCCCGGGTGTGGAGACCACCACCGGCCCGCTGGGCCAGGGCCTCGGCAATGCGGTGGGCATGGCGCTGGCCGAAAAAGGGTTGGCCACCGAGTTCAACCGCGATGGCCACACCATCGTCGATCACCACACCTACGTTTTTCTGGGTGACGGTTGTCTGATGGAGGGCATCAGCCACGAGGCCTGCTCCCTGGCGGGCACGCTGCGCCTCTCCAAGCTGGTGGCGTTTTACGACGACAACGGCATTTCCATCGACGGCCATGTCGAGGGCTGGTTCACCGACGACACCCCGGCCCGCTTTGCGGCCTATGGCTGGCACGTCATTCCTGCGGTGGACGGGCACAACAGCGCGGCGGTGGATGCGGCGCTGCGCATGGCCTTGGCGCAATCCCAAAGCCCCGACGGCAAGCCCACGCTGATTTGCTGCAAGACGGTGATTGGCCAAGGCTCGCCCAACAAAGCGGGTGGCCACGATGTGCACGGCGCGCCCCTGGGCGCAGCCGAAGCCCAGGCCACCCGCGACGCTCTGGGGTGGACTGCTGCGCCGTTTGAAATCCCCGCCGACATCGCCAGCGCCTGGGACGCCCGCGAGCGGGGGGCGGCCGCCGAGGCCGCGTGGGTGCAGCGCTTTGCCGCTTACCGGGCGGCGCATCCGGCGCTGGCGGCCGAGTTTGAACGCCGCATGCGCGGCGAACTGCCGACCGACTTTGCCCGCCAGGCGCAGGCCGCCTTGGACGCCATGGCCGCCGCCACCGACGCGGTGGCCACCCGCAAGGCCAGCCAGTTGGCGCTCGATGCCTTGGCGCCTGGTGTGCCGGAGTTGTTCGGTGGCAGCGCCGACCTGACCGGCTCCAACCTCACCAATTTCAAGGGCTGTGTCAAAGCCGGTCGCGACACCTGGGGCAACCACCTGAGCTACGGCGTGCGCGAATTTGGCATGGCCGCCGTCATGAACGGCATGGCGCTGCACGGCGGCCACATCCCCTATGGCGGCACCTTTTTGACCTTCAGCGACTACAGCCGCAACGCGATCCGCATGGCCGCTTTGATGAAGCAGCGGGTCGTCCATGTGTTCACCCACGACTCGATTGGTCTGGGCGAAGACGGCCCGACCCACCAAAGTGTGGAACATGTGCCGTGCTTGCGCATCATTCCCCAGCTCGATGTGTGGCGTCCCGCCGACCGGGTGGAAACCACGGTGGCGTGGATCAGCGCGCTGCAGCGCAGCGACGGGCCCACGGCGTTATGCCTGTCGCGCCAAAACCTGCCCAGCGTGGCCAGCCGCGCCCAGGCGGATGATGCGGCGCGCGGAGGCTATGTGCTCCGAGGGGCCGACGCGCCCCAGGCGGTGGTCATTGCCACGGGCTCCGAGGTGGAGATCGCCTTGGCCGCACAGACACTGCTGAGCGCCGAGGGGATTCGCGTTCGCGTGGTGTCCATGCCGTCGAGCACTGTGTTCGACCGCCAGTCCCGGCTGTACCAAGACAGTGTGTTGCCCCCCAATCTGCCCGCAGTGGCGGTGGAAGCGGCCCATCCCGATTTCTGGCGCAAATACGTGGGCCGCACCGGGCGTGTGGTGGGCATCGCCAGCTTTGGCGAATCGGCGCCGGCCAAAGACCTGTACCAGCACTTTGGCATCACCGCCGAAGCGGTGGCCCAGGCCGTGCGGGAGACGCTGGCATGAGCCCGGGCCTGATCGCGTTTGACTTGGACGGCACCCTGATCGAGACCTCGGGCGAGATCGCCGACGCGGTCAACGACACCCTGCTGGCCTTGGGCCATGCGCCGGTGGCGCAACGCCGGGTGGACGATTGGATCGGACACGGCACCCGCACCTTGTTGATTGCGGCGCTGGCCCATGCGCGCGAGACCAGCACCGACGCGGTGCTCAGCGCGGGCGACTTCGCCGCCATCGAGGCGCAGTTCGCCGCCCACTACCTGCGCCGTTGTGGCACCCGCAGCCGCTTATATCCCAAGGTGTGGGACACCCTGGTGGCCCTGCGCGGGCACGGCGTGCGTTTGGCGGTGCTCACCAACAAGGAGGGCCGCTACACCGACGTGGTGTTGCAGGCCCATGGCCTCACACCGCTGCTCGATGCGGTGATCAGCGGCGACACCTTGGGCGTCAAAAAGCCCGACCCCGCCGGCCTGCAAGGCTTGATGAGCCGCTACGGCGTGCCCGCCAGCCGCACCTTGTTTGTGGGCGATTCGCGCATCGACATCGCCACCGCACGCAACGCCGGTGTGGCTGTCTGGGCCTTGCCCTATGGCTACAACATGGGCGAACCCATTGAAAACAGCCAGCCCGATCGGGTGATTCCCGATGTGTCGGTCTTGCTGACGCATTTTTTTCATTGAAGACACAGAGGACCCGACATGACGCTTCGCATCGGTATCAACGGATTTGGCCGCATCGGCCGCATGGTGCTTCGCGCTGTGGTGCAGGAAAACGAATTCCAAGACGTGGAGGTGGTGGCCATCAACGACTTGTTGGAGCCCGACTACCTGGCCTATATGCTGCAGTTCGACTCGGTGCACGGCCGTTTCCAAGGCACGGTGGCCGTGGACGGCAAAGACTTGGTGGTCAATGGCAAAAAAATCCGCTTGACCGCCGAGCGCGACCCCGCCAACCTGCAGTGGGGCGAGGTGGCGGTGGACGTGGTGGTGGAGTCCACCGGCTTGTTCCTGAGCGCCGAGAGTTGCCAAGCGCACCTCAAGGCCGGCGCGCCGAAGGTGGTGCAGTCCGCCCCGTCCAAAGACGACACGCCGATGTTTGTCTACGGCGTCAACCACCAGAGCTACGCAGGCCAGGCGATTGTGTCGGCGGCGTCGTGCACCACCAACTGCCTGGCCCCAGTGGCCAAGGTGCTCAACGACCACTTTGGCATCCGGCGCGGCTTGATGACCACGGTGCACGCCGCCACCGCCACCCAAAAAACCGTGGACAGCCCCTCTGGCAAAGACTGGCGGGGTGGTCGCGGCATCTTGGAGAACATCATCCCTTCGAGCACCGGCGCGGCCAAGGCGGTGGGGGTGGTGCTGCCAGAGCTGAACAAGAAGCTCACCGGCATGGCGTTCCGTGTGCCCACCTCCGACGTGTCGGTGGTCGACTTGACGGTGGAGCTGAACCAAGAGGCCAGCTACGCCGACATTTGCAGCGCCATCAAAGCCGCTTCGGAAGGCGCGCTCAAAGGTGTCCTGGGCTACACCAGCAACAAGGTCGTGTCGACCGACTTCCGTGGTTGTTCGATGCCGTCGATTTTTGACGCCGACGCCGGCATCGCTTTGGACAAAACCTTTGTCAAGGTGGTGGCCTGGTACGACAACGAGTACGGCTACACCTGCAATATGCTGCGCTTTGTCCAGCATGTGGGCACCCGCTGAACCGGAGGCCACCATGCATGTGTTGCGATTTGCCGATGTGTGTGCCAACGGCTTTGCCGCAGGCAAGCGGGTCTTCATCCGCGCTGACCTCAACGTGCCTCAAACCGAGGATGGCAGCATCACCGAAGACACCCGCATCCGCGCCAGCATCCCCGCCATTCGCATGGCGCTGGACGCCGGCGCGGCGGTGATGGTCACCAGCCACCTGGGCCGCCCGACCGAAGGCGAATTCAAGCCCGAAGATTCGCTGGCACCGGTGGCCAAGCGCTTGGGTGAATTGCTGGGCCGCGAGGTGCCGCTGATCGCCAACTGGGTCGACGGCGTGCAGGTCAACCCCGGCCAGGTGGTGCTGCTGGAGAACTGCCGCGTCAACCAAGGCGAGAAGAAAAACAACGAAGCGCTGGCCCGCAAAATGGCCGCGCTGTGCGACATCTTTGTGCACGACGCGTTTGGCACCGCCCACCGCGCCGAAGGCACCACCTATGGCATCGCGCAGTTCGCGCCGGTGGCCTGCGCTGGCCCACTCTTGGCCGCCGAAATGGACGCGATCTCTCAGGCGCTTGGCTTGCCGCTCGCCGGGCCGCCCCAAGAGCGGCAGCACCCCCTCGGGGGGCCTGGCGAAGCCAGGGTTGGGGGCACATTACCGAAGCGCCCGCTGATCGCCATCGTCGCGGGCAGCAAGGTCAGCACCAAGCTCACCATTTTGCAAAGCCTGGCCAAGAACGTGGACGGTTTGATCGTGGGCGGTGGCATTGCCAATACCTTCATGTTGGCCGCAGGCCTGAACATCGGCAAGAGCTTGGCCGAAGCCGATTTGCTGGGCGAGGCCAAGGCGGTGATCGCGGCCATGAAAGCGCGCGGCGCGGAGGTGCCGATCCCCACCGATGTGGTGACCGCCAAGACGTTCAGCCCGGACGCGGTGGCCACGGTCAAGCGCGCCACGGAGGTGGCCGACGACGACCTGATCCTGGACATCGGCCCAGAGACCGCCAACCAACTGGCCGCTCAGCTGATGAAGGCCGGCACGATCGTGTGGAACGGCCCCGTGGGTGTGTTCGAGTTCGCGGCCTTTGAAGGCGGCACCAAGGCGATTGCCCAAGCCATTGCCGAATCGCCCGCCTTCAGCATCGCCGGCGGTGGCGACACCTTGGCGGCGATCGCCAAATACGGCATCGAGAAAGACGTGGGCTACATCTCCACCGGTGGCGGCGCTTTTCTGGAAGTGCTGGAGGGCAAGACCCTGCCGGCGTTTGAGATCTTGGCTCAGCGGGCGAGCCACTGACACCCCTTGTTTCACAGGAGATTTTGTATGGCACTCATTTCATTGCGGCAATTGCTCGACCACGCCGCCGATCACCACTACGGCCTGCCGGCCTTTAACGTCAACAACATGGAGCAGGTGCAGGCCATCATGCAGGCGGCGGCTGCGGTGGACAGCCCGGTCATCCTGCAAGGCTCGGCCGGGGCGCGGTCCTACGCGGGCGAGCCCTTTCTGCGCCATTTGATCGCCGCCGCGATCGAGATGTACCCGCACATCCCGGTGTGCATGCACCAAGACCACGGCGCCACGCCAGCAGTGTGTTTTCGCTCCATCCAGTCGGGCTTTTCCTCGGTGATGATGGACGGCAGCTTGCTGGCCGACGGCAAAACGCCCGCGAGCTACGAGTACAACGTCCACACCACGCGCCAAGTGGTGGACTTGGCGCACGCCTGTGGCGTGTCGGTGGAAGGCGAACTCGGTTGTCTGGGCTCGCTGGAGACTGGCAAAGCGGGTGAAGAAGACGGTCACGGCGCCGAGGGCGTGTTGGACCACTCGGCCTTGCTGACCGACCCCGACGAGGCGGCCGACTTTGTGCAGAAGACCCAGGTGGACGCGCTGGCCATTGCCATTGGCACCAGCCATGGCGCCTACAAGTTCACCAGCAAACCCAGCGGCAAGGTGCTGCGCATCGACCGCGTGCGCGAGATCCACCAACGCATTCCCAATGTGCACCTGGTGATGCACGGATCGAGCAGCGTGCCGGAGGACTGGCTGGCCATCATCAACCAGTACGGTGGCGACATGGGCGTGACCTATGGCGTGCCGGTGGAGGAGATCGTCGAGGGCATCAAGAACGGCGTGCGCAAGGTCAACATCGACACCGATCTGCGCATGGCCAGCACCGGCGCGATTCGGCGCCACTTGGCCGAAGACCGCAAGAACTTCGACCCCCGCAAGTTCTACAAAGAGGCCACCAAGGCCATGCAAGCGATCTGCGCGGCGCGCTACGAAGCGTTTGGCGCCGCTGGCATGGCCAGCCGCATCAACAAGGTCTACACCTTGGAGGATATGCAAAAACGCTACGACAAAGGTGAGCTCGCACCACGCGTGGCGTGAATGGTTCACCAACAAAAAAGGGTGCCTCGGCACCCTTTTTTGTTGGTTGGATGACGCTCACTTGCCGCCCAGGTACTCGGCCACCGCCGCCATTTCCAGCTCGCTCATTTTTTCGGCCACCATGTGCATCACAGCGTTGTCGTTGGTGCGGTCGCGCTTGTTGAACTGCTTGAGCTGGGTGTGGATGTAGCCAGGGAATTGTGTGGCCAGGCGCGGCAGGTTGGCGGCACCTTCGCCATTGGCGCCGTGGCAGCTGGCACAGGCTGGCACACCACTGAACTTGTTGCCTTGGTGGTAGATGTATTGCCCCATGCCGGCGAGTTGCGTGTCTTTGGCGGCTTCTTTGGGCGGACTCATCTGCTCGTAGTACTTGCCCAGGGCCAGCATCTCGTCGGGCGTCAGCTTGGCCACCATATCGGCCATGGCGGTGCTCTTGCGCTGGCCGGATTTGAAGGCCGCCAATTGTTTGGCGATGTATTCGGCGTGTTGGCCCGCCAAGCGGGGAAAGATTTCGCTGGTCGATTCGCCGTTCATGCCATGGCACAAAAAGCACGAGCCACCGGCAATTTTTTTGGCACGGGCTTCGTCGACTTGTGCCCAAGCGCCGGCGCTGGCACCCAGCAGCAGGGCACCCAAGGCCAGAGCACAGGAGGAGCGAGAGAAATTCATTGCATCACCTCAAACGGATATTCGCGCGCAAAAAAAGCCCCGGCCCAGGCCGGGGCTCATCACACGGATCAAGCCAAGGTATCGGCCCAAATGTTGCGGGCCCAAGCCAAGGCGTAGCGGCCTTCAAGCTCGCTGGCCGCCACGGACACACCGCCCGAACCGGGGACAGTGAGCATGGTTTTCTTCTCGGCGTCGTAGCGGTGCACGCTGGCCACGTGCACCACGTCTTCGTCGGTCACGAAGCTGTAGCAGGTGTTGGCGTAAATCGGCAACTGCGGCGGCTCCTTGCCCATGAGCAGGCTCACCACCGCAGCGGCGCAGGTTTTGCCGTGCTGGTTGGCCATGTGTCCGGACTTGGGCATGGCTGGCGCGATTTGGATCGCATCGCCCAACACGTGCACGTTTTTCACCGCTTTGGACTCGAAGGTCAGGAAGTCGACTTCGCACCAACGGCCGTTGGCCGTGGCCATGCCGGTTTTGACCGCAATGTTGCCGGCTCGCATGTCGGGCACCACGTTGAGGACGGCCGCCTTGATGTCGTCGTTGAACTCGAACTTCAGGGTGTTGGTCGCCACGTCCACATCGGTCAACTTGTGCTTGGGGCGGTATTCGATGATGCCTTTGTAGTGCTCGTCCCAAGCCTTCATGAACAGGCCCTTCTTCGACTGGATGTCGTCGTTGGCGTCCAAGATCAGCACCTTGCTCTTGGGTTTGGCTTTCTTGAAGTAGTTGGCCACCATACAGGCGCGCTCGTACGGGCCGGGCGGGCAGCGGTAGGGCGCCAGCGGAATGGTGAGCGCATACACGCCGCCATCGGGCATGGCCTCAAGCTGCTTGCGCAGAGCCACGGTTTGTGCGCCGGCTTTCCAAGCGTGCAGCACCTTGTCTTGGGCGCCGGGCTTGGTCATGCCGGGCAGGTTTTGCCACATGAAGTCGATGCCGGGCGAGACGATGAGCCGGTCGTAGGGCAGTTCGCCGCCGCTGGCGAGTTTGACCAGCCGCTTCTCCGGGTCGATGCTGGCGGCCATGTCGCGCACGATCTTCACGCCGTGGCGCTTTTCCAGGTTGTCGTACGGTGTGGTGACGTCGGCAATGGTCTTGCTGCCCTGCAGCACCAGATTGGAAATCGGGCACGACACAAAAGCCGCGTTGGGTTCGACCAAGGTGACCTGCACCGCACCGTCAGAGAACAGGCGCAGGTATTTGGCGGCGGTGGCGCCACCGTAGCCGCCACCGATCACCACCACCTTGGGGCCATTGCCACCTGTGGTGGCGCAGCCGCTGATGGCCCCTAGACCCGCCAGCGCAGAGCCAGCACCCAGTGTTTGTACAAATTGTCGGCGTTGCATGGTGCGCTCTCCTTATTTTTTCAGGGCGGCGAAGTAGGCCGCAATTTGCTGGATCTGTTCGTCGCTATAGCCTTTGGCGATTTGGTGCATCAGCGTGGCCGGCTTGCGACCACTTTTGAAGTCCAGCATCTTTTGCGCGATGTCGTCTTTGCCGGCCAGCGACTCCATGCCTGGTTGGGCGCGGCCGTCGGTGCCATGGCAGTTGGCACAAGCGGCGGCCCACACACGCACTTGGTTGACTTGGGCCTGGGCGGCCACAGAGGCGCCGCACAGCACGGCGGCCACAATCCATCGGGAAGGTTTCTTCATGGGGTTCTCCTGTGAAAAACGACGCTGATTATTGGCCCATACCGCCACAGTCTGCGCACACCCCGTTGGGATGGGCTTGTGGGCCTCGGGGCACTTGATTCATCAGTAATTACGCATATTGCGATCGAGAAATCGTAACCCCGCTGGCCTTGGGCGCAGCAAAGTGAAAACCCTAGGCACAAAGCCCGCGGTTCGTCAGCCTCAGGTAAGAGCGGGCGGGGCGCAGGGGGTGTTCTGCAAGCCCACTGTCAGGTGGGGCCGGTGGCAAGGGTTTACACTAATCCGTATATCAGCATTCAATAATATATTGACTTGCGTCAGCCACCAAAAGCCCTGCCTTGTGTGTCGCGGCGTTCGATTCCATTCATCGAAGGAAAAACAAGTGTCTACAGACCTGAGCGAAGTCATTGGGCGGGTGCTTCCCGCCCCAGAAAACCATCTGAGCACCGAGCAGCTGGAGGGGGCGCGCAAAGCCCGCCGCAGTTTCATGGGCAAAGCCTTGGCCATGGGCGCCGGAGCGGTGGCCAGCACGGCGGCCGCCACCAAGGCGATGGCCGCTGAAGGCGAGGACGCGATCCTCAAGCTCCCCGAACACAGCACCGGCTTGGGTCAGCCGGTGGCCATGGATCCGGGTTACGGCCAACCCAGCAAGTGGGAAAGCAACCTGCGCCGCCGCCAGAGTCCCGGCCTGACCCGGGTGGACGCTGCATCAGTGAGCTTCACCCCGCTGCAAGGCTTGTTCGGCATCATCACGCCCAGTGGCTTGCACTTTGAGCGCCACCACCAGGGCTGGTGGGACATTGATCCGTCCAAGCACCGCCTCATGATCAACGGCTTGGTCAAGCGCGAGCGCGTCTTCACCATGGACGATCTGATGCGCCTGCCCAGCGTCTCGCGCATCCACTTCATCGAGTGTGGTGCCAACTCCGCTACCGAGTGGGGCAACGTGGCTGTGCCCACGGTGCAGTACACCCACGGTATGCTCAGCTGCTCGGAGTTCACTGGCGTGCTGCTGTCCACCTTGCTGGAGATGTGCGGCTACGACAAGAAAAACGGCAAATACGTGCTGGCCGAAGGGGCGGACGGTTCGTCCATGACCCGCACCATTGCCATCGACCAAGCCATGGACGATTGCATCGTCGCTTGGGCCATGAACGGTGAGATGCTGCGCCCCGAAAACGGCTATCCGCTGCGCTTGGTGGTGCCCGGTGTGCAGGGTGTGAGCTGGGTCAAGTACCTGCGCCGCATCGAAGTGGGCGACCAGAAGTGGGCCACCAAAGACGAAGCGGTGCACTACATCGACCACATGCCCGACGGCACCCACCGCCAGTACACCGGCATCCAGGAGTGCAAGTCGGTCATCACCACGCCGTCGGCCGGTCAGACGCTGCTCGACAAGGGCTACTACAACGTGACCGGCTTGGCTTGGTCGGGCCGTGGTTCGATCAAGCGGGTGGACGTGTCGGTCGACGGTGGCCGCAACTGGCGCACCGCCCGGCTCGAAGGCCCGATCCTGCCCAAAGCGCTGACGCGCTTCAACATCGACTGGGTGTGGGACGGCAAGCCCGCGATTCTGCAAGCGCGCGCCATCGACAGCACCGGCTATGTGCAGCCCAAGATCAACCAGCTGCGGGCCGTGCGCGGCACCCGCTCGGTGTATCACCAGAACGCCATCCAGAGCTGGCTGGTGTCGGAAAACGGCGAAGTCTCCAACGTGCAGGTGTACTGATGAAATCCCTTTTCAAACTGTTTGGCCAGACCGCCACTGTGGCGGCGCTTTCTGCCATGGCGATGGGTGTGTCCCATGCGCAAAACAAACCTTGGCACGACATGGGTCGCGCGGCAACGCCGGCCGAGGTCAAGGCCTGGGACATCGACGTGCGCCCCGACTTCAAAGGTCTGCCCAAAGGCGCGGGATCGGTCAGCTTGGGCGAGTCGGTGTGGGAGGCCAAATGTGCCTCTTGCCACGGTTCGTTTGGTGAGTCCAACGAGGTGTTTACCCCCATCATCGGCGGCACCACCAAAAAAGACATTGAAACCGGCCGCGTCGCTGCCTTGGTGGAAGGGGCGGCCGCGACCGCACCCCAAAAGACCACCATCATGAAGGTGGCCACCGTCTCCACCTTGTGGGACTACATCAACCGCGCCATGCCGTGGAACAACCCCAAGACCCTCAAACCCGATGAGGTGTTTGGTGTGGTGGCCTACCTGCTGAACTTGGCCGAAGTGGTGCCTGCCGACTTTGTGCTCAGCGACCAGAACATTGCTGAGGTGCAAAAGCGCATGCCCAACCGCAATGGCATGGTGTTTTACGAGCCGCTGTGGAAAGTCAATGGCAAGGGCGACGTGAAAAACGTCGCTTGTATGAAAGACTGCGCGGTCGATCCCAAGGTGCGCTCTTTCCTGCCAGACTTTGCCCGCGATGCCCATGGCAACATCCAACAGCAAAACCGGGTGATTGGGCCGGTGCGTGGAGCAGACACCACCAAGCCACCGCCAAAAAGCCTTCAGGACGCTGGGGCGTCTGCCGCAGGTGCCACGGTGGTGGCACAAGCGGGTGGAGCAGGCTCGGACATCAAGGGTATGCTTGCGTCGAACAGCTGCACCGCCTGCCATGGCTTAAAAAACAAAATAGTGGGCCCAGGCTTTAACGAGATCGCGGCCAAGTACAAAGGCCAAGCCGATGCGCAGGCGTATCTGACCGGAAAAATTCAGCAAGGTGGCTCGGGTGTGTGGGGTGCCGTGCCCATGCCACCACAACCTCAACTGAGTGCCGCCGACGCCAAAGCCATTGCCCAATGGATCGCATCAGGCGCCCAGTGAAATCAGTCAACACTGATATGCTGATGTTCTGGTTATCCCCAAGCACTTTCTCATCTGGAAACATTACGATCATGACCATGAAATTTGCCTCGCTGGCCTTGGTGGCCGCTACTTTGGGTGTCGGCAGCGCACATGCCGTGGATGCTGCTGCCGCAAAGGCGCTGGCAGGCCAAAAAGCCTGTTTGGCCTGCCATGCGGCAGACAAAAAGCTGGTTGGTCCGTCTTACAAGGACGTGGCTGCCAAACACAAAGGCCAAGCCGACGCGCTGGCCAAAGTGGCGGCCCGCATCAAGTCGGGTGGCTCTGGCATGTACGGCCCGGTGCCCATGCCGCCACAGCCCACCCTCAAGGACGACGAGCTCAAGCTGCTCGCCGCTTGGATTCTTGCCGGCGCGCCGGACAAGTGAACTTTTTTTGAAGCAAGGAGTTTGATATGAACGCCAATCGCCGTACCGCACTGAAAACCACAGGAGCCCTGGCCACACTGGTGTCTCTGGGCATTGTGACCCCCGCACAAGCCCAGAGCGCTGGCCGCGCCGGTTTTGAAGCCAAAAACCTGGCCGACGCACTCAAGGCCGTGGGTGGTGCTGCTGCCGCCAACGATCAGGTAAGCATCGTGTCGCCGGATATCGCCGAAAACGGCGCTGTGGTGCCGGTGGGTGCTGTCAGCAAGCTGGCCAACACCACAGAAATCCACCTGCTGGTGGAGAAGAACCCCACCCCGCTGGTGGCATCGTTCTCCATTCCTGCTGGCACCACGCCCGACATCCAGACCCGTGTGCGCATGGGCCAAAGCACCAACGTGGTGGCCGTGGTGAAAGCCGATGGCAAGTTGTACTCTGCCACCAAAGAGACCAAAGTGACGCTCGGCGGCTGCGGCGGCTGATACCACTTTGGCGCATGTGATTTTTATCTGAACCGATTCAAGGAGTCCCAACATGGCAGACCCGATGCGTATCCGTGCCAACCTGGCCGGCGAAGAAACCACCGTTCGTGTGCTGATGTCGCACGTGATGGAAACAGGCCAGCGCAAAGACGCTTCTGGCAGTGCGGTGCCCGCCCACTTCATCACCGACGTGGAAGCCACCCACAACGGCAAGACCGTGCTCAAGGCCGCTTGGAGCACTGCGGTGTCCCAAAACCCCTTCCTCGCCTTCAAATTTAAGGGCGCGGCCAAGGGCGACAAAGTGGTGGTCAAGTGGACCGACAACAAGGGCGACAGCCGCACCGACGAAGCGGCGGTGGCCTGATTCGGCTCACCTCCCCGCAACGGCCAGCCTCAAACACTGGCCGTTTTTTGATGGTCGATCACAAGAGGAGATTCCAATGAAAAAACGCGTGCTGACCGCAGCTGGCTTGGCGCTTGTGCTGATGGGCAATGCCCAAGCACAAAGCGCGGCCGATGGTATTGCTGAGTACCGCAAGATGCTGGAAGACGGCAACCCGGCCGAGCTGTTTGAGATGAAGGGTGAGGAGCTGTGGAAGCAAAAGCGCGGCCCCAAAAATGCCTCTTTGGAACAGTGTGATTTGGGCAAAGGTCCAGGCGTGACCAAGGGTGCATTCGTTGAAATGCCACGCTTCTTCAAAGACACCGGCAAAGTCATGGACTTGGAGACCCGGCTGATCCATTGCATGGTCACGCTGCAAGGGTTCAGCGAAGCCGATCTGTACAAGGCGGCTCCGACCATCGGTCGCGGCGAAGGCGCCAACTTGGTGGCCATCACCACCTATGTGGCCACACAATCCAAAGGCATGCGGGTCAACTTGCCCCACAACACGCCCCAGGAAAAGGCAATGTACGAAGTCGGCAAGCGCTTGTTCTTCCAGCGTGGTGGCCCGCACGATTTTTCGTGCGCCTCCTGCCATGGCGAAGAAGGCAAGCGCATCCGTCTGCAAGACTTGCCCAACCTGACCAAGAACCCGGGCGATGGCCTCGGGTTTGCTGCCTGGCCGGCTTACCGGGTGTCCAACGCGCAGATGTGGACCATGCAAAAGCGGCTCAATGACTGCTACCGCCAACAGCGCTTTCCCGAGCCCAAATTTGGCAGCGACGCCACCATCGCTCTGGGCATGTACATGGGCGTGAACGCCAAAGGCGCCGAGTCGATTGTTCCCGCCATTAAACGATAAGCGTCGAGGAGACTAGCAATGAAAGCATCTTTCACCTGGGCCTTGGCCCCTGTTGTGGCTGTTGCCCTGTCTGCTTGCGGCACAGGCCCATCCTCTGCGGATTACGACAAAATGGCCGCCGATGTGGTCAACGCATCGTTCCAAGACAAAGGCATCGCCAAAGTGGACCGCTTGGTCCAAGACCAAGCCAATGCCGCTTGTGGCATGGCCGATGTGGCTGGCCAAGCGATCGACGAGACACTGGCCAAAGCGATCGAGTCTGCCAATTTGAAGACCATCCGGTGGCCTTCCGATGGCAAGTTCCTCGGTGACTGGAAGGAGGGCGAGAAAATCGCCCAAAGCGGCCGTGGCCTGACATGGTCGGACAATGAAAAAACCGCCAATGGCGGCAATTGCTACAACTGCCACCAAATCAGCAAAGAGGAAATCTCGTTCGGCACATTGGGCCCGAGCCTGTACAACTACGGCAAGCTGCGTGGCGTGAGCGACCCCAACAGCGCGGCCTCCAAAGCCATCGTGGAGTACACCTGGGGCAAGCTGTACAACTCGCGCGCTTACAACGCCTGTTCGCAAATGCCGCGCGCCGGCCACAAGGGCATCCTCAATGAGCAGCAGCTCAAGCATGTGATGGCCTTGTTGTTGGACCCGAAGTCGCCCGTCAATCAGTGACGAGCAACCCGGCCGCCTTTGGGCGGCCGGTTCGGCTTTTTTTTGGCCGATGAATATCAGTATTCAATGAAGAAGGAATGTTATGAGTCTGAGTCGCCGTGAATTCATGCAAGTGCTGGCCATTGCCGGGGCCGGTGGGATGGCCTTGCACCACCAGGACGTGCTGGCCGCCAAGCCTGGCGCGGGCGAACGTCTGTACGACGTGCCCAAGTTTGGCAACGTCAGCTTCCTGCACTTCACCGACTGCCACGCTCAGCTGCAGCCCATTTACTTCCGCGAACCCAATGTGAACCTGGGTGTGGCCAGTGCTTTGGGCAAGGCGCCGCACATCGTGGGTGACAAGCTGCTCAAACATTTTGGCTTCAAGCCCAACACCGCTGCGGCCCACGCCTTCAGTTACCTGAACTTCAGCCAGGCCGCCAAGACCTACGGCAAGGTGGGTGGTTTTGCCCACCTGGCCACGCTGGTCAAGCAACTCAAAGCCAGCCGCCCGCACGCCCTGCTGCTCGACGGTGGCGACACCTGGCAGGGTTCGGCCACCTCGCTGTGGACCAACGGCCAAGACATGGTCGACGCCTGCAAGTTGCTGGGCGTGAACATGATGTGCCCGCACTGGGAGTTCACTTTCGGCGCCAAGCGGGTGCAAGAGATTGTCGAGAAAGACTTCAAAGGCCACATCGACTTCTTGGCCCAAAACGTCAAGACCACCGACTTCGAAGACCTGGTCTTCAAGCCCTACGCCACCCGTGAGATCAATGGCGTAAAGATCGCGGTGATTGGCCAGGCTTTCCCCTACACCCCCATCGCCAATCCGCGCCACATGGTGCCCGACTGGACCTTTGGCATCCAAGACGAGCACATGCAAAAAATGGTGGACCAGGCCCGTGCCGAAGGTTGCCAAGCGGTGGTGGTGCTCTCACACAACGGCATGGACGTGGACATCAAGATGGCCTCGCGTGTGCGCGGCATCGACGCCATTTTGGGCGGTCACACCCACGACGGCATGCCGGCGCCCACCATCGTGAAAAATGGTGGCGGCCAGACCCTGGTCACCAACGCTGGCTCCAACAGCAAGTTTTTGGGTGTGCTCGACTTTGACGTGCGCGGCGGCAAGGTGCAGGGCTTTCAGTACCGTCTGCTGCCTGTGTTTGCCAACCTCATTGAGGCCGACAAAGAGATGCAGGCCTACATCGACAAGGTGCGTGCGCCTTACCAAGCCAAGCTTGATGAAAAGCTGGCCGTCACCGAAGAGCTGCTCTACCGCCGCGGCAACTTCAACGGCTCGTGGGACCAAATCATTTGCGACGCGCTGATGGAAGTGAAGGGCACCGACATGGCGTTTTCGCCGGGTGTGCGCTGGGGCACCTCGCTGCTGCCGGGCGACACCATCACCTACGAACGCATGATGGACCAGATGGCCATGACCTACCCGGCCACCACCGTCAACGAGTTCACCGGCGCCCAGATCAAAGAGATCATGGAAGACGTGTGCGACAACATCTTCAACCCCGACCCGTATTTCCAGCAGGGCGGCGACATGGTGCGCGTGGGCGGCATGACCTACAGCTGCACCCCCAATGCGCCGATGGGCCAGCGCATCAACAACATGGAGCTCAAAGGCAAGCCGATCGAGGCCGACAAAAAGTACAAGGTCGCCGGTTGGGCGTCCGTGCAAGAAGGTGTGCAAGGCGAGCCGATCTGGGATGTGGTCTCGGGCTATCTGCGCAACAAAAAGGTCATCAAGAACGTCAAGGTCAACACGCCCACCATCGTGGGCATGGCGGGCAATCCCGGCATGTCCGTGTGACGCTGGTGATGGCAACAAAAAGCCCCGCTTCGTCGGGGTTTTTTTGTGGGCTAGAGGGTCTGTTTTTAAGCCATCACACTGGCTTGGGTGTCGGCCCAGCTCGGCGGCTGGCAACCCTGGCGGCTGCAGTTGATGGCAGCGGCCACCATGGCGTGGCGCAGGGTGGCGGCGCAGCGTTCGGCGCCGCCGGCCGTTTGGGCCCAGTCGGCCACGCAGTTGCCCCAAAAGGTGTCGCCCGCGCCCACGGTGTCGACCACCTGAACCCGGGGCACATCGGCTTCGGCGCATTGGCCGTCCACATCCAGATACGCGCCGTCGCCACCAAAGGTCAGCGCCACCCGCGACAGGCGGCCGGCACCGGCGCGCTGGCGCAGTTCGCGTACCAGAGCCGCACCGTTGTTGCGGCGCACCTCACCAAAACCCAGGGTGTGCAGGTCTTCGTCGCTGGCCTTGAGCCAGTCGGTGTGCGGCAACACCGCCAGCACCGCTTGCACATACGCGGCCAAGTCGGCGGCCAGCAAGGGGCGCAGGTTCACGTCCACGCTGATGGTCCATCCGCGCGCGCGCGCGCTAGCGAGCACCGCCAGCGTCTTGTGGTGCTCCGGCGGCACCAGCAGCAGCGAGCCGGTGTGCAGCACACCGGGCGACTGGCCGTCGAGCAGGGCCAACAGGCTCTCTGCGCTGGTGTCGCGGTCGGCAATGCCTTCGCGGTAAAAGCCGTAGCTCGGCTGGCCGTTGGCGATTTGCACCACCGCCAGTGAGGTGGGCAGGCGGCTTGCGCCACCCAGCGTGGCCACGCCGTCGGCGTGCAGCTGCGCGCCCAATTGCTGACCAAACAGATCGGTGGACAAGGGATTGAGGTAAGCCACCGCAGCGCCCCGGCGCGCCGCAGCGCGCGCCATGTTGTATGGGCTGCCGCCCATGAGCGGCAACAGTTGCCCGTTGTCTTGGGCCACACAGTCCATCAGGGCTTCGCCCAACACCATCACACGCATGTTCATCCTCGGAATTATTTTTTCAGCAGGTGCTGGCGGCGCAGCACGTCGATCCACACCGCGATGATCACCACCGCGCCAATCGCCATCATCTGTTTGAATTGCGAAATCTCCAACAGGTTCATGCCGTTGCGGATCATGGTGATGAGCACCGCGCCCAACAAACTGCCCCAGATGCTGCCGCGGCCGCCGAACAGCGAGGTGCCGCCCAGAATCACCGCCGCAATCGCGTCGAGTTCAAAGTTCTGCGCCATTTTGCCGCTGGACGAATCCATGCGCGCCATCAGCACAATCGCTGCCAGCCCGCAGGCCAGGCCCGACACCACATACACACCCAGCTTGTACCAGCGGATGTTGATGCCCACTTGGCGCGCGCCCATTTCGTTGGAGCCAATGGCGTACACATAACGGCCGAGCTTGGTGCTGGACAACACAAAAGCCATCAGCACAAACACCAGAACCATGATGACAGTGGGCATGGGCACACCGAACACGGTGCCGTAGCCGATGAAGGGGAAGGGGTCGGGCAGGCCGGCGTTGTCAAAGCCGCCGGTGGCGTCGAACGCCAGGCCGCGCCACAGCGTCAGGCCACCGAGCGTCACGATAAAAGACGGGATGCCCACAAAGGCGACCAAATAACCGTTGAAGCCACCCACCGCCAGGCCAATGCCCAGCGCCGCCAGCATGGCCACATACGGGTCCACACCCATTTTGAGCATCAGGTGGCCGGCGATGGCGCCTGCCAGCGCGGTCACCGCACCCACCGCCAGGTCCACACCGGCGGTCAAAATCACAAAGGTTTGCCCACCGGCCAACAAGGCGATCACCGACGCTTGCACCAGCACATTGGACAGGTTACCCGTGGTCAAAAAGTAGGGGGACGCCAGCGAGAGCAGGGCGCCAAGCACGATCACGGCCACCAGGGCCCCGTACCACTCTTGTCGGGTGAGGGATTTCATACAAACACCAAAGGGTTCCAACCGCACATCAAGCCAGCGCCGCCGGGGCGCTGGCCACACCAGCGGGGCCTTGCGGCCCCGCTTTGTTTCACTTCACCTTCATGAACTGGCCCACGCCCGAATCTTTGGCGAACTGGTCCACGTTTTCGGGCAGCACCAGGAAAGAACCGGTGTCGATGCGGGCCTCCACCGCCTCGCCACGGGCGGCGGCAATGGCGGTTTCCACGCCCACTTGGCCGATCTTGGCCAGCATCTGCGCGGCGTTGGCTTGCTGCCAGCCGTCTTTCATCATGTCCAGGCCACCGGGCGAGCCGTCAAAGCCTGCGATCTTGATGTCGCCGGGCTTTTTGCCAGCGGCCATCAGCGCGGCCTTGGCACCCAAGGCGCCGCCGTCCCAGGCGCAAGCGATCACCTTGGCGTTGGGGTTGGCGCGCAGCGCGGCTTCCACACCGTTTTGCGCCATGGTCTGGTCCCAGGTGGTGGGAACTTCCACAATCTTCACGTTCTGGCGCACCGCGTTGAGCGCGTCCACAAATCCTTTTTTGCGCTCCTGGCCGGTCGACTGACCTTGGTCGCCGGTCACATAAATCACGGTGTCGCCGTCCTGAACCTGCTCGGCGGCCCACTTGCCTTGCACCTCGGCGGCCTTGATGTTGTCGGTGGCCACATAGGAGGTGATCTGGGCGCCGGTGATGCCGGTGTCCACCGCCACCACCTTGATGCCAGCGGCCAATGCCTTGTTGATGGCCGGCGCGATGCCGGCCGAGTCCACCGGAGCGATCGCAATCGCGTTGACTTGGCGGGTGATCATGTCTTCGACGATGGCCAGCTGCTTGGACAACTCGCCTTTTTCGGCCGCCAGCTCAATGAACTTCACGCCGGGGGCGTTGCCGGCTTGTTTGGCGCCGCCGTTGATCAGGGTCCAGCCTTCGTTGGTGTTGCCGTTGGTGATGTAGGCCACCGTCAGTTCGGTCGCGGCAGCGGGTGCGGCGGCGGCGGGCGCGGTGGGTTCTTCTTTTTTGCCGCAGGCGCTCAGCGCGGCTGCGACTGTCACGGCCAGGGCAAAGCGGCCAAAAGTGCGTTTGTTCATGGGAATGGGTCTCCGGGTGTGTGTGGTGGGGAGGGGCAGCAGGCCAAGGCTGTGCGCTGCTGTGACGCGATTACAGCCCAAAATCGGAATAAATAAATCTAGTAGTTTTACTAATAGACCAAAATGCCGGCATGGGCGAAGCTTGCCGCCATCCTGGACCACCATTGCCTCTGCACCATGAGCACCACACAACCCGTTTTGGCCATCGACGGCCTGACCAAACACTACGGCGGCGTCAAGGCGCTGACCGACGCCGGTTTTCGCCTGATGCCCGGTGAACACGCCGCCATCGTGGGCGACAACGGCGCGGGCAAAAGCACTTTTGTGCGCCTGATCACCGGGGTGGAGCAGCCCAACAGCGGCACCATCTGGCTCGACGGCCAGCCGGTGCGTTTCGCCTCGCCGCTGGACGCGCGCGATCAGGGGATTGAGACCGTCTACCAAACCCTGGCCTTGGCCGAAGACCTCGATGTGCCGTCCAACATCTTTTTGGGCCGCGAGCTGACACACCTCAACTTGGGCCCCTTGTCGGTGCTCAACCACAAGGCCATGCGCGAGCGCTCGGCCCAAATGCTGGCCACCACCGGCGTGAAGATTCAAGACATGTCCGAGACCCTGCGCGGCATGTCGGGTGGTCAACGCCAGTGCGTGGCGATCGCGCGCGCAGCGGGCTTTGCCAAAAAACTCATCATCCTCGACGAGCCCACGGCCGCGCTCGGGGTGCAGGAAACCGCCCGGGTCGGAGAGATCATCAAAGGCCTCAAAAAGCAGGGCATTCCGCTCATCATCATCAGCCACAACCTGCGCCAGGTGTTTGATTTGGTGGACCGCATTTGGGTGTTCCGCCAGGGCCGCATCATCTGCAGCCGCCCCAAGCACCTGAGCAACCCGGAGGAAATTGTCGGCCTGATCACCGGCGCCATCGACCCGGCCTCGCTGCCGGCCGAGGAAGCGAGCCTGGCATGCTGAAAGGGATCGACCCGCTGCTCACGCCCGAGCTGTTGATGCACCTGTGCGCCATGGGCCATGGCGAATGGGTGGCGGTGGTGGACGCGAACTTCACCGCCGATTTTTTGAGCCGGGGCAAGCCGGTGGTGCGCCTGCCAGGCCACAGCCTGGCGCGGGTGAGCGCTGCGGTGTTGTCGGTGTTTCCGCTGGCCACCGACGTGGCCCAGCCCGCCGCCTATATGCGGGTGTGCGGCAGCGCCGACGGACACCGCACCGCCGCACAACAAGCGGTGGTCGACCTCGTGGGCCGCGACGGCGTGGCCCCGGATCGGGTCGAAGCGGTGGAGCGTTACGCCTTCTACGACAAAATCGCCGGTGCCAGCCTCATCGTCCAGTCGGGCGAAGGCACGGCTTATGGCAACGCCCTGTTTTGCAAGGGCGGCATCCTTCACTGAATGCCCGCTTGAACACCGACACCGCCTCTTCTTCGCGCCAGATGCGCGGCTCCAACCAGCACGGCATGCGCCAGTTCAACGAGCGCACCGTGCTGCAGGCCATTCGCCTGCACGGGGCCATGCCCAAAGCCGACTTGGCGCGCCTGACCCAGCTCTCGGGCCAGACGGTGTCGATCATCGTCGACCGCTTGCTCGACGACGGTCTGCTGCTCAAACAAGAGCGGGTGCGCGGCAAGGTGGGGCAACCCTCGGTGCCGCTGTCGCTCAACCCCGACGGCGCCTACAGCGTGGGCGTGCAGGTGGGCCGGCGCAACCTGGAACTGCTGGTGGCCGATTTTTGTGGCCAGCCGGTGGACCGCTTTGAGCTGCGCTACGACTACCCCGACCCTGAGCGCCTACTGGGCCAGATCACCCAAGGTTTGCAGACCCTGCAAGCGCGCCGGGGCGAAGCCTGGAGCCGGGTGGTGGGCTTGGGCCTGACCGCGCCGCTGTCGTTGCACCAGTGGGGCGACGTGCTCGGTGGCGAGGCCGCCCAAGCCCTGGCCGCTTGGGAGCGCATCGACCTGCCCACCGAGGTGCAGGCGCTCACCGATTTGCCGGTGGTGTTCGCCAAAGACACGGTGGCCGCCTGTGTGGCCGAACTGCTGCAGGGCCGCGGGCGCAGCCTGCGCAGCTTTCTCTACATTTACGTCAGCACCTTTGTGGGCGGTGGCCTGGTGCTGCAGGGCCACATCATGGGTGGCGAACGCGGCAACGCCGGTGCCATTGGCTCGCTGCCGGTGGGCCTGGCCAGCAAAAAGGGCGCGCCGCCGCAACTGCTGCAAATGGCCTCCGGCTGGCAGCTGGAGCAGGCGTTGGTGGCCGCCGGGCACGACGCCACCGCGCTGCACCGCGACACCATCATGCACCCCGATTACGCCGCCGTGACCGGCCCGTGGATCGCCCAGGCCAGCCATGCGCTGGCGATGACGGTGGCCAGCGCCTCGGCCTTGCTCGATCTGGACGCGGTGGTCATTGACGGCTCGCTCGGCCACAGCCTGATGGAGGCGCTGCGCGAAGCCATTCGCAGCGCGCTGCACCACTACCGGTTCGACGGCATGCACCAGCCCGAGCTGCTCACCGGCGAGATCGGCGCCCACGCGCGCGCGCTCGGTGGCGCACTGCTGCCGCTGCACACCCAGTTCTTCCCTGACAAAGACATTTTTCTGAAACAAGACAGCGCATGAAGCTCTATCTCGACGGCGCCAACCACCGCACTTGGACACTGCCCGCCGGCGCGCCGCCTGTGCAGGGCGTCACCACCAACCCCACGCTGGTGCGCCAAGCGGGCCTGCGTGTGGCCCTGGCCGATTACCTGGGCCTGATCGAGCGCGCGGGCGAGGCCCGCCTGCCCGAGCTGATGCTGCAACTGCCCCAGCCCGATGTGGCCCAGGGGCAAGACTGGATCGTGCGGCTCGCGCCGGCCGCCGCGCAGGCGGGTGTGGCGCTCACCATCAAGCTGCCCTGCCACCCCGACTGGGCGGCGCTGGCCGCCGCCACCCGGGCGGCGGGCTTGCCGGTGCTCATCACCGGCGTGGCCAACCCGGTGCAGCTGCTGTGGGCGCAGGCCCAAGGCGCGCGCTGGGTGGCGCCGTACTTCAGCCGCTTGGTGGCCGACGGCCGCGACGCTTGGGCGCTGATGCAGGCCTGCGTCGCGCTGCCTGCGGGCGCGCCACAGCTGCTGGCCGCCAGCGTCAAAACCGCCGACGACTTGGCGCGCCTCATCGGCATCGGCGCCCACGCGGTCACCCTGCGGCCCGACATGGTGGCCAGCCTGTGCCAAGACCGCCTCACCCAGGCCGCCATCGAGCAGTTCAACGCCGACTGCGCGGGCTAGGCCATCACCTCTGGTCGGTTGACGCTGGTGGTATCGGGGCGCCGGTGCTAAAGTAGATACGTTTTTGTATCTATTTGGAGGCTCGCATGACCGCCACCGCCAAAGTCTTCAGCACCGGCAACAGCCAGGCCATCCGTTTGCCCAAAGCCTACCGGCTGGACACCGATGAGGTCTGGATCAGCAAATCCGGTCATGGCGCTCTCATCATCCAGCCCAAACCCAAGCCGGACGCGACCGAGGCGTTTTTGGACGCCTTGCACGCCACGCCGCCGAGCGACGAGTTCTTGCGCGAGCGCGACGATGAGCCGCGCCCCAGCCCCTTTGAAGGCTGGTCGGCGTGATCCGTTTTCTGCTCGACACCAACACCGTCAGCTACTACCTGCGGCGCGCATCGCCCACACTGGAGCTGCGAATGGCCCAAGAGCTCAGGCGCCGGTCCGTGGCCATCTCCGCCATCACCCGCGCGGAGCTGCGTTTTGGCCAGATGGGCTTGCCGCCGCAAGACCGCCGCCGCCCGCTGATCGACGGCTTTGTCCAGCAACTGCCCACACTGGAGTGGGGCAGTGAAGAGGCCGAGCATTACGGCGAACTCAAGCACCACTTAAAAACCCAAGGCCGACCGATTGGCGAGCTCGACACCCAAATCGCCGCTCACGCCTTGGCGCAGACACTCGTCTTGGTGACCCACAACACCCGCCACTTCGACATGATCGGCGGGCTGCAGATCGAAGACTGGATGGGCGACCCGCCAGCCGCGCCATAGTCCTGCGCCGGGCTAGACTTGCGCCCATGTCCGCCGCCGCCCAAGCCATCGTCCCGAGTTTTATCGTCCTGCACGGCAACCGCGCCGAAGAGCTGGCCCAGGCCGTGGTGTGGCTGCTGAGCGAACGCCCGCTGGCCCCGCTCGAAGACGAAGTGGTGCTGGTGCAAAGCAACGGCATGTCCGAGTGGATGAAGATGACACTCGCCCAGTCGCTCGGCGTCTGCGCCGCCACCCGGGTGGAACTGCCGGGGCGCTTTTTGTGGCGCACCTACCGCCAGGTGCTGGGGCCGCAGCGGGTGCCGCGCGAATCGGCGCTCGACAAACTGCCCATGACCTGGCGCTTGCTGGCGGTCTTGCCGAGCTTGCTGGGCGACAGCGCTTTTGAGCCGCTGCAACGCTATGTGTCGGCCGAGCCCGACAGCGCCGACCGCACCGAGCGCCACCTACAGCTCGCCGCGCGGCTGGCCGACCTGTTGGACCAATACCAAAACCACCGCCCCGACTGGCTCGACGACTGGGCCGCTGGCCGCGACCAATTGCGCCGCCTGGGCGGCGCGGCCACGCCGGTGCCGGCCGAGCACGGGTGGCAACCCGCGCTGTGGCGCGCGCTGCTGGCCAGCCTGAGCGCCGGCCAAGACCAGACCACCCGGCCCGCGCTGCACCGCCAGGTGCTGCAGTGGCTGCACAGCGGGGCTGCGCCCAGCGCGCCGCTGCCCCGGCGGGTGGTGGTGTTTGGCATGAGCGCCTTGCCCGGCAGCACCTTGGCCCTGCTGGCCGCGCTGGCGCGCCACACCCAGGTGGTGTTGGCCGTGCCCAATCCCTGCCGTTTTTATTGGGGCGACATCCTGGACGGCCGCGAACTGTTCGCCAGCGCCCACCGCCGCCACCGCGAACGCGGCGCCACCCCGCTGGCCCAGGTGCCGCTGGAGGCCATGCACCAGCACGCCCACCCGCTGCTGGCCGCTTGGGGCCGCCAAAGCCGCGACTTCATTCGCCAGCTCGACGCCTTTGACGACGTGGCCGCCGCGCTGCAAGCCTGGCCACAACAGAAGATCGAGTTCTTTGACGACACACCCGTCGACGCCGAGACGCCGCTGCTGACGCGCATCCAGCGCCACATCCGCGACCTGGTGCCACCGGCCGAAGCGGCGCAAGAGCCGCCGCTGCCCCCAAGCGACCGCAGTGTGAGCTTTCATCTGGCCCACACCCCGGTGCGCGAGCTGGAGGTGCTGCACGACCACCTCTTGCTCGCCCTGCAGCAACCCGGCCTGCAGCCGCGCGACGTGGTGGTCATGGTGCCCGATGTGCAAGCCCTGGCCCCGGCCATCCGCGCGGTGTTTGGCCGCTACCCCAGCCACGACCCGCGCCACATCCCTTTCGACATCGCCGACCTGAGCGCCAAGTCCAGCAGCCCGCTGGTGGCCACGGTCGAAGGCTTGCTTGATGTGCCGCGCAGCCGCCTGGGCCTGTCCGATCTGCTGGGTTGGCTCGACGTGCCGGCGGTGGCCCACCGCCTGCGGCTCGACCCCGACCAACTGCCCGCGCTGCAGCACTGGATGCAGGGCGCTGGCATCCGCTGGGGCCTGCACGCCCAGCACCGCGCCGCGCTCGATTTGTCGGCCTGTGGCGAACAAAACAGCGCCTGGTTTGGCCTGCAGCGCATGCTGCTGGGCTACGCCGCCGGCGCGCTGCCCGACCACCTGCCGGGCTGGCACGGCATGGAGCCCTACACCGAGGTCGGCGGGCTCGACGCCGCCGCCGCTGGCGCGCTGGCCCAGTGGCTTGGTGTGTTGGCCGATTGGTGGCAACGCTGCCAAAGCGCCCACACCCCAGAGGCCTGGGTGGCGCACGCGCGCTGGCTGCTCGACCAGGCCTTTGACGCCGGACAGGACAGCGACGATGAACGCGCCTTGCGCGCCCTGCACGACGCGCTCACCCGCTGGCAAGCCGCCTGCGCCTTGGCCGACTTTGCGCAGCCGGTCGACCTCACGGGTCTGCGCCACGGCTGGCTCGACGCGTTGCAGCAGCCCCGGCTGGAGCAGCGCTTTCGCGCCGGTGGCGTCACCTTCTGCACCCTCATGCCCATGCGCGCCATCCCGTTTGAGGTGGTCTGCCTGCTTGGCATGAACGACGGCGCCTACCCCCGGCGCACACCGCGCAGCGACTTCGACCTCATGGCCGCGCCAGGCCAGTTTCGCCCCGGCGACCGCTCGCGCCAGCACGACGACCGCCAACTCATGCTCGAAGCCCTGTTGTCGGCGCGGCGCCAGCTCATCGTCAGCTGGACCGGCCGCAGCGTGCGCGACAACAGCGAACAACCGCCCTCGGTGCTGGTGGCGCAATTGCGCGACCACATCGCCACCGTCTGGGGCGTTGATGCGCTCAAGACCCGCACCACCGAACACCCGCTGCAGCCCTTCAGCCGGCGTTATTTTCAGAACGAAGCGGGCCTCTTCACCTTTGCCCGCGAATGGCGCGCCGCCCACCTGCCGCCGCCCGCGCACGCTGGCTTTGCCCCCGTGGCCGACGGCGACGACGTCACCATCGACCTGCAGCGCCTGCTGCGTTTTTTGCGCAACCCCGTGCGGGCGTTTTTTCAAGACCGGTTGCAGGTGCGTTTTTGGAGCGACGACGACACCCCGCCCGACACCGAAGCCTTTGACACCGACGCGCTGGAACACCACCAACGCGTGAGCGACTTCATTCGCCACTGGCCCATGCCGGTGGCCTGCGCCGATTTGCCGCGCCAACTCGCGCAGCGGCTCGACGCCCTGCAGCGCGCGGGCGAGCTGCCTTTGCGCTCGCTCGGGCAAGCGCAGCGCGAGCGCCTGGAAGCGCGCCTGCAAGCCATGGCCCAGGCCTGGATGGCGCTGGCCCCGCTGTGGCCCCACGCCGCGCCGCGCGAGCCGCTGCTGGCGCAACACGCGGGCCTGACGCTGCGCGACTGGCTCGACCCGCTGTGGCGCAACGCCGATGGCGAGCGCGCCTGGTTCGCGCTCGACGCCGGCCAGCTGCTCGATGCCAAAGACCACAAACCCCGGCCCCACAAACTGCTGCAGGCCTGGCTGCTGGCCTTGCTCAGCACCGCCGCCGGCTCGCCGTTGCACATGGCGCTGGTGGGCGCCAACGGCGTGCTGCGGGTGCGCCCGAGCGCAGCGCCCGACGCCGCCGATCAAGCCCGCACCACCTTGGCCGATGCGCTGGCCGCTTGGCAGGCCGGGCAGACCGAGCCACTGCCGCTGCCCCTGCGCGCCGCCTTGGCCATGGCCGACCCCAAAGCCGACGATGCCCAGCGCCTGCAGCGCGCCCGCAGCGCCTACGAAGGCGGCGACGACGCCCGCAGCCGCGAACGCGCCGAGGTGCACGACATGAGTCTGGCGCGTGTCTTCCCCGACTTTGATGCACTGCCCGCCGATGCGCTGGCACAGTGGGCCGATGCGTTGTATGCCCCGCTGCACGCCTGGATCGCCGAGTGTGTGCAGGCCGAGCCCTTTGCCGAGGAGTGGGCATGAACCCCCTTGTGAACAGCGCCGCACCACAAAACCTGGACGCGCTGCGTTTTCCGCTCAACGGTGCGCGCCTGATCGAGGCCAGCGCTGGCACCGGCAAAACCTGGACCATCGCCGCGCTTTATGTGCGTCTGGTGATCGGCCATGGTGGCGACGCCGGCCCCATGGCCGCGCTCATGCCCGGGCAGATCTTGGTGATGACCTTCACCCGCGCCGCCACCCACGAACTCGCCGGCCGCATCCGCGAACGGCTGATGCAGGCCGCGCACGCCTTTCGCGGTGAGCCACCCGAGCCCGGCGCTGACGCTAAAGCCCAGCCCGATCCTTTCTTGGACGGCTTGCTGGCCGAATTCCCCGACCCAGCCCAGCGCGCCAGCGCCGCGTGGCGCCTGGCCATGGCCGCCGACGCCATGGACGACGCGGCCGTGCTCACCATCGACGCGTGGTGCCAGCGCATGCTGCGCGAACACGCCTTCGACAGCGGCAGCCTGTGGGACGAAGAACTGGTGGCCGACGACAGTGCCCTGTTCACCGAGGCGGTGCAAGACTATTGGCGAGAACAGGTGTATGGCCTGCCGGTGGCGGCGGTGCACAGCCTGCACGGCCTGTGGGGCGGCGTGGGCGACAGCGCGCGCGACCTGCGCCCGCTGCACGGCCAGTGGCCCAAGACCGCGCCCGCCGCCATGCTGGGCCAAGCGCTGCAAGTCTGGCTGGCGCCCTTGGTGCCGCTGCTCAGCGACCGGCACACCCAGGTCGACGCGATGGCGCAATGGCTGCGCGATCAGCTCGACACCCAGCGCGACCATTGGAACGGCAACACCTTGCGCACCCCCACCGCGCTGGGGTGGCTGCGCCGTTTGCAAGACTGGGCCGCGTCCGACTGGCCGCTGCAACCGCCGGCGCTGGACAAAGGCTTGCAGGCGCTCACGCCCGCTGGCCTGATCGAGCGCCGCAAAAAGAACGCCCCCGACCTGCTGGTGCCCGAGGCCTTTGCCTGGTTTGAGCGCTTGGTGCGCGCCTACCAGCATCACCCTGACGGCCCGGCCCGCTCGGTGTTGCGCCGCCACGCCGGCGCTTGGGTGCAGGCGCGCCTGCTCACCCTCAAGCGGCGCCGGGGCCAGCTGGGGTTTGCCGATGTGCAGGCCCGCCTGCACGCGGCCCTGCACGGCCCACAAGGCGAACGCTTGGCGCAGGCCATCGCGCAGCAGTTCCCGGTGGCCATGATCGACGAGTTCCAAGACACCTCGCCCGAGCAATACGGCATCTTTGAGCGCGTCTACGCGCCCGGGGCCGATGCGGACACCCACAGCGCCCGCACCCTGCTGCTGATTGGCGACCCCAAACAGTCCATCTACGGCTTTCGGGGCGCCGACATTTACAGCTACCTGCGCGCCCGCCAAGCCACCGCTGGCCGGCACCACGCGCTGTCGGTCAACCGCCGCTCCACCGTGGCCTTGGTCGACGCCGTCAACCACAGTTTTGCCCGTGCCGATGAGCGCCTGCCCATGGGCGCTTTTGCCTTGGGGCAGGGCGAGCAGGGCTTGCCCTTTGTGCCGGTGCAGGCCCATGGCCGGCCCGAGCGCTGGGTGGCCGGCGACACACCGTGGCCCGCGCTGCAGCTGGCGTTCGACACCACCCCGCGCAACAAAGCCAGCGCGCTGCGCCACTTTGCCGAGCTGTGCGCCGAGCGCATCGTCGGCTGGCTCAACGACGCCAGCAACGGCCTGCTCGGCGACCAGGGGCTGCAGCGCCTGCGCCCGCGCGACGTGGCGGTGCTGGTGCGCTCGGCCCAAGAGGCCACGGCGGTGCGCCGCGCCCTGCAAGCGCGCGGCTTGCCCTCGGTGTACTTGTCCGACAAAGACTCGGTCTTTGCCAGCGACGAAGCGCGCGACCTGGTGCATTGGCTGCAGGCCGTGGCCAGCCCACAAGACCTGGGGCTGGCGCGCGCCGCGCTGGCGCTCGATCTGGTGGGCCTGCCGCTGGCCGAGCTGCAGCGCTTGGCGCACGACGACGACGCGCTCGACACCCATTTGCAACAGCTGCAGCTGCTGCACCGCAGCTGGCGCCAGCTCGGCGTGCTGGCCATGCTGCGCCAGTCGCTGGTGGCGCTGGACATGCCCTCGCGCTGGCTGGCCCAGCCCGGTGGCGAGCGGCGCCTGACCAATGTGCTGCACCTCGCCGAGTTGCTGCAACAGGCCAGCGCCGACGTCGACGGCGAGGCCGCGCTCATCCGCTGGCTGCAGCAGCAGCGCCAACAAGCCGCCGATCACAGCGAAGAACAGGTGCTGCGGCTGGAAAGCGACGCCGACCTCATTGCCGTGGTCACGGTGCACAAAAGCAAAGGCTTGGAGTACCCCGTGGTCTGCCTGCCCTTTGCCACCACCTACCGCGCTGGCGACAGCGGCCGCACCGACGCGGTGCTGCTGCCCAAGGCCGACGGCGGCCGCACCCTGGTGCTCGACCCCGACGCCGACGCGCTGGCCCGCAACGACGCCGAGCGCCTGCGCGAAGACCTGCGCCTGCTCTACGTGGCCATGACACGCCCGCGCTACGGCCTGTGGATGGGTTTTCCGCTCATCAAAGAAGGCCAGCGCAAAGACGCCGACACCCACCGCAGCGCCGCCGGTTACCTGATCGGCGGCACCCAGCCGCTCAGCCCCGAGGGCTGGGCCGACGCGCTGCGCCACTGGGCCCAAGGCTGCACCGGCATTGCGCTGCAAGTGGCCGACGACAGCCCCGCCTGCACCCGCTGGCGCGGCCGCGACGCCAGCGACGCCGCGCTGCTCGACGCCCCCGCTTACCGCGCCAGCTTCGACCGCCGCTGGGGCATCGCCAGCTATTCGCGCCTGACGCGCGAACTGCAAGGCCACGCACCGGCTGGGGCCAACGGCTTGCCCGGCCAGCTCTCGCCGTTGCACAGCAACAGCCCCGCCGACGACGAACACGACACCCAAGCCCCTGCAGCCCCCGTGCCGGCGCTGGCCGGCGCCGACGCGCCCATTTGGCACCGTTTCAAGCGAGGCCCGGTCACCGGCAACTTTTTGCACGAACAGCTCGAATGGCTGAGCGCCGAGCGCTTTGCCCTGCACACCGACCCCACACTCGCCAACCGCTTGGCGCAGCGCCTGCAACACAGCCCGCACGCCGAGCAGGCCGACGAGTTGTCGCATTGGTTTGGCGAGGTGGTGCGCACACCACTGCCCGGTGTGGGTGCGCCGCTGGACGCGCTGCACACCGCCCAGGCCGAGCTGGAGTTTTGGTTGCCCATGGCCGGCCTGGACACCGCCGCGGTGGACGCCCTGTGCCGCCAGCATTGGCTGCCCGGTGTGGAACGCCCCGCGCTGCAGCGCAGCCAGCTGCACGGCATGCTCATGGGCTTTGCCGATCTGGTGATCGAGCACCAGGGCCGCTACTGGGTGCTCGACTACAAAAGCAACCACCTGGGCGCGGGCGACGCTGCCTACGACGCGCCCGGCCTGGCCCGCGCCATGGCCCAGCACCGCTACGACGTGCAAGCCGCCGTTTACCTGCTGGCGCTGCACCGCCTGCTGCGCAGCCGTCTGGGCGCGCGCTACCAGCCCGCGCAGCACCTGGGCGGCGCCATCTACCTGTTTGTGCGCGGCATCCACGGCCCCGAGCGCGGCGGCTGTCTGCTGGCCGCCAGCCCCACCGCGCTGGATGCGCTGGACGCCCTGATCAACCAGCCCCTGCCCAGCCATGCCCAGCCCTGACGCCATGCCCCTCACCGCCGCCGACACGCTGGCCACCTTGCAGGCTTGGGCCGACCAAGGCTGGCTGCGCGCGCTGGACGCGCAGCTCGCCGGCTTTGTGCTGCAGCACGACCCCCAGGCCACACCGCCGCTGCTCATGGCCACCGCGCTGCTGGCGCACCTGGAAGGGCGGGGCCACACCTGCTTGCCGCTGGCCACGCTCTTGCACACGCCCCAGGCCCTGCTGGCCTGGCCCGACGCCGCCCACAGCGCGTGGCAACAATGGGCCCATCACCACAGCGTCACCTTGGCCGACTGCTTGGCCGCGCTGCGCCGCAGCCCCTTGCTGCGCCAGGTGCCCGCCACCCGCGCGCCCGCCGATCTGTTTGCCCAGGCCGATGCCGACACCGGCCAGCCCCTGGTGCTGGCCGGCAGCCACAGTGCGCCGCTCTTGTACCTGCGCCGCTACTGGCAACACGAACAAGCGGTGCTGCGCGGCGTGGCGCAGCGCGCGGGCCACAGCCACCCGGTCGCGCCCGAGGCGGTGCGCAGCTGGCTCGACACCTTGTTTGGCCCGGCCGACGCGGCCACCCCCGACTGGCAGCGCATCGCTTGCGCGCTGGCCTTGCGCGCCGGCCTCACGGTGATCACCGGCGGCCCCGGCACCGGCAAAACCTACACCGCCGCGCGCCTGCTGGCGCTGCTGTGGGCCACCCAGCCGCAGCCCGAGCGGCTCAAGGTGGCGCTGGCCGCGCCCACCGGCAAAGCCGCCGCGCGCCTGCGCCAGTCCATCGACCAAGCCCTGGCCGATCTGGGCCCGCGCTTGGCCGGCCAGCTTGATCTGAGCGCGCTCAGCCAAGGCCTGGGCGCCGCCAGCACGGTGCACGCCTTGCTCGGCGCCCAGCGCCACAGCCGCGCCTTTGCCCACCACGCGCAACAGCCGCTCGATGTGGACGTGCTCATCGTCGACGAAACCTCCATGATCCATTTGGAGCTCATGGCCGCGCTGCTCGACGCCTTGCCGCCCCACGCGCGCCTGGTGCTGCTGGGCGACAAAGACCAGCTCGCCTCGGTCGAAGCCGGCTCGGTGCTGGGCGACCTGTGCGCCCACGCCGACACCCCACGCTACAGCGCCGCCACCTGCGCCTATCTGCAACACAGCACCGGCTGCACACCGCCGCCCAGCGAGGCCCTCGGCAGCGCGCTCGACCAGCAAACCGTCATGCTGCGCCAAAGCCGGCGCTTTGGTTCCACCATTGGCGCGGTGGCGCTGGCGGTGAACGCCGGGCGCGCCCGCACCCATGCCAAGGACGGCGCCAACGCCAGCGCGGCCCCTGGCGCTTACGACTTGCTGCAGCAGCAGCCCGACAGCACCGTGGCCTTGTGGGCCGCGCCCGTGGCACCCAGCGCGCTGGCGCGCCTGGCCACCCACGGGCGCAGCGGCGCCAACGCTTGCTATGCCGACTACCTGCAGGCCATGCGCCAGCGCCCCCACGGCCCCATGGACGAGGCCGCCCACAGCAATTGGGCGGTGGGCGTGCTGCGCGCCTTTGAGCGCTTTCGCATCTTGTGCGCCGTGCACGACGGCCCCTGGGGCGACGTCGCCATCAACGCCGACGTGCAGCGCGCGCTCGCCGCCGAAGGCTGGCTCAAACCCGAAGGCGAATGGTTCGAAGGCCGGCCCGTCATGGTCACGCGCAACAACAAAGCCTTGGGCGTGTTCAACGGCGACGTCGGCGTGGCCCTGCGCAACGCCGCCGGCGACAAACTGCGCGTGTGTTTTCTGGACGGCGACCAGTTGCGCTCGGTGCCGGTGAGCCGCTTGGCCCATGTCGACACCGCCTTTGCCATGACCATCCACAAAAGCCAGGGCAGCGAATTTGCCCACACCGTGGTGGTGCTGCCCGACGCGGCGGGCGACATCCTCACCCGCGAACTGGTCTACACCGGCGTCACCCGCGCGCGGACCGAACTCACCGTGGTGGAGCCGCGCGCTGGGCTGCTGGGGCAGGCGGTGGCGCAGCGGGTGCTGCGGTCCAGCGGGTGGGGGTCATGGACATCAGAAGCGGTCACATAAAATTTGTGAGCCATTGATTTACAGGGCGGATCGGGAGAAGCCACGACATGAATGAAGAGCAGCAATTTGTAGAGGCATTGGATCGTCGCTTGTGGGCTGCCGCCGACCGCCTGCGCTCCAAGGTCAATCCCAGCGACAACATGCATGTGGTGCTGGGCTATGAAGTCTGAGACCTGCACTTGTGCGGTGGCTTGCAGCACCACTCCTGAAGTGAACCAGACATGAACACGCCGGCCTTCGACTTTGCCCACCTGGTGGTCGTCATCCAGCAAACCCATGTGGCGCTCGCCAACCAAGCCGCCAAGGCGGTCAACATCAGCCTGACGCTGCGCAACTGGTTCATTGGACAGTACATTGCCGAGTTTGAGTTGAAGGGGGCGGACCGCGCCCGCTACGGCGACAAGCTGCTGTCTGAGCTGGCCCAAGCCTTGCGCGACCAAGCTGTCAGCAACGTGGGCAAGCGCCAGCTTTACGGCTACCTGGCCTTCTACCGGGCCTACCCGCAGATTGTGCGGACGGCGTCCGCACAATCTGCCCAGACTCTGCTGCCCCCTGCGACGGTGGACAAAGTGCGGACAGCGTCCGCACCATCGCCAGCCTTGCCCGACATCGACCCCGACACCCTCGTTACCCGTCTCTCCTACAGCCACTTTGAGCAACTGGTGGAACTGCACGACCCCATGCAACGGGTCTTTTATGAAGTGAAAACCCTGCGGGGCAACTGGTCCGTGCGCGAGCTCAAGCGTCAAATTGCCACGCAGTACTACCAGCGCAGTGGCCTGTCTACCGACAAGACTGCCATTGCAGCCCTGGCCCACGCCAAAGCCGAGCAAGCCACCCCGCAGCACATCATCCGCGACCCGTATGTGTTTGAATTTATGGGTGTGAAGCCTCAAGAGGCCGTGACCGAAGGCCAACTCGAAGACGCCTTGCTCGACAAACTGCAAGCCTTCCTGCTGGAGTTGGGCCACGGGTTTTGTTTTGAGGCCCGGCAAAAGCGTCTGCTCATTGGAGGCGAACACTTTTTTGTGGATCTGGTTTTCTACCACCGCGTCCTCAAGTGCCATGTGCTCATCGAGCTGAAGAACGACGCGTTTCAGCACGAACACCTGGGTCAGCTCAACAGCTACGTCAGCTATTACAAACAGCACCAGATGACCGAAGGCGACCAGCCACCCATTGGCATCCTGCTGTGTACCCGTAAGAACCAGGAATTGGTGGAGTACGCCCTGGCCGGCATGAGCAACCAGCTCTTTGTCTCGCGCTACCAGGTGCAACTGCCGGGTAAGGAGCAGATGGCTGCTTTCCTGCACCAGGCGGTTGTGGAGTTGGGGGGTGAGGATGAGTGACTGGCAACAGATCGCGCTCGGGGAGATCTTTAAGGGGCCTGAATTTTTGTGTTCGAGGTGCTAACAACTGGGCGTGTCGCGTGTCGCCTTGTCGCGTGTGTTGAATGGACGCGCTGCCATATCGCCCGATATGGCCCTGCGTATTGAGGCATGGCTGGCCGAACAAAGCGCTTACGACATGTGGCAGGCCCAACAGCGATTCAAAACTGCGCCTATGCGCGTGAAGCCTGCGCCAGTGATGGCCGCTTGATCGCGTTCACAGATACCGCCCCAGCGCTTCGTGCAGCGCTTTTTTCATGGCCTGGCGAAGCTCGGGTGGTGAAATCACTTCCACCCCGGCGCCAAAGCGCATCACATCGCCGATCAGCTCGCGTTCGTCTGTGTATGGAAACTCCAGCCGGTAGCTGCCATCGGTCAGCGTTTCGCCGATTTGTTGCGGATGCCATTCCTCCGCTTGCACCCAGCGCGCCCGTTCTGGCGAAAACCTGAGCACCACGCGCCGCACATGGGTGCCCGCAAAAATGCCGTAACCCGCACCCAAAGCTTGCTGTACCGCCGCGTCGTCCACCTCCAGCGCGGCTTCGTCCAGCACCGTGGCGCACTCAATGGCGTCAATCGAGAAACGTCGCAAGCCATCGCGCCAGTGGCACCAGGCGTTCAAATACCAATTGCCCCGGTACAGCGCAATGTCGATTGGCGACACCGTGCGTTCGCTTTCATCAGCGCGGCTTCGGCTGAAGTGCCTCAGCCGCAAACGCTGGCGCGCAAAAGTGGCCATCGCCACCGTCTCAAACACCCGGCTGTTGATCTGCCGCTTGCCCGATTGCATCAATCGCACACGCCGATGCAGCTCTCCAGCCGCCAGGCCCTTGTGTGCCAGCAAACCATTGAGTCGCGCCTCTAGGGGCTGCAGCTGCGGCCCCAGCAGCGTGGGGGCCAGCTGCTCCAGCATTTTTTGAATGGTGGCCAGCGCCAGCAACTCTTCATGGCTCAGCCAAAAGCCTGGCAGCTCCTGCACACCAGGCGCATGCTTGAGCACATAACCCCCGGCATCGCGGTCAAACACGATGGGCACCCCAAACTGATCGCGCAGTTTGGCCAGGTCGCGTTTGAAGGTCGCCAAAGCCACTTCGGTGGCCGCCATCAGCCGCTCACGGCTCACCGGTCTGCCGCCCGCCAGCAGCTGCTGGTATTTGTACAAACGCGCACTCTCGCTCATCGCTCCACCTGTTGTGTGTGTTGTTCTGCGGGCCGCCAGCATCGGTCGGTCCAGGCTCAAGGCGTGAGCATGCAGCACTGAGCGTTTATACAGATTCCACGCCCGCTATCGCCAGTGTGGTGGGCTCATGCGCTGAGCCCGTCTATCGGCATGATGACCGCGTCAACTCTCCTGCCCAGCCGGCCTGGCCAGACGTACACCACACTTCAACAACAATCCTTCAACATATTCACCTCAGTGCTCAAAATTCTGTCAGTCAGAACTTATATTTGGCGACATTGCCTTCAGCCGCAGCAGCATAAAAAAGCATGACCCAGTTAGCCCCAGGCGCCCGCGCGCTGATCCGAGACGAAGAATGGCTCATCCGCCGCGTAGACCCTTCCGCCGATGGTGGCTGGCTGCTCACCTGCGACGGCATTTCTGATCTGGTGCGTGGCCAAAACGCCCTGTTTCTGACCGAACTTGAAGACGACATCGAAGTCCTCGACCCGGCTGAAACCCTGCTGGTGCCCGACAACAGCGCCACCTACAACGCCACCGTCCTGTACCTGGAAAGCCAGCGCCGCCGCACCGTGCCCAACGACACCCGCATCCACCTCGGCCACCGGGGCGTGATGAACGTGGTGCCCTACCAGCTCGACCCGGCGCTCCAGGCCCTCCAGCAGCCGCGGGCCCGCATCCTGATTGCCGATGCCGTGGGCCTGGGCAAGACGCTGGAAGCCGGTGTGCTGGCCACCGAACTCATCCAGCGTGGCCGGGGCAAGCGCATTCTGGTCGTCACCCAAAAAGCCATGCTCACCCAGTTCCAGAAAGAATGGTGGAGCCGCTTTTCCATCCCGCTCGTGCGTCTGGACTCGCTGGGTTTGGCGCGGGTGCGCAACCGCATCCCGGCCAACCACAACCCCTTCAACTACTTCGACCGATCCATCATCTCGGTCGACACCCTCAAGAGCAACCTCGAATACCGCAACTACCTCGAGAACGCCTGGTGGGACATGATCGTCATCGACGAATGCCACAACGTTGCCGCACGCGCCGGAGAGCAGGGCCTGGCCAAGCGTGCCAAGCTCGCCCGTCTGCTGGCCACCCGGTCCGACACGCTCATCCTGCTCTCGGCCACGCCGCACGATGGTTCGGCCCGCAGCTTCGCGTCCCTCATGGCCTTGCTCGACCCCACGGCCATCTCCGACCCCGACGACTACACGCCCGATGATTTCAAGGACAAAGGCCTGGTCATCCGCCGCTTCAAGAAAGACATCAAAGACCAGGTCACCGCTGACTTTCAGGAACGCACCACCACCTGCCTGCGTCAGCCCGCCAGCGCGCAAGAAGAGGCCGCCTACCGCGCCCTGCTGGCCATCCCCTTCACCCAAAACGGCCAGCACAAATCCGGTCAGCAGCAAGAGCTGCAACGCGTGGCCATGCAAAAAGGCCTGTTCTCCAGCCCCGCTGCCGCGTTGGAATCGGCCCGCAAGCGCTGCGACCTGCTGCAGAAAAAGCAGGACAGCACCGGCGACGAAGCCACCGAACTCGCCCACCTGCAAGACTTCATCGCCGCGCTGCAGCCCATGACCGAGCCCGGTGGCGACAAAGCTTTCAGCAAATACCAGCGCCTGCTGGCCCACCTGCGCAGCGCCGACTTCGGCTGGACCGGCCAAGACGCCAGCGACCGCCTGGTCATCTTCTCTGAGCGCATCGAAACCCTCAAATGGCTGCAGGCCCAGCTTGGGCAAGACCTTGGCCTCAAGCCCGACAAACAAGTCGCCATCTTGCACGGCGGCATGAGCGACACCGAGCAGCAAGACATGGTTGAACGCTTTGGCCGTCAGGACGACAGCATCCGCGTGCTGCTGTGTTCCGATGTGGCCAGTGAGGGCCTCAACCTGCACTACTTCTGCCACCGGCTGGTCCACTTCGACCTGCCCTGGTCGCTCATGGTCTTTCAGCAGCGCAACGGCCGGGTCGACCGCTACGGCCAAAAGCACCAACCGCACATCGTCTACCTGTTCACCGAGTCCGCCACCGACAAGATCAAGGGCGACCTGCGCATCCTCGAAATCCTGCAGACCAAGGACGAACAGGCCAACAAAAACCTGGGTGACCCGTCCGCCTTCCTCAACGTCTTCGACCCCGAAAAAGAAGCCGCCAAAGTCGGTGGTTTCATGGCCGAGGGCCTGAGCCCCGAAAAAGTCGAAGCCCAGCTTGACCAGGCCGCCGCCAACAAACAAGACAACGAAGGCGACTGGTTGCTCCACCTCTTTGGCGGTGGTGATGACGCGGTCAGCCCGGCAGTGCAGGGCGCACAGCCCGCCAGCAGCCTCGACCACATCCACAACCCCGCCTCCCTGTTCGACAGCGACTACCACTACGCCACCACCGCGCTCAAGCTCATCAACCAGGACAACCCCGTCTGCCAATGGAGCAGCGACGACACCGAGCAGGTCATCAGCCTCACCGCCCCGCACGACCTGCAAGAGCGCCTGCGCCAACTGCCACGCGAGGTGCAGGCCGAGCACGACCATTACCAGCTGTGTGCCAACAAAGACCGCGTGGCCACCGCCATCGAGCAGGCCCGCCAGGCCCGCGCCGAGCAAGACACCTGGCCCCAGCTGCACTATCTCTGGCCGCAGCACCCCATCATGGAATGGCTGGGCGACCGCGCCCTCAGCACGGTGGCGCGCCACAGCGCACCGCTGCTGCAAAGCGCCAAACTCCAGCCCGGCGAACAGGCCTTCATCCTCATGAGCCTGGTGCCCAACAAAAAGGGCCAGCCTCTCATGGTCGAGTGGCAAGTCGCCACCCGCGTGGGGCAGGGCGGTGCCTTCACCCTGCAGCCGTTTGAAGACTTTGCCCAGCGTGCAGGCCTGCAGGCCGGCAAGCTGCCCAACCCCGGTGTCAACGCCGCCCATCAGGCCAACGCCTCGGCCATGCAGGCCGCACTGCCGCAAGCCGTGGCCACCATGCACCAATTCATGGCGGCCAAACAGCAAGCCTTCGCGGCTGAGCTGGACCAGCGCCTGAAAAGCACGCTGGATGACCTCAAGCGCCTGCAAGACAAACAAATCCAGCAGCTCGAATTGCGGCTGGAAAACCAGATCGAAACTGTCAAACGCAGCCGCTTCGAAGCCCGCAGCCGCCAGATTGGCCGCGTCTTTGACGACTACCGCCAGTGGGTGCAAGACACCCTCACCACCGAGCCCAAGCCCTGGATTCAGGTCTTGGCCGCCGTGTGCCACCCTTCGAGTGAATAGAAATCGCGACAAAAAGCCAAATTAAATACAGAATAGGCGACAAATTAGCCCATGCCCACCCCCTTGCACCGACAAATCGCGACAACGGACCCCACCCAGGGCCCGCTGGTGCTCTATGCCGAGCTCAGTCCCGCCCAAAAGCGGGCGGTGCAGCGCGACATGGCGGCGGGCAAGCTCCAGCGCATCGTCACCGGCGTGGCCTGCACCTTGCCGCTGGCCGACTGGCCTGCGCTCATCGCCCGTGAACGCTTGCGTGTGCTCGCCGCCCTGTTTCCGGGTGCCGTGCTCAGCCACCGCAGCGCCTGGCTTGGTGGCCAGCCCGACGGCCCGCCCGGTGCGCAACTGATCCACCTCACGGCGGGCTCCAAACGCAGCGTGCAACTGCCGGGCCTCACCGTCATGCTCTGGAAAGGGCCACCCCCCGCCGCAGGCGATTTGCCCATGCTCGGGCGCGAGCTGTATTTCCCTTCCTTGCCTCGGCTCCTGCTGGAAAACCTGCAGCCCTCGCGCGGCCCACAGCGCCGCAGCGCTGGCCGTGAGGCGGTGGAGCAGCGCCTGCTCGACACCTGCGATGCCCGGGGCGAAGAAGCCCTGTCCCAGCTGCGCGAACAAGCCCGCAGCCTTGCGCCCAGCTTGGGGCTGCAAGACGAATTCGCGGTGCTCGACGAACTCGTCGGCAGCATCCTGGGCACCCGTGCCAGCCGCCTCACCACCCCCGAAGGCCGTGCCCGCACCGCCCCCATGCCTTACGACGCGCAGCGCCTGGCCCTGTTTGAGCACCTGGCCACGCAGGTGCGTGCCACACCCTTGGCCCAGCCCGCTGCTGTGGCGCACAGCGAAAACGCCCGCGCCAACTTTGCCTTTTTGGAGTCGTACTTCAGCAACTTCATCGAAGGCACCGAATTCGACGTGCAGCAAGCCCGCGCCTTTGTGCTGCAAGGCCAGCCCATTGCCGAGCGCCCCAAAGACTCGCACGACATCCTGGGCGTCTACCGCCAAGCCCTGCACCCCAGCTGGGCGCTGCAAACCCTGGCCAGTGGCGAGCCCGTGCTCGCCCAGCTGCGTGCCCGCCACGCCGACCAGATGCAGGAACGCCCCGAAGTCGGCCCCGGCGAATTCAAGCTCCTGGCCAACCGCGCCGGCAACACCGAATTCGTTGCTCCTGACCGGGTGCGTGGCACCCTGCTGCACGCCTCGCAGCTCTTGCCCAGCGTGCCCGCCGGCACCGCCCGCGCGCTGCTGGCCATGTTCATCGTCGGCGAAGTCCACCCCTTCACCGACGGCAACGGCCGTCTGGCCCGACTCGTCATGAACGCCGAACTCTCGGCCGTGGGGGCCTGCCGCATCATCGTGCCCACCCTGTTTCGCGAGGAATACCTCGACAGCCTGCGCGCCTTGAGCCGCCTGGGTGACGCCACCCCCTTCATCACCGCCATGCAAAAAATCCACCGCTGGACCGCCGCCTTTCGCTTCGACGACCTCGACCACACCATCGCCGAGCTGGCGCGCTGCAACGCCTTTGAACGCTCGCTGGTGCAGTTCAAGCTGCTCACCCCTGGCGCAGTGCCGCACCCCACTGCTGGAGCCTGAACATGCCCGTCCTCGAAGCCGTCCAGACCTTTACCGGCATTGCCAACGAAAACGAGTTCTACAGCCACCACTACCTGGCCGAAGTCTTCAAGGGCGACATCAAAGCCCGGCTTGACGCTTGGGAGGCGCTGGAAGAACAGCACCCCGGCATTGAAGCCCACCGCGCCCCGCCCAAACGCCTGCAGGCCTGGGCGCAAAAATGGTTTGCCCTGCGCAGCCAGATCGACCGCGCCAAAGACGACGCCGACCGCTGGAGCCTGTTTGCCCAGATGCAGACCGGCCTGCTGCAAGCCCTGGGCTACCCGGCGCCCACCACAGCAGCGCAACCCGTCGAACTCGTCCCCGGCCAGGCCCTGCCGCTGTGGAGCCTGCTGGCCAAAGACCAAGACGCCACCAGCGCGGCCAGCCTGTCGCTGCACCCGCCCCAGCTCGCCATCGTGCCCGCCTACCAGCCCGGCATGGAAAGCGAAGACCTGCTCGACCACACCCTGGCCCGCCTGCACTACGGCGGTGCCGACGTGCCCGCCGCCCTGGTCGGCCAAAGCTGGGCCGACCTGTTGTCTGAAGCGCTGTTTGGCGCCGACCTGGCCCCCCGCTACGTGCTGCTGCTGGGCCTGGACCACTGGCTGCTGCTCGACCGCTACAAATGGCCGCAAAACCGCGCCCTGCGCTTTGACTGGACCGAAATCCTCGACCGCAAAGACCCGGCCACCCTCCAGGCCGCCGCCGCGCTGATGCACCGCAGCAGCCTGGCCCCGGGCGAGGGCAACAGCCTGCTCGAAGCCCTGGACGAAAACGCCCACAAACACGCCTTTGGCGTGAGCGAAGACCTCAAGCACGCCCTGCGCGACGCCATCGAACTGCTGGGCAACGAGGCCGCCAACCAGCTGCGCCAACAAGCCGCCAACGCCAAAAAAGGCTTCTTCAGCGGCAAAGACCAGCTCGACCCCGCCGACCTCAGCTTGGAGTGCCTGCGCATGGTCTACCGGCTGCTCTTCATGTTCTACATCGAAGCCCGGCCCGAACTCGGCTACGTGCCCATCGCCAAGAGCGAGGTCTACCTCAAAGGCTACAGCCTGGAAAGCCTGCGCGACCTGGAGCTCAAAAACCTCGCCACCCCCGCCGCGCGCGACGGCGTGTATTTCGACAAAACCCTGCGCCGCCTTTTCACCCTGGTGGCCCAGGGCTGCGGCCTGGCCGACCAGGCCAACATCCACGCCGTGGCCGGTGCCAAAGACACCTTTGCCCTGGCCCCGCTCGACAGCCGCCTGTTTGACGACAGCACCCTGCCGCTGCTCAGCAAAGTGCAGTTTCCCAACCATGTGTGGCAAACCGTCATCCGCCTCATGTCGCTCAGCCGCGGCAAGGGCAGGGGCCAGCGCCGTGGCCGCGTCAGCTACCAGCTGCTGTCCATCAACCAGCTGGGCGCGGTGTACGAAGCCCTGCTCAGCTACCGGGGCTTCTTTGCCGCCGAAGACCTGTACGAAGTCAAACCCGGCAAGAAAAAAGGCAAAGCCCAAGCTGCCGACGACAGCGCTGACGACAGCGCCGACGAAGACGCGGATGCTGAAGACGACGACAACGAAGACACCACCAACACCCGTGGCCGCAGTGCAGACGCCACCAGCGACGACAAGCTCGACAACGCATGGTTCGTCCCCGCCAGCCGCCTGGCCGACTACACCGACGACGAAAAGGTCTACGACCTCAATGACGCTGGCCACCGCCAGCTGCGCTGCCACCGCAAGGGCAGCTTTGTCTACCGCCTGGCCGGGCGCGACCGCCAAAAAAGCGCCAGCTACTACACCCCGCAGGTGCTCACCCAGTGCCTCGTCAAATACGCGCTCAAAGAGCTGCTGGGCAGCGACCGCGTGCAGTGCGCCGACGACATCCTCAGCCTCACCGTCTGCGAACCCGCCATGGGCAGCGCCGCCTTCTTGAACGAAGCCGTCAACCAACTGGCCGAGGCCTACCTGGAACGCAAACAGGCCGAGCTCAAGCAACGCATCCCGCACGACGACTACCCGCAAGAGCTGCAAAAAGTCCGCATGGTGCTGGCCGACCGCAACGTCTTTGGCGTGGACTTGAACCCCGTGGCCGTGGAGCTGGCCGAAGTCTCCATCTGGCTCAACGCCATCTATGGCGAAACCGACAGCCAAGGCCAACCCTTGCCCGCCCGCGTGCCCTGGTTTGGCTACCAGCTCTTCAACGGCAACAGCCTCATCGGTGCCCGCCACCAGGTCTACAAAGCCAGCAGCCTCGACAAAAAAGCCAAACCCGCCTGGCACGAAGAACCCCCGCGCCGCGCCACCTTTGAGCAGCCGCGCCAGCCCGACGAAATCTGGCACTTCTTGCTGCCCGACCCCGGCATGGCCGACTACACCGACAAAACGGCCAAGGCCCTCTACAAAACTGAGTTCGACCACCTCAAAACATGGCGCAAAGCCATGATGAAGCCGCTGGAGCCGCACGAGCTCAAGCGCCTGCAGCAGCTCAGCGCCCGTGTGCAAGAGCTGTGGCGCGAACACACCCAGGCCCTGGCCCGCGACCGCGCCCGCACCGAAGACCCCATCAGCGTCTGGCCCCACACCGCCTTACCCCCTCTCCCCCAGGGAGAGGGCAGGGGTGAGGGCAACGCCAGCCGCGCCATCAGCCGCGCCCAAAAAGAAGCCATCCGCCGCCAAGGCCTGCTCAACGAAGACGGCGACCTGGCCACACCCTTCCGCCGCCTCAAGCTCGTCATGGACTACTGGTGCGCCCTGTGGTTCTGGCCCATCACCGCCGCCGCCCAACTGCCCAGCCGCGAACAGTGGTGGATGGAAGTGGGCGCCATCCTCGAAGGCAACATCGTCGACATCGGCCCCCAGCCGGGACTGGACTTGCTCCCTCTCCCTGAGGGAGAGGGCAGGGGTGAGGGCAATGAAGGCCCGCAAGTTGTCATCCCCGACGTGCAGCCCACCCTGCTGGGCATGGAAACCCAGCTGCCCCTGGCCCAAGCCACCGATCAACCCAACCTGCACGACAAGCTCGGCCAATTGCGCATCAGCAAACTGCGCCAACACTTTCCGCGTGTGGCCCTGGTCGAGGCCGTGGCGGCCGACCGCCGCTTCATGCACTGGGAGCTGTGCTTTGCTGATGTGTTGCTTCAGCGCGGCGGCTTTGATTTGATTTTGGGGAACCCGCCCTGGCTCAAGGTGGAGTGGAACGAAGCCGGTGTGCTGGGCGAGCGCAACCCCGTGTTCGCCATCCGCAAGATCAGCGCCAGCGACCTGGCCAAGCTGCGCGCCGATGCCTTTGAGCGTTTTGCTGGATTGCAACAAGCCTGGACCGAAGAGCTGCAGGAAGCCGAAGGCACGCAGAATTTTCTGAACGCGGTGCAGAACTATCCGCTGCTCAAGGGTGTGCAGACCAACCTGTACAAGTGCTTCATGCCGCTGGCATGGCAGATCAGCAGCGCCAAAGGTGTAGCGGGTTTGTTGCACCCCGAAGGGCCGTATGACGACCCCAAAGGCGGGGGCTTGCGTGAAGCGGTGTATGCCCGGTTGCGGCGACACTTCCAATTTGTCAATGAGGCGCATCTCTTCGCCGAAGTGCACCACTTGACCAAGTACAGCGTCAATATCTACGGCTCTTTGAGGGAGATACCGCTCTTTGATCAAATCGCCAATCTGTTCGTACCAGCCACCGTCGACAGTTGCTATGAGCACGATGGCAGCGGCCCTGTGGGTGGCTACAAAAACGAAGCGGGCAAGTGGAACTTTTCAGGACATCGCGACCGCATTGTCAAAGTAGATGAAACCGCATTGGCAACATTTGCCAAGCTCTACGACGAACCCGGTACCCCGTCACGTTGCGCCCGCTTACCCGCCTTGCACGCTGGCCAACTGAGCAGCGTGTTGCGCAAGCTGGCCGCTTACCCAAAGCGTCTGGCCGATTTGGGCGATGACTACTTCTCTACGGTGATGTTTGACGAAACTTACGCGCAGAGGGACGGCACCATCACCCGCCGCCCCTCCAATGATGCAGGTTTTGCCGCCACGCCCGAAGACTGGGTGCTCTCAGGCCCGCACTTTTTTGTGGCAAACCCCTTTAACAAAACGCCCCACAAGATCAGCTCTTCAAACAAAGCTTACGACCAAATCGACCTCGAAACCCTGCCCGACGACTACCTGCCTCGCACCAACTACCGCCCCATGGCCGATAAGGCCGAATACCTGCGCCGCACGCCTCGGGTGAGTTGGGTTGAAGAGGGGGAAACGCAGGGCAAGCCGGTGACAGCGTTTTTTCGGCATGTTCATCGAAGGAGGATCGGTGCTGCATCGGAGCGAACCCTTAACGCTTCGATAGCCCCGCCCGGTGTTGCGCATATCAACACTGTTATCTCCCTATCGTTCAAGAGCTTGCATGAGCTGACAGCGCTATCGGGGCTAACCGCTTCGTGTATCTATGATTTTTTTGTCAAATCAACTGGGCTTCCTGATCTTTGGGAGACCACGCTCCAACGACTCCCCTTTGTCGATGCGAGTCAAATAAAGCCTCGCTCTTTAGCCCTTAATTGCCTAACTGCCCACTACGCCCCTCTGTGGGAAGAAGTCTTCGATCTGGCCTTCCCCGAACAAAGCTGGAGCCAGCCCGACAACCCGCGCCTGCCGCAAGACTTCTGGGCCAACCTCACCCGCGACTGGACCCGCCACTGCGCCCTGCGCAGCGATTACGCCCGCCGCATGGCCCTGGTCGAAATCGACGTGCTGGTCGCCCAGGCCCTCGGCCTCACGCTCGACGAACTGCTGCTCATCTACCGCGTGCAGTTCCCGGTCATGCAAGGCTATGAGCGCGACACCTGGTACGACATCAAGGGCCGCATCGTCTTCACCAACAGCAAAGGCTTGGTCGGCGTTGGCCTGCCCCGCAAAGGCAGCCGCACTACGCCCAAAACCCGCATCACCACCCCCGACGGCAAAACCACCCCGGGCAACCACGGCTGGGAAGACCTCTACAAAGACGGCGAGTTCAAAGTCCCAGACGGCACCCAGATCGAAATGACCGTCACCGACGACACCCTCCCCGGCGGCCCCCGCCAGGTCACCCGCACCTTCACCGCCCCCTTCGCCCGCGCCAACCGGGAAGAGGACTACCGGACGGCTTGGGGGTTTTTTGAAGCACCGGGAGACAGGGCATGACCGGCTGTGCCATCTGTGCCGACCTTTGGTCCAATCTTTGGGCGGGGTGGGGAGCATCAGAAACCATCGCCTTCTTGGCTTTGGGCGCGGCCATTTGGGCGGGTTTCAGTGCGCACCGTTCCGCCAGTGCAGCCAAGCTCGCCAACAAGCGGGCGATGTATCACGAGCGCCGAGCGGTGTTTGATGCTTTTCTGGATTTGTGCATGCACATGCAACAAAAGGGGCAGGCTCCAGAACTGGAAAATGTTCGCGCGTTCTACCGTCACTCTCACACAGCAGTCTTTTGCTTTGATGCGGCCTTGGCCAAAGAGATCAACGACTACTTCGAAGCGGCGTTCAAGCTGGCTGTGCACGCCGATGTGACGCCCGGTTTACAGAGGTTGCCACCGGATGAAGCCGAGCACCATCGGTTTGTTCAGACGCGTTCTCTTCCTCTATTGGAGAAAGTGAAGCATGCCGTCATGGCCGATTGATGGTGAGTGCTGGGCTTTCTCACCCATGACGGGGAGCCCTAGACACAGAACACTCAATCGAAATGACTGCAACAAGTTAATTGCTGACAGGGAGTGAAATGACAGGCAGCTACCTCGACCCCAATGGGTCCGAGCAGATCACCGTCCCCGTCAGGCGGGTGGGTGATCGCTGGGAGTTTTTTTACGGCGGCGATGTGCCGGTGCGCGGTGGTGCGCTGGGCCACCTGACGGTGGGCGCCGCACAGGTCACCGACCAAGCGTTTCTGCAGCGCCTGCAACAGCCCGCAGTGGTGAAGGTGCTGCCCGAGGGGGCGCCTTTGTTGGTGGCCTTATCAGACAAGCAGAACCGCAATTTGCCGCATGCGCTGTGGGAACGCATGAGCCACAAAGATGTGCCTGCCGAGACCGCGCGGCTGGAGCAGGTGTTTCTGGGGCCGCGCAGGCCCAGCATGGTGCTGTCAGACGATGACGACGCAGCACCCCCAGACCGCAGCGGCGGCTTGTGGCTGCGGGTCAAGGGGCTGGACAAGACCGATTTGCGCGAGGGTGTGCTGGTCAGGCCGGGCAAAAAGAAGGATCGCGGGTGAACAATCGCTCAGCATGGCTCGGGTTGAAAGTGTCATGATCGTGGTTAAATAGTGGTTCTAAAGTGTTTCAGGAGAGTCTTATGCCTGCAGTGCAAGCGGTAGCAGCCAAGGGCTTCGCCCTTTTTGACACGGTCCCACCAGACCTCATGGGCTTTGGCCTGGGGTCGTCTTTCAATGCCAAGTCGGTGCAGTCTTTCCTCAGCCTCAAAAAGGAAGAGGTGTCCCGCATTGCCGATGTGTCGCCCAAGTCGGTGCGTTTTGACGAGGCCATGCCTGAGCCTGTGCGTGAAAGGCTGCAGGAAATCGCCATCACCATCAACCTGGTGGCCAAGGTTTTTGGCGGCGATGCGGACAAGACGGTGACCTGGTTCAAGACCCGCAACCCGTTGCTGGGTGACATATCGCCCAGAGACATGATTCGGCTGGGGAGGTTTGAACGCCTGCGCAAGTTCATCTTGCATGCCATGACAGAGGACGACAGAGCCCCCGCACCCACAGAAGTGCATTGATGGGGGAGCAGGGAGTTGAAGAAGCATAAAGAAATCCCCCCATCGAGGTCGCAGCAAGGACCGCAGCCCATAACGCTGCTGGAGCTAGACCGGTTTTCGCAGTCGTCATTGACGGCATGGAAGACGCTGTCGGCCGACCTCGATCAGCTGGAGCAAACCCTTTACTTTGCGCTGGAGCCCGAGCGCAGGCGCTTGATGCCCGAGATGTTGGCCGCTTTGGCGCCCTCGGACGATGAGCCGTTTGTTTTTGAGAATTGGGTTCGCCTGGTGTCTTACACGTTCAGCCGGCAACCCCTTTCATCGGCGGGCAGTTTGCTGGATGTTGGCGGTCGCTTTAACGCTGGGGTAGGACTGGACGAAGGGACCTTGGCACCGTGGCCTTGTCTGTATCTGGCAGAAGATTTTGAAACGGCATTTCGAGAAAAATTCCAGCTCGGTAGCACCGAAAACCACGATGGCCTGAGCCCAGCGGAGTTGGCCTTGATGCCCAACGCCAGTCATGTCACGGTGATGCTGCGTGGGCACTTGAGGCAGGTTTTCGATCTCACCACGCCGTCTGCTTTGACCAAGCTGGCGAAGGTGTTGGCCAAAATCAAGATGCCTGAGCGGGCTCGAAGTCTGCAAAAGAAGCTGCAAATTCCGGTCAATCAATTGTTCATGATGCGCACTGCGCAGCAGCTTCATGATGCAGCGGTCAAACACAATTGGCGGGCTTTGCCGGTGCAATTTGGCTTGCCCGCACACAGCCATGTCTTGGCCGATTTGATACGACACGCGGGCTACGAGGGCATTCTGTATCCGTCCAGCAAGGGCTCAGGCAGGTGTCTGGCCGTCTTTCCAGAAGCCCTGCGCGAGGGGGCCTTCATTGCACTGCAAGACCGACCGCCTTTCGAAGACACGCTGATAACGCTGGACAGCAACTCCTCCGGCGCCTTGGCGGGCTGGGAGATCTTGCCAGTGCAGCAAAGAACAACCAAGACATAAATCATGCTTCCATCTCTCTTAGCCCGCGATATACACCAGGGCCTGCGCCAATTCCTGCTGACCGGTTTTGAGGCTTCGGACGATTTCATGTCGGGGGTGATGGAGCGGTTTGTTCACGATCCATCGGGCTGGCTCAAGGGGCCGTATTTGCAGTTGGGTCTGCCCTTCACCCAAGGGGTGGCGGGCAAGGGCTTTTTCAAGGGTTTTGAGACCGAGTACCCCGGGTTTTCGCACCAGGAGGCGGCGTGGCAGCGCCTGTCGTCGCAGCACATGGCGGCCAGCACGCTGGTGGCCACCGGCACCGGCAGCGGCAAGACGGAGTGTTTTGTCTATCCGGTGCTCGACCATTGCGCGCGCGCGCGGCGCGCTGGGCAAAAGGGCATCAAGGCCTTGGTGATTTACCCGATGAACGCCTTGGCCACCGACCAGGCCCGGCGCTTTGCCGAGTTGGTGAGCGGCATTGCGGCCTTCAATGGTTTGAGGGTGGGCTTGTATGTGGGGGGCAATGCCGCGGGCAACGGTCAGGGCACGGTGATGACGCCATCGACCGTGATCACCGACCGCGATACCTTGCGCAAGAACCCGCCAGACATCTTGTTGACCAACTACAAGATGTTGGACTACCTGATGCTGCGCCCCAAGGACCGGGAACTGTGGAAGGACAACCAGCCCGAGACTTTGCGTTATGTGGTGGTGGACGAGCTGCACACCTTTGACGGCGCGCAGGGCACCGATCTGGCGTTGTTGCTGCGGCGCTTGCGCGCGCGCTTGAAGACGCCCGCTGGGCACCTGATTTGCGCTGGCACGTCTGCCACGCTGGGTGGTGCGGCCGACACGGCACCTTTGCGCGATTACGCCAAGCAGATTTTTGGCGAAGACTTTGTGCCCGACGCCGTGATCACCGAGAGCCGTCAGTCGGTGGGGGCGTTTCTGGAAGACGCCACGGTGGACTATTTCTCAGCACCGGGCGTCAACGCTCAAGAGGTGCTGAGTCCGGCGCGCTTTAAGTCGATTGAGGCGGCGGTGCAAGGGTGGTTTGAGGCTTTTTTTCCGGAGTTGCCGGTGCCCGCCGATGTGCATGCCCTGGCGTGGCGGCAGGAGCTGGGGCGCAATCTGAAGCGCCATGTGTTGTTTGCCAATTTGCTGAAGGTGGCCAAGGGGCAGGTGGTGGCGTATGCCGACTTGATGGCGCAGTTGCAGCGGGGTTTGCCTGAGGCGGCGCGTCCTTGGGCCAGCGAGGCGCTGGACGCTTTGTTGGTGTTGGTGGCTTGGGCCCGCGATCCCAAGGGGCGTGCGCTGGTGAATGTGCGGGTGCAGATGTGGCTGCGCGAGTTGCGGCGCATGGTGGCCAACTTGTCGGTGAGCCCCCAAGAGGTCAAGTTGCGCAGCAGCGCCGATGTGCCCGCCAACCCGGATGGGGTGTATCTGCCGCTGATTCAGTGCATTGGATGCCGAACCACGGGCTGGCTATCGCGCAAGGTGGAGAGCAGCAGCAAGCTGTCGACACAGCTCGACGAGATTTACAACACCTGGTTTGCCGAGCGGCCCGAGGCTGCGCGCTTGTATGCAGCGAGCAGCATTCGGCGCTCGCAGGTGGACGGGGTGGAGCAACAGGTGTGTGCGGCTTGCGGCACCATGCAGCAAACGGGGCACACCGCTTGCCTGGCCTGCAGCGAAGAAGCCTTGCTCAAGGTGTTTTACGTCACGGCCAAGCGCAGCTTCACCCGCAACGATGTGCAGTACACCCGGCACGACAAGACTTGTCCAGCCTGTGGCGAGGACGATCGCTTGCTGCTGGTGGGTGCACGCAACGCCACGCTGGGCGCCCAGGTGGTGGAGCACACCTGGGCCAGCCCTTTTAACGACGACAAAAAGCTGATTGCGTTTTCAGATTCGGTGCAAGACGCGGCGCACAGGGCGGGGTTTTTTGGTGCCCGCACTTACCGCAACAACGTGCGCACCGCGCTGGCTCGCTTGATGGACGAGGTGGCCGCATCGGGCATGAGCTGGGCCGACTTTCAGCAGCAGATGGAAACCAGCTTTGACCGGCAGGGCTCTGTGCTGTGCATGCCGCCCGAGGCGCTGGTGTCGGAGTTCATGGGACCCAACATGACTTGGCAGCCCGACTGGTCGGTGGAGCTGCTGCAACGTGGCGCTTTGCCCGCCAACAGCCGCTTGCCACAACGGGTGCGCAAGCGACTGATGTGGGAGTCTTTCAGTGAGTTGACGTATCTGAGCCACCGAGGCCGAACGCTTGAGCGGATTGGCAAGGCGGTGTTGGCGGTGCCACCGGAGAGCCTGCGGGCGGTGGCTGCGGTGCTGCAACCTCGGTTTGAAAATCAGTTCGGTCTCAAGGGTGTTGAGAAATCGACCTTGCTGCAGTGGCTGTGGGGTGTGTTGACGCAGATGCGGCGCCGTGGGGCGGTCATGCACCCCGAAATGCAGCAATACGCTGCGGATGGCAAGGTGTTCGTGCTGGCGCATGTGGGTGGCCGCAAGGACTGGCTGCCCCCCATGAGCGATTTCACCGCGCACCCCAAGTTGGTGACCTTGGGCAAGCACGCCGCTTTTGACAAGGTGACCGGCGAGCGCACGCCCACGTGGTTCGACCGTTGGGCCGAGACGGTGTTTGTGAAGGCAGGGCATTTGATGGCGCCCCGCCTGGCGGGTGATTTGTTCAAGGAAGCGGCGCAGGTGTTGGTGGAGCACAAGGTGCTGGTGTCGACCGACAGCCATCTGGGGCAGAGCTTAGCGATCAGCCCAGAGGCTTTGCGGTTGTGGACCGGCCTGGCTTGCTTGAGCACGGCTCAAGGCAAGCGGCAGCTCATGGTGCCGAACGACATGGCTGAGGCCTTGTTGGGGATGCCTTGTTTGGACGCGCTTGATGAACAGTACGACAAGTGCATGTCGGTGGAGGCTTGGCAGTCTGCGCGTTTGAGCCAGAGCGATTTGCGCCGGGTGATACCCGCCGAGCACACGGGTTTGCTGGAGCGACAGGAGCGCGAGCAACTGGAGCTGCGCTTCAAGTCCAAAGAGCCCAAGCCTTGGTACGAGAACTTGTTGTCGGCCACCCCCACATTGGAGATGGGGGTGGACATTGGCGATCTGTCGTCGGTGTTGCTCTGCTCGGTACCGCCCAACCAAGCCAGTTACTTGCAGCGTCTGGGCCGGGCAGGCCGGCGCGACGGCAACGCCATGACGACCACGCTGGCCGATGGTGCCAGCCCACACGACCTGTACTTCTTTGAAGAAACGATGGAGATGATGGCGGGCGATGTGGCCCCGCCCGGTGTGTTTTTGCGGGCGGCCGAGGTGCTGCGTCGCCAGCTGTTTGCCTTTTGCATGGACGATTGGGTGGCCGGGATCAAGGCTGTGAGCGCCTTGCCCGACAAGACGTCGGCCGCTTTGGATGCGGTGGAGGCGGTCAACCAAGATCGTTTCCCGTACACGTTCATGAACCACGTGCTGGAGCATGAGCCTGAACTGTTGGAAGGGTTTTTGTCTTTGCTGGGCGACGACCGGCCGGCGGTGGAGCCACGACTGCGGGATTACATGCAAGGGCAGGGGGATTCAGATGGCTTGCGCGCCAAGCTGCTGAAGACTTTGTCGGAGTTGCTGGAGGAGCGCAAGGGTTACAAACGCCGCAAGGACGCGCTGGAGTTGCAGGTCAAGGCGCTGCGACAAAAGCCCCAGGACGATGTCACCCGCGAGGAGATCGACGACTTGTTGCGTGAGCGCGGCAAGATGATGGAGCTGATGGCCGAGATCAATGGCCGTGATCTGTTGGGGACCTTGACGGACGCCGGGTTGATTCCGAATTACGCTTTTCCGGAGGCGGGTGTGGAGCTGAAGTCTGTGCTCTGGCGCAAACGCCGTGACGACGAGGCAGACCAGGGCGGTGGCAAGTACATCACGGTGGCCACGCTCAAGTACGAGCGCCCAGCCAACTCCGCCTTGTCTGAATTCGCCCCGGAAAACCGTTTTTACGCCAACCAGAGGCGGGTGGAGGTGGACCAGATCAACATGCAGCTGGCCAGCACCGAGTCGTGGCGTTTTTGCCCATCGTGCCACCACATGCAAAACCTAGAGGTCAGCCAGGACGTGCACCCGGTGTGCCCGCGTTGTGGCGATGGCATGTGGCCCGATTCGGCACAGAAGCGCACGTTGCTGCGATTCAAGCAAGCCATTGCGAACAGCGACGACACACAGGTTCGGATCGACGACAGCGCGGACGACCGCGAGCCGCGCTTTTATGTGCGCCAGTTGATGGCAGATTTCGAGGCCAAGGACATTCGCAGCGCGTGGCAGATCAAGACCGGTGGCATTCCCTTTGGTTTTGAATTTGTCTCGCGTGTGGTGTTCAGGGATGTGAACTTTGGTGAGTTGTCCAAGCCCGGTGAGCAGTTCAAGGTGGCCGATAAGGAGTCGGTGCGCCCGGGCTTTAAGCTGTGCAGGCATTGCGGAAAGGTGCAAAAGCCACCCAAGCGACGAACCGACGACCCGGGCCAGCAGCACACCTTCGATTGCCCAGCCAGAGGGGCGGAAGATCCGAGCAACCTGATCGACTGCCTGTATCTGTACCGCGAGTTTGAATCGGAGGCCTTGCGCATTCTGGTGCCGTTCACGCGCTCGGGCGTGGACGAGGAAACGGTGCAATCGTTTATGGCGGCGTTGCAGTTGGGTTTGAAGAAGCGCTTTGGCGGTAAGGTGGATCACCTGCGAATGATGATGCAGGACGAGCCTGGTAAAGATGGCGGGCCGCGGCGCCACTTTGTGATGTTGTACGACTCGGTTCCCGGTGGAACGGGGTATTTGGATCAGTTGCTGGCCACGAACGCCGGTACCTTGGCCGATGTGTTGCGCATGGCCTTACAAGCCATGAACGAATGTGCCTGTAATCACGACCCGGACAAGGATGGCTGTTATCGCTGTGTGTACCAGTACCGTTTGGGGCGCAGCATGGCGCTGGTGTCACGAGAGCGTGGCAAGCAGGTGTTGGGCGAGTTGGTGGATTCACTCGACCAACTGGAGGCGGTCCCCACCATTTCGGATATCTACATCAATCCGAACTTCGACTCGGTGTTGGAGGCGCGATTTGTCGAGGCGCTTAAGCGCATGGGAGGTGTCGCGGGTTTGCCCAAGGTGCAGGTGACGCAGGACATCGTGAATGGCAAGTCGGGTTATGTGATTGCCGTCGATGGGCTGAAGTACCGGGTGGAGCCTCAGGTGAATTTGGGTTCATCTCAAGGTGTGGGGCTGGCGTCTAAGCCCGACTTTGTCATTTGGCCTTGGCAGAGCACATCACCCCGTAAGCCCATAGCGGTGTTTTGTGATGGATGGGAGTTTCACAAGAACAGCTTGGCCGACGACGCCCGCAAGCGCAGCGCATTGTTGATGAGTGGCAAGTTTTGGGTCTGGTCTGTCACGTATGACGATGTGAAGGCCGCTCTGGCCGACAATGCGAAGACCGATTTGGATTCGCCCACCGCCACACATGGACGGCACGATGGACAAAAGGCCCTCGCGCACGTGCAGCGCCCAACACCCGGTGCGTTCTCTTTGCATGCGGTGGCGCAGTTGCTGAACTTGCTGGCCGCCTCACCTGGAGAGGGGCCACACGACGCTGGTTTGCAAACCCTGCGCCGCAATGCGCTGTGGTTGAACTGGCTGATGGTGCCCCCTAATTCTGAGCAGAAGACTTTGGTGGAGTCGAAGATAGCGGGCTGGGCCAATTTGCTGCCGGTGGAGATGCAGCCACCTGTTGCCGATGCAGCTCCTGCTTTGTCAACTGGTGCAGCTTCGCCAACGGTGCTCAATTGGTGGCCCGTGCCTTATGCGCGTGGCCAGGTGGACGGTTGGCGGTCGCCCGGTCTTGTGTTGTTGGACGATACGGTGTCGGCGGACGACGCGGTTCTTCGAATGCAGTGGCGGCGTTGGCTGGCCTTGATCAACCACGAGCAGTTTTTGCCGGGTATGTTGATGGCCACGATGAGCGACTTGAATGCCGGGCAGTGTGCGGGCTGGGTGTTTGCACAGACCAGTGCGGTGCCTGCGCCCATTGTGGGTGCGCAGCCGTTGCCGGAGGCCTGGCTCCAGGCCATTGACAAAACCCTGCAGGGTTTGCAGTTAGGCGCACGTGCATTGGCGCTGGCGCAGGTGCCCGTGCCTTGTGTTGGTCATGAGCTCGCCGATGAACGCGGCGATGTGTTGGCGGAGGCCGAACTGGCTTGGCCAGACGAGCGCTTGGTGGTCCTGACTCCGGGTCAGGAAGACATGAAGCCAATTTGGATCGATGAAGGGTGGACAGCCTTGGTGCTGTCGGATGATCTGCAGGCCATAGGGGCTGAGCCTTGGTGGCGGGCAATAGGTCAAGCATTCAATGTGAGCATGGAGGGAGCACAAGCATGAGTCTCAAACCGAAAGTCGCTTTGTCGCAGGATTTTTTGCTCAATTTGTCAAAGTTGCCATCAGGCATTCAGACCAAGGTGATGCGGTGGGCGGTCAAGTTTCAGGCTGATCCTGCCAGCCCGGGCATCAATTACGAAAAGATACACGCAGCTGCCGATGCGGGGATGCGTTCGGTGCGCATTGAAGGTGACTGGCGAGGCATTGTGTTCAAGCCCGACCAGGGCGACGTCTACGTGCTGCTGCACGTCAACAAGCACGACGAGGCTTATCGTTGGGCTGAGCGCCGCAAGCTCATCATCAACCCGGTGACTGGGGCGATGCAGATGGTCTTTGTTGAAGAGGGTGCGCAGCCGTCACAGCCGAATACGGAGGCCATGGCCTCCTCAGCAATGCCTGTCGCTTCCGATGCCGCGCCCTTGGTGGCTGATGCGACCGACCATGAGTTGATGGGCTTGGGTGTCCCCCCTGAGATGTTGGCACGGGTTAAGACGCTGCGAACAGAAGCAGATCTCGATGCGATACAGGCCTTGCTGCCAGTTGAAGCTTACGAAGCGCTGTTTCTAATGGCGGCGGGTGACACCGCCAGTCAAATTCTGAGTGACAGAGAAACGCGGGTGGATCGACGGGTGGACACGGCTGATTTCGCTGCGGCCATTGATACGCCCGAATCGCGCTCGCGTTTTGTGGTGGTGGATGATGAAGCGCTGATCGCCATCATGAACGCACCTTTGGTGCAGTGGCGTGTGTTTTTGCATCCTTCTCAGCAAAAGCTGGCCACGGGCCGGCGTTCTGGTCCGGTGCGTGTGCTCGGTGGCGCTGGCACTGGAAAGACTGTGGTTGCCATGCACCGCGCCAAATGGCTGGCCGAGCACGCCACGCCGCAGGGGAAGAAGGTGTTGTTCACAACCTTTACCAAAAATCTGGCGACCGACATTGAGGACAACTTGAAGACGCTGTGTGGTGCCGAAGCACAAGCCCGCATTGAGGTCAAAAACCTCGACGCTTGGGTGCATGCTTTTATGCGTTCGCGCAAACTCGAGCAGAGGATCGTCTACAACAGAAGCGAGGATGGGGCGAAGCAGGCTTGGCAGCTGGCGCTATCGGCTAAGGATGCGACCCTTGACTTGCCTGATTCGTTCTATGAAGAAGAGTTGGAGCAGGTGGTGTTGGCCCAAGGCGTTCGAACACGCGACGACTACCGCGCAGCGCGCCGCACGGGGCGGGGGGTGTTGCTCAATCGCGCCAAGCGCGATGCCATCTGGCCAGTCTTTGAGGAGTACCGTGCCCAATTGGCTGTGCGAAAACTCAAGGAGGTCGACGATGCCTACGCCGACGTGGCGGCCTTGATTGTTCAAGAGCGGGAGCAAGCTGCAGCTGGACAAGGGGCAGGCAAGTCCTTGCTGGCATACAGCGCCATCGTGATCGACGAGACGCAGGATTTTGGGGCGCAGGCGTTGCGGTTGATTCGTGCCATGGTCGAACCTGCGGATAACGATTTGTTTTTTGTCGGCGATGGCCATCAGCGCATCTACAGCCGCAACAAAGCGGCCATGAGCAAATGTGGCATCGACATCCGGGGACGTTCGAAGAAGCTGTATCTGAACTATCGGACCACAGACGAAATCCGTCGGCAGGCTGTGGCGTTACTGGAGGGTTGTGAGGTGGACGATCTGGACGATGGTCATGATGAGACCAAGCGTTACAAGTCTCTTTCACATGGGCCCGTGCCGCAGGTGCGCACTCTGCAGTCTTTGGAGATGGTCATGGATGCCCTGTACGCGCAAATAGAAGATATGGGTGCGCAGCCAGCAGGCGATGCGCCCGAGTCGATGTGCGTGATCGTTCCCAGCAAAAAGCAAAGGGATCAAATTGGCGATTTCCTCGGGCGCAAGGGCAAACGCACCAGAACGATTGATGAAAACCAGAATGCGGGTGCTGCCCACGACTTCATTCATTTGGCCACCATGCATCGCGCCAAGGGGCTTGAGTTTGATCGCGTGTTGGTTGTTGCGCCTAAGGCTTACCTAGGCGATCCAAAAAAGACGGATCAACAGCGCAAGTTGCTTTACGTGGCCTTGAGCAGAGCCCGCAAGGAGTCCGGTCTTTACGTGTACTGATTGAATCGCAGGCTCTTCAGGTGAGCCTGCCCCTGACTACGATGACGTCAGGAGGTGACCATGACGGCACAGATCGCAGAGCGTTTGATTTATGACGGGCAGGAGCATGCGCTTTTGTCCAATCCGCTGACAAGCTACTTCGAGCAAGGCGGCGTCAAGCCGGACTTTCGGGCCACATCCACCGCCAACTGGCGCGGCTATGTCGGCACGTGGGAAGTGCTGGGGGATCGCCTCTATTTGGTGAGCCTCAAGGGTTGGCTTCGCGGTGGCGAAGAGGTCAACCTAGAGACGGTGTTCCCAGGTTTTCCTGAAAGAGTGTTTGCACATTGGTTTACTGGCCAGTTGCGAATTCCGCAGGGCAGGCAGCTGCAGTACGTGCACATGGGCTACGGCAGCACTTATGAGCGCGATGTGATGTTGTCCGTGCGCTATGGCGTGTTGCAGCAGAAAGACGTGGTGACGCATGGAGAAGCCCATGAGGGTGCGCCCGATGGGTACCGCGTGGGTACCATGACGGTGTGGCCGCTGCGGCAAGATCAGGAGCCAGCATGATCGCGCTTTGGGTGTATTTGGTCGCTGGCGTGGTGGTGTTGACCGGGATGGTGATCCGCAGCCGAAGGGCAGGCCAAGAGCCATCTGCCAGCCTATTGCTGGCCAGTTTGCGCGGCCCCCGCAGCTGGCAACAAAAGGTGTTAGAGGCCTATGTGGTGCCAGCCTTGGCAGGTGGGTTGTTCATCGCCGGTTGGCCGGTGGGCTTGTGGATGGTCTGGCGAGAGAAACGCAAAGAGGCACAGGAAACCAAACGCAAGGAAGAGGCCAAATTTCGAGTACGGCCAGGCGACCTGCGCAACCAAACATCTACACACGAGGTAGAGGCGGCAGCGTTGGTCTTGGATCCGCTGGGTGCGGTTCCCTCACAGCCCTTTGGGCACTTGAACCATGTTTGGCAAGCTTTTTTAAGTTGTCGCCCCGCCAACGCGGAATTGTGGTCGTTTGATTGCATGTGGACCGACGAGTGGTCGGTTCGTTACCGCCGTGAGGGCCATGTGTGGGTGGTCAATGGACAGCCTGGCCAATGGATGCTGACCCAAGACCAGCGGTTGGATAGGGTGCAAGGGCAGTCCTCCGCATAGAGCCGATGCCCCGCTCACTGTTTGGCCGCTAGGTGCTTTCTGAGCCGGTGTGCCTTTGGCCCGTGTCTCAACAGTGTGTGGTCGATGCCAGCAAAATGCCGTCGCCGAGCGCATAATGTGTTCCCTTTTCGTTTTTTTCGTTTTTCTTGCGCGAGCACTCTCAGGAGCATGGCCGTGGGAACACTTTTGCAAGACCACACACGGGCTGTTCGGCCAGCCGCTGCCCCGGCGCCAACAGCCAAAAATGCGCCTTCACCTGGCGCGGCGTCCACCGCTTTTGAGTCACGCTGCATCACGGCTTTGCGCGCGGCATTGCCCAAAGAGCTGAAGAAGCGCGGCACCGCCGTACCGGCGGTGGGGGTGGAGGCCATGGCCCAATCGCTGGCCCGTCAGCTGGCCAAGCTGGCCGGTGTGCCGGGTGACCACAAGGCCAATCAAACGCCTGTGCCGTCCGGTGTGGACTGGGTCAGCACCCAAGAGGCGGCCAAGCTCTGCGGTTTTTCGCGGCCTTTTGTGGTGGCTTTGCTCGATTCAGGCACATACCCTGGCAAGGTGCACCGCACGGCGGGTGGGCACCGCAAAGTGCTGGCCAGTGAGTTTGTGGCGCTGGTGGCCCAGGCGTCGACACGTGCTCCCAAGACCTTGGCTCAAGCCCGCAGGGCGGTAGATCTGAAGGTGCTGGACGCATCAACGCGGCAAGCGGTTCAGCGGTTTCAGCAGCGGATCGCGGCGAGTTTTCCCGCCAAAGAAGTGATTGTGTTTGGCAGCCGTGCGCGTGGTGACCACCGACCCGAAAGCGATGCCGATGTTGCGGTCTTGCTCGAAGGACCGCGACAGCCCTTTCTGGCCACCAAGCTCAGCATGTCGGACGCCGCCTACGACGTGCTGCTGGACACGGGCATCAATATTTCACCTCTGCCCGTGTGGATGGATGAGTGGGAACATCCGCAGTCGTACGCCAACCCCGCCTTGTTGGCCAACATTGCGCGCGAAGGCATTCGGGTATGAGTTCGCCCAAATCACCCGCCTCCTCCATGGCCAAAGCCACACAGGCGGTGGCATCGGCCCGCGTGCTGTTGGAGCTGGGCGATATGGATGGCGCTTGTAATCGAGCGTACTACGCCATGTTTGACGCAGCCCAAGCCGCCCTATTGGCGTCTGGTGTGCCCATGTCAGACGCTCTGGGCAAAACACACCGAGGTCTGATCAACACCTTCAGCGCCTACCTGGTGAAAGACGGCCCGGTCAGCAAAACTCTGGGCAGACAGCTCAAGCGCGCAGAGGAGGTGCGTTTGGTGGCTGACTACAACGTGGAGTCGGTGACACCAGATGATGCGGCCGAGCAGGTCCATCAAGCGGAGCTGTTTGTGCAAGCCATGCAGGCTTTGTTTTTCAAAGACTGAACACAACAAAGCCATGACGCCTGGTGTCCGGCCATGCACCGCGACGGCGGCGCTGGGAATAATCTGGTAGCGACTGCGATTGCAGCTACGAGAAAAAAGGCCCTCACCATGACAGCGAGGGCCTTTTCAGAGTGGTGCCGGAAAGAGGAATCGAACCCCCGACCTTCTCATTACGAATGAGCTGCTCTACCGACTGAGCTACACCGGCGAAGGCCCGCATTCTAGCAAAGGCGGGCCTGTGTGTTCAGGCGCTGGGGCTGTGGGCGCGGGCTTCGCGGTGGTATTGCGTCACGCGTTCCACCTCGTTTTTGGAGCCCAGCACCACGCTCACGCGCTGGTGCAGCTGGGTGGCCGGGATGTCGAGGATGCGCTCGTAGCCGTTGGTGGCGGCACCGCCGGCTTGTTCTACCAGCCAGCTCATGGGGTTGGCTTCGTACATCAGGCGCAGCTTGCCGGGTTTGTTGGGTTCACGCTTGTCCCAGGGGTACATAAAGATGCCGCCGCGCGTGAGGATGCGGTGCACATCGGCCACCATGCTGGCGATCCAGCGCATGTTGAAGTCTTTGCCGCGCGGGCCTTCTTTGCCGGCCAGGCATTCGTCCACATAGCGCTTCACCGGGGCGTCCCAGTGCCGCATATTGCTCATGTTGATGGCAAATTCTTTGGTGTCGGCGGGAATCTGCACATGCTCTTTGGTGAGCACAAACGAGCCCTGTTCGCGGTCGAGCGTGAACATGGCCACGCCCTGGCCCACGGTGAGCACCAAGGTGGTTTGGGGACCATAGACGCAGTAGCCGGCGGCCACTTGTTGGGCACCGCTTTGCAGAAAGTCTTGCTCGGTCACGCCGGGCGAGCCTTCGGGCTTTTTGAGCACGCTGAAGATGGTGCCGATGCTGACGTTGACATCGATGTTGGACGAGCCGTCCAGCGGGTCGAACAGCAGCAGGTATTCGCCTTGGGGATAGCGGTTGGGCACCAGGTGGATGGTGTCCATCTCTTCGCTGGCCATGGCCGCGAGGTGGCCGCCCCATTCGTTGGCTTCGATCAGCACCTCGTTGGCGATGATGTCGAGTTGCTTTTGCACCTCGCCCTGCACGTTCTCGGAATCGGCCACGCCGAGCACACCGCCCAGGTCGCCTTTGTTGACCGCCTGGCTGATGCTTTTGCAGGCACGCGCCACCACTTCGAGCAGCAGGCGCAGCTGGCCCGGAATGCTGTCGTTGGCGCGTTGTTGCTCGACCAGGTAGCGGGTGAGCGATATGCGTTTGCTCATGTCAGGCCTTTCAGTCCGCCAGGGCGCGGGTGACGACCTCGCGCACGTCGTTGCTGAGGTCGCCTTTGGCGGCGACGCGGGCAATGGCTTCGCGCGCGGCGCTGCGGTAGGGTTCGGCCAGCTTCTTCCAGCGGTCGAGCGCACGCGCCAAGCGGGCGGCGACTTGCGGGTTGAAGTTGTCGATTTCCAGCACACGCTCGGCCCAGAACACATAGCCCGCCGCGTCGGCGCGGTGGAAGGCGGCTGGGTTGGCGCTGCAGTAGCTGAAGACGACACTGCGCGCGCGGTTGGGGTTGCGCAGATTGAAGTCGGGGTGCTTGAGCAGCTGGCGCACGGCGGGCAGCACGTTGCCGCCGCGGTCGGGCGCGCCGGCTTGCAGGGCAAACCATTTGTCGATGACCAGCGCTTCGTGGCGGAACATGGCGTGAAAGCGCTCCAGCGCGTCGCCCGCCAGCGGGCTGCCGCTGACCACCAGGGCCGACAGCGCGTTGAAGCGGTCGGTCATGTTGTGGGCGTCTTTGAAGCGCTGGTAGGTTTTGCCGGGCCACACGGTGTCGCCGCTGTGCACCGCCGCCACACACAACATGGTCAGGGCCAGACCGGCCAAGGCGCGGCGGCCCGCGCTCAGGCTGTCGGGGCGGTAGGCGCCGTTGTCTTTGTGGGCGTCAAAGGCCCAGGCCCAGTCGTCGCGCAGGGCCAAGGCGAGCTGGCTGCGCATGGCTTCGCGCACCGCGTGGATGCGCTGTGGGTCGACCACCGCCATTTGCTCGGCGATGTAGGTTTCGGCCGGCAGGGTGAGCACCAGTTCTTTGAAGGCGGCGTCCAGCGTGGGGTGGCGCAGCACCGCGCGCAGGGCCGCCACGGTGTCGTCGCTCAGCGGTGTGGCGCTGGGCGCGCCGTCGGTGGCCAGGGCCTGCAGCGCGTTGCGCAGCACCAGGCGTTGGCCGGCTTCCCAGCGGTTGAAGGGGTCGCTGTCGTGCGCCAGCAGCAGGCGCAACTGGGCGTCGTCTTCGTCGGTCTGCAAGATCACCGGGGCCGAGAAGCCACGCAACAGCGACGGCACGGGCGCTTGCGGCAAGCCGCTGAAGGTGACGCTTTGAGTGGCGTCGGTCAGCACCAGGGTGTGCTGTTGGCCCAGCGCGGTGCCGTCGGCCAGCACCAGCGGCAGGGCTTGGCCTTGGGCGTCGAGCAGGCCCAGCGTCACCGGGATCACAAAGGGCTGTTTCTGATCTTGGCCCGGGGTGGGGGCGCAGCTTTGCTCAAAGTGCAGGGTGAACAGGCCTTGTTCGGGCTGGTGTTCTGTGCGCACCCGCAGGCGCGGCGTGCCGGCCTGGCTGTACCAGCGCTTGAACTGGGCCAGGTGTTGGGCCAGCGGGCTCTGGGGATTGGCGTCTGCAATGGCTTGGGCAAAGTCGTCGCAGGTGACGGCTTGGCCATCGTGGCGCGCAAAGTACAGGTCCATGCCTTGGCGGAAGCCGTCGCGGCCCACCAGGGTCTGCATCATGCGCACGACTTCGGCGCCTTTTTCGTACACCGTGACGGTGTAGAAATTGTTGATTTCGACGTACTGGTCGGGGCGCACCGGGTGGGCCATGGGGCCGGCGTCTTCGGGGAACTGTGCGGTGCGCAGCACGCGCACGTCTTCAATGCGCTTGACCGCGCGCGCCGACGGGTCGGCGCACAGGTCCATGCTGAACTCTTGGTCGCGGAAGACGGTGAGACCTTCTTTGAGCGAGAGCTGGAACCAGTCGCGGCAGGTGACGCGGTTGCCGCTCCAGTTGTGGAAATACTCGTGGCCCACCACCGATTCGATGTTGGCGAAGTCGGTGTCGGTGGCGGTGGCGCTGTTGGCCAGCACGTATTTGGTGTTGAAGATGTTGAGGCCCTTGTTTTCCATCGCGCCCATGTTGAAGTCGCTGGTGGCGACGATCATGAAACGCTCCAGATCGAGCGGCAGGCCAAAGCGCGCTTCGTCCCAGGCCACGCTGGCCATGAGCGAGTTCATCGCGTGCTCGGTTTTGTCCATGTCGCCCGGGCGCACAAACACCTGCAGCAGGTGTTCCTTGCCGCTGCGGCTGGTGATGCGCTGCTCGCGCGCCACCAGCTTGCCGGCCACCAGGGCAAACAAATAGCAGGGCTTTTTGTGCGGGTCGACCCACTTGGCGAAGTGGCGGCCACCGTCCAGATCGCCTTGTTCCACCAAGTTGCCGTTGCTCAGCAACACCGGGTAGGCGGTTTTGTCGGCGCGCAGGGTGACGCTGTAGCTCGCCATCACGTCCGGGCGGTCGAGGAAATAGGTGATGCGGCGAAAGCCCTCGGCTTCACACTGGGTGAAGAAGGTGCCTTGGCTCACATACAGGCCCATGAGCTGGGTGTTGCGCTCGGGAATGCAGGTGGTGAAGATTTCCAGATCAAAAGGCTCGGTGCCTTCGGGCAGGTTTTCCAGCACCAGGGTTTCGCCGTCCATCTTGAACGAGCAGCCCGCGCCGTTGACCAGCACCCGCGCCAGGTTCAGGTCGGCGCCATCGAGGCGCAGCGCCTGCGGCGGCACCGCTGGGTTGCGGCGCAAGCGCATTTTGTTGAGCACCCGGGTTTTGGCTGGGTCCAGATCGAAGGTGAGATCCACCGTGTCGATCAGGTAGGCGGGCGCGGTGTAGTCCTCGCGGCGAACGGCGGTGGCGGCTTGTCCTTCACGCATGGTCAGATCCCTTGTTTGAGCGACGCTTCAATAAAAGCGTCGAGGTCGCCGTCCAGCACTTTCTGGGTGGCGGAAATTTCCACATTGGTGCGCAAGTCTTTGATGCGGCTGTTGTCCAGCACATAGCTGCGGATCTGGTGGCCCCAGCCCACATCGGTCTTGGTGTCTTCGAGCTTTTGTTGCTCTTCCATGCGCTTGCGCATTTCGTAGTCGTACAAGCGCGAGCGCAGGCGCTGCCAAGCCACGTCGCGGTTGCTGTGTTGGCTTCGCCCATCTTGGCACTGCACCACGATGCCGGTGGGAATGTGCGTCAGACGCACCGCCGAGTCGGTTTTGTTGATGTGCTGACCGCCAGCGCCGCTGGCGCGGTAGGTGTCGGTGCGCACATCGGCCGGGTTGATGTTGATCTCGATCGAGTCGTCGATCTCGGGGTACACAAACAGCGAGGCGAACGAGGTGTGGCGCCCGCCCGAGCTGTCGAACGGGCTTTTGCGCACCAGGCGGTGCACGCCGGTTTCGGTGCGCAGCAGGCCAAAGGCGTAGTCGCCCTCAATCTTGATGGTGGCGCTTTTGATGCCGGCGGTGTCGCCCGGGGTTTCTTCTTCCACCGTGGCTTTGAAGCCTTTGCGTTCGGCGTAGCGCAGGTACTGGCGCAGCAGCATGCTGGCCCAGTCGCAAGCTTCGGTGCCGCCGGCGCCGGCCTGGATGTCCACAAAGCAGTTCAGCGGATCGGCCGGCTTGTTGAACATGCGGCGGAATTCGAGCTTTTCCACCTCGGTGGCGATGTTGGCGGCTTCGCCTTCGATGGTGACGAGGCCGGCGTCGTCGCCGTCGGCCTCAGACATCTCAAACAGCTCGGTGTTGTCAGCCAGTTCGCCGCTCAGGCGGTCGAGCACCAGCACCACGTCTTCGAGCGATTTTTTCTCTTTGCCCAGCTCTTGGGCGCGCTTGGGGTTGTCCCAGACTTTCGGGTCTTCGAGGGCGGAATTGACTTCGCTGAGCTTTAGGGCTTTGGCATCGTAGTCAAAGATACCCCCGGAGTTCAATCACCCGCGCGGACAAATCGGCGAGTTGGGCCCGGATGGCGTTGCTGCGTTCGGCTTCCATGATGTTCTTCTGCAAAAAATCCAAAACGCGGATTTTCTCATGGGCCGCCCCGGCGCGCGTTCAGAAGCGGTGGTTGATGCCAAACATCAGCGCCGCCGTGCCCAGCACCTGAATTTCGCCACTCGTTTGTGGGGTGAAGCGGTAGCCCACCGAGGGGATGAGACCAGGCGAAAAACCGCCCACATTCAGTGGCACTTTGTTCTTGTATTGGCCCACATAGCCATACATGATGCCGGCGCTCACGCGGCCATAGACGTTGGGAAAGCGCTCAAACGGCTGCGGCCAGGTTTTGCCGACAAAGGCATAGACTGAGGGCTGGCCAAACGAGTTGGTGAACAGGCTCACGCCACAAAACCGTTCGTTGGGCAGGTTTTTGCTCAGGCTGAGCAGGCGCACAGGTTTGTGCTCGGGGTTGCGCGACCAGTGAAAGGTGTAGGGCGACGCAAACAGCTCATAACGCGAGCCTTCGGCTTGCTGGGTGTCCCAGCCCGGGCAGGCTTCCCAAGCGTGGGCGGTACCACACAGGGCCAGGGCGGTTCCGAAGACAAGGTGTTTCATGGCGGTTGGCGAAAGAAAAAAACACGCGATTATCCGATGGCTGGGCTGGTGGCTGGTGGCGGTCACGGCGTCGGGCTGCGCGTCGGTGGACGTGTGGATGCGCGAGCGGGTCTACAAACCGCAGACGCTGTCGATGAGCGCATGGCACAGCGGCGTGGCCCAGTTGGGGCACACGACCGACGCGGTGCCCACCCCCAAGGGCGATGTGCAGCTGCTGGTGGCCGGTGCGACCGGTGCCGATGTGCCTGGGGTGCTCTACCTGCACGGCACCTACCGCCACGCACTGGGCAACGCGCCCAAGTTGCGGCCCATGGTCGACGCCGGCTGGGCGGTGTACGCACCCGATTACCGGGGCTGGGGCGCGTCCGCGCCCGGTTTGCCGGACGAGGCCGGCATCCACGCCGACGCTTGGGCGGTGTGGCAGCACCTGCGGCCGCGCCACAAGCGCTGGCTGATCGTGGGCCACTCGATGGGCACGGCGGTGGCCGCGCAACTGGCCGCCCGCGTGGGCGACGCGTCTGAGCTGTGTGGCGTGGTGCTGGAAAGCGGCTTTCCCAGCTTTGCCCGGGTGGCGGCGTTTTCGTCGGGGGTGCTGGGCGTGGGGGTGACCGCGCTGGGCCGCCAGCGCATGGACACCGCCGCGGCGGCGCGCCAGTTGCGGGTGCCGGTGTGGGTATGGCACGGCGAGCGCGACCGCACCATCGACATGGCGCTGGGGCGCGAGCTGTTTGACGCGCTGAGCGGCGACAAACATTGGGAAACCTGGCCCTTGGACCACAGCGACTTGCAAGACGACCCCACCGGGCGTTACGCCCAGCGCTGGCGCGAACTGGCGGCGCGTTGCGGCAGCCGTCCGTGAGCGTCAGTCCGTGAGCGTCAGTCCCTGAGGAAATCGGCCATCAAGGCCGCCAGCGCTTGCGGCTGGTCGTGGTGCAGCATGTGCCCGGCGTTGTCGATCACGGCTTCGCGCACATCGGGCACCGCGCGCAGGCGCTCGCGGTAGTCGGCCAAGGTGTAGCGGCCTTTCCACCACAAGGCCATGCTGTCGTCGCTGGCCGTCACCGACAGGGTGGGCGCGCCGATGCGGGCGAACACCGCTTGGGCCTCGTCGGCGCGGTAGAGCTGGGCGCTCACCACTTTGTGCGCCGCTTCACCCAAAATGCGCCAGCGCCCGTCATGCCCTGGCGCGGCCCATTGGGTGGCCAGCCAGGCGGCGTGCGCGGCGCTCAGGCGTGGGTTGGTTTTTTGCAGGCGGCGTGCCACACCGTCGGCGCTGTCGTAGCTTTGCAAGGCCATGTCGCCGGCGCGCACCTGGCGCAGTTCGTCCAGCCACTGGGCGTAGCGCCCCGGCGCTTGGGTGGGCAGGGTGGCGGGCATGCCAAAACCCTCTAGGTTGATGAGCCGGCGCACCCGCTGAGGCCGCACCCCGGCGTACAGCATGGCCACATTGCCGCCCATGCTGTGCCCCACCAGATCGATGGGGCCGTCGGGTACCAAGGCGTCGAGCAAGGCGTCCAGATCGGCCAGATAGTCGGCAAACCAGTAGGCGTCGGGGGCGGGGCCTTCGGGCGCGCTCAGGCCAAAGCCGCGCCAGTCGGGCGCAATGATGCGCCGCTGCAGGCCGGCGTCGAGCAGCGCGTCCACCACAAACTGCCAAGACGCGGCCACGTCCATCCAGCCGTGCAGCAGCACCAGCGGCGCGGCGTCTGCCGGCCCCCAGCAACGCAGGTGATAACGCCAGCCGCGCACCGGCAGATGCAGCGATTCGGACGGGTGACGGACTTGGTACATTCTTGGCACAACCCACAACAAAACACACAGCATAAGGAGACACGCGATGCCCCCCCGTCAAGGCCGCGACAAACCAGTGCGCCCCGGCGACATGGCGTATTACGACACCGTGCACCAAGGCTTTCGCTGGCGGGTGCCGCCGCGCTTCAACATGGCCGAGGTGTGCGCCCGCCGTTGGGCCGCCGATCCCCAACACGCCGATCAGACCGCGGTGATCGCCACCGCACCCGACCAGCCCGACAGCCGCCACAGCTACGCCGAGCTGCAGGCGGCGGCCAACCGCTTGTCCAATGTGTTGCGCGGCCATGGGGTCAAGCCCGGCGACCGGGTGGCGATTGTGCTGCCCCAGCGCTTTGAGACGGCGGTGGCCTACATGGCCGTGCTGCAAATGGGCGCGGTGGGCATGCCGCTGTCGCAGCTGTTTGGGCCTGAGGCCCTGTCGTTTCGCTTGCAAGACAGCCAAGCGGTGGCGGCGATTGCCGACGCCGGCACGCTGCCCGGCCTGTTGTCGGTGCGGCACGAGGCGCCCGCGCTCAAGGCGGTGATCGCGGTGGACACCCCGCCCACCGACGGCGCACTGGCCTGGGGGCCGGCCCTGCGCGCGGCCAGCGCGCGTTTTGGCCTGGAGCCCACCCGCGCCGACGACCCGGCGGTGCTGATCTACACCAGCGGCACCACCGGCAACCCCAAAGGCGCGCTGATTCCGCACCGCGCGCTGATCGGCAACCTGACCGGTTTTGTGTGCAGCCAAAACTGGTTTGGTTTTGATCCCTTTGACGCCAGCAAGCCCTCCAAAGCCGTGTTCTGGTCGCCAGCCGATTGGGCCTGGACCGGCGGCTTGATGGACGCTTTGTTGCCCAGCTTGTATTTCGGCCGGCCCATCGTGGCGCACAACGGGCGGTTTTCGCCGCAGACCGCGTTTGAGCTGATGGAGCGCCACCGGGTGACCCACACCTTTTTGTTCCCCACCGCGCTCAAGGCCATGATGAAAGCCGTGCCGCAGCCTAAGAGCCAATACCGCTTGCGGCTGCAGGCCATCATGAGCGCGGGCGAGGCGGTGGGCGACGCGGTGTTCAGCTATTGCCAAGAGCAGCTCGGGGTGACGGTCAACGAAATGTTTGGCCAGACCGAAATCAACTACATCGTGGGCAACTGCGCGCGGCTGTGGCCCGCCAAACCCGGCAGCATGGGCAAGGGCTACCCCGGCCACCGGGTGGCGGTGATCGACGACGCGGGTGAGGAGTGCCCGGTGGGGGTGCCGGGCGATGTGGCGGTGCACCGCTTGGATGTGCACGGCCAGCCCGACCCGATTTTCTTTCTGGGCTACTGGAACAACGAAGCCGCCACCCGGGCCAAATACACCGGCGACATGGCCAGCAGTTGGTGCCGCACCGGCGACATGGCGGTGCGCGACACCGACGGCTATCTCTGGTACCAGGGCCGCAGCGACGATGTGTTCAAGGCGGCGGGCTACCGCATTGGCCCCAGCGAAATCGAGAACTGCTTGGTCAAACACCCGGCGGTGGCCAACGCGGCGGTGGTGCCCAAGCCCGACGCCGAGCGCGGCGCGGTGGTCAAAGCCTATGTGGTGCTGGCGCAGGAATATTTGGCGGCGGGGCGTGGCCGGGTGCTGGGCAACGCGGCTTTTGAGGCCAAGCTGACCGCTGAGCTGCAAGCCCATGTCAAGGGCAAGCTGGCGCCCTACGAATACCCCAAAGAGATCGAATATGTGGCTGGCCTGCCCATGACCACCACCGGCAAGGTGCAGCGCCGTGTGCTGCGCCTGCAAGAGGAAGAGCGCCACCGCCAGAGCGGCGGTGGCTGAGCGGCTTCACTTCTGCGCCACGTTGGCGGGTTCGCCGATGAAGATTTCGACCCGGCGGTTTTTGGAGCGACCGTCGGCCGATGTGTTGTCGGCCACCGGCTCGCGCGATCCCCTGCCTTCGGTGCTGAAGCGGGTGGCGGCCACACCTTTGGCCACAAGATAGTCGCGCGTGCTGTTGGCGCGGTCCACCGACAGGGGGTTGTTGATGCTGTCGTTGCCGGTGGAGTCGGTGTGGCCGACGATGGTGACGGTGGTGTCGGGGTTCTTCACCAGGCTCGCGGCAAATTGGTCCAGCACCTGGGCAAAGTCGGACTTGACCGTGGAGCGGCCCACGTCGAAGGAAATGTCGCTGGGCACATCCATCTTCAGGCGGTTGTCTGCCGTTTGGCTCACCGCCACACCGGTGCCTTGGGTCGCTTTTTCCATCGCGGCTTTTTGCTCTTGCATCTTTTGCGACCAGATGTAGCCGCCGACCGCGCCCACCGCGCCGCCAATGACCGCACCCTTGCCCGCGTCTTTGCCGCCACCGGTGATGGCGCCCAACACCGCACCGGCGGCCGCGCCGATCATGGCGCCTTTGCCGGTGTCTTGTTGGGTCTGGCTCATGGTTTCGCAGCCGGCCAGACCAAAGGCGAGGGCGGTGACAAGCAAGACGGCTTGGGTGGTGCGTCGGGTCATGGTGAAGGGCTCCTGGGGTGTGCGGATAAAAGGGCTGCGCCCGTGGCGACAAAGCGCGGCGCGTTGAAGGCCTAAACTTAAAGCAGCTCACCCAATATGGGTAGTGCTTTTCACATCACTCCCGAACTTGTTACAAACACTTTCATGAGCACTTTGCACACCGTGGCCTTGGGCCGCACCGACATCCGCGTCACACCGATTTGCCTAGGCACCATGACCTTTGGTGAGCAAGTGAACCAGGCCGACGCCCACGCCATCCTCAGCCGATCGCTGGAGCGTGGGGTGAACTTCATCGACACGGCCGAGATGTACGCCGTGCCCGCGCGCGCCGAAACCTGTGGCGCCACCGAAACCATCATCGGCGAGTGGTTTGCCGCCCACCCCGGTGCGCGCGACCAAGTGGTGTTGGCCACCAAGGTGGCCGGCCCGTCGCGCGGCATGCCTTGGATCCGCGGCGACAACGCCGGCCTGACCAAGGCCGAGATCATCGCGGCCTGTGAAGGCAGCCTGCGCCGCCTGCAGACCGATGTGATCGACCTGTATCAAATCCACTGGCCGGCGCGCAACATGCCGACCTTTGGCGCGCTGTATTTCGACCCCAGCAAAGACAAGCCCTGTGCCGGCATCGACGAGCAGCTCGACGCCATGCAGCAACTGGTGCAAGAAGGCAAGGTGCGCGCAATTGGCTTGTCCAACGAAACGCCGTATGGCGTGCACGAATTTGTGCGCTTGGCCGACGAGCGCAGGCTGCCCCGTGTCGCGACCATTCAAAACCCGTATTGCCTGATCAACCGCGCCTACGACAACGGCTTGGATGAGACCTGTCACCGATTGGGCGTGAGCCTGCTGGCCTATTCGCCGCTGGGTTTTGGTGCGCTCACCGGCAAGTACGACGACACTGGCCTAGTGGGCGAGCACGGCCGCTTGGCCAAGTTCGACAGCATGAAAAAGCAGCGCTGGGCCCGCCCGGAATCGCTGGCCGCCGCCAAGCGCTACAACGCGCTGGCGCGCGAACACGGCCTCACGCCCACACAGCTGGCGCTGGCGTTTTGCTACCGCAGCTGGCGTGTGGCCAGCACCATCATCGGCGTCACCTCGCTGGCGCAGCTGGACGAATGTTTGGACGCTTGGAGCGTGCAGCTGAGCCCCGAGTTGCTGGCCGCGATTGACGCCATCCGTTGGGAGCAGCGCGACCCCGCACAGTGATGGCCAAAGCCAAACCGCATGTGAGTGAAACGCCCGCCACCGCTTGGCTCAAGGCGCACGGGGTGGTGTTCACCGAGCACCCGTATGAGTACCTGGAGCACGGCGGGGCGCAACACAGCGCGCAGGTGCTGGGCATGGACCCGTTCACCGTGGTCAAGACCTTGGTGATGCAAGACGAGTCGGCCAAGCCGCTGGTGGTGCTGATGCACGGCAACCGCACCGTGTCGACCAAAAACCTGGCGCGCCAAATCGGTGCCAAGTCGGTGGAGCCCTGCAAGCCCGAGGTGGCCAACCGACACAGCGGTTATTTGGTGGGCGGCACCTCGCCTTTTGGCCTGAAGCGCGACATGTCCATCTGGGTCGAGTCGACCATCCTGGAGTTGCCACGCATTTGCATCAATGGTGGGCGGCGCGGGTTTTTGGTGGGCATCGATCCCGCGGTATTGACCTCGCCATTGGGCGCCCGGCCGGTGCAGTGTGCGCTGGCAGAATAGCGCGCCTGTGTGGCCCACGTTTTGGGCCTGTGAAGCCAAGAAAGTCCAACACAATGATGGAATCCGGTCTGCCTGTGCTGGCCACGCTGGTGGCGTACCTGCTGGGGTCGCTGTCGTTTGCGGTGGTGGTGAGCCGCCTCATGGGCCTGAACGACCCGCGCACCTATGGCAGCAAGAATCCGGGCGCGACCAATGTGCTGCGCTCAGGCAACAAAAAAGCGGCTGTCGCCACGCTCTTGCTCGACGCGGTCAAAGGCTGGTTGCCGGTGTGGGCGGTCCTCACCTGGGGCGAGTCTTACGGCTTGGGCGATGGCACGGTGGCGCTGGTGGGCTTGGCCGCCTTTGTGGGCCATCTGTGGCCGGTGTTTTTTCGTTTTCAGGGTGGCAAGGGGGTGGCCACAGCGGCTGGGGTCATCATCGCCTACAACCCTTGGCTGGGCTTGGCCTCGCTGGGCACTTGGTTGATCGTGGCGTATTTCTTTCGCTACTCCTCGCTGGCGGCCATCGTCACGGCGGTGTTTGCGCCGGCGTTTTATCTGTTTGGCGATGGCATCGCCTGGCGCGCGCCCGGTGTGGTGGCGCTGAGTTTGGCGGTGATGGCGCTGCTGCTGGTGTGGCGCCACGCCGAGAACATCAACCGGCTGCTCGCGGGCACCGAAAGCCGCATTGGAGCCAAGAAAACATGAGCCAAGAGATTCAGCGCATCGGCATGGCCGCGCGTTACAGCGAGGCCGCCGTGTTCAACGGTGTGGTGTACCTGGCGGGCATGGTGCCCGAGCGCGGTGACACCGACATCGCCGGGCAAACACAAGACGTGCTTGAGCAAGTGCAGCAGCGTTTGCTGGAAGCCGGTAGCGACAAATCGCGCATCTTGCGCGCGCAGATTTACCTGACCGATATCCGCGACATCGCCGCCATGAACGCGGTGTGGGACGCTTGGGTGGTGCCCGGCACCGCGCCACCGCGCGCCACGGTGCAGGCCGCGTTGGCCGATCCCGGCTGGCGCATCGAGATCGTGGTGACGGCCGCGCAGGCTTGAGCGCTGGCGCTCACTCGATCACGAGCGCCCGCAGCCAGCGGGCGTCGGCTGGCATGTCGTGGCGCGCATCGGGGCCGAAGGGCGGCACGGCCAGATCGGCAGGGGGTGCCGAGATCTGGTCGAGGTCCACCGCTTTGGGCCTGCCCACCAGGGCCGCGCCTTGCGGCCGAAACTCAAAGTACAGCCCATTCCAGAGCTTGGCGCCAAAGTCGCGCGGCGCTTTGTAGAAAAACAGCAGGCTGTGTTCCAGCCACCGGTAGTCTTGGCCTTGGATCTGGCGCGGGTTGGCGTAGGGGTAGGGCACATGGCAGCTCAGCTCGCTGGGCCCGGCCAAGCACTTGAACTCGCGCATGGAGAGGAAATGGTCGCTCAGCGCTTTGTGGTCGAGCGACAGGGCAAAACCGGTGCGTCCGCCGTCGGCCGGGGTGAACACCACGCTGCCCAGCACGACTTGGCTGCCATCGCCGAGTTGTGCCTTTAAGGTTTTGGGGCCGACCGGCGGCGTTTGGGCCCAAGCCACGCCGCCCATGGCCCCAGCCAATGCGATGGCGCTCAAGCGCGCCAAGAGAGAAGGCCGCATACCGATGCCCTTTCCAGATCTGCGCCGCGAAGGTGTGCGGCGATCTGGTGGCTTTTTACACCACCAAAGTATTCATTTGGTGGCGGATTGCGGTGTGTCAGTCGCGGAAGTTGTTGAACGACAGCGGCAGGTCTTTCATTTCGGTGCGGATGATCTGCATCGCGGCTTGCAGATCGTCGCGCTTGGCGCCGGTGACGCGCACCGCATCGCCCTGGATGGCGCCTTGCACCTTGAGTTTGCTGGCCTTGATGGCCTGCTGGATCTTTTTGCCGTCTTCGGTGCTGATGCCGTTGCGGATCTTCACCACTTGTTTGACCTTGTCGCCGCCGATTTTTTCGACCTTGCCAATGTCCAGAAAGCGCACGTCGACGTTGCGTTTGGCCAGCTTGGCGCGCAGGATGTCTTCGACTTGGGTGAGCTGGAAATCGGCATCGCCGAACAAGGTGATGTCTTTGTCTTTGAGTTCGATGGCGGCGCTGCTGCCTTTGAAGTCGAATCGGGTGCCGATTTCGCGCGAGCATTGCTCAACGGCGTTTTTCACTTCCACAAAGTCGGCTTCGAGCACGGTGTCAAAAGAGGGCATGGTGGCTGATCACTCGGTTGGGGGGTGAGACAATCCCGGGATGTTAGTCGAGAACAACGCCCCCCTGCAGCCGCACAACAGCTTTGGCATCGCCGCGCGCGCGCAAGCCTTGGCCCGGGTGCGGTCTGAGGACGATCTGCGCGCCCTGATGCAGCGCCCCGATTGGGCCAGCACCCCGCGTTTTGTGCTGGGCGGTGGCAGCAATTTGGTGATCACCGGCGATGTGAAGGCGCTGGTGCTGAAGATGGAAATCCCCGGCAAACGGCTGCTGCAAGAGAGTGCCAAAGGTTGGCTGGTGGAGGCTGGCGCTGGCGAGAACTGGCACGCCTTTGTGGCGTGGACGCTGGACCAGGGCATGCCCGGTCTGGAAAACATGGCGCTGATCCCGGGCACTGTGGGCGCTTCTCCGGTGCAGAACATCGGGGCCTATGGCGTCGAGCTGCAAGACCGTTTCCATTCGCTCGACGGCATCGATCTGGAGACGGGGCAATCGTTCACGCTCGACGCGGCGCAGTGCGGGTTTTCGTACCGCGATTCGGTGTTCAAACACGCACCGGGCGACAGCCGGGGTCTGGGTTTGGCGGGGCGTGCGGTGATCACCCGGGTGCGTTTTTGGCTGCCCAAGCCCTGGCGGCCGGTGCTGGGTTATTTGGACCTGGAGCGCAAGATGGCCGAGACTGGCATCACCGCACCCGATGCGCGGCAGGTGTTTGACTGGGTGGTGGCGATCCGCCGCGCCAAGCTACCCGACCCGGCGGTGATTGGCAACGCCGGCAGTTTTTTCAAGAACCCCACCGTGACGCCTGAGCAGTGCGAGGACATCATCGCGCGAGACCCGAAGGTGGTGCATTACCCGATGCCGGACGGCAGCATCAAGCTGGCGGCGGGTTGGTTGATCGACGCCTGCGGCTGGAAGGGCAAGACGATGGGGCACGCGGGGGTCTACGAGAAGCAGGCGCTGGTGTTGGTGAATCGGGGCACGGCCGAGCATCCGTGCACGGGCGGCGAGGTGATGACGCTGGCCAAGGCGATCCAGACCAGTGTGTATGAGCGGTTTGGTATTCGGCTGGAGCCTGAGCCGGTGGTGCTCTGAGTTTTGGGCTCCGCTGTTTGCTCGTTGGCTTGACTGTGTTGGTTTGCTGCTGATTTGCTCTCGCGTTGTATCTTGGCTCAGCGCTGCGGTGTACCTGCCTCCGCGAATGTCCCCCGAGGCGGCTTGGCCGCCTCTCCTCCTTTATTTCGCTGCGGCAGGCACACCGCAGCGCTGGATTCGCGACGCTCTTGAGCGCATGCAGTGGTGAGCCCAGATCTCGTCTTCGCTGTGCTGTGGCGCTCTGCGCAGCGAAATAAAGGAGGAGGGCTGGCACAGCCAGCCCGGGGGACATTCGCGGAGCAGAGCGCCACAGCACAGCAGGCGGAGAAGGCAGCCCGACATCGCCGCGACATCCAGACACTGGGAAGACCAAAGAAAAAACCCCGTCACGCAAGCAACGGGGTTTTGGGTCTTAGACCTCAGCGAGAAGCCAAATCACTTGCCGCCTTCAAGCTTGAAGATGTGCGGACCCTCACCCACCGACAGCAAACCGGTGTGGGCGTAGATGCCCAGCTTGGCGCGGGTGTCGGTGATGTCCAGGTTGCGCATCGTCAGCTGGCCAATGCGGTCGAGCGGCGAGAACGGCGCGTCTTCGACCTTTTCCATCGACAGACGCTCGGGCGCGTAAGTGAGGTTCGACGACTCGGTGTTCAAGATCGAGTAGTCGTTGCCGCGGCGCAGTTCCAGCGTCACCGTGCCGGTCACGGCGCGGGCCACCCAGCGCTGGGCGGTTTCGCGCAGCATGATGGACTGCGGATCGAACCAGCGGCCTTGGTAGAGCAGACGGCCGAGCTTCAGGCCGTTGATGCGGTACTGCTCAATCGTGTCTTCGTTGTGGATGCCGGTGACCAAGCGCTCGTAGGCGATGTGCAACAGCGCCATGCCCGGGGCTTCGTAGATGCCGCGGCTTTTGGCTTCGATGATGCGGTTCTCGATCTGGTCGCTCATGCCCAGGCCGTGGCGGCCGCCAATTTCGTTGGCTTTCAGGAACAGTTCGACCGGGTCGGCGTATTCCACGCCGTTCAGCGCGACCGGGATGCCTTCTTCAAAGCGCACCGACACTTCTTCGGCCTTGACCTCGACTTCGGGCTTCCAGAACGCCACGCCCATGATGGGGTTGACGATGCGGATGCCGGAGTTCAAATGCTCCAGGTCTTTGGCTTCGTGGGTGGCGCCCAGCATATTGCTGTCGGTGCTGTAGGCCTTCTCTGCGCTCATCTTGTAGCCAAAACCATTGGCGGTCATGAAGGCGCTCATCTCGGCGCGGCCACCCAGTTCGTCGATGAACAACTGGTCCAGCCAGGGCTTGTAGATTTTCAGACTCGGGTTGGTCAGCAGGCCGTAGCGGTAAAAGCGCTCGATGTCGTTGCCCTTGAAGGTGCTGCCGTCGCCCCAGATGTGGACTTCGTCTTCCTTCATGGCGGCCACCAGCATGGTGCCGGTCACAGCCCGGCCCAGCGGGGTGGTGTTGAAGTAGGTGATGCCACCGGTGCTGATGTGGAAGGCGCCGCACTGGATGGCGGCAATGCCCTCGTGCGCCAGCTGAGTACGGCAGTCGACCAAGCGGGCTTTTTCAGCGCCGTATTCCATCGCCTTGCGCGGAATCTCGTCGTAGTCGGCCTCGTCGGGCTGGCCCAGGTTGGCGGTGTAGGCGTAAGGCAGGGCGCCCTTTTGCTTCATCCACAGCAGGGCCGCAGACGTGTCCAGGCCGCCCGAAAAAGCGATGCCGACTTTTTGCCCTTTGGGCAGGTGTTGCAGGATGGTGCTCATGGTGTGTGGGGGTGTGCTGGATCAGCCAAAGTGGCAGATGTAGTGGTAGGCCTCGGTCACGCGGATGTCGAAGCTGCTGTTGCCGGGGATGCTGAACTTGTCGCCCGGGCCAGACTTGAGCCAGGCGTCGCTGCCAGCGAGTTTGTATTCGCAGCCACCGGCCACACACTCCATGATTTCTGGCGCGCCGGTGTTGAAGGTCAGCGTGGCGGGCAGCACCACACCCACCGACTTCTTGGTGCCATCGGGAAAGGTGATGCCGTGGCTGACGCACTTGCCGTCGAAATACACATTCGCTTGGGTGGTGACGGACACGCCGTCGATTTTTTCGGTGGTCATGGTGGTGTGAAGGGCTGAAGACGAAACCCACGATTGTAAAAGTCTGGGGGTGCTACATTGCGCCCCATGCAAGAACTGGCTGGAAAACACATTGTTCTGGGCTTGTCGGGCGGTATCGCCTGCTACAAGGCGGCCGAGCTGTGCCGCGCCTTGGTGAAGCAGGGCGCCACGGTGCAGGTGGTCATGACCGAGGCGGCCGAGCACTTCATCACCGCCACCACGCTGCAGGCGCTCTCGGGCCGCCCGGTGTTCACCAGCCAGTGGGACGCGCGCAGCGCCTCGGGCCTGGACAACGCCATGCCCCACATCAACCTCAGCCGCGAGGCCGATGCGATTGTGGTGGCGCCGGCCAGCGCGGACTTCATGGCCAAGCTGCTGCACGGCCGCGCCGACGAGTTGCTGCCGCTGCTGTGCCTGGCGCGCCCGATCGACCGTGTGCCGCTGATTTTGGCGCCCGCCATGAACCGCGAAATGTGGGCCCATCCCGCCACCCAGCGCAACATGGCCCAGCTCAAAGCCGACGGCGCGCATGTGTTGGATGTGGGGCAGGGCGACCAGGCCTGTGGCGAAACCGGCGACGGCCGCATGTTGGAGCCCGAAGAATTGCTGGCCGATGTGATCGCGTTTTTTCAGCCCAAGGTGCTGGCTGGCCAGCGGGTCTTGATCACCGCCGGCCCCACGTTTGAAGCCATCGACCCGGTGCGTGGCATCACCAACCGCTCCAGCGGCAAGATGGGTTTTGCCATCGCCCAGGCCGCGCGCGAGGCCGGTGCCGAGGTCACGCTGGTCGCTGGCCCGGTGGCGCTGGCCACACCGCGTGGCGTGCGCCGCATCGACGTGATGTCGGCCCAGCAGATGCAACAGGCGGTGCTGGCCGAGGCGGATCGTGCCAGCGTGTTGGTGGCCACCGCCGCCGTGGCCGATTGGCGCCCGGCCCGGGCGGCCGACCAGAAACTCAAAAAAGACGGCAGCGGCGCGGTGCCCGCGCTCGCTTTTGTGGAGAACCCCGACATCTTGGCCACCGTGGCGGCCAGCGAGCGCGCCCGCAGCGGCGCGCTGTATTGCGTGGGTTTTGCGGCTGAGAGCCACGACCTGCGGGCCCACGCCCAAGCCAAACGCGCGCGCAAAGGCGTGCCGCTGCTGGTGGGCAATATCGGCCCCGACACCTTTGGGCGCGACGACAACGCGCTGCTGCTGGTCGACGAACACGGCAGCACAGAGCTGCCACGCGCCAGCAAACGGGTGTTGGCGCAGCAGTTGGTGCAAGAGATCGGCCGCCGTCTCTTGGCGCGCTGATCCGTTCAGATCAGTCGTCGGCCGGCGCGTCTTGGTGGCCTTGCAGCAAGGTGTTGAGCAGGCCCACCAACTGTTGGTGTTGTGCAGCGTTCAGCGGTGCCATCAGGCGGTCTTGTACCCGCTGCACCGGCAGAACCGCTTGTTGCAGCAGCGCATGTCCCGCATCGGTCAAGTGCAGCAGCCGCACCCGCCGGTCTTCGGTTGAAAGCTGGCGCTGCAAGGCGCCCCGCGCTTCGAGCCGGTCGACCACACCGCCGGTGGTCGACGCGTCCAGCGCCACACGCCGCGCCAAGCTGCGCTGGTCCAAGCCCGGGTGGCGCGACACCTCGTTGAGCACCGCAAACTGCAGCGGCGTGAGGCCCAGGGCCTGCAGTTCTTCGCTGAAGATGGCCACCGACACCTGGTGCAGACGGCGCACCAGATGGCCGGGCAAGGCGTTCAAGGCGGTGGGTGAGCGTGGCATAGGGCCGTGAGTGTAGCCCGCTGCCTGGCGGCATCGGCGACAGACCGGGTGGCTTGTCGGCATGGAAGTCGCGGCTTATCATCGCTGGATAAGCAATTACTTATTTCTGAGGCGACCATGAGCACCCTTCCCACTGCCCCCCGTTCCGTGTCCGTGTCGCGCCGCCAATGGCTGCGATGGTCGGGGGCCGCCGCTGCGGGTGTGGGGACCATGGCCCTGTTCCCTGAGATGCAGGCCAAGGCGCAGCAGGCGCAAGACTTTATTGAAGGTCCGCCGGTGCCCAATGTGGCGCCGCAGCAGCTCTCGCCCCATGTGTGGATGATTTACGCCAAAGACGGTTTCCCCACTCAGGACAATTTCGGCCTGATGGCCAACATCGTGTTTGTGGTGACGGCCAATGGGGTGGTGGTGCTCGACAGCGGCGCTTCTCTGCAGATCGGCCAAATGGCGATCCGCATGATCAAAACCGTGACGCCCAAGCCGGTGGTGGCGGTGTTCAACAGCCACTACCACGGTGACCATTGGCTGGGCAACCACGCGTTTGCCGAGGCCTTTGGTGCGGACTTGCCGATCCACGCTTTGGCCTACAGCCGCGAGCAAATCGCCGGACACGAAGGCAATCTGTGGCGCAGCCTGATGGAACGCTGGACCAACCAGTCCACCATGGGCACCAAGGTGGTGGCGCCCAACCGCACGGTGGAGCACGGTCAGGTGTTTGATTACGGCGATGTGCAGCTCAAGATGCACTTCTACGGCAAAGCCCACACCCCTTCTGACCTGAGTGTGGAGGTGGTGCAAGACAAGCTCACCTATGTGGCCGACATCGCGATGGAAAACCGCATCGCCAACATCGACGACGGTTCCTACCCCGGCACCTTCAAATACTACGAGGCGCTGCAAAAGGCCACCGGCCCGCAGCTTTGGGTGCCTGGGCACGGTCGGCCAGGGCGCGACATGCTGGACACCTACGGCACCTTCCTCAAAGGCATTTGGGAGCCGTGTGTGCAGGCCGTCGAACAAGGCGTGCCCATGGACCAAGCCAAAGACTTGGTGCTCAAAGACCCGCGTGTCGCCAGCCGCGCCAAGACCATGGATGGCTTTGAAGCGAATATCGGCAAATACACCAGCTTGGCCTATTTGGAAGCCGAAAAGGAAGCTTTCTGAGTCCAAAATCAGATAGATTTTTACTGCTTTGTTCTGTCATATCTGATGATTTATACCCCTTTTGGCAGTATGCTTATAGAGGCTAAATCATGGGGCATAAGGAGACAGCATGTGGTGGGGTATGGTGTGGCGCACATGGTGCTGGTGCTTGGCGGCACTGGTGTTGGTGTCGCCCGTTTGGGCCAGCGATGCGCTGATCATTGAGAGTTGGCGGTCCGAAGATCAGGTGATCTGGGACGAGTATTTATTGCCCGCCTTCCGCGCCCGTCACCCCAATATCCGGGTCGAGTTCCGGCCAGAGCACCCCTTGGCCTACGACGGTCGCCTCAACGACCGGCTGAGCAACCGCCGCGCCGGTGACCTGATCGCCTGCAGGCCGTTTGACGAATCCAACAAGATTTACCAACGCGGCTACTTTGAGCCTTTGCCGCACGATCTGCTGGCGCCCTTGGCCGCGTCGGCTCGCCTGCCGTGGAGCAGCGACGATGGCCAACACACCTATTGTTTGCCGCTGGCCTTTGTGACCCACGGCTACCTCTACAACACCGAGATCTTCAACACCTTGGGTCTGAGCGTGCCACGCACCCACAACGAGCTCAAGGCCGTGTGGCAACAGGTGCTGCGCGATGGGCGTTATGTGCCGCTGGCCATGGGCACCGCCGATCGCTGGGAAGCCACCCAGGTGATGTTCACCGGCATGGGGCCGAGCTTTTGGCGCGGTGAGGCTGGGCGCATGGCCTTGTTGGAGGGACGGGAGCGCTTCACCGATGCCCCCTATCTGAGCGCCTGGCGCTGGCTCGCCGAGCTGACGCCCTTTCTGCCGCCCGGCCACCGCGACATGGGCAACGCCGACGCGCGCCTGTTGTTTGCCACCGGTGGTGCCGCGATGTACCCCACCGGCTCTTGGGACCTGCCGTTCTTGCGCGAAACCCAGTTTCCCGGTCAGCGCCGGGTGGTGCCGTTTGCGGCGTTTGCGCCCACCACGGTGTCCGAGGGCGATCCCTGCCAGGTGTCGGCCCACCCGGACATGGCCATGGGCGTCAACACACATTCGCCCCGCAAAGCCCAGGCGATGGTGTTCATGCGCTGGTTGGCCTCGGCCGAATTTCGCCAGTTGCTCACCACCTCCATGGCGGGGTTTTATCCCTTGGCGCCACACGACAGCCCGTTGAGCGACCCGGTGGCGACCGAAATGCGGTCTTGGACACAGCGTTGCCAGACCACCATCCGCCTCAACGCCCACGGCATGAACCGCTACTTCCCGCCGATGGAAGAAGAGCTGTGGAACGCCAATGTCAATGTGATCAACGGCACCATGTCCCCAACCGAGGCGGCGCAGCGCATCCAGGCCGTGCACGAGCGCAACCGCGAGCGCTTCTGGCCACCGCGCTGAGCGCTTCTCACCACCAGGGCAGCAGGCGCTTCATGGCGGCCACTTCGCCGCTGTGGTCGGGCAGGTAGCCGGTGAGCGACTGCAAACGCTGGCGCCACGCGGCGCTGCGCAAATGGGCCAGCAAATGCCCCATGGCGGGGGTGTCGAGCGAGGCCTTTAAGCACACCAGGGCGTAACGCTCCTCAGCCAGTGGCACAAAGTCCAGCCCCAGGTCGGCCGCCGCCATGTGCGAACCCAGCCCCACGTCGGCGCCACCACTGGCCACGGCTTGTGCCACGGCAGCGTGGGAGCTTTCTTCGCGGTCGTGGCCGTTGAGCGCCGCCAAAGCCAATCCCTCGGACTGCAGCAGCTCTTCGAGCAACAAGCGGGTGCCGGTGCCGCGCGCCCGGTTCACAAAGCGCGCTTGGGTGCGCACCACGTCGGCCCAACCGTACAGGCCCAAGGGGTTGCCAGGTGCCAGCATCAAACCTTGTGAGCGGCGCGCAAAGCCGATGATTTTGTGCAGCCCGGGTTTGAGCAAGGGTTTGTAGGTGCGGGCCGACAAGCCGCCCGCCGGGCACACCGGCTGCACATGAAAACCGGCCAGGGTACAGCGGCCTTCGTTGAGCGCGCGGATCGCGTCCACGCTGCCACAAAAGCGGATGTCCAAATGCAGGCGCGGCAGCGCCGGGGCATCGCTGGCGGCGCAATGTGCCTGCAGCGCGCTCAAGGCGTGGTCGTGGCTGGCGTAGAGCGCAATGGTTTCGCTGCTGCTTTGGGCCGCCATTTCAATCGCGCGGGCAAAAGCCTGTTGCAGCTCGGCGCGCAAATGCTCCACCTGGGGCGCCAGCCGCGCTTGCGCGAGGCGTTCTGCGTTGAGCAGGCGTTGGCCAAAAGGCGAGAGCCGAGCCGCTTGGCCGCGCTCCCAGACGATCAGCTCGTGGCCCACTTCTTGTTCCCAGGCGCGCAACTGCCCCCACACATGCCGGTAGGACAGGCCAATGGCGCGCGCAGCGGCCGAGATTGAGCCCTGATCGCGCACCGCTTGCAGCACGTCCATCATTGGGTTGCGCAACAGGGCCGAGCCCCGGGCAGGCAGGGCGGCCGAGCCTCCCCAAGCGTAGGACAGTTCCACCGGTTTCATAGGACATGAGTGTGCCTGAGCTTTGCGTATGAATTTCATTTCATACCGCGCAATCCCGTACGGGGAGACCCAATCCCAGGCTTTATGCTGCGGCGCAATGAATACTTGGAGCGAAAGCCTGCGCACCGCGTTGGGATTGGTGCTGTCGGGCGATGCGACCCTGTGGGTCATCGTCGGCCGTTCTTTGGCCGTCAGCGCCACCGCCACCGCCATCGGGTGTGCGGTGGGTTTGTGGCTGGGCGCTTGGCTGGGGGTCTCGCGCTTTGCCGGACGCGGGGCGGTTCTCACGGTGCTTAACACCTTGTTGGCCTTGCCGTCGGTGGTGGTGGGTTTGGTGATTTATCTGCTGCTGTCGCGTTCTGGCCCCTTGGGTTTTTTGGGCTGGTTGTTCAGCTTTCCCGCCATGGTGCTGGCGCAGGTGGTGTTGGTGGTGCCGGTGGTCACAGCACTGACGCGTCAGGTGATCGAGGACGCCGATCACCACCATGGTGAACAGCTGCGTTCGCTGGGCGCGGGCACCGCCATGCGCTCGGTGCTGCTGGCCTGGGACGAACGCTACGCCTTGCTGACCGTGGTGATCACCGCTTTTGGCCGGGCCATTTCCGAGGTGGGGGCGGTGATGATGGTGGGCGGCAACATCGATGGCTTCACCCGTGTCATGACCACCGCCATTGCGCTGGAGACCAGCAAGGGTGATCTGCCACTGGCCTTGGGGCTGGGTGTGGTGTTGTTGAGCGTGGTCTTGTTGCTCAATGCGATGGTGAGCGCCCTGCGCCGTTGGCGCGAGCGTGTGGACACCCAGCCGCTGCCGGGAGTGCCCGCATGAGCGCCGCGCTGGTGACTTTGGATCAGGTGTCGGTGCGGCTCGGTTCGGCGGCGCAGGTGTTGGCCTTGCGCGAGGTGAGCTTGGCGGTGGCACCGGGTGAGCGCGTAGCGCTGGTGGGCGCCAACGGCAGTGGCAAAAGCACCCTGCTGCGTTGTGTGCACGGTTTGCAAACGCCGTCTGCGGGTGTGGTACACACCGCGCCTGGTGTGCGCCAAGCCATGCTGTTTCAGCGCCCACACCTGATGCGCATGAGCGCACAGAGCAACGTGGCTTTGGGCCTTTGGCTGCGTGGCACCCCGTGGCGCGATGCGCGCGAGCGTGCGCTGACGGCGCTGCAGCGCGTGGGTTTGGCCGATGTGGCCGCGCGCAACGGCCGCGCACTCTCGGGCGGCCAGCAGCAGCGTGTGGCCTTGGCCCGCGCCTGGGCCACCCAGCCCGATCTGTGGCTGCTCGACGAGCCCACCGCCAGCCTAGATCCGCACGCCAAGCGCGAGGTGGAGGCGCTGATCGCCCAGTTCGCCAGCGAACCCGGGTCCACCGAGCGGCCAGCGCCGGCGCTGATGTGGGCCAGCCACAATCTGGGCCAGGTCAAACGGCTGGCCACCCGGGTGTTGTGCCTAGAGGCCGGTCGGGTGCTGGTGGACGCGCCCATCAACGATTTTTTCAACGCCGATTGGTTGGCATCCCGCTCGCCAGAGGCTCTTGCGTTTGTACAAGGAGAAACCGCATGAACACGATGATGACCCACCCCCGCCGCGCTGCGCGCGACCCCCTCAAGGGGGCGGCACCTACCGACCGGCAAAGCCTGATCGGTGGCGCCCTGGCCAAGGCACTGGCGCTCGCAAAATCCGGCGCGCTGGTCGCTGGGTTGGTGCTCGGCTCGGCTGCCTGGGCGCAGACCAGCATCGTGGTGGCGTCCACCACGTCAACCGAGCAATCAGGCCTGTTTGGCCACATCCTGCCGCAGTTCAAGCAGGCCAGCGGCATCGACGTGAAGGTGGTGGCGCTGGGCACTGGGCAAGCCATCGACATGGCGCGCCGTGGCGATGCCGACGTGCTGTTTGTGCACGACAAAGTGGCCGAGGAGAAGTTTGTCGCCGATGGCTTTTCCGCCAAGCGCCACGAGGTGATGTACAACGACTTTGTGCTGATTGGCCCCAAGGCCGATCCCGCTGGCACCAAGGGCAAGGACATTGTCGCGGCCATGAAAAAACTGGCCGGTGCCAACGCCCCCTTTATTTCGCGCGGCGACAAAAGCGGCACCCACGCCGCTGAGCTGCGTTTCTGGAAAATGACCGACACCGATGCCAACAAAGGCACCGGCTACAAAGAGTGTGGTTGTGGCATGGGCCCTGCGCTCAACATCGCCTCCAGCAGCGGCGCGTATGTGTTGGCCGACCGTGGCACTTGGCTCAACTTCAAGAACCGCGCCGACCTGACCGTGTTGGTCGAGGGCGACCAGCGCCTGTTCAACCCATACGGCATCATGCTGGTGAGCGCCGCCAAACACCCGCAGGTCAAAACCGCCGAAGGTCAGCGGTTTGTGGACTGGATCGTCGGGTCCGCCGGTCAAGCGGCCATCGCCAGCTACAAGATCGGTGGCGAGCAGCTGTTCTTCCCGAACGCCGCCAAGTAAACCCTGCGCTGCTCAAGGCCCAAATCCAAACCGGTTGATCCGGCTCTGCCCCTCGGGGCTCAGCAGCAGCTGCACCAAGGCCTTGGCCGCGTCTTTTTGCGCACCCGATTTGAGCAACACGCCTTCGTAGTTCAGCTTGGGGTACATCGCGGTGGGCACCACCCACACCGAGCCGGCAGCGACCCGCCCGCGCTGCAGCACCTGGGCCAGGGTGACAAAAGCCAAGTCCACTCGCTCGGTGCGTGCGGCTTCCAGCGCTTGCGCCAAGCTGTCGGCGGGTCGGAGCTTGGGCGCCAGCCGTTGTGCCATGTTCAAGGTGTCCAGCAACTGCGCGGTGGCTTGGCCATGGGGGTCTTTGTCGGGCGCCACCACCGCGACGCTGCGGATGTGGGCACGCCCTAGCACGGAACCGTTGGCGTCCACCCGGCTGATGTTGCTTGACCACAGCACCAGCTTGCCTTGGGCATAGACAAAGCGCCCATTGGCCTCGGCCAGGCCTTCTTTCTCCAGTTCCTCGGCTTGTTTGGCGTTGACCCCCAGCCACAGATCGAACGTTCCGCTTTTCACCTTGGGCAACAGGGTGGCGCTGTCTTCTGCGGTGATCTTGAGGGTGTGCCCGGTCTGCCGCTGAAACACAGCGCCCACGCTTTTGAGCGGCGCCACCATCAGGCTGTCGGTTGCGATTTGAATCTCTGCGGCTTTGAGCGACAGCGGCGCGGCGACCAAGGCGAGCAACAAGGTGTGTTTGACGAGCATATGAAAAAAATCTCCGTACCAAGGCGGAGCAGCACTGGCTCCAGTGGGCAACAGGTGTCTGCCGGTTGTTCGATTGCGCAACACACATCGGCCATTTTGCGGTCGGTCACATGTGGCACGGATGTTGTGGTGTGTGTCGCAGCCTTTGGAAGGCTATTCACTTTCAACACCATTTTGCAAGAGGACGACAGATGATCTACACAGCACCAGGCCAAGCCGGCGCCAAAATTCAGTACAAGCCCCGCTATGACAACTTCATCGGTGGCAAATGGGTTGCACCCGTCAAAGGCCAGTACTTTGACGTGATCACACCCGTCAGTGGCAAGGTCTACACACAAGCCGCGCGCTCCACCGCAGAAGACATTGATTTGGCCTTGGACGCCGCCCACGCGGCAGCCGATGCATGGGGAAAAACCGATGCGGCCACACGCAGCAACATCTTGCTCAAAATCGCCGATCGCATCGAAGCCAACCTGGAGCTGTTGGCCTACGCTGAGACCGTGGACAACGGCAAAGCGATCCGCGAAACCCTCAACGCCGACATTCCCCTCACCGTGGACCACTTCCGCTATTTCGCCGGTTGTGTGCGGGCCCAAGAAGGTGCGCTCTCCAACTTGGACGAGAACACCGTGGCGTATCACATCCAGGAGCCCTTGGGCGTGGTGGGTCAGATCATTCCTTGGAACTTTCCCATCCTGATGGCCGCTTGGAAACTGGCGCCTGCGCTGGGTGCGGGCAACTGCGTGGTGCTCAAGCCCGCTGAATCCACCCCCATTTCCATCCTGATCATGGCTGAGTTGATCGCCGACTTGTTGCCCCCAGGCGTGCTCAACATCGTCAACGGTTATGGCCGCGAAGCCGGCATGCCGTTGGCCACCAGCAAGCGCATCGCCAAGATCGCTTTCACCGGTTCGACCTCCACCGGCCGCGTCATTGCACAAGCCGCCGCCAACAACCTGATTCCCGCCACATTGGAGCTGGGCGGCAAGTCGCCCAACATCTTCTTTGCCGACATCATGGACAAAGACGATGGCTTCCTCGACAAAGCGATCGAAGGTTTGGTGCTGTTCGCGTTCAACCAAGGCGAGGTGTGCACCTGCCCATCGCGCGCTTTGATTCAAGAGAGCATCTACGACAAGTTCATGGAGCGTGTCTTGAAACGCGTGGCCGCCATCCAGCACCAAAACCCGCTGGATACCGACAGCATGATGGGCGCGCAAGCCTCCAAAGAGCAGCTGACCAAGATCTTGTCTTACCTGGATCTGGGCAAGCAAGAAGGCGCTGAAGTCTTGGCCGGTGGCGCGCAAGCCCATTTGGGTGGCGACTTGGAAGGCGGCTACTACGTTCAGCCCACCTTGTTCAAAGGCCACAACAAAATGCGCATTTTCCAAGAAGAGATATTTGGCCCCGTGTTGGCCGTGACCACCTTCAAGGACGAAGCCGAAGCCCTGGAAATCGCCAACGACACTTTGTATGGTTTGGGTGCGGGTGTGTGGAGCCGCAACGGCAACGTCGCGTACCGCATGGGCCGCGCCATCAAGGCCGGGCGTGTGTGGACCAACTGCTACCACGCATACCCTGCCCACGCGGCCTTCGGTGGTTACAAAGAGTCCGGCATCGGTCGTGAAACCCACAAGATGATGTTGGACCACTACCAGCAGACCAAAAACCTCTTGGTCAGCTACAGTGAAAACAAACTGGGCTTCTTCTGAGCATGGTTGATCGTGTCGTGGCCACGCCGAAGGCGTTGGCCTTGATCGAGGAACTCAAGGCCCAATACGGGGCCTTGATGTTTCACCAAAGTGGCGGCTGCTGCGACAACAGCGCCGCCAACTGCTACTTGCCGGGCGATCTCACGATTGGCCCGTACGACGTGTGTTTGGGTGAACTCGCGCGTGTGCCGTTCTACATCGGCAAATCGCAGTACGAGTATTGGAAGCACACCCAACTCATCTTGGACGTGATCGAAGGCTCGGGCGGCACCTTTTCTTTGGAGGGCAACACGGGCAAAGCGTTTCACACGCGCTCGCGTTTGTTTACCGACGAAGAATGGGCGCACATTGAGCCTGTGGTCATGAAAGATCTTGGCTCCCTATAATCGCGCACCATGCGCAGAAGCCCTGTTTTTTCATTCGCAGCCCAAGCCCTGTCCCAGGCCTTGGGCTTTGTTTCATTGGCCCGTGAGCCCGGCGCTGCCTCATGAGCGCAGGCATGGGCTGGTGGGAAGCCGCCATTTTGGATTTGGTGCAAGGTGTGACCGAGTTTTTGCCGGTCTCGTCCAGCGCGCATTTGCGCATTTTGGGGCCCTTGCCGCCATCGGTCGGGGACCCGGGCACAGCGTTCGCTGCCATCACCCAAATCGGTACCGAATGATTTACTTCAGGCACGACATTTGGCGCATTCTTAAGGCGCGCGGGCACAGCCGTGTGTCAACGCCAGCGCCCGCGCCAACTGCAGGAGGTACATGCATCGGGTCACGGCGCAGGTGCCGTCTCAAGCGCAGATCCTTGGGCTTTGGACAGATGCACGTTCAGCGTGCCGCTGCGGATGTGCAGATCGCGTTGTGGGAATGGAATTTCGATGCCTCGGCGCACCAATTCCGTGTCGAGCGCCCACATAAGCTTGGCATGGGTCAGGGCTGGGCGGGTGGTGAGTTCGCGGTTGGCCCAAACCACCAGTTCGTAGTCCATTGAGTTGGCGCCGTAGCCGACGAGCCACACAGTGGGTTCGCGCCCTTCTTGGCTGAGCACACCGGGCACGGCATGTGCCGCTGCCATGCCGGCGTCCAGCACCTTCTCTTTGGGTACGGTGTAGGACACCCCGAAGGGAACACGCACGCGGCGAAAAGCCGTGTCGTATGTCCAGTTGATGACCTGTCCGTTGCTGAACTCGGAGTTGGGCACCAAGATATCCATGGCATCGTTGGTGGTGATGCGGGTGTAGCGCATCGCGATTTCTTTGACATGGCCGCGAATGCCCGACTCGAGTTCGACGAAATCGCCGACCTTCAACACACGTTCGGCCAAGATCACCAAGCCGCCGACGAAGTTGGCAAAGATGTTTTGCAGCCCAAAGCCCAAGCCCACCGCCAACGCGCTTCCCAGAAGAGCGACGGTGGTCAAGTCGAGGCCAATCGCGTTGAGACCAATCAGGCTCCCGACAATCCAGATGACGTAGCGCACAACACGGCTGAGGATGTGCACATTGGCTGTGCTGCCCACTTCGCTGGCGCGCAGCAGCGCGACGCGGATGATGGTTCGTTCAACGAAGCCAGCCACCCACCAGACGCCCACAATGAAGCCCAAACCAGCCACCAGCGTGCCCAGGTTGATCGAACTTGTTCCTAAGGTGATCAGCGGCTTGGCCAGCCAGCCGATCAGCTGGTCCAGCAGAAGGTTGAGCTCCTGGGTCATTGCATTGAGCGCCCTGTGTGGGCGATGTTGTTTTCCAAAAAATCATGCTGCGGCATGGGCATAGCCACAGCCGCAAGATAGGAGCTTGAGCGCCGCTGCCGGCGACGCTCGATATGGGTCAGGTGCCGTGGGATATCACTATCTCCACGCGGCGATTGCGCTGTCTGCCTTCGGCGGTGTTGTTGTTTGCCACGGGTTGGGCTTTGCCTAGGCCTTTGGTCGTCACCCGGTTGGCTTCTGTGCCTCTTTCGATCAGGGCCATCCGCACGGCGTCGGCACGGCGCTGCGATAGCGCTTCGTTGTATTTCTGGCTGCCCACCGAATCGGTATGGCCTTCGATCGCCACCGTGCGCTCTGGGTTGTTACGCAGAAATTCGGCCAAGCGCTCGACCGTGCTGGAGGCGCCTGCCTTGAGCTGTGCGTGGCCGGTATCAAACAGAACATCGCCCAATGTCAGCACCATGCCACGATCGGTTTGTTGTGCTTGCAGGTCCGTCAATTCTTTTTGCAGCTTGGCGGCTTTGGCGCGAGCCGCTTCTGCGGCGGCGAGTTGTTGTTCGCTTTCTTGGCGTGCTTGCTCGGCTTGGGTCCGGTCCTTCTGGGCTTGCTGTAGCGCTTGTTCCGCCTGTTGTTTGGCTTGTTCGGCTTGCGCACGTGCTTTCAGCGCCGCTGCTGTGCTGGCTTCAGCTTCGCGGGTGCGGGCTGCCAGCAACATGCGCTCGCGTTCGCGACCCGCTTCTGTCACTTCGCGCTCGGCACGGGCGATTTCTCCGGCCCGCAGTGCGGTGGTGGCGCGCTGGCGGGCCAAGTAGGCCAGGTGGTCTACCGTGACGGAGTCTTCGCCGGCTTTGAGCGCAGCCTCTGCTTGGTTCAGGGCGTTTTGTGAGGCCTGCAGTTCTAGAGGAGCGCTGCGGGCCACATCGGCGTCGGCGGCGGCCTTTTGGTACAGCGCTTGGGCTTCGGTCAATGCCGGATTGGTGGGTGCAGACGTGGCGCATGCCATCAGTGCGGCAGTCAATGCGGGAAGCAACGCCAGTCGCAGGGTGGGAAGGGATGTGTATTTTTTCATGGTGTTTGAGGCATGGAATGAACAACAGAGGCTGGCTCGGGCTGGCGCAGCGCTCGTCTGGGCAGATGGCGCGTTTTAGCGCTTGCTGGATCGGTTGATCTCCGCTTCCAGCGTGGCGTTGGATCGTTGCATTTCGGTTGTCGCCTGACGTGCCCGCTGCACGCGCGCGGTGCGTTCTGCCAATTGGGCGTCTACCGTGGCCTCGTCGGCCAGGCGCCTGGCGTCAGCAAAGCGTTGCTCGCGCACGGCGGTATCGGCTTTGTTCAGCTTCTCGCGAGCGCTGAGCAGTTCCACTGGCGCCAATTGATTGGCGCCAGCGGCTTCGGCTTGCGTCAGCGCCGCGCGCGCATGTGTCAGGGCTTCTACTGGCGCCGGTGCAGGGCTGGCGCACGCTACCAGCAGCAGCGCGGCGCTGAGCACGGCTGCGTTCGGCACGCCGCGGGGCAGGCGGCGTGCTCTTTGCAGGGTTGACAAAAGGATGGGGGTTTGGATGGGATAAGGCATCAATGTCTGCTCCGGTAAAAAAAGGGGTATTTGTGGGTGCAGGTCGTCAGCCATGCGAAGGGCGCGCTGCCTGGGCCGTGGATACGGCTGGTTGGCGTGGTTCACGCACACCATGGGCGGCTGGTGCGATCAAGGCAGCTTGACCGGCTGTGTGTGTGCATCGCTCAACTTGGAGATGCGCTCGTTGAGCAGGCGAAACTCACTGAGCATCACCCGTTGCAGCGCTTCCATGCGGGAAGCCTCGGCTTGATCGGCCGTTTCTCGGGCCGCGCGCAGCTCTTGCATCAGGCGACGCGACTCCATCAGTGCGCCAATGCGGCTGTACATGGTGGCCAACAAAAATACCCCGCTCAGCAGCGCAATCAGCCCGAGTAGGAGGCCGCCCATGGGCACCTGTATCTCCATCAGAAGCAAATCGATGGTGGTCATGGCGCTCAGTGCCGACCAGTTCAGGGCGGCGAAGGCCAGGCTCAGCGCCACGATAAGCCATGCGCTCCATTGCGTGAATCGTTCCATGGGTGTTTCTTTTGGCAAATGTCCAACTGCATCCATGCTACTTTTTCATTTTGGATAATACGAATACTATTTTTTCAATTCAGTTTTACAAAAATGAAAAACTCAGAGTCCGATGCACTCAACCGCGCTGCTGGCACAAGCCTTTTGCTCAATACGCGTTTGAGTTGGAGCGACTTTCGTCTGGTGTTGGTGGTGGCGCAGATCGGACAACTGTCCAAGGCGTGCGAGGCTATGGCCATGTCGCATGTGACTTTGTTGCGCAAGCTTGCTGCCATTGAAACGCGGCTGAAGGTGCGGCTGTTTGACCGGACTCGCGGCCACTGCAAAGCAACCGAGGCCGGGATGGAGTTGATGGAGGCTGCTCTGGCCATGGCGCCTTTGGCCCAACAAGCTAAACTCAAAGTGATGGGGCAAGACTTGCGTCCCAGCGGTCATGTTCGCGTCACGGCGGCGGGTATTTTGGTGAGCCACCTGCTGCCGCCTGTGCTGCGCGAGTTCGCTGTGGCTTATCCCGAGGTCACACTCGAGTTCACCGCTTCACGCAATCGTTTCAGCCTCGCTCGGCGTGAGGCCGATGTGGCCATTCGCGTGAGCGATCACGGTAAGCGTCCGGCAAACCCAGGTCGACTGAGACCGATGATCAGGCGTCGACAG
>CAZYUD010000011.1:0-114312 GCA_964650505.1 uncultured Hydrogenophaga sp.
GGGGACGATCCTCGATTACCGCGCTCGATTCAAGATGGGTTTGCCGGACGCATACCGATCACGTGCCGGAATGGCTGGTCGGAAGACAACTTGCGCAATTGGATTTCGCGGTGTACGGCTTGCGTCAGCAGGGACGTATGTCGAGCACGATGTCTTTGTCGCGTCTGATCCAAGAACGCCGCTGGATTACTTTCGAACGCGACGCCCGTGACCTGAAGTTTGACCGTTGGCTCGAAGACCATGTGCCCGATAGTTCGGTCGCCATTCGGGTTGACGGTTTCGATCACGCGTTGGCCATGTTGCGCTCCAACCTAGGTATTGCCCTGCTGCCCACCTTTGTGGAACGCAGTTGCCCGGAGATTGAACGTTTGTCGGACGTGATCAGCGCATTGCGCACGCCCTTGTGGCTCATCACCCACCAGGACTTGCGCAACACCATGCGCGTCAAGGTGCTGATACAAACTTTGGGGCCTGCGCTGGTCGACGCGTTGGAAGGCAGGTGCTGAGCGGTGTGTGTATGGCGTCAAAAACAGACCAATCACGTGTTTGCACCCAGTACCCGCATGGCCGCCTGCGCAAAATCTCCGCCGCCCCGCGCCTGTACAAAGTCGCTCACGGTGCCGGTGTAGCGCACCTCGCCTTTGCTCAGCAGCAGCAAGTGGTCTGCGCCTTCGGCCTCTTCCAGCAAATGGGTGGCCCACAGCACCGCTGTGCCTTGCTCGCGGCACAGCCGGTGTACCGATTGCAGCAGCTGCTGGCGCGATCCGGGGTCCAGGCCCACGGTGGCTTCGTCCATCAGCAATACCGCTGGCCGGTGCAGCAAGGCGCGCACCAGTTCCACCTTGCGCCGATTGCCGCCCGAGAGCGTGCGCACCGTGGCCTGGAGTTGATCGCTCAGGCCCAGCGTCGGCAACAGGGCTTCGATGCGCGCCATCGCCTCGCGCCTGGGCAGGCCGTGCAGGTCGGTGTGGAACAGCAGGTTGGCTTGCACGCTCAGGTCCAAGTCAAGCGCGCTTTGCTGAAACACCACCCCCAGTTGGGCCAAGGCGCGCGAAGGTTGTTCTGCCATGGCAACACCACCGACTACCACGCTGCCTTGGTCGGGGTTGAACAGGCCCGTGAGCAACTGCATCAGGGTGGATTTGCCCGCGCCATTGGGCCCAAGCAACACACAAAACTGCCCGCGCAACAAACGGATATCGACCCCTTGCAGCGCAGGGACACGGCCGTAATGTTTGTGCAGGCCTTCGGCGATCAGGGCAGGGTCACTGGTCATGTGTGGCGTGCTTCTTACGGGGTTTTGGCCAGCAGGTTCATGCGCTGCAGCAGCGCCCGCTCGTGCTCCACGGTGGTGAGCACCGCGCGCTGGTATTGCTCGGTGTTGAGGTATTCCAGATGTTGATCGTAGCCGTACAGCGCTTGGCGGTGGCGTTCTTCAAAAGCCGCTTGGCGGATCGCGTCGTGCAAGCGCGCAATCACCTCGGGCGCTGTGCCACGCGGCGCTGCCATGCCCCACGGGGAGGTGTAAACCGCTTTGGGAAAACCCAGTTCGCGCAGCGTAGGCACATCGGGCCAGCGCGGACTGCGCTGGGCACTGGTGACACCCAGTAGGCGGATTTTGCGCTGCTCTACCCAGGGCGCAAAACCGGTCGAATTCATGCCCGCCATGAGCTGACCCGAGGCCAATGCCAGCATCTGGTCGGCGGTGCCCTTGTAGGGCACATGCACATAACGCACCTGGTGGTCCAGCAGGATTTCTTCCATCGCCAAGTGGGGTGTGGTGCCAATGCCAGTGGACCCCATGGTGAGCTTGCCCGGGTGCTGCTGCGCCCAAGCGATCAGATCGGCAAGACTGCGAAAGGGGCTGTCGGCCGGCACCAGCAGCCCAAAGGTGGTGCCCGACACTTGGATGATGGGCTGCAGATCGCGCACCGGGTCCCAATCCACCTGGCGCATGAGCGCATGGCGGTAAACCGTGACCGGCACTTGTCCGATGGTGTGGCCGTCGGGTGGCGCCTCCTTGAGCGCTGGAGCCACCAGCGTGCCACCGGCGCCCGGTTTGTTGCGCACGATCACCGGCTGGCCCAGGCTGCGCTCCATGCTTTCGGCCAGCATGCGGATGGTGAGGTCGGTGGCGCCACCGGCGGGCCAAGGCACGATCAGGTCGATGTGCCGCTGGGGCCACTGGGCCGCGTACGCCGGCGCCGCCACACTGGCCAACGTGGCCAAGCCGAGGCACAGGCAGTCTCGGCGGCGCATGGGCAATTGACTTGTCTTGGACATGGGGCTTGTCTCCGAGGGGGTTCTGGGTGCTGTGCCCGAGATCAGCAAGAACCGTTCCCGATGAGTTGGCATTGAATTTGCAGGGCATGGATCGCCTCGGCTGTGAGGTGTGACACATGGCATTAGGAGACAAGACGATGAACTCGATGAAGCAGCGATGGGCACCCCTGGCTTTGGGTGTGATGTTGGGGGTGAGCTTGCAGGCGGCTGCCTGGGCGCAGGCCAGCGGCACGGTCTACGTGTCCAGCGAAAAAGACAACAAGGTCTATGTGTTCAATGGCAAGGGCGAGCGCACCGCTGAAATTGCGGCCTGTGAACGGCCGCGACATCTGCTGTTGAGCTTGGACAAAAAAACCCTGTATGTGTGCTGTGGCAACAGCAACGAGCTGGGGCTGATCGACGTGGCTACCAACAAGCTCAAAGGCCGCATGGCCTTGGGCGACAGCCCCGAAATTTTTGATTTCAAGCGCGACCAGAGCGTGGTCTATGTGTCGATCGAAGAAGAAAACGTGATGGCCGCTTACGACATGAAAACCGGCAAGCGCCAGTTTTCGGTGCCGGCGGCCGGCGAGCCCGAGGGCATTTATGTGACGCCCGACGACAAGATCGCCTATGTCACCTCCGAGGTCGGCAACTTGGTGCATGTGATCGACCTCAACACCCAGAAAGTGCTCAAAGACCTCAAGGTCGGCAAGCGCCCGCGCCGCTTCACCCCCACCGCCGATGAAAAAGAGGTCTGGGTCAGCAACGAGCTGAGCAATTCGGTCAGCGTGATCGACGCCACCACCCACACCGTCAAGGACACCATCGTGTTCAAGGTCAAGGGCGTAAAAGACGGCGACGTGCAGCCGGTGGGCATGGTGTTGTCCAAGGACGGCAAAACCATGTGGGTGGCGTTGGGCCATGCGCGCCATGTGGCGCAGGTGGACGTGGCCACCCGCCAGGTCAAGCAGCTGGTGCTGGCCGGCAAACGCGCCTGGAACGTCGACCTGAGCCCCGACGGCAACACCTTGTATGTGGTCAATGGGCTGTCCGACGACATGACACTGGTCGATGTGTCGGGCACCACCGCCAAGGCCTTGCGCACCGTGCCCGCCGGCCGGGTGCCCCATTCGGCCCTGGTGATGCGATGAGCGCGCGGCGCTGGATCGTGGTGGGTCTGGGTCTGGTGGCCGCCACGGCCCAGGCCAGCACCACCGTGGTGGGCGTGGTGTCGCTCGATGGCGATCCACGCTACGCGCCGCGCCGGGTGGAGCGCGCCTACCCTGGCCACCCCATGAGTCGGGCCGCTGAGGGCTTGCGCTTGGGGCTGGCCGATTCGGAATACGAGCTGCGCACCAACGGTCTGGCGGTGGAGATCAAGCGGGTGAGCGTGAATGACGCGGCAGATGTGCCGCGTGCGCTCAAGGAACTCAAAGCCGCCAAGGTGGGCCATGTGGTGGCCGATCTGCCAGCCCCCTTGCTGAGCGCGCTGGTGCAGCAAGCGCCCGCCGCTTTGGGGCCGAGTGTGGTCTACAACACCGCGCTCGAAGACGACGCCTTGCGCGGCGCCCAGTGCGCCCGGCATTTGCTGCACACCTACCCCAGCCGCGCCATGCTGAGCGACGCGCTGGTGCAATACCTGGTGGCCCAACGCTGGGGCAACGCCTTGGCGCTCAATGGGCCAGAGCCGGCCGATGCCTTGTTGCAGCGGGCGTTGGAGCGTTCGGCCAAACGGTTTGGCTTGAAGCTGATCGAACAAAAACCGTTCAAGCTCTCAGGCGACCCGCGTGAGCGCGAGCTGGGCAATGTGCGCCTGCTCACCGCCCAGCGCAACGCCGACGTGGTGGTGGTCAACGACGCCCACGGCGAGTTCGCCCGCACCGTGCCCTACGCCACCAATGTGCCGCGCCCCGTGGCCGGTGCGGCCGGCTTGACCGCCTTGGCCTGGCATACCCAGTTTGAGCGTTTTGGTGCGCCGCAGCTCACCCGGCGGTTCTGGCGCCAGTCCACCCAGCCTATGGTCGGGCAAGACTGGGCCGCTTGGATCGCTGGTCGGGCCATTGCCGCCGCGCTGCTGGCCCAGCCCAAAGGCACACCGACCGAGCACCTCAAGGCATTGCGCAGTGGGGCCATCACGCTCGATGGCTTCAAGGGCAAGCAGCTCTCGTTCCGGTCGTGGGACGGCCAGTTGCGCCAGCCGGTGTTTCTGGCTCACGCCGATGGTGTGCTGACGCTGGCGCCGATGGAAGGGGTCTTGCATCCCACCGAACCGATGGATACGCTGGGCATGGAAGCCAAGGAGAGTGCGTGTCAGCAACGCCTGTGACCTTTCATGCGCCCAGTCGGGGTGTGCACGCCCTGCGCGCCTTGCGCGCGGTGGTGGGGCGCGAGCTGCAGCGCTTTGTGCGCCAGCCCTCGCGCCTGGGCTCGGCCCTGGTGCGGCCGCTGTTGTGGTTGGTGGTGTTCACTGCCGGGTTTCACAACGTGTTTGGTGTCTCCATCGTCGAGCCTTATGACACCTACATCACCTATGCCCAATACATGTTGCCGGGTTTGTTGGGGATGGTGGCGCTGTTCAACGGCATGCAAAGCTCGCTGTCCATGGTCTACGACCGCGAGATGGGCGTGATGCGCCTGCTGCTCACCGCGCCGCTGCCACGCGGTGTGCTGCTGGGCTTCAAGCTGCTCGGCGCGGCGGTGCTGTCGCTGGTGCAAATGGTGGTGTTTCTGGGGGTGGCTTGGCTGTTTGGGGTGGCGCTGGCGTGGAGCGCCTTGCCCGCTTTGTTGCTGGCCATGGCGCTGGCCGCGCTGATGCTGGCTTCGCTGGGGCTGGTGTTGTCGGTGCATGTGCGCCAGTTGGAGAACTTTGCCGGCACCATGAACTTTGTGATCTTTCCCATGTTCTTCATCAGCTCGGCGCTCTACCCGCTGTGGAAGCTTGAAGAGTCGGGCGCGTGGTGGATCCACCAGCTGGCGCAGGTCAACCCCTTCACCCACGCGGTGGAGGCGATGCGTTTTGCCTCGGTGGGCCAATGGCACAGTGGCTCGGCCACGGTGGTGCTGGGCTGCATGGCGGTGTTTTTTGTGTTGGCGCTGTGGGGCTACGACCCCCAGCGCGGCTGGATGAAACAAAAAGGGGCGGCGTGATGGAACACGGCACATGGTCGCGCCGGCACTGGCTGGCGGCGGTGTCGGCTCTCGGGCTGGCGCGCGGCGCGCAAGCGCAGGACGATCCCACTGGTGGCGACCCGCTGGGCTCGATGCAGTGGCCCGGCATTCGCCAGTCGGTGGTGGGCCAAGGGCCGGTGCGCTTGGCGCCCGAGGTGCTGGTGCGTGGCCCGACCTTTGCGGACGACGCGATGAACGTGCCGGTGCTGATCGACGCGCGGGCCTTGGCGCATGTGGGGGGAGGCATTGACCACCTGCTGGTGCTGGCCGACCGCAACCCGGTGCGCAACATCCTGCGTTTTGAACCCCTGCGCAGCTTGCCGGTGCTGGCCTTTCGCTTCAAGCTCGAGCAGGCCTCGCCGCTGCGCGTGTTTGTGCGCACCCGCGATGGCGCTTGGCACTTGGGCCACACATGGGTGCAGGCCTCGGGCGGTGGCTGCACCGTGCCGGGCGCCACACGGGCCGATGGCTCTTGGAGCCGCACCCTCAACCAGGTGCAGGCGCGGGTGTTCAACAACGTGATCGACGGCAGCCGCCGGCTGCGCCTGCGCATCATGCACCCGATGGACACCGGTCTGGTGGCGGGCATTCCGGCCTTCTACATCGAGCGCTTGGAGCTGCGCGACAGCGCCGACCAGCCGCTGTGGCGCATGGAGTTGCACGAGCCGGTGTCCGAGAATCCACTGCTCACCTTTGAATTGCCCACCCAGTCTGGGCCGGTGTGGCGGCTCACCGGCCGCGACAACAACGGCAACCCGATTGACAGCGAGGTGCGGGCATGAGGCCGCCTGTGCCCCCCAAGGAGCCGCCAAGCCCACCGAGCCCCATTCGGTGGGCGCTGTGGCTCAGCGGCGCCGCTTTGGCGCTGGGTGTGTTGCTGGGTGAGGCGCTGGCCCAGACGGGGGCAACGGTTGCCACCGTGGGTGTGCCGCACCAAGCGCGCCCCGACGCTGAGCGTCTGCACTACGACCTGCAGCCCCGGGCGCTGGCTCCAGGCGTGTGGGTGATCGAAGGCGCGGTGGCCGATTTCAGCCGCGCCAACGGGTGCAACATCATCAACACCGGCTTTATCGCTACCGGCGCAGGTGTGGTGGTGGTCAACACCGGGCCTTCGCGCTTGTACGGCGAGCAGCAGCGCCGTGCTATCGCTCAAGTCACCGCCGAACCGGTGGTGCAAGTGCTCAACCTGAACCTGCACCCAGATTATTTTTTTGGTAACCAGGCTTGGGCTGGGGTGCCGGTGCAGGCCTTGGCTGGCAGCATCGCGGGCATGCAGGCCGAGGGAGGGGCCTACGCCGACAACCTGTACCGCCTGTGTGGCGACTGGATGAAAGGCACCGAATCCACGCCCGCCAGCCAAGCGGTGACGCCCCGGCGCTGGACGCTGGGTGGTCGCGATCTGGAGTTGCGCCGCCTTGACGGCCACACCGGCGACGACTTGGTGCTGATCGACCACAGCAGTGGTGTGCTGTTTGCCGGTGGCTTGGTGTTTGCCGACCGCGCACCCACCACGCCCCACGCCGACTTTGTGCGCTGGCAAGCGGCGCTGGACACGCTGGGCCAATGGCACGCGCGCGGGGAGTTTCAGACCGTGGTGCCCAGCCACGGTCCTGTGCACGCAGGCCTGTACGGCACCGATCAGACGCGGCAATGGTTGCGTTGGGCCAGTGCCACCATGGCGCGCGAAGCCGAACGTGGCAGCGACCTCAATGAGGTGCTCTACCAAGCCATCGACCCGGCGTTTGTGCGTTGGGCAGCCAACCCCGCCGAATGGCAACGCACCCTGACCCAGTGGTATCCGGTGTTCGAGCGCCGGGTGTTGCAAAGACCGGCGCAGCGCTGAGGCTGTGACACAGCCACTGCCCCATTTTTGAACAGTGTTGCGCCACCAGGGGGGCGTGGACCCCCACAGCGCGCCACACCCGGGCCTGATGGCCCAGGTTTTTGTGTGGCACAGAAGTTGCGCACTTGCCGTCTGCCAACACCGGAGGTGGAGGCGATCGCCCATTCCCCACACCTGAGCACAACAGGAGACAAGACGTGAAACACAAACTACTGAGCCTGATGGTCATGATGGCCGCCGCCCAAGCCGGCGCCCAGGTGACCGACGCGATGATCGAGAACGACGCCAAAACCACCAACGATGTGCTGATCTCTGGCTTAGGCCCGGAAGGCCAGCGCCACTCGCCGCTCACCGACATCAACGCACGCACCATCAACCGCTTAGTGCCCACCTGGTCCATGTCTTTTGGTGGCGAAAAGCAGCGTGGCCAGCAAAGCCAGCCGCTGGTGCACAACGGCAAAATGTTTGTCACTGGCTCGTATTCGCGCATTTACGCGGTGGACGCCAAGACGGGCAAGAAACTCTGGAAATACGAACACCGCCTGCCCGAGGGCATCATGCCCTGCTGCGATGTGATCAACCGGGGCGCTGCGCTCTATGACAACCTGGTGATCTTCGGAACACTCGACGCCCAGCTGGTGGCGCTCAACCAAGAGACGGGGCGGGTCGTCTGGCGCGAGAAAATCGACGATTACGCTGCGGGCTACAGCTACACCGCTGCACCGCTGATTGCCCAAGGCCTGCTGCTGACCGGCGTGTCCGGCGGCGAATTTGGTGTGGTGGGCCGCGTCGAAGCCCGCGACCCCAAAACCGGCAAGATGGTCTGGACCCGTCCGGTGGTGGAAGGCCACATGGGCTACAAGGATGGCAAAGAAAACGGCATCACGGGCACCACCAACGCCAGCTGGCCTGGTGAAATGTGGAAAACCGGCGGCGCCGCCACCTGGATGGGCGGCACCTACGACCCCAAGACCGGTCTGGCCTACTTTGGCACGGGCAACCCTGGTCCGTGGAACAGCCACCTGCGCAAGGGCGACAACCTGTACTCCGCATCCACCGTGGCCATCGATCCCAAAACCGGCAAGATCGTGTGGCACTACCAAGGCACACCCAACGACGGCTGGGACTTTGACGGCACCAATGAGTTTGTCACCTTTGAGATGGACGGCAAGCGCATGGGCGGCAAGGCCGATCGCAACGGTTACTTCTACGTGATCGACGCGGCCAACGGCAAGCTGCAAAACGCCTTCCCCTTTGTGACCAAAACCACTTGGGCCAATGGCATCGACCTCAAGACCGGTCGCCCCAACTTTGTGCCTGACAACCGCCCGGGCGACCCTACGGGTGCGGGTGGCGATGGCGCCAAAGGCAAGTCGGTGTTTGCGGCGCCAGGCTTCTTGGGCGGCAAAAACCAAATGCCCATGGCCTACAGCCCCAAGACGGGTCTGTTCTATGTGCCGTCCAACGAATGGGGCATGGAGATCTGGAACGAGCCGGTCACCTACAAAAAAGGCGCGGCTTATTTGGGCGCAGGCTTCACCATCAAGCCGCTGTACGACGACTACATCGGCGCCCTGCGTGCGGTCAACCCCAAGACCGGCAAGATTGAGTGGGAAGTCAAGAACGAAGCGCCGCTCTGGGGCGGTGTGCTCACCGCCGGCGATCTGGTGTTCTGGGGCACGCCAGAGGGTTATCTGAAAGCCGCTGACGCCAAAACCGGCAAAGTGGTCTGGCAGTTCCAAACCGGCTCCGGCATTGTGGCGCCTCCCATCACCTGGACGCAGGACGGCGAGCAATACGTCTCGGTGGTGTCTGGCTGGGGGGGGGCGGTGCCGCTGTGGGGTGGCGAAGTGGCCAAAAAGGTCAACTTTCTGGAGCAGGGCGGTTCGGTCTGGACCTTCAAGCTGCTGAAGTGATGTGGGTGAGCCACCCCGGGGTTCCAGCGTGTTGGCTGGGCTTGCCTAGGGGTGGCTTTTTTGTGGTTTGGAGTCTGGTGCAATGAAACACTTTATTACCCTCGGGCTGTTGGCGGGCAGCATGCTGTGGTCTGGCGCTCAGGCCAAAGACATGAGCGAAGCCGCGAAAGCCAATGGCTGTTATTCCTGCCACGCGAACGCCGAAAAGGTGGTGGGACCCGCATTTGCCACCATCGCCGAGAAATACCAAGGCGACAAAGACGCTGCTGCCACCTTGGCACAGTCAATTCAACATGGCTCGCGTGGCAAATTTGGTCGGGTGCCCATGCCCCCACACAGCAGTCTGGCGCCAGAGGAGCTCAAAGCGCTGGCCGAATGGGTGTTGACGGTACGTCCCTGAACCGTTGCGGTGTGGTCGACGAACACCGCAAGAATTTTTAACCATTCAAAATGGTATTTTTGATATAGAGTCTGCGCTATTCGGCCATTGCTGCATTCGGAATGTTGAAATGGTGTGTTGGGCTTGAGATATATCAAAAATGATAAATTACCAATTTAATTGGTTTGTCGTTATTTCAGGCTGGCTGGTCTGTGCTTGTGCTGCCCATGCGGTGGAGCAGGGGGATACCGTGTGGGTGGTGGACGACGCCACACCGTTTCGCCAGCCCTTGGGCGTTGAGGTCACGGGCACCGCCATTCTCAACCCCAGCAGCAAAAAAGCGTTGCCGGTGCAGGTGCTGGAACGCAAAGACATTGAACGCCTGGGTGTGGCCACCATGGGGGCCCTGCTGCAGCGGCTGGCCGTCATGGTCAACAACGGGGAGCTGGGCCAAAGCATACTGCGGCCCAGTCCAGAAACCGCCGCCATCCACGGCTACGAGGCGGGCACCTTGGTGCTGCTCAATGGCCGGCGCTTGGGCATTTATCCCTTGATGATGATCAGTGCCAATGCCGACCAGATGGTGCCCGATGTGGGCATGGTGCCCTTGCGTGCGATCGAGCGTGTTGAAATCCTGACCGATGGTGCGTCGGCGCGCTACGGCAGCGACGCGATGGCGGGTGTGCTCAACATCATCACCCGCGGCGCGTTTGACGGTTGGGAAGTGGGCGCAGCCGCGCAGCTGCCCAGCGGCGCTGGCGGCACAGAGCGCAGCGGCAGCTTGAGCTGGGGGCGAGGCGGGCAAAAGAACGACACTTGGGGATTGCAGTGGCACCTGAGCTGGCGCCAGCGAGATGGTGTGGTGGCGTCACAGCGCGGCCTGACCAGCGCTGAGCGCCGCCGCATGGGCAGCACCCCCAGCGGTGAGGCGGTGTATGCCAAACCGTCTGCAGCGATTACCTCATTTGGTGCGCCGGCCCAGCGCCAGCCAGACGAAGGCGAAGTACCCGCGTGTGATGCGCCTTTCGCGCCAGTGCGCGAATATGCCGCCTTGGACGGATTCCTTAACTGTGTGCAAGACAACGGCAATCGCTTCACTCTGTATCCGGACGAGCGCCAGATCAATCTGCTGGGCTCCTGGACTTGGGACTGGCGCCCGGGCACCCAGTTGTTTGCCGATGTGTTGCTCAACGATTACAGCAAGACGATGCTGTTCACCAATCCCGCCGGGGTGGTGACGGCCAGCGACACGGGGAAAAAGTACCTGTTGATGGCAGACCCTTTGGGGTCTAGGCAGATCACCGAACGCACCTTGAGCCGCTTGTTGACCGGGGGCATTCAGGGCCAGACCGGCTGGGCCGATTACAAGCTCACCTTGTCGCACGCCCACCATCTGGGCACGGCCACTGGGCGTGGTGGCGGGGCGCCCGCTTGGGCCGGGCAACTTCGCTTGAGCGAGGAGGTGTTGCGCCAACACCCGGCGGAGTACAGCGCCGACACACTGGCCGAATTTGCCCGTGTGCGCGCCAAAGAGGACCACCTGGTGGATGCGTTTTCTGAAAGTCATCAGGCCGAGGCATTGCTGTCGGGCCGCTGGGACAGCGAGCAGGGCTTGGAGAACCGCTGGGCCTTGGGCGGCAGCTTTTTGCAAGACAGCATTGTGAGCGTTCCGCTGTTTAGCAGGGTCGACAAGGAAACCCGAGCCAGCCGCCGCTCGATGGCCGCCTTTGGTGAACTGGAGATGCAGCTCTCAGAACGGCTGCTGGCGGGTGTGGCTTTGCGCCACGACCACTACAGCGACGTGGGCACCGCCTCGACTGGCAAGCTCAAGGCCCAATGGCGATTCAGCAGCCAGGGTTTTGTGCGCATGGGCTGGGGCACCGGATTTCGCGCCCCGTCCCTGCGCCAGCTCGATCCGCAGCAGATCTTTACCCTGGTGCAGCAACCTGCGAGCAGCCCGCCGGATTGCGACTACAGCCAGGGGTATGAAGGACGCGGCACCAACGTCCAGTGTGTTGGCAGCGAGATTTACAACGTGGGGAATCCGGCGCTGCGGCCCGAGCGAGGGCGCAACTTCAATTTGGGTGTGCGGTACGAGCCCAGCGCGCGCTGGTCTTGGGGCGTGGACTACTGGTCCTTGCAGGCCAAAGACACCTTTGGATCGCTCAACTACACCGACATCTTGGCAGACCCGGCCCTGTATGCGCGCTACGCCACCCTGCCAGCGCCCGGCACTCCCGAGCGCATCTATCTGCTGGCGCAAAACCTCGGGCGGCTGGACCGGCGTGGCATCGACTACGACCTGCATTTCCGCCAGCCCACCGACTGGGGTCGGGTGCGTGTGTCGCTGGGGGGCACGTATTACCTGCGTTCCAAACGCGCATTTGCGTCCGGGCAACCCTTGACCAACGAGCTGGGGGTGTACCTGTACCAGACCGAGCGCTTCATCCCGCGCAGCAAGGTGCACTTGCTGCTGCAACTGGATCGGCCCACTTGGAGCTACACCGCCATCGTGGACGCCATGTCTGGCAACACCGAGAGCGTCGATGGCGTGACCGCAGCCGGTGTGCCGGTCTCCCTCACCCGCCGTGTGCCCATGCATTGGACCTTGGATGTGATGGCCAAACACACGCCAAGCCGGGGTGTGGAGCTTTACGCTGGTATCGACAATGTGTTCGACCGCCTGCCCCCAGCGCGTTACGCCAGCCCGGCATCACAAGGGTACGTACCTGGCCTGGACACCCGCTACGGCAGCTACCAGGGGCGCACCTTCAGACTCGGGTTGAACCTCAAATTCTGAGACACGAACGCCCGGTCTTCACGGTCGCCATTGGGCGGTCAGCAGACCGCCGACCAAAAACCCTTTGGGCACGCGCTCCTCGCGCTCCAGCCGCACCAGGCCATGGCCCTGGCAATACCACTCGCGGCTGATCAAGGGCACGTTGGTGAATCCATTGACCGGATCGGTGTAGAGGTTGAGCAGCGCTGTGCCCACCACCTTTATGCAGGGCGACAGGGTTTTGTCGGCGACCTGCAGCGTTTCGCTCACCGACTCGATGCGCCACGCCATGGTGGCGCGGTGGCTGTGTTTGAGTTCGCGCGGGTATTCGTTGCGCCGCGCCAGCAGGTGCGGCACGGTGGGGGTGCTCCATTCGGTGCCCACCACAAATGGCGCTTTGAGCACCCAGACCGGCGCCTCGTCGGGCACCGGTTCGGTGTCCAGCTCGGTCTGGTGGGCCACCCGGCGAACGCCTTGTTCGTCGCTCAGCAAAAAGTAGCGCACACCGGCCGAATGCCAGCGGCTGAACACCGCCTGGCCGTTCCACGCGCGCGGGCCTTCGTTGCGCAGCGTCCATGTGGTGTCGGCCATCGGCTCGTCGCCTTCGAAGCGCACGTCGTAGACCAGGGCGTGACCGGCCTGCAGCGGCATCCAATCCTGGCGTTGCTCGGCCGAGCAGGCCAGCAAGGCGGCGCAGGCCAGTGCAGTGGCGGCCCAGTGCCCGAGGTGGCGGTGGGTGCCCATGCTCATTTCTCCGGCAGCTGGGCGCGCGGTATGTCGCTCAGCTTGATCTCGACCGGGCTGTCGTTGCCCGGGCGCAGCCAGGGCAGACCGCTGCCGCCCCGGCGCGGCTCGGTGGTGCCGATCTGGGTGTTGCCGTCGCGCGCTTTTTTGATGCCATCGCCCAAGATGCGGCGCAGGTCGGGCTCATACGGCAGCTGGTGCACCCGGGGCATGGCCAGCGGTTGGTGGTCTTCAATCGGGTTGACCCAAATGAAGATGGCGCCTTGGTGGCCACGCGCCGGGCTGGGCTCGTCAAAGACGGCTGAGAGCAGCACAAAACGGCGCGGCAGCTCGTCGGTGGTGGGCCAGCCCGAGACCAGCCAAAAGCTGTGTTGGCCAACAAAGTAAAAACCGGTCACCAACAGCACCATCAGCGCCTTGATCCACCATCGCCATGGGGTGGCCAGGCACAGCACCAGCAGGGAAAAGCCCAGCAGCAGGTACACCACGATCAAGGGCGTGAGGGCAGAGGCGGGTGCGATGGGCATGGGGCGTGGGTCCTTAGAGGCCGGAGCGCTGCACGATGGTCTGTGGCCGGGTGCTGACCTGGGTGACGGCACCGTTGGCGTCGAGGGTGAAGCGCACCAAGGTGCGCTCGTCGCCCTTGCGCGGGATTTGCTGGGTGCCGGTGAACACCACCTCGGCTTGCGGGTTGATCTTGATGACAGTCACCGTCACGTCCACCGGCTGCTGGTCGCGGCTGTCGTAGTAGTGGGCGTTGACCACGTATTCGCCGGGCACCAGACCGCGCAGGGTGGCAATTTCTTGTCGCGCATCGCTGCGGAAGGTTTGGCCGTCCACCAGCACGGTGTTGTTGCGCTCGCCCCGGTCGTCGCGGTCGAGGTGCAGCATGCCGGCGTCGCGCTGGCGAAACCACAGCGTTTTGCCGCCTGGCTCGGTGATCCAGGTGTCCACATCGTTGGGGTTGCCGTCGGGCCAGCTCACCGTGATCATCATCTCGGCCTTGGCCGGCACATCACCGGCTTTGCGCGCCTGCGGGTTAAAGGCCACCAGCGCCAGCACCAAGCAAAACACAAAGGCGATCAACATGTTGAACAACATGTCATAAAAAGGATCACTTTCGGTGTCGCGCACCCGCCGGCCGATGGCCATGCTTCAACTTTCTTCCGGCGGCGCCAACGAGCGCGCCAAGGTCTGCGCCACCAGCTGGTCGGCAAAGCGGTCCAGCCGCATCAGCTGCAGGCCCAGCAGGATGTTGGCGCTCAAGCCGGTCAGCGTCGTCAGCAGCGCCACGCCCAAGCCACCGGTCAGGCTGCGCAGCAGATCGGCCGATTGGCTGGGTTCAAAGCTGGCTTGCCCCAGTTCAAAGGCCAACAGCGAAAAGCCGATCACCTTGCCCAGCAGGCCCAGCTTGAGCTGAATGCCATTGACCCACCAGGCCATTTCGTGGGGGCCGTGGGTGTGTTCGGTCAACAGGGCTTGGGCCACCGCTTGGTGCTCGCCAGCGGCGTGGATGCGCTGCACATAGTCGTGTGCCCAGCCAGCGGGCTGGCCCGCGTCCAGCGCTTGCTGTTGCAGACCCAAGGCCCAAGCGCGCTGTCCACACCACAGGGTGCTGGCGCTGAAGATGGCCACGATCAGCAGGGTCAGACCCGTGGGATCGGCGGTCAGCAAGCGCTGCCAACCCCCCACCTGCCACAGCCAGGCGGCGCCAAACACCAGCACACCGGCCATGGCCAGCCAGAGCAAAAACAGGCCTTGGGGCTGCTGCTCCAGCCGCAGACTGGGGCGTCCCAGGCCAGGCAGCTGGTTCGCCAAGCGCGCGCCCAGCATCTGGCGGTGGGTGGGCGGCGCTGCGGTGTTCATGCCGCCCCTTGCGGGTCGAGCCGGGCGCGCGACTCGGCGTCGTTGCGAAACACAATGGGAATGTGCCGTTGCTGCGGCGCGCGCTGCACCAGTTGCACCACCTGGTGGTGGTGGAGCGACTTGTCGCACACCGGGTCGGTGGCCGCGGGGTCTCCAGTAATCATGAAGGCTTGGCAGCGGCAGCCACCAAAGTCTTTGTGGCGTTCGGGGCAGCCGCGGCAGGGCGCTTGCATCCAATCCTCGCCACGGTAGGCGTTGAAGGCTTGGCTGCGTTGCCAGATGTCGGCCAGCGGTGTGTCCACCACATTGGGCAGTTGCAGACCCGGCAGATCGCGGGCGTTGTGGCAAGGCATGGCCAAGCCGTCGGGCGCCACACTCAAAAACACCGAGCCCCAGCCGTTCATGCAGGCCTTGGGCCGGCTCTCGAAATAGTCGGGCACCACAAACAGCACCCGGCACGACACCGTGCCGCTGGCCTCTTGCTCGGCGCGAAAGCGCTGCACCTCGGCCTCGGCCGCCAGCAGCTCGGCGTGGGTAGGCATCAGGTGGTCGCGGTTGAGCCAGGCCCAGCCGTAGTACTGGGTGTTGGCCAGCTCCAGGTATTCGGCTTCGAGCGCCACCGCCATGTCGATGATCTTGCGCACATGCGGCAGGTTGTGGCGGTGCAGCACACAGTTGAGCACCATCGGCCAGTCGTGCGCTTTGATGAGCTGGGCCACCCGTTGCTTGAGTTCAAAGGTTTTGGTGTGGCTCAGAAAGTCGTTGAGCTCGCGGGTGGAGTCTTGGAACGAGAGCTGCACATGGTCGAGCCCCGCGTCCTTCAGGCGCTGCGCCCGCGTCGCGTTCAGGCCCACACCCGAGGTGATCAGGTTGGTGTAGTAGCCCAGCCGGTGGGCTTCCTGTACCAGCTCTTCCAGGTCGTCGCGCAGCAGCGGCTCGCCTCCAGAGAACCCGAGTTGTGCCGCACCAAGCTGGCGTGCTTGTGTCATCACATCGACCCATTGCGCGGTGCTCAATTCGTTCTGGACCTCGGCGTAGCGCACCGGGTTGTAGCAAAACACGCAGTGCAGCGGACAGCGGTAGGTCAGCTCAGCCAACAGCCACAGCGGCGGGCCGGGTGGAGAGGCGGCGGCTTGCGCCACGCTCATGGGAAGCTCCAGAGGGTGGTCGCCAGAGGTGAAGCCGTCCAGCACACGCCGTGGAACCGGCTTTGCCGGGCCACTGGCGTGGCCCCCTGTAGGGGGTCGCGCGCAGCGCGGCGGGGGGGATGCTGATCAGGCGACCCAGCCACGGCGTTGTCCTTCTTCGAGCAAGGCTGTCACTTCGCTGCCAATGCCTTGCACGCTAAAAGCCGTTTCCAACTCGGCCACGATGGCCTCCACCGTGTGCGACCCATCACAACGCCTCAAGATCTCGGCCGCACTCGGATTGAGCTGCACCATGCCCTCGGGGTAGAGCAGCACCCAGCGCTGCTGCGCCTCTTCAAACTGCAGCCGAAAGCGCCGCGACAACACAGGCTTCTCAGGCAAGGTCAAACGCGCCTCCCACACAAGGCCGCGAGTGCCTGGACATAAGTGAAAGCGAAGCACCCCGGCACGGCGTGTCCGGCGCGAAGTGCCCCCAAGGCCAGACACACCGAGGGTCCGGCTCCGCTGGCCCAAAGGTGTGGTCCCCCCTCAGGGGGGAAGCCGCGCAGCGGCGCAGGGGGGTATCTGCTACTCACAGGCTTTTTCCACCCCGTCAAGCATGCTCCACAAGATGTCGAGCTTGAACTGCAGAATCTCCAGCGCCCGCTCCTGCTGGGCGCGGGTGCGGAAATGGTCCAAGGTCACCGACAGACCGTGCTCCACATCGCGGCTGGCCAGCGGAATGCGGCTGCGGAAGTAGCCCAGCCCTTCGGGTTCGATCCAGGTGTAGTGCTGCGGCCAGCTCGCCAGCCGGTCTTTGTGGATTTGTGGCGCAAACATTTCGGTCAGTGACGAGCACACCGCTTCTTGCCACGGGGCTTGGGCCGCAAAGTTCACATAGGCGTCGCAGGCAAAACGCACCGCGGGCACCACGCCTTGCAGCGACCACAGATCGGCGCGCGCAATGCCCACCGCTTCGCCCAGCCGGGTCCAGGCCTCGATGCCGCCGGCCGCGCTGCCGGCGTAGTCGCCATGGCCGTCGTGGTCCAAGATGCGTTCCACCCACAGCCGGCGGTGTGCGCGGTCGTGCATATTGGCCAGAATGGCCGCGTCTTTGCGCGGAATGCACACCTGGTAATAAAAGCGGTTGGCCACCCAGCAGCGGATTTCTTCGGGTGTGCAGCCGCCCGCGTTCATGCGCACATTGAACGGGTGGTGGATGTGGTAACCCCGCCCTTTGGCGCGCAGTTGGGCCTCAAACTCCTGCCGGCTCCAGGGCTGGCGGGAGTCCTCCGTGATGTGTTGGTGTTCTATCGGGTCCATGGCCGCCTCAGAATGCAAGCTCCATGCCGTCGAAGGCGACTTCGATGCCGTGCGCGTGCAGCTTTTGGCGTTCGGGGCCGTCGTCTCGCAGAATGGGATTGCTGTTGTTGATGTGGATCAGCACCTTGTGCACCGCAGCGGGCAGGCGGTTGAGTTGTTCGATCATGCCGCCGGGCCCGCTTTGGGGCAGGTGGCCCATGTCGAGTGCGCTCTTTTTTGACACGCCCAGCGCCTGCAACTCATCGCCCGTCCAGCAGGTGCCGTCCACCAGCACCGTGTGGCAGTTGGCCATGAGGGCCAAGAGCTCAGGCCCCACTTGGGCCAGGCCCGGCGCGTAAAACACCTGTTGCCCGGTGGTGGGGTTGCGAACCAACAAGCCAATGTTGTCGCCCGGGCGCGGCGCGCCGCGAAACGGCGAGTACGGCGGCGGCTTGGAGTGCAGCGCCACGGTGAACAGTTCAATCCCAGGCAATTCGGGAATGAGCACCGCGCTGCCGTCGATGGGCAAGGTTTGCAGCCGGGTGCCGCAGTAGTGCGACAAGATGCCGGTGATGGGGAAGCCCTGGGCGATGTCGCTTTGCACCTCGGCGGTGGCCAGCAGCGGCAGGGGCGTACTGCGCTCGCGCAGCATCAGCAGGCCGGTGACGTGGTCAATCTGGGCGTCCATCAGCAACACGGCGGCGATCCCGCTGTCGCGCAGGGCGCGCGCCGGTTGCAGCTCAGGCGTGCGCGCGATTTGGGTCAGGATGTCGGGCGATGCGTTGACGAGCAGCCAGTCTTGGCCATTGGCGCTCACCGCGATCGACGATTGGGTGCGGGCTTGCGCCCTGATCTGCCCCGAACGCACACCCGCGCAATTCGGACAGTTGCAATTCCATTGCGGAAAACCCCCACCGGCGGCCGATCCGAGCACCTTGAGTCGCATGGATGTGTCCCGGTGGGGTGCTGGGGATCAGCGGTTGGCGATGTACATCGTGATTTCAAAGCCGAAACGCAGATCGGTGAAGGCGGGGGTGGTCCATTGCATGAGAATGTCTCCATGAAAAAAGAGTTGGCACGGAAAATGACAGTGAGGTCGGACATCGATCCGATGTGACGCAACGCCACCATCAAGCCCATGGTCTGCAAATTCAGTGCCAACTTTCCGGTGTGCGCGCCCACCGCACCCACCGCCGGTGTACGTGTGCTGCGCCAGGGCGTGCTGCGCCGGGGCTGGCACCGCATCCCGTGGTGGCTGGTGGGCACACCGGGCACACCGGTGTGGGCGGTGCCACATGGTGGGCCGGGCAGTGGGGCCTCGGCTGTTGCGCTGGCACCGTTTGACTTGAGCCGTTGCCAAGTGCTGCTGTGGGACCAGCGTGGCTGCGGTGGCGCGCGCCCCAGTGGTGGGCGCGCACAGACCGGCTGGCGCCACTTGGTGGCCGACATGGAGGCTTTGCGGCAGACCATCGGCGCCGAGCGGTGGTCGGTGCTGGGGGGCTCTTGGGGCGCCACCCTGGCCTTGGCCTATGCGCGGTCGCACCCAGAACGGCTGGAGCGAGTGGTGCTGCGCGGCGCTTTTGTGTGGACCTTGTCCGACATGGCCCGGGTATTTGTGCCGCAGGTGCGCTTGGCGACGCGCCGCCCAGCGCTGATGACGGTTTGGCCGGTGGTGCTGACAGCGACACAGGTGTTGCACCGTGTGCAGCGGGTGTTCCATTTTGGAGAAGGGGTGACACACCCGCACACCTTGAGCGCTTGGCAATGGCTGGAGCGCCACGCGGTGCTGCAGGGCCTGCGGCGTGCGCGCCGCCACAGCAGCGGGCCGCAGGGAAACGCGCTGCGCCAGCGGCTGGAGCGCCAACAGCGCCGCACCGAGGCGCAGTGGCGGGGCCGTTTGCCGACGCGGCCTGCGCCATTGACGCGGGCCAAGGCGCGGGTGCAAATGGCGGTCTTGGGCGCACGGCGCGGCTGGTCGCAGCGCAGTGTCACCCAGGCGCTTCAGGCGCTGGCGCAGCACCGGGTGCCGGTCGATTGGCTGCACGGCCAGTGGGATGCGGTCTGCCAAGCGGCGCCGGCCCAAGCGGCGCACCGGCGCTTGCCGAGCGGTTTGTCGCGCTGGCGCTCCGTGCCCAGCGGCCATTTGTCGGTGGAGCCGGCCATGGCCTTGGCGCTGCGCCAGACGGTGCGAGGGGCGGCGCCATGAGGGCGGGGCATTGGGGCTCGTGGTCACCGGCGATGGCGCTGATGTGGCTGTTGGGTGCCGTGTTGCTGGGCTGTGCTTCTGTGTCCCCACAGCTTGCCGATGGCTGCGCCAACAGCGATGCCACCCGTGAAGTCGGCTGGCACACCTTGGCGCCGGGTGTGCACGTCTGGCAACCAGCGGTGGACCAAGAACCCAACGCGGGCAACGCGGGACATGTGTCGCCCACCACCGTGCTGGTGCACGGCCAAGAGGCTTGGGTGATCGATCCCGGCCCCAACCTGCGGCAGGGCCAACGTTTGGTGGCGCATGTGCGCTGCGTGTGGGGCGCGCAGATTGAGCGGGTCATCAACACCCACGCGCACGCCGATAACGTGTTGGCCAACGCGGCCTTTGCCGGCGGGCAGCGCGCTGGCCGCGTGAGCGTGTGGGCCGCCGCGCGCACCGCCGGCACCATGGCCCAGCGCTGCCCGGGCTGTTTGGCCGACCTGACCGAACGGGTGGGCGAACACGCCATGGCGGGTACCCAGATTGTGTTGCCCGACACACACCTGCGCCCCGGCGAGGTGCTGCAGCTGGGCCCGCACCGTTTGCAGGTGCGCGAAGTGCGCAACGCCCACACCCAGAGCGATCTGGTGCTGTGGGACGACACCCACCACATCGCTTGGGTGGGTGGGCTGGTCTATGGCCAGCGCTTGCCCGAGCTGGCGCAGGGAAGCCTCTTGGGCTGGCGCCAAGCGCTGGCCGATGTGCAGGCCTTGCAGCCGCGCTGGGTGGTCGGCGCCACACTGGCCGGCCATCGCGCGGGGGATGCCAGCCGCGCCATCGCCGCCACCGACGCCTACCTGGCGCAGGTGCAGCAACAGGTGCTGCAGGGCATGGAGAGCGGACTGCAGGTGAGCGAGCTGCCGCTGCAGGCGACAGCGCCTTTTGATGGCTGGGCCGGGCGCGAGCGCCACGGCTTTAACCTGCAGCGCGCCTGGCGCGAACTGGAGCCCGCCTGGATGGACGGGCTGTTGCGGCCCTGATGGGCCGCCGCTCAGCCCCAGACGTCGGGCGGCAGCTGGTCTTTTTTGCGGTAGATGGTGTTGCGCGACACGCCCAGCGCTTTGGCCGCCGCCGACACATTGCCCCGGTGCTGGCGCAGCACATGGGCCATGGTGTTGAGCGCCACATCGTGCAAGCTACCGCCGTCGCCTGTGTCGGGCACAAAGTGGGCCACCTCATGGATGTGTTGCAGCTGCTCGGCGGTCATTTGGGTGGGCTGGGGCAGGTGCAGGGCGCTCGGCGGCACCGGTGCCACCTGGGCCACCTCTTCCAGAAAGTCGTCGGGGAGGTGTTCCACCTCAATCGCGCCGTCGCAGCCCACCATCACCACCGCGGTGCGCAGCAGGTTGTGCAGCTGGCGGAAGTTGCCCGGCCAAGCGTATTGGCGAAACAGCTGCATCACCCGCGGCGAAATGGTGATCTGCTCAGACTTGTCGCACAGCGCGGCCAGGATCTTGCGCGAGACCACATCAAAATCGGTGCGCTCGCGCAGCGCGGGCAGGCGCACCACCAAACCGTTGAGGCGGTAATACAGGTCTTCCCGGAACTCGCCTTTGGCGATCATGTCCTTGAGGTTTTTGTGGGTGGCGCACACCACCGCGATGTCGACTTCGACCTCTTTGCCCGCGCCCAACGGGCTGACACGGCGCTCTTGCAACACCCGCAGCAGCCGGGCCTGCAGCGGTTTGGGCATGTCGCCGATTTCGTCCAAAAACAGCGTGCCGCCGTGCGCCTGCTGGATCTTGCCGGGCGCGCCTTTTTTGCGCGCTCCGGTGAAGGCGCCTTCTTCGTAGCCGAACAGCTCCGACTCGATCAGCGTCTCCGGAATGGAGGCGCAGTTGACCGACACAAAAGGCCCATTGCGCCGGTCGGAGTCGCCATGAATGGCCTGGGCCAGCAGGTCTTTGCCGGTGCCGGTTTCGCCCAAGATCATGATCGGGATATCGCGCCCGCGTACCCGCTGCACTTTTTGAATCACCGCAGCGACCTGTGCGTCGCCGGTGTCGAGGTAGCGCAGCGTCGACAGCGCGCCTTTGTTGGCGGGCGTCACCACCGTGGCGGCCTCGGCGGCTGATCGGGCTGCTGCCGCTCGCGGCGCTGGCTGGGCTGGCGCAGGTTCGTGGCTGCTTGGCGAGCCACTGGGCATGCTCCAGCTGGGCGTGGTGTTGAACTTGGCGCGGCACCACACCGTCACGCCGTTGTGCAGACACAGCTGTTTGGGCGCGCGCTGGCCACCGGCAAACACCTCGTTCAGACTCGACACCGGCAAGCCAAACAGCGAAGAAAAGGTATGCGCCCGCAGCGCGTTGATGGACAGACCAATTTGGAATTGGGCGCTGCGGTTGGCCGACAAAAAACGCCCCTCGGGTGAGAACACCACAATGCCCTCCACCAGCGTGCCCAAGAACTCGGACCGGGTGTGAAAGTGGATGCGGATCGCCTTGGCAAACACGTCGGCGAACATGTGGTTCTCGATCATCTGCGCCGACATGCGCACCAGCGCCAGCGTGTGCTGGTGAAAAGACCGGTGGTCACCTGTCACGTCCAGCGCGCCAATGACTTGGCCATAGGGGTCAAAAATGGGCGCGGCCGAGCATGCCAAGAATTTGTTGGCGTTCATGTAGTGCTGGCCGCCCAGCACGGTGAGCGCTTCTTCTTCGGTCAAGGCGGTGCCAATCGCATTGGTGCCCTTGCTGCGCTCGGACCAATCCATGCCCGGTGTCAAGGCCACCTGTGACGCTTTTTCCAGAAAGTCGTTGTCGCCCAGCGAATGCAGGATCATGCCTTTGGACGAGGTCAACACCACCATGCTGTGGGTGTTGATGATCTGGTCGTACAGCGTCTCCATCACGGGCGCCGCGTGCTGGAACAAAAAGCGGTTCTCTTCCAGTGCGCCATGGAGTTCGTTGCGCAGCGGGCTGCTGAAGTCGGGTTGGCTGCGTTCGTCCAAGCCAAACGACTGTGAGCGCTGGCGCGACAAATCAATCACCTCGGCAAACGCATTGCCCAAGGGGTTGGCGTCGCTTGCGACATGCGGATGCTGTGTCACCGGCGATGAAAAGACGGCCATGCTGTTCCCTCCTGGCTCTGGGGCGATACCGTGCCACGGTGTGGTGTGCCAAGTGGGCTCAACACCAGGGGCGTGTGGAACCGTGTCTCCGATTTCGAATACTTTTTGAGTCATGAGATTGTCCGCATATCTGTGGGAGCTTTTGCACAGGGGAAAACCCTGATGGGTGCCAGGCCTGGTGGCGGTATGCAAATCTCGAACCCACCACGGTGTGACAACGCCCTGTCTCAATTTGGAACAGCGCTGCTGCAGCACCCACTGACCCAGGCCGTCCGAGCGCGGCACACCACCGTGGCCCGCATATTGCTAAACCCCTGCAAGCTGTTTTTTTGAACTGTGTGCGGAGACCCCCATGACACAACCCTCTCTCTCTCTTCTCGGTTTGGCCGCGGCTTTGTTGCTCAGCGCCTCGCAGGTGTGGGCCCACGGCGACGTGGTGCCCCAGGCGGTGGACACCAGCACCTTGCCGCAGCTCGGACCCAAGTGGCTCGACGCCAACCCCTACAGCACCGGCCCAGCGCACAAAGAGGCGTTGCGCATTGGCACCTCGGCTTACAACCAAAACTGCGCACGCTGCCATGGGTTGGAGGCGATCTCGGGCGGGATCTCGCCCGACCTGCGCAAGTTCGATGACGATTGCAAGGACTTGGCCGATACCGACAAGAAGCAGGCCTGCTACAAAGAAATGGACGAGTACTTTGTGGCCATCGTGCGCCGCGGTCGCACCCGCGATGGCCGGGTCTACATGCCACCGTTTGAGGGCACCTTGACGCAGGAGGCGGTGTGGTCAATCCGCACCTACATCGAAACCCGTCGCGAACCCTGAACCCGGAGAAGACCATGCCTTTGTCGCGCCGACACAGCCTGCAAGCCCTGCTGGGAGTCGCCGCCTGCGTGGCGACACCCGCTTGGGCGCAAGCCGATGAAGAGGGAGAGCAGTTCGCCAAGATCAAAGCTTCGGGCGCGCTCAAGGTGGCGGTCTACAAAGACAATGCGCCGTTTTCCAGCGAGGTCCAAGGCGAACTGGTGGGCTTGGACGTGGACATCGCCCGTGCCCTGGCCCAGCAGATGGGTTTGGGCGTGAGCTTTCTGTCCTTTCACGCTGGCGAGAACATGGACGCCGATTTGCGCTGGATGGTGGAGCGCGGCCACTACCTGGGCTTTGGCCCCGCCGACCTGATGATGCGTGTGCCGGTCGATCGCCACCTGATGTTTGCCAACCGCAAGGTCTTTATCTTTGGCGCCTATATGTCGGAGCGTCCTGTCTTGCTGCGCGACAGCCGGCAGCTCGACGAGGTGCGCCAGGCCGAAGACCTGGTGGGGCATGCGTTGGCTGCCGAGGCGGGAGCCGGCCTGACCAGTGTGCTCATCGGTCACGGTGGGGGCTTGCTGCGCGCACAGGTCAAGCTCTATCCCAACGCCATCGCCGCCGCACAAGCGGTGGTGCAGGGCGAAGCGGCTGCCGCCTATGTGACCCGTGCCCACGCCGAGGAGGCGCTGAAACAGGCGACTGGCTCCACCAGCCATTTGCGCTTGGGGGAGCTGGCGTTTGGGCATCAGCTGGCCAAAGGTTGGCCGGTGGGGGTGGCGATCAAAGCGTCCAACCGGCACCTGCGTTTGGCGGTAGAGGCGGCGATGGCCCAATTGCAGTCCTCAGGTCAGATGCTGGCCATTTTCCAGTCGCACCGCTTGACCTTGACCACCTAGCGGCCTGGGCGGCGCTGGCGCATCCGCTCAGCGCTTGTTGAGCTTGCGGTAGACGGTGGCGCGGCTGATGCCCAGCGCGCGTGCGGCTTCCATCACATTGCCGCGCGCGTCGTCCACCGCTTTGCGGATCAGCGCGGTCTCTAGGTCTTTGAGCGGCACGCTCGGGGCGGCGCGCTGAGGCGCCGTCTGCCCGGTGGTAAACAGCTGGGCCAGCACCTGCAGCCGCAGGCCAGACCACAGCGGCACCTCAATGGGCCCGCGCAAGCGTCGGGCGGCGTCGAACAGTGCGTCTTCGGCCATGGCCAGCCATTGGCTGCAGTGCGATCCGATCGCAAGTTCGCTGCCCAGCATCTCGGTGGCGGTGCGGTTGGCCCCGGTGATGGTGCCGTCGCCGTCCAAGCAGATCAGGCCGTCGTTGTCGTCGCCCAGCAGCCGGCCAGGCCAGTTCAATCGCAGCGTCAGCTGGTGCGGCAGCGCCAAGGTCAGCGCGTTTTCGATGGCGCGCGCCGACTGGGTGACCAGGTGCTTGAGCGCTGGCTGTTCGGCCACGTCCACCCCGGTCAAGTCCAGCATGCCAACACAACGCCCGTGGGGGCCCCAAATGGGCGCCCCAGCGCAGCTGAACACGCTGGTGTCTTGAAAGAAGTGTTCGCCCCGGTGCAGCCAGACCGGCTCGTGGTCGGTCAAGGTGGTGCCAATGGCGGTGGTGCCCACCGACGCTTCTGAGAGGTCCACCCCCACCCGCGCAATCGCCGCTACGTGGGGGTTGTGCCGGTCCACCGGTCCTTGCACATCAATCACCGTGCCCTGGGCGTCGGTGAGGATGGCGAAATAGCGGGTGTGCAGCATCGCTCGCGAGAGCGAGCGCACCACTGGCGCGGCGGCCTCCAGCAAGGGGCGGCTGGCTTCGATGGCGCGTTGCATGGCAGCGGCCGACACGGTGTCGAACGCCACCCGGTGGTGGGGCCGGTGGCCCAGGCTCAGACAGCGCCGCCACGACTGTGCCACCAAGGGCGTGACCCCAGCGGGCGCGCCGTCGCCTTGCCCGTACAGGACCATTTGGCGGGCCCGTTCAATTTGCGCCAGGCGTTGGGCGCTGTGGGTGTGTGGCTGCAGCGTGTTCATGTGGGTGCTCACGATAGCAGCAAGTTGTGTGCCTCAAGCTCCCGTTGGTCGGCCACACACCGGCCCGTCGGCCATGAGCGTGCCCGACAGCTGGTTTTTGGCGTGTGCCACTTGCAAGTCGCGCGGCAGCGGCACCGCGTTTTTCACCGCCAGCACCTCGGACATGATGCTGACCGCAATTTCGGGCGGCGTTTTGCTGCCGATGTAAATGCCAATCGGGCCGCGCAAGGTGTCCAGGCTGTCTGGCGTGAGCCCAAAATGTTCCATGAGCCGGGCGCGCCGCGCCTCGTTGTTGCGCCGCGATCCAATGGCGCCGACGTAAAAAGCCTCGCTGCCCAGCGCTTCGAGCAGGGCCAGGTCGTCGAGCTTGGGGTCGTGGGTGAGGGCGATGACACAGCTGCGGCGATCCAGCGCGAAGGCGCGCACCACGTCGTCGGGCATGTCGGTGGCGATGCGCACCTGCGGCACCGACCAGCCGCCCCGGTGCTCTTCGCGCGGGTCGCAGACGGTGACCGAAAAGCCGCAGAACAGCGCCATGGTCGCTAAGTATTCTGAGAGCTGGCCTGCTCCGATGATCAGCATGCGGTACTCGGGCCCAAAGCCGTTGCGCAGCCAGTCGCTGTCCACACTCAGGGCTTGTGGCCGCTCACAGGTGTGCAGCGACACCCGGCCGGTGGCCAGCTCGGTGTCGCGCCGCACCATGTGGCCGGCTTGCAGCGCCTGCACCAACTCGGCCAGGGTGGTGGTGTCGGGGTTAAATTCCAGCAGCAGCTCCAGCGTGCCGCCACACGGCAGGCCAAAACGGTGCGCCTCGTCGGCGCTGACCCCATAGACCACGCGCTCGGGCGGGCCCTCGGGAATGTGGTGGGTGATGCCCGGCACCGGGGCGGCTGCCGCCGAGGTGTTGGCCTGGCTGTAGCGGTAGATCAGGTCGTCTTCGATGCAGCCGCCCGAGACCGAGCCGACCACCGCGCCGCTGTCGCACAAGGCCATGATGGAGCCCACCGGGCGCGGCGACGATCCCCAGGTTCTGACCACGGTGGCCAGCAGCGCGCGGCGGCCAGCCTGGCGCCATTGCAGCAGCTGGCGCAGCACGGTGAGGTCGAGGTTTTCCATGGCGGCTGAAATGGATCAGCCCTGGCCGGAGCCAATGGGTCCGCACAGGCCTGTGAGACGGTGTGGATCTGACATGTTCATCGTGTCGGTGTGCCGTGAAGTGGTTCAACCACGTTGTCCCTGATTGCGGTGGAGTGTTTGCCAAAGCGGTTTGGGTCCACCATTGTGGACCGGTGTGACCAAGCGTGTCGGTGAGCGTTCAGTGTCGCAAACTGAGAAATTTCCTTGCTCAGGGCCTGTGATTCAGGGAAAACCCTCGCTGCTGATGCGGTCTTCGGCGGGAAGAATGCTATGCAACCACAAACATAGGCTCATCAGCCCCGTACGTGGTCCCACAACCGGAGACACAGATGCAGAAAACCCTCCATATCAACCCCGACAAATGCACCGGCTGCCTGCAGTGCGAGATGGCGTGTTCGTTTGAAAACTACGGCACCTACGCCACCTCCAAGTCGCGCATCAAGGTGTTCGACTTCCACCATACCGGCAAAAAAGTGCCCTACACCTGCACCCAGTGCGACGAGGCATGGTGTCTGCACGCCTGCCCGGTGGAGGCGATCACGATCGACAAAGGCACCGGCGCCAAGGTGGTCAACGAAACCACCTGTGTGGGTTGCAAGGTCTGCACCATCAGCTGCCCGTTTGGCACCATCAACTACGTGCAAGAAACCGGCAAGGTCCAGAAGTGCGACCTGTGCGGTGGCGAGCCGGCGTGTGCCGACGCTTGCCCGACCGGCGCCATCACCTTTGTGGACGCCAACTGGACCGGCATCGACAAGATGAAGCAGTGGGCCGACAAGCTGGGCAACCAGCCCTCCGCCGCCTGATTACCCCACCCACCAAAGGAGCTTCAACATGTCTTGGGCTGGAAAAATTCTGCGCGTCAACTTGACCGCCGGCACCGTCACCTCCGAACCGCTGAACATGGAATGGGCCAAGGCCTACCTCGGTTCGCGCGGCTTGGCGTCCAAATACCTCATCAGCGAGATCGATCCCAAGGTGGACCCGCTTTCGCCCGACAACAAAATCATCTGGGCCACCGGTCCGCTGACCGGCACCATGGCCTCCACCGGGGGCCGTTACACGGTGGTCACCAAAGGCCCGCTGACCGGGGCCATCGCCTGCTCCAACTCGGGCGGCTACTGGGGCGCCGAGCTCAAGATGGCCGGCTGGGACATGGTCATTTTTGAAGGCAAGGCGCCGAAGCCGGTCTACCTCTACATCAACGACGATGTGGCCGAACTGCGCGACGCTGGCCACCTCTGGGGCCAAAGCGTCTGGAAGACCGAAGAAATCCTCAAGACCAGCCTGCAAGATCCGCTGGTGCGCGTGTCGAGCATTGGTAAGTCCGGTGAAGTGGGCGTGCTCTACGCCGCCGTGGTCAACGACCTGCACCGCGCCGCCGGCCGCTCGGGCGTGGGCACCGTGATGGGCAGCAAAAACCTCAAGGCCATTGCGGTGCGGGGCACCAAGGGCGTGGGTAATATCCAAAACCCGAAAGCCTTTATGGCCGCCGCCAAAGCCGCCAAAAAAGTGTTGGCCGAAAACGGCGTCACCGGTCAAGGCCTGCCGGCCTACGGCACCCAGGTGCTGATGAACGTGATCAACGAAGTCGGTGCGCTGCCCACCCGCAACCACCGCGACGTGCAATTCGAAGGCGCCAAAGACATCTCGGCCGAAGCCATGGCCACACCGCGCGCCACCGATGGCAAAAAGCACCTGGTCACCAACCAGGCTTGCTTTGGCTGCACCATCGCTTGTGGCCGCATCAGCAAGATGGACGAGAGCCACTTCAGCGTGCAAAACAAGCCGCAATACTGGGGCGCCTCGGGCGGTCTGGAATACGAAGCGGCCTGGGCGCTGGGTGCGGCCAACGGCGTGAACGATCTGGAAGCGCTGCAATACGCCAACCTGATTTGCAACGAAGAGGGCATGGACCCGATCAGCTTTGGCGCCACGGTGGGTGCCGTCATGGAGCTGTATGAAATGGGCGTGCTCACCAAAGAGCAAATCGGCATCGAAGCGCCGTTTGGCTCGGCCAAAGCGCTGTGCGAACTGGCCGACATGACCGCGCGCGGCGAAGGTTTTGGCAAGGAGATTGGCCTAGGCTCCAAACGCCTGACCGAAAAGTACGGCCACCCCGACCTGTCGATGAGCGTCAAGGGCCAGGAATTCCCGGCCTACGACGGCCGTGTGGTGCAGGGCATTGGCTTGGCCTATGCCACCTCCAACCGGGGTGCCTGCCACCTGCGCGGCTACACCATCGCGTCCGAAGTGCTGGGCATTCCGGTCAAGACCGAGCCCACCGAGCACGAAGGCAAGCCCGAGCTGGTCAAGGCCTTCCAAGACGCCACCGCCGCGTTTGACTCGGCCGGTATCTGCATCTTCACCAGCTTCGCTTGGACCTTGGCCGACGTGGCACCGCAGGTGCAGGCCGCTTGTGGCGAGGAGTTCACCATGGAACACCTCAACCACATCGGTGAGCGCATCTGGAACATGGAGCGCGAGTTCAACAACGCCGCTGGCTTCACCGCCAAAGACGACAGCCTGCCCAAGCGCCTGCTGACCGAAGCCGCCAAAACCGGCCCGGGCAAAGGTGTGGTCAGCAAGCTGCCCGAGATGCTGCCCAAGTACTACGCCGCGCGCGGTTGGGACGCCGAAGGCCGGCCCACCGCCGACACCAAGGCGCGCCTGGGTCTTTAAGGCCTGGCTGGGACAACAAGGAAGCGGTCCCCTGTGGCCGCTTCTTTCATTTCAAGGATTTGTTGTTATGACCCACCACGTCATCCTCGGCGCCGGTCCAGCCGGCGTCATCGCGGCCGAAACCATCCGCAAGCACGCGCCCCACGACCGCATCACCGTGATCGGTGATGAGAACGAAGCGCCGTATTCGCGCATGGCCATTCCCTACCTGCTGATCGGCAAGGTGGGCGAGGAGGGCACCCACTTGCGCCACAGCACAGGCCATTTCGAGAAGTTCAACATCACCGTGATGCGCGGCGTGCGCGCCAAGGTGTTGGACTCGGCCAAACGCACACTGCAGCTCAGCGATGGCAATACTCTGGGTTTTGACAAGCTGCTGATCGCCACCGGTTCGTCTCCTGCCACGCCGCCGATTCCGGGCATCAACGGCCCCGGCGTGCACAGCTGCTGGACGCTGGCCGACGCACGCGCCATCGCCAACCTGGCCAAGCCCGGCGCCAAGGTGCTGCAAATGGGTGCCGGCTTTATCGGCTGCATCATCATGGAAGCGCTGCAGCAACGCGGGGTGGAGCTGTCTGTGGTGGAAATGGGTGACCGCATGGTGCCGCGCATGATGGGGCCGACCGCAGGCGGCATGATCAAGCGCTGGTGCGAAAGCAAGGGCGTGAAGGTGCACACCGGCGCGCGGGTCGAGGCCATCGAACGCGGCGCCTCCGCTGAAAAAGGCCTGCTCGGCAAGATCGCCGACGCGGTGGGGCTGGGCCAGTCCAGCATGCCCAGCGGCGCCATGCGGGTGCGCCTGTCCACGGGACAGACGCTCGACGCCGATTTGGTGATCAGCGCCACTGGTGTGAAGCCCAATATCGGCTTTCTGGAAAACTCGGGTGTGCGTTGCCTGGTGGGCGTGCTCACCGACGAGCACCTGCAAACCAATGTGCCCGGCATCTACGCCGCCGGCGACTGCGCTGAGGCCTTTGACAAGGTCAGCGGCAAAACCATCGTGAGCGCCATTCAACCCAACGCGGCGGAGCAGGCCCGGGTGGCCGCGCTCAATATGGTGGGCCAGCCAGCCGAGCTGCAGGGCGTGACACAGATCAACGTGCTCGACACCTTGGGCCTGATTTCCAGCAGCTTTGGCAACTGGGAAGGCGTGCCCGGCGGTGAGCATGTGGAGCTGACCGACACCGCCGCTGGCAAGCACCTGAGCCTGCAGTTCCAGGGCGACCAGATGGTCGGCTGCAACAGCGTGGGCTGGACCGAGCATGTGGGCGTGATGCGTGGCTTGGTGGAGGGGCAGGTCAAGCTCGGCGAATGGAAGGACAAGTTGATGGCCGACCCGACCCGGCTGATGGACGCCTATCTCGCCGCTGCGCAGGGCCAAGGCCACTGGAGCGGCGCCGCCGACAACCGCCGCCGCGCCTGACCATGCACCGTGGCGGCCGGCCCCTTGTCCTCACCCTGGCAAGGGGCCGCGCCTTGTGCGCACAATGCCCACCATGAAGATCACGTTTAAGCTGTTCGCCACCCTCACCGACTACCTGCCGCCCGACGCTCGGCGCGCCAACCAGGTGGAGTTGGACATCGCCCCCGACACCCCGATTGCCAAGGTCTACGAACCCTTTGGCTTGCCCGACAAGATGGTGCATTTGGTGTTGGTCAATGGCCGCTACATTGCGCCCGAAGCGCGGGCCAGCACCACTTTGGTCGAGGGCGATGTGCTGGCCATTTGGCCGCCCATTGCCGGTGGTTAAAACCGATGCAGTCGTTTTATCCCGACACCTTTGAGCGCGACATGGCCGGCAGCGAGGCCGAGTGGCGATTTGCGCTGGGCCGTGCGGTGGGAGACCATCCTTTGCACATCGAGGGGCAGCAGGCCGAGGTGTCGATTGGCAATGGTCGCCTGCGCATCAGTTGGGTGCCATTGCCCGAGCGGCGCATCGCGCTGCTGGTGATGCAGCGCCTGCAAGTGCGTTTTGCTTTTGAAGGCCTCAGCGAGCAAGAGCGCTACGCCTTCATGCGGCCGTTTGACCTGACCATCCAGCGCGGCGGCGGCTGAGGCGCCGCAGGGTCAGGCTTTGGCAACGGCACGCGGTTGGCGCCAGCCGATCAAGGTGTAGGTCAGCACCGTGGTGGCCACCAAGCCTGCGCCGTAGACCAGAGCGATCAAGAACCAGTCGGCCGGCCCGCCCGCGTCGGTGAAGCCCGACGACGACACCTTGGCCATGATCACCAAGGCCACGCCACCGCCGATCAGACCTAACAGCTCAGACTGCACCAGCCGACGCGACACCACACCGCGCTCGCGCACCAGCAGGGCAACAAAGGCCACGGCGCCCACCGCACCCACCAGCACCGCCACCCAGAGCCAGAAGCCCAGCATTTCTTGGAACACCGCCAAGAACACCATCGGATCGAGTTCTTTCATTGTCTGCTCTCCTGTTCAGGCGCGGCCGCGCAGCATGCTGAGGTATGTGGGCTTGAGCGCCATGGTCTTCATCACCCAGCTGATCCACAGCTCTTCGAGCGGTGCGATCACGCCGGGGAACGATGTGATCAGGTTGTCCTTGTAGTCGAACTCGATCAGCATGGCCTGGCCCAGCCGGGTGATCAGCGGGCAACTGGTGTAGCCGTTGTAGACTTCAGAAGAGGCCTTGCCACTGATATCGGCCAGTAGGTGGTCAACAGCGACAGGCACCTGCCATTTCACGCTGGCGGCGGTTTTGCCCTTGGGCACACCGGCGATATCGCCCACGGCAAACACGTTCGGGTAGCGCTTGTGGCGCAGGGTCTCGCGGTCCACTTCGACCCATCCGTCTGCCGCAAACGGGCCTTCGGTCCAGGGCAGGGGGCTGTTGCGCACCACCTCGGGCGCGCGCATCGGTGGGACCACGTTGATGAAGTCGTAGCCTTGCTCGGCGGTGCCGGTGGGTGTTTTGTAGGTGGCGATGCGCTTGTCCAAGTCGATGGACTGCAGCACATGCTCATGCTGCACCTTCACCCCCCGGTCTTGGAACAACATGCGCACCTTCTCCGAGACAATCGGCACGCCAAACAGCGCCTTGTTGTGCGCCATGTACACCAGCTCGGCCTTGCCGCGCTTGCCCCGGCGGCGCAGGTGGTCGTCGCTGATGAAGGTGTATTTGAGCGGTGCCCCAGCGCACTTCATTTCGCTCGCCGGGCGGCCGAACACGCCCACGCCACCCTTGTCGGCAAAGGCGCTGAGCGCCTGCCAGGTGGCCGCTGCCGCGTCTGGGCTGTGGTAGATGCTGCCCAGGCCGTTTTGGCCAATGCGTTGGGTGTCCATGCCCTCGATGGCGCCGTAATTCAGCTCCAGACCGGTGGCCACCATCAGGTAGTCGAAGGGCACGCTGTGGCCGCTGGCGGTGACCACTTTTTTGCCCTCAGGGTCGATTTCAGCGGCGGCCTCGTTGATCCACTGCACGCCTTTGGGCAGGTAGTCGCTGGTGTTGGACACCACATATTCTTTGGGCTTGATGCCCGATGCCACCAGGGTGAAACCCGGCTGGTAATAGTGGGCTTTGCGGCCGTCGATGACGGTGATGGTGGCGCCTTGCAGGCTGGCGGCCAGGCGAGAAGCCGCGGTCAGGCCAGCCGCACCGCCACCCACGATCACGATGCGGGCTTGGGTTTTGATGGTGTCCCGCGCGCTCGCGTGCGCGTTGGCGCTCAGGCCGGCGGCGACCGGCAGGGCGCTCAGGGTGCCCAAAAAGCGGCGACGGCTGTGGGTGGTGTTGGACATGTCTTGTCTCCTGTGGCCGGGCAATACCCCCGGGGAGTTGGTATCTTCCCAGCAAGGGGCGGATGTGGATTTGACTTTTGTCAAACACCACCCCGTCGCCTTGTATACAGTGGGGGGTATATAAACCGCGCAGGAGTTGTTAGCCATGAGCCATGCCGCCCAAGTGTCTGTTCGCCGTTTGTCGGGTTACCGGTTTTTGGTGGACTTTGGCGATGACATGCCCAGCATGCTCGCCGATGAGCCGGCGCCACTGGGCACCGACACCGGCCCCTCGCCGAGCCAGATGCTGCTGAGCGCGGTGGCGAATTGCCTGAGCGCCAGCTTGTTGTTTGCGCTGCAAAAGTTCAAACAAGACCCCGGTGAGCTCAGCGCCACCGCCAGCGCCGAGATGGGCCGCGACGAGAACAAGCGCCTGCGCATCGTCGGAATCCGGGTGCAGCTTCGGCTGGGCAGACCCGCCGCCGAGTTGGAGCAAATCGAACATGTGCTGGCACAGTTCGAGGCCTTCTGCACCGTGAGCATGAGCGTGCAGCGCGGCGTGCCGATAGCGGTGGCTGTGAGCGACAGCACCGGGGCGGTGCTCAAGGGCTAGGTCAAGTCCACCAGCGCTGTGCCGTGGCCATGCCGGCCGCCGCCAGCGCCAGCGAGCCCAGCAGGTGCAGGCCGCTGTGCACCAGCGCCCAAGCCCAGCGGCCCTGCTGCATTAGGGTCAGCGCCTCGGCCGAAAAGGTGGAAAACGTGGTCAGCGCACCCAGCAGGCCAGTGATGAGTGCGGCGCGCCACACCGGGTCCAGCCCCGGGTGGGCGTTGAACCACACCACCAGCGCGCCGACCGCATACGCGCCGACCCAGTTGGCCGCCAGCGTGCCCCAGGGCAGGGCGGCCGCTGGGGTGTTGAGCCACAGCCCTAAGCGCCAGCGCGCCAGCGCGCCCACGCTGGCTCCCAGGCAAATGGCGATCCAAGTGGGCATGGTGGGCGATCCTTGTGGGCTTTATGCCAGGGTCAGAACGGCGGGCCGTCGTCGTCGGCGGTGCTGGCCTTGGCGCTTGGGTGTGCTGCCGCTGGGGTGGCTTCTGCCTCACTGGCCAGCCCGCCGGGAAACTCGCCAGGCGCCAGCTCGCCACCCAGCGCCTCGATCAGCGCCGGAATCAGCTTTTGCAACTCGCCCGTGGCCAGCGCCACATCGGTGTCAAAGCCTTTTTCATCGTCCTGTGCGCGGTCCTCAAACACACCCTCCAAAAACGTCAGCTTGCGCAGCTGCATGCTCTCGCTCAGGGTGAAGGCGATGCGCCCCTCCCAGCTCATGGCCAGGCGGGTGGGGCGCTTGCCTTGCTGCAGGTGCTGGCGCACCTCGTCGTTGAGCAGGTGGTGGCGGGTGTAGCGCACCACCGACTTTTCTTCGTCGCTGGACTTCAGCTCGCACTCGCGCTCCACCGCAAAGCCGGCCGGCCATTCGTCGGTGTCGGTGGTCGACAGCCAGCCGGTCATCGCCGTTTGCGGCGTGATCTGGGTGTTGAGCAGCGACAGCTGCAGGCTCGGGAAGGCCCGCACCAGCGCGCTCACCACCTCGTCGAGCCGCGCCTGGCTGCTCGCGTCGGTGGCCAGCACCCCGCTGTCGGGGTCGATCCACACCAAGACGCTGCCTTGGCGCGCAAAGGCCTGCGGCAGCAGGGCTTGCAGCGCGTCTTCGCGCAGGGCCTTGGTTTCTTTTTTGCCGGGCTTGCGGCCGGTGGTGGCTTCAATCTGGGCGGCGGCCTCGTCGGCCTTTTTGCGCACCACCGCACCGGGCACCGCCTTGGTCTCGATGGTGAGTTTTAAGATGCGCTGTTGGTTGACCGATTCCACCAGCGGGCCGTGGGCCTCGCCGCGCGGCTCGGTCCAGCCGACCGATTTGTCTTGGCTCGCCCCGCAGGGCACAAAGCGCTGATCGTCCAGCGCGCTTTCCATGGCCTCCAGCGTCGGGGCCCAGTCCGGGCCAATGCGGTAGAGGGTGAGGTTTTTGAACACAACATTCCTTGGAATCAGGGGTAGGGCGGCCAATAATACTTGCCAGCGGCGCGCCAGCCCGGCGCCCCACACACCAGCCACCCACCCACACCCCATGCACCCACCTTTGCCCCATTGGGTCCAGCTGTTTCACCTGGCCATTGAGCTGGGCGGCACACTCGCTTTTGCCATGAGCGGCATCTTGGCCTCGGCCCGCAAGCGGCTCGATGCGGTGGGCGTGTTTGTGGTCGCCTTCATCACCGCATTTGGCGGCGGCACGCTGCGCGACATCTTGCTCGACCAGCGGCCCTTCTTTTGGGTGCGGCAGGTGGAATGGGTCTGGGTGGTGCTGGGCCTGTGTGCGGTGTCCATGCTGCTGCTCAAAAAACACCACTTCGCCATCACCGAACGCGCCATCCAGTGGCCCGACGCGTTGGGCTTGGGGCTGTTTGCCGCCACCGGCGTGCACCAAGCGCTGGCGCAACAGATGCCGGTGCTGATTGCGGTGATGATGGGCGTGGTCACCGGCGTGTTTGGCGGTGTGCTGCGCGATATGGTGTGCAACGAAATCCCCACCACCTTCAAAGACCGCAGCCCCTACGCCCTGTGCGCGTTTGCCGGCGCCTGGGTCTATGTGCTGGCCTGGACGCTGGACCTCTCGCCCCCCGCCGCCGTGAGCGCCTGTGTGCTGGTGACGGCTGGCCTGCGGGCGCTGTCGATGGTGAGCCAATGGAAATTGCCGGACTGGAAACATGAGTGACTCGCCCATGCCTGCTGCACCCCACGAGACGGGTGACCCCCGCTGGCGCTTTTGGATCGACCGGGGCGGCACCTTCACCGACATCGTGGCGCGCGCGCCCGACGGGCTGCTGCTGACGCACAAGCTCTTGTCCGACGCGCCAGAGCGTTACCGCGACGCCGCTGTGGCGGGCATTCGGCACCTGCTGGGCTTGGCCGATGGCGAGCCGATCACACCGGCGCTGGTGGACTCGGTGCGCATGGGCACCACGGTGGCCACCAACGCGCTGTTGGAGCGCAAGGGCGAGCCCACGCTGCTGGTCACCACCCGGGGCTTTCGCGACGCGCTGCGCATCGCTTACCAAAACCGCCCGCGCTTGTTTCAGCGCCGCATTGTCTTGCCCGAGCTGCTGTACGAGCGGGTGGTGGAGGCGCAAGAGCGCGTGGGCGCCCGCGGCGATGTGTTGTTGCCGCTGGACGAGGCGCACCTGCGCGAGCGCCTTTGGGCCGCGTTCGACGCCGGCTTGCGCAGCGTGGCCATTGTGTTCTTGCACGGCTACCGTTACCCCGCGCACGAACAGGCGGCGGCGCGCATCGCGGCCGAGGTGGGTTTTACCCAGATCAGCAGCAGCCACGCCACCAGCCCGCTGATGAAGCTGGTGAGCCGGGGCGACACCACCGTGGTGGACGCTTATCTCTCGCCCATTCTGCGGCGTTATGTGGACCGGGTGGCGGCCGAGATGCCGGGCGTGCCGCTGCTGTTCATGCAGTCGTCCGGCGGGCTGACCGACGCGCAGGCTTTTGCCGGCAAGGACGCGATTTTGTCCGGCCCAGCCGGTGGCATTGTGGGCATGGCGCGCACCGCCCAGCAGGCCGGCTGCGAGCGGGTGATTGGCTTTGACATGGGCGGCACGTCCACCGACGTGTCGCACTTTGCGGGTGCGTTTGAGCGCGAGTTTGAAACCCAGGTGGCCGGTGTGCGGCTGCGCGCGCCGATGATGGCCATCCACACCGTGGCCGCAGGCGGCGGCTCGGTGCTGCAATTCGACGGCACGCGGCTGCGGGTGGGGCCACACAGCGCCGGCGCCAACCCCGGCCCGGCGAGTTACCGGCGCGGCGGCCCGCTGACCGTGACCGACGCCAATGTGCTGTTGGGCAAGCTGCAGCCGCAGTGGTTTCCGCCGGTGTTTGGCCCGGCCGGCAACGAGCCGCTGGACACAGCGGTGGTGCAGGCGCGTTTTGCCGATCTGGCCGAGCAAGTGGGCCAAAGCCCGGAGCGCTTGGCCGAAGGTTTTGTGCAGATCGCGGTGCAGCAAATGGCCAACGCGATCAAAAAGATCTCGGTGGCGCGCGGCTACGACGTGACGCGCTACACCTTGCAGTGTTTTGGTGGCGCGGGCGGCCAGCACGCCTGTTTGGTGGCCGACGCGCTGGGCATGCAGCGGGTGCTGGTGCATCCGCTGGCGGGGGTGTTGTCGGCCTACGGCATGGGTTTGGCCGACCAGAGTGTGATGCGTGAACAGGCGCTGGAATGTGTGCTCGAGGCCAGCGCGCTGCCGCGTGTGCAGGCGGCCATCGACGACCTGGCCGAGCGGGCGCGCGCCGCGCTGCTCGCGACCTTGCCCCACACGTCGGACGCCAGCGCCGGCGCGGTGCAATTGCAGCGCCGGGTGCACCTGCGCTACGAAGGCAGCGACCTGGCCCTGGTGGTGCCCTTGGCCGACGAGGCCGGGCTGCGCCAAGCGTTTGAAGCGGCCTACCGCCAGCGCTTTGCCTTTGTGTTGCCCGACAAGCGCCTGGTGGTGGAAGCGGTGTCGGTGGAGGCCATCTGGCCCGGCGAGCCGGTGGGCGCTGCGGCGCTGGCACCGGCCGCTGGCGCACCAGCCGCGGCCATGCCGATCCGCCTGTACGCCGACGGCGCCTGGCGCGAGGCCCAGCTGCTGCAGCGCAGTGCCTTGGTCAGCGGCCACACGGTGCAAGGCCCAGCGGTGATCGCCGAGGCCACCGCCACCACCGTGATCGAACCCGGCTGGCAAGCCCGCCTGGACCCACACGGCAACCTGCTGCTCGAACGCCACCAGGCCCGCACGCAGCGCTTGGCCCTGGGCACCCAAGCCGACCCGGTGATGCTGGAGGTGTTCAACCACCTGTTCATGAACATCGCCGAGCAAATGGGCCTGCAGCTGCAGAACACCGCGCACTCGGTCAACATCAAAGAGCGGCTGGATTTTTCGTGTGCGTTGTTCGATGCCGAAGGCCACCTGATCGCCAACGCCCCGCACATGCCGGTGCACCTGGGCAGCATGGGCGAGAGCATCCGCACCGTCATGGCCGACAACCCGGGCCGCATGCGCCCAGGCGACGTGTTTGTGCTCAACGACCCTTACCACGGCGGCACCCACCTGCCCGACATCACCGTCATCACACCGGTGTTTTTGGATGGGCAAGACACGCCGGCTTTTTATGTCGGCTCGCGCGGCCACCACGCCGATGTGGGCGGCACCACACCGGGGTCGATGCCGCCGTTTTCCACCCACATCGACGAAGAGGGCGTGCAGCTGCGCAACGTCTTGCTGGTGGACCGTGGTGTGCTGCGCGAGGCTGAGATTCTGGCCCTGCTGCGCGGTGAAACCGGCTGCGACGGCTTGCCACCCGCACCGCACCCCAGCCGCAACCCGGCGCAAAACTTGGCCGATCTGAAAGCGCAGATCGCCGCCAACGAAAAAGGCGCCCAAGAGCTGCGCCGCATGGCGGGCGAATTTGGCCTGGACGTGGTGCGGGCCTATATGCGCCATGTGCAAGACAACGCCGAAGCGGCGGTGCGCCGCGTCATCACCCGCTTAAAAGACGGCAACTTCACCTTGCCGCTGGACAATGGCGCGCAGATTCGGGTGGCGGTGCGGGTCGATGCGCAGCAGCGCAGCGCCACCATCGATTTCACCGGCACCAGCGCGCAGCTGTCCAACAACTTCAACGCGCCGCGCGCGGTGTGCATGGCGGCGGTGCTCTATGTGTTCCGCTGCCTGGTGGACGACGACATCCCACTCAACGCCGGTTGTCTGAAACCCCTGAACGTGATCATCCCCGAAGGATGCATGCTCAACCCGCTCCCCCCGGCGTCGGTGGTGGCGGGCAATGTGGAAACGTCGACCTGCATCACCAATGCGCTGTTGGGCGCCTTGGGTGTCATGGCCAGCGGCCAGCCGACGATGAACAACTTCACCTTCGGCAACACGCGCCACCAGTATTACGAAACCATCTCGGGCGGCAGCGGCGCCGGCGGTGTGTTCAACGACGAGGGCGCGCTCATTGGCGGCTTCGATGGCACCAGCGTGGTTCAGACCCACATGACCAACTCGCGCCTGACCGACCCCGAGGTGCTGGAGTGGCGCTTCCCCGTGCGCCTAGAAAGCTACGCCATTCGCCCAGGGTCGGGTGGCCAAGGCCAGTGGAGGGGCGGTGACGGCGGCGTGCGCCGCGTCCGATTCCTGGAAGCCATGACCGCCAACATCCTCTCCAACGGTCGCCAACACCCGGCCTTTGGCCTGGCCGGTGGCAAGCCCGGACAGCCCGGCGTCAACCGCGTTATCCGGACCGACGGATCGATAGAGGAGTTGGGCCACATCGCCCAAGTGCAGATGCGTCCCGGCGACATCTTCGAAATCCACACCCCCGGCGGCGGCGGCTATGGACAACAACAGTGAGCGAACCGAAATGAGCAAAGCGCAGCGAGCGAAGTAAGCCAGAAGTCCCGCAAGCGCCAACAGGCGCGAGCCCCCGCCAGGCCCCGTAGGCGCATCTGAGCGCGCAGCGCGAAGTTAAGCCCAAGGGGCCTGGCGGGGACTCGCGCCGCTACAAGCCAAAGCAAAGACCGCAGGAAAGCAGGAAAAGCGTTACAGCTCTTCCACCCGCCGCGTCGGATACGTGTCCCACCCCTGGCACCCTGGACACTGCCAAAAATACTGCCGCGCCTCAAACCCGCAGGCCGCACACCGGTAGCGCTTGAGCGCCCCACTGGTCTGCTCCACCGCCGCCAACACCGGCTCGCGCACACCCGCTTCCAGCGGCGCACCCGCCAACCAACGGCCCGCCATCACCAGCGAGGGCTCGCGCCGCAAATGCGCCACATACCGCTCGGTCGCTTCCGCTGCATTGGCCGCCAGCTTGGCCAGCGCCTCGGTCACGTCCAGCGACGGCGCGCGCGCGTCGCTCGCTTCCAGCACACGCCGCACCCCATAGGCTTGGCCCGTGGCCTGGGCGAGCTGCACCAAGTTGTCGGCCACCAGTGGCAAACAGGTGGGCGCGGCTTCCACCCCCAGCATCAGCACATCCAGCGCCTCGCGTTCCTGCCCCGATTGCCTGGCCACAGCGGCCTGCCCAATCCAGCCGCGCGCCACCGCCGGCGCTTGGCGGCAGGCCTCACGGAACAGCTCGCGCGCCTGCGGCAGATCGCCGCCGCGCTGGGCCTGCTCGGCGTCTTCACACAGGTAGTGCGCCAGCCGCTTGGCGTAGGCGCCTGGCTGCAAGGTGTCGAGCTTTTGCGCCACCCGCCGCGCTTGTGGCCAGTCGCGGGTGCGTTCGTAAATGGCCAGCAGCGACAGCAGGGCGTCGGTGGCGTAGTCCGAGTCTTCCAGCTTTTGCAGCGCGGCTTCGGCGCGGTCCAGCAGACCGGCTTTTAAGAAGTCTTGTGCCAGCGCGTGTTGCGCGCGTTCGCGGTCTTTGGCGCTCAAGTCGGCGCGCGACAACAGGTGCTCGTGCACCCGCACCGCGCGGTCGTAGTCGCCCCGGCGGCGAAACAGGTTGCCCAGCGCAAAGTGCAGCTCCACCGTGTCGGGGTCGGTCTGCACCGCTTCAATAAAGGCGTCAATGGCCGCGTCGTGCTGCTCGTTGAGCAGGTGGTTCAAGCCACGGAAATAGGCTTTGGGCGCTTGCTGGCGCTCGATGCGCCACTGCCGCAAATCAAAACGCGAGGCCAGCCAGCCCAGCACAAAAGCCACAGGCAGGCCCCACAGCAGCCAAGTCAGATCAAGTTCCATCGGGTGTGGCGGGTTCGTTGCGGGGCAGCGGCGCGTCAAAGCCTTGTGGTGGAGCGGCACGCCGACGGGCTTGCATCCACAGCGGCAACATGACCAGCGTACCGAGCAACACCCCCAGCAGCAATACCAACAGCAATACCAGCACCAGCGGCGCACGCCAGCTGTAGCCAAAAAACAGGTGCAGCGTCACTGGCGCTTGGTTGTTGAGCGCAAAGGCGAAGAGGGTAAAAAAAAGGGCTGCTTTGAGCAGCCACATGAGGTATTTCAACGCGTCCCCCAAGGTGGTGGGCGCATTGTAGCGATCAGCTCTTGCCGTCCGCTTCGGCCTTCATGGCCTCGGTGCGTTGGTCCACCTCTTCGCGCAGGGCTTTGCCCGGCTTGAAGTGGGGCACCCGTTTTTCCGGAATCATCACCGTTTCGCCCGAGCGGGGGTTGCGCCCCACCCGTGGCGAACGGCGATTCACCGAAAAGCTGCCAAAGCCCCGGATTTCGATGCGGTGACCCTTGACCAGCGCCTCGCCCATCGCGTCCAAGATGGCCTTGACGGCCAGCTCGGTGTCGCGGTGGGGCAATTGACCAAACTGGTTGGCCAAGGCTTCTACGAGGTCGCTGCGGGTCATGCGTCGTTTCCAGGGTTAAGCAGCGGGCGTCGATCAGCTGTTGCTGTCGAGCTTGGCCTTGAGCAGAGCGCCCAGGCTGGTGGTGCCGGCGTTGCCGGTGTTCTGGTTCAGGCTGGCCATGGCTTCGTTTTGGTCGGCCATGTCCTTGGCTTTGATCGACAGCTGGATGTTGCGGGTCTTGCGATCCACGTTGGTCACCACAGCGGTCACTTCGTCGCCGTCTTTGAGCACGTTGCGCGCGTCTTCCACGCGGTCGCGGCTGATCTCAGAAGCGCGCAGGTAGCCGATCACGTCTTCGCCCAGGTCGATTTCAGCGCCCTTGGCGTCCACGGTCTTGACCTTGCCGGTCACCACAGAACCCTTGTCGTTGACCGACACGAAGGTGGTGAACGGGTCGCCGTCGAGCTGCTTGATGCCCAGGGAGATGCGCTCGCGCTCGACGTCGATGGCCAACACCACGGCTTCGACTTCTTGGCCCTTCTTGAAGTTGCGCACAGCGGCTTCGCCAGGCTCATTCCAAGACAGGTCAGACAGGTGCACCAGACCGTCGATGCCGGCGGCCAGACCCACAAACACGCCGAAGTCGGTGATCGACTTGATCGGGCCCTTGACCTTGTCGCCGCGCTTGGTGCCTTCGGCAAACTCGTGCCAGGGGTTGGCGCGGCACTGCTTCATGCCCAGAGAGATGCGGCGCTTGTCTTCGTCGATCTCCAGCACCATGACTTCGACCTCGTCGCCCATGGACACCAGCTTGTTGGGGGCCACGTTCTTGTTGGTCCAGTCCATTTCAGAGACGTGCACCAGGCCTTCGATGCCAGGCTCGAGTTCCACAAACGCACCGTAGTCGGCGATGTTGGTGACCTTGCCGAACATGCGGGTGCCTTGCGGGTAGCGGCGTGCCACACCCATCCAGGGGTCGTCGCCCATCTGCTTGAGGCCCAGCGACACGCGCTGCTTTTCCACATCAAATTTGAGGATCTTGGCGGTGATTTCTTGACCAGCGGCCACCACCTCGGAGGGGTGACGCACACGGCGCCAGGCCATGTCGGTGATGTGCAGCAGGCCGTCGATGCCGCCGAGGTCCACAAACGCACCGTATTCGGTGATGTTCTTGACCACGCCCTGCACAATGGCGCCTTCTTTCAAGGTCTCCATCAGCTTGGCGCGCTCTTCGCCCATCGACAGTTCCACCACAGCGCGGCGGCTCAGCACCACGTTGTTGCGCTTGCGGTCGAGCTTGATGACCTTGAACTCCATGGTCTTGTTTTCGTAGGGCGTCAGGTCCTTGGTGGGACGGCTGTCGACCAGCGAACCGGGCAGGAAAGCGCTGATGCCGTTGACCATGACCTTGAGGCCGCCCTTGACCTTGGCGCCGGTGGTGCCGGTGACAAATTCGCCGGATTCCAGGGCTTTTTCCAGGCTCATCCACGAAGCCAGGCGCTTGGCCTTGTCGCGCGACAGCAGGGTGTCGCCAAAGCCGTTTTCGACGGCGTCGATGGCCACCGAGACGAAGTCGCCCACTTGGACTTCGATTTCGCCCTGGTCGTTCTTGAATTCCTCAAGCGGCACGAAGGCTTCCGACTTCAGGCCGGCGTTGACCACCACGTGGTTGTGGTCGATGCGCACGACTTCGGCGGTGATGACTTCGCCCGAGCGCATTTCAGCGCGCTTGAGGGACTCTTCAAACAGGGCGGCAAAAGATTCAGACATGTGTTTTCCTGTGCGGCACAACGCGGGTCACCAAAGGTGAAAAAAGAAACGTTGGGCTGCGGGTTGGGTGTGGCGCGACCACACACAGTTGAGGAACCATCGAGCCTGGGGAGGGGAATCCCGGCGGGGCTGTCAGGGCCAGACAAAACCGCTTTGGGTGGGGCCGCGAGGCCCCGCTTCAAAACGGGGTTTTACTCTGCCACCAAGCCAACACCCGCTGCACCGAGTCTTCGATGCCGAGGGTTGAGTTGTCCAGTGACACAGCGTCTTCGGCGGCTTTGAGTGGCGCGCTGCTGCGGGACATGTCCCGTGCATCGCGTTCGCGCAAATCCGCCAAAAGGTCGTCGAATGTAGCAGAAATTCCCTTGGAAATCAATTGCTTATGCCGCCGCTCGGCGCGTTGTTCGGCGCTGGCCGTGAGAAACACCTTGAGCGGCGCGCCCGGGAAAATCACCGTGCCCATATCCCGCCCATCGGCCACCAAGCCGGGCAGGCGACAAAAGCTGTGTTGCAGTGCCGCCAGGGCTTGGCGCACCGCCGGCAGTGCCGACACCTTGGAGGCGTTCATGCCGCCTTGTTCGCTGCGGATGGCGTCGCTCACGTCTTGCTGGGCCAGCAGCACGCGGTCGCCGTCAAAACGCACCGGCAGCGTCGCAGCCAGTGCGGCGATCTGGCTTTCGTGGGCGGCGTCTAAGGAAAGCCCGGCTCGCAGCGCAGCGTGGGCGGTGACGCGGTACAGCGCGCCCGAGTCAAGGTAGTGGTAGCCCAGGCGACTGGCCAGTTGGCTGGCCAGCGTGCCTTTGCCCGAGGCGCTCGGCCCGTCGACGCAGATCACCGGAATGTGTGTGGCGTCGGCGTGGGCCACCGAAAACAGCGCTTCAAAATAGTCGGGGAAAGTTTTGGCCACGCACTTGGGGTCTTCGATGCGTACCGGCAATCGGTCGAGGTTGAACGCCGCGAGCGAGAAACACATGGCCACCCGGTGGTCGTCGTAGGTGTGGACGCTGGCGGCCCGCCACTGGCCAGCCGGCAAGGGGTGGACGCGGATCCAGTCCTGGCCTTCTTCGACGGTGGCGCCGAGCTTGCGGCATTCGGTGGCCATGGCGGCGATGCGGTCGGTCTCTTTGACGCGCCAGCTGGCGATGTTGGTGAGCGTGGTGGGGCCATCGGCGTAGAGCGCCATCACCGCCAGCGTCATGGCGGCGTCGGGGATGTGGTTGCAGTCCAGGCTGATGCCTTTGAGCGGCCACGCCCCCCGGCTGATGTGCAGCCAGTTGGGGCCGCTGCTCACCTGCGCGCCCATGGCCTGGGCGGCTTCGACAAAACGGATATCGCCCTGGATGGAGTCGGCGCCCACGCCGTGCACACGAATGCCGGTGCCTTGTGCGATGGCGCCCAGCGCGATGAAGTAGCTGGCCGAGGAGGCGTCGGCCTCCACATGGATGCTGCCGGGCGACTGGTAGCGGCTGCCGGCCGGAATCACAAAACGCTCCCAGCCGTGGCGCTGCACCACAATGCCATAGCGCGCCAGCAGCTTGAGGGTGATCTCGATGTAGGGTTTGGAAATCAGCTCACCCACCACCTCGATGGTGATGTCGCGCTCTTGGGCCGCCAGCGGCAACGCCATCAGCAGCGCGGTGAGGAATTGGCTCGACACATCACCCCGCACTGGAATCGGTTTGTCCAGTCGCAAAGCGGGTTGCCCCACGCGCAGCGGCGGAAAACCGTCGTTGCCCAGGTAGTCGATGCGGCAGCCCAGTTCGCGCAACGCGTCCACCAGGTCGCCAATCGGGCGCTCGTGCATGCGCTGCACGCCTTTGAGGGTGAAGTCGCCCCCTTGCACCGCCAGCGCGGCGGTCAGCGGCCGCATGGCGGTGCCGGCGTTGCCCATGAACAGCTCAATCGCGTGTGTGGGCCAAGCGCGGCCACCCAAGCCGGTGATGGTCACGGTGCTGCCCTGCTGCTCCACCCCGCAGCCGAGTTGGCGCAGCGCAGCCAGCATGACGCGGGTGTCGTCGGAGTCCAGCAGGTCGTGCACGGCGGTGGTGCCTTGGCACAGGGCCGACAGCAGCAGCACCCGGTTGGAAATGCTTTTGGAGCCGGGCAGGGCGACCTCGCCTTCAGCGGCGCTCAGCGGGGGCAGGTCGAGAAAAGCGGTGGAGAACATCGGGGGCTCAGGGCTTGGTGCCGGTTTTGGGGTTGTGCATGCGCCATTGGCGGCGGCTGCGGCTGGCCTGGGTCACCAGCTCGGCGATGGCGTCGCTGCGCCCGTCTTCAAGCGCGCTGGAGAAGGCGCCCAGCGCCTGCTCAAAATGGCGGATTTGCTGCAACAGCTCTTCCCGATTCGACATCAGGATGTCGCGCCAAATGGAGGGGTCGCTGGCGGCGATGCGGGTGAAATCGCGAAAGCCCGGGCCGGCAAGCTCCAAGAACTCGCTGGATTCGGGTTGCTGTTGGATGGCGTTGAAGGCCGCAAAGGCCAGCAAGTGCGGCAGGTGGCTGACAGCGGCGTAGGCCGCGTCGTGCGCTTCGGGGCTCATGCGCCGCACATGGCAACCCAGGGCGGCCCAGATGGCGTGGGCGCGCTCGGTCTGCATGGCACCGGTGCGCTCGATCGGCGTCAGGATGACCTGGCGCTCGGTGTAGAGATCGGCATCGGCGTGGTCCACGCCGGCCAGCTCGCGCCCCGCGATCGGGTGCGCTGGCACAAAGTGGCTCACTTGCTCGCGCAGCGCGCGCCGCGCCGCGTCCACCACATCGCGTTTGGTCGAGCCCATGTCCATGATCAGGGTGTGGGGCTCGATCACCGGGCGAATCGCCTTCAGGGTGTTCTCGGTGGCGTTGACCGGAATGGCCAGCACCACCAGGTCCGACCCAGCGGCGGCCATCAGCGCCGACGGAGCGGTCACATCGATCACACCCAGCTCCAGCGCGCGTTGTGAGCTCGATGGCGACAGGCTGTAGCCCACCACCTTGCGCACCAAGCCGGCGCGCTTGAGCGCCAGCGCCAGCGAACCGCCCATCAGGCCGCAGCCGATCAGTCCCAATTGATCGATCATGCCGCGCTTTCAGTCCGACACTGGGTAAGAGCCCAGCACTTTGTAAAACGCGCACAGGCCTTGCAGTTCTTGCAGCGCGGCGGCCACATTGGGCTGGCTCACATGGCCGGCGATGTCGATGTAGAAGTAGTACTCCCACTGGCCCGACTTGGCGGGGCGGGATTCGAAGCGGGTCATGGACACGCCGTTTTGTTTCAGCGGCACCAGCAGGTCGTGTACCGCGCCGGGCCGGTTGGGCACCGACACAATCAGGCTGGTGCAGTCCTTGCCCGAGGCCGGCGGTGTGGCCATGGTCTGGGGCAGGGCGATCACGGCAAAACGGGTGCGGTTGTAGGCTTCGTCTTGGATGGCGTGGTGCACGATGTGCAGGCCAAATTGCGCGGCGGCACGCTCGCTGGCCAGCGCAGCCCACTTGGGGTTGCTGGCGGCTAAGCGCGCGCCTTCGGCGTTGCTGGCCACAGCGCGTCGTTCGGCCAGCGGCAGGTGTTGGCTGAGCCAGCCTTGGCACTGGGCCAGGGCCTGCGGGTGGGCCATCACCACCTCAATGTCTTGGTCGCCCGGGGTCTGGCGCAGCAGGTTGTGGCGCACCAACAGGCTCACCTCACCGACCACATGCACCGGCGAGCGCAAAAACAGATCGAGCGAACGGGCCACCACCCCTTCGGTGGAGTTCTCCATGCCGACCACACCGTACTGGGCGGTGCCGGCGGCGGTGGCGTGGAACACCTCGTCGAAATTGGCGCAGTAAATCAGGCTGGCCGCGCCACCGAAGAACTCAATCGCGGCTTGTTCGCAAAACGTGCCCTGGGGCCCAAGTACCGCCACGCGCTGCGGCGCTTCGAGCGCCAAACAGGCCGACATGATTTCGCGCCAGATCGAGGCCACATGTTCGCCCTTGAGGGGGCCGGGGTTGGCGCTGGTGATCTTGTCGATCACTTGGGCCACGCGGTCGGGGCGGAAGAAGGGTGAGCCCTCGGCGCGCTTGATTTCGCCGACTTGTTCGGCCACCTTGGCGCGTTCGTTGAGCAGTTGCAGCAGCTGGCGATCGAGCGCGTCGATTTGCACACGCAGTTCGCCCAAGGCCTGGGATTGCACGGGTTGTTGGCTCATGGCGATGTGTTCCTTGGGGTCAGGCGCCGCTGCGCTCAAAAGCGCGCATGCAGTCGACCAGCGCTTGCACACCCTCAATGGGCATGGCGTTGTAAATGCTGGCGCGCATGCCGCCCACGGATTTGTGGCCTTTGAGCTGCAGCAGACCAGCGGCCTGGGTGGCGGCCAAAAAGGCGGCGTTGCGCGGGTGGCTGGGGTCCCGCAAGGGCTGTCCGTCGTCGCCGCGCAGGAAAAACGGCACGTTCATGCGCGAGCGGCAGGCGGCTTCGACGGTGTTCACATACAGCTGCGAGTGGTCGATGCAGTCGTAGAGCAGCTGCGCCTTGGCGATGTTGCGCTGTTCCATGGCGGCGATGCCGCCTTGGGCTTTGAGCCACTGGAACACCAAGCCAGCGATGTAGATGCTGTAGGTCGGCGGCGTGTTGTACATCGACGCATTGTCGGCCACGGTCTTGTAGTTGAAAGCGCTGGGGCAGATCGGCAGGGCGTGGCCCAGCAGGTCTTCGCGCACCACCACCAGGGTCAGTCCGGCAGGCCCCAGGTTCTTCTGGGCGCCGCCAAAGGCCAAGCCCACCCGCGACCAGTCGATGGGACGCGAGGCCACATGCGACGAAAAATCCACCACCAGCGGTGCGTCGCAACCCAAGGCCTTGAGGTCGGGCAGCGCGTGGAATTCCACGCCATGAATCGTTTCGTTGCCGCAGATGTGCACGTAGCGGCTGTCTGCGCCGATCTGCCAGGTGGCGGGGTCGGGCAGGGCGGTGAAGCCGCTGGCCTGCGCCGTGGCGGCCACGCGCGCGGTTCCGTACTTGCCGGCTTCCTTGTGCGACTTTTGGCTCCAGCTGCCGGTCAGCACAAAGTCCATGGGCCCGCCTTGCGACAGGTTCAGCGGCACGATGGCGTTTTCTGCCAAACCGCCGCCTTGCATGAACAGCACCTGGAAATGCGCTGGAATGGCCAGCAGTTCGCGCAGATCGGCTTCGGCGCGCTCACAGATGGCAATGAACTGCTTGCCGCGGTGGCTCATTTCCATGACGCTCATGCCGCTGCCGCCCCAGTCCATCATCTCGCGCGCCGCTTGTTGCAGCACCGCTTCGGGCATGGCGGCCGGCCCGGCCGAAAAATTGTAGGGACGTGTCATGGGCTAGGGGGCCGCGCGGGCCGCAGGGTTCTCAAACGGGTGGCGCGCGTTGGCGCCACCCCGGGCCTTATTCGGCGGCGTCGCTCGCAGGGGCGTCGTCGTCGCTCTCGGTGGGCGCGTTGGCGTCGTTTTCCACGATGCGCTGCAGGCCCGACAGCTCAGCGCCGTCGTCCAGCGCGATCAGGGTCACGCCTTGGGTGGCACGGCCCATTTCGCGGATTTCGCTCACCCGGGTGCGCACCAGCACACCGGTGTCGGTGATGAGCATGATCTCGTCTTCGCTGCGCACCAGGGTGGCGGCTACGACCTTGCCGTTGCGTTCGCTCTGCTGGATGGCGATCATGCCCTTGGTGCCGCGGCCGTGGCGGGTGTACTCACCAATCGGTGTGCGTTTGCCGTAGCCGTTGATGGTGGCGGTCAGCACACTCTGCGCTTCGTCTTCGGCCACCAGCATGGCGATCACGCTCTGGCCGTCTTCCAGCATCATGCCGCGCACGCCGCGCGCGTTGCGGCCCATGGGGCGCACATCGTTTTCGTCAAAGCGCACCGCTTTGCCGCCATCGCTGAACAACATCACATCGTGTTGGCCGTCGGTCAGCGCCGCTCCGATCAAGAAGTCGCCTTCGTCCAAATCCACCGCGATGATGCCGGCCTTGCGCGGGTTGCTGAATTCGTCGAGCGGCGTTTTCTTGACCGTGCCCATGCGGGTGGCCATGAACACAAAGCGGTTGTCGGGGAAACTGCGCGCCTCACCGGTAAGTGGCAATACCACGTTGATCTTCTCGCCTTCTTGCAGCGGGAACATGTTGACGATGGGGCGACCGCGCGAGCCGCGCGAGCCCGCCGGCACTTCCCACACCTTGAGCCAGTACAGGCGGCCTCGGTTGGAGAAACACAAGATGTAGTCGTGCGTGTTGGCGATGAAGAGCTGGTCGATCCAGTCGTCTTCTTTGGTGGCGGTGGCTTGTTTGCCTCGGCCGCCGCGCTTTTGCGCCCGGTATTCGGACAGCGGCTGGCTCTTGATGTAGCCGCTGTGGCTGAGCGTGACCACCATGTCGGTGGGCGTGATCAGGTCTTCGGTGGAGAGATCTTGCGCGCTGTGCTCGATCTCGCTGCGGCGAGCGCCCAACTTGGTCTGGCCAAATTCGGCTTTCACCGCCTTAAGTTCGTCGCCGATGATGACCGACACGCGCTCGGGCTTGGCCAAGATGTCAAGCAAATCGTCGATCTCGGCCATCACCTCTTTGTACTCGGCGACGATCTTGTCCTGCTCCAGACCGGTCAGGCGCTGCAGGCGCATTTGCAAAATCTCTTGCGCCTGGGTTTCGCTCAAGCGGTACAGGCCATCACCCTGCATGCCGTATTCGCGCTCCAAGCCTTCGGGCCGGTAATCGTCGGCGTTGACCGTGCCACCGTCTGCCTTGGCTCGGGTCAACATTTCGCGCACCAGCGCGCTGTCCCAGCTGCGGGTCATCAGCTCGGCCTTGGCCACCGGTGGGGTGGGGCTTTCGCGGATGATTTTGATGAACTCGTCGATGTTGGCCAGCGCCACCGCCAAGCCTTCGAGCACATGGCCGCGGTCACGCGCCTTGCGCAGGTTGAACACGGTGCGGCGGGTCACCACCTCGCGGCGGTGCTCCAAGAACACCGTCACCAAGTCTTTTAGGTTGCACAAACGTGGCTGACCGTCGATCAGCGCCACCATGTTGATGCCGAAGGTGTCTTGTAGCTGGGTTTGTTTGTACAGGTTGTTGAGCACCACCTCGGGCACTTCGCCGCGCTTGAGCTCAATCACCAGGCGCATGCCCGATTTGTCCGACTCGTCTTGGATGTGGCTGATGCCTTCGAGCTTCTTTTCGTGCACCAGCTCGGCGATGCGCTCCTGCAGCGTCTTTTTGTTGACCTGGTAGGGGATCTCGTCAACGATGATCGCTTGGCGCTGGCCTTTGTCGATGTCTTCGAAATGGCACTTGGCGCGCATCACCACCCGGCCGCGCCCAGTGCGGTAGCCGTCTTTGACGCCGTTGATGCCATAAATGATGCCGCCGGTGGGAAAGTCCGGCGCCGGGATGATGTCCATCAGCTCGTCGATGGAGCAATCCGGGTGCGCCAAGGCGTGCAGGCAGGCGTCCACCACCTCGTTGAGGTTGTGCGGCGGAATGTTGGTTGCCATGCCCACCGCGATACCGCCCGAGCCGTTGACCAGCAGATTGGGCAGGCGGGTCGGCAGCACCAGCGGCTCTTTCTCAGAGCCGTCGTAGTTGGGACCGAAGTCCACCGTTTCTTTGTCGATGTCGGCCAGCATCTCGTGCGCGATCTTGGACATGCGGATTTCGGTGTAACGCATGGCGGCGGCGTTGTCGCCGTCGACCGAACCGAAGTTGCCCTGGCCGTCCACCAGCATGTGGCGCAAGGAAAAGTCTTGCGCCATGCGCACAATGGTGTCGTACACCGCGCTGTCGCCGTGCGGGTGGTATTTACCGATCACGTCACCGACAATACGGGCCGATTTCTTGTAGGGCCGGTTCCAGTCGTTGTTGAGTTCGTGCATCGCGTACAACACGCGGCGGTGCACCGGCTTCAAGCCGTCCCGGGCATCGGGCAGGGCGCGCCCCACAATCACGCTCATGGCGTAATCGAGGTAGCTGCGGCGCATCTCTTCTTCGAGGCTGATGGGCAGGGTTTCTTTGGCGAACTGGGTCATGGAAGCCTTGGTTTCGGTCTGGGGCAGGCAAGCCATCAATTTTAGTCGCAGGGGGTTTGCCCAACTTTGTTACACCTTGTGGCCCTAGTGCAACACCTCTCCCAAGGTGTTCTTGGAAAGTGGTAGTACTGTTTCACTCGTACTGTGCTGAGGCTCTAACGCTTATGGCACAATGGTTTGAACGTTTTGAGTGGTGGTCACTTCAAGCGTCGTGTTCATTCGCAGAAACCTGCGGCTTAACTTAGAGGAACCCATGAAAAAACTGAACAAAGTTGCAATGTTGTTTGCCACCGCCGCTCTGGCTTCTGCCGCTGGCGCGCAGACCATCGACAACTGGCGCAACGCCGGCAACGAACTGGTGTGGAAGAACGCCAACAATGAACTGTGCTGGCGCGACGCCAACTGGACCCCGGCCACCGCCGCCACGGGCTGCGACGGCGCCATTGTTGCTGCCCCCGCCCCGGCCCGCGCACCGGCTCCTGCCCCAGTGGCCCGCCCGGCTCCTGCACCCGCTCCGGCTCCTGCCCGTGCACCGGCTCCCGCCCCGGCTCCTGCCGCAGCTGCCGCCAAGGTCACTTACGCTGCCGACGCTTTCTTTGACTTCGACCGCGCTGTGTTGAAGAACGAAGGCAAAGCTAAGCTGGACGACCTGGTGAGCAAAGTGCGTGGTGTGAACCTGGAAGTGGTGATCGCTGTGGGTCACACCGACGCCACTGGCGGCAACGCTTACAACCAGCGTCTGTCGGTGCGCCGTGCCGAAGCCGTCAAGGCCTACTTGGTGAGCAAGGGCATCGAAGCCAACCGCGTGTACACCGAAGGCAAAGGCGAAGGTCAGCCTGTGGCCGACAACAGCACCCGCGAAGGCCGTGCCAAGAACCGCCGCGTGGAAGTGGAAGTTGTGGGCACCCGCGCCAACTGATCGCATTCCCTGTGAAGAAAAAACCGCGCTTCGGCGCGGTTTTTTTTCGCCTATACCGCATCCTGGCACTTGTCCCGCGCTTTCCCCTGGCAACCCACCTTTTATCCACAGACTTGTCCCATGCCCACCGGAAAATACTCCGTACCATTGGGGCATGAACAGCCTTTCCCCGCCTTTGGACGCGATGGCGTCCGGTTTTGACGATGTGCCTTATCTGCCCGATGCCCAAGTGGCGCAGCTGCGGGTGCCGCCGCATTCGATTGAGGCCGAGTCGAGTGTCTTGGGGGGGTTGCTGCTCGACAACGGCGCCTGGGACCGGGTGGCCGATCTGGTCAAGGACGGCGATTTTTACCGCTACGAACACCGGCTGACCTTTTCAGCCCTGGCCGCCTTGATCAACGCCGGCAAACCGGCCGACGTGATCACCGTGTTTGAGCAGTTGCAAAACCAGGCCAAAGCCGATGAGGTGGGCGGTCTGGCCTACCTCAACTCGCTGGCGCAGTACGTGCCCAGCGCGGCCAATATCCGCCGTTACGCCGAGATCGTGCGCGAGCGCGCGATCCTGCGCAAGCTGGTCGCCGCCAGCGACGAGATCGCCACCACCGCGCTCAACCCACAAGGCAAGCCAGTGGCCAAGGTGCTGGACGAGGCCGAGCAAAAAATCTTCAAGATCGGCGAAGAAGGCTCACGCATGAAAGAGGGCTTTCAGTCCATGGACCAGCTGGTGGTGGACTTGATGGACCGGGTGCAAGAGATGGCCGACAACCCGATGGACGTGACCGGTGTGCCCACCGGCTTCATCGACCTCGACCGCATGACCTCGGGCCTGCAAGCCGGTGACCTCGTGGTCCTCGCCGCGCGTCCTTCGATGGGCAAGACCGCGTTTGCCATCAACATCGCCGAACATGTGGCGCTCAATGAAGGTCTGCCGGTGGCGGTGTTTTCCATGGAAATGGGCGCCTCACAATTGGCGGTGCGTATCGTCGGCTCCATCGGCCGCATCAACCAGGGCCACCTGCGCACCGGCAAACTCACCGACGACGAATGGCCACGCTTGACCGAGGCTATTGAGCGCCTGCGCACCGTGTCGCTGCACATCGACGAAACCCCGGGCCTCACCCCCAGCGAACTCCGCGCCAACGCCCGTCGGTTGGCGCGCCAGTGCGGCAAGCTCGGCCTGATTGTGGTGGACTACCTGCAGCTCATGAGCGGTTCGAGCAGCGACGGCGGCGACAACCGCGCCACCGAGCTGGGTGAAATCTCGCGGGGCCTAAAAATGCTGGCCAAAGAGCTGCAATGCCCGGTGATTGCGCTGTCGCAGCTCAACCGCTCGGTCGAGCAACGCACCGACAAACGCCCCATGATGAGCGACCTGCGCGAATCCGGCGCCATCGAGCAGGACGCCGACATCATCATGTTCATCTACCGCGACGAGTACTACACCAAAGACGCCTGCAAAGAACCCGGCGTGGCCGAGATCATCATCGGCAAACAGCGAAACGGGCCTACCGGCACCGTCAAGCTGGCCTTCCTGAACATGCTCACGCGCTTCGAAAGCCTCGCCGGCGGTGGTGAGTACTAGGAATACCCCCCTGCGCCGCTGACGCGGCTTCCCCCCTCTCTGGCGCGCCTGCGGCGCTGGGAGAGGGGACGCTCCCAGTGGTCGGGCAAAGCCCGTTCCACGGGAGCCCTCAGCGAAGGCACGTCGCTCAACGGGTGTTGCGCTGCGCTGCTGACAAGCACGCTGAGAGAGAAGTGTCCCCAGTCACAGGCACCCACGGAACCGGCTTCGCCGGGCCGTTGGATGCGTCCCCCTCCCGCCGCAGGCGAGAGAGGGGGAAGCCGCGCAGCGGCGCAGGGGGAGCCTCTCATCTGCTTCCGGAGCGTGTGCCTGAAACCCAGGGCACCCACGGAACCGGCTTCGCCGGGCCGTCGGGTGCGTCCCCCTCCCGCCGCAGGCGAGAGAGGGGGAAGCCGCGTCAGCGGCGCAGGGGGTTTACAACACTTCCGAGGCGAAGTCCGCCAGCCGCGAGCGTTCGCCGCGCGCCAGGGTGATGTGACCACCGTGCGGCCAGCCTTTGAAGCGGTCGACTGCAAAGGTCAGGCCCGAGGAACCTTCGGTCAGGTAGGGTGTGTCGATCTGTGCCAGGTTGCCCATGCAGATGATCTTGGTGCCGGGGCCTGCGCGGGTGATCAGCGTCTTCATCTGTTTGGGCGTCAGGTTCTGCGCTTCGTCGATGATGACGTACTTGTTCATGAAGGTGCGTCCGCGCATGAAGTTCATGCTCTTGACCTTGATGCGGCTGCGGATCAGTTCGTTGGTGGCCGCACGCCCCCATTCGCCCGCATTGCCGCCGTCGCCTTTGGCCAAGAACTCCAGGTTGTCGTCGAGCGCGCCCATCCAGGGGCCCATTTTTTCTTCTTCGGTGCCAGGCAGAAAGCCGATGTCCTCGCCCACGCTCACGGTGGCGCGGGTCATGATGATTTCGGTGTAGCGGCGGTCGTCGAGCACTTGCACCAAACCAGCGGCCAAGGCCATCAGCGTCTTGCCGGTGCCCGCTGTGCCGGCCAGGGTGACGAAGTCCACCTCAGGGTCCATCAGCAGGTTGAGCGCGAAGTTTTGCTCGCGGTTGCGGCTGGTCACGCCCCACACCGCGTTCTTCAGGTGGGTGAAGTCCTTGAGGGTTTTGAGGACCGCCGTCTTGTCGCGGATCTCGGTCACGCGCGCGTACAGCGCAGGCTCGCCCGGGGCTTCGAAATACACAAACTGGTTGATGTGGAACTGCGCCACCATCGGGCCACTGACGCGGTAGAAGGTGTGGCTGCCTTGCTGCCAGCTCTCCACCGTTTTGCTCTGGCGGGTCCAGAAGTCGGCCGGCAAGGCCAGGGCGCCGGAGTAGAGCAGTTCCCCATCGTCCAGGGTTTTGTCGTTTTCGTAGTCTTCGGCGGCCAGGCCCAGCGCGCGGGCTTTGACCCGCATATTGATGTCTTTGGACACCAGAATGACCTCGCGCCCAGCGTGTTTGTCGCGCAGCGACTGCACCACGCCCAGAATTTGGTTGTCGGCCTTGCCTTGTGGCAGGCTGCTGGGCAATTGGGCGTTGAGCGGTTCGGTCTGGAAAAACAGCAAACCCTGAGCTGTGGTGTGCCCGGTGCCTGAGAGCGCAATGCCTTGGATCATGTCGGCGCCGCGCTGCGCCACCAGTGCGTCCAGCGTGCGGCTGGTTTGGCGGCCGTTGCGCGCCACCTCGGTCATGCCTTTTTTGTGGCCATCCAGTTCTTCAAGCACGATCATCGGCAGGTAGATGTCGTGTTCCTCAAAGCGGAACAAGCTCATGGGGTCGTGCAGCAGCACATTGGTGTCGAGCACAAACAGGCGCTTGGGGCCCTGGGCTTTGCGGCGGGCGGTGTTGTTCGCTTTGGGCAAGGCCACGGTGGCGGTCACCGGTGCGGCTGCTGGCGGCGCGGCGCTGATCCGTGGCGCAGTGTCTTTGTCAGCGGCAGGGCGCTTGTTGCGCGCTGTTGGGGTTTGGGCTTTGGACTGCGTTGCACGAGCGACGGGGGCACTGGGTGCAGGAGCGGCCGTGTCTTCGTCAGCGGCTTCGGGCTCGTCGCGCAGCGCGGCCAGCGGGTAGGCGTCGGTGGCCAGAATGGCAGCGCGTTTGGCGGGGGCGGGGGGCAGCGGCATGGGCGTGAATCAGCGTGAAGAAAAAGAAAAAGCCGCCAGGCAGGCCAGGCGGCTTTGTGAGGTGGAGGCAGGTGTGTCAGCGAAACATCTCTTCTGCATGCAACCCATTATGCATGAGCCTTGTGACACAGTAGCCACCGGGTAGACCCGGTCAAACGCAAGTCCTCAAGCGGTGAGGTGGCTGCGCTGCGCAATGGGTCAGCCGGTTTTTTTCAGGGTCTTGACGGCTTTGAGCACTTCCTCAACGTGCCCAGGCACTTTGAGTCCACGCCACTCTTGTTTGAGCACACCATCGGGCCCAATCAAGAAGGTGCTGCGCTCGATGCCTTTGACCTTTTTGCCGTACATGATCTTGTTTTTGACCACGCCGAACATATGGCACATTTTTTCTTCGGTGTCGGCGATCAACTCAAACGGGAGTTCGAGTTTGGTCTTGAAGTCGTCGTGCGACTTCATGTTGTCGCGCGAAACACCAAACACCTGTGCTCCGGCCTTCACGAAGTCTTTATACTTATCGCGGAATTGCATGGCCTCGGTGGTGCATCCGGGGGTGTTGTCCTTGGGATAAAAGTACAGCACAACCGTTTGACCCAAATGGGACTGGTTGCTCACCTTGATGCCACCGGTGGCCAGGGATTCGAACTCGGGAATGGGTTTATTGACAACGACTGCCATGCTGCGGGGGCCCCTGAAGTGGTGAGTGAACGCAGCTTCCCCCCTGCGCAATGACCGCTGTTGCTCACCAGTGCAACAGATGGTGGCAAAAAAGGAAGCAATCCAATATTTTACCCTGAAGCTGGTGTCAGCGGCTGACAAGTCGATGGCGGGCTGTCTCAGACCAACAAGATGGCGCTCACCCGCCTGCCTTCGCCAACCAAGATGTTGTAGGTGCGACAGGCCGCCTGGGTATCCATACATTCGGCCCCAACGCGCTGGGCCATCAAGGATTGCAGCAGACGTGGATGCACCCGTTGGTGCTTGCTGCCGGTACCGATCAGCAGCACTTCAGGGGGGCTTGTGCTCAGGCCCAGGGCCTGTGCAATCAAGTCGGAGTTCACACCTTCGGTGGCAGAAACGTTCACCGCCACCACCCCAGACGCGCTGCCGAGCAAGACGCTCTGTGCAAAACGCTCGCCGTTGACGGCAAGCCAGCCGTCGCCGTAGGCGGTCACGGATGGAACATCAAAGCGGTCGGGTTGGAGTTTCATGGGCTTGGGCGGCGCCAGAGCACGCCAGAGAGTGGCTGATCAACTGTGGTCAAATTGCAAGTTTCCCCAATAGGGTGGCCCATCATAAAGGCGCCCCGATTTTCCCCGTGCGGGAGGGACCTTGAAGACCGTTCAAAAATCCGCCAAGCTGGCCAATGTGCTCTACGACGTTCGGGGCCCCATTGTGGAGGTCGCCAAGCAGATGGAGGACGAGGGCCAGAAGATCATCAAGCTCAACATCGGCAATCTGGCGCCGTTTGGTTTTGATGCGCCCGAGGAAATCCAGCAGGACATGATCCGCAACCTGCCGAATTCGTCGGGTTATTCAGACAGCAAAGGCATTTTTTCGGCGCGCAAAGCGGTGATGCACTACACCCAGCAGCAGGGTGTGGCTGGGGTGACGCTGGATGACATTTACCTCGGTAATGGCGCCAGCGAGCTGATCACCATGGCCACCAACGCGCTGCTCGACGACGGCGATGAGTTGCTGGTGCCTTCGCCCGACTACCCGCTGTGGACGGCGGCGGTGAGCCTGTCGGGTGGCAAGCCCGTGCACTATGTGTGCAAGGAAGACGATGGCTGGATGCCGGACCTCGATGATATCCGCGCCAAGATCACGCCACGCACCAAGGGCTTGGTGGTGATCAACCCCAACAACCCCACCGGGGCGCTGTACAGCGACGAGTTGCTCAAAGGCTTGGTGCAGATCGCACGCGAACACCACTTGGTGCTGATGGCCGACGAGGTGTACGACAAGGTGCTGTACGACGGCGTGACGCACACCGCCTTGGCCAGCTTGTCGACCGATGTGTTGACGCTGACCTTCAACTCGCTCTCCAAGTCTTACCGAGCTTGTGGCTACCGCGCCGGCTGGATGGTGATTTCGGGCGACAAGAGTGTGGCCCGCGATTACATCGAGGGCGTGAACATGCTGGCCAATATGAAGCTTGGCTCGAACGTGCCGGGCCAGTATGCGATCCAGACCGCTTTGGGCGGCTACCAGAGCATCAACGACTTGGTGAAAGAAGGCGGGCGCTTGCGCCGCCAACGCGATTTGGCCTATGAGCTGATCACCGCCATTCCGGGGGTGACGTGTGTGAAGCCACAAGCGGCCTTGTACATGTTCCCCCGGCTCGATCCGGCGATGTACCCGATTGCGGACGACCGCCAGTTCTTTATGGAAGTGCTCAAAGCCACCCGCGTGATGCTGGTGCAGGGCTCGGGCTTTAACTACCCCGACCAGCAGCATTTCCGCATTGTGTTTTTGCCGCACGAGGACGATTTGCGCGAGGCGATTGAGCGCTTGGCCAAGTTCTTGGCCCAGTGGCGTGCGCGGCACGGCAACTGAGTCCTTCTTTTTTGTTTTTATTGCCGCCAGCGGGCGGCCACAGCAAGCGATGAACGAGATGAAACCGGTACAAGTGGGCGTGATGGGTTTGGGCACCGTTGGGGGTGGTGTGTTTGAGGTGCTGCGCCGCAACCAAGAAGAGATTCGCCGCCGCGCTGGCCGTGGCATCGAAGTGACCATGGTAAGCCGCCGCGACGTGGCCAAGGCCAAAGCCCTGGTGGGCGACGCAGCCCAAGTGGTGGCCGATCCGCGCGCCATCATTGCCAACCCCGAAATCGACATCGTGGTGGAGTTGATTGGCGGCACCACCTTGGCGCGCGAATTGGTGCTCGAAGCCATCGCCGCCGGCAAGCATGTGGTGACCGCCAACAAGGCGCTACTGGCGGTGCACGGCACCGAGATTTTTGAAGCCGCGCGTGCCAAAGGCGTGATGGTGGCGTTTGAAGCTGCGGTGGCCGGTGGCATCCCGATCATCAAGGCCTTGCGTGAGGGCCTGACCGCCAACCGCATCCAGTGGCTGGCGGGCATCATCAACGGCACCACCAACTTCATCTTGTCCGAGATGCGCGACAAGGGTCTGGACTTTGACGTGGTGCTCAAAGAGGCGCAGCGCTTGGGCTACGCCGAAGCCGACCCGACCTTTGACATCGAAGGCGTGGACGCGGCGCACAAAGCCACCATCATGAGCGCCATCGCTTTTGGTGTGCCGGTGCAGTTCGATAAGGCTTATGTGGAAGGCATCACCCAGCTCGGCGCGGCCGACATCCGCTACGCCGAGCAATTGGGCTATCGCATCAAGCTGCTGGGGGTGTCCAAGCGCCGCGACAGTGGCATTGAGCTGCGCGTGCACCCGACACTGGTGCCGGCCAAACGCTTGATCGCCAATGTGGAAGGCGCGATGAACGCGGTGTTGGTGCAGGGCGACGCGGTGGGCAGCACCTTGTATTACGGCAAGGGCGCGGGCAGCGAACCAACCGCCAGCGCGGTGATCGCCGACTTGGTCGATGTGACCCGTTTGCACACCGCAGACCCCCAAAACCGCGTGCCCCACCTGGCCTTCCAGCCCGACGCGCTGAGCCCGCTGCCGGTGCTGCCGATGGACGAGGTGGTGACGGGTTATTACCTGCGCCTGCGCGTTGCCGACCAGGCCGGTGTGCTCGCCAAGGTCACCGGCATCTTGGCCGAGGCTGGCATCAGCATCGACGCGGTGCTGCAACGCGAGGCCGACGAGGTCAACCCCAACGGGGGTGTGCCGCAGACCGATGTGATCATCCTGACCCACGACACCCGCGAAGGCACGATGAACGCTGCGCTGGCGCAGATGCAATCGCTGCCCACCGTGTTGGCTCCGATCACGCGCATCCGCAAAGAAGAGTTGAATTGACCACCCCCCGCGCCGCTGCGCGGCACCCCCCTGGAAGGGGGGCCACGCCAGCGGACCGGCGGAGCCGGATCCGCGGCGTGCTTGATCCGTCACCTCGCCGGTTGCACCTGTGCTGACCCTCTTGGAAGTTTGAGATGTTGTATTTGTCTACCCGTGGTCATGCGGACCGCAAACGCTTTTGTGAAATCCTGCTCGAAGGCTTGGCGCCCGATGGTGGCTTGTACCTGCCCGAGACTTATCCGCAGGTGGATGCGGCGACGCTGGCGCGTTGGCGTGTGGTGCTGCGCGAGCAGGGTTATGCGGCGCTGGCGTTTGAGGTGCTGTCGCTCTACATCGACGACATTCCGGCCGACGACCTGCGCGCCCTGTGCTCCAAGACCTACACCGCCGACGTGTTCGGCACGCGCGAGATTGTGCCGCTGACCAAGCTCGAAGACGGTGTGTATTTAGAAGCCCTGTCCAACGGCCCAACGCTGGCCTTCAAGGACATGGCGATGCAGCTCTTGGGCAATCTGTTCGAATACGAACTGGCCCGTCGCGGCGAGTCGCTCAACATCCTGGGCGCCACCAGCGGCGACACCGGCAGCGCCGCCGAATACGCCATGCGCGGCAAGCGTGGGGTGCGGGTGTTCATGCTGAGCCCTCACGGCCGCATGAGCGCTTTTCAGCAAGCGCAGATGTTCAGCCTGATGGACGAGAACATCCACAACATCGCGGTCGAAGGCGTGTTTGACGATTGCCAAGACATCGTTAAGAACGTCAGCAACGACCTCGCGTTCAAGCGCCAGTACCGCATCGGCACGGTCAACTCGATCAACTGGGCGCGCTTGCTGGCGCAGGTGGTGTATTACTTTGCCGGTTACTTTTACGCGACCGCATCGGACGACGAGAAGGTCAGCTTCTGTGTGCCGAGCGGCAACTTCGGCAACGTCTGCGCTGGCCATGTGGCGCGCCAGATGGGCCTGCCGATTGGCCGCCTGATGGTGGCCACCAACGAAAACGATGTGCTCGACGAGTTCTTCCGCACCGGGGTCTACCGGGTGCGCGGCGGCGCCGACACGTTTGAAACGTCCAGCCCGTCGATGGACATTTCCAAGGCCAGCAACTTCGAGCGCTTTGTGTTCGATCTGCTGGGCCGCGACGGCGCTCGGGTGGCCGAGCTGTTCGGTCCGCAACTGGCCCAGCAAGGCCGCTTCGATCTGTCGGCTGAGCCGGTGTTCACGGAGGCCGCTGCACGCTACGGTTTTGTCAGCGGCAAAAGCACCCACGCCAACCGGCTCGACACCATCCGCGACACTTTTGGGCGTTTTGGGGTGACCATCGACACCCACACCGCCGACGGCCTGAAGGTGGCGCGCGAGCGCCGCGTGGCCGGCGAAACGGTGGTGGTGCTGGAGACCGCGCTGCCCATCAAGTTCGCTGAGACCATCCGCGAGGCCTTGGGCCGAGATCCGGAGCGCCCGGCCAAATTTGACGGCATTGAAGCCTTGCCCAAGCGGGTGCAGGTGATGCCGGTGAGCACGGCACAGGTGCAGGACTACATCCGCACCCACTGCCCGCTGTGATGCCAGCGGCAAGGCGTGGCCCATGAAAGTGGTGGCGTTTGCCGGTGAGTCCGGCTCGGGCAAGACCACCTTGGTCGAGCGGCTGATCCCGGCGCTCAAAAGCCGTGGCCAGCGGGTGTCGGTGGTCAAACACGCGCACCACCGCTTCGACATGGACCAGCCCGGCAAAGACACCTGGCGCCACCGCCAAGCCGGCGCGTTTGAGGTGGTGGCCGCGTCCAGCCAACGGCTGATGCTGGCGCGCGAATTTGAAGTGCCGGCCGAGCTGTCGGTGCACCAACTCATTGCCGAGCTGTACCCCGGTGTCGATTGGGTCTTGGTGGAAGGCTTTAAACACAGCGAACTGATCAAGGTGGAGGTGTGGCGCGCCGACACCCGCCACACCGCGCGTTATCCGCACGACCCGTTCATCGCCGCTGTGGCGACCGACAGCCCCGACCGCTTGCCCGAAGCCACCACCCGCCCGGTGCTGGATGTGAACGATCCCGACACACTGGCCGACTGGTTGTTGCAGAATGCGCAGCGCTTCGACTACAACCCCGACGCCTACGACTGAACCGCGATGACCGCTCCCGCCCGTTCCCCTTTGATGGCGCTTGACGACGCTTTGGCCCAACTGCTGTCGGGCGTGGCGCCGCTGGCCGACACCGAGCGTGTGCCGACGGGGCTGGCCGATGGCCGGGTGTTGGCCGAGAGCCTGACCTCCGCCCTGCATGTGCCGCCGCAGGACAACAGCTCAATGGACGGTTACGCCTTGCGCTGTGCCGATGTGCCAGCGGCCGGCACCGAGTTGCCGGTGAGCCAGCGCATCGCCGCTGGCCACGCGGCCGAGCCGCTGCAGCCGGGCAGTTGTGCGCGTATTTTCACCGGCGCGCCATTGCCACTTGGAGCCGACGCGGTGGTGATGCAAGAAGAGGTCAAAGACCTCGGCAATGACCGGGTGGCCATACAGACCCTGCCGCAAGCCGGGCAATGGATTCGCCGCGCCGGCGAAGACGTGGCGCGCGGCGCGGTGGTGCTGTGCCAAGGCCAGCGCCTGGGGCCAGCCCAGTTGGGGCTGGCTGCGGGCATCGGCTGCGCCGACCTGGCGGTGGTGCGCCGCCCCCGTGTGGCGTTGTTTTCCACCGGCGACGAGTTGGTGATGCCCGGCGACGTGCCGCCACAGGACATGCGCCCTGGCGCGATCTACAACAGCAACCGGTTTTTCCTGAAGGCCTTGCTGCAGCGCCTGGGCTGCGAGGTGAGCGACTTGGGCATCGTGCCCGACCGGCGCGAGGCCACACTCGAGGCCTTGCGCGGCGCGGCTCAGCAACACGACCTGATCCTCACCAGCGGCGGTGTGTCGGTGGGTGAAGAAGACCACATCAAACCCGCCGTGCAGGCTTTGGGTGGGCTGGACTTGTGGCAAATCGCCATGAAGCCCGGCAAACCGTTTGCCCATGGCCACATCCGGCTCGATGGCCAAGACCGGACCTGCCACTTCATTGGCCTGCCGGGCAATCCGGTGTCGAGTTTTGTCACCTTTGTGTTGCTGGTGCGGCCTTTTGTGCTGCAGCTGCAAGGCTGTGTGCCGCCGCCCTGGCGGCCGCTGCAGTTGCCGGCGCATTTCACGGTGGCGCGTGCCGACAAACGGCGCGAATTTTTGCGGGTGCGGCGTAACGCCCAGGGCGGGCTGGATCTCTTCCCCAACCAAAGCTCGGGTGTGCTGACATCGGCCGCTTGGGCCGATGGCCTGGTCGACAACCCGGCCGGCTCCACCATCGCGCACGGCGACCTAGTGAACTACCTGCCTCTGGCCGACTGGCTCTGAACCCGCCGCAAGGACTCATGATGAAGCTGCAACTGCGTTACTTCGCCAGCCTGCGAGAGGCCCTGGGCACCGGGTCCGAGGCCTGGATCTCCCAAGCGGCCACCGTCGGTGGCCTGCGCGACGAATTGATCGCCCGTGGCGGTGCCCACGCCGAGGCCCTGGCCCGTGGCCGGGCGCTGCGCGCCTCGCTCAACCAGGTGCTGTGTGAAGAAGACGCCGCCCTCAGCGACGGCGCCGAGGTGGCGTTTTTCCCGCCGGTCACGGGCGGGTAAGGGGCGCAGCGTCCAGGGCTTGGCCCCCAAGGCCTTGCCCACACATGGGGCGCGATGGCGGTGCCACAATGCGGCCATATTCTTCTCGCTTTCCTTTGCCACCATGACCGTTTACGCACCGCCCCGCGTTTCCATCCAAACCCAGGACTTCGACATCAGCGCCGAGCTGGCCGCGCTGCGCGCTGGGCAAGCCGGTGTGGGCGCGGTGTGCAGCTTTTTGGGCGCGGTGCGCGACCGCAACGAGGGCGACGCGGTGGCCAGCATGGAGCTGGAGCACTACCCCGGCATGACCGAAAAAGCGATTGAGGCCATGATCGACGAGGCGCACCAGCGCTTCGATATCTTGGGCGCGCGCGTCATCCACCGCGTGGGGCTGTTGCAGCCGATGGACCAAATTGTGTGGGTCGCTGTGACGTCGGCTCACCGGGGGCAGAGCTTTTTGGCCTGCGAGTTTTTGATGGACTACCTCAAAACCCAAGCGCCGTTCTGGAAAAAAGAGCAAACGCCCCAAGGCGCGCGCTGGGTGGATGCCCGGGTCAGCGACGACGCCGCGCTGGCGCGTTGGGGCATCAGCCGGCCCAACGCCTGAAGGTCGGATGTGCAGCCGCTGATCGCTCTGCAGCCGTCTGACATTGAGGCGCTCGAGCGCGCCACGGTGCAAGCGGTGTCGCCGCAACAGGTGTTTGAGTTGCCCGGCTGGCTGGTGCCGGTGGACCCGGGCACGGTGGGGCGGGCGCGTTCGGCGGTGCCGCTGCACCACGCGGCGCCCGATCTGGCGCTGGTGCCTGAGGTGCTGGCGCTGTACGCGGCGCAGCGCGCCACCCCGCGCTGGCGTCTGCCCGATGGCGCGCCATGTGCCGCGCTTCACAAGGACTTGGCGGCGCGCGGATTTGAGCGCACCCAGCCAACCCTCACCCAAGTGGCGCCGGTGGCCAGTGTCATCGCCGCGACCGATGGAGCCGACCCGCCCGAGGGTGTGGAGCTGGCGCTGGCGCCGCAGGCCAGTGCGGCGTGGACCGCTGTGTTTTTGGGCGCCGACTTTGACCCGGTGGACGGCGTCCACCGCGCCCAAGCGCTGGCGCGCGCCACCGGCACCTGTTTTGCCAGCGCCTCGGTCGATGGCGTGGTGGTGGCCTGCGGCGCCTTGTCGCTTTCGCACGGCTGGGCGGGGGTGCACGGCATGCGCACGGTGGCGGCGTGGCGTGGCCGTGGGTTGGCGGCTGCATTGCTGCGCCGCATGGCGCAACAGGCGCAAGCGGCGGATGTGCAGCGGGTGTTTTTGCAGGTGGACGCGGCCAACACCGGTGCCCAGTCGCTCTACCGGCGCTTGGGTTTTGTCACCGCTTGGTCCTACGCTTATTGGCAGCCTGATTGAGGGGGTGTGGCGTCACACCGCTGGCCATTCGGCGCTGCCGCGCACACCCAGCGCAGCGGCATGGCTGTGCAACCAACGTTCGGTGGCGCTGCGGCCCAAGGCGTGCAGTTGCTGCAAAAACGCGCTGTGCGTGCGCAGCTTGGTCGACGCGCCCAGCGGCGCCAGATCGGCGGTGGCGTCGATGTGGTGCAGGCGCAAGCGGGCCACCCTCTCGAACCCCGTGCTCATGGCGTTGCAGCCGCCTCGGGCGCGTTCTTCGTCCATCAGGCGGCGCATCCAGGCCAGTGAGCGCAGTTCTTTGAGCAGGCTGGCGTTGAAGGTGATTTCGTTGGCGCGGTCTTGGATGTCGGCGGTGCGGGTGGGCGTGGTGTCGCGCCGCGAGGGGTTGATTTGCACCAGCAGCAGGTCGTCGGCCGGGGTTTCGGTGATCAGTGGCATGAGCGAGGGGTTGCCGGCGTAACCGCCGTCCCAGTAGCTGCGTCCCTCGATCTGCACCGCTTGAAACAGCTGTGGCAGGCAGGCCGAGGCCAGGGCGTGGTCGATGGTGAGTTGGCGCCGGTCGAACAGCTGCAGTTCACCGGTGGCCACGTCGGTGGCGGCGATATACAGACGTGTTTTGTGGCAGCCGCTGACCCGCTCAAAATCCACCGTCTCCAGCAGCACCTGGCGCAAGGGGTTGAAGTTCAGCGGGTTGCTTTGGTAGGGCGAGAGCGTGGTCGACAGGCCCGCCGGCGTCCACGGCCCAAGCCAGGCGCTGAGCCAAGCCGGCGGTGTCAGGGTGTCGCCCAACCGGCCCACCGCCTGCCAAAAGCGGCGCAGCGCCGCCTGGGCGCCGGTGCGACCGTCCGCCATCAAGCCGTCGGCCAGCACCACCGCGTTCATGGCGCCGGCGCTGGTGCCACTGACGCCAGATAGCTTGAGCCAGGGCTCATCGAGCAGGCGGTCGAGCACGCCCCAGGTGAAAGCGCCGTGGGAGCCCCCACCTTGCAGGGCCAGATCGATCAAGACGGTGGGGCGGTTGGCGGTGTTCATGCGGCCAAGCATAGCCTTGGCATCGGCGCTGGTATCTTGAAAAATGGCAACAGACCTGCATATGTGTGTCAATCGTCATCGCCCTGTGGGCGAATCGGAGAAACGCCATGCGAATCGACAAATTCACCACCAAGTTCCAAGAAGCCCTGAGCGACGCCCAAACCCTGGCCTTGGGCGCCGACCATGCCTACATCGAACCCGCCCATGTGCTGCTGGCCATGCTGCGCCAGACCGACGGTCCCGGCGCGCTGCTGCAGCGCGCGGGCGTCAACACCGCTGGCCTGACCAAAGCGGCCGAGGCCGCTGTCAAGCGATTGCCTGAGGTGCAGGGCCAAGAGCAGGTGCAGCCCAGCCCCGATTTGGTCAAGCTGCTGCAAGCGACCGAAAAAGAGGCCATCAAGCGCGGCGACGCCTACATCGCCAGCGAGCTGTTTTTGCTTGCGCTCACCGACAGCAAGGGCGACCTGGCGCGCGCGGCCAACGAAAACGGCCTGTCGCGCAAAAGCCTGGAGACCACCATCGAAGCGGTGCGCGGTGGCAAGAAAGTGGACAACCCCGAGGCCGAAGGCCAGCGTGAGGCCTTGAAGAAATACACCCTAGACCTCACCGAGCGCGCCCGCCAAGGCAAGCTCGACCCGGTGATTGGCCGCGACGACGAGATCCGCCGCGCCATTCAGGTGCTGCAGCGGCGCAGCAAAAACAATCCCGTCTTGATCGGTGAACCCGGTGTCGGCAAAACCGCGATTGTGGAAGGCTTGGCCCAGCGCATCGTGCACGGCGAGGTGCCCGAGAGCCTGCGCGACAAGCGGGTGTTGGTGCTGGACATGGCGGGCCTGCTGGCCGGCGCCAAGTTCCGGGGCGAATTTGAAGAGCGCTTGAAATCGGTGCTCAAAGAGGTGTCGCAAGACGAGGGCCGCATCATCCTCTTCATCGACGAAATCCACACCATGGTGGGCGCGGGCAAGGCCGAGGGCGCGATGGACGCCGGTAACATGCTCAAACCCGCGCTTTCGCGCGGCGAGCTGCACTGCATTGGCGCCACCACGCTGGACGAATACCGCAAATACATCGAAAAAGACGCTGCGCTGGAGCGCCGTTTTCAGAAGGTGTTGGTGGGCGAGCCCACAGTGGAGCAGACCATTGCCATCCTTCGCGGCCTGCAAGAAAAGTACGAACTGCACCACGGCGTGGACATCACCGACCCGGCGATTGTGGCCGCCGCTGAGCTGAGCCACCGCTATATCACCGACCGTTTTTTGCCCGACAAAGCCATCGACCTGATCGACGAGGCGGCGGCCAAAATCAAGATTGAGATCGACTCCAAACCCGAGGTGATGGACAAGCTCGATCGCCGCTTGATCCAACTCAAGATCGAGCGCGAAGCGGTGAGCAAAGAGACCGACGAGGCCTCCCAAAAACGCTTTGAGCTGATCGAAGAAGACATCGAGCGGGTGCAAAAAGAACTGGCCGATCTGGAAGACATTTGGCGCGCCGAAAAAGCCCAAGCCCAAGGCAGCGCCCAGGTGCGCGAAGAGATCGACCGCTTGAAGCTGCAGATTGAAGAATTGACCCGCAAGGGCGATTTCAACAAGGTCGCCGAGCTGCAGTACGGCAAGCTGCCCGAGTTGGACAAACGTCTTAAAGAGGCCCAGGCCAAAGAGGCGGCCAAAGGCCAAGGCAATGCCAACCAGTTGCTGCGCACCCAAGTGGGCGCCGAAGAGATCGCCGAGGTGGTGAGCCGAGCCACCGGCATTCCGGTGGCCAAGATGATGCAGGGCGAAAAAGACAAGCTGCTGCAAATGGAGGCCAAGTTGCACGAGCGGGTGGTTGGGCAAGACGAGGCCATTGGCGCGGTGGCCAACGCGATCCGCCGCTCGCGTTCGGGCCTGTCGGACCCGAACCGGCCGCTGGGCTCGTTCTTGTTTTTGGGCCCCACCGGTGTGGGCAAAACCGAGCTGTGCAAGGCGCTCGCCGGCTTTTTGTTCGACACCGAAGAGCATCTGGTGCGCATCGACATGAGCGAGTTCATGGAGAAGCACTCGGTGGCTCGGCTGATTGGCGCGCCGCCCGGCTACGTAGGCTACGAAGAGGGCGGCTACCTGACCGAAGCGGTGCGCCGCAAGCCCTACAGCGTGCTGCTGCTCGATGAGGTGGAAAAAGCGCACCCCGATGTGTTCAACATCCTGCTGCAAGTGCTCGACGACGGGCGCCTGACCGACGGTCAGGGCCGCACGGTCGACTTCAAAAACACCGTGGTGGTGATGACCAGCAACATCGGCTCGCCCATCATCCAAAGCATGGTGGGCAGCAGCGGCGACGAGATCAAGGAGGCGGTGTGGGAAGAGCTCAAACAGCACTTCCGTCCCGAGTTCTTGAACCGCATCGACGAGACGGTGGTGTTCCACGGTTTGGACGCCCAACACATCGAATCGATCGCGGGCATCCAGCTCAAAGCGCTGCAAGCGCGGCTACACAAAATGGACCTGCGCCTGGATGTGACAGCCGCCGCCATGGCCGAGCTGGCCAAGGTGGGTTTTGATCCGCTGTTTGGCGCGCGCCCGCTCAAGCGCGCGATCCAGCAGCGCATTGAAAACCCGCTGTCGAAGCTGCTGCTGGAGGGCCGCTACCCGCCCAAATCGGTGATTCCGGTGGGGGTAGACCCGGTGCGCAACCCGGGAGTGTTTGAGTTTGGCGAGGCGGTGGCGGCGGAGTGATCAAAGGCTGAGTCTTGGTGCACGGCCTTTGTGCCACCGGCACCGATCGGGCGCCTGGCGTCAATCGCGGCGAGGGCCGAAGCCCATGCGGGCCAGTAGGCGGTCGCGGCGCACCCATTGGTGATAGAGCGCTGCGCCGATGTGCAGCGCCACCAGTGTGGCCAGCGCCGCCGCTGCGGCACCGTGTACCGTGCGCGCGGCCACCGAGTTGAAGTCGGGCGGCAAAGAGCCCGAGCCACCGAACACCACGGCAGGCAAGCCGAAGGCGATGGCCATCGCGATGCCGCTGCCGGCCATGGCCAGAACCGACGCGTACAAGGCCCAGTGCATCCATGGAGCCACACGGTCGGCCCAAGCCATGCCCGTCGCTGCGGGCTCAGGGTGTTCGGTCACGGTGCGCACCAGCAGGCGCAGGATGGTCAGAAGGCCAATCAATCCGCCAACGACCATGTGACCCTGCAATGCTTGCAGCTTGTTCGGATCGCTGTTGGACGTTTCGGTCAGCACCAGCCCGCCCATGCCCAAGGCAAGCAGGATCAAAATCGCCAGCAACCAATGCAGCACGACAAGAGCGCCGTGGTATCGCTTCACTGTCATGGGCGACCTCATCGCACAGCGGTGAAGGTGCCGGGATTGATCTCACCCACTTCGGTGATCGCACGCACCAGTTTTTGGAACTCGACGTTGTTCCACAGCGCTTCCCAATCCTTGAGCGATTTCCATCGCGCGACGCCGACATAGTGTGGAGAAGCTGCCGGATTGCGGTTTTCAAACAGCGCATTTTCGATGGGGGACGCCTTCTGGCGCTGAAAGTCGCGCATGGCCGCCATCCGTTTCTTGAGCTCGGGCACGGCGGCGGGGTTTTTGGCCTTGAACTGCATCACGGTGACCACCTCGCCAGAGGTGTCCAGCGCGGCATGGGCTGTGCTGGCCATCGCCCACGAGGCGGCGGTGAGTCCGGCCAACGCGGTTCTGCGGTTGGTGTAGGCATTGAACATGTCATGGCTCCGAAGGTGTTGTTGAACAACCATGCTAGCGGGGGAGCGTGCGCCAAGAACGGCCTTTTTCCGCTAACACTGTGCGGTGTTCCTGCACAATCCATTGGCATACAGAGGTTGCAGCGACGGGTGTGCTGCAAGCCTGAAGACATCGCCACCGGTTGTAAGAGAAACGGACGCAAGATGGATCGGATCGACGCCATGCGCAGCTTTGTACGGGTGGTGGACACCGGCAGTTTCACCAAGGCTGCTCTGAGCCAAGGTATGGCCAAGACTTCTGTGGGTGCGCATGTGGCCCGGCTGGAGGCGGAGTTGGGTGTGAGGCTGCTGCACCGCACCACGCGCGCGGTGGTAGCCACGCCCGAGGGTGAGCGTTACGCAGTCAAGGCGCGCGCCTTGCTCGCTTTGTTTGACGAGACACAAGGCTCGGTCAAAGCCGCTTCGCGGCAGGTCCAGGGTGTGGTGCGCATCGACGTGCCGACCCCGATTGGGCACACCATGGTGATTCCCCGATTAGACGCGTTTTGCAGAAGCTATCCCCTGTTGGCGGTAGAACTTCATTGCAGCGACAGTTTTTCCGATGTGGTGGCGGAGGGCCTTGACTGTGTGATACGCGCCGGAGCGCTGCCCAATTCCTCCATGCGGTGCCGAAAGATCGGCGACATCGAATTTGGGCTGTTTGCCTCTCCCATTTATCTGGCCCGACAGGGGACACCGATGGACATTGCCGATCTGGTGGGCCACCACCATATTGGCTACCGCAATCGGGGCAGCCGCCATCCCTTTCACTGCGAACTGCGCCAAGGCGGACGCACCGAAACCTTGGAGCCGGCCTATCGTGTGGTGTTCTCCGACGCTGTCTCTGCCGTGTTGGCTTGCGTGCAGGGGCTTGGGCTGTTGTATGCGTCCCATTACGTGGCGCACCCGTATCTGCGCGCGGGTGCTCTGGTGCGTGTCTTGCCGGATTGGCAAGGCGCCACCATTCCGTTGCACCTGTTGTCGCCGACCAACCGATCACGACCTCAGCGGGTGCAGGTTGTCATGGATTGGCTAGAAGAAACGGTGCAGGCCGAGTTGACAGCGCCTTAGCCCATGGCGGGGGACTGCTGCTCAACCGCGCTGCGCCAGCGCCGCTTTTTCGGCGCTGATGCGCGCCAGCAGCGCTTTGTAGCGCTCGCGTGTGGCCTCGTCCACCGTGGCGAGCTGCGCGAGTTCGTTGCATTCGCGCTGCCACTCGTCCAATCGCAAACGCGCCATCACATCGCCGAGTTCACTCACCTCGGCGTCGGCGTCTTGGGCGGCGGTGGCTTGCTCCACTTGTGCGACGGCAAAGGCCTCGTGCGGGTGGCCGCGCAGGCCTTCGCGCAGGGCGGCCCAGGGCATGGGGCCGTGTTCATGCAACTGCACTTCCAGCCATTGCAGCAGCGGGCCGTGGGGCTCGCCCAAGGTGGCGAGCAGGTGGTGGTCGTCGGCGCTCAGGCGGTCCCAAGCGCTGGCGTTGGCCAGCAGCAGGCCCACCACCCGATCGGCCCGGCTGGTGACGCCTCGGCGCAGGTTTTTTTTGCCGTGGGCGGCCAGTGGTGCGCTCCAGGTGGGCACCGCTTGCCGGCGTTGGCTGGGGCGCTCGCTGGTGCGCGGGCGCTCAGCCGCCCCTGCATCGCGGTCACTGCCTTTGGCGCGCTGCGGCGTGCGCTGGCGCGGCGCTTGGTCTTGCCACAGGTGGGCCAGGTCTTGGGCGTCGAGTTCGGCTTTGTCGGCCAGCTCGTTCAGGATTTGCCGCTTCAAGGCGCCGTCGGGCAGGGCGGTCCACAGCGGCCGCGCTTGCGCCGCCATGCGCGCGCGGCCTTCGGCACTGGCCAAGTCGCAGTCGGCGCTGGCCGCGTCGATCAGAAAACGCGACAGCGGCACCGCTTGTTGCACGTAGGCGGCGAAGCCTTCGGGGCCATGTTCGCGGATGTAGCTGTCGGGGTCGTGTTCGGGTGGCAGGAATAAAAACTTGACGCTGCGGGTGTCGGTGGCCCAGGGCAGGGCGGCGTCCAGCGCCTTGCGCGCCGCGCGCCGGCCGGCGGCGTCGCCGTCGAAGCTGAACACCACCGCGTCGGTGAAGCGGAACAGCTTTTGCACATGGTCGGGTGTGCAGGCGGTGCCCAGAGTCGCCACCGCGTGCGCAAAGCCGAGCTGGGCCAGCGCCACCACGTCCATATAACCCTCGGTGACTAAGCAGTAGCCCGCTTGGCGGATGGCGGTGCGTGCCTCAAACAGACCGTAGAGTTCTCGCCCTTTGCTGAACACCGGGGTTTCGGGCGAGTTCAGGTATTTGGGCTCGCCTTTGTCGAGCACCCGGCCGCCAAAGCCAATGCATTCGCCCTTCACATTGCGGATCGGGAACATCACCCGGTCGCGGAAGCGGTCGTAGCGTTTGGCTTCGCCCTCGGCGTTTTTCTCGTCCTCGTGTTTGATCACCAAGCCCGATTCGGTGAGCAAGGCGTCGCCGTAGTCGGGGAACACATTGGCCAGGTGGCGCCAGCCTTCGGGTGCATAGCCCAAGCCAAAGGTCTTGGCGATCTGGCCGGTCAGGCCTCGGCGTTTTAAATAGTCGACCGCGCGCGGGCTGTCTTTGAGCGCTTTGGCATAGGCCTGCGCGGCTTTTTCCAGCACGTCGGTCAGGGTGGTTTGCTTCTGCCGCATCTGCGCGGCGCGGGCGCGGTCTGCGGGCGAGGCTTGCTCTTCAGGCACCTGCAGCCCGCACTGCGAAGCCAGGTCTTTGACCGCTTCCACAAAGCTTGCCCCAGTGTGCTCCATCAAAAAACCAATCGCGTTGCCGTTCACGCCGCAGCCAAAGCAGTGGTAGAACTGCTTGGTCGGGCTGACGCTGAACGACGGCGACTTTTCCCCGTGAAAGGGGCACAGCCCCATGAAGTTGGCACCGCCCTTTTTGAGCTGCACGTGTTTGCCCACCACGTCGACGATGTCCACGCGGTTGAGCAGCTCTTGAATGAAAGATTGGGGAATGGCCACCGGCGTATTCTCGCTGTTTGGCAGACCGCCCCAGACAGGAGACATCCATGAGCATCTACGACCAGGACTTGCCCCGCAACGAGGCCAACTTTGCAGCGTTGACGCCCTTGACCTTTATCGAGCGCACGGCCGAGGTCTATCCCGAGCGGCTGGCGGTGGTGCACGGCAACTTGCGCCAGACCTGGGCCGAGACCTACCGCCGCTGCCGCCAGCTGGCCAGCGCCTTGCAGCGCCTGGGTATTGGCAAAAACGACACGGTGGCGGTGATGCTGCCCAACACCCCTCCCATGGTCGAGGCGCATTTTGGGGTGCCCATGGCGGGCGCGGTGCTCAACACCCTGAACACCCGGCTCGACGCCGAGGCGCTGGCCTTTATGTTGGACCACGGCGAGGCCAAAGCGGTGATCGTGGACCCGGAGTTCGCCGGCGTGATGAACAAAGCCATCGCCTTGCGCAAAGCCCAGTCGCCGCTGCTGGTGATCGATGCCGAAGACAGCCTGTTTTCCGGCCCCAGCGAGCGCATCGGCTCCACCACCTACCAGGCCTTGTTGGCCAGCGGTGATCCAGCGTTTGCCTGGAGCTTGCCGGGCGACGAATGGGACGCCATTGCGCTGAACTACACCAGTGGCACCACTGGCAACCCCAAGGGAGTGGTCTACCACCACCGGGGCGCGGCCATGAACGCGATCAGCAACATCCTGGAATGGGACATGCCGAAGCACGCGGTCTATTTGTGGACCCTGCCCATGTTCCACTGCAATGGCTGGTGTTTCCCCTGGACACTGGCCGCGCGAGCCGGGGTGAACGTGTGTTTGCGCCGGGTGGAAGCGCAGGCCATTTTTGACGCCATGCGCCAGCACGGCGTCACCCATTACTGTGGTGCGCCCATCGTGCACGGCCTGCTGGTGAACGCGCCGGCGGAGCTCAAAGCGGGCATTGCGCCCGGTGTGAAGGCCATGGTGGCAGGCGCGGCGCCGCCGGCCTCGATGATCGAGGGCATGGAGCAGATGGGGTTTGACCTGACCCATGTGTACGGCCTGACCGAGGTCTATGGGCCCGCCACGGTCTGCGCCAAACACGACGATTGGAACGCGCTTGACATTGGCGAGCGCGCCCGCCTCAACGCCCGCCAGGGCGTGCGCTACCATTTGGAGCGCGATGTGCGGGTGCTCGACCCCAATACCCTGCAGCCGGTGCCACAAGACGGCGAGACCATGGGCGAAATCATGTTCAAGGGCAACATCGCCATGAAGGGGTACTTAAAAAACCCCAAGGCGACACAAGAGGCCTTTGCCGGCGGCTGGTTCCACAGCGGCGACCTGGCGGTGCAGTACCCCGACGGCTACGTCAAAATCAAAGACCGCAGCAAGGACATCATCATCTCCGGCGGCGAAAACATCTCGTCGATTGAGGTGGAAGATGTGCTCTACCGCCACCCGGCGGTGCTGGCGGCCGCTGTGGTGGCCAAACCCGATGCGCGCTGGGGCGAGACCCCGTGTGCGTTTGTCGAACTCAAGGCCGGCGCCCAAGTGAGCGCCGACGCCATCGTGGCGCACTGCAAAAAACACCTCGCCGGCTTCAAAGTCCCCCGCGCGGTGGTGTTTGGCGAACTGCCCAAAACCAGCACCGGCAAGATCCAGAAATTCGAATTGCGCCAACGTGCCGGCTCAGCCGCCGCGATTGATGTGTGACGTGAGACATATTGGGGTAACACGCCACAACGACCAGACAGGCGTCCGGCGCGCGTGCCCCGGCCCAGCGCTCCCATGGGCCCGGCTCCGCCGGCCCATCGGGAGCGTCCCCCCTCGGGGGGGAAGCGGCGCAGCCGCGCAGGGGGGCCTCACTTCGGCGCCAAGCGGATCGCCCCGTCCAGCCGGATCACCTCGCCGTTGAGCATGTCGTTCTCAAAGATGTGTTTGGCCAGCTTGGCGTAGTCCTCGGGTGTGCCCAGGCGGCTGGGGAAGGGGACACCAGCGGCCAAGGCGTCTTGCACCTCTTTGGGCATGCCAAACAGCATAGGAGTGCCAAAAATGCCGGGGGCAATGGTCATGTTGCGGATGCCGTTGCGCGCCAGATCGCGCGCGATGGGCAGCGTCATACCGACCACACCACCTTTGGAAGCGGCGTAGGCCGCTTGGCCAATTTGGCCGTCATAAGCGGCGACCGAGGCGGTGCTGATCAGCACGCCGCGCTCACCGGTGGCTTCTGGCTCGTTCTTGCACATGGCCTCGGCCGCCAGGCGGATCATGTTGAAGCTGCCCACCAAATTGACCATGATGGTCTTGCTGTAGACCGCCAGCGAGTGGGCGCCGTTTTTGCCCACGGTTTTTTCGGCTGGGGCAATGCCCGCGCAGTTGACCAGACCCATGAGCTTGCCCATGGAGGTCGCCTTGGCCACCACGGCTTGGCCGTCGGCCTCGCTGCTGACATCGCATTTCACAAACGCGCCGCCAATTTCTTTGGCCACGGCCTCGCCTTTGTCGGCCTGCATGTCGGCGATGACGACCTTGCCGCCGTTGGCCGCCAGCATGCGCGCCGTGCCTTCACCCAGGCCCGAAGCTCCGCCCGTGACAATAAAAACCTTGCCTGCAATCTCCATGAGTGTCTCCAGTTGGTGAGTTGACGTTGACGTAAACGTCAATTATGGGCCACAAAAAAGCCCGCGTGAAGCGGGCAAAGGAGCAAAGCGAACCTGCATCTGGAGCGGACAGATCGCCCGGAGCGCGTGCCTGAGAGCCAGGGCTCCCGTGGGTCCGGCTGCGCCGGCCCACTGGGAGCGTCCCCCCTCGGGGGGAGCCGCGCCAGCGGCGCAGGGGGGCACTGTGCCCGCGGCTGCGCTGGCCCACCGGGAGCGTCCCCCTCCTCGGGGGGAAGCCGCATCAGCGGCGCAGGGGGGTCACTTGTACCCCACGCGGTCCAGCATCTGCTGCACTTTGGTCAGGTTCTTGGCCACCGAGGCCAGCGGCACATTCTCGGCTTTGAAGCTTTTGCCACCAATGGCGTTGAGCGCAGCGTTGTTGGTGACCACACCCTTGGCGGTGGGGAACTCAAAGTTGCCGTTGGCAAAGTGGTCTTGGGCAAAGGGGCTGGAGAGGTATTCCAAGAACTGCACCGCCGCTTCGCGGTTTTTGCTGTGCTTGGCCACGGCACCACCGGCAATGTTCACGTGGGTGCCGGTGCTGTTCTGGTTGGGAAAGACCACCCGCACTTTTTCCATGACCGCGCGGTCCTCTGGTTTGGTCGATGCCACCAAGCGTCCGAGGTAATAGCTGTTGGACAGCGCCACGCCACATTCGCCCGAGGCCACACCCTTGATCTGGTCGGTGTCACCACCTTTGGGGGCGCGGGCCATGTTGGCCACCAGCCCTTTGAGCCAAACTTCTCCCTTGGCATCGCCGACCCGCTCGACCACGGTCGAGAACAAAGAAAGGTTGTAGGGGTGCGAACCCGAGCGGGTGCAGAGCATGCCTTTGAGTTTGGGGTCGGCCAGTTGCTCGTAGGTGGCCACGTCGGCCGGCTTGACGCGCAGCGGGTCGTACACAATCACCCGGGCACGGGTCGAGAAACCCGTCCAAGTGATTCCGTCGGCTGTGGGGGCGGCGCGCAGATGGGCAGGGATGGCCGCGTCGAGCTTGGCCGACTTGATCGGTGCGAACAAGCCTTGGGCGTCTGCGGTCACCAAGCGGGCGGCGTCCACCAGCAGCACCACGTCGGCCGGGGAGGCCGAGCCTTCGGCGCGCAGGCGCGCCAGAATGCCAGCGTCGTCGGCCTCCACCCGGTTGATCTTGATGCCAGTGGTTTTGGTGAAGGTGTCGTAGAGCGCCTGGTCGGTTTGGTAGTGCCGCGCCGAGTAGATGTTGAGAACTTTGTCCTGGGCGTGGGTGGTCAGGGCGGCGGCGGCACAGGTCAAGGCGAGCAGGTTGCGAGACAGAGTCATCATGATGAGGAAGCAGGTTAAAAGCGGTGGGGGTGGACTGGCCGGTGGCTGTTGTCCACTGGAAAAAACTTTAACACAAACGAGAATGGTTATCAATAAGATTTTTGCGGCGGCGTGTGTGTGCTTTGGGTTGGCGGCCTGCGGCACCACCGCACGCGCGCCGCTGGAGCCGCAGCGAACGGAACCCAGTTGGCCCGTCGTCGCACCAGTGGCGGCCCCAGCGGCGGTGCCGCAGCGTCCGCCGCGCTTGGGCCTGGCGCTCGGTGGTGGGGCGGCCCGGGGCTTTGCGCACATCGGCGTGATCCAGGTGCTGGAGCAAGCGGGCATTCGACCGGATCTGGTGACTGGCACTTCAGCCGGCAGCTTGGTGGCGGCGCTCTACGCCTCGGGCCTGCGTGGTGCCGAGCTGGAACGGGTGGCACTGGGCATGGAAGAGTCCACCCTGACCGACTGGACGCTGCCTTTGGGCGGGCGTGGTTTTTTGCGCGGTGATGCGCTGGCGCGGTTTGTGCGCCAGACGGTGGACGGCAAAACCATTGAGCAGCTGGGCCTGCCGCTGGGCGTGTTGGCCACCGACCTCAAAACCGGCGACGGGGTGCTGTTTCGGCGCGGCGATACTGCCACCGCTGTGCGGGCGTCGAGCGCGGTGCCAGGGGTGTTCACGCCCGTGACCATCGCTGGCAAGGACTATGTGGACGGCGGCTTGGTGGCACCGGTGCCGGTGCAACAGGCGCGCGACATGGGCGCCGAGGTGGTGCTGGCGGTGGACATTTCCAGTGCGCCTGAGGGCAATAACCCAGACGGTAGTCTGCAGGTGTTGTTGCAGACCTTTGCGATCATGGGACGCAGCATCAACCGCCACGAGCTGGCGGCGGCCGATGTGGTGGTGCGCCCCAGCTTGCCCGGTGTGAGTGGCGCCAACTTCGCTGCGCGCCAGCAGTCGATCGCCGCCGGCCGTGCGGCGATGCAAGCGGCCTTGCCCGCTGTGCGCGAGGCCATGGCCCAAACACGACCGAGGTGAGCGCAGGCAAAAAAAGAGCCCTCGCTGTGAGGCGAGGGCTGCAAGGGGTCCAATGAAATCCGATTTCGAAGAGGACCCGAGGAGACAACCGGGAGAATGCAGCGATCAGCGCTTTTTGGCGGTGGGTGCCTTGGCGGCGTTCACGGCCTGAGCGGTGACGGTGTTGAAGTTGGCTTCGGCCATTTCAGCGGCTTGCTTGACGGCTTTCTGCACCGACTCCATGGCGTCGCTGGCGGCAGACACGGCGCTCTTCATCACGGCCACAGCGGTTTCGGAACCGGCGGGGGCGTTCTTGGCGGCGTTGTCGACCATCGACAGGAATTTCTTGTGCGCGTCGGCGGCTTGGGCTTCAGCAGCTTTGCCGAATTCGGTGCCAGTGCCCGAAGCGATGTCGTACAGGTGGCGGCTGTAAGCCACAGTCTTCTCAGCCAGGGGCTGCATCAGGCTGGCTTGCAGGGTCAGCAGTTCTTGGGCGTCTTTGACGCTCAGCACGGCTTGGGTGTTGCTGGCAACTTCGGACATGGCGGCCTTGGTGGCTTGCACGTTCAGCTCAACCAGCTTTTCCACGCCTTCGAAGGCTTTTTGGGTCAAACCAAACAGGGTCTCGATGTTGGCTTTTTGGGCGGCAACAATTTGTTCAGCGGTCAACATATTCATACTCCTTAGATAAAAAAACAGGTGGTGTAGTTGAAGAGCCGCTCAGGAACACCGCGCTGTCTTTGACGCTGTCGTTCTCTGTTCTCTTTGCTGCGCTGCAACATGATTCGTATTGTAGGGATCGCTGCCCCCTTTGCAAGGGATTTTTGTTGCAATGCAGCAAATTAGAGTGACCGTTCTAAAACCCGCGAGACAGGGGCTGTCGACACTGGGGCGTCACAATCGCGCCCCGTGCACGCCTTCTACGCCGATCATTTTGTGTTGCCGCTGCCCGAGGGGCACCGCTTTCCCATGGCCAAGTACGCTCGGCTGCGCGAGGCCTTGCAGGCCGAATGCCCGGGCATCCGCTGGGCCGAAGCCCGGCCGGCCAGCGATGGCGAGTTGGCCTTGGCGCACACACCGGCCTACATTGCGGCGGTGGCCGATGGCGGCTTGACGCCGGCCCAGCAGCGCGAAATTGGTTTTCCGTGGAGTCCGGCCATGGCCGAGCGCGCGCGCCGCTCGGTGGGCGCGACCATCCAAGCCTGCCGCTCGGCATTGGCTGGTGAGGGCGTGGCGGCCAATTTGGCCGGCGGCACCCACCACGCCTACGCCGACAAAGGCGGGGGCTTTTGTGTTTTCAACGACGCGGCGGTGGCCGCCCGGCTGATGCAGGCCGAGCACGCGCGGCGCCACCGCACGCCGCTGCGGGTGGCGATCGTGGATCTGGATGTGCACCAAGGCAACGGCACCGCGCGGATTTTTGCCAACGACCCCTCGGTGTTCACCCTGTCGCTGCACGGTGAAAAAAATTTCCCCTTCCGCAAAGAGCCCAGCGATCTCGATGTGGAGCTGCCCGATGGCTGCACCGACGCGCCGTATCTGGAGGCCTTGGACCAGGCCTTGGACGAGCTGGAGCGGCGCTTTGAGCCCGGTCTGGTGATTTACCTGGCGGGCGCCGACCCGCACGAAGGCGACCGCCTGGGGCGGCTCAAGCTCAGCGACGACGGCATGGAGGCGCGCGACCGGCGCGTGTTCCATTGGGCCTGGCAGCGACAAGTGCCGCTGGCCTTTTGTATGGCAGGGGGGTACGGCCACGACATCGCCACCACCCTGCGGGTGCAGATCAACACGTATCGCGTGGCCTTGGCTTACCAGAGCCGCTGGCACAATCCCGCTTCATGAGCACCCCCGACACAACGGCGCGCCCGCAGGCCAAGCCCCGCGACCACTTTCGCGCTTGGCGCAGCATCGGCACCCGCTGGATGGACAACGACATCTACGGCCACGTCAACAACGTGGTGTACTACAGCTGGTTCGACACAGCGGTCAATGGTTGGCTCATCGACCAAGGGGTGCTCGACATCCACGCCGGCCCAGTCATTGGCTTGGTGGTGGAGACCCAGTGCCACTACTTCGCGCCGCTGGCCTTTCCGCAGACCATTGAGGCGGGCCTCAAGGTGGCGCACCTGGGGCGATCCAGCGTGCGCTACGAAGTGGGTTTGTTTGCCCAGGGCGAGCCCCTGAGCGCCGCCGCTGGCCACTTTGTGCATGTGTACGTCGACCGCCACACCCGCCGCCCGGTGGCCCTTCCCGATACCCTCAAACAACGCTTGGAGACTTTGACATGAGCGACACCGCCTTGGACACCGCGTCGATTGAAAACGCCATCACCAGCCGCATGTCGGCGCGCGCCTTTCTGCCCACCGCTGTGCCCAAAGCCACACTGGAGCGCATTCTGGAAGTGGCGAGCCGCGCGCCGTCGGGCACCAACACCCAGCCCTGGAAGGTCTATGTGCTGCAAGGCGCCAGCCGCGACAGCCTGGTGGACCAGTGCTGCGCGGCCCACGACGCCATGCGCGCCGACCCGTCGCTCGCCGAGCAGCACCGAGAGGAATACGACTACTACCCCACGCAATGGGTCAGCCCCTACATCGACCGCCGCCGCGAAAACGGCTGGGGCCTGTACGGCTTGTTGGGCATCGGCAAGGGCGACAAAGACAAGATGCACGCCCAACACCAGCGCAACTTCAAATTTTTTGACGCACCGGTGGGCTTGATGTTCACGCTGGACAAGGTGATGGGCCGCGGCTCGCTGGTGGACTACGGCATGTTCCTGCAGAACATCATGGTGGCCGCGCGCGCCCATGGCTTGCACACCTGCCCGCAGGCCGCGTGGAACGGTTTTTCCAAGATCATCCTGCCGCACATCGGCGCTGGCGACAACGAGATGCTGGTCTGCGGCATGGCCTTGGGCTACGCCGATGCGGCCGACCCGGTCAACGGCTTTCACACCCCGCGCGAGTCGGTGGCGAGTTTCACCACCTGGCTCGGCTGATTTTTTCACTTCACAGAGATTGTTCATGAACACAAGCGAATCTGGCCTGCAATACGAAGACACCGTGGTGGGCGATGGCCCCGTGGCCGAGGCTGGCCAATACGTGCAGGTGCACTACACCGGTTGGCTCTACCAAGACGGCGAAGCCGGGCGCAAGTTCGACTCCAGCAAAGACCGCGGCGACCCATTTGAATTCCCCTTGGGCGCCGGCCATGTGATCAAAGGCTGGGACGAAGGCGTGCAGGGCATGGCGGTGGGTGGCGTGCGCCGGCTGGTGATTCCGCCGCAGCTCGGCTATGGCGCGCGCGGTGCGGGTGGGGTGATTCCGCCCAACGCCACGCTGTTGTTCGAAGTGGAACTGCTCGGCGTGTGAACGGCATGAGCCAGAACCGGCCGGCGATCCTGGTGGCGCGCACGGTGTTTGAGCCGGTGCTCGACAAGCTGCGCCAACACCTGGATGTGGAAGCCACGCCGCCTGGCGTGGTCTGGAGCGAAGCCCAGCTGATCGAGCGCTTGCAAGGCAAGGTGGGCGTGCTAACCACCGGCGGCGACCGCATCACGCCGGCCGTGCTGACCGCCTGCCCCCAATTGCGCATCGCGGCCAACTTGGCGGTGGGCTATAACAACTTCGATCTGGACGCGATGAGCGCGGCGGGCGTGCTGGCCACCAACGCGCCCGATGTGCTGACCGAGACCACCGCCGACTTTGGCATGGCGCTGTTGCTCGCCACCGCGCGGCGCTTGACCGAAAGCGAACACTTTTTGCGCGCCGGACGTTGGAAAGAGTGGTCGCTGGACTTTTTTGTCGGCGCCGAGGTGCACGGCAGCACCCTGGGCATTTTGGGCATGGGCCGCATTGGTCAAGCCATTGCGCGGCGCGCGGCGCACGGCTTTGGCATGCCGGTGATTTACCACAACCGCTCGCGGCTGGACGCCGCCACCGAGGCCGCTTGTCGCGCGCGCTACGTGAGCAAAGCTGAGCTGCTGGCCCATGCCGATCACTTGGTGCTGGTGCTGCCTTACACGCCGGCCAACCACCATGTCATCGCGGCGGCCGAACTCGCGCAAATGAAACCCACTGCGACGCTCATCAACATCGCGCGCGGCGGCATCGTGGACGAAAACGCCTTGGTCGACGCCCTCAAAGCGGGCCGTTTGGCGGCGGCGGGCATCGACGTGTTCGAAGGCGAACCGCAGGTCAACCCCGCGCTGCTGACGGTGCCCAATGTGGTGTTGACGCCGCACATCGCCAGCGCCACCGTGCCCACCCGCATAGCCATGGCCACACTCGCGGCCGACAACCTGATCGCCTACCTCACCGAGGGCCGGGCGATCACCCCGCTCAACCCCCAGGTGATCGGACGCTGACCATGCCAGACACCTTGTGGAGCTGGCTGGTTGTCCTGTTGTTGCTGGTCAATGGTGTGTTGCTGCTGTGGCTGGCCTTGCGCCGGCCCGCCGCCGATCCGCTGGCGCAGGCCCAGCACCAGCAGGTGTTGCAAGCGGTGCAGCAGCAGGGCGCTGCGCAAGACCAGCGCATCGACCGGCTCGAAGCCGAGCTGCGCCGCGAGCTGGTGGACGGCGCGCGCGCCGGCCGCCAAGAGCTGGGTGCCACCTTGACCCAGACCACCGAATCGCTCAACCGCCAAGCGGCCGAAACCACCCGCACCCAAAACGCACAGCTGGACGCGTTTGCCCAGCAACTGGTGCAGCTGCGCGGCGCGGTGGGCGACACCCTGACGCAGCAGCTGCAGGCCATGAGCGACGCCAACGCCCGCCGGCTGACCGAGGTGCGCCAGACGCTGGAGCAGCAGCAAGCGCAGTTGCGCACCACGCTCGAAGCCCAGCTGAGCCAGCTGCAACAGAGCAACACCGCCAAGCTCGACGAGATGCGCAACACGGTGGACGAAAAACTGCAGTCCACTCTGCAAGCGCGCTTGGGTGAGAGCTTCAAACAAGTGGCCGACCGGCTGGAGCAGGTGCACAAAGGCCTGGGCGAAATGCAGACGCTGGCGCAGGGCGTGGGCGACCTCAAACACCTGCTGAGCAACGTCAAAACCCGTGGCATGTTTGGCGAGGCGCAGCTCGCCGCCTTGCTGGAACAGGTGCTGGCGCCCGATCAGTACGCGGTGCAACAGCCGACCCGCCCGGGCAGCAAAAACCCGGTGGACTTTGCGATTCGCCTGCCGGGGCGCGGTGACGACGGCGCGCCGTGCTGGCTGCCGATCGACGCCAAGTTTCCCAACGAAGACTACGAGCGCCTGCTCGACGCCCAGCAACGTGCCGACGCTGCTGCCGCCGAGCAGGCCGCCAAAGCGCTTGAGGCGCGCATCCGCTTGGAAGCCAAATCGATCGCCGACAAATACATCGAGCCGCCACACACCACCGACTTTGCGATTTTGTTTTTGCCCACCGAAGGCCTGTACGCCGAGGTGCTGCGCCGCCCGGGGCTGATGGAGGCGCTGCAACGCGAACACCGCATCACCCTGGCTGGGCCGACCACGCTGATGGCCATGCTCAGCTCGCTGCAAATGGGCTTTCGCACCCTGGCGCTGGAAAAACGCAGCAGCGAGGTCTGGCAGGTGCTGGGCGCGGTCAAGACCGAGTTCACCAAGTTTGGCGATGTGCTGGCCAAGGTGAAGACCCAGACCCAAACGGTGCTCAACACCCTGGACGCGGCCGAGGTGCGCAGCCGCGCCATGGGCCGTGCGCTCAAAACGGTGGAGGCCTTGCCGGCCGACAAGGCGCAGACCTTGATCCCGTTGGACGGCGGCGCCGACGAGCGCGATTGAATTCCCCATGATGCCCACCGCGCTGCGCCAGGCCGTGTTGCGATTGGTCGCGACCCAGGTCTGTTTGCACGCCGCCATGGCCGGTTTTCGCATGGCCGCGCCGCTGCTGGCGCTCAACAGCGGCCACAGCCCGGCGGCGGTGGGTGTGTTGTTGGCGCTGTTTGCGCTGTCGCAGATTTTTCTGGCCCTGCCGGCTGGGCGGTTTGCCGATCGGCACGGTTTGCACCGGCCTCTGCGTTTGGCGGTGGGCATGGCCTCGGCTTCGGTGGGCTTGTCGGTGTTGTGGCCCTACTTTGTGGTGCTGTGCGCCAGCGCCTTGGGCGTAGGCGCAGCCAGCGGCTTGGCGCTGATCGCATTGCAGCGCCACGCTGGGCGCTTGGCCCAAGGGCACACCGAGTTGCGCCAGGTGTTCAGCTGGTTGGCGATTGGCCCGTCCTTGTCGAACTTTGTCGGGCCTTTGCTGGCGGGGGTGCTGATCGACACAGCGGGTTTTCGTTGGGCGTTTGTGGCCATGGCGTTGTTGCCGTGGGCGGCCTGGGCGCTGGTGCAGCGGGTGTCGGCGCTGCCCAGTTTGGCGGCGCCCACCGACGGGGCTCGCACCTCGTCTTGGCACATGTTGCGCGAGCTCGGCTTTCGGCGTTTGTTGCTGGTGAACTGGCTGTTGTCCTCCTGCTGGGACGTGCACACCTTTTTGGTCCCGGTGATCGGCCATGAGCGGGGTCTATCGGCCACCGCGATTGGGGCCATTTTGGGCGCGTTTGCGGTGGCGGCCACCGCCATTCGCCTGTGCATGCCGTGGCTGGCGAGCCGATTGCAAGAGGGCCGGGTGGTGGGCGGCGCCATGCTGATCACGGCTTTGTTGTTTGGCCTGTATCCGCTGGCGCCGTCGGCTGCGACCATGGCTGCGCTGTCGGTGCTGCTGGGCTTGTCGTTGGGCTCGGTGCAGCCCATGATCATGAGCACCTTGCACCAGATCACGCCGCACCACCGGCATGGCGAGGCGCTGGCGCTGCGCAGCATGACGATCAACGCGTCCAGTGTGGTCATGCCGCTGTTGTTTGGTTCGGTGGGGGCGGTGGTGGGGGTGTCGGTGGTGTTTTGGAGTGTGGGGGCGGCGGTAGGGGCAGGCTCGCGTTGGGGGTTTGCTGTGCGCGCCAGAACCCGTTCATCGGTTGCTTGAGTAGCTGAGACGACCGGTCAGCGCATGAGGACTTTGCTACTCCATTTCTGACGGTCTTCAACTGCCCATAGAATTTCGCCAAGTTGTTTGGGGGTGCTCGTGTTATTACTGGTTGTTCTATTGCCCTTGCTGTTGGGGAGTGTGCTCACCGCCGTGAGTGGGACACAGCGGCGCGTCTTGACGGCGGCGATCGCCGGTGCCGTCACCGCCGCCAGTCTGGGGATTCTGTTGTCGCACGCCGGCCAAGTCATGGCCGGCCAAGCGGTGATGGAGCACTGGTCTTGGCTGCCCTCGCTGGGGCTCAACGTCACCTTCCGACTCGATGGCCTGTCCATGATGTTTGCAGGGCTGATTCTGGTGATTGGCCTGTGCATCGTGCTGTACGCCGCCTATTACTTGGCCCCAGAAGATTCGGCGCCCAAGTTTTACAGCCTGATGATGTTGTTCATGGCCGCCATGCTGGGTGTGGTGCTGTCGGACAACCTGTTGGTGCTGGTGGTGTTTTGGGAGTTGACCAGCATCTCGTCGTTCTTGTTGGTGGGTTACTGGGGGCACCGGCCCGACGCACGCGCTGGCGCGCGCCAAGCGCTGGCCGTGACCGGTGGCGGTGGCCTGGCCATGCTCGGGGGCTTCGTGCTCTTGGGTCAGATCGGTGGCAGTTATGAGATCAGTGTGCTGGCTACCCAGGCGGCGCAGATCCAAGCCGACCCGATGTTTGTGCCAGCCTTGTTGCTGATTTTGTTGGGTGCGTTCACCAAGAGTGCGCAGTTTCCCTTCCACTTTTGGCTGCCTGACGCCATGGCCGCGCCCACCCCGGTGTCGGCCTATCTGCACTCGGCCACCATGGTGAAAGCGGGTGTGTTTTTGCTCATGCGGCTCTACCCCATCTTGGCGGGTTCGGGTTGGTTTGAGGTGCTGGTCAGTGGTGCCGGTCTGATCACCGTGGTGTTTGCGGCGTTTATTGCCCTCTTCAAACACGACCTCAAAGGCCTGTTGGCCTATTCCACCGTCAGCCACTTGGGGCTGGTCACCTTTTTGGTGGGCCTGGGATCGCCGCTGGCCGCCGTGGCAGCGGTGTTCCATGTGCTCAACCACGCCTCGTTCAAGGCCTCGCTGTTCATGATCGCCGGCATCGTGGACCACGAAACCCATTCGCGCGACATGCGCCAGCTCGGAGGACTGTGGTCGTTCATGCCCTTCACCGCCACGCTCACCATGGTGGCAGCGGCGTCCATGGCTGGCGTGCCGCTGACCAATGGCTTTTTGTCCAAAGAAATGTTTTTCACCGAAGCGGTGAGCGGCACCTCGGGCGTGTGGGCCTGGGTGGTGCCGGCGCTCGTGACCCTGGCTGGTGTGTTCAGCGTGGCCTATTCGCTGCGCATGGTGCACGACACCTATTTCAACGGAGAGTTGGGCGATGTGGAGAACAAACACCCGCACGAGCCCCCTCTGGGCATGAAGCTGCCCACCATTGGCTTGGTGATCATTTGTGTGGTGGTGGGGCTGTTCCCGGCGGCCACCTTTGGCCCGCTGGTGCATGTGGCCGCCACCGCTTTGGTGGGCCAGCCACTGCCCGATTACCACTTGTCGATCTGGCACGGCTTTAACCTGCCGCTGCTGATGAGTGTGATTGCCTTGGTGGTGGGCGTACTGCTCTACCGCAGCCTGGCGCAAGGCAAACGCCTGCACCGCATCAGCTCTGAAGCGTGGTTTGGCCGGGGCACCGGACGCCAAGTGTTTGAATTCCTGATCGACGGCGTGTTCGCGCTGGCTGGGCGGCTGACGGTGGCGCTGGAAAACAGCTCTTTGCAGCGTTATATCGCCTTGATGGTGGGTGCGGTGGTGGTGGTGGCCGCTGCGCCTTTGCTCGGCGCCGGCATTGGCACGGGGGACCGCCCACAGATGCCGGCCAACATCTTGTCGATGGTGGTGTGGGGGCTGCTGTTGGTGACCTGCGCTGCGCTGGTGATGGGCCACCACCAGCGCTTTCGCACGGTGGTGATGGTGGGCCTGGTGGGCCTGGTGGTGTCGCTGACCTTTGTGTCGCTGTCGGCGCCCGATCTCGCGCTGACCCAGCTCTCGGTCGAGGTGGTGTCCACCGTGTTGCTGCTGATGGGCTTGGCCTTGTTGCCGCAGACCACACCGCGCGAATCGACGGCGGGGCGCAAGGCGCGCGACGCGGTGCTGGCGCTGGTGGCGGGTGCCGGTGTGGCGTGGTTGGCCTGGGTGTTCATGACGCGCAACCACGACAGCATTTCCTGGTACTTCCTGGAGCAGTCCCTGACCAAGGGCGGCGGCTCCAACGTGGTCAACGTGATTTTGGTGGACTTCCGGGGCTACGACACATGGGGCGAGATCACGGTGCTGGGCATCGCAGCGTTGGGTGTGTTGGCGCTGATGGATGGCTTGCGAACGCGCCGTGCGGGCAGCGATCCCTCAGGCTTGGCCTGGACCTTCCCGAAGCAGCCGCTGTTGTTGCGGGTGGCCGCCTCGGTGGTGCTGCCGCTGGCGCTGGTGTTCTCTATCTACATCTTCATGCGCGGGCACAACCTGCCGGGCGGTGGCTTTATCGCGGGCCTGATCACCGCCGTGGCGCTGGTGTTGCAGTTCATGTCGCTGGGGCAGTCGCGCGCTGAGATGTTGATGCGCGCGCAAGGCGGAGGCCGTTTTGTGCGCACCATCGGCGTGGGCTTGGGCATTGCGGGCTTGACCGGGGTGGGTGCTTTTGTGCTGGGCAGGCCTTTCCTGACCAGTGCGTTTGGCCACCCGGTGGTGGGTGTGTTGGGCGAATTGCCTTTGGCCACCGCCGCCATTTTTGATTTGGGTGTGTACCTCACGGTCGTGGGGGCTACCTTGTTGACGCTCAGTGTGCTGGGCTCGGTGTCTCGCGAAGGGGCGTCGGCTCCCGCATCTGCCCCAGGAGGAGCGGCATGATCAGCATGGAAGCTTTGTTGGCCAGTGGCCTTGGTGTGGTCACCGCCACCGGCGTGTACCTGATGTTGCGCGGGCGCACCTTTCCGGTGGTGTTGGGCCTGACCCTGTTGGGGTATGCGGTCAACGTGTTTATTTTTGTCATGGGCCGGTTGTGGACCAACGCCAACCCCTTGCTGGTGGGCGATGGCCCGGTGGCCGATCCGCTGCCTCAGGCCTTGGTGCTGACCGCCATCGTGATCGGTTTTGCCACCACCGGCTTTGTGATTGAGCTGGCGCTGCGCAGCCGCCACGAAAGTGGCACCGACCATGTGGACGGGCATGAGCCCAAGGGCGGGGAGGGCGCGCGATGAACGCTATGTTGGATCTATGGTGGCAACACGCGCCTGTGCTGTCGGTGGTGCTGCCGTCGCTGACGGCGGTGGTGGTACTGCTGATCGGTGACCTGGGCGGCATGGCCGCGCAGGGTGGCAGCCACGACGTCGGCCGCTTGCGCTGGCGCCGCCGGGTGGCCTTGGCCTCGGCTCTGTTGGGCTTGGTCATGGCGGCCGGCATGGTCTGGCGCGCCAGCCAGGGCGAACTCATGGTCTATCGGCTGGGCGAGTGGCCGGCGCCGTTTGGCATTGTGCTGGTGCTCGACCGCCTGTCGGCCATGATGGTGCTGCTGACCTATCTGGTGGCGCTGCCGGTGCTGTGGTACGCCACCGGCGGTTGGGACGCGCGCGGGCGCTATTTCCACGCCATTTTCCAGTTCCAGTTGATGGGCTTGTGCGGCGCCTTCCTCACCGGCGACATGTTCAACCTGTTTGTGTTTTTTGAGGTGCTGCTGATCGCGTCCTACGTGCTGCTGCTGCACGGCCAGGGGCGCGAGCGTTTCCGCATGGGGGTGCACTATGTGGTGCTCAACCTGTCGGCGTCGGCGCTGTTCCTGATCGGTCTGGCCATGCTGTACGCGGTCACCGGCACCCTCAACATGACCGACATGGCGCTGCGCGTCGCGCAACTGCAGGGCGAGAATGCGGCGCTGGCGCGCTCGGCCGCCTTGGTGCTGCTGGTGGTGTTTGGCTTGAAGGCGGCGCTGGTGCCGCTGTACTTCTGGTTGCCAGGCACCTATGCGGCCGCCAGCGCACCGGTGGCGGCCTTGTTTGCCATCATGACCAAGGTGGGTGTCTACAGCATCATCCGCACCCACTGGGTGATCTTCGGCGCCGACGCCGGTGAGGCCGCGCTGGCCGCTGCCGATTGGTTGCTGCCAGCGGCACTGACCACCAGCGCCTTGGGCGTATTGGGCGCGCTGGCCGCACACACGCTGGGACGGCTGGTGGCTTACCTGACGGTGTCGTCGGTTGGCACCATCATGGCCGGTGTGGGGCTTTTCACCCCCGAGACGCTGTCGGCGTCGCTGTACTACACCTTGCACAGCACCATTGTGATTGCGGGCTTGTTCTTGTTGGTGGAGCAAATGGCCGCGCAGCGCGGCGATGCCGGCGACCACCTGCGCCCCGCCCACGCGGTGCGTGAACCGGTGCTGCTGGGGCTGATGATGTTGTTTGGCGCTGCGTCGGCCGCTGGCCTGCCGCCACTGCCGGGTTTTGTGGGCAAGCTGATGATTTTGCAAAGCAGCCACGGCCTCGCAGCCCAGCCTTGGCTGTGGACGGTGGTGCTGACGGTGGGTTTTCTCACCATTGTGGGGCTGGCCCGCGCGGGGGTGATTGTGTTTTGGCATGTGCAGCCCGCGCCCGGTGAGGGCGCTGTGTCGGGCGGCAGCGTCAAGCTGTTGTCGGCCGTTTGGGTGTTCATGGCCCTCACCGTCGCACTGGCGGCGCTGGCCGCGCCGGTCAAACAGTACACCGACGCCGCTGCCTCTCAGCTCAGCGACCGCACCGCCTACCAGCGCGCGGTGTTGGGCGATCTGGGCAACAGCACCCGCCCCTACACCGGAGACCGTTGATGACAAGCGCTTCCCCCAACTCCGTGCGCCAGGTGGGCTGGTTCGACCACCCGGTGCTCTCGCTTTTGCTGGCGGTGAGCTGGCTGGCCTTGTCGCACAGTCTCGCGCTGGTGCACATCTTGTCGGCGGTGCTGATTGGTTTGATCGTGCCCAAACTCATTGGCGGCTTTTTAAAACCCGCCGACCGCTTGCACTGGCCCAGCGCCATGCGCTTGGTGGGCGTGGTGCTGTGGGACATTGTGGTGTCCAACATCACCGTGGCGCGCCTGGTGCTCGGGTCCATGGACAAGCCCACGCCCTTGTGGATCGAGGTGCCTTTGGCCACCCGCCACGCCCGGGTCAACGCGCTGTTTGCCAGCATCATCACCACCACGCCGGGCACTGTGTCTTGTGTGGTGGACGAAGAGCGGCAGGTGATTTGGGTGCATGCCCTCAACGGCGACGATCCGCAGGCCATGGCGGCCGACATGAAGCAACGTTATGAAGCACCGCTGATGCGCGCCCTCGGCGTCAGCCCCGACACCCCCAAGGAGGCCACCCTATGAACGCCCCTGTGTTGATGTGGGCTCTGGACATCGCCGCGGTGGCGGTGGCTCTGGCCATGGCTTTGTGCGGCTGGCGGCTGTGGCGCGGGCCCGAGACCACCGACCGCATTCTGGCGCTGGACACGCTCTACCTGAACGTGGTGGCGCTGGTGGTGCTGCTGGGACTGCGCTGGAACACCGCATTGTTGTTTGAAGCCGCGCTGCTGGTGGCCATGCTGGGTTTTGTGGGCACTGTGGGGTTGGCGCGTTACCTCACCCGTGGCGACGTGGTGGAATAAAGGAGACCCCCAATGGACATGCCGCTGTGGATCGAATGGCTGGCTGCCGCCCTGGTGTTGGTGGCGGCGTTTTTTTTGTTGGTGGGCGCCATTGGCTTGGTGCGCCTGCCCGACTTTTACATGCGCCTGCACGCGCCCACCAAGGCCTCTACCTTGGGGGTGGGTGGGGTGTTGTTGGCGTCTTTGTTGGTCTCTGCCAGCCAAGGCCGCCCGGGCATCGCCGAGCTGCTGATCACGCTGTTTGTGTTCGTGACCGCGCCGGTGTCGGCCAACTTGATGGCGCAAGCGGCGCTGCACCTCAAGGTGCGCAGCAAGGCACCAGTGCCGTCCGAACTGGACCCGCACCGGCGCTGAACCATTAGGTCGTTAGGCCGTAAAACGCGGCGATCGCGTCCCAGGCCGCCTGCGGCTCGTCCACGTACTGGAACAGCTGCAGGTCTTCTGGGGAAATCATGCCTTCTTCGGCCAGCACGTCCAGGTTGAGCAAGCGCTTCCAGTGGGCGCTGCCAAACAGCAGAATGGGCACCGGCTTGGCCTTGCGGCATTGCACCAGGGTGATCACCTCAAACAACTCGTCGAGGGTGCCAAAGCCGCCCGGAAACGCCACCAGCGCCTTGGCCCGCATCATGAAATGCATTTTGCGCAGCGCGAAGTAGTGGAACTTGAAGCACAGCTCGGGTGAGATGTAGGGGTTGCCTTCTTGCTCATGCGGCAGCGCGATGTTCAGACCCACGTTCAAGGCGCCTTCGTCGTGCGCACCCCGGTTGGCCGCCTCCATGATGCCCGGGCCACCCCCGGTGCAAATGAACAGGCGCTCGCTCTCTGGGCAGCGGGCGCTGTATTGCGCCACCAAGCGGGCAAAGGCCCGCGCCTGCTCGTAGTGCGCGGCGTTGCGCACCAAGGCCTTGGCTTTGGCGATGGCCTTGGGGTCGCCGCTGGCCTCGGCTTGGGCCATGGCCGCTTGTGCGGACTCGGTGTCGCGCAGACGCGCGCTGCCAAACACCACCACCGTGTTGTCCACGCCCAGCGCTTGTTGCGCCAAGTCGGGTTTGAGCATTTCCAGCTGAAAACGGATGCCCCGGGTTTCGCGGCGCAGCAAAAATTCCGGGTCGGCAAAAGCCAGGCGGTAGGCGTCGGCTTCGAGCGTCGCGCCGTCGCTGGCGTGCGCTTGCAGGTCGGCCCAGGCGTCGGCCAGGCGACTGGTGTTGAGATAGCGGTTGGCGTCCACGGCACATTCTCCACATCACAAAAGCGCTATTGTGGCGGGCCTTTGAAGGCCGGTCGTCACAAGCCCATGGCCAAGGCCAGCGGCACAAACACCACCGCCAGCGCGTTGCCCAGCATGATCATGGCGGCCACCTTGTCGGGCTCCTGCTGGTAGCGTTCGGCCAGCATGAACTGCATCACCGCCGGCGGCAGCGCGGCAAACAGCAGCAGCTGGCCGCGGGCTGCACCCTCAAGCCCCAAAGCCCAGGCCAAGGGGATGCCAATCGCCAAACCCAGCAGCGGCCTCGCCAGTGCGCCCAACAAACCGAGCACCAGACCCTGGCGCGTCAGCGAAGTCAGGCGCCCGCCCAGGGCAAACAGCATCATGGGCAGCAGCGCGTCACCCAGCAGCTTGAGCCCGGAGAGCAACACATCGGGTGGGCGCACACCGGTCAGTGCGCTGGCAAAACCGAGCGCGGCGCCGATCATCAGTGGGCTGGTCAGCAAATCACGCGTGCGCGCCGAGGCGCTGGTGATGCGCGCACCGACCGAGAAGTGGAACAGGTTGCTGACCGAAAACAGCGCCACCGCAGCGCCAAAGTTCGCCGGGCCAAAGGCCAGCAGCGCCAACGGCAAGCCCATGTTGCCGCAGTTGTTGAACATCACCACCGGCACCAGCGTGCGCGGCTGCGCGCCAAAGACGCGCGCCAGCGGCCAGGCCAGCAGGCCACTGCCCAGAATCAACACCGTGCCCCCGATCAGCAGCGGCACATGGTCAACCAAGTGAAAGTCCTTGGCCGCCAGCGCCGAATACACCAGCACCGGCGCCAGCACATCCAGCGCAATCCGGTTGAACACCGACAGGTCCGGCGCCGAACGCCGCGCATAAGCGTAGCCAACGGCCACGATCAGAAACACCGGAATGATGACGTCGGCAATGCGGGCAATAAGGTCCATGGCGAGAGCGTATCAGCCAAGAAAAAAGGCTCCCTTGCAGGGAGCCTTTGGAATGCACTATGAGCCCGGTATAGGAGCCAGCTCGACCCGCAACGAGCGCAGGCCCCTAAAGCCAAGGGCACCGCCGGACTGGCTCCGCCAGCCGGCTGGTGCCGCCCCCCTGTGGGGGGTGACGCGCAGCGGCGCAGGGGGCGTGGAATTCAGCACCGGGCCGTCCCAAGCTGAATTCGCACCCCCTTGGGGGGCAGCGACCCGCGCAGCGGCGGAGCGTGGGGGCTTACACGCGCTTGCGGTATTCGCCCGTGCGGGTGTCGATTTCGATCTTGTCGTCCTGCGCCACAAACAGCGGCACGGCGACTTCGAAGCCGGTGGCGATCTTGGCGGGCTTCATGACCTTGCCCGAGGTGTCGCCTTTGACGGCAGGCTCGGTCCAGGTGATCACACGTTCCACGCTGGTGGGCAGCTCCACCGAAATGGCCTTGCCGTCGTAGAACACCACTTCCACCGACATGCCGTCTTCCAGGTAGTTCAGCGCGTCGCCCATGTTGCCGGCTTCGACTTCGTACTGGTTGTAGTCGGCGTCCATGAACACATACATTGGGTCGGCGAAGTAGGAGTAGGTGCACTCTTTGTGGTCCAGAATGATCTGGTCCATCTTGTCATCGGCCTTGAACACCACTTCGGTGCCGATGTTGCCGAGCAGGCCTTTGAGCTTCATGCGCACGGTGGCGGCGCCGCGTCCACCACGGGCGTATTCGGTGCGCAGCACAATCATGGGGTCCTTGCCGTGCATGATCACGTTGCCAGCGCGGATTTCTTGAGCGATTTTCATAAGGTTTCCAGTGAGGTTGGGCCAGCGGAGGCCTGGTGCAAAGGCCGTGGGCAAAAGACGCGGAGTCTGGCCCATCAAAGAGCCCATCCCTGGCCGGGTGTTTTTGGCGCCGTGGCGCGCAAAACCCGCGATTTTACCGTGTTCGTCGATGGCGCCTCAAGGCCTGACGGTCCGTCAGGGGTGCAGCGCCAGCAGGTGTGTGCAGAGATCGTTCTGCGCCAGCAGCCGCTGGCGAGCGGCAGCGATGCAAGCGCCCCAGCCGCGCAGCGTGGCGGCGTCCAGCGCCGGCAACTCGCCGGTCTCGATGCCGTTCCACACCCGGTGAAAGCGCCGCAGGCTTGGCGGGGCTTGCAGCCAGTCCAAAAAAGCGTCGAGCTTGGCGTGGTGGGCGCAGTCGTCTTGGGGGTAGATGTGCCAGACCAGCGGCTGGCCAGCCCAGAGCGCGCGCACCAGCGAGTCTTCGCCGCGCACCAGGTTGAGGTCACACGCCCAGAGCATGGCGTCAAAGCCCGCTTGGTCGGTGTGGGGCAGGGCGCTCCATCGCAGGTTCACCGGTGTCGCGTCCAGTGCCGCTTGCACCACCGCCAGCGGCCGACCCGGTGTGACCAACAGGTGGTCGCCGGTGTTGGCCAGTTGCCGCAGCAGGTCGGACAGGCCTGCAGGCTCGTAGCAAAACAGGCTGAACAGCCGCGCGCCGGGCGCCAGCCCCGGTGCGTGCTGGGCGCGCCAGGCGCTGCGGTCAAACACCTGTTGGCGCTGCAGCAGGTCGGCTTCGCGCAGCAGGCCGCCGGTGTCGGGGGTGAAGCCGGGGTAGACAAAACGCTTGGTCCAGCCCCGGGCGGGGCCGCTCATCACCGGCGAGGGCAGGCCGTGCATGCGCGGCACCCAATCTTCGGCGCTCAGGTATTCCAAGTTGACCCACAGCGGCGGCACACCATCGCTGGTCTGCGCCACACCATGGGTCACAAAGGGTTCGGGCAGCTCACAGCCAAAGGCTTCGATCCAGACATCGGCGCGTGGCAGGGTGGCCAGGGTGGATGCCTCACTGGCGGCGCTCCAAGGCAAGACGGTGATGCCCGGCGTGTGCTGCGCGTGTGGTGCCATCCAGGCGAGGGCCGAGGCGTCGTCCACCCACAGCCGCACCCGCTGGCCAGCGGCCTGCAGCTGGCTGCTCAAGCGCCAGCACACGCCCAGGTCGCCGTGGTTGTCAATCACGGTGCAGAAGATGTCCCACAGGCGTTGGGTGTTCATGGGGCGCAGGGCTGGGCGGCGAGGAAAGATGCCGTTAATATAACAACCGTTACAACAAGAGGCCCGCCATGACCGCTCTCAAACTCACCCAAATCGGCAATTCCGTCGGCGTGATCCTGCCCAAAGAGCTGCTGGCCAAGCTCAAGCTGGAGAAGGGCGACACCTTGTTTGTGACCGAGGCGGCCAATGGCGTGAATTTGTCGCCGTATGACCCGACGTTAGAAGAAGAACTGGCGTTAGGCCGCGAATTCATGCGCGAGTACCGCGACACCTTTCACCAACTGGCCAAATGACGCAGCGCTGGCGTTTTATCACCCGCCGAGCGCTGGAGCTGCTGCACGACGAGAGTCTGGCCGAGCATGGTGGGCGCCCGGGCCTGCGCGACGAAGGTTTGCTGGAGTCTGCATTGGCCCGTCCGCTGCAGTTGATGGCCTATGGCGAACCGGACTTGGCGGCATTGGCTGCCGCTTATGGCTTTGGGCTGGTGCGCAACCACGCTTTTGTGGACGGCAACAAACGCGCTGCATTCTTGGCCACCGGTTTGTTTCTGGCGCTCAACGGGCAGCGCTTAGTGACCACCCAGGCCGACGCCACCCTGACGATGCTGGCCTTGGCCGCTGGCGACCTGAGCGAAGACGCCTTTGCCGACTGGCTGCGCACCCACACACAGCCGCGCGGCGCCTGAACCCATGAACGACATCCCGAAACCGGCCCCCGACACGCCGGTCAACGCCACCACGGCCGACACCACGCCGCAGCCCCACAGCGATGCGCTGCTGGCCGAAGTCGCGGCGCTGCCCGCGTTGCCCGGCGTTTACCGCTATTTCGACGCCGCCAACCAGCTGCTCTATGTGGGCAAGGCGCGCAACCTGAAAAAGCGCGTCAGCAGCTATTTCCAGAAGAACCACGACGGCACCCGCATTGGCCACATGGTCAGCAAGATCGTGCGCATGGAGACCACGGTGGTGCGCTCCGAGGCCGAGGCCCTGCTGCTGGAAAACAACCTGATCAAGACGCTGAACCCCCGGTTCAACATCTTGTTCCGCGACGACAAGAGTTACCCCTACCTCAAGCTCACTGGCCTGCGCGAAGGTAAGGCCAACGCCAGCGACTCGCCCTCGCAGACCTTTCCGCGCATGGCCTATTACCGGGGCGCGGTGGACAAGCGCCACAGCTATTACGGCCCGTACCCAAGCGCCTGGGCGGTCAAAGAATCGATCACGCTGCTGCAAAAAGTGTTTCGCCTGCGCACCTGCGAAGACACCATTTACGCCAACCGCACCCGGCCCTGTCTGCTCTACCAAATCAAGCGCTGCAGCGGGCCGTGTGTGGGCCACATCAGCGCCGAGGCCTACGCGGCCGACGTGGCCGACGCCGAGGCCTTTTTGCGTGGCGAAACCCAGACCCTGCTCAAGGCGCTGGAAGCGCGCATGATGGCCCACGCCGAGCGGCTGGAATTTGAGCAGGCCGCCGAGATCCGCAACCAGGTGGCCGCTCTGTCCAAAGTGCTGCACCAGCAGACCATGGACACCGCCAGCGACCGCGATGTCGACATCCTCGCGGTCAAGGTGCAGGGCGGTCGCGCCTGCGTGAACCTGGCCATGGTGCGCGGTGGGCGCCACCTGGGCGACCGGCCTTACTTTCCCGCGCATGTGGACGAGGCGGTGCAGATGGCCGCGCTCGGCGAAGACGGTAAGGCCGTGCCGGTGGTCGACATGCAAGAGCACACCGCGCGCCAAGTGCTGCACGCTTTTATTGCCCAGCACTACATCGGCACCGCCCCACCGCCGGTGTTGGTGACCAGCCACGCGGTCGACGCCGAGCTGATGGACGCGCTGACCGAACAGAGCGCGACCAAGGTGCGTGCGGTGCACAACCCGCGCGAGCACCGCCGCATCTGGCTCGAAATGGCTGAGAAAAACGCTGCCATTGCGCTGGCGCGGCTGCTGGCCGAAGAGGGCTCACAACAGGCGCGCACCCGCGCGCTGGCCGAGGCCTTGGGCCTGCCCGAAGACGAGCTGGATACCCTGCGCATCGAGTGCTTCGACATTTCACACACCGCCGGTGAATCGACCCAGGCCTCGTGTGTGGTGTTTGAAGGCCACAAGATGCAGAACGCCCAATACCGGCGCTACAACATTGACGGCATCACCCCCGGCGACGACTACGCCGCCATGCGCCAGGTGCTGCTGCGCCGTTACGGCAAGCTGCTCGAAGCCAGCGGCGACCAACCCAACGGCCCGCGCCTGCCCGATTTGGTGCTGATCGATGGAGGTAAGGGGCAGGTGAGCATGGCGCGCGAGGTGTTTGAGCAACTTGGGCTGGACCTGGGCCGCATCGTCGGCGTGGAAAAAGGCGAGGGCCGCAAGGTGGGCCTGGAAGAGCTGGTGTTCGCCGATGGCAGGCCCAAGGTCTACCTGGGGCACGACTCGGCCGCGCTGATGCTGGTGGCCCAGATCCGCGACGAGGCGCACCGCTTTGCCATCACCGGCATGCGCGCCGCCCGCGCCAAGGTGCGCACCGGCGGCAGCAAGTTGGAAGACATTCCGGGCGTGGGGCCAAAGAAGCGCGCCCGCCTGCTGCAGCGCTTTGGCGGCGTGCGTGGGGTGGCCTCGGCCAGCGTGGAAGACCTGTGCACCGTGGACGGTATTTCAGCCGAGCTGGCCGACGCGATTTACCGCGCCTTGCACTGAGGGCGCCGTGCGGCTGGCGCTCAGCCGGCCATCAGCTTGTGCACCAGATCCGCCGTGCCATTGGCTTGGTATTTGCGCAGCAGGCGGGCGCGGTAAATCTCCACCGTGCGCGGCGACAAGGCCAGGGCTTTGCCAATTTCTTTGCTGGTGAGCCCGTTCATCAGCAGGGTGGCCACCTCGCGTTCGCGGGCGGTGAGCTCGGTGCGCACCGGGCGGTGGGCGCTCAGGTCTTCAAAACTCCAGATGCCGGCGGCGTGGGGGTCTTGCGGGTCGAGCGCACGGCCGGTGACGTGGCACCAAAACGCCTCGCCTTTGAGCCGCCCATCGACCCGTTTCATGATGCGGTCGTCGGCGTAGGTGCCGTTGCGCCCCAAGATGGGTGCGATGCGCGCGCCCGTGCGCTCGTATTCGTCGGCGCTGGGGTAGAGCATCTGGAAACTCTGCCCCACCAATTGATCGCGGCTGGCGCCAAACATCTCGCACAGCGCTTGGTTGCAGTCGACCATGATGCGTTGGCGCGAGAGCGCCAAGCCCACCGGCGCCAGGTCAAACGCCAGCCGGTAATCCACGCCAGCGTGTGAGGCTGGGGTGTCAATCGCGTTGGCCGGAATAGGGGTTGCCATTTACGAAAACCTACGTATGAAATTACGTAGTATCGTAGCGCCATCCCATCCTTTTTTTTGGAGGTTTCTGCTGTGAACAAGATGTACCCGAGCGCGGCCGATGCGCTCCAAGGCATCGTCGCCGACGGGCAGCTGCTCGCGGTTGGCGGCTTTGGCCTGTGCGGCATTCCCGAAGCCCTGATCGACGCCCTGCGCGACAGCGGCGTGAAGAACCTGACCGTGATCTCCAACAACGCGGGTGTGGACGGTTTTGGTCTGGGCAAGCTGCTGGAGACGCGGCAGATCAAAAAAATGATTTCGAGCTATGTGGGCGAGAACAAAGAGTTCGAGCGCCAGTACCTCGCTGGCGAGCTGGAGCTGGAATTCACACCCCAAGGTACGCTGGCCGAAAAACTGCGCGCCGGCGGCGCCGGCATCCCGGCCTTTTTCACCAAAACCGGCGTGGGCACGGTGGTGGCCGATGGCAAAGAGCTGCGCGAATTCGACGGTGAAACCTATGTGATGGAACGCTCGCTGGTGCCTGAGGTGGCGCTGATCAAGGCCGATGTGGCCGACAAGAGCGGCAACCTGCGCTTCCGCTACACCGCGCGCAACTTCAACCCCGCCGCCGCCATGGCCGGCAAGATCTGTGTGGTCGAGGTCGAGAAGATCGTCGAGACCGGCGACCTGCACCCCGACGACGTGCACCTGCCCGGCATTTACGTGCACCGCATCGTGCACAACCCGAATCCCGAAAAGCGCATCGAGAAGCGCACCATCACCGAAAAAGCAGGAGTCTGACCATGGCCTGGACCCAAGACCAAATGGCGGCGCGCGCCGCCCACGAGCTGGAAGACGGTTTTTATGTGAACCTGGGCATCGGCATTCCCACCCTGGTGGCCAACCATGTGCCGGCCGACAAAGAGGTGTGGCTGCAAAGCGAAAACGGCATGCTGGGCATTGGCCCCTTCCCGACCGAAGACGCGGTGGACGCCGACCTGATCAACGCCGGCAAACAGACCGTGACCACGCTCAAAGGTTCGGCCATTTTCAGCAGCGACCAGAGCTTTGCCATGATCCGTGGCGGCAAGATCAACCTCTCCATCCTGGGCGCCATGCAGGTCACCGGCAAAGGCGATCTGGCCAACTGGATGATCCCCGGCAAGATGGTCAAGGGCATGGGCGGCGCCATGGACTTGGTGGCCGGTGTGAAGCGCGTGATTGTGCTGATGGAACATGTGGCCAAGAAAAAAGACGGCACCACCGACCTCAAAATCCTGCCTGAGTGCACCCTGCCGCTGACGGGGCAAGGCGTGGTGGATCGCATCATCACCGACCTGGGTGTGATGGACGTGACGCCCGAGGGCCTGAAGCTGGTGGAGCTGGCGCCTGGCGTCAGCCGCGAAGAGATCCAGAGCAAAACCGGGGTGCCGCTGATCTGAGCCGCTAGCCCGCGACACGGCGGCTTCGCGCTTGCCGCTACACTGCCGTTTTGCCTCTGCACGCCCGCTGTTCACAGCGGGCGTTTTGTTTGTTTGGAGAAGCTGTGGAAGCGTTTCTTTTGTCCACTGGCATTGTGGCCCTCGCCGAAATGGGCGACAAAACCCAATTGTTGTCGCTGGTGCTCGCGGCCCGTTTTCAGCGCCCCTGGCCCATCGTGTGGGGCATTTTGGCGGCCACGGTGCTCAACCACGCACTCGCCGGTGCGGTGGGCGCCTGGGTGATGGCGGCGGTCGGTCCCGACATCATGCGCTGGGTGCTGGGCGTGTCATTCATTGCCATGGCGGGGTGGATGCTGATTCCCGACAAGCTCGACGAAGACGAGGCCAGCGCCAAGCCGGGCTGGGGTGTGTTTTTGGCCACCACCTGGGCCTTCTTTTTGGCCGAAATGGGCGACAAAACCCAAATCGCCACCGTGGCCTTGGGCGCGCAATACGAGCCGCTGATCGCCGTGGTGGCCGGCACCACGCTGGGAATGATGTTGGCCAACGCACCGGTGGTATTTTTTGGCCAAGCCATTGTGCAGCGTGTGCCCATCAAAACGGTGCACGCCATCGCCGCGGTCATCTTCTTGCTGCTGGGCGTGGGTGTGTTGCTGGGGTGGGTATGAGTCTGCACCAACGCGTGTTTGCGGCGTTTTTTCTCTACGCGTTTGCGCTGGGCGGTCTGTACCCGCGCATCGGTGAAATCCAGCTCGCCATGGGCGTGGGCGAGAGCGCTTTGGGCATGGCGCTGATCGGCACAGCGGCTGGCACTTTGGTGTCGCTCACTTGGGGGCCGCCGGTGCTGGAGCGCTGGGGTTACCGAGGTGCGCTGCTCAGCCTTGTGCCAGCGGTGGCGCTCTGGTACGCCTTGGCGTCCTGGGCCAGCGCACCCTGGATGCTGTTTGTGCTGCTGTTTCCCGCCGGTGTGGCGGTGGGCGCGGTGGAGGTCATGGTCAATGTCGAGGCCGATAGGGTGGAGCACCGCATCGGCCGGCGCATCATGAACCGCGCACACGCCTTTTGGAGCCTGGGGTTTTTTGGCGCGGGCTTGCTGGGCGCGGGCGCCGCGCAGCTGGGTGTGTCGCCACAGGCGCAGCTGGCTGGGGTGCTGGCGCTGGTGCTGGTGGCCAACACCGCTTTGTTGTGGCGTTTTGAGCCTTCGCCTGCGCGGCCGCAGACCGGTGAGCCCGTAGAAGCCCCGCGTTTTGCGCGCCCCACCTTGCCCATTCTGGTGCTGGTTGCCTTGAGCTTTTCGGCCATGACACTCGAAGGCGCGGGCATCGACTGGTCGTCCATTTATATGCGCGATGTGTTTGGCGTGTCCCCAGGCGTGGCCGGCTTGGCGGTGGCGGTGGGCGCGCTGGCGCAGGGCATCACCCGCTTCACTGCAGACCGTTTTGTGGAGCGCTATTCGCCGGTGCTGGTGGCGCGCTTGGCGCTCAGTGTGTTGGTCTTGGGTGTGGTGCTGGTGGTGCTGGCCTTGCATCCGGCGCTGTCGCTGCTGGCGTTTGCCCTCATGGGCGCAGGCACCAGTGTGATTTTTCCGCTCGCCATGTCGGCCGCCGCGCAGCGCCACGACCGGCCCGCCGCCATCAATGTGGCCGCTTTGTCGCAGCTGGCTTTTGTGGCGTTTTTGCTGGCGCCGCCGCTCTTGGGTTGGGTGGCCGAGCACTGGGGCATCCGCTGGGCTTTTGGCGTGTGCCTGCCGCTGGTGGCCTTGAGCCTGTGGGCCACGCGCAGCTTGAAGCGGCCATAAAAAAGCCAACCTTGGGGTTGGCTTTTGGCACGTGTTGGTGGAGCGGGTGAAGGGAATCGAACCCTCGTATGAAGCTTGGGAAGCTGCCGTTCTACCATTGAACTACACCCGCAACACGGCGGATTATAGGTGGCCCGCAGCAGGTCTTGGGTGCGCGTGCCATACTAAAAACCGACAGGCAAACCGTGGTGGCCCCTTGTCGGCCGCCGCACAGAACTCCAAGGGGTGGTGAATGGCAATACCGTGGTTGACGGCACTCAAAGTGATTCCTTGGGGCGACGTGATCGAGCACGCACCCAAGGTGCTCAAGGCCGCGCGCAAACTCATGGAGAAGCCGGTGTCGGGCGCCGCAGCGGCGTCCAGCGGCACGGCAGTGGACGCGCCAGACGCGGCACCGCCGAGTCTGGGTGAGCTGAAAAACCGGCTGATCGCCGCCCAAGCGCAGCTGGACCAACAGGCCCGGCTGCAGGCCGAAACGTCGCAAACCCTGGCCGAGCTGGCCGAACAAAACGCCCGCTTGGTGGGTGCGGTGGACGCCCTGCGCCTGCGCACGCGGGTGCTGTTGGTGGTGGTGGCCGCTTTGCTGCTGGTGCAGCTGGCGGCCTGGATTGTCCCTTAAGGCTGGCGCGCGGCGCTGGGGGGCGGCTGGTCGACCCAGATCAGGCGGTTGGTGTCAAAGCCGCGTTCGCGCGCCATGGCCACAAAGCGGTCTTTGAGTTCGGTGCTCACCGTGGGGGTGCGCGCCAACAGCCACAAATATTCGGTGTTGGGGCCGGACACAAAGGCGTGTTGGTAACCGGCTTTGTCCAGATCAAACACCGCGTAAGTGCCATAAAACGGACCAAAGAACGAGACCTTGAGGTGGGCGGTGTCGGTGGCGCCGACAAAATAGGCTTTGCCATCGGCCTGTTTCCACTCGCCTTTGGCGGCGTCAAAACCCCGGTTGAGCACCCGCACGCCACCGTCGTCGCGCAAGCTGTATTGGGCACTGACTTGGCTCAAGCCGCGTTCAAACGAATGGTCGAGCCGCGCAATTTCGTACCAGGTGCCGAGGTAGCGGTTCAGTTCAAAACCGCTGACCGGCTGCACGCCAGCGGGCAGTGTGGTGCAGCCGGTGCCGAATACCGCGGCCAGCGCCACAGCGCTGGCCCAGAGGAGGCGCCGCAGGCTCATTTCAGCACGTCGCCCACGCACAGGTATTTGATCTCAACGTAGTCGTCCATGCCGTGGTGCGAGCCTTCGCGGCCCAGACCCGACTGCTTGACGCCACCAAAGGGCACATGCTCGGTGGCCAAAATGCCAACGTTGATGCCGACCATGCCGTATTCGAGCGCCTCGCTCACGCGGAAGATGCGGCCCACGTCGCGGCTGTAGAAATAGCTGGCCAGACCGAATTCGGTGTTGTTGGCCGCGTCAATCGCTTCTTGTTCGGTGTTGAACTTGAACACCGGCGCAAAGGGGCCAAAGGTTTCTTCGCGCGCGCACAACATGTCGGGGGTGGCGTCGGCCACCACCGTGGGTTCAAAGAACTGGCCGGCCAAGCGCTTGCCGCCCACCAACACCCGGCCGCCTTTGGCCTTGGCGTCGTCCACATGGCGCTGCACTTTTTCCAGCGCGGCTTCTTCGATCAGCGGACCTTGGTTCACGCCGTCTTCAAAACCGTTGCCAACCTTGGCCGTGGCCACTTTGGCGGCGAACTTCTGCACAAAGGCGTCGTACACACCTTCTTGCACATAAATGCGGTTGGAGCACACACAGGTTTGCCCGGCGTTGCGGTATTTGCTGGCAAACGCCCCTTCGACCGCGCTGTCGATGTCGGCGTCGTCGAACACGATAAACGGTGCGTTGCCGCCGAGTTCGAGCGACATTTTCTTGACCGTCGGCGCGCACTGCGCCATCAAAATGCGGCCGACTTCGGTCGATCCAGTGAAGCTCAGGTGGCGCACGGTGTCGCTGCTGCACAGCACCTTGCCCACCGCCACGCTGCCAGGGCCGTCGCTGGTGACGATGTTGAGCACACCAGCCGGAATGCCGGCGCGGATCGCCAGCTCACCAGCGGCCAATGCGGTCAGCGGCGTGAGTTCGGCCGGCTTGATCACCACCGGGCAGCCGGCGGCCAGTGCAGGCGCGACCTTGCGGGTGATCATGGCCAGCGGGAAGTTCCACGGCGTGATGGCGGCGCACACACCAATGGGTTGCTTCAACACCAGCAGGCGGCGGTTGTTGTCAAACTGGGGCAGGGTTTCGCCGTTGACGCGTTTGGCCTCTTCGGCAAACCACTCGACAAAGCTGGCGCCATAGGCCACTTCGCCTTTGGCTTCTGGCAAGGGCTTGCCTTGCTCGGCGGTCATGATGCGGCCCAAGTCGTCTTGGTTGGCCATCAGCAGGTCGTACCACTTGCGCAGGATGTTGCTGCGCTCCTTGGCGGTTTTGGTTTTCCAGGCGCCCCAAGCCGCGTTGGCCGCGTCGATGGCGGCTTGTGCGTCGGCGGGGCCGAGCAGGGCCACGTCGGCGAGCTTGTGGCCAGTGGCGGGGTCGTGCACATCAAAGCGCTGTGCGCCTTTGACCCATTGGCCGTTGATCAGCGCGTCGGTCTTGAGCAGGGTGGGGTCTTTGAGCAGAGCGAGGGGGGAGGTTTTCATGTCCATGGCAGAAGTCCAAGGTAAAGATGAGACAAGCTTAATGTGGTGGCCAATACTCTGCTGTCACCGGTATTTGACGCCGGGTAGCACACACAACATTTCGAACAGCAGGTTGGCGCCCAGCAGCGCGGTGTTGCCGCTGGTGTCGTAGGCGGGCGAGACTTCCACCAAGTCGCAGCCGACCAGGTTCAGGCCGCGGCAGCCGCGCACAATCTCCAGCGCTTGGGGCACCGTCAGCCCGCCAATTTCCGGGGTGCCGGTGCCGCCTGCGTAGGCTGGGTCGATGCCGTCGATATCAAAACTCAGGTAAGTGGGGGTGTTGGGCCCAATGGCCTCGCGGATGCGCGCCATCAAGGGGGCGAGCGACTGCCACCAGACCTCGTGCGCGGGCACGATGGTGAAGCCTTGCTGGCGCGGCCAATCAAAGTCTTCGGCCGAGTACCCGCTGCCGCGCAGCCCAATTTGCCAGACCTTGTCGCCGATCAGCAGGCCTTCTTCGACCGCGCGGCGAAACGGTGTGCCGTGGGCGATGCGCTCACCGAACATATCGGGGTTGACGTCGGCGTGGGCGTCCACATGGATCAGCGCCACCGGTCCGTGCTGGGCCTTCATGGCGCGCAAGATCGGCAAGGCGATGGTGTGGTCGCCCCCCAGCGTCAGCGGAATACAACCGGCGGCCAAGATGGGCCGGTAGTGCTGTTCGATGATGTCCACCGATTTCAGCAGGTTGTAGGTGTTGATCGGCACATCGCCCAAGTCGGCCACCTGCAGCGCGTCAAACGGCGCAGCACCGGTGGCCATGTTGTAGGGACGGATCAGGCACGATTCGGCGCGGATCTGGCGCGGACCAAAACGGGCGCCTGGGCGGTGGCTGGTGCCCACATCGAGTGGCACGCCCACAAAACCGGCGTGCAGGCCTTGCGCGTTGCCCGCCACTGGCAAACGCATCATGCTGGCCAGCCCGCCAAAGCGTGGCATCTCGTTGCCCCCGAGGGGTTGGTTCAAAGCGTGGTCGGGCGTCATGCTCAAGCTCGGTCGCGTTGCAATTGAAAGTCCAGGTGCGCCCGGACGCTGGGCCATTCGCTGGCCACGATGCTGTAGACGCAGGTGTCGCGCAGCGCGCCCTGGGCGCCGGGGTGTGGGTTGATTTGGTGGCAGCGCAGCACACCGTCGAGCTTGGCGCCCAGGCGCTCAATGCCGCGTCGGCTCGCGTGGTTGAACCAGTGGGTGCGAAACTCCACCGCGATACAGTTCAGCGTGTCAAACGCGTGCGCCAACAGCAGGCGCTTGGCCTCGGTGTTGAGCGCGGTGCGCTGCACCGAACGGCGGTACCAGGTCGAGCCAATTTCCACCCGGCGGTTCGCCGCGTCAATGTTCATGTAGGTGGTCATGCCCACCGCTTGGCCATGAGGATCGAGCACCGCAAACGGCAACATGCTGCCCGCTTTTTGCAGGCCCAAGCGGCGCTGGATTTCAGCGGCCATGCCCTCGGGAGAGGGGATGGCGGTGTACCAGAGCTTCCACAGCTCGCCATCGCAAGTGGCTTCGACCAGGTCGTTGTGGTGTTCAGGGCGAAGTGGCACCAGCCGCACATGCTGGCCGGTGAGGGTGATATCGGTGGTGAAAGACATGGTTTATTTGGCCCTTCCGCGCAACCACTCCAAGGTCAGCATCAAGGTGGTGGTGAACAGAATCAGCAGCGTGGCCACGGCCGCGATGGTGGGCGAGATGTTTTCGCGGATGCCGGTGAACATCTGGCGCGGCAGGGTCACTTGTTCCGGTCCGGCCAAGAACAGCGTTACCACCACTTCGTCGAACGATGTGGCAAACGCGAACAAGGCGCCCGAAATCACCCCCGGCGCGATCACCGGCAGCGTGACGCGGAAAAAGGTTTCCAGCGGGCTGGCGCCCAAGCTCAGGCTGGCGCGCACCAGGTTGTGGTTGAAGTTCTGCAGCGTGGCCAGCACGGTGGTGACCACAAACGGCGCGCCCAAGGCGGCGTGTACCAGAATCAAGCCCAAGTACGAGTCGTTGAGGCCCCAGCGCGCGAAGTACAGGTAGGTGCTCACGCCCACCACCACAATCGGCACCACCATGGGCGCGATCAACAGGCCTGCGATCAAGTCCTTGCCGACAAACTTGGCGCCCGCCAAGCCCATGGCGGCCAACGTGCCCAGCACGGTGGCGATCAGGGTGGCGGCTGGCGCCACCATAAAACTGTTCTTGGTGGCGCGCGCCCAGTCGCCCGAGGCGAACATGTCTTCGTACCAACGCAGCGACCAACCCTCAATCGGATAGGCCAAAAACGAGCTGTCCGAGAACGACAGCGGGATGATGACCACCACCGGCAGCAGCAAAAAAGCCAACACCAACAAGCCGGCCAGCCGCAAGGCGAACCAGCCCAATTTGTTGAACCAGGTGGCGTAAGCGGGGAATGCGGGAAACAGGGTTTTCATGGCGGATCAACCCAAGGAGAGTTCAGACTTCGACACTCGGCGGTACAGGCTGTAGAGCACCAAGGTGCAGACCAGCAGCACCGAGCCGAGCGCACACGCCATGCCCCAGTTCACCTCCACATTGGTGTACTGCGCCACGTAATAGCTGAGCATTTGGTCCGAGGGACCACCCAGCAAGGCGGGTGTGACGTAGTAGCCGATGCTGGTGATGAACACCAGCAGGCAGCCTGCGGCCACACCCGGGTAGGTTTGGGGCACATAGACCCTAAAAAACGCCGCCAGCGGTGCGCTGCCCAAGGAGATGGCCGCGCGCAGGTAGTTCGGTGGCACTGACTTCATCACGCTGTAGAGCGGCAGAATCATGAAGGGCAGCAGGATGTGCACCATGGCAATCACCACCCCCACGCGGTTGAACAGCAGCGGCAGTGGCGCATCGGTGGCGCCCAGCCACAGCAAAAAGCGGTTGACCAAGCCGTTGTTCTGCAACAGCACAATCCAAGCCGCGATGCGCACCAGCACCGAGGTCCAAAACGGCAGCAGCACCAAGATCAGCATCACATTGGCCTGGCGTTCGCTCAAGGTGGAGAGCCAATACGCCAGCGGATAGGCCAGCAGCAGCGCCACCAAGGTGACGGTCAGGCTCATCTCGAAGGTGCGCACCAAAATGTCGCGGAAAGCGGCCTCTTCGTCGCCCACGCTCTCAATGTCGCCTTGGACGTTGCGTTTGAGGTCGACCGAGGCGAGCAAGTAGTCGGGTGTCCAGCGCTCGCTGTTTTTGGCGATGGCTTGCCAGTAGGGCAGTTCTTCCCAGCGTGCGTCGTGCTCCAGCAGCTTGGCACGGGCTTCGCTGTCGCTTAAACCTTCGCCCAGCGGCAGGGCGCGGTAGGTGCCCATCACCAGCGAGCGCGCACCGGGCACTTCGCTGTTGAGCCGGCGCGCCAGCACACCGGCCTGGGCGGTTTCTTCGATCGCGCCCAGATCGGCCAGGATGGCGGAAAACGCTGAGGGCGGTGGTGGACTTTGCCGGTCCCATTGGGCCAATGCCTGCCCGGTGCGGGGCAGGGCATCGGCGACCTCGGGGTTTTCCACCGCCCGGATCAACAAAGAGCCCAGCGGCACCATAAAAAACACCAACAAAAACAGCAGCAAAGGGCTGACCAAAGCCAACGCTCGCCATTGGCGGCGGCGCTGGGCGCGCTGCAGTTGGCTGTGCAGCGACGGGCCAGTGCTGGCCAATGTGGTGGTGTTTGTCATGGGCGGGGCTCAGGCGATCACTGTGCTGCCCAAGCGGAGAAGCGCTTCTCCAAGGCTTCGCCCTGGTCGGCCCAGAAGCCAATGTTGAACTGCAGCGCGTCCTTGCTGTTGGCCGGCGAAGTGGGCAGTTCGGCCAGGACCTTGGCGTCCAACTTGGCCAACGCCTTGTTGTTGGTCGGGCCGTAGGCGATGTTGCGCGCGTACTCCGCCTGAGCGTCGGGAGAGCTGGCCAGGGCAATGAACTTCATGGCCGCATCTTTGTTGGGCGTGCCTTTGGGCATGACCCAGTAGTCCAAGTCATAGATGCCGCCGGTCCAGGTGATCTTGAGGTTTTTGCCCTCGCGCTGCGCGGCGTCGATGCGACCGTTGTACACCGTGGTCAGCGCCACGTCGCCGGCCACCAAGAATTGGGGCGGCTGGGCACCGGCTTCCCACCACTGGATGTTGGGCTTGAGTTCGGTCATCTTCTTGAAGGCACGGTCGGCGCCTTCTTTGGTGGCGAGCACTTTGTAGACATCGGCCGTCTTCACCCCATCGGCCATCAGCGCAAATTCGAGGTTGTAGCGCGCGCCTTTGCGCATGCCGCGTTTGCCGGGGTACTTCTTCACGTCCCAGAAATCGCCCCAAGTGGTGGGGGCGCTTTTGATCTTGTCGGCGTTGTAGGCCATGACGGTGGACCACACAAAAGTGCCCACACCACACTCATGCACAGCGGCTTTTTGGAAGTCGGCCTTGTTGCCCACCTTGGCCCAGTCGATCTTCTCAAACAGGCCTTCGTCGCAGCCACGGTTGACGTCCGGGCTTTCCACTTCCACCACGTCCCAGGTCACTTTTTTGGCTTCGACCATGGCCTTGATCTTGGCCTGCTCACCGTTGTATTCCACCATGGTGATCTTGCCGCCACTGCTTTTCTCGAAAGGCTCGATATAGGCCTTCTTTTGCGCTGCGCCGTTGGCGCCGCCAAAGTTCACCACCGTCAAGCCCGACTGGGCCAGCGCGGGCAGAGCCACCGCCAGGGTGGCGGACAGTGCAAGCAGTTTTTTCTTCGTCATTGTTGTCTCCAGTGGGAGGGTTGAGGGAAAAGGGTTCAGGGGTAGAGCCGCAGGTGCTCGGGCGGCAGGTGCAGACGCACCGTTTGCCCGGCGTGCAACTCGCCAGCGTGCCCCAGAGGCACTTTGACACTGATTTCCGTTTGGCCGGGCACGGTGCAGCGCAGGCGCAGATGGTCGCCAAAATAGATCACGTCGCGCAGGGTGGCGTCGAGCAGGTTGTGGCTGTGTTGGGCGTCGGCCAGCGCGATGCGTTCAGGGCGGATGCTGGCCTGCACCGCTTGTTGTGCGCTGCAGGCCCCCATGGCGCGGCCTTGCAGCCGCAGGCCGTCGTTCAGCACCAGACCGTGACCACCGTCGCTGTGGCCTTCGAGCACGGTGTTGTCGCCCACAAAGCCGGCCACAAAGCGGTTCACCGGCTCTTCGTACAGCCGGTCGACGCGGTCGATTTGCTGGATCAGGCCGTCGTTGAACACCGCTACCCGGTCGGACATGGTCAGCGCTTCCGATTGGTCGTGGGTCACGTACACAAAGGTGATGCCCAGTTGGCGGTGCAGTGCCTTGAGCTCGATTTGCATGTGCTCGCGCAACTGCTTGTCCAAGGCTCCCAGCGGCTCGTCCATCAGCACCAATTGCGGGTCAAACACCAGCGCACGCGCCAAGGCCACCCGCTGCTGCTGCCCGCCCGAGAGTTGGCTGGGATAACGCTCGCCCATGGCGCCCATTTGCACCATGTCCAGCGCGCGTTTGACCTTGGCCTCGCGGTCCGCGGTGCCCAGCTTGCGCACCGTCAGCGGGTAGGCGATGTTCTGCGCCACCGTCATGTGCGGAAACAAGGCGTAGTTTTGGAACACCATGCCGAAATTGCGCTTGTGTGGCGGGGTGCGGGTGATCGGCACACCGTCGAGCAAGATCTCGCCAGCTGTGGGCGACTCAAAGCCCGCCAGCATCATCAGCGTTGTGGTTTTGCCTGAGCCCGAGGGGCCCAGCAGCGACAAAAACTCGCCTTTCTGAATGCTCAGGTGGAGGTCTCGCACCACCAGGTGTTGGCCGTCGTAGGTTTTTTGTACCCCGGTGAACTGAACGAGTGCGCTGGATGTCATGAAAGAACGGTCGGTGGTCGGGGAGTTAGTCGGGCGAGAGCCAGCGCGCGTCGTGCTCACCCAGCTTGGGCGGTGGCAGCACCGCGCTTGGGCGCAGGCCGTCGAAGAGCATGGGTGTGGCCACCGTGGGTGGGTGGCCAGCCTCGGGCGCCAGCGTCATGCCACGGGCGCGCACATGCGGATGGGTCATCACCTGGTCAATGTTGAGGATGGGCGCACACGGCACCCCCGCGGCGTCGAGCTGGGCCACCCAGTCGGCGGTGTCGCGTTCGCGCGTCCAGCTCTCCAGCAGCGGCACCAGCGCGGCGCGGTTTGCCACGCGCTGCGGGTTGGTGGCGTAGTCGGCCTGCCGCGCGACGTCTGGACGACCAGCGCATTCACAAAACTTGGCGAACTGGCCGTCGTTGCCCACCGCCAGCACCATGTGGCCGTCGCGGGTGGCAAACACCTGGTAAGGCACGATATTGGGGTGGGCGTTGCCCATGCGCTTGGGCGCTTTGCCACCGATCAGCGCGTTGCTCGCTTGGTTGGCCAACATGGCCACCTGCACATCAAACAGGCTGGCGTCGATGACGCGGCCCTTGCCGGTGCGGCCACGCTCCACCAGCGCGGCCAAGATGGCCGTGGTGGCGTACACCCCGGTCATGAGGTCGGTGACGGCGACGCCCACTTTTTGCGGCTGGCCGTCGGGCTCGCCAGTGATGCTCATCAAGCCTGCTTCGGCTTGGATGGCAAAGTCGTAACCGGCCTTGTGCGACAGCGGCCCGCTTTGTCCATAGCCGGTGATGGAGCAATAAATCAGGCGCGGGTTGATGGCCTGCAAGCTGATGGCGTCCAGGCCGTATTTGGCGAGCTGGCCGACCTTGTAGTTCTCGATCAGCACATCGGCTTCGCGCGCGAGTTCGCGCACGGTTTGGATGCCTTCGGGGCTGGCGATGTCGATGGCCACCGAGCGTTTGCCGCGGTTGGCGCACATGAAATAGGCCGCGCTGCGGCCTTCGCCTTCGCCCCACCAGGGCGGACCCCAGTGGCGGGTGTCGTCGCCGGCGCCGGGGCGCTCGACCTTGAGCACCTCAGCGCCGTAGTCGGCCAGCAATTGCCCGGCCCACGGACCGGCCAGCACGCGCGACAAATCCAGCACCCGCACACCGGCGAGCAGCTGCGGGCCGTGGTGGGATGGTGCTCGATCCGGCGCCGGGCCGCCCCAAGCCGGATCAGCCCCCGGACCCGGCAAGGACCGGGTCCCTTCCCGTTCCTGGGGCAGCGACCCGCGCAGCGGCGGAGCGTGGGGGCCTTGTCCCCCTGTCATGCCTGGGCTGCCACAAGAGCGGCGGCCATGATGTCCAAGCCTTCATCCAGCAGCGCGTCGCTGGCCACCAGCGGCACCAGCACCCGGATCACGTTGGCGTACACACCGCAGCTCAGCAAGATCAGGCCGCGCTTTTGGGCCTCGGCCACCATGCGCTTGGTCAGGTCGGCGTCGGGTTGGTGCGGGTCGCCGTTTTTGCACAGCTCAATCGCCACCATGGCGCCCAGGCCGCGCACTTCGGCGATGCAGTTGTGCTGCGCCTGCAGGGCTTTGAGCCGGCTGGTCAGGCGTTCGCCCACGGCGCGGCTGCGCGCCAGCAGGTTTTCTTTTTCAAAGGTGTCGATCACCGCCAGCGCGGCGGCGCAGGCCAGCGGGTTGCCGGCGTAGGTGCCGCCCAAGCCACCCACCGGCGCGGCGTCCATGATCTCGGCCTTGCCCGTCACGGCCGACAGCGGCATGCCACCGGCGAGCGACTTGGCCATGGTGATCACGTCGGGCACCACACCCCACTGCTCACAGGCCAGCCAGGTGCCGGTGCGGCCAGCGCCGGTCTGCACCTCGTCGGCGATCAACACAATGCCGTGCTGGTCGCACAGCGCGCGCAGGCGCTGGGCAAATTCGGGCGGCGCCACATAAAAACCGCCTTCTCCCTGCACCGGCTCCAGAATGATGGCCGCCACGCGGGCCGGCTCAATGTCGTACTTGAACAGCGCGTCCAGCGAGGCCATGGCGTCGTCCACGCTCACACCGTGCAGCGGGTTGGGGAATTTGCCGTGGAACACTTCGGCCGGGAAGGGGCCAAAACCCGCTTTGTACGGCGCCACCTTGCCGGTCAGCGCCATGCCCATCATGGTGCGGCCGTGAAAGCCGCCACCAAACGCGATCACGCCCGAGCGCTTGGTATAAGCGCGCGCCACCTTGACCGCGTTTTCCACCGCTTCGGCGCCGGTGGTCAGGAAAAAGCTCTTTTTGGCGAAGTTGCCTGGCGCCATGGCGTTGAGCTTCTCAGCCAACTCCACATACGGCTCATAGGCCAGCACCTGGAAACAGGTGTGGGTGAAGCGATCGAGCTGATCGGCCACCGCCTTGACCAGCGCCGGGTGGCGGTGGCCGGTGTTGAGCACCGCAATGCCGCCGGCAAAGTCGATGTAACGGCGGCCTTCCACGTCCCACACCTCGGCGCCTTCGGCCCGATCGGCAAAGATTTCAAAGCCCTGGCCCAGCCCGTTGGGCAGGGCGGCGCGGCGGCGGGCCATCAGGGCGGCGTTGGTGAAGTGGGGTTCGCGTTGCATGGTCAAAGCTCCAAAAAAACCGGTCAATCCCCCCACTGTAGCGCCGTGGGGCGGGGGCTACCATATACAGACAGTCGCGTGGGCGCAATGCACTGTATTGCCCCGCTGCCCTGTACACAACAACCCTGATAAGTCCTTATGTTCAGTCTTAACCCCAAAAGCCCCATCCCCTTGGTGAGCCAGATCGTGGACGGTTTTCGCGCCCTGATCGACCAAGGCGAGCTGCGCGCTGGGGCCAAGGCGCCGTCGATCCGCCAGTTTGCCCACGCCAACGGGGTGAGCGTCTACACCGTGGTCGACGCCTACGACCGCTTGGTGGCGCTGGGCTATTTCGCGTCGCGGCCGCATTCGGGCTTTTTTGTGCGCCAGCGCGACCAGCGCGACGCGCCTGGCCACAGCGGCGACGTGTCGGTGGCGGGCGAGCACAGCTTTGACTCCATGTGGTACCTGCGCCGGGTGTTTGAGGCCCGCGCCATGCGCATGAAACCCGGCTGCGGCTGGCTGCCGGGAGAGTGGCTGTTTGAAGAAGGCCTCAAACGCAGCTTGCGCAGCCTGGCAGCCGACAACGTGGATTTGGGTGGCTACGGCGAGCCCAAGGGCTACCAGCCCTTGCGCGAGCTGGTGCGCGAGCTGCTGGCCGAGCAAGAAATTGCGCTTGGGGCCGACCAGGTGCTGCTGACCCAAGGGTCCAGCCAAGCCATGGACCTGGTGGCGCGGCGCCTGGTGCGCCCGGGCGATGTGGTGCTGGTGGACGAACCCGGTTACCCGAACGTGCTGTTTTCGCTGCGTTTTATGGGTGCGCGCTTGGTGGGGGTGCCACGCACACCACAAGGCTACGACCTGGCGGCGCTGGAACACCTGGCCAAAACCCACGCACCCAAACTGTTTTTCACCCAACCCCGTTTGCAAAGCCCCACCGGCTCCACCGCCAACATGGCGCAGCTGCACCGGGTGCTGCAGGTGGCCGAGGCGCACCAGATCACCGTGGTGGAAAACGACATCTACGCCGACCTCGACCCCGAACCCCGGCCCTCACTGGCCAGTCTGGACCAGCTGCAGCGTGTGGTCTACATCAGCAGCTTTTCCAAAACCATCTCGCCCAACATTCGCGTCGGTTACCTGGCCGCGCCGCCCGATTTGCTGGAAGACCTGGCCCAGCTCAAGATGATCGCGGGCCTCACGTCGTCTGAATTCAGCGAACGCCTGGCCTATGGCGCGTTGGTGGACGGCCGCTGGCGCAAACACCTGCGTGGCCTGCGCGAGCGGCTGGCGCAGGCGCACCAGCAGGTGGGCCAGGCGCTGGAGCGCACCGGCTTTGAGCTGTTTTGTGAGCCCAAGGCCGGCATGTTTTTGTGGGCGCGCCACCCCGACATGCCCAACGCCACCGAGCTGGCCTACCAGGCCGCCGAGCAAGACATCTTGCTCGGGCCCGGGCATTTGTTCTCGCCCGACATGGCGCCCAGTCCCTGGCTGCGCTTCAACGTGGCCTTTGCCAACGAACCCCAGGTGCTGGGGTTTTTGAGCCAAGCGCGGCGCGCCTGACGCCCCGAACGCCACCCCCTCGCCCTCTTGTTACATTTCGTCAGTCACACACCTCGCCGAGCGTTGAGCCGCTGTCACCATGAACCTCACCGAACAACAGTTCTTCGACGACCTCGAAAAAAAGCTCTGGACCGCTGCCAACAAGCTGCTGCCCAGCCTGGACGCCGCCGTCTACAAGCACATCGTGCTCGGCCTGCTGTTCATCAAGTACGTATCGGACGCGTTCGAGGAGCGCCAGCAAGAACTCAAGACCCAGTTCCAAGACCCGGCGCACGACTATTTCATGAACCCGGCCGACTACCCCGGCACTTACGACGCCGACCTGGCCGCCGAGCTGGAAGTGCGCGATTACTACACCGAGAAAAACGTGTTTTGGGTGCCGCTGGAAGCGCGCTGGCAAACCCTGGTGGACTGCGCCCAGCTGCCACCCGGCGCGGCCTTGCCGTGGAACCAAGCCGGCAAAGCCGAGCCCGAGAAAATGCGCACCGTCGGCTGGCTCATCGACAACGCCATGGAGGCCATCGAGCGCGAGAACCCCAAGCTCAAAAACGTCCTCAACAAAACCTTCGTCAACTCGCAAATCGAATCGCACAAGCTGGCCGACCTGATTGCGCTGTTCTCCGACACCAACTTCCACGCCACCGAACACCGGGGCCAGCCGCTCAACAGAAGTGGCTCCGGAAATCTGAACAGGTGAGATAAAGCAAACTTCGGGCAA
>CAZYUD010000012.1:0-101464 GCA_964650505.1 uncultured Hydrogenophaga sp.
TCAGCTCGTGTCGTGAGATGTTGGGTTAAGTCCCGCAACGAGCGCAACCCTTGCCATTAGTTGCTACGAAAGGGCACTCTAATGGGACTGCCGGTGACAAACCGGAGGAAGGTGGGGATGACGTCAAGTCCTCATGGCCCTTATAGGTGGGGCTACACACGTCATACAATGGCCGGTACAAAGGGCAGCCAACCCGCGAGGGGGAGCCAATCCCGTAAAGCCGGTCGTAGTCCGGATCGCAGTCTGCAACTCGACTGCGTGAAGTCGGAATCGCTAGTAATCGTGGATCAGCATGTCACGGTGAATACGTTCCCGGGTCTTGTACACACCGCCCGTCACACCATGGGAGCGGGTCTCGCCAGAAGTAGTTAGCCTAACCGCAAGGAGGGCGATTACCACGGCGGGGTTCGTGACTGGGGTGAAGTCGTAACAAGGTAGCCGTATCGGAAGGTGCGGCTGGATCACCTCCTTTCTGGAAAAGCACAGCTGCTTGAACGCTCACACTTATCGGTTGTTGAAGGGATGTCGCCAGCGATTCGGGTTTGACCTGGGTCTCTAGTGACCGGCTTGGGTCTGTAGCTCAGTTGGTTAGAGCACCGTCTTGATAAGGCGGGGGTCGTTGGTTCGAGACCAACCAGACCCACCAAATGCTTGTATCCCTGCATATACCGGGGGATTAGCTCAGCTGGGAGAGCACCTGCTTTGCAAGCAGGGGGTCGTCGGTTCGATCCCGTCATCCTCCACCAACACCTTGTCGCAAAGACGTTCTACATGCAAGTGTCCTGTTCAGGGTATTTGCATGTTGATCGATATTGTTCGTTCAACGGCGGCATTGACCGCCACGGCTGTTCTTTAAAAATTCATAGAGTCGAATCAGCGTTGCTGACGGAAAGCAGCAATTCGTAAAGGTTTTACTGCACCGTGCCGTCAGCAACAATTTTTTGATTGCGTCAACGAATATTCAATTTGAAGAAATTCAGATTGTTCGGCATAACGCGATTGGTGAAAGACCAATCAACATTCCTTGATTTGGCTGCGGTGCTTCGCAAGAAGCGTCAAAGTTATAGGGTCAAGTGAATAAGAGCATGTGGTGGATGCCTTGGCGATGATAGGCGACGAAGGACGTGATAGCCTGCGATAAGCTTCGGGGAGCTGGCAAATAAGCTTTGATCCGGAGATTTCCGAATGGGGGAACCCACCTAGCAATAGGTATCGCACGATGAATACATAGTCGTGCGAGGCGAACCGGGTGAACTGAAACATCTCAGTAGCTCGAGGAAAAGACATCAACCGAGATTCCGAAAGTAGTGGCGAGCGAAATTGGAAGAGCCTGCAAGTGATAGCACAAGACTTAACGGAACGTTCTGGAAAGGGCGGCCATAGTGGGTGATAGCCCCGTACGTGAAAAGACCTGTGTGGTACTGAGCTTGCGAAAAGTAGGGCGGGACACGTGAAATCCTGTCTGAATATGGGGGGACCATCCTCCAAGGCTAAATACTCATCATCGACCGATAGTGAACAAGTACCGTGAGGGAAAGGCGAAAAGAACCCCGGGAGGGGAGTGAAATAGATCCTGAAACCGCATGCTTACAAAAAGTCGGAGCCCTTCGGGGTGACGGCGTACCTTTTGTATAATGGGTCAGCGACTTACATTCAGTGGCAAGGTTAACCGAGTAGGGAAGCCGTAGAGAAATCGAGTCCGAATAGGGCGTTCAGTCGCTGGGTGTAGACCCGAAACCAAGTGATCTATCCATGGCCAGGATGAAGGTGCCGTAACAGGTACTGGAGGTCCGAACCGACTAATGTTGCAAAATTAGCGGATGAGCTGTGGATAGGGGTGAAAGGCTAAACAAACTTGGAAATAGCTGGTTCTCTCCGAAAACTATTTAGGTAGTGCCTCAAGTATTACCGTCGGGGGTAGAGCACTGTTTTGGCTAGGGGGTCATGGCGACTTACCAAACCAAGGCAAACTCCGAATACCGATGAGTACAGCTTGGGAGACAGAGCACCGGGTGCTAACGTCCGGACTCAAGAGGGAAACAACCCAGACCGCCAGCTAAGGTCCCTAAAATTGGCTAAGTGGGAAACGAAGTGGGAAGGCTAAAACAGTCAGGATGTTGGCTTAGAAGCAGCCATCATTTAAAGAAAGCGTAATAGCTCACTGATCGAGTCGTCCTGCGCGGAAGATGTAACGGGGCTAAGCCAGTTACCGAAGCTGCGGATTCACAGTTTACTGTGAGTGGTAGGAGAGCGTTCTGTAAGCCTGTGAAGGTGGCTTGTAAAGGCTGCTGGAGGTATCAGAAGTGCGAATGCTGACATGAGTAGCGTTAAAGCGGGTGAAAAGCCCGCTCGCCGTAAGCGCAAGGTTTCCTACGCAACGTTCATCGGCGTAGGGTGAGTCGGCCCCTAAGGCGAGGCAGAGATGCGTAGCTGATGGGAAGCAGGTCAATATTCCTGCACCGATTACAAGTGCGATGTGGGGACGGATCTTAATAGGTTATCCGGCGGTTGGAAGTGCCGGTTTAGACAGATGTAGGCGATGGGTAGGCAAATCCGCCCGTCATATACCGAGGCTGTCGATCGAGCGAGCTTGCTCGCGAAGTAACTGAACGAGGTCCCAGGAAAAGCCACTAAGCTTCAGCTTGTGATCGACCGTACCGCAAACCGACACTGGTGCGCGAGATGAGTATTCTAAGGCGCTTGAGAGAACTCAGGAGAAGGAACTCGGCAAATTGACACCGTAACTTCGGAAGAAGGTGTGCCCTATTAGTGTGATGAGAACATCTGAGCATGAATGGGTTGCAAAAAATAGGTGGCTGCGACTGTTTACTAAAAACACAGCACTCTGCAAACACGAAAGTGGACGTATAGGGTGTGACGCCTGCCCGGTGCCGGAAGGTTAAGTGATGGGGTGCAAGCTCTTGATCGAAGCCCCGGTAAACGGCGGCCGTAACTATAACGGTCCTAAGGTAGCGAAATTCCTTGTCGGGTAAGTTCCGACCTGCACGAATGGCGTAACGATGGCCACACTGTCTCCTCCTGAGACTCAGCGAAGTTGAAATGTTTGTGATGATGCAATCTCCCCGCGGAAAGACGGAAAGACCCCATGAACCTTTACTGTAGCTTTGTATTGGACTTTGAACAGATCTGTGTAGGATAGGTGGGAGGCTTTGAAGCCGGGACGCTAGTTCCGGTGGAGCCAACGTTGAAATACCACCCTGGTGTGTTTGAGGTTCTAACCTAGGCCCGTAATCCGGGTCGGGGACAGTGCATGGTAGGCAGTTTGACTGGGGCGGTCTCCTCCCAAAGCGTAACGGAGGAGTTCGAAGGTACGCTAGTTACGGTCGGACATCGTGACGATAGTGCAATGGCATAAGCGTGCTTAACTGCGAGACTGACAAGTCGAGCAGATGCGAAAGCAGGACATAGTGATCCGGTGGTTCTGTATGGAAGGGCCATCGCTCAACGGATAAAAGGTACTCCGGGGATAACAGGCTGATACCGCCCAAGAGTTCATATCGACGGCGGTGTTTGGCACCTCGATGTCGGCTCATCTCATCCTGGGGCTGTAGCCGGTCCCAAGGGTATGGCTGTTCGCCATTTAAAGAGGTACGTGAGCTGGGTTTAAAACGTCGTGAGACAGTTTGGTCCCTATCTTCCGTGGGCGCTGCAGATTTGAGGAAGCCTGCTCCTAGTACGAGAGGACCGGAGTGGACGCACCTCTGGTGTACCGGTTGTCACGCCAGTGGCATCGCCGGGTAGCTATGTGCGGAAGAGATAACCGCTGAAAGCATCTAAGCGGGAAACTCGTTCCAAGATGAGATCTGCCGGGGCCTTGAGCCCCCTAAAGGGTCGTTGAAGACCACAACGTTGATAGGCTGGGTGTGGAAGCGCAGCAATGCGTTAAGCTAACCAGTACTAATTGCCCGTGCGGCTTGACCCTATAACTTTGACAGCATCCCAACGAATGTCTGTTATGTCGACCTCGTCGACGCAATCAAAATACCCGATTCGACTCTGTGAATTCGCTTCGCAGCCCACAAGCTGCCAAGCAACCCGTTATGCCTGACGACCATAGCAACTTGGTACCACTCCTTCCCATCCCGAACAGGACAGTGAAACGAGTTTGCGCCGATGATAGTGCGGATCCCCGTGTGAAAGTAGGTCATCGTCAGGCTCTTACAGCAACAAACCCCGTTCAGCAACTGCTGAGCGGGGTTTTGTTTTTTCAGCGCACCTCAGCGATTGTTCACTGATCAACCAGGATGTCTCCTTCCAAGCGCGCAGCGCCCGAGCGGCAAAGATCGTTCACCAAGCTGTGCAACCATTGGAGTGGATCTTCCCCGCGTTCGGCGACCCGCTGCAGCTCACGGTGCAGATAAGGTGTGTTCTGGCTCCACTGGTGCAAGGCGGTCAGTGGAATCTGTTGCCATTCGAGCAGCTTAAATTTGAGCAAGACTTTGAGGCCGTAGCGCTGGTGGCTGGCGGGGTGCTCGACGAATTTGCGCAACCGCGTCCGGGCCCGTTCCAGCGCCGGAGCGAGGTCCGAAAAAGGCGCTCCATGGCCCGGTATGACATGGAGCGGCGCCAATGCCTCAATCAAATCCAGGGTTGCCCCCACCGCAGCAAAGGCGTCCTCTCCATCGAGCTCTGGAAACACCACGCCAAAGCCGTTTTCCCACAAGGCGTCGGCAGAGATCAAGATGCGCTGCTCCGGTTGAAACAACACCACCGAATGGGGGTCGTGGCCCGGCGCCGCGTGGATGTGCCACGGGTGGCCGGCCAAACACAGGGACTCGCCGTGTTTGAGCACATGTTCAAAACGGAACGGTGGGCAGGTTTGCCCAGTGGCTTGGTAGCTCAGGAGCGCGTGGTCCCAATTCCGCACGCTGGCCGCCTCACCCGCGGGGATCCAGGTCTGGACCTTGGGGTAGCGCTGTTGCAAGGCGGCGTTGCCGCCACAGTGGTCGCTGTGCAAGTGGGTGTTGACAATCTGTTCCAGCGCGCGGCCCTCCAGGAGTTGCTCAAGCAAGGCCACGGTTTGTGCGCTGTGGCTGGCGTAACCGGTATCGATCAATGTGGGGGCGCTGTGGCCAGTGAACAAGACGTTGTTGCTCGACAGCCACCCGCGCTGCAGCACACGAAGGCCACAAACGGAAAAGGCCTGCTCACGCGCCGCGTCTGGTGAAGAGGTGGTTTGCATGGCGAGATTGTGGCGCTCCTACCTGCTGTTGTGTGTCGGTACAGGCTGTTTGCCTGTCACCTGTGGGCGGGTGCCGGAGGCTTCGCGCGGGGGCATGTGCCTGTGGTGACAGGGGTCAGCACTTGTGTGAAAAGCCACTGTTGCTTCTGAAAACGCCACCCATCCACCCAAAGAAAAGGGTAAACCCTTACATTTGAGCCTATGTCCACCGCACCAAGCCAGCCTTCGCCGCAGTCCAGCAGGGGCGTGACCTGGTCGAGCTGGGTGCCGATCCGGCCCTTGCGGCCACGCCATCGGGCCAAGCTACTGGCGCACCTCTTGTCCCTCGGGGTGGACGACCGCTATTTGCGATTTGGCTACCATGCCACCGATGAACAGATCGCCCATTACGTCGATGGCCTGCGTTTTGGCCATGACGTGTTGCTGGGCATCTTTGATCGCCGCATGCGCCTGATTGCGGTGGCCCATCTGGCCTTGTCGACCTTGCCCACCGATTTCCAGGCGGCAGAGTTTGGGGTGTCGGTGCTCTCCCATGCCAGGGGACGCGGTTATGGGGGGCGTTTGTTTGCGCGATCGTTGATCCACGCCCGCAACCACGGTGTCACCCATCTGATGGTGTATGCCTTGACAGAGAACGCCCCGATGATTCGCATTGCCTTGCGGGCGGGGGCCCACATCGAGCGCCATGGCAGCGAAAGCGAGGCCTTGTTGCGCTTGCCACCGGCCGACTTTGACACCCAGCTGCGCGAGCTGGTACACGATCGGGTCGCCATGGTGGATTACCACTTCAAGTCGAGTTTGTATGGCTGGGCCAGCTTCGGCGCGTTGCGCCGTTGGTGGCGTACGCTGGGGCGATGGTGGCGCGCGCGATGAATGATGGGCGTGCCTTGGGGTATGCTCCGGATCATCTCAACTAGCGATCACTCCCGTGGCCGAACCTTCCCCCAGTCCGGGGCCGCAGCGCAGCCTGCGGCACGAAGACAAACGCAGCTTCCTGCAAAAGCTTGCCGAGTTCATACACCCTGGCCCAGACTCCAAGGATGAATTGATCGTTGCTTTGGCCGACGCTGAGGACAACGAAGTCATCAATGCCGAATCCCGCGTCATGCTCGAAGGGGTGATCCGCATGGCGGATATGAGTGCGGGTGATGTGATGGTGGCTGCGCCGCGCATGGATGTGTTGGACATCGATGCGCTGTACGAGGATTTGCTCGCCCAAGTCATCGATACCGGCCACTCGCGCTTTCCGGTGTATGAGGGGGAGCGCGAAAACATTGTCGGTATCCTGCTGGCCAAAGACCTGCTCAAGTTGCAAAGATCCCCGCAGCTGCATCTCAAAGCCTTGCTGCGGCCAGTGACCTTTGTTCCAGAAAGCAAAGGGCTCAACGACTTGCTGCGCGAATTCCGCGGCAATCGCAATCACTTGGCGATCGTCATTGACGAATTTGGCCGGGTGGCCGGGCTGATCACCATTGAGGACGTGCTCGAAGAAATTGTGGGCGAGATCGAGGACGAGTTTGACGTGGTCGAGGACAGCGGAGATATTTTTGCCTTGGCCGATGGCTCGTGGCGCGTTGGTGGAGACACGGATATCGAGCGCATCAACGAAGCTTTTGGTGTGGCCTTGCAGGACGACCACTTTGACACCATTGGTGGCCTGGTGGCCCACACCTTGGGGCATGTGCCCAAACGCGGCGAAAGTCTGGCTCTAGAGGGCTTGCAATTTGAAGTGTTGCACGCCAAGGGTGGCGCGGTGACATGGTTCAAAGTGCGGCCGTCCTCGACCCCCAAGTGAGTCCCCGCGGCCGGCTGGTGTGGCCCGCGCTGTGTCTGCTGAGCGGTGCTCTGCAGGCCGCTGCGCTGGCGCTGCCGGGTGCCACCTGGGCGGCGCCCATGGGTGGGCTACAGCTGCTGGCCATGGCCATGCTGGTTTGGGCGCTCCAGCGGGCAAACACCCCCCGCCAGGCACTCTGGTGTGCGCTGCTGTTTTCGACGGCCTGGTTGGCGGCGACTTTTTGGTGGCTGGTGGTGTCGATGCACCGTTATGGCGGCATGCCGCTGCCTGCGGCTGTGGTGTCGATGCTGGCACTGGCGTTTTTGTTGGGCCTGTACAGCAGCGCTGCGGGCTGGGCTTGGCGGCGTTGGGCCAGCCCTGAGCAACGACCTTGGCGCGCTGTGGGAGGGTGGGCGGCATTGTGGACACTGGCCGAGTTGGCGCGTGGCCAATGGCTCACCGGTTTTCCGTGGGGGGCCGTGGGCTACGCGCACGGCGAACACTTGGCTGGCTGGGCCCCTTGGGTGGGGGTATACGGCGTGACCACCCTGGTGTGCGCCTTGGCCGCTGCTGCCGGACTGGGGATGCAGCGTTTGTCTCAGCGCCGCCCAGAGGGCCTGCGCTGGCTGCTGGGGGCTGGACTGGCTTATGGCTTGGCCTGGGGGCTATCGGCGCCGCTGCAGCAGGCGGCTTTGGCCCACACCCACAGCAGCGGCGCCATGCAGGTCCGGCTGTTGCAGGGCAACATTGCCCAGGACGAGAAGTTCCAGCCCGGCACGGGCATGGCCACTGCGCTGGCGTGGTACCCCGAGCAAGTGGCGCAAGCGTGGGCGCATGCGCCACGCCCGAATCTGGTGGTGGCGCCCGAGACCGCACTGCCCGTGTTGCCACAACAACTGGACGATGCCTTTTGGCAGACGCTGCTGCAAGGGGTGGCAGAAACGGCACTGGGGGCTCAGGACAAGGGCGATGGATCGGCCCTCCTGCTGGGGCTGCCGCTGGGCAGTTTTGAGGCGGGCTATACCAATTCAGCCTGGGGCATTACCGCCCCTCATGCCGAGGCAGCATTGCGTACCGCTGGCGCGGCATCGGCCCTGGAGGCCGTACAGACAGCACCGTTTTACCGCTACGACAAACACCATCTGGTGCCGTTTGGTGAATTTATTCCGCCCTTGTTTCGCTGGTTCACGGAGCTGATGCAAATTCCCTTGGGCGACTTTGGCCGAGGTGCACTGGTTCAACCGGCGTGGCATTGGGCTGGTCAGCGGATTGCCACACACATTTGCTATGAGGACCTGTTTGGCGAAGAACTGGCAGCGCAGTTCGCGCAACCCGACGCGCCAACCGTCCTGATCAACCTCAGCAACATCGCCTGGTTTGGCAACACGGTGGCGATCGACCAGCATCTGCAAATCGCCCGCTGGCGTGCCATGGAGTTGGGCCGCCCCGTGGTGCGCGCCACCAACACCGGTGCCACGGTGGTGATTGACCACACCGGCGTGGTGCAAGCCAGCCTGCCGCGCCACACCCGGGGCACACTCGACGCTGTGGTTTACGGCCGAGATGGACTGACCCCCTATGCGCGCTGGGCCAGCCGGTGGGGCCAATGGCCGCTGTGGCTGGTCTCGCTGTGGCTGTTGCTCTGGGCGGCTTGGCCGGGGTTGCGCCGGGTGGGCGTGGCGCGCCCGTAAAATCGGTGGCTTCCTTGGCCTGCCGCGCTGCACCAACGCAGCAAGCGGGACGGCCCGCTGCTGCGGGCCCGCCGCACCGACTCCACGCACCATGCTCACATTCCAACAAATTATTCTCAAGCTCCAGTCCTACTGGGACGCGCAAGGCTGCGCCCTGCTGCAGCCCTACGACATGGAGGTCGGCGCCGGCACCAGCCACACTGCGACCTTTTTGCGCGCCATCGGGCCCGAGCCTTGGAAGGCCGCCTATGTGCAACCCAGCCGCCGCCCCAAAGACGGCCGCTACGGCCAAAACCCCAACCGTCTGCAGCACTACTATCAGTACCAGGTGGTCTTGAAGCCCGCGCCGGCCAACATCCTGGAGCTGTATCTGGGCTCGCTCGAGGCTCTGGGCTTTGACCTGAAGAAAAACGATGTGCGCTTTGTCGAGGACGACTGGGAAAACCCGACGCTCGGTGCTTGGGGCCTGGGCTGGGAGGTCTGGCTCAATGGCATGGAGGTGACCCAGTTCACCTATTTCCAACAGGTTGGCGGTATCGACTGCAAACCCATCACCGGCGAAATCACCTACGGTCTTGAGCGCTTGGCCATGTACCTGCAAGGCGTGGAAAACGTCTACGACTTGGTCTATGCGCCTGGGATCAGTTACGGTGATGTGTTCCTGCAAAACGAGGTCGAGCAATCCACCTACAACTTCGAGCACAGCAACGTCGAATTCCTGTTGCAGGCCTTTGGCGCGCACGAGGGCAATGCCCAGCAACTCATGGCCGCGCAGCTCGCGCTGCCCGCCTATGAGCAGGTGCTCAAGGCCGCCCACACCTTCAACCTGTTGGACGCGCGCGGCGCCATCAGCGTGACCGAGCGCGCCGCTTACATCGGCCGCATCCGCAACCTGGCGCGCGCCGTGGCGCAAGCCTATTTGGACAGCCGCGCCAGACTGGGCTTCCCGATGGCGCCCAAAGCCTGGGGCGACGAAGTCGCTGCCCAGCTCGCCGCCAAGGCCGAGAAAGCCGCCCAGACACCCACCCCCGCGCAGGCCTGAGCCCCATGAGCACACAGAACCTTCTTGTTGAACTCTTTGTTGAAGAGTTGCCCCCCAAAGCCTTGCGCAAGCTCGGCGACGCGTTTGCACAGACCCTGGCCGACAGCCTGAAAGCCCAGGGCTTGGCCAGCGCCGACGCGGCGGTCACGCCCTACGCCTCGCCACGCCGCTTGGCGGTGCACATCACCGCGGTGAAAGCCAAGGCCGACGACAAAGCGCAGCAAATCAAATTGATGCCCGTGGCGGTGGCCTTGGACGCGGCCGGTCAGGCCACGCCTGCGCTGCTCAAAAAGCTCGCCGCTGTGGGCGCCGACGCGTCGGTGGTGCCGCAACTCAAGCGCCTGCTGGACGGCAAGGCCGAGGCGCTGTTTCTGGACACGGTGGTGCCCGGTGTGGCGCTGGCCGCTGGCCTGCAAAAAGCGCTCGATGAGGCACTCGCCAAGTTGCCCATTCCCAAAGTCATGCAATACCAGCTGGCCGACGGCTGGAGCAGCGTGAACTTTGTGCGCCCGGCGCACGCGCTGGTGGCCTTGCACGGCGACGCCGTGGTGCCGCTGCAGACCTTGGGCCTGGAGTCGGGGCGCCACACCCTGGGGCACCGGTTTGAGGCCGCCTTGCCCGCCATCGACATCGTGCACGCCGACAGTTACGCCGAGCAGCTGCAGCGCGAGGGCGCGGTGATCGCCAGCTTTGCCGCGCGCCGCGCCGAGATCGTGCGCCAGCTCGACGCCGCAGCGGCCAAGCAAGGCCTGCGCCCCATCGACGATGAGGCCCTGCTCGACGAGGTGACCGCGCTGGTCGAGCGCCCCAATGTGCTGACCTGCCACTTCGAAAAAGAGTTTCTCGATGTGCCGCAGGAGTGCCTGATTCTGACGATGAAGGCCAACCAAAAATACTTCCCGCTGCTCGACGCGCAGGGCAAGCTCACAAACACCTTCTTGATCGTGAGCAACATCGCCCCGGCCGATCCGAGCGCGGTGATCCAAGGCAACGAACGGGTGGTGCGCCCGCGCTTGGCCGACGCCAAGTTCTTCTTTGACCAAGACCGCAAAAAGACGCTCGAGAGCCGTGTGCCCGGCCTGGCCAAGGTGGTCTACCACGGCAAGCTCGGCACCCAGGGCGAGCGCGCCGAGCGGGTGCGGGCCATCGCCCACGCCATCGTCAACCAGTGGCGCATGGGCACGGTGCCTTTCACCGCCGAAGACAAAGACGCGTTTGATGTCCTCGACAGCAAGGTGCAGCAGGCCGCGCTGCTGGCCAAGACCGACTTGCTGACCGACATGGTGGGTGAGTTCCCCGAGCTGCAGGGCATCATGGGCGCCTATTACGCACGCCACGAAGGTCTGCGCGACGGCGTGGCCATCGCCATTGAAGACCATTACAAGCCGCGCTTTGCTGGCGACGCGCTGCCGCGCAACCACACCGGCACCGTGCTGGCGCTGGCCGACAAGCTCGAAACCCTGGTCGGTTTGTTTGGCATTGGCCAGCTGCCCACCGGCGACAAAGACCCGTTTGCGCTGCGCCGCCACGCGCTGGGTGTGATCCGCATCTTGATCGACAAACAGCTGCCGCTGGCCTTGCCCGATCTGCTGGCCGCCGCTGTGCCGGCCTTTGGTGCGTTGATCACCGACCCCAGCGCCGCGCTACAGACCTTCTTTGCCGATCGCTTGGCGGTGGGTTTGCGCGACCAAGGCTTTGTGGCCCAAGAGGTGGACGCGGTGCTGGCGCTCAACCCCAGCCCCTTGAGCGACGTGCCACGCCGTTTGGAAGCGGTGCGCGCCTTCGCCGCCCTGCCCGAGGCCGCGCCGCTGGCGGCGGCCAACAAGCGGGTCGGCAACATCCTGAAAAAGATCGAAGGCGCTGTGCCCAGCGAGGTCAACCCAGCGCTCTTGAGCGAGCCGGCCGAGCAAGCCCTGGCCGCGGCCATCGCCGACGTGCAGCCGCGCGCCGACGCGCTGTACGAGCGCCGCGACTACGCCGCGTCTTTGCAGGCGCTGGCCGCGCTCAAGGCGCCGGTGGACGCCTTCTTTGATGGTGTCATGGTCAACGCGGACGACGCCGCCCTGCGCGCCAACCGCCAAGCCCTGTTGTCGCGCCTGCACCAGGCCATGAACCGGGTCGCCGACCTGTCGCGACTGGCCGCATGAAGCTGCTCATTCTCGACCGCGACGGCACGCTCAACCGCAGCCGCGACGACTACGTGGCCTCGCCCGAGGAATGGGAGGCCCTGCCCGGCGCGCTGGAGGCGGTGGCCCGCCTCAACCAAGGCGGCTGGCGCGTGGTGCTGGCCACCAACCAGTCGGGTCTGGGGCGCGGCATGTTTGACATGGCCGCGCTCAACGCCATTCACGCCCGCATGCACAAGCAATTGGCGGCAGCGGGCGCGCGGGTGGAGGCGGTGTTTTTCTGCCCCCACGCGCCCGAAGACGCTTGCAGCTGCCGCAAGCCACAGCCGGGTTTGTTTTGGCAAATCGGCGAGCGCTTTGGTCTGGACCTGACCCAAGTGCATGCGGTGGGCAATGCGCTGCGCCATGTGCAGGCCGGTGCCACGGCGGGCTGTGTACCGCACCTGCTGCTGTGCGGCAAGTCGGCCGAGTGGCGGGCGCAACTCGGCGATGGGCCGTACGACCTGTCGCACGAGCAGCGCATCCCCGATCTGCCGGTGGGCGCACGCTTGCACGCCGATTTGCCCGCCTTTGCCGACTGGTTGCTCACAGAGCACCATGTGTCGTCCGCTCAGCCGTCTGGCTTTGCGCCTCTGTGATCTTGGGTTCTTGCGCATGAACGTCATCCGTTCCTTTTTGCATTTGCTGTTCATGGCGGTGACGGTGGTGCCCTGGGCGCTGGTGGTGCTGATCTGTGCGCCCTTCATGAACAGCACCCGCATTTACTGGCTGTGTGTGGGCTGGCTGCGGCTGGCGGTGCGCAGTGGCGAGCTGATGCTGGGCATCCGCAACCATGTGATCGGGTATGAAAACTTGCCGGTGGGCAGCCTGGAGCCGGCGGTGCTGCTGGTCAAGCACCAGTCGACCTGGGAAACGTTTTGTATGCCCACGTTGATGCCGCACCCCTTGGCCTATGTGTTCAAAAAAGAGCTGCTCTATGTGCCCTTTTTTGGCTGGGCCATGAGCCGCATGGACATGATCCACATCGACCGCAGCAAACGCACCGAAGCCTTCAACAAAGTGGTGGCCCAAGGCCAACGCCTGCTCGACCAAGGCACCTGGGTCATCATGTTTCCCGAAGGCACGCGGATCGAGCGCGGCCAACAGGGGCAGTACAAAACCGGTGGCACCCGGCTGGCCGTTGCCACCGGCGCGCCGGTGATTCCGGTGGCGGTGACCTCGGCCAAATGTTGGCCGCGCAAAGCGCTGATCAAGCGCCCGGGCACGGTGGAGTTTTCGATTGGCAAACCCATTCCCAGCCAGGGCCGCCAGCCCGAAGAGCTGATGCGCGAGGTCGAGGCCTGGATCGAGGCCGAGATGCGCCGCCTGGACCCCACCGCTTACGCCTGAGCATCGCGCATGAGCCAGAGCGGTCAATTGGTGTTCGATTTTGGCGCGGTGAGCGTGCAGTCACCGCCCGCGCAGGCGCCGGTGCCAACGCCGGTCTTGCCCGAGCCCAATGGCCCGACGCTGAGCTTGGCCGAGGCGGTGATGCCCGTGGTCTGGCACCACCCGCGCGCCAACCGCGCGGTGCGGCTGGCGCATTGCGACGTGGCCTACGAATTCAAGCGCGGCAAGCGCCGCACCATTGGCCTCACGGTCAGCCCCGAAGGCCTGACGGTGAGCGCCCCCACTTGGGCGCCGGTGGGCGACGTGGACGCTTTTGTGCGCAGCAAAGGCGACTGGATTTTGGACAAGCTGCAGGTCGCGCGCGAACGCCGCACCGCGCTTGACCAAGCGCGGGTGCTCTGGGCCGACGGCGCGCGTTTTGAGGTGCTGGGTGAGCCGCTGGTGCTGCGGCTGGACGCGGCGCACGGCTTTTCGGGCAAGGGCGCGGCCTTGGTGGAGGCGCCCGGCGGCGGCCGCGAGCTGCGCATCGGTTTGCCCGCCAACGCCAGCGAGGCGCAGATCCGCGACGCCGCGCAGGCCTGGTTGATGCGCCACGCCACCCAATATTTCCGCGAGCGGCTCGACCACTTCGCACCGCAGCTCGGGGTGAGCTACCGCTGCCTGCGCCTCTCAGGCGCCAGCACCCGTTGGGGCAGCGCCAGCGCCGACGGCACCATCCGCCTCAACTGGCGGCTCATTCACCTCAGCCCCGACATGGTCGACTATGTGGTGGTGCACGAGCTCAGCCACCTGCGGCACATGGACCACAGCCCACGTTTCTGGGACGTGGTGGCCAGCGTCATGCCCGACCACGCCGAGCGCCGCGCCGCCCTCAAGCGCGCCGCTGTGCCGCTCGAATAAACGCCTTTACGCTTTGCCAAAGCGCCACACGCCCGTGGCATCGCGGGTGCGCCGCAGCTCCCCCGCAAACCACAAGCGGTGCAGGTGCGCCACCGTCTCACCCAGGGCAAACGTGGTCTGGTGCAGATCCAGCGCGCGCGGAAACAGCACCGGCAGCACCTCGGCCGCGCTGCGCGGTGCCTCGGCACAGGCCGCGCGCACCTCGGCCAGCCGCTCGGTGTGGTGATCTTGCAGCTGGCGCAGCCGCTCGGCAATGCCCACAAACGGCCGCCCGTGCGAGGGCAGCACCAAGGTGCTGTCGGGCAGCGCGGCAAAGCGGTCGACCGATGCCAGAAACCAGGCCAGCGGGTCGGCCTCGGGCTCGATGTCGTACACGCTGACATTGGTGGAAATGCGCGGCAGCAGCATGTCGCCGCTGATCAACACGCCCAGCTCGGCGCAGTGCAGCGCCATGTGTTCCGGCGCGTGGCCGCGACCGGCCACCGGCGTCCATGCCCGCCCGCCAATGTTCAGTGGCACCCCGTCCATCAAGCGCCGGTACGAGGGCGGCACCGCCGGCACCAGGCTCGGGTAATAGCTGGCGCGTTCGCGGATGCGGTCCAGCGCTTGTGGGTCGCTCAGGCCATGTTGGGCAAAAAAGCGCGCCGCCGCCTCGCCACCAAAACCGGTGGTGCTCTGCGAGGCCACCCGCGCCGCGTAATAGTCGGTGGCGCTGATCCAGAAGCCGCAGCGGTGCTGGTCGCTGGAGAAACGTTCCACCAGCCAGTGCGCCAGCCCGATGTGGTCGGGGTGCATGTGGGTGGCCAGCACCCGCAGCACCGGCAGGCCTTCCAAGGCGTGGGCGATCACCGTGTCCCATTGGGCCCGCACCTCCGGCCGGTCGATGCAGGTGTCCACCACCGTCCAGCCGGCGCGTCCGTCGATCTCGTCGCGCAGCAGCCAGAGGTTGATGTGGTCCAGTGCAAACGGCAGGCCCATGCGCAGCCATTTCACGCCCGGCGCCACCACCAGCGCTTGGCCGGGCTCGGGCAGCACCGCGCCTAAGGGGAAGTGCAAACGGGCTTCGAGCTGGTCGCGGCTGGGTGGGGCGGTGTGGGTCATGGAGCGTGCTTGACGTGAGGCGCAGAGCGCAGGGCGCTACACTGACGTTGACGTAAACGTCAGTTCTGCGGCATTCTAGGCAGACACCGACGCCGCCCTGTCCGCCAGCCGACACGCCCCACGCCATGGCCACCACGCCCACCTACACCATCAGTGACCTTGCCCGCGAGTTCGACCTGACCACCCGCGCCATCCGTTTTTACGAAGACATGGGGCTGCTGCAGCCCCAGCGCGAAGGCCCCGGCGGGCGCAACCGCGTCTACAGCGCGCGCGACCGCACCCGCCTGAAGCTCACCCTGCGCGCCAAACGCCTGGGCCTGTCGCTGACCGAGGCCAAAGACATCATCGACATGTACGACAGCCCGCGCGACACCGGGCCGCAATTGCGCAAATTTCTGGCGGTGTTGGCCGACCACAAGCGCCAGCTCGAAGAGCAGCTGGCCGACCTGATGGCCAACTTGGACGAGGTCAAGGTGCACGAGAAAGAAGCCCGTGCGCTATTGGCCAAAGTGGAAAAACCCCCCAAGGCCTGAGCCCGTTCGCGCTCAGGCCTCGTCGGTGGGCAGCCACACCCAGTGGCCTTGGCCCGCCTCGTTGCAGCGCGCCACCAGCGCCGCCGCTTGGGGTTCGGGCAATTGCAGCCGCACCGTCACACCGTCGCCGTGTTCCACCGCCAGCAGGGTGGCGCCGTGCGCCGGCAACTCGCGCCGCAACCAGCCTTCCAGCGCATAGGGCAGGGTGGCGCGCAGCGTGGTCTGCCGCAGCAGCGGCACCTTGACCGCGCCCAACAAGGCCTGCGCCACGCTGTCGGTGTAGGCGCGCACCAAGCCGCCCGCGCCCAGCGGGGTGCCGCCGTAATAGCGCACCACCGTGGCCAACACACCTTGCAAATCTTGGTGGCGCAACACCTCCAACATGGGGCGGCCGGCGGTGCCGCCGGGCTCGCCGTCGTCGTTGGCGGCAGACTGCCCGCCCGCCATCAGCGCCCAGCACACATGGGTGGCGTCAGGGTGCTCGGCGCGCAGCGCCGCCACGCGGGCCAGGGCGGCGGGACGGTCGGCGACCGATTCCACACAGCCGATGAAGCGGCTTTTTTTGATCACCAGTGTGCTGTGCACCGGCGCTTGCAAGGCATAAGGCATGCACCGAGGATAGCGCCACGCGGCCCGGGTTTGCCCCGACTTGCGGGGCGCCCACAAACCCCCGCATAATTGACGTTTACGTAAACGTCACATCCACTGCGCCCATGAGCACCACTTCTCACGACGGCCTGCGCGAGCGCGTAGCGGCCAGCCTGGCCCGCCAAGGCATGATGCAGCACTTGGGTGTGCGCCTGCTGGCCGTGGCCCCCGGTGAAGTGACGCTGGCCTTGCCCTATTCTGAGCGCGTGACCCAGCAACAAAGCGGCTTTCACGGCGGCGCCATGGGCGCCCTGGCCGACATCGCCGGTGGATACGCGGCGCTCACCGTGGCGCCCGAGGGCATGGAAGTCACCACCGTGGAATACAAGATCAACTTTCTGTCCGCTTTTCAGGGCGGCGAGCTGCAGGCCACCGGTCGGGTGCTGCGCGGCGGCAAACGCATCATCGTCACCACCGCCGAGGTCGTGCACATCGCCGCCGACGGCAAGCGTTCGGACTGCGCGGTGATGCAGCAGACCCTGGTGCCGGTGCCTAAAACGTACTGACTGTTTTTCATTCACCAACCCTCACCCCAGCCCTCTCCCGCAGGCGGGAGAGGGGGTCAACACCCCAACCCTCAGGAGATATCCCATGACCAACCTGCCCGGCCTCAATTTCCAGTTGGGTGAAGACATCGACGCGTTGCGCGACGCGGTTCGCGAATTTGCGCAGGCCGAGATCGCGCCGCGCGCCGCCGAGATCGACCGCAGCGACCAGTTCCCGATGGACTGCTGGCGCAAGATGGGCGAGCTGGGCGTGCTGGGCATCACCGTGCCCGAGCAGTACGGCGGCGCCAACATGGGCTATTTGGCGCATATGGTGGCGATGGAAGAAATCAGCCGCGCCAGCGCCTCGGTGGGCCTGTCGTACGGCGCGCACAGCAACCTGTGTGTGAACCAAATCAACCGCAACGGCAACGAAGCGCAAAAACAAAAATACCTGCCCAAGCTCATCAGCGGCGAACACATCGGCGCACTGGCCATGAGCGAGCCCGGCGCCGGTTCGGACGTGATCAGCATGAAGTTGAAAGCCGAAGACAAAGGCGGTTACTACCTGCTCAACGGCAGCAAGATGTGGATCACCAACGGTCCGGACGCCGACACGCTGGTGGTCTACGCCAAGACCGAGCCCGAGATGGGCGCGCGCGGCGTCACCGCCTTCCTGATCGAAAAAGGCATGAAAGGCTTCAGCATCGCGCAAAAGCTCGACAAGCTCGGCATGCGCGGCAGCCACACCGGCGAACTGGTGTTCCAAGACGTGGAGGTGCCGGCCGAGAACATCTTGGGCGGCCTGAACATGGGCGCCAAAGTGCTGATGAGCGGTTTGGACTACGAGCGCGCGGTGCTCAGCGGCGGGCCGCTGGGCATCATGCAATCGGTCATGGACAACGTGATCCCCTACATCCACGACCGCAAGCAGTTTGGCCAAAGCATCGGCGAATTCCAGCTGATCCAAGGCAAGGTCGCCGACATGTACACCGTGCTGCAGGCGGCGCGCGCTTTTGCCTACACCGTGGCCAAAAACCTCGACTCGCTCGGCACCGAACACGTGCGCCAGGTGCGCAAGGACTGTGCCTCGGTGATTTTGTGGACCGCCGAAAAAGCCACCTGGATGGCCGGCGAGGGCGTGCAGATTTTTGGCGGCAACGGCTACATCAACGAATACCCGCTGGGCCGCTTGTGGCGCGACGCCAAGCTGTACGAAATCGGCGCTGGTACCAGCGAAATTCGCCGCATGCTGATCGGCCGCGAGTTGTTTGCTGAAACGTGCTGAATGTGGCCCCCGCGCTCCGCCGCTTTGCGGGTCGCTGCCCCCCGAGGGGGAGCGAACCCGGCTTGGGACGGCCCGGCGCCGGGTTCATGGCCCCCGTGCTGCGCAAGCTGTGGTTGGGGATGCCTCGTTAACATCGCCGCATGACTTCTCCGCTGCAACACCTGATCGACGCCAACCGCCGCTGGGCCGCCCAAATGGAGGCCGAGCGGCCGGGGTTTTTTCACCACCTCGCCCAACAACAAAACCCCAAGTACCTGTGGATCGGTTGTTCCGACAGCCGGGTGCCGGCCAACCAAATCACCGGGCTGGAGCCGGGTGAGGTGTTTGTGCACCGCAATGTGGCCAATGTGGTCACCCATTCCGACCTCAACGCCCTGTCGGTGATCCAGTTTGCGGTGGAGTACCTGAAGGTCGAGCACATCATGGTGGTGGGGCACTACGGTTGTGGCGGTGTGTTGGCCACGCTCAAAGGCGCGCGCGTCGGCCTGGCCGACAACTGGCTGCGCCATGTGCACGATGTGAAGATCCGCCACCGCCGCCGCTTGGACCACCTGCCCATGCGCGAGCAGGAAGACGTGTTGTGCGAAATGAACGTGATCGAGCAGGTGGGCAATGTGGCGCTCACCAATGTGCTGCAAGACGCTTGGGCCCGTGGCCAAAAGGTTTCGGTGCACGGCTGGTGCTACGGCTTGCAAGACGGCCTGGTGAAAGACCTCGGCGTGAGCATGAGCCACGCCGGTGACGTGATGGAACAGTTCCGCAACGCCCTCAAGCGGTATCCGCGCGAGACGGGCGTTTGATTTTTTGATCCTTGAATTGGAGACCTTGTCATGAGCCTCGACCCCGTTGTCATCGTCAGCGCCGCCCGCACTCCCATGGGCAGCTTCCAGAGCGACTTCGCCAGCCTCGCCGCCCACGACTTGGGCGGTGTGGCCATCCGCGCGGCCATGGAGCGCGCTGGGGTGAACGGCGCCGACGTGGACGAGGTGCTGTTTGGCAACTGTCTGATGGCCGGCCAAGGCCAGGCCCCGGCGCGCCAAGCCGCGCTCAAAGCGGGGTTGCCGCTGTCGGCCGGTGCGGTCACCCTGTCCAAGATGTGTGGTTCGGGCATGAAAGCCACCATGTTGGCGCACGACATGCTGCTCGCCGGCAGCGCCACCGCGATGGTGGCCGGCGGCATGGAGAGCATGACCAACGCGCCCTACCTGCTGCAAAAAGGCCGGGGCGGTTACCGCTTGGGCCACGACAAAATCTACGACCACATGATGCTCGACGGCCTGGAAGACGCCTACGAGCCCGGCCGCAGCATGGGCACCTTTGGTGAAGACTGCGCCGCCAAATACCAATTCACCCGCGAACAACAGGACGCCTTTGCCACTGCCAGTGTGCAGCGCGCCAAGGCCGCCACCGAGAGCGGCGCCTTCGCCGCCGAAATCGCCCCCGTCACGGTGAAAGACCGCAGCGGCGAGCGTGTGGTGGCCATCGACGAAGGCCCGGGCAAGGTCAAGCTCGACAAAATCCCCAGCCTCAAGCCCGCGTTCAAAAAAGACGGCACCATCACCGCCGCGTCCAGCTCGTCCATCAACGACGGCGCGGCCGCCCTGGTGCTGATGCGCGCGTCCACCGCCGCCGCCAAAGGGTTGAAGCCGCTGGCGCGCATCGTGGCCCACGCCACCCACGCGCAAGAACCCAACTGGTTCGCCACCGCACCGGTGGGCGCGACGCAGAAGCTGCTGGTCAAGACCGGCTGGTCGGTGGGCGACGTCGACCTGTGGGAAATCAACGAAGCCTTCGCCGTGGTGCCCATGGCGCTCATGACCGAGCTGGCGATTCCGCACGACAAGGTCAACGTCAACGGTGGCGCCTGCGCGCTGGGCCACCCGATTGGCGCCTCGGGCGCCCGCATCATCGTCACCCTGTTGCACGCCCTGCGCGCGCGCGGTGGCACAAAAGGCGTGGCCACGCTGTGCATTGGCGGTGGCGAAGCCACGGCCATGGCGTTTGAGCTGCTCTGATTCCCCTTGTCCGACCCGCACCGAAGGCCCGCCATGTTGACCGACGACCAAGTGATGATCCGCGACGCCGTTCGCGCCTTTGCCCAAGAACAGCTGTGGCCCCATGCGGCGAAGTGGGACAAAGAACACCACTTTCCGAAAGACGTGCACCGTGGCCTGGCCGAGCTGGGCTGCTACGGCATTTGTGTGCCCGAGGAATGGGGCGGCGCGGGGCTGGACTACACCACCCTGGCGGTGGTGCTGGAAGAAATCGCCGCCGGCGATGGCGGCACCAGCACCGCCATTTCGGTGACCAACTGCCCGGTCAACGCCATCCTCATGATGTACGGCAACGCCGCACAAAAAGAGCGTTGGCTGCGCCCCTTGGCCCAAGGCCACATGCTCGGCGCGTTTTGCCTGACCGAGCCGCATGTGGGCTCGGACGCGTCGGCGCTGCGCACCACGGCGGTGAAAGACGGCGGCGACTACGTGATCAACGGCGTCAAGCAGTTCATCACCAGCGGCCAACACGGCGACGTGGCCATCGTTATTGCGGTGACCGACAAGGGCGCTGGCAAAAAAGGCATGAGCGCCTTCATCGTCCCCACCAACACGCCCGGCTATGTGGTCGCGCGGCTGGAAGACAAGCTCGGCCAACACTCCAGCGACACCGCCCAAATTAACTTCGACAACTGCCGCATCCCGGCCGAGAACCTGATCGGCAACGAAGGCGAGGGTTACAAGATCGCCTTGAGCGCGCTCGAAGGTGGGCGCATTGGCATCGCCGCCCAAAGTGTGGGCATGGCGCGCAGTGCGCTGGACTGCGCCATCACCTACGCCAAGCAGCGCGAGAGCTTTGGTCAGCCCATCTTCAACCACCAGGCGGTGGGTTTTCGGCTGGCCGAGATGGCCACGCAAATTGAAGCCGCGCGCGCGCTGGTGATGCACGCCGCCGCCCTGCGCGACGCTGGCCAGCCCTGCCTCAAAGAAGCCGCCATGGCCAAACTCTTTGCCAGCGAAATGGCCGAGAAAGTCTGCAGCGACGCCATCCAGGTGCACGGCGGCTACGGCTATGTGAGCGACTTCCCGGTCGAGCGCATTTACCGCGACGTGCGGGTGTGCCAGATTTACGAAGGCACCAGCGACGTACAGAAGATCATCATCGGTCGCGCGCTGTAAGCGTTCGTCTGCGCTGCTTCCCAGGCGGCACCACGCAGCGGCGCAAGGAGGATAATCCCAGCCCATGAACATCATCATTCTGGGCGCCGGCCGGGTCGGCGAAAGTGTGGCTGAAAGCCTGGTGTCGGAGCAAAACGACATCACCGTCATCGACCAAGACCCCGCCCGTTTGCGCCTGCTAGAGGAGCGTCTGGACTTGCGGGGCGTGGTGGGCAACGGCATTCAGCCCTCGGTGCTGCGCGAGGCGGGCGCCAAAGACGCCGACATGGTGATCGCATGCGCCGCAGCCGACGAGTCCAATCTGGTGGTCTGCAAGATCGCCCACGACGTGTTCAATGTGCCGTCCACCATCGCGCGCCTGCGCTCGCCCGAATTTGAAGAAGGCGACAGCCTGCTCGGCAAAGACGGTTTTGCGGTCGACCATGTGATTTGCCCCGAGGAGTCGGTGACGCGCCACATCCACCAGCTCATCGATTACCCCGAAGCGCTGCAGGTGTTGGAGTTCGCCGACGGTCGGGTCAGCCTGATTGTGGTGCGTGCTGCTGCTGGTGGTGCACTGGTCGGGCGCACGATTGGCGAGTTTCGCGACCGCTTGCCCCACGCCGAGATGCGGGTGGTGGCGCTGTACCGGCTGGACACCGAAATGGAGGCCACCGCCCAGACCCGCATCCTGCCGGGCGACGAGGTCTTTGTGCTCGCCGCGACCGACAAGATTCGCTTGGTGCTGGCCGCCATCCACAACATCGACAAACCGGTGCAGCGGCTGATGATCGCCGGCGGTGGCAAGGTGGGTTTGCGTTTGGCGCGCAGCTTGGCTGGCCAGTGCCAGGTCAAGCTGATCGAGCGGGACAAAAAACGCTGTGAATACCTGGCCAGCCAGTTGCCATCGAGCACCTTGGTGCTGCACGGCGACGGCGCCGACGAGGACTTGCTGCTGGAAGAAAACGTGGGCGAGATGGACCTGTTTCTGGCGCTCACCAGCGACGATGAGGACAACATCATGTCGGCCATGCTCGCCAAACGGCTGGGCGCGCGCCGGGTGATGTCCTTGATCAACCGCCGCGCCTACGCCGACATGATGCAAGGCAGCACCATCGACATCGCCATATCGCCCGCGCAGGCGGTGATCGGTGAGCTGCTGGCGCATTTGCGGCGTGGCGACGTGGCGGCGGTGCACAGCCTGCGCCGGGGCGCGGCCGAGGCGCTGGAGGGTATTGCGCGCGGCGACGCCAAAACCTCGCGTTTGGTGGGCCGCAAAGTGCAAGATATCAAGCTTCCCAAAGGTGCGCGCATCGGCGCCATTGTGCGCGGCGAAGGCCGCAAGGGCGAGGTGCTGATGCCCCACCACGACACGGTCGTCGAAACCGACGACCACATCGTCATCTTTATTCCGAACAAGCGCTTGGTGCGCGAAGTGGAAAAGCTTTTTCAGGTGACCGCTACCTTTTTTGGTTGAACCATGGCCTTCTTGCGTGTGGCCCCGGTGCTCGGGCTGATTGTGCTGGCCTTTGGCCTGACCCTGGGGGTACCCTGGGGTGTGGCGCTGGCCTATGGCGACGTGGCCCAGCACACCTACCCAGCCACCATGGCGGTCTGTGGGGTGCTGGGGCTGTTGCTGTTGGCTGGCGGGCGACGCCAGTTTCAGCGCTCGGACCTGCAGGCGCGCGACGGCATTTTGCTGGTAGGGCTGGTGTGGACCCTGCTGCCTTTGCTGGCCTGTTTGCCCTTGCTGCTGTACTTTCACGCCATAGGGCAACCCATGGGTTTTGCCGGCGCCTACTTTGAGTCCATGTCGGGGCTGACGACGACCGGCTCTACCGTGCTGGTGGGGCTGGACCAATTGCCGCCGTCGATCAATCTGTGGCGCTGTTTTTTGCAGTGGGTCGGTGGCATGGGCATTTTGGTGCTGGCGGTGGCGATTCTGCCGATATTGGGGGTGGGGGGCAGCCAGCTGTTTCGGGCCGAAGCCACCGGCCCAATGAAAGACAACAAGCTCACACCGCGCATCACCGAGACCGCCAAAGGTTTGTGGACGGTGTATTGCGGCCTGTCGCTGGCCTGCTTGCTGGCCTACCGCTGGGGGGGCATGAGCTGGTTCGATGCCTGGGCCCATATGTTCACCACCATGAGCCTGGGTGGCTTGTCGACACACGATGCCAGCTTTGGTTTTTTCCAGTCGCCCACACTGGAATGGATCGCCATCGTGTTCATGTTGCTGGCGAGCTGCAACTTTGCGCTGTACTTTGTGGCCTTGGTCAAGCGCAATCCGCTCAAGGTGTGGCGCGACGCCGAATGGCGCGCCACGGTGGGACTGCTGGTCGGCGCGAGTGTGATCATCGCCGTGTTGCTGCTGGCCAAAGGCACTTACACCGATGTGTGGGACACCCTGCGCGTCAGCCTGTTCAATGTGGTGTCGATTGGATCGACCACCGGTTATTCGACCGTGGACTACACCTTGTGGCCGGTGTTTGCACCGATTGTGATGATCATGCTCTCCGGCATCGCCACCAGCGCCGGGTCGACCGGCGCCGGCATCAAGATGGCGCGGCTGGTGATCTTGCTCAAACAAGCCCGGCGCGAGATGCGCGCCATCATCCATCCCCGGGCGGTGCAGCCGGTGACTCTGGCCGGCCATCCGGTGGACAACCGCACCATTTTTGCGGTCCTGGGTTTTATGCTGGTGTACGGCGGCACCATCATTGGTCTGACCCTGCTGCTGTTGTTGACTGATGTGTCGTTCGACACCGCTTTCAGTGCGGTGGTGGCCAGCATCAACAACATGGGGCCTGGCCTCAATGAAGTGGGCCCGGCCGGCAACTACGCCGGCTTCAGCGACACACAGCTGTGGATATGTACGCTGGCGATGTTGCTGGGGCGGCTGGAAATTTTGTCGTTCCTGGTGATCTTCACCCCCGGGTTCTGGCGCAAGTGAGGCGGATGCCGTGAATACCTGGTACGTTGTGTTGTTTGCCCTGAGTCGTGTGTTGCTGGCGTTTTCGCCCGCCTACTTGGTGCCATTGGGGTGGTCCTATGGTTTGGGTGAAGCAGAGCACCACACGTGGTTGTGGATCGCGTGTTTTGTGGCCACGCTGCTCAGCGGCGGCGCGCTGTGGGCCAGCACCCGGCGCCACCGGCGCGAATTGCTGGCCAAAGACGGCTTTTTGGTGGTGAACCTGGTGTGGCTGGTGTTGCCCGCCTATGCGGCGGTGCCGCTCATGTTCACTGTGCCCGACATCACCTGGATCAAGGCCTACTTTGAGGCCATGAGCGCGCTCACCGCCACAGGCTCGACCGCGCTGTCGGGGCTGGACGCTTTGCCGGTGTCGGTGAACGTGTGGCGTTGTTTTCTGCAGCTCATTGGCGGGCTGGGCATCATGCTGCTGGTGGTGGCGGTGCTGCCGCTGCTGGGCTTGGGTGGCATGCAGCTGTACAAAGCCGAGACACCCGGCCCGATGAAAGACACCAAGTTCACCCCGCGCATCGCAGAGACCGCGCGCGGCCTGTGGGGCGTGTATGTGCTGTTTTCAGTGGCCTGCATGTTGGCCTACCGCTGGGGCGGCATGGACTGGGCCGACGCCTTTATGCACATGTGCACCACCATGGGCTTGGGCGGGTTTTCGCCTTATGACGCGAGCTTTGGCCAGTTCGACTCGCCGCAGTTGGAGTGGACGGCCGTGGTGTTCATGACACTGGCGGGCATCAGCTTTGTGCGCTACTTTGTGGTGCTGCGCAGCCGCAGCCTGCGCCCCATCACCGGCGACCGCGAGATCCGCACCTATCTGTTCACCCTGGCGCTGGCGACCGCACTGGTGTTTGTGCTGTTGCTGGTGCATCAAGAGTTCACAGACCCGTGGGAGGCCCTGCGGGCGAGTGCGTTTCAGGTGCTGTCGCTGGCCACCACCACCGGCTATGCCACCACCGATTACTCGCTGTGGCCAATCTTTGCGCCCGTGCTGCTGATGTTTCTGGGTTGTTTTGCCTCGTGTGCCGGCTCCACCGGGGGCGGCATCAAGATGGTGCGCATGATTTTGTTGATCAAGCAAGCGCGGCGCGAGCTGGTGCGCATCATCCATCCCCGGGTGGTCAACCCGGTGACGCTGGGCGGACAAGTGATGCCGATGTCGGTGATGACCGCCGTGTTGGGCTTTATGTTGATTTACGGTGCCACCATCATGGGCCTCACCATGGTGCTGCTGTTCACTGGCTTGGACATCGTGACCGCGTTTTCAGCGGTGGTGGCTACGGCCAATAACATCGGCCCCGGCTTGGGGCTGGTGGGGCCGGCCAGCAACTTTGGTGTGCTGGAGCCGTTTCAGATCTGGGTGTTGACCTTTGCCATGTTGCTGGGGCGGCTGGAGTTGTTGACGGTGCTGGTGCTCTTCACGGGGCATTTCTGGAAGAAATAGGTCCACCCCCGCGCCGCGCCTTCGGCGCGTCACCCCCTCAAGGGGGCGATGCCTGCGGGCCGGCGGAGCCGGTCCCGCGGCATCCTGGCGGGCAGGCACGCGTGCCGGAGGCCATGTTTGCCCTCGGTGCTGCTGCGGCGGCTTGCGCCGCTTCGCTGCTCTGGTGACTTCAGGCCGCAGACCTTGTGCGGATAATGCGGGCCACACCAACCGACGGAGACATGTATGCCGATCACCAAGGGTTACAAGGCGCTGATTGCCGAGGCCAACGCCGTCATCACCACCTACAGCGTCGAGCAAGTGCGCGCGCGCATGGGCCAAGACCCGCGCCTGCAGCTGGTCGACATCCGCGATCCGCGTGAACTGGAGCGCGAAGGCTGTGTGCCCGGCGCCCTGCACGCGCCGCGCGGCATGCTCGAATTTTGGGTCGACCCCGAGTCGCCGTATTTCAAGCCGGTGTTCGCCGACGAGGACAAAGAATTTGTGCTGTTTTGTGGCGGCGGCTGGCGCAGCGCCTTGTCGGCCAAAGCCCTGCAGGAGATGGGGATGCGCAATGTGGCGCACATCGACGGTGGCTTTGGCGCCTGGAAAAAAGCCGCCGCGCCCATGGAAAGCTACGAAGACCACAAAGCCGCCCACGCCCAGCGCCCCGCCTGATGGCCATCCCGCAGGACACACCCTGTCCCTGTGGGCGCACCGACGCGCGCCAGCGCCCCTTGGCGTATGCCCAGTGCTGCGGGCCGTGGCACGCCGGTGCGCCTGCGCCCGACGCCGAAACCCTGATGCGTTTGCGCTACAGCGCCTTTGTGCTCGGTGACTTGGCCTATTTGCGCGCCAGCTGGCACCCCGACACCTGCCCCAGCGACCTGGCGCTGGAGCCTGGCGTGAAATGGCTTGGGCTGCAAGTGCGCGCCCACCGCACCATGGGCGCCGACCACGCCGAGGTGGAGTTTGTGGCCCGCTCGCGCCACGCGGGCCAGGGTCGGCGCCTGCACGAGCGCAGCCGTTTTGTGCGTGGGGCGGATGGTCGTTGGGTGTATGTGGATGGCGATCTGCTCTGAGGCGGGGCGCGCTGTGTTGGGGCCAAAGATGGGTGATGGGCAGGGTTTGTACGGATGCTTTCGTTAATTAATTAATGAAAAATTAACGAGCCCGGGATGTTCCGGGTGACGTTTTTTATCGGGCCACCGGCCCGCGCTCGGAGACATTCCCCATGGCTTTCCAACCCAAACTCGGCGCCGCGCTGGCGGTGGCCCTGCTGGCCACCGCTTGTGGCAAACAAGAAGAAGCGCCGGCCGCCGCCGCGCCCGCTCCAGCGCCTGTGGCCGCCAAGCCGGTCATCGAAGTGCTGCACTACTGGACTTCGGGTGGCGAGGCCGCTTCGGCCGCTGAGCTCAAGAAGATGCTTGAAGCCAAGGGCAACGAGTGGAAAGACTTTGCGGTGGCCGGCGGTGGCGGTGAAAACGCCATGACTGTACTCAAGAGCCGTGCGGTGTCGGGCAACCCGCCCACCGCCGCCCAGGTCAAAGGGCCGGCCATTCAAGAGTGGGCCGCCGAAGGCATGTTGGCCAACATCGACAGCGTGGCCCAGGCCGAGAAATGGGACGAGTTGTTGCCCGCTGTGGTGGCCAATGTGATGAAGTACAACGGCAACTACGTGGCCGCACCGGTGAACGTGCACCGCGTCAACTGGATGTGGGCCAACCCCGAGGTCATGGCCAAGGCCGGTGTGAAGACCATGCCCAAAACCTGGGACGAGTTCTTCGCCGCAGCCGACAAAATCAAGAAAAGCGGTGCGGTGGCTTTGGCCCACGGCGGCCAGAACTGGCAAGATTTCACCGTGTTCGAATCGGTGGCCCTGGGTGTGGGCGGCGCCGACTACTACAAGAAAGCCTTTGTGCAGCTTGACCCGGCGGCCATCGACAGCGCCACCACCACCAAGGTGCTCAACACCTTCCGCAAGCTCAAGGGCTACACCGACGCCGCTTCGTCTGGCCGCGACTGGAACCTGACCACCGCCATGGTGATCGAGGGCAAAGCCGCGTTCCAGTTCATGGGCGACTGGGCCAAGGGCGAGTTCACCGCTGCCGGCAAAAAGCCGGGTGAAGGCTTCCTGTGCGCCGCAGCGCCGGGCACGGGCAACGCGTTCACCTTCAACATCGACTCCTTCATTTTGTTCAAGCTCAAGGACGAAGCCGCACAGAAAGGCCAAGCCGATCTGGCATCGGCCATCCTGAGCACCGAGTTCCAAGAGGTGTTCAACCAGAACAAGGGCTCCATCCCGGTGCGTCTGGGCCACGACATGGGCAAATTTGACAGCTGCGCTCAATCGTCGGCCAAGGACTTTGTGGAAACCGACAAGGCCGGTGGTCTGGTGCCCTCGATTGCCCACGGCATGGCGGTGGCGCCCGCTGCGCAAGGCGCGATCCAGGACGTGGTGACCCAGTTCTGGAACGACGACAAGATGGGCGTGGCCGACGCGCAGAAGCGTCTGGTCGCCGCCGCAGCCACCAAGTGAGCGTGCGCTGAGCGCCTGGCCGACCCCGCAGCGGGTCGGCTGTGTGCCAGGCCTCGGCGCCTGCCGGGGCCTTTTCTTTCCTTTGTTGGCCCATGGGCGCGACGCTCGTCGTCAGCGCCAGGGAGATCTCATGTCAAAAACCGCCGACAACTGGCTGCCCAAGCTGGTGGTGGCGCCCGGCTTTGTGCTGGGCTTCGCCTTCATTTACGGGCTCATGATTTGGAACGGGGTGCTGTCGGTCAGCGCCTCGCGCATGTTGCCCAATTACACCTTTGTGGGCCTGGACCAGTACGTGGCGCTGTTCGCCATGGAGCGCTGGTGGGTCGCGCTGCGCAACCTGTTGGTGTTTGGTGTGCTGTATGTGGGCGGCGCCATGGCCGTGGGGGTGCTGTTGGCCATTTTGCTGGACCAAAAAATCCGGGGCGAAGGCCTGTTGCGCACGGTGTACCTCTACCCCATGGCCTTGTCCTTTGTGGTCACCGGCACCGCCTGGAAGTGGATGCTCAACCCCAGCTTTGGGCTGGAAAAGCTGATGCACGACCTGGGCTGGACCAGCTTCAGCTTCAACTGGCTGGTCACGCCCGACATGGCGATTTACTGCATCGTTATCGCTGGGGTATGGCAGTCGGCCGGGTTTGCGATGGCGCTGTTTTTGGCGGGCCTGCGCGGCATCGACGACAGCATCATCAAGGCCGCACAAATCGACGGCGCGTCGCTGCCTCGCATCTACTGGCGCATCATCTTGCCAGCGTTGCGACCGGTGTTTTTTTCCACCATGCTGGTGCTGTCGCACCTGGCGATCAAGAGCTTTGACCTGGTGATGGCGCTCACCGCGGGCGGCCCGGGTTACAGCACCGATGTGCCGGCCACCTTCATGTACGCGGTGTCTTTCACCCGGGGGCAGTTGGGCCTGGGCGCAGCCAGCGCCACCGTGATGCTGATGACGGTGGCCGCGATTGTGGTGCCCTATCTCTACTCCGAACTGCGGGAGAAGAGGTGATGACCCCCCTGCGCCGCTTCGCGGCTTCCCCCCTTGAGGGGGGACGCACCCTGTGGCCTGGCGAAGCCAGTTCCACGGGTGCCCTGGCACAGACACTTTGCTCCGGACACATCTTATGAGCCATTCTTCATTCTCCTGGGCACGCTGGGTGGTGTACAGCGCGCTGCTGTTGGCGGCGCTGTTCTTTCTGGCGCCGCTGTATGTGATGTTGGTCACCTCGTTCAAAACGGCCGAGGAGATCCGCGCTGGCAACCTGCTGGCCTTGCCCGGCGCTTTGCGCTGGGACGCGTGGTCGGCGGCCTGGGGCAGCGCTTGCACCGGGGTGGACTGCGCGGGCCTCAAGCCCTTTTTTATGAACTCGGTGGTGATGACGGTGCCGGCCGTGCTCTTGTCCACCGCCTGGGGTGCGCTCAACGGCTATGTGCTGAGCCTGTGGAAATTCCGTGGCTCGGAAGTGCTGTTTGGCTTTTTGCTCTTTGGTGTGTTCATGCCTTTTCAGGTGGTGCTGCTGCCCATGAGCCAGGTGCTGGGCTGGCTGGGCTTGTCGAGTTCCATCGCCGGCCTGGTGCTGGTGCACCTGCTGGCCGGCATGGCGGGCACCACGCTGTTTTTCCGCAACTTCTATGTGGCGGTGCCGGCCGAACTGATCAACGCCGCGCGCATCGACGGCGCGGGTTTTTGGCGCATTTTCTGGCGCATCATTTTGCCGATGAGCACCCCCATTTTGATGGTCACGCTGATCTGGCAGTTCACCAACATCTGGAACGACTTTTTGTTTGGGGTGGCCTTCAGCGGCGCCGACAGCAAGCCCATCACCGTGGGTCTGAACAACCTGGCCAACACCTCCAGCAGCGTCAAGGCCTACAACGTGGACATGGCCGCCGCGCTCATCGCGGGCCTGCCGACCATGATCGTCTACATGCTCGCCGGTCAGTACTTCGTGCGGGGTTTGACCGCCGGCGCCGTCAAAGGATAAGGAATACCCACCATGGCCAGCTCATTGGAAATCAAAGGCATCAACAAACGTTTTGGCAAAGGCGACAAGCAGGTCGAGGTGCTCAAGCGCATCGACGTCACCGTCGAACCAGGCGAATTCCTCATCTTGGTCGGCCCATCGGGCTGCGGCAAGTCCACCTTGCTCAGCATCATCGCGGGCTTGGAAGAGCCCAGCGGCGGCGAGCTGTGCATTGGTGGGCGCAATGTGGTGGGGGTGCCTCCGGCCCAGCGCGACATCGCCATGGTGTTTCAGAGCTACGCGCTCTACCCCACCATGACGGTGGCCGACAACATCGGCTTTGCGCTGGAAATGCGCAACGTGCCCAAGCCGGAGCGGCAGCGCCGTATCAATGAGGTGGCGCGCATGCTGCAAATGGAGCACCTGCTCGACCGCAAGCCCAGCCAGCTCTCGGGCGGTCAGCGCCAGCGGGTAGCCATGGGCCGCGCACTGGCGCGCGAGCCACAGCTGTTTTTGTTCGACGAGCCGCTGTCCAATCTCGACGCCAAGCTGCGGGTCGAGATGCGCGCCGAAATCAAACGCCTGCACCAAGCCAGCGGCATCACCAGTGTGTACGTGACCCACGACCAAATTGAGGCCATGACCCTGGGCAGCCGCATCGCGGTGATGAAAGGCGGCGTGCTGCAACAGCTTGGCACGCCCGACGACATCTACAACCGCCCGGCCAACACCTATGTGGCCACCTTTATTGGTTCGCCCACCATGAACCTGGTGGCGGGCCAAGCGGGTGAGCGCGCTTTTGCGGTGGCCGGCGCCGCTTTGCCCACACCGGCACCCAGTGCGGCGCAGACCCTGGGCCTGCGGCCCGAGCATGTGGCCTTGGCCGATGCCGACGGTGCGGCCTGGCGCGGGCAGGTCAGTGTGGTCGAACCCACCGGTGCCGACACCTATGTGGTAGTCCACACCGACGCCGGTGATGTGACGGTGCGCACCGCGCCGGGCACGCCCGCGCGCCCGGGCCAAACCGTGGGGCTGGCACCGAACTGGGCACAAGCGCATTGGTTCGACACCCAAGGCGAGCGGCTGAGCGTGTGATCGCCGCCGGGTCGCTCAGTCTCTCGGTTCTCCCCGCAGGCGCAGCACCACCCGCAGGCCCTGGGGTTGGCGCGCCTCGGCCTGCGCCTCGCCGCCGTGGCGGCGGGCGATTTCTCGCACGATGGCCAAGCCCAGGCCGCAACCACCGGCCTGGGCGCTGGCGCGCCAAAAACGTTGAAACACCTGGGCGCGTTCGGTCTCGCTCAGGCCCGGGCCGTTGTCCTCCAGCGCCAGTGTCCAGCCCTGCGCATCGACGCGCACCCGCAGCGTCACCTCGCTGCCGCGCGGTGTGTAGCGCAGGGCGTTGTCGATCAGGTTGTGCATGGCCTCGCGCAGCTGCAGCGCGTCGCCCTGCATCGGGGCGCTGTCCTCCCCTTCATAGCCCAGGTCCACCCCGGCCGCCAGCGCCTTGGGTGTCCACTCGCGGGCCACCTCGCGCGCCAGCGCAGCGAGGTCCAGGGGCGCCATCTGGCTGTGGCTTTCCGATCGCGCCAGCGTCAGCAGCTGGTGCACCAGGTGCGCGCTGCGCTCGGCGCCAGTGAGCACCTTGGCCAGACGTTCTTGGAGCGCGGGATCGCGGGTTTCGAGCTGGGCGATCTGCGCTTGGCTGATCAAGCCGGCCAGCGGTGTGCGCAGTTGGTGGGCCGCGTCGTTCAAGAAGCGCTTTTCTTGGTTCACACTGCGCTGCACCTCGGCCAGCAGTTCGTTGATGGCGCCCACCAGCGCGTGCACCTCGCTCGGCGACTGGGTCAACTCAATGGGGGTGAGCGCATTGACCGTGCGGTGTTCAATCTGGTCGGTGAGCTTCTTGAGGGGCGACAAGCCCCGGCGCACACCCGCGTAGACCAGTGCGCTGAGCACACCACCGAGCAACAGCAAGGGCAGCAGGGTGTCGATCACCAACTGGCGCGCGATGCGTTGCTGTGCTGCCAGGCTTTTGCCGACCTGCACCCGCAACAGGCGCTGCGGTTCCGGTTCGCCATAGGCCACATCGATCACGCCAATGCGCATGGGCTGTCCGTCCACCACCGCGTCGTGGTGGGTGGCCTCACCGACCGCAGCGGGTCGCGTGGGCGGCGGCAGGCGTTTGTTGCCCAACAAAAACTGGCCTGGTGGCGAGGACACCATGTACACCAGCCGGTCGTTGGGGTCTTGCTCCAGCACGTCTTGTGCGGCTTTGGGAAAGTCCACCAGCAGGCCCGAGCCGATCGGTTTGACCTGCCGGGCCAGCGCCCGCACCGATTGGGTGAGCGCCTGATCAATGCTGGTTTCAGCCGCCGACAGCGCGATGCGGTAGGCCATCAGGCCACCCACCGCCCACAACACCAGCTGGGGCAAGAGCAACCAAATCAGCAGCTGCCGCCGCAGCGACAGGCGAGGCGCCGGCGCGCTCAAGGGGGTGTTCACAGCGCCGCTCTCAGCTGGGGTGTGGTCCAGTCTGCCACTCCAGCAGATAGCCCAGTCCCCGGATGTTGCGCACCTGGATCGGCGCGTTGGCGAGCTTGCGGCGCAGCCGGTGCACATACACCTCCAGCGCGTTGGAGTTGGCGCCCGCTTCACCCGGCTCGTCGGCCTGCCAGGCGGCGATCACCGCTTCGCGGCTCACCACTTGGCCACCCGACTGCATCAGCAGCCCGAGCAGTACCCATTCGCGGCGCGTCAGTTCAATCGGCTCGCCATCGAGCCACGCGCGCGGCAGCTCGTCGTCGCGCCGCAGGCGGCTGTCGGCGGCGGCACCAGGCGCTGGCGCGACCGCGCCCACCGGTGGCAGTCGCGATCGGCGCAGCAAGGCTTGCAGCCGCGCCAGCAGCTCGTCCATGCTGAAGGGTTTGGTGAGGTAGTCGTCGGCGCCGGCGTTGAGGCCGGCCACCCGGTCTTCCACGCCGTCGCGTGCGGTGAGGATGAGCACCGGCAGCGCCGGTTGGTCCACCCGCAGCCGGCGCAGCACTTCTAAGCCGTCCACCCGGGGCAAGCCCAGATCAAGCACCATGCCGTCAAAACGGTGTTGTGCCAGACGCTCCAGCGCCAGTTGGCCGTCTTCGGCCAAGCTCAGGCTGTGGCCCGCTTGGCGCAGCTGCGCCTGCAGGCCATCGCGCAGCAGTTCATCGTCTTCCACCAGCAGCAAATGGGCCATGGCGGCGATTATCCGGCGGCGCCACCGGCTGCGACGGCGGCGATGGCGCGTTCGCGCTCGGCGTCCACCGCCCGGGCGATCTGCGGTCCTTTGGCGCCTTGGGCGCTGGCGCGTTGCGCCACGGCGCCCGCGTCCACCGCCAGCGCCGCGCGCAAGGCCTGTTGCAGGCGCTCGGCCTGGGGGTAGGGTGTGTCGTGCAGGCCGAGGCGACCACGCGCGTCGCATTCGCAGGCCAGCAAGGCCTCGGCGAAGCGCTCGGGCCGGCGCAGCGCGTCGCAGCGCTGCAGCAGGCGCAGCGTGGCCGCTGGCGACAGGTCCAGGCTGCGGTGGATGTTGCCGTGCTCCATGGCCACCACATCGGCCAGCTCGGCGCAGTCGCGCGGCACCCGCCAGCGCTGCGCCAACGCGGCCACCAGCTTCGCGCTGCGGACTTCGTGGCCCAGATGGCGCGGCAGCACATCGGCCGGCGTGGTGCCTTTGCCCAGGTCGTGGCCCAGGCACGCGAAGCGCACCGTCAGCGGCGCTTGCAGGCGGGCGGCCATGTCGAGCACCATCATCGCGTGCACACCGGTGTCCACCTCGGGGTGGTATTCGGCGCGCTGGGGCACACCCCACAGGCGGTCCAGCTCGGGCAAGAGCCGCGCCAGTGCGCCGCAGCTGCGCAAGACCGCAAACAGGCGGCTGGGCTGCGCTTCCATCAGCCCGCGCGATATCTCTTGCCACACCCGCTCGGGCACCAGGTGGTCGACCTCGCCCGCGTCCACCATGGCGCGCATCAACGCCAGCGTGTCGTCGGCCACGGTGAAATGGGGCCAGCGTGCGGCAAAGCGCGCCAGCCGCAAGATGCGCACCGGGTCTTCGGCAAAGGCGGCGGTGACGTGGCGCAGCACGCCGGCGCGCAGATCGGCCAAGCCGTGAAAAGGGTCGATCAGTTGTGTGGCGTCGAACGCTTGTGCCCGATCGGCGGGCACCGCCATGGCGTTGATGGTCAGGTCGCGGCGGGCCAAGTCGTCTTCTAACGTGACGCTGGTATCGGCGTGCACCACAAAGCCGTGGTAGCCCGGTGCGGTTTTGCGCTCGGTGCGGGCGAGCGCGTATTCCTCGCGCGTGTGGGGGTGCAAAAACACCGGAAAGTCGCGCCCCACGGGTGTGTAGCCCTGGGCCATCAGCGACTCAGGGCTGGCGCCGACCACCACCCAGTCGCGGTCACTGCCGGTCTGGCCCATGAGCGCATCGCGCACCGCGCCACCCACCAAATACACCTGCATGCGGGTCTTTCAGTCGCGGCCCAGGCGGTAGGGCTCTTCAAAGTCCAAGAAGTCGGCTTCTTGTTGGGCCTCGTCCACCCACGCCGCCACGCCGGGCAAGGCCAGCACCCGGTCCACATAGGCGGCGATGTCGGCCGGCAGGGGCAAACCGTAGGTGCGCAGACGGCTGCACACCGGCGCAAAATAAGCGTCGGCCACGGTGAAGTGGCCAAACAGCAGGGGCGCGCTGCCATCGGGCATGCGGGTGGGCTGGGCCGCCAGCAGCTCACCCCACAGGCCGCACAGGCGGGCCACGTCGGCGCGCACGGCGGCCTGATCGCGCCACACCAGCTGGCCAATGTGCGGCAGCCGCGCTTCGATGTTCATGGGGCAGTGGCTGCGCAGCGCGGTGAAGCCGCTGTGCATCTCGGCGCACACGCTGCGGGCGCGTGCGCGCTGCCAGCGGTCGGCCGGCCAGAGTTGTGCTTCGGGAAAGGCCTCGGCCACAAACTCGGCAATCGCCAGCGTGTCCCAAATGGCAAAACCGTCTGCCACCAGCACCGGCACTTTGCCCACTGGGTTGAGCGCCTTGAGCGATTGTTTGAAACGCGAGTCGGCGGCAAAGCTGTCAAAGCGCACCATCACTTCTTCAAACGGGATGCCGGCTTGCTGGAGCAGCACCCAAGGGCGCATGGACCAAGACGAGTAGTTTTTGTTGCCGATGTAGAGCTGCAGGGCCATGGGGACTTTCAAGCGTAACGTTCCAGAATTTGGGTGGTGCGCTCGACGTCGCGCAAGGTGCTGTCGCTGGTGTCGCCCACCGCCTCGATCATCGAACACGCCATCATGCGGTAGAAGGTTTTGTCCATGGCTTTGCGGGCGGCGGCCATTTGCTGCGCCACGTCTTCGCACGAGCGGCCACTCTCCACCATGTCGATCAGGCCGCGCACCTGGCCTTCGATGCGTTTGAGCCGGTTGACCACATCGCGTTGGTGTTCGCTGCGGTGGGTGCTGGTGTTGGGGGTGGGCTCAGGGGCAGTGCTCATGGTGGGCCTCTTAAAGTAGGTCCTTCAGTGTGCCAAAAAAATCTGTCACACGGCCCCGAGCGGCGGCGAATACCAAGGGCTTGGTTCTGAATCCTATTTAGCTACCCTACCCCCTAGGGTAATTTCCAATGGGTAAATCCATGGCTCAGGCGTACGCTGAGTGTGGATGTGGTGGTATCCGATCACCGCGCCAGACACACGTTGAGGAGACGAGCAATGCGATGGACAAACGGATGGGCCCGCTGGTTGGGGATGGGTGTGCTGCTGCTGGGCCTGACCGGGTGCGGGACCATCAGCACGCTGGGCAAGCTGGAAGACGGCGCCGGCAGTGAAGCCATGAAGATGTGGGACCGCTGGATTGAAGGTGAGGGCGACATTGCCATTGCCACCACCTGGGAGCGCAAGGTCAAACCCGGCATCAGTGCCGCCGAAGTGGAGCAGATCATCAAGATGGTGGCCACCGAGCACAACCTGCGCGATGTGGGCACCTTGCCCTTGTCCAAAGAGCTCGAAGCCCGCAGCGGGAAAAAAGAGCCCTTGCTCACGATCTACCAGTTCTGCAGTCCCTCAATCGCCCAAAACATGGCCAATTTCAGTCCCGCCATGTCGGCATACATGCCCTGTCGTGTGTCCTTGGTCGAGCGCCCCGATGGCTTGTGGCTCTACACCCTCAACATGGACATGATGGTCAAGATGGGCCGCAAGCTGCCGTCCCCCTTAAAAGAAGAAGCGTGGTCCGTGCGCGAGGCCATGTACCAAATGATCGACCGGGCCGCCAAGGGCGAGTTCTGATCTGCCAGTTTTACAACGACAACACTGAGGAGACACCATGACACAGCAATGGACAGCCGTGAGCGCCGGGGTGGCGCTGGCACTGGCGGCTTGGGCCCCACACGCCAACGCGACCAACGGCTATTTTTCGCACGGATACGGACTCAAGGCCAAAGGCATGGGCGGCGCCGGGGTGGCTCTGCACCAAGACGCCTTTGCCGGCGCCAACAACCCGGCCCAAGCAGCGTTCGCACCCGCAGGTTATGAGGTCGGTCTTGATGTATTTAGCCCCAAGCGCAGCATGAGCCGCAGCATGGAGGGCATGGGCGAAGTGACCTCGGCGACCAGCGGCAAAAACAGCTTCTTGATTCCGGAGCTGGGCTACAACCGCCGTTTGTCCAACGGCATGGGATTCAATTTGTCGGTGTATGGCAATGGCGGGATGAACACCACCTATCCGGCCGGCACCACGGGCTGCCAGGGGCCCGAGGGCAATTACATGGGCAACGCCCTGTGCGGTATGGGGGCCTTGGGTGTGGACTTGACGCAGCTGATCGTGGCGCCCACGCTGGCCATAGAAGCCAGCCCGGGTCATGCTCTTGGCGCCAGCTTGTTGCTGGTGCACCAGCAGTTTCGGGCGTATGGCTTGGACATGTTTACCGGCATGTCGGGCGCGCCTGGCCAGGTCACCAACCAAGGCATGGACAACAGCAGCGGCCTTGGCATGCGCTTGGGCTACTTGGGCAAGTTGGGCGACACGCTGTCGGTGGGGGCGTCGTACTCGCCCAAGGTGGGCATGAGCCGCTTCAAGCGTTACCAAGGCCTGTTTGCCGAGGACGGGGACTTCGACATCCCCGCCAGCTGGACGGTGGGGGCGGCTTGGCAGGCCACACCGTCGCTGCAGCTGGCGCTGGACTACCAGAAAATCCAGTACAGCGGTGTGCGCTCCATCGCCAATGCCAGCGCCAGTCAAGACCCGCTGGGCTCGGCTGGCGGACCGGGCTTTGGCTGGAAAGACATTGGTGTGGTCAAGCTCGGCGTGCAATGGCAGGCCAGCCCCACGCTGACTTTGCGCGCTGGCTACAACAAGGGGCAGAACCCCGTCCCAGGCAACGATGTGAGTTTCAACATCGTGGCACCTGGCGTGGTGACCGACCACCTGACCTTGGGGGCGACCCTGGCTTTGGACAAAGCGTCTGACCTCAGTCTGGCTTACACCAGCGTCAAAAGCCGCTCTGTCACGGGCCCATCGATGTTCAACGGCATGATGCCGCCTGGCACGCCCTTCATCAGCGAAACCATCCGCATGAAACAGCAGTCGATTGGCATTCAATACAGCCGCCGTTTCTGAGCGAGCGAGCACCACACGGACCGGGCCCAGCGCAGCAGCGCTGGGTCCGGTTTATCGTTTTTGCAGGTACTGCGGCGCTACCGTGTGCACGCTGGCGGCGTGGATGCCCAGGCTCTCCAGGCCCGGCAGTGCCGGGTCGGCGATGTTGGGGGTTTGCATCGCGTCGAGGTTGTCGCGGCTCATCAGCGGCTCGCCCGGCATCAGCTCCATGGCCATGGCTTGCAGGCGGCCCATCCAGTCGGGCAGCGGCAGCACCGGGCGCTGGCGGCTGCCGTGGCGACCGGCCAACCGCACCAACTCGGACAGGGTCAGCACCTCGGGGCCGGCGCATTGCAGCACCGGCTGTACCTGCGGCGCCAACGCGCTGCGCAGCACCGCTTGGGCTACGTCGTCCACCCACACCGGTTGAAAGCGCGCCTGAGCGCCGGCCAATGGCATCAGCGGCGCCAGGCGCTGCAGCTGGGCAAACAGGTTGAGGAATCGGTCTTCGGCGCCAAAGATCACGCTCGGGCGCAGCAGCGCCACATCGAGCCCGCTCGCCCGCCACACCGCCTCGCCGCGCGCTTTGCTGCGCTGGTAGCGCGACGGGCCATCCAGCGCCACACCCAGTGCGCTCACATGCACCACCCGGCGCACACCGGCGGCGCGGCAGGCCGCTGCCAGCGTCTGGGGCAGCCGCACATGGGTGCGCTCAAACGCCGCTTCGTTGCCGTGCAAGATGGCCACCAGGTTCACCACCACATCGTGCCCCGCCACCAAGCGCTGCAGGGCGGCGGAGTCGTGCACGTCGGCCTGTGTCACCGTCACCGAGGGCAGCGCTTGCAGCGCGGGCACGGCGCCGGTTTGGCGGGTCGGCACGGTCAGGGACCAACCGGCGGCGTGCGCCAAGGCGCAGACGCGGCGGCCGACAAAGCCTGTGCCGCCCAGAACAAGTGCGCGTGGAGGGTTCATGGCAGGTCCTGGTTGATGGGGGTGTTGGCGGTGCGCGGCCCCACCGTGCCCAGCCGCTCGCGCAGCGATTGCGGCTGTCCGCTGATGAGCGCGGCGTAGTTGACGGTGTTGGCCAGCACTTTTTTGACGTAATCGCGGGTTTCGTCGAACGGGATGTTTTCGGCCCAGACCTCGGCGGCCAGCACCGGCCCGTTGCGCCACGCGCGCGGGCGGTTGGGGCCGGCGTTGTAGGCGGCGGCGGCCATGGGCATGGAGCCCTCAAAGTCGTCGAGCGCGAACTTCAGGTACGCGGTGCCGATGCGGATATTGGTTTCGCGGTCCGTGATCTGATGCGGCTGAAAGTCGCTTATGCCGATCTTGCGCGCGGTCCAGCGCGCGGTGGCGGGCATGACCTGCATCAGACCTGAGGCGCCGACGCCGGAGCGCGCATCGGTGATGAAGCGGCTTTCTTGCCGGATCAGGCCGTACACATAGGCCGGATCCAGCCCGATCTCGCGGCTGCGGGCGATCACGCTGTCGCGAAACGGCATCGGAAAACGCTGTTCTGCGTGAACGACCGACTGGGTGCGTTCGCTGGTGTTGATGCAGCGGTCCCACACCTGGCGTTGGCAGGCCAGATCGGCGGCGGCCAGCAGCTCGCGGTCGTTCATGCCACCGGGGTGGTGCAGTGCCACGGTGTAGTGCCATTCGCGCACCCCTTCGCTGCGCAAGCCGAGTGCGATGGCCGCCAGCGCGCGCTGCAGGCCTGGGTTGCGCTGGGCGTCGCTGCGCTCTGCCGCGCTCAGGGGCGCCGGGGCCGCGGGCGGGGTGATGCGCTGGCCCAGCGCTTCGAGCGCCAATTGCTCATAAAACCCGCGGCTCGACGCGATGCTTTGCCACAGCCCGCTGGCTTTGGCGGTTTGGCCGCGCTCCTGGAGGGCGCGCGCTTGCCAATACACCCAGGTGGGGTCGCGTTGTTGCTCGCTGGGCAGGGCGGCAATGGTCTCCAGCAGCGCTGGCCAGTTGCTCGCCCGCAGCGCGGCGCGGGCCTGCCACAGCAGGTGGTCGGTGTGCATGTGTTGGCGCTGACCACGCTCGAAATAGGCCAGTGCGTTGGCTTGGCGTTTTTGGGCAGCCGCACGCCCAATGGCGCCCCAGGCCCAGCTGCGCTCTTCGCGGGTCAGCTGGGTGCGCCAGCGCAAATCGTCTAACGCGTCGGCGGCGGCGTCGGGGTTGTCGTCGGCCAAGTGGATGATGGCCAGCGTCACCAGCTCTTTCGTGCGCGGGCGGATGGCGGTGACCTTGTCGTCGAGGTACTGCGCGGGCTTGCGGGTCACGGTCTCGAGCAGCGGCTGCCAACTGCGGTTGACGATGGCCAAGGCTTGGGAGGCCACAGGCATGCGTTCCAATTCCACACCCCAGCGCACCCGCTGCCACACCGCCGTGGCGCTCAAGTGACCGGCGTCGTACAGCGCTTTGGCGGCAGCCGCACACCCCGTGTCGGCGTTGCGCTGTTGCATCCACAGGGCGTGCACCGCGCGGGCGGCGTCGCGCCACGGGCGTTGACCGGTCTGGGCTGCGCGCCAAGCGGCATAACACTGCACTTGGCGGTCGTCTTGCATGCGGAAGCGCGGCAACTCTTCGTCAAACAGCGCCCACTCGCCGCGCTCACCAAGCTGCAACAGCCAGTCGTTGCGCAGGCGGTCTTCCCAATAGGTGCCGGCGTGGGCACTGAGGCTTTGTCGGATGCGCTCTGGCGTGGCGGTATTCAGTTGTGCCTTGGCGGTCCAGTAGGCCGCCAGCGGCTCCAGCAGATGGCCGCGCAACTGGGGCAGCGCGTTTTCCAGGGCGGCGCTGTCGTTGCGGCGAAACGCGTCGCGCATGGCCAGCAGGGTGCCGTCGGCCGCGCTTTGGGCCCAGGCGGTGGGGGCGAGCAGGGACATGGCGGCGGTGGCCGCCGCCAAGACCGCCATAATGGGTCGATGCCACCCTGAGTCGATGGTTTTTTTCATGGCTTCGATTATGGACAACACACCCCAAAACCCCGCCAACGCGGCCCCCAGCAACCCCAAAGCCGAGTGGCGCAAATCCCTGGTGGCCAAACGCCAGGCCATGCCCGACCGCGCCTTTCGCAACGACATGCTGCAGCGGGTCATGCGGGTGTGGCTGATCCAGCGGCCCGACACCGTGATCGGCGCTTATTGGCCGATCAAAGGCGAATTTGATCCGCTGCCGGCACTGTTTCGCTGGCAGGAGGCCGGGCTGGAAGAGGACGCCCAAAGCGCCGCGCGCCAGCGCCGCATTGGCCTGCCGGTGGTCAACAAAATCGACAAAACCCTGACCTTCTACACCTGGTACCCCGGCTGCCCGATGGAGGAAGACGCCTATGGCATTCCCAAGCCCAAAGACACCGAGATCGTGCAGCCCACGCTGATTTTTGTGCCCTGTGTGGGCTATGGCCCGGGCGGCTACCGGCTCGGTTACGGCGGCGGTTTTTACGACCGCACCTTGGCCAGCTTACAACCCAAGCCCTTCACCGTGGGCCTGGGTTATGACTGGGCGTATCTGCCCGATTTGCAGCCCGAGCCACACGACCAGCCGCTCGACGCCATCCTGTCCGACACGGGGGTGATGTGGCCGCGCCCATGAGCCGCTGGCTGCGCCGGCTGGCGCTGGGCGTCTTGGCGCTGCTGCTGGCGCTGGCCGCCTATGTGCACTTTGGCGGGCACCGCTATTTCTGGACCGCGCTTCGCCTTACCTACCTTGATGGGCACAACACCGCCCACATCGACGACGCGCGCAACTTTGCCCAAGCCCCCATCGCCGCTGGCGCGCCACAGCCCTGGCGGGTGGCCGCCGAGCAGCGGCCGCTGTCCGACGCCACCCGGGCCTTTTTGCAAGCGCACCGCTCGGCCGCGTTTTTGGTGGCGCAGGGCGGCGAACTGGTGCACGAAAGTTATTTCGCGCGCTACAGCGCCGAGAGCCGCAGCAACGGCTTTTCCATGGCCAAAACCCTGACCACCTTGCTGGCGGGGGCCATGGTGGCCGATGGTGTCTTGCCCTCGCTGGACGCGCCGCTGGCGCGCTGGTTGCCCGAATACGCGGACGACCCTTGGGGCCAACAGGCCACGCTGGCGCAGCTCTCGGCCATGACCGCGGGCCACGCGTGGACCGAGCACTATTACCTGCCGCTCAACCCCACCACCGAGCTGTACTTTGGGGGCGACGCCACCGGCACCGTGCTGCGCCAGGGTTTTGAGCGCGCGCCCGGCAGCGCGTTTGAATACAGCAGCGCCTCGACCCAGGTGTTGGCGGTGGCCTTGCAGCGCGCGCTGCGCGAACGCGACCCGCGCGCCACGCTCAGCGCCTACCTGAGCCAGCGCTTGTGGCAACCCTTGGGCTTGGGCGAGGCCAGCTGGAGCCTGGACCGCCCCCGCGAACAAGGCGGCATGGAAATGGCCTATTGCTGTGTGCACAGCCGGGCGCGCGACATGCTGCGCATTGGCCAGTTGCTGCTGCAACAAGGCCAATGGAACGGCCAAGCGCTGTTGCCCGCGGACTTTGTCGATCGCATCACCCAGCCCAACGGTTTGGTGCGCCACTACGGTCTGGGGCTGTGGATGGACCCCGACGCGCCAGTGCCGTTTTATTTTCTGCAGGGGCATCTGGGCCAGTACGTGATCGTGGTGCCCTCGCAGCGGTTGGTGGTGTTGCGCACCGGCCAGTACCGCACCAAAGCCACACAACGCCACCCGGTGATTCCCGAAGAGGTGTACCTGTACGTCGATGAAGCGCTGCGCATGGTGGGCGCGGGGCGCTGAGCGCTTCAGGGGTGGTCTTTGCCGCCCTCGACCTCGGTTTGGGCCACGCGGCTTTCGTGCCGCAGCATGAACAGCCCCGAGGCGATCACCACCAGCGCCCCCATCCACACACTGGGCCCGGGCAGGCTTTGCCAGATCAGCCAGTCGAGCCCCGCGCCCCAGGCCAGCGCGCTGTATTCGAACGGCGCCACCGCCGACGCCTGGCCGTGGCGAAAAGCCTCGGTGATGGCGATTTGGCCGATGAATCCGGTGACGGCCAGGCCCAGCATCAACCAGACGTGTTCGCCGCGCACCGGTACCCAGGCGCTCCAGGCCAGGGCGGTGCCACCCAGCGCCATCATCACCATCATCCACAGCACCAGGCTCTCGGCGCTGTCGCTGCGGCTGGCCAGTCGTCCGGTGACCGCCGCCACCGCGTAACACGCGGCGGCACCCAGGGCCGCCGCGCCGCCGCCTGATACCAGCTGGGCCCAGAAGTTGGCGCCCGCTTGTTGGGGCTGCAGCGCGATCAGCACGCCGGCAAAGCCGCCAGCGATGGCCCACCAGTGCGCTCGCGCCACCGACTCGCCGAGCACCGGCATCGACAGCAAAGCGATCAACAAGGGCGCAATGAAGAACAGGGTGTAGGTGGCTGAGAGCGGCAGTTCACGGATCGAGGCGGTGAACAGCGCCAGCATGGCGATGCCCAGCGCGCCGCGCAGCAGGTGCAGCGACCATCGGATGCGCCAGACCGTGTGCCAGCGTTGCCGCCACGCGATATAGACCAGCACCAGCGGCAGCGCGCTCAGACCCCGCAGCGCGGCGATTTGCATCACGGGGTAATGCGCGGCGAGCTGTTTGAGCACCGCGTCCATGAGCGAAAAAAACAGCATCGCGACCAGCATCGCCACGATGCTGCGCAAGTTGCCGCTGAGCGCCAGCCGGCTCATCGGGCCGCCACCGCCGCTTGCAACGCCAGCCGCGCCCAAGGCGCCATCAGCGCGGGCGATTCCAAAGCCTCTTCGGGTGGCGTGAAGTAATGCAGACGCACCACTTTGCCTTTGGCGCTGTATTCGAAGCAGCGGCCACCGGCGGCCACCCATTGCGGCTCGGTCTGGGCGTTGGTTTTCAGGAACAGCGTGTCCCAGGCAATGAGGGCCACATTCATGCCGTCCACCGACAGCCCATAAGCCCCAAACATGCGCTTGACCGCCACCGGCCCGAGCACGCCCAGCAGCTCACAAGCGTGCAACACAAAAGGGTCCGATATCGGTTTGGCCATGTGCCGATGGTAATCACCGCCGGCCGGCGCCACAGCCGCCCAAGCCGCAAGGCTCACAGCGCACAGCGCGCCCAGCCGCGATGGCCATCCAAGCGTCCGGCGCGCAGTGCCCGCAGCGCCAGGGCGCGGTGGATCCGGCTTGGCCGGTCCACCCGCGCCGTCCCCTTGAGGGGAAGCGGCGAAGCCGCGCAGGGGCGACAATCCAAGTATGGCCCGTCCCAAATCCGCCACCCACGACCTCAAGCGCGAGGAAATCCTCGACATGGCCGCGCAGTGTTTTGCCGCGCAAAGCTTTGCCGCCGCCAGCATGAACACCATCGCCAGCGCTTGCGGCACCAGCAAGGCGCGGCTCTACCACTATTACGAGAGCAAAGAGGCGATCCTCTTTGACCTGCTCGACCGCTACACCCAGCGCCTGCTGGCGCTGATTGGCGAGGCCGAGGCGCGGGCGCAACGCAAAAATCTGTCCGAGCGCGAGGCGCTGTATGAACTGGTGCGCGCCTTTTTGTCCGAATACGAAAGCTCGGCCACCCGCCATGTGGCGCTGGTGTCGGACACCAAGTTTCTGGGCGATGAACAGCGCGAACTCATCCTCAACCGCCAGCGCGATGTGGTCGCGGCCTTCACCCGTTTCCTCAAGCGCGCCTATCCCGAGCGGATCACCGCGCGCAACCAGACCGCGCTCACCATGCTGCTGTTTGGCATGATCAATTGGACGTTTACCTGGCTGCGTCCCGGTGGCCCAATGAGCTACAGCGACTTTGCCGAAGAGGTGGTGCGGGTGATTGAGGGCGGTTTCGGCGCTTGAGATCCCCTAGGGCGTTTCAAGCGCGTGGTGGCCTGGTCAGCGCTTCGTGCACCAGCGCCGCCATCGCCAAGCTGTTTTGGTCACCGCGCCTCTGAAGCCCTTGCACCGTGCCGTGCCGGTCGGCCACGTCTTCGTCTTGGCTGAGTTTGAGCTTGCCCTCCGTCCGATCGACGCGGATCTCAATGCCCACAATGCCGCGCAGCAGCCGGTCGATGTAGGGCGCAGGTGCGTCCGCCACCCGCCACGGGTGGGTTTGGGTCGACTCCATGTGGGTGGTGAGCGCGTCGACAATGGCCAGCAGCTCGTTGGTTTCATGCACCGCGCGCGCGGTGCCATGCACATAGACCACCGCATAGTCCCAGGTCGGCACCACCGCGCCGTGGCGGGCTTTGCCGGGATACCAGCTGGGTGTGACATACGCCTGAGGCCCTTGGAACATCACCACCGATGGCGCCCCGTCTCCGAGCAGGCGCCACACCGGGTTGGCGCGCGCCACATGGCCGATCAGCCTGCCGTGGTCGTCCGGTGTGCGTTCCCAGACAAAGGGCACCGGGTTGGCCACCAGGCCATCGGCCGTCAGGCAGACCCAGGCGCCCAGCGGGTGCGCACGCACCAGCTCGGGCATTGGCTGGCTGTCATGGGGCTGATGCGCCCGAGGGATGTACACCGGCGCCGCCCTCAGGCCATCTGCCAAGCGTGGCGCAGCAGCAGCGCCGCCAGCGTGAGCATGGTCAGGCCGATCAGCCCGTCGAGCGCCTGCCAAGCGCGCGGCCGGGCAAACCACGGCGCCAGCCAGCGCGCGCCAAAACCCAGTGCGGTGAACCAGCCCAGGCTGGCCACGCTGGCCCCGGCCACAAACACCGGCTGCAGCGCCTGCGGCTGTTGGGCGCCGATGCTGCCGACCAGCAGCACCGTGTCCAGGTAGACGTGGGGGTTGAGCAGGGTGAAGGCGGCGGCCTGGGCCAGCGCGGCGCGGCGTGAAAGCCCGCTGCCCTCGGCCGACGCCTCCAGGCGCTGCGGCGCCCGCGCGCGTTGCAGCGCCCGCCAGCCATACACCGCCAAAAAGGCCGCACCACCGAGCGCCAGCGCGCGCGCCAGCCCCGGGCTGTTTCCCAGCGCCTGCGCCATGCCCAACACACCGGCGCTGATCAAGAGCGCGTCGCTGGCCGCGCAGAACAGCACCACCGGGCCCACATGCTCGCGCCGCAGACCTTGGCGCAGCACAAAGGCGTTTTGCGCGCCAATCGCCACGATCAGGCCCAAGCCCAGCGCCAAGCCTTGTACAAACACGGACAACAACAACGAGGTGGAGGGTTCAACAGCCATGGGGCGCGAGCTTGCCAGCCCTGGCTGATGAAGGCAAACTGCATTTCATTAAGCGACTTAAGTAAAACTGCATCCATGCTCGACTACGCCTCGCTCTTTGCCCTGCACGCGGTGGTGCGCGAAGGCAGCTTTGAACGCGCCGCGCGCGCCCTGCACGTCACGCCTTCGGCCATGTCGCAGCGCATTCGCCTGCTGGAAGAGCGCGTGGGCTGCGCGCTGGTGGTGCGTGGCCAGCCCTGTGTGCCCACCGACACCGGCCGGCGCCTGTGCCAGCATGTGGACCGCTTGCGCCTGCTGGAGCAGGAGCTGCACGCGTCTTTGCCCAGCTTGGCGCCTGATGGCCCAACGCGGGTGCCGCTGCCGGTGGCGGTCAACGCCGACAGCTTGGCCACCTGGCTGGCGCCCGCGCTGGCCGCCTTTGGCGCCGAAGCGCCGGTGCTGTTGCAGGTGGCGGTGGACGACCAAGACCACACCAGCGACTGGCTGCGCCAAGGCGCGGTGCTGGCGGCGGTGACCGCCAGTGCCCAGGCCGCCACCGGTTGCACCGTCGAGCCCTTGGGGGCCATGCGCTATGTGGCCACCGCCAGCCCCGCTTTTGTGCAGCGCTTTTTGGCCAGCGGCGTGAGCGCCGATGCGCTGGCGCAGGCGCCCAGCCTGCAGTTCAACACCAAGGACGCGCTGCAGGCGCGCTGGGCACAGCGCCACGCCCAGTGCGCGGTGGCTTTGCCGCGCCACACACTGCCCTCGTCGCAGGCCTTTGTGGCGGCGTGTTTGGCCGGCATGGGCTGGGGGCTCAACCCGCTGTCGCTGGTGGCGCAGCATTTGGCCAGCGGCGCCTTGGTGGAATTGCTGCCCCACACACCGCTGGACGTGCCCCTGTACTGGCAGCGCGCCCGCGCCGCCGGCCCCATGCTCGACGGCCTGACCCGGCGGGTGGCCGCCGCCGCCCGCGAGGCCTTGTTGCCGCTGGAGGTGGGTGCACAAAATTCACCCATGTGAAATTCGTTACGTTTAGGTAAAATTTCCGCTTTCGCACCCCACCGGAGCCCCTCCATGTCCAAAGCCTTTGCGTCCCAGGCCGATTTGCAAGACAAACAAATCACCTTTGAGCAGCTCAGCCCGCACTGCTGGGCCTACACCGCCGAAGGCGACCCCAATTCGGGCGTGATCATTGGCGAGAAATACATCATGGTGAGCGACGCCACCGCCACCCCGGCCATGGCGCAAGACCTGATCGCCAAGATTCGCACGGTGAGCGACAAGCCGATCAAATACGTGCTGCTGACCCACTACCACGCGGTGCGGGTGCTGGGGGCGAGCGCCTACTTCGCCGAGGGCGCGACCGAAATCATCGCCAGCCGGGGCACCCACGAGCTGATCGTGGAGCGCGGTGCACAAGACATGCAAAGCGAGATGGAGCGCTTTCCGCGCTTATTCCGCGGTGCCGACAGCGTGCCCGGCCTGACCTGGCCCACCATGGTCATTGGCGACGGCACCCCTGGCCGCCAGGGCAGCCTCACCGTCGACTTGGGTGGGGTGAAGGTCGAGATCTGGCACCCGGGCCCGGGCCACACCAAGGGCGACACCATCGCCTGGGTCGAGGCCGAAGGCGTGCTGTTCAGCGGCGACCTGGTGGAATACGAAGCCGGCGTCTACACCGGCGACGCCCAGCTCGAAGAATGGCCCGCCACGCTTGAAGCGCTGCGTGCCTTGAACGCCGAATTTATCGTGCCCGGCCGGGGCGAAGCCATGAAAGGCCATGCCAACGTCCACAAGGCGCTGGACTACACCCAGCGCTGGGTCACCACGCTGTTCCAGGCCGGCAAAGAAGCGGTGGCCGCTGGCATGGACCTCAAGGCCGCCATGGCCCACACCCGCCAAAGCATGGACCCGGTGTTTGGCCATGTGTTCATCTACGAACATTGCCTGCCGTTTGACGTGACGCGCGCTTTTGACGAAGCCAGCGGCATCAAGCACCCGCGCATCTGGACCGCTGAGCGGGACAAAGCGATGTGGGACGCGCTGCAAGCCTGATGCGCTGGTGGATTCCGACGCATAACGGCGTTGGTTCGCCTTGCCGTGCCACAGCACTGTCTGCGGCTCCCGCCTTGTTCTGCGCCGCAATCCTCCAGCGCATGCCTTAAAGGAAGCGCTCGAGCAGCCTGCGCGAAGCTCGGTCGAGCGCCGCGCTGTCGGGAATCTCAAACACCACGCCGTGGGCGCTGGTGATCAGCAGGCGGCTGCGCTTGCGCAGGCGCCGGATGTCTTCTTCGCCCTTGAGCACCAGCTCGGTTGTGCCCCGGTCGGTTTCGACCACCCAGGTGCTGGGGGTCGCGAAGGTGCTGACGCTGCAAATGCGCTGGATGCGTGGGCAGAAGTCGCGCTCCGCCAGCGCCGCTTGCACCGCCTCGCGCTGCGCGGCGTTCAGTGTGTGGAGGTGGCTGATGTGCAGGCGCTCATGGCCGTCGTCGCCGACCAAGCCAATCGCTTCGTCCGGCGCCGACAGCGGAAAACTCCGCACCGCTTGCACCGGTTCGCCTGGCCGGCCGTCGATGCTCAGGCACCAGCGGCCCGCGCTGTTGCGGCTCAGCGTGAAATCGGCGCTCATGCCGCCTCCTGCAGTTCTTTGTCGTGGCGCAGCTGTGCCTGGTACAGGCGCCAGTAGTGGCCTTCGCGCGCCATCAGCTCGTCGTGTGGCCCCACTTCCACAATGGCGCCCCGGTCCATCACCACCAGACGGTCGGCCTTGCGCAGGGTGGACAGCCGGTGCGCAATCGCAATCGTGGTGCGGCCCAGCACCAGGTTGTCCAGCGCCTTCTGAATTTCTTTTTCGGTCTCGGTGTCCACCGCCGAGGTGGCCTCGTCCAAGATCAGGATCTTCGGGTCGATCAGCAGCGCACGCGCGATGCTGATGCGCTGGCGCTCGCCGCCCGAGAGGCCTTGGCCGCGTTCGCCCACCAGCGAATCGTAGCCGTGCGGCAGCCGCAGGATGAATTCGTGCGCATGGGCCGCGCGCGCGGCCGCCACGATCTGCTCGCGGGTGGCGCCGGGCCGGCCGTAGGCGATGTTCTCGGCCACGCTGCCAAAAAACAAAAACGGCTCTTGCAGCACCAGGCCAATGTGCTGGCGGTAGTCGGCCACCCGCACCTGGCGCAGGTCCACGCCGTCGGCCAAGATGCGGCCTTCGCTCACGTCGTAAAAGCGGCACAGCAGGTTGACCAGCGTGCTTTTGCCCGAGCCGCTGTGGCCCACCAGGCCAATCATTTCGCCGGGCAGGATGTCGAGGCTGACATCGCGGATCACGCTGCGGCTGCCGTAGCGAAAGCCCACCCGGTCCAGGCGGAGTGCGCCGGTCACCGGTGGCATGGGCAGTGGGTCGGTGGGTTCGGGCACGCTCGACTGGTGGTCCAGGATGTCGAAGATGCGCTTGGCGCCAGCGGCCGCTTTTTGCGTCACCGAGACGATGCGGCTCATCGAGTCGAGCCGGCCGTAGAAGCGGCCGATGTAGGCGATGAAGGCGGTCAGCACACCGACGGTGATGTCGCCCTGGCTCACCTGCCAAATGCCAAAGCCCCAGACCACCAGCAGGCCGATGTCGGTGAGCAGCGTCACCGTGGGCGTGAACAGGCTCCAGGTTTTGTTGATGCGGTCGTTGACCTCTAGGTTGAGCCGGTTGGCGGTGCTGAAGCGCTGGGCTTCGCGCCGCTCTTGGGCAAAGGCCTTGACCACCCGGATGCCAGGAATGGTGTCGGCCAACACACTGGTCACGTCGCCCCAGACCCGGTCTACCTTTTCAAAACCGGTGCGCAGCCGGTCGCGCACCAGGTGGATCATCCACGCGATGAAGGGCAGCGGCAGCAGCGTCACCAGCGCCAGCCAGGGGTTGATCGAAAACAGGATCACCGAGGTCATGCCCAGCATCAGCACATCGGTCGCAAAGTCCAGTGCGTGCAGCGACAGAAACACCGACAGCCGGTCGGTCTCGCTGCCAATGCGCGCCATCAAGTCGCCGGTGCGTTTGGCGCCAAAATAGTCGAGCGACAGGCCCAGCAGGTGCTCAAACGCGCTGGTGCGCAAGTCGGCGGCGATGCGTTCGGACACCAGCGCCAGCAGCCAGGTGCGCGCCCAGCCCAGGCCCCAAGCCAACAGACCCGACCCCAGCAGCCCCCCAAGCAGCCAGCCCACATACACCGGGTCGATGGCTTTGCCGTTTTGGAACGGAATCAGCACATTGTCCATCAGCGGGATGGTCAGATAAGGCGGCACCAAGGTGGCGGCGGTGGACGCCAGCGTCAGCACAAAGCCGAGCAACAACTGCCAGCGGTAGGGGTGGGCAAAGCGCCAGAGCCGCAGCAGCACCCAGGTCGATGGCGGGGTCTCCACCTCGGGGTCGGCCAGTTCGTCGTCGCTGTCGGCGCTGCCGTGTTCAAAAGCGCGCCGCAGTCCGCGCAGTTCGGCGTGCTGCGCCAGGGTGCAATGCCAGCGCTGCAGCAGGGTGTCGCCGTCCATCAGGTCCAGCGTGGCCATACCGCCGTGGTCGCGTTCTTGCAGGCGATGGGTGCTTTGGCGGTCGAGCGTGGCCCAGTCGCTTTGCGGGCTGGTGCGCCAGCGCCACTGGTGGGGGTGCAGCTGCAACTCGCCCGCAGCAAATTGCCCGTGGGCGTTGACGTCAAGCGGCAGCCGCGCCAACAAGGGGGCGGAGTCGGCGGAAGGCGGGGTGGATCGGTCCATGGAGACCCGGATTGTCCGTCAGGCCGCTTGTTTCGATTGGGCAACACATACATGGATACGAATGCAATTGTTCGTAAGCATCTGAACAGGCGCCCTTGCAAGAGGGGGCGGCGGTTCCACAATACGCAGCAATCTGGGCCGGGCTTGTCAGTCCGGCCTTTGTGCGTTTATCCGCCCACGCTTATGCCTGAACCTCGTCTTGCCCTGCAGGTGCTCAAGCACCGGTTTTTGGGGGGTCCCAATGTGTGGACTTACCGCTCTGCCATGGAGGTCTGGCTCGATTTGGGGGCGTTGGAGCAACGGCCCTCCAACACCTTGCCGGGGCTGACCGAGCGCCTGCTGGCGTGGCTGCCGGCGCTCGAAGAGCACCACTGCGGCGTGGGCGAGCGCGGCGGCTTCATTCAGCGTTTGCGCGAAGGCACGTGGGCGGGGCACATCTTGGAGCACTGCGTCATCGAGCTGCTCAACCGCGCCGGCATGCCCACCGGCTTTGGCCAGACCCGCAGCACCAGCCAAGCGGGTGTCTACCGCATGGTGTTTCGGGCCCGCAACGCCGCCACCGCCGAAGCCGCGCTGCGCCACGGCCACGCGCTGCTGGAGGCAGCGATCCATGACGAATCTTTTGATGTGGACGCGGCGGTGCACGGGCTGCGCGAGGTGATCGACGACACCTGGCTGGGCCCATCGACGGCGGCGATTGTGGTCGCCGCCACCGAGCGCGGCATTCCGCACCTGCGGCTCAACGACGGCAACCTGGTGCAGCTCGGTTACGGCGCGCGCCAGCGCCGCATCTGGACGGCTGAGACTGATCTCACCAGCGCCATTGCCGAAAACATCGCCAGCGACAAAGACCTGACCAAAAGCCTGCTGCAGGCCGCCGGTGTGCCGGTGCCCGAAGGCCGGGTGGTGGACAGCCCCGCCGACGCGTGGGAGGCCGCACAAGACATCGGCCTGCCGGTGGTCGTGAAACCCTCGGACGCCAACCACGGCCGGGGTGTGTCGCTGGAGCTGAGCGCACAGGCCGATATCGAACAGGCGTTTGGCGTGGCCGATGCCGAGGGCAGCGAGGTCATCGTCGAGCGCTACATCGCGGGCAACGAGCACCGGGTGCTGGTGGTCGGCGGCCGGGTGGTGGCCGCGGCGCGCGGCGAAAGCCTGTGGGTCACCGGCGACGGCGTCCATGCGGTGCAGGCGCTGATCGACCAACAACTCAACAGCGATCCGCGCCGGGGCGAGGCCGAAGAATTCCCGCTGGAGACCATCCGCTTGGACCGCGAGCCTGCCATGTGCTTGCTGCTGGAGCGCCAAGGCCTGCACGCCAACAGCGTGCCGGCGGCGGGCCAGCGGGTGCTGGTGCAGCGCAACGGCAACATGGCGTTTGAGTGCACCGACGAGGTCCACCCCGAGGTGGCCTATGCGGTGAGCTTGGCCGCCAAGGTGGTGGGGCTGGACATCGCGGGCATCGACCTGGTGACCACCGACATTGGCCAGCCTTTGCAAGCGACCGGCGGCGCGATTGTGGAGGTCAACGCCGGACCAGGGCTGCTGATGCACCTCAGGCCGGCGGTAGGCACCCCACGCCCGGTGGGCGAGGCCATCGCCGCGCACCTGTTTCCAGAGGGTGGCCCCATGGGCGATGGCCGTATTCCGCTGGTGGGCATCACCGGCACTTTGCAGTCGACCCTGTTGGCGCGCATCACCGGACACTTGATCGGTTTGTCGCACGGCCCGGTGGGTGTGGCCTGCCGCGACGGGATTTACCTGGGCGCGCGGCGCCAGGAAAAAGCCGGCGCCGACTATTGGCAGCAGTGCCAGCGCCTGCTGATGAACCGCGACCTGCACTGTGCCGTCATCGAAAGCCGGCCCGACCTGATCTTGGACCATGGCCTGCCCTACGACCGCTGTGCGGTGGGGGTGGTGACCGATCTGGACGGCTGGCCCGACCTGGCGCGCCACGACATCCACGACCGCAGCGGCATGCCGCGCGTGGTGCGCACCCAAATGGACGTGGTGCTGGCCAGTGGTGCCGCCGTGCTCGACGCCGATACCCCCGATGTGGCCGCCTTGGCCGAACACTGTGATGGTGAGGTGATCTGGACCAGCGCCCGCCCCGTGTCCGCCGATGTGCCGGTCGAGCAGCGCAGCGTGCGCTGCATCGACGGCCGCATCCGCCTGATGCGCGGCACCGAGGTGCTGGCCGATGCGCAGGTGCCCGACTTGCGTGTGCTGGTGGCGCCCGAGGTGGTGTGTGCCGCGGCGGCCGCCGCTTGGGCGGCGGGCCTGACCCCGGCGTTGATCGCGGCAGGGCTGGACAACTTTGGCGCCTTGCCAGGCGCTTAATCGGGACGAATTCGCCATGGACATTTCCCGAATCCGAGCCCTGCGGGGCCCCAACCTCTGGTCCCGCCACACCGCCATCGAGGCGGTGGTGCGGCTCGCAGAGGACGACTGGTTGTTGCGCCGCCCGGGCCTGGACGCCGCGCTGCGCGAACGCTTTCCGCAGATTGGTCCTTGGCCCCTGCCGCCCGATCAGATGTCGTTGGCCCATGTGCTGGCGCAGGCGGCGGTGGCCTTGCAAGCGCAGGCCGGTTGTCCGGTGAGCTTTCACCGCTGCACCGCCACGGTGGAGGCCGGCGTGTTCCAGGTGGTGGCCCAATACAGCGAGGAGCCGGTGGGGCGCGAGGCGCTGTCGGCGGCCGAGGCGCTGATCCGCGCCGCCATGGCCGGTGAGCCCTTTGACACCCAGGCCCGCATTGGGCAGTTGCGCGACATCGACGAAGACGTGCGCTTGGGGCCCTCCACCGGCGCCATCGTCGACGCGGCGGTCGCGCGGGGCATTCCCTACAAGCGGCTCACCCAAGGTTCGCTGGTGCAGCTGGGATGGGGTTCCCGACAGCGCCGCATTTGGGCGGCCGAGGTCGACTCCACCAGCGCGGTGGCCGAAAACATCGCACAAGACAAAGACCTCAGCAAAAACCTGTTGCGCGCCGCCGGTGTGCCAGTGCCGCTGGGCCGGCCGGTGAGCAGCGCCGACGACGCTTGGGCCGCAGCGCTGGAGGTGGGACTGCCAGTGGTGGTGAAACCCCAAGACGGCAACCAGGGCAAGGGCGTGACGGTCAACATTGTCGACCGCGAGCACCTGGAACTGGCCTACCGGGTGGCGGCCGAATACGGCACCCCCATGGTCGAGAAATACCTGCCTGGCAGCGACTACCGCTTGCTGGTGGTCGGCGACAAGCTGGTGGCCGCTGCGCGGCGCGAACCGCCGCATGTGATCGGCGATGGGGTGCACACCGTCGCCGAGCTGGTCGAAGAGATCAACCGCGACCCGCGCCGGGGCGATGGCCACGCCACCTCGCTGACCAAGATGCGCATCGACGACATCGCCCGTGCGCGGCTGCAGATTCAGGGCCACAGCCCCGGCAGCGTGCCCGCCAAGGGCGAACGGGTGGTGCTGCGCAACAACGCCAACTTGTCCACCGGCGGCACCGCCACCGACGTGACCGACGAGGTGCATCCCGAGGTGGCCGCCCGCGCGGTGGCGGCGGCGCGCATGGTGGGGCTCGACATTTGTGGCGTGGACGTGGTGTGCGAAAGTGTGCTGCGCCCGCTCGAAGAGCAAAGCGGCGGCATTGTGGAGGTGAACGCTGCGCCCGGGCTGCGCATGCACCTGCAGCCGTCCTACGGCAAGGGCCGCGCGGTGGGCGAAGCGATTGTGGACCACCTGTTTGCCCCCGGCGACAACGGCCGGGTGCCGGTGGTGGCGGTGACCGGCACCAATGGCAAGACCACCACCGCGCGCCTGATCAGCCACATCTTCAGCGTGCGGGGCTGGCGCGTGGGCATGACCAACACCGACGGCGTGCACATCAACGGCCGCCAGACCGACAGCGGCGACTGCTCGGGCCCCAAAAGCGCGCGCAATGTCCTGAGCCACCCGGAGGTGGACGCGGCGGTGCTGGAAACCGCGCGCGGCGGTATGTTGCGCGAAGGCTTGGGCTTTGACCGTTGTGACGTGGCGGTGGTCACCAACATTGGCGCGGGCGACCACCTAGGCCTGAACTACATCACCACGGTGGAAGACCTGGCGGTGCTCAAACGGGTGATCGTGCAAAACGTGGCAGCGCAGGGCTTTTCGGTGCTCAACGCCACCGATCCGCACTGCGTGCGCATGGCGGCGCTGTCGCCGGGCAAGGTGGTGTTTTTTGCCGCCGATGGCTCACATCCGGTGCTGGCCACCCACCGCGCCCAGGGCTTTCGCAGCATCTGGGTGGAAGGCGGCGAGCTGGTGGCGGTGCACGACGGGCAGCGCCACACCATCGCGCTCGATCAGGTGCCGATCACCTTGGGTGGCAAGGTGGGGTTTCAGGTCGACAACGCCATGGCGGCGGTGGGCGCGGCTTGGGCGCTGGGGCTGGACTGGGCGGTGATCCGCCAAGCGCTGGCCAGCTTCGAGAGCGACGCCCGCACCACCCCAGGCCGCTTTAACCTGCTGGCGTTCAACGGCGCCACGGTGATCGCCGACTACGGCCACAACCCCGACGCCATGCGGGCGCTGGTGGGGGCGGTGCAGGCCTTGCCGGCCGGCAAGCGCAGCGTGGTCATCAGCGGCGCGGGTGACCGGCGCGACGAAGACATCCGCGAGCAGACACAGATCTTGGGGCAGGCCTTTGACGAGGTCATCCTCTACGAAGACGCGTGCCAGCGCGGCCGCGCCCCGGGCGAGGTGGTGGGCCTGTTGCGCGAAGGCCTGCAGGGCGCCAGCCGGGTGCGGCACATCGACACCATCCAGGGCGAATTCATCGCTATCGACACCGCGCTGAGCCGCTTGCAGCCGGGCGATGTGTGCCTGGTGCTGGTGGACCAGGTGGAAGAGGCGCTGGTGCATTTGCAGCAGCGCTGCCAGCCGCGCGGATGAGCACCAGCGGGCTCGGTATGGTGGCGGTGTTTGCCACCGTCTACCTGGGCATGTTGCTCGGGGGGTTGCCGCGCTTGAAGCTCGATCGCTCGGGTGTGGCCTTGCTGGGGGGCATCGCCACCATCGCGCTCATGGGCTGGTCGATCGAAGACGCGATCCGCGCGGTGGATTGGCCCACCTTGGTGCTGTTGTTCGCTTTTATGGTGGTGTCGGCCCAGATGCGCTTGGGCGGTTTCTACACCGCGGTGGTGCGCGGTGTGGGCGCGCGGCCCATGTCGCGCGCGGGCTGGCTGGCGGCGCTGATCGCCGTTGCAGCGGGTCTGTCGGCGGTGTTTTCCAACGACGTGATTTGTCTGGCCATGGCGCCGGTGGTGCTGCGTATTGCTCTGCGTCGGGGATGGGACCCAGTGCCCAGCTTGTTGGCGCTGGCCTGTGCGGCCAACATCGGCTCGGCCCTGACCCTGATCGGCAACCCACAGAACATGCTGATCGGATCGGTGCTGCAGCTGCCCTTTGCGCCCTATGTGCGCCAGGTGGCGCTGCCGGTGCTGGTGTCCTTGGTGTTGCTGTGGGCCTGGCTGGCCTGGGGGCCGGGTGCGCGCCAGGGGGCGGCCGAGTTGCACGCGCCGCTGGCGGTGCCGGTGCCGCCAGAGGACGACCCGGTGTTCGACCGTTGGCAAACCGCCAAAGGCCTGGCGGTGGCGTTGGCACTGATGGCGGTGTTTTTGTTCACCGACTGGCCGCGCGATGTGGCCGCGCTGGTGGGCGCTGGCGTGCTGCTGCTGAGCCGGCGCTTGCATTCCTCGCGCGTCATGGGTTTTGTGGACTGGCCTTTGCTGCTGCTGTTCATTGGCCTGTTTGTGGTCAATGCGGGCATGGAGCACACCGGCCTGGCGGCGCAGGCGGTGGCGTGGTTGGCCGAGCGTGGGGTGCAGGTCACCGATCCCGGTGTACTGCTGGTGCTGGGCGTGGGTTTGTCGAATCTGGTGTCCAACGTGCCAGCGGTGATGCTGCTCTTGCCGCATTTGGGCGGCAGCCACACCGCCGGCACCGCGCTGGCGCTCATCAGCACTTTGGCGGGCAATTTGCTGCTGGTGGGCTCGATCGCCAATCTGATCGTGGCCGATTTGGCGCGCCAACGCGGCGTGGAGATCGGCTGGCAGCACCACGCCCGGGTGGGCGTGCCGGTCACGCTGCTCAGTCTGTCGGTGGTGGCGCTGTGGTTCAGTCTGGCCGCGTGAAGCTGGCCAAATCGTCGGCGTAGCGGCCCAGGGTGCGGGCGAGTTCTTGGCGTTGGGCAGCGCTCATGCTGTTGTGCAGGGCGGCCAGCTGGGCACAACTGTGGCGCTGGAAGGCGTCGTTGTAGGCCTTGGTCTCGGGCGCGCTGGGGTTGAGGGCGCGTTCGGCCACAGCGCGCAGGGCCGTTTGCACGGCTGCGGGCGCTGCTGCCGTGTCGCCCGCCGGGCGGCTGCCGTGGGCGGTTTGCACCGCCCGAACGGTGTCGCGCATGTCTTGCTGGCGGCGCTGGCGCTCGGCCAAGGCGCGCTGGCCGTCCCAGGGGGATCGCGCCAACCATTGGCGCAGCAGCGCTTCTTGCTCAGCGCTCACGCTGCCATAAAACTGTGTAAAGCGCTTGCTGGTGCGTTCCACCCGTTTGTCGATGCGCGCCTGTGGGCTGCCGTCGACAAAGTCTTCTTGAAAGTCTTGGTTGCTGTCGGCTTGCTGGCGCGCCAGCCGTTGCAGCTGGGCCGGTTGCAGCTGCAGGCTCAGGCGCGCGGCAGCGGGCAGGGCCTGGTCGATCGCCTGCCAGGCGCGGCCACGCAACCATTCCACCTCGCGGCACACCTGGTCGGCGGTCCAGTCGTTGCGGGCTTGGGCCTGCCAGCGGCGCAGCTGGCTGGTCAGCTCGGGCAGGCCTTGTTGGCGGTGCCAAGCAAAAAACGCGTCCACGTCTTGGCGCACCAGGGCTTCCTGGGCATCGTTGAGGTCGAGCTGGCGGTCGATCCACCAATAACTCAGATTGGGCGCTTGCCGGTAGGCCAGCTGCACTGTGCTGCAGGCGGCCAGCACAGCCACTGCGGCGCCGAGCAGCCACAACCGCGCGGGACGTCTCCAGCGGGCGCCGATAATCGCTGTTTTCTTGGTGGTGTGTGACTGTGGCATGCCGCCCAACGGATTTGAGGTGGTCATGTCGTTCCCTGTGGATGTGGTGGTGATGGCGGCGGGCAAAGGCACCCGCATGAAAAGTCAAAAGCCCAAAGTGTTGCACCGTTTGGCCGGCCGCGCTTTGGCCCAGCGGGTGCTGGACACCGCAGCGGGGTTGAACGCACGTTCGGTGGTGGTGATCACCGGCCACGGTGCCGACCAAGTCGAGGCCGGTTTGAGCGCCCCGCTGCTGGCCAGTGGCCAAGCGGTGCCGCTGCGTTTTGTGCGGCAAGAGCCCCAGCTGGGCACCGGCCACGCGGTGCAGCAGGCCGCGCCGGTGCTGCCCGACGACGGCGTGACCCTGGTGCTCTCGGGCGACGTGCCGCTGACCGAGGTCGCCACCTTGCAGGCCTTGCTGGCCGCTTGTGCGGGACAGCACCTGGCCTTGCTCACACTCGACATGCCCGATCCGACCGGCTATGGGCGCATCGTGCGCGCCGTCGACGGCGCGGTGCAAGCCATTGTGGAACACAAGGACGCCACCCCCGAGCAGCGCGGGATCACCGAAATCTACAGCGGCATCATGGCCGTGCCCACGCGCTTGCTGCGCGGCTGGCTGGCGCGGCTGGACAATCACAACGCACAAAACGAGTACTACCTGACCGATGTGGTGAAGTTCGCCGTGGCCGATGGCTGTGTGGTGCTGGGGCACTGCATTGGCGACGCGCTGCAGGTGGCGGGCGTGAATAGCCCGGTGCAACTCGCCGAATTGGAGCGCGCCCACCAGCGGCGCGTGGCCCATGCGCTGATGGAGCAGGGCGTGCGCCTGGCTGACCCGGCGCGCATCGATGTGCGCGGCACACTCGAATGTGGGCAAGACGTGGACATCGACGTCAACTGTGTGTTCGAAGGCTGTGTGCGCATCGCCGATGGGGTGCGCATTGGGGCGAACTGCGTGATCGCCAACTGCCGCATCGAGGCTGGCGCGGTGATCCACCCCTTCACCCACATCGACGGTGAAAAAGCCGGCGCCACCGTGGGCGCGGGCGCGCTGATCGGGCCGTTCGCCCGCCTGCGCCCTGGCGCACAGCTGGGCGCCGAGGTGCACATTGGCAACTTTGTTGAGGTGAAGAATTCGGCGCTGGCCCGGGGCGCCAAGGCCAACCACCTGGCCTATTTGGGCGACGCCACCGTGGGCGAGCGGGTGAACTATGGCGCCGGCAGCATCACCGCCAACTACGACGGCGCCAACAAACACCGCACGGTCATCGAGGCCGATGTCCACATTGGCAGCAACTGTGTGTTGGTGGCGCCGGTGACCATTGGCGCGGGCGGCACCGTGGGCGGCGGATCGACCATCACCAAAAACACCGAGCCGGGCGCCTTGAGCGTGGCGCGCGGCAAGCAGGTGAGCATCCCCAATTACCAGCGCCCACAAAAGCCGCCCAAAGGCGCTTGATCGGGCTCAGTGCTGTGGCTCTGGGCGCTCGCTGCGGTCGGCGGGTGTGGCGGGGGCGGTAGATGGATGGGGCGTACGGGGTTTGCCCAGCTCCATCAGGCTGCCCAAACCCATCACCACCTCGGACTCGCGGTAGTGGGTGCTTTGGTAGCGTGCGTCGGCGGCGTCGAGCTCTTGTTTGAGCGCATGGAGCATTTGGGTGTGGTGGCTGGAAGCGGCGCGCTCCAGCCCGGCTTCGCGCAAGTCGGCCAAGTCCAGCTGGCGCCGCAGATCGGCTGGCCGTGGCATGCGATCGACCGACTGGCGCAAAAAAACCAGACGGATGCCCGCCGATTGCAACAGACGGTTCTTCTGTTTCAGTGCGGCCTCGTGCTCTTCGGCCTTGCTCAGATGAAAGCGCTCCACATCAAAGGCAAACTGCGGCATGCCTTGGTGGTCACACACCACGTAGTCCACCGACAGCGGTTGCAGCGCAGCTTCTGCCTGTGGGGCGTGTTCCGGATGCAAAGGCGCCAGCATGCGCACCAAGGGCACTGCAGTGAGCACCGCTTGGCCCGGGAAGACGGTGTGCAAATAGCCCAGCATGGGCATCACCTCGGGAGCCATCAGCGGCTGCGGTCGGTAGCGCAGCCGGGCTGTGGCCGCCGCGCCCGCGCCGCTGCGCCGCTGGGCGAGCAGCCACCAAGCCAGCAGGGCCAAGGTGGCAATCAGCACAATCGACAACCATTCCGCACGCACGGTCAATTCCGATCTGATTTTATTAATAGGATCAAATTATGTTCTTAAATATTGTTACTTTAGTATGACTATCTGACAACAGTGTGGTCCTTAGTCGAACAACGCTTGTGTGATATTTCACCGTTTGTCGGGGTTTTCCGGGGGTGGCAGCAGCGGCAGTCGGGGATGGAACTTGGCCCGCCGCAGGCTGAAGAAGGTCTTGACATGGCGCACCGAGCTGTCGGCGGTGAACAGGCGCTGGGCCAAGGCCAGGTGGGCCGGCATGTCGGTGCTGTGGGTGATCAGTACAAAGTCCGGCCCGGGACTGACCCGATAGCACTGCTGCACCGAGGGCTCGGCCACCGCCCGCGCTTCAAAAGCGGCCAGGGTGGTTTCGTCTTGGCGCTCTAGCGTCACTTCCACCACCGCACCCAAGCCGTGGCCAATGGCCTGCGCCATGCGCTGCGGATGCAGCACCGCCATGCGCCGCTCAATCAGGCCCGCGTCCTCCAGCCGTTTGGTGCGCCGCAAGCAGGTGGCAGGCGACACCCCCAGCCGATCGGCCAGCGCCAAATTGCTCTCACTGGCATCGGTCTGCAGCGCGTCAAGCAGGTACAGGTCGGTATCGTCAAGATGAATAATTTCTTTTGGCATAGTAATTTGACGAAATATTTCTTTGCATTTGCATTGTGCAATAAAAAACCAAGAATATTTAAAAAATGATCATTAAGTTTCTTTGCGCCGCACTAGCATCGGGTTTTTCCGTTTGGGACAGAGGACAGTGGTATGTGTGGCATCGTCGGCGCCGTTTCTTCTCGCAACATCGTTCCCGTGCTGGTGCAAGGCCTGCAGCGGCTGGAGTACCGGGGTTATGACTCTTGTGGCGTGGCGGTGCACGCCGCCAGCTTGGGGCAGTTGCTGGGTGGCCTGCAGCGCGCACGCAGCACCGCGCGCGTGGCCGAGCTGATGGACCAGGTGCAGGCCGATCAGGTGCAAGGCGGCACCGGCATCGCCCACACCCGTTGGGCCACGCACGGCGCGCCAGCGGTGCACAACGCCCACCCCCACTTCAGCCACGGCCCCGGCGCGGTCGACGGCCAAGCGGGCCGGGTGGCTTTGGTGCACAACGGCATCATCGAAAACCACGACGAGCTGCGCGCCGCGCTGCAGGCCAAGGGCTATGTGTTCCTGAGCCAGACCGACACCGAGGTCATCGCGCATCTGGTGGACAGCGTGTACGACGGCGACCTGTTTGAAGCGGTGAAAACGGCGGTGCAGCAACTGCACGGCGCCTACGCGATTGCGGTGTTCCACAAAGACGAGCCGCAGCGCGTGATCGGCGCGCGCGCCGGCTCACCGCTGATTTTGGGCGTAGGCCAGGGCGAAACCTTTTTGGCCAGCGACGCCATGGCCCTGGCCGGTGTGACCGATCAGATCGTGTATCTAGAAGAAGGCGATGTGGTCGACATCCAGCTCGGCAAATACTGGATCGTGGGCCGCGACCACAAACCGGCCGAGCGCGCGGTGAAAACCGTGCACGCCCACAGCGGCGCGGCCGAGCTGGGGCCCTACCGCCACTACATGCAAAAAGAAATCTTCGAGCAGCCGCGCGCGATTGCCGACACGCTCGAAGGCGTCGAGGGCATCACGCCCGAGCTGTTTGGCGACGGTGCCTACAGCACCTTCAAAGCCATCGACAAGGTGTTGATCCTGGCCTGTGGTACCAGCTACTACAGCGGCTGCGTGGCCAAGTACTGGATCGAGGCCATCGCCAAACTGCCTTGCGCGGTGGAGATCGCCAGCGAATACCGCTACCGCGACTCGGTGCCCGACCCGAAGACGCTGGTGGTGACCATCACCCAAAGCGGCGAGACCGCCGACACCCTGGCCGCGCTGCGCCACGCCCAAAGCCTGGGCATGGCACAGACGCTGACCATCTGCAACGTGGCCACCAGCGCCATGGTGCGCGAATGCAAACACGCCTACGTGACGCGCGCCGGCGCTGAGATTGGCGTGGCCTCCACCAAAGCGTTTACCACCCAGCTGGCCGGCTTGTTTTTATTGACGCTGGCGCTGGCGCAGGTGCGCGGCCATTTGAGCGACGCCCAAGAGGCCCAGCACCTCAAAGACATGCGCCACCTGCCCGCAGCGCTGCAAGCGGTGCTGGCCCTGGAGCCCCAAATCATCAGCTGGGCCGAAGAGTTCGCCAGCAAAGAAAACGCGCTCTTCCTGGGCCGGGGCACACACTACCCCATTGCGTTGGAAGGTGCTTTGAAGCTCAAAGAAATCACCTACATCCACGCCGAAGCCTACGCCGCCGGCGAACTCAAGCACGGCCCGCTGGCACTCGTGACCAGCGCCATGCCGGTGGTCACCGTGGCACCCAACGACGTGCTGCTGGAAAAGCTCAAGAGCAATATGCAAGAGGTGCGCGCGCGCGGCGGCGTGCTCTATGTGCTGGCCGACGGCGATACCAAGATTGAGAGCGGCGAAGGGGTGAACGTGATCCGCATGCCCGAACACTATGGGGTGCTCTCACCCATCTTGCATGTGGTGCCGCTGCAGCTGCTGAGCTACCACACCGCGTGTGCGCGGGGCACGGACGTGGACAAGCCGAGGAACTTGGCCAAGAGCGTGACGGTGGAGTGAGTGCTGGCGCGCTGCGCCGTCTTCAGGTCATTGGTCCGTCGATGCCAAAGCGCGCCCATCGGCCCTCACAGGGCGGGCCTTGTGACACCAGAAGTTCTTGCCGCGCGGTCTGGTACACGGCGCAAGACAAGGTGCCCGCGCGGGTGGGGCTGGCGTGACAACACACGCTGCTGGCGGTGCCATGCTGCGCCATCAGGGCTTGGACTTGTGCCTCGCTCAAGGCGCCGTGGTGCGCCGCCAGCGTGCTGACGATGGTGTGCAGCCGCCCGGTGGACGATGCGGCCAGCTCGTCGGAGCTGGACAAAAAATAGGGTGTGTGGGCCGCGTCGAGGCAATGGTTGGTGTGGGCGACCCAAGGGTCGCCGCGCACAATGGCCGGGCGCTGCAGGTGGCCAAGCTCCACCGCCGCGGTGCGGCCTTGGCGGTCGCCCAGCACCAGCGATCCCCCGCCAGCGTGGGTCACCGATTCGATCAAGGCCAGCGCAGCGGGCACGTCGGCACATTCGCGCAACAAGGCCGTCATCAGGAAATAGCGCAACCAGCCATGGCCATGGTCGCGGGTGCTGATCTGGGTGTCCACCACCACCAAGCCGTCGCTGTTCATGCCGCTGGAGAAGGCGCCCGGGCTGCCCAGGCTGCCCACACACAACAAGCGGCGCTCGCCCCAAGCGGGGTCGCTGTGCAAAAACACGTGCTGCAGCTGGCCATGCTCGCCCCGGTAGTCGCGGTTCTTGACCACCCACGCACCATCGCCCGGGTCGCCCAGCGCTTGGGCCCAGGCGGTGCATCCATCGGCTTCGCGGGTGTGCACCGGGGCCACCAGGTCGGCCACGGTGTTGCCGTGCAAATAGTCCAGCAAGGTGTCGTGTGGGATGCCAAACCCCTCGGCAATGCCAGCCGACTCTTCGAAGCCCTGTGGATCTTGTTTGTGCAACAGTTCGCGCTGTGTGCGCAACCACGCCTGGATGGCGGGCCGCGCCAGCGCATCGGACAGGCTGTCCAAGCGGTCGTGCACCGCTTGGCGCACTTGAGGGGCCAAGCCGGGGCGCTGCAGGGCTTGTTGTTGGCCGCGCGCAAACGCAGAGCCTGACAGCCGCATCCAGGGGACGGTGTTAAACATGGGGTTGGCCTTTCCAGCAAGAGACGCTGTGGTGGGGCCGTGCCGCCACGGGGGCCAAGCTGGGCGCTTGTTGGCTGCAGCTGTCCATGGCGATGGGGCAACGGGTATGAAAAGGGCAGCCGCCGGGAGGGTGCAAGGGCGACGGCAGGTCGCCCTTGAGCACCAGCCGTTGCCGCCGTGCGTCGGGGTTCAGGCGGGGCACCGCCGACAGCAGCGCTTGGGTGTAGGGGTGTTGTGGCCGCTCAATGATGTCTTGGGCCGGGCCAATTTCCACAATCTGCCCGAGGTACATCACCGCAATGCGGTCGGCCAGATGCCCCACAGCGGCGATGTCGTGTGAGACAAACAAATAGGTCAAGCCGAACTCGGCTTTGAGCTCACCGAGCAACTCCAGAATTTGTGCCTTGATCGACACATCCAAGGCCGACACCGGCTCGTCGCAGACCACCAAATCGGGGCGGCTGATCAGCGCCCGTGCGATGCCGATGCGTTGGCGTTGTCCGCCAGAGAACTGGTGCGGGTAGCGGTCGAATTGGTCGGGGCGAAAACCCACCCGTTGCAGCATGGCGGCCACCCGCGTTTGCACCTCGTCCTCGCTCAACTGGCCATGGATGCGCAGCGGCAAGGCCACAATGTCGCGGATCGATTTGCGCGGGTTGAGCGACGCGTAGGGATCCTGAAAAATGATTTGCAAGCGCGAGCGCAAGCGCGCCATGGCTGGGGGCGCCAGCTGGGTCAGTTCTTGCCCGTCGAACACGATGCTGCCGGCGCTGGGCTCCACCAAACGCAGCAGGGTGCGACCCAGGGTCGATTTGCCACAGCCCGACTCGCCAATCAGGCCCAAGGTTTCGCCCCGCTGGATGTCGAGCTGAATGCCGTTGACCGCGTGCACCACACTGCGCGGCTCCCCCAGCAAACGCTGCGCCAGACCACGTGGGCGCTCGAAATGTTTGGTCAGTCCATCGACCCGAAGCAATGGGTGTTCCATGGGGTCAGCTTTCATGGGTGCGAATGCAGCGGGCCAGGTGGCGGTGGGGTTCAAACGGCAGTGGAATGGCCTGCAGACAGGCGTCGCTGCGGTGCGCACAGCGCGCATGGAAATGGCACTGGGCGGGGAAGTTGATCAGGTTGGGCACGGTGCCGGGTATCGGGCGCACCGGCGCTGAGAGGTTTTCTACCCTCGGGGTGGCTTGCAGCAGGCCTTGGGTGTAGGGGTGTTTGGGTGCACCAATCACTTGCGCCGTGGTGCCGGTCTCCACCACGTGGCCGGCGTACATCACCACCACCCGATCACACTGTTCGGCGACCACGCCCAGATCGTGGGTGATCAGCACCACACTCATGCCCAGTTGCTGGCGCAGCGTGCCAATGAGTTCGAGCACTTGCGCCTGGATGGTCACGTCCAGTGCGGTGGTGGGCTCGTCCGCAATCAGCAGCCGGGGTTTGCACGCCAGCGCAATGGCGATCATGATGCGCTGGCGCATGCCGCCGGAGAACTGGTGTGGGTAGTCCTGCAGGCGCGACTGGGGCGAAGGAATGCCCACCAGGCCCAACATCTCCAGCGCGCGGTTGCGGGCTTCGCGCTGGCGCTGCCAACGCGGCAGGGCGGCCACCTCGGTGTTGTGGGCCAAGATCACTTCGGTCAATTGTTCCCCAATGGTGATGCCCGGGTTGAGCGCGGTCAGCGCGTCTTGCATGGTCATGGCGATGTGTTTGCCACGGACCGCGCGCATGGCGCTGGGGCTGAGCGTGCGCAAATCGGTGCCATCAAACAGCACTTGTCCGGCGCTGACACGCCCCGGCGCACGGATCAGCCCCATGACGCTGGCGAAGGTCACACTTTTGCCAGAGCCCGATTCGCCGACGATGCCCACACACTCACCGGGCATCACGTCCAGGCTCACGTCTTGCACCGCAGGCAGCACCCCTGTGGGGGTGTGGAACTCGGTCGACACATGGCGCAGACTCAGCAGAGGACGCACGGTGGTGCTGGGTGGAGAGGAGGGGTGTGCCATACCGGTCAATCTTGCAAGCGGGGATCGAAGGCGTCGCGCAGGCCTTGGCTGGCCACGTTGATGGCCAACACCAGCAGCAAAATGGCCATGCCCGCAAAGGTGGAGATCCACCAGCCGTCCCAAATAAAGGAGCGCCCATCGGCCACCAAGGAGCCCCAGGACGCGGTGGGCGGTTGCACCCCAATGCCCAGGAACGACAGGCTGGCCTCCAGGATGATGACGTGCGCCATGCGGATGGTGGATACCACAATGACCGGCGAGAGGATGTTGGGCAAGATCTCACGCAGCATGATGTAGCGGGACGATCCGCCGACAGCGCGTGCCGCCTCCACGTACTCGATCTCTCGCAGCGCCAAGGTCTCGCCACGCACCAAGCGACAGGGGATGACCCATTCCTTGTAGGCCAGCGCCAAGATGATGTTTTGCAGACCTGGCCCCATGGTGGCCATCAGGCCGATCGCAAACAGCAGATAGGGAAAGGCCAGCAGGATGTCGACCACCCGCGAGATCACCGCATCGGTCCAGCCCCGGAAGTAGCCCGCCAGTAGCCCGGCCACAATCCCCATGCCGGTGGCCAGCACAATCACGGCCGCGCCGATAAAAATCGAGATGCGCGATCCGTAGACGATGCGCGAGAGCAGGTCCCGTCCCAGGGCGTCGCACCCCAGGGGATAGGCCCATTCACCGCCTTCCATCCACACAGGCGGCTGCAGGCGGCGCAAGAGATCAGACTCGTTGGGGTCGTGGGGCGCGATCCAGGGCGCCAACAGCGCCATCAGCACAAACAGCACCACCACCACCGCCGCCGACACTGCAAAGCGGTTGTGCAAAAAGCGTTGCCAGCTCAGCCGCAGCGGGGAGAGCGCTGGGGCGGTATCGCTTGGGCTTGAGGCAAGTGTGTGGCTCACAGGCGGACCCTTGGGTTGAGCTTGGTGTAGAGCAGGTCGGCCAAAAAATTCACCAACACATACGTCAGGGCGTAGAGCAGGATGGCCGCTTGGATCAGCGGGTAGTTGCGGGTGAAGATGCTCTCCACCACCACCCGCCCCAGCCCGGGCCAGCCAAAAATGGTTTCCACGATCATGCTGCCGCCCAGCAAGGAGCCCACCTCCAGTGCGGCCATGGTGACGGTGGGAATGAGCGCATTGCGCAGCGCATGGCCGTACAAGACGGTGCGCACCGGCAAGCCTTTGGCCAGGGCAAAGGTCACATAGTCTTGGCGCAGCACTTCCAACATGGAGGTGCGGGTCACCCGCATGAGCACCGCCGCCATGGGCAGGCCCAGCGTCAGCGCAGGCATGGCCAGGTGCTGCAAAGCCGAGCCCAGCACCGGGAAGTTCAGCGCAAGCAGGGCGTCCAGTGTGAGGAAATGGGTGACCACCGGCACCATCGACGCCATGTCGCTGCGCCCGGAAATGGGCAGCCATTGCAGCCAGACGCCAAAAAAGATCATCAACAGCAGGCCCAACCAAAAGCCCGGCATCGAGATGCCCAGCAACGAGCCCACGGTGAACAGCCGGTCGAGCCAGCTGTTTTTGTGCACCGCCGCCAGTACGCCCAGCGGGATCGACACCAGCAGTGCCACCAACAGCGCGGCCAAGGTCAGCTCAATGGTGGCGGGCAAGCGCTCCAGAATCACCTCGCTGACGGGGCGCCGGTGGAAGTACGACACCCCAAAGTTGCCCACGGCCGCATTGGCCAGAAAGTGTCCAAAACGCTGCAAGGCGGGTTTGTCCAGACCCATGTCTTGGCGCAGCGCCTCGCGCTGTTCTTCGCTGGCCTGTTGCTCCCCGAGCATGATGTCCACCGGATCGCCGGGGGTCACCAAAATCATGAGAAACACGATGGCCGAGACACCCAGCATCACCGGGATCAGCTGCAGCAGGCGTTCCAACAATTTGCCTGGGTTCAAGGCGGTCTCCGACGCAAGAGGGGATCGGTTGGGGCACACCGTTGCCGCGCGTCCAGCCGCGGGGCGACGGTGTGCTGGTGGCGCAGGGGGCTTTGTTTACTGGAGATAAGCGCGGTGCAGGTTTACACGCGAATCTGCGCTGGGCTTCCAGCCTTTGACGCGCTTGGAGACACCATACACGTCTTGTGGCACCCACAGGAAAATCCAGGGGGCGTCGGCGTTGACCTGCTTTTGGGCTTTGACAAACAGATCGGCGCGTTTGGCCGGGTTGGTCTCGGTGCTGGCGGCACTGAGCAGGCCGTCGACCGCTTTGTTGGAGTAGCCCGCAGAGTTGCCGCGGTCGCCGCTTTGCAGCGTGGGCGCAAAGATGTCTTCGGGGTCCAGCGAACCGTTGCCCCAGGAGGTCAGCCACATATCGCCGTTCTTGGTCTTGTCTTGCAGCCAGCGGGTGCGCAGCACCGTGCCTTCGCCGACCACCACCTTGGTGCGAATGCCCACACGCGTCAGCAGCGAACCAATGGCTTGGGCGGTTTCGGCGAACGAGCCTTCCACGTCCAAGGTGACATCAACGCCTTTGGGGTAGCCCGCTTGCGCCAGCAGCTCCTTGGCCTTGGCGGGGTTGTAATCGTAGGCCGGCAGCGAGGCGTCGAAGCCAAACGCATCGGGCGACAACACGCCATTGACCGGGGTGGCGGTGTTTTGCAGCACTTTTTCGATCAGCAGTTTTTTGTCAAGGGCGTGGTTGGCGGCCTTGCGCACCAACGGGTTGTCGAACGGCGGCTTGGTGTTGTTGAGCGAGACAAAGAACGTGCGTGTGCCGCGGACTTTCACCACCTCGGCGTTGCGGCTGCTTTCGATTTGGCGAATCATGTGGGCCGGCACTTCGGTGGCAATGTCCACATCCCCCGCCAGCAAGGCCGCCACCCGCGAGGCGTTTTCCGGAATGATTTTGAAAATCACCCGGTCGACCTTGGCGGGCCCCGCAGGCGGGATCTCGGGCGAGCCGCCGTAATAACCAGCAAAACGCTCCATCACCACCGAGTCACCGCGCCGCCATTCGACCAGCTTAAAGGGGCCGGTGCCGTTGACCTGGGTGGCCATGGCTTTGTCGCCCACCCGCTCCACAAAGCGCTTGGAGACCACCTCTTGGAAGGGCAGCATGGCCGGCAGGATGGCCCATGGTTTTTCCAGTTTGATTTGCACCGTGTATTTGTCCACCGCGATGACTTCCTTCATCGGGCCGAGCAAGCCAGCGCGTGGGCTGCTTTTGCCGTCGATACCGTCTTTCTTGAGCATGCGGTCAAAGGTGAACTTCACATCGTCGGCGGTCAGCTCGTCACCGCTGTGGAATTTCACGCCCTGGCGCAGCTTAAATTCGTAGGTGGTGACATCGGGCTGGCTCCACGAGGCGGCCAGCTCAGGCACCACTTTCATCGCGGGGTCGCGGGTGAGTAAGCCGTCGTACATATTGCGCAGAATGGTCTCGGTTTCTCGGGAGCGGTGGTTGCCCGGGTCCAAGGTCAGGGCATCCAGCCCAAAGCCGACCCGCAGATCGGCCGCCATCGTGGATCCCAGACCGCAGACCATGGTGGCTGCCAGTGCAAAGCGTTGGATGTGGTTCATTGTCACCTCTGTAGATGTGTGGAAAAAAAGACCGGCAGACCACCAGCCCAGGAAACTGCACCGCTTGGACTGCCCCTCAGGCGTCGGGAATTGCGATGTCTAACAACGGTGCGTACTGCTGCGCGCCGAAGATGTCGCCATCGCCCGCACTGCCGCTGGGGCGCATGCGGTAGACGGTGAATTTGATGGCCAGGCCAGGGTCGTATTCGACGAAGTCCGAAATGCGCTCTGTGGGTATGCCATAGAGTGCCGCCATGCTCTCGCGGGTGATGGCGCCCGAGCGCTTGACACGCTCGTACTGCGCTGGCTCGCGAAAAATGATGTCGAACGTGACCTTGTTGACGCCCGCATTTTTGCTGCGGATGGTTTTGGCCAATGTGCTCAAAGGGGTGCTCATGGGGGACTCCAGGGTGGTCAGTTGCCGACGTCGATCAGATGGGTGGAGAACAACTCCATCGGGTCTGCCACGGCCACCGTGTGGTTCAGTGTCCAGCGGTAAGCGGGGCTGGCGTGCAAGACCTCGTCCAAAGGAAAGGCCACCGAGCCAGCGGTGCCTTTGACGTCGGGCAAGCGGGCGTAGAACATTTGGCGCAGACCAATCATGGTGAGCTCTTCGGCCATGGCTTTGGTGGGTGCCACACCTTGCACCATCACACACAATTCGTGGCCCGGTTGGTGACGCAGGGGCTCGAGCTCGCCCATCACGCCGTCGCGCCCGTAGACGTTGTAGTGCAGTTCATAACCGTGGTCACCAAAACGCAGCCGGACCTGCTCGCGCGCCCAGGCAATCACCCGGTCCACATGGGCCACGGTGTAGGGGTCGCGGATGCCACACAGGCCCACGTAGCGCTCACCCACTTTGCCGGCGCCTTCGAGCTTGACGCGCACCTGGGGCGAGGGCTCAAAACGCGAACCGGTGATGCGGGTGGTGCGTGGATCGATCTGCTCGTAATGGCAGTGGGTCATGTTGAGTCGGCCCCCGGCAAAAAACTCTTCGTAGGGGCTGGAGCGTTCGTACATGGCGTGGCCCGACACCGAGGCGACGGTGCAGCGCTGCTCGGGGTGCATGGCGGTCACCTGCACATCCTCGTGCGAGATGGTGCCCATGACGGTCTCTTTGCCGCCGTAGGGCTCGGCGCAGAACGACGCACACTCCAGCACCTTGCCCAGGTAGTAGGCGTGGTCGGCGGAGAAGCCATGGAACAAGGCCGGTGCCGCAAACACCGCCGCGTCCGAGCTGCGCCCACCAATGATCACGTCCGCCCCTTGGCGCAGCAACTCCATATAGGGGTGCACACCCGCCATGGCCACAATGCGATCGGTGGCGTCGAGTTCGCTTTCGGTCAGGGTGGCAAAGCCGTCGAGGCCTTGGACCTCGTGGCCCGCGCGCATCTTGGCGCGCAGGGTTTCTTTGTCCACCTCGGAATAGAAGTAGCCCAGCTTGAATTTGCCCAGGCCGTGCTGTGCGGCCAGCTCTTGGATCATGGCCACATACCGGTCCACCCGGCTGTTGGAGCCGGTGTCGCCGGCCGATCCGATGACCATGGGTACCCCCAAACGGCGCGCGGCGAGCAGCATTTTTTCGAGATCGCCGCGTTGCCACGCCTCTGGGCTGGTGGAGGTGTCCGAGCCCAGTGGCACCGGGCCCACATCGTCGCTGCCGGAGTCGGCGGCGATGTAGTCGGGGTGGGCGTTGACGCCTATCTCGAAACTTTCCGGCCGCAGGGGGGCAAAACCCAGATGGCCGTTGGGGCAGATGATTTTGAGGTGTTGCATGCGATGGAGAGGTGAACCGGCCCAACCGGGCCCGACGCTTCCTTCCAAGCAGTTTTGGTGCCAAGTACGCTTTTCTGCAAAACCGCAATCAAATCAACGGTTTGTTTTGGGGCAGTTGGGCCAGCTGTGCGCAGATATGCGCACAAATTGCACGCCATATACGTGCAATTCACGCGTTTGGCGCCGGATCGCCACCGCCGTCGAGTTTGGCCATTTGGTGGCGCAGCGCATGGCGGCTGAGGCCCAGCGCTTTGGCGGCTACGCCCAGATGGCCGCCGGCCTCGTGCAGGGCGTGATCGATCAGTTCGCGCTGAAAGCGCGCAGTCGCTTGGTGGTAGTCGAGCGCTGCGCTGACGGCGTGTGGGCGCGGCGGCGCTGCCGCCAAACCCACTTCCCGCAGAATGCGCGGGGGCAAATGCGCCAATTCGATGCGCTCGCCGTCCTCGAGCAGGCAGATGCGTTCCAGCAGGTTTTCCAGTTCGCGCACATTGCCGGGCCAGGCGTAGCGGCGGAACACCGCTTCGACCTCAGGCGCGAAGTGCCGCATGCGGCTGCCGTGCTGGGCGTTGAACGTGGCCAAGGCATGCTCGGCCAACAAAAACACGTCGTCTCCGCGCTCACGCAGGGGCGGGATGTTGATCGCGATCACTTGCAGCCGGTAATACAAGTCGTCGCGGAAATGGCCCGCTTTGACCTCGCCGAGCAGGATTTTGTTGGTGGCGGCGATGAAGCGCACATCAACGTGGATCGGCTTGACCGCCCCCACGCGCCGAAAGCGCCGGTTGTCCAGCAGCGTGAGGATTTTGGCCTGCATCACGGGATCGAGCTCCCGCACCTCGTCGAGGAACAGGGTGCCGCCATTGGCGGCTTCAATCAGCCCGGTTTTGGCGCCCACGGCTCCGGTGAAGGCGCCGCGTTCATGGCCAAACAATTCCGACTCCAGCAACTCGGCCGGGATCGCCGCGCAGTTGATGTCGATGAATTCTGCCGCCGCCCGCACGGATTGTTGGTGAATGAGCCGCGCCACCAGGCCTTTGCCGGTGCCGGTTTCGCCATAAATCAACACGGTCTGCGCTTTGGAGCGCGCCACCCGGGTGATCAGGTTGCGCAGGGCAACGATGCTGGGGTGTTCACCAATCAGGGCAGCGGTTGAGTGCGGTGTGGGCATGGTGCCCTGTATTGTGGTTCAAGCGCGCAGGCCTACTCCATCCCATCCAGCGCACAAGCTGCGCCTTGCAGGGCGGGCGATTGCTCCGAGATGATGACCCAGACCGGAATGTCGCTCAGGTAATGGCCAAAGCGCCCCTTGGCTTCAAAACGCTGTCGAAACGGCGACTGGTCGAACCAGGTGCCCAAGCGCGGCACGATACCGCCACCGATGTACACCCCGCCCATGGCACCCAGGGTCAGGGCCAGATTGGCCGCCACCGAGCCCAGCTGGGCGCAGAAGATGTTCAGTGCTTCGGTGGCCTGGGGATGGGCGTGATCAAGCGCAGCCCGGGTCACGTCGGCGGCGTTGCGAAACGCGCTGGCATCCGCCCCATCGGCCGCACACAAGATGTGGCAGGTGTCGAGCAAGCCCTGCCCGCTGAGCAGGCGCTCGGCCGACGCACGGCTGTAGCGCCGGATCAGTCCGTCCATCACCAGCCGCTCGCGCGGCGTGACCGCCGGCAGCGTCACATGCCCGCCTTCGCCTTCGAGCGGCACCCAGCCGCCACGGCCATTGGGCAGCAGGCCCGACACCCCCAAGCCGGTGCCAGCGCCCACCAGACCCATGGGCGCACCGGCTTTGGCCGTGCCGCCGCCCACTTGGCGCAGGTGTGAGGCCGGCAAGGTCGGCAAGGCCAGCGCCAAGGCGGTGAAGTCGTTGAGCACCCGCAGCACCTGCAGGCCAAACTCGGCGGCGAACGCCTTCTGGGAAAACGCCCAGTGGTGGTTGGTCATGCGCACCTCGTCGCCGGTGACCGGATTGGCCATGGCAATCGCCGCCGCGCGCGGTTCATCGCGGCCCAAGCGCTCCAAATAAGCGCGAAAGGCCGCTTGTAGGCTGTCGTAATCGGCACAGGGCAGGACGATCACATCGGTGATCGGGTCGTGCGGCGAAGCCTGCCAGGCGAAGCGCGCGTTGGTGCCGCCGATGTCGGCCAGCACACGGGGAAACAAAGGGTGGCGGGAAGGGCTGTGCAGCATGTTCTGATCCGGTGTGGCCGGTTGTTGTTGGCGGTGCAACCGGCGCGGATGATGCCGCAAAAGTAACCGGGTTACAACCAAACCCCCGATTTTGGTAACCCGGATGAACCTGGGGCCGTGTCAGCGGTCGAGGTGGCGACGGGTCCAAATCACAATATCGGAGCTGGCCATGGCCCCCGACTGGCGCACCATTTCGCGACCGCCCACAAACAGCGCCATGGTGGGGATGCTGCGGATCTGCAGCTGGGCGGCCAGATTGGGTGCCGCTTCGGTGTCGATTTTGATCAGGCGCACCTGCGGCTCCAGACTGCGGGCAGCCGCCTCAAATTGCGGCGCCATGGCGCGACAGGGTCCACACCAAGCGGCCCAGAAGTCGACCAGCAGGGGCAGATCGCTGCGCTGCAGGTGTTTGGCAAAGGCCGCCTCGTCCAAGGCCACCGGAGCCCCGGTGAACAGCGGACGGTGGCATCTGCCGCAATCGGCCACCTGCCCCAGCTGGGCAGCGGCGATGCGGTTGGTGGTGTGGCAGTGGGGGCAAACCACATGCAGGCTGTCGGCTGGGCTCATACAAGGCACCTCCAAAACATCAGATAGACCGTCAACTGAGGGCGCCACGCGCCTTTTCAATACACACCCCCCAGGGTATGCATTCAGATCAGCCGACCGATCAAGCTGGCCAGCAAGCTGAGCAACACGGTGGACGCCAGCGGAATGAACCATTCGCGCCCAAACGCGCGGAAATGGAAGTCGCCCGGCAGCCGCCCCAAGCCCAGTTTGCGCAACAAGGGCGTGGCCCAGCTGATGAGCAGCAAGGCCAGAAAAATGACGAGCATCCAGCGGATCATGAGCGGCTCACAAACGGTGGGTGCGGTCGCCGCTGCGCACGCCCATCGGCGTCCAGCCCTCGGCGCTGGCCGCAGGCGCCAGCAGCAACACCTTGAACAGCTCGCCCATTTCGTGCTCCATCACCAGCTTGTGGATGAAGCTGTTGTCGCGCAGCGCCTGCGCTTCGTCGGTGGGCAACAGCGGGTCGAGCACACCACAGTTGAGCAGAAACCGGCCCTGGCTGGTGTAGCCCAGCACCGACAGGCCCGCCTCTTGCGCCGCCAGCGCCACGCCGGTGAAGTTCACATGGGCGGTGATGTCTTTGAGGCCCACGTCTTGCAACGGCAATTCGTCGTGTCGGTGCGCTTTGAAGCAGCTGAGCGTGCCCATGTGGCGCTGCGGGTGGTAGTACTCGGCTTCAGGGAAACCGTAGTCGATGAACAGCGCCGCGCCACGCTGCCAGCGCTCGGCCAGGGTGCGCACAAAGGCCTCGGCCTGGGCGTGGGTTTCGGTCAGGTAACCGTGTGCGCCGTCGATGTCGAGCGGCGGGCGGTGATCGGTCGGGCGGTCGCGCCACTGCAGCGCGCCGTCTTCGCCGAGCGCCACGCCGCGCTCGTGCCACACGCCTGCGGTGCGCTGCAGCAGCCGCACCGGCATGGCGTCGAGCACCTCGTTGCCCAGCACCACGCCGCTGAAGCGCTCCGGCAGGCGGTCGGCCCACTGCACCCGATCGCCACAAGCGGCCAAGCTGTCTTGCTGGCGGGCGCGCAAGCTGCCCGAAAGGTCGACGATGGTGTAGCGCCGGGGCAAGGCGCCCTGCACCTGCAGGCCTTGCAACAACTGCTGGGCGAGCGCGCCGGTGCCGGCGCCAAACTCCCACACCTCGTCGGTGCCGGTGGCGGCCAGCGCTTGCGCCACTTGGCGCGATAGCGCATGGCCAAAACGTGGGGTGAGCTCAGGCGCGGTGACAAAGTCACTGCCTTGCCCCTCTGGCCCGGGCCAGTGGCCAAACTTGGCCAATCCGTTGGCGTAGTAACCCAGGCCAGGCGCGTACAGCGCCAGGGCCATGAATTGGTCAAACGGCAGCCAGCCGCCAGCGGCGGCCAAAGCCTCGCGGATCCGGCCGAGCAGGGCGGCCGATACACTTGCGGCTTGTGCCGCGCTGTCGCTGGGGTCTGTGCCCGGAGGGTGCTTGTTCACCCCGCGATTGTCCCCCAAGGCCACCACCTGTTCTCCACCATGCCCACCACCCACACCTCTGCTTCGTCGCCCCGCCCCGTGGTGCTGGTCACCGGCGCCGGCAAACGCCTGGGCCGCCAGATCGCGCTGGCTTGCGCGGCAGCGGGTTACGCCGTGGCGGTGCACTACCGCGCCTCGGCGGCCGAAGCCGCGCAGACGGTGGCCGATTGCGCCGCGCTCGGTGTGCCCGCCTGGGCCTTGGGCGCCGACCTGGCCGACGAAGCCCAGGTGCGCGCCCTGATGCCCGCCGTGTTGGCGCAGGCCGGGCGACTGGACGCGGTGGTCAACAGCGCCTCGCTGTTCGAGCACGACGCGGCCGAGAGCTTTGGCTTTGCCGCCATGGAGCGCCACCTGCGCAGCAACACCGGCGCGCCCATCTTGCTGGCGCAAGCGCTGCACCAGCACCTAGAGGCGCGCGACGGCCAGGGCGCGGTGGTCAATCTGCTGGACCAAAAGCTCTGGAACCTGAACCCCGATTTCATGAGCTACACCTTGTCCAAAGCCGCGCTGCACGCGGCCAACGACATGCTGGCGCTCGCCCTGGCCCCGCGCGTGCGGGTGGTCGGTGTGGCGCCGGGGCTCACGCTGACCAGCCACATGCTGAGCGACGACAAATTCGCCGAGCTGCACCGCCAGTCGCCGCTGGGCCGATCCTCCACCCCCGAGGACGTGGCCGCCACCGTGGTGTTTGCGCTCACCAACCGCTCGATCACCGGCACCACGCTGCTGGTCGATGGCGGCCAGCACCTGATGCGCTTTGAGCGCGATTTTTCCCTGATGTAGACAAGGACGCCCCATGGCAGCGCCCCACACCGGCACACAAATCCTCACACTCACTGGCTTGCGCTTCGACGCCAACCTCGGCATTCTTGAGCACGAAAAAACCGCGCCGCAGCCGATCCAGGTCGACGCCGAGCTCAACCAAGGCGCGCAGCCCCTGCTGCCGCACGACGACGACATCTCGCATGTGCTGGACTACCGCAAGGTGCGCCAAATCATCATCGACGAATGCACCGCCGAGCATGTGAACCTGCTGGAGAGCCTGATCGGCAAACTCACCCGCCGGCTGATGCAACTCCCCGGCGTGGTGGGCGTGCGGGTGAAGATTGCCAAGCTCGAAATATTTGACGACTGCGAAGTGGCCATCCGCATGGAAAGCGGCCAATGGTGAGCCACCCACCGAAAGACCCTGTATGACCCCCGAAAAAGAAGCCTTCGAAAACCACAAGCTCGACAAACGCCTGTGCCGCGAGGTTGGCCGCGCGATTGTGGACTTCAACATGATCGAAGAAGGCGACCGCGTGATGGTCTGCCTCTCTGGCGGCAAAGACAGCTACACCATGCTCGACATCTTGCTCAAGATGCAGCAGCGCGCGCCGGTGAGCTTTGAGCTGATCGCCGTCAACCTCGACCAAAAACAGCCTGGCTTTCCGGCCGATGTGCTGCCCGCTTACCTGAGCCAGCTGGGCGTGAAGTTCCACATCGAAACCCAGGACACCTATTCCATCGTCAAACAGGTGATTCCTGAGGGCAAAACCATGTGCAGCCTGTGCAGCCGCCTGCGCCGGGGCATTTTGTACCGGGTGGCGCGCGAGCTGGGCTGCAACAAAATTGCGCTTGGCCACCACCGCGACGACATGTTGCAGACCCTGTTCCTCAATATGTTTTTTGGCGGCAAGCTCAAGGGCATGCCACCGAAGCTGGTGAGCGACAACGGCGAGTTTGTGGTGATCCGCCCGCTGGCCTATGTGGTGGAAAAAGACATCATCCGCTGGGCCCAGGTGCAGCAGTACCCGATCATCCCCTGCACCCTGTGCGGCAGCCAAGAAAACCTGCAGCGCAAACAAGTGGGTGACATGCTGCGCGACTGGGACAAGCGCTTCCCCGGCCGGCTGGAGAACATGCTCACCGCGCTGCAAAACGTGGTGCCCAGCCACCTGATGGACCGCCAGCTCTACCCCTTTGCATCCATCAAGGCCACCGGCATCGCCGACGACAACGGCGACAAGGCCTTTGACGAAGAGCCCATCGCGCCGCCACCGCGCGCCTCGGGCACACCGAGCGTGATCCCGATTGCCCAACCCGAAGCCACCACCGGAGCCTGTTCATGACACGCGCCCGCGCCGCGCTGGTCTGTCTGCTGGCCGCTGGCTGGCTCAGCGGCTGCGCCAGCGTCTACTTGGTCGACAACCAAGTGCAAAGCTTCGCCCGTTGGAGCGACGCCACCCCCAGCGTACCGGCCGCGCCCCAAACCTACCGCTTTGAGCGCCTGCCATCGCAAGCCGGTGACAACGCCGCCCAGGCCACCCTGGAGCGCCTGGCCACCGAAGCGCTGGCCGCCGTGGGCTGGACACCGGCGCCCGACGGCAGCGCCGCGCCGTGGCGGGTGCAGGTCAGCGCCAGCACCGTGACCCTGCCACGCGCGCCTTGGGAAAGCGCCCCGTCGCCCTGGCGGCGCGCCGACCGGGTGGTCACCGCCGACGGCAAGGTGGTGTACATGTCGCGCTTCATGGAGATCGAATCGCCTTTTTACCAACGCAGAGTGGGGCTGGTGATCCGCGACGCCGCCAGCGGCCGGGTGGTGTACGAAACCCAAGCCGCCCACGATGGGCGCTGGGGTGGCAGCGAACCGCTGTGGGGCGCCATGCTCAACGCCGCTTTGCAGGGCTTTCCACAGGCACCCGAAGGACCGCGCCAAGTCAACATCGAAGTGCCGCGCTGACGCCTGAAAGCCCGCCTGTGCAAGAAGCCACCCGACTCATCATCGCCCGCCATGGCGAAACCCTGTGGAACACCGAATCGCGCATCCAAGGCCACACCGACATTGGGCTCAACGACCACGGCCGCTGGCAGGCCGCGCGCTTGGGCGAGGCGCTGCGCGACGAAACACTGGGCGCCTGCTACGCCAGCGACCTGAGCCGGGCGCGCGACACCGCCGCTGCGGTGGCGCGCCACCACGGCCTGCCGGTGCAGACCGACCCGGGGCTGCGCGAACGCTGTTTTGGGCGTTTTGAAGCGCACGTGTTCACCGAGCTGGAAGGCGAGTTTCCCGCCGAGACCCTGGCCTGGCGCAAGCGGGTGCCCGACTTTGCGCCCGAAGGCGGCGAATCGCTGCTGCAGCTGCGCGCACGTACCTTGGGCGCGCTCAACGCCATCGCGGCGCGCCACCCGGGCGAGCAGATTCTGGTGGTTGCCCACGGCGGTGTGCTGGACATTTTTTACCGCGCCGCCACCGGGCTCGATTTGCAAGCCCCGCGCAGCTGGGACATGGGCAACGCCACCATCAACCGCCTGCTGTGGACGCCCGAGAGCCTGACCCTGGTGGGCTGGGGCGACCGCAGCCATCTCGAAGCCGACCCCACGCTGGACGAGACCAGCGCCTGAGCCTGCGCGCGCTGCAGCCTCAACCCGCGAACAGCCCGCCCTCGCTCGCCGGTGGCGCCACACCCAAGTGCCGATAAGCCGCCAACGTGGCGGTGCGCCCGCGCGGTGTGCGCTGCAAAAAACCTTGTTGGATCAAATACGGTTCGATCACGTCTTCAATCGTGTCGCGCTCTTCGCCAATGCTGGCCGCGATGTTGTCCAGCCCCACCGGGCCGCCGTCGAAGCGGTGGATCACGGCTTCGAGCAGCTTGCGGTCCATCAGGTCAAACCCCTCGGGGTCCACATCCAGCATGGCCAGCGCGCGCGCGGCGATGTCGGCGGTGATGCGGCCATCGCCCTTCACATCGGCGTAGTCGCGCACCCGGCGCAGCAACCGGTTGGCGATGCGCGGTGTGCCGCGCGAACGGCGCGCGATCTCAAACGCGCCCTCGGCGTCGATGGGGGCGTTCAGCAGCCCCGCGCTGCGCTTCACGATGCGCTGCAGCTCTTGGGGCGTGTAGAACTCCAGCCGCGCCACAATGCCAAAACGGTCGCGCAGCGGGTTGGTCAACATGCCGGCGCGGGTGGTGGCGCCCACCAAGGTGAAGGGCTGCAGATCGAGCTTGATGCTGCGCGCCGCCGGCCCCTCGCCGATCATGATGTCGATCTGGTAGTCCTCCAGCGCGGGGTAGAGGATTTCTTCCACCACCGGGCTGAGCCGGTGGATCTCGTCAATAAACAGCACATCGTTGGCTTCGAGATTGGTCAGCAGCGCCGCCAAATCCTTGGGCTTCTCCAGCACCGGGCCGCTGGTCTGGCGCAGGTTCACGCCCAGCTCCTGCGCGATGATGTGCGACAGCGTGGTCTTGCCCAAACCCGGCGGGCCAAACAGCAGCACATGGTCGAGCGCCTCAGCGCGCTTTTTGGCCGCGCCAATAAAAATTTCCAGCTGCTCGCGCACCTTCTGCTGGCCCACATATTCGTCGAGCAGCTTGGGGCGCAGGGCGCGTTCAATCGCCTCTTCTTTGGGCGAGACGGGCGTGGCCGACACCACACGCGGCGCCGGGGCAAAGTCGTCGGTTTGGATGCTCATGGTGGCAGCTTATCCGCAGTTCAGCGCGCCAGCGCCTTGAGCGCGAGCTTGATGCCTTCGCTCACGCCCACATCGGCCGGCAAGGCCTTGAGGGCGGCGCTGGCGTCTTTTTCGTTGTAGCCCAGGGCCATCAGCGCTTGCTGGATGTCGGCCTGCGCGTCGCTGGCCGCACCCGCTGGCTTTCCCATGTCGGCACCGAGTTTGCCCTTGAGTTCGAGCAGCAAGCGCTCGGCGGTTTTTTTGCCGATGCCGGGCACCTTGACGATGCGGCCAGCTTCTTGTGCGCTCACCGCCTGCGCCAGGTCGGCCACACTCAAGCCCGACAACACCGACAGCGCGGTGCGCGGGCCAATGCCGCTGATTTTGATGAGCTGGCGAAAGGCCTCGCGCTCAGCGGCAGAGCCAAAGCCGTAGAGAATTTGTGCGTCTTCGCGCACCACAAAGTGGGTCAGCAGCGACACCTTGTCGCCGGCGGCGGGCAAGTTGTAGAAGGTGCTCATGGGCACGTCCACCTCGTAACCCACGCCATGGCAGTCGATCAGGATTTGCGGGGGATTCTTTTCCAGCAGGGTGCCGGTCAACTTGCCTATCATTGGGGCCTTTCACTGATGGTCATGCGCCGGGCCGCCCCCAGCGCGACCGCCCCCTTGGGGGCCTGGCGGCGCCAGCTCAGGGGGCTGACCTTTTTCTGGATTATCGGCTTGATCCTCCGCCACACTTTCTCCCCTCCCGACAACGAGCGCATGGCGCATTTGTGTGGCCCGCTGGACGGGCACATCCGCCGCATTGAAGAAGCCCTGCAGGTCAAGGTGGCGCACCGTTTTGAGCAGTTCCGTGTCGAAGGGCCCAAGGCCAAAGCGCAGCAGGCGATGGAAGTGATCCAAGCGCTCTACGAGATGGCCAAAAAGCCCATCCCCGAAGAGCAGGTGCAGCTGATGCTGGCTGGCGACACGGCGGTGCCGGTGGCCGGTGGCGAGCCGCTGGCCATGCAAACCCGCCGGGGCGAGGTGCGCGGACGCACCAACAACCAAGCGCGCTACCTGGAGAACATGGCCAGCCACGACATCACCTTTGGCATTGGCCCGGCGGGCACCGGCAAGACCTATCTGGCGGTAGCCTGCGCGGTCGACGCGCTGGAGCGTGGTGCGGTGCAGCGCATTGTGCTGACGCGCCCAGCGGTGGAAGCGGGCGAGCGCCTGGGCTTTTTGCCCGGCGACCTGAGCCAAAAAGTGGACCCATATCTGCGCCCGCTGTACGACGCGCTCTACGACCTGATGGGCAGCGACAAGGTGCACAAGGCGTTTGAGCGCAACCAGATCGAGATCGCGCCGCTGGCGTTTATGCGCGGTCGCACCCTGAACCACGCGTTTGTGATTCTGGACGAGGCACAAAACACCACGCCCGAGCAAATGAAGATGTTCCTCACCCGCATCGGGTTTGGCAGCAAGGCGGTGGTCACTGGCGATGTCAGCCAGGTCGATCTGCCGCGCACGCAGCTCTCGGGTCTGGTGGACGCGGAGCGGGTGCTCAAACGGGTCAACGGCGTGGCCATCACCCGACTGAGCAGCGCCGATGTGGTGCGCCACCCGCTGGTGGCGCGCATTGTGGACGCCTACGACAAACGCGGGAGCGCCGCATGAGCCAACGCTTGAACGATCTGAGCTTGTCGCTGCAGTTTGGCGACATCCCCTACACCACGCGGCACCGCGCCGCGCTGCCGCGCCACAAGGTGATCCGCGCCATCCGCCACGCGCTGGACGCCGACGCCGAAATCACCGTGCGCATCGTGGGCGAAGACGAGGGGCGCGCGCTCAACAAAGCCTACCGCGGCAAAGACTACGCCACCAATGTGCTGACCTTTGATTACGCGACCGAACCGCTGGTGATGGCCGACCTGGTGCTGTGCGCACCGGTGGTGGCGCGCGAGGCCAAAGAGCAGGGCAAAACCCTGGCCGCGCACTACACCCACCTGCTGGTGCACGGCACCCTGCACGCCCAAGGCTGGGACCACGAGACCAGTGAGGCCGACGCCGAGGCGATGGAAGCGCGCGAGATCGCCATCCTCGCGGGCCTGGGCCTCAAGAACCCGTACCGCTGAGCGGGCTCGCACTGGCGTCCGTGCGCCAGGCCCGGATGGCGGCCAGCGAATGCCGGTAGTGGTGGTGCAGCTGATCGGCGCTGTAACGGTGCTCCGAGCCCACTGGGCAGGCCAGGCGCGCCAAGCAACGCTCTTCACAGCTGGCCGCTGTCTGCAAGCGGTGGTCGCTGCAACGCCGCAAGCCCAGCGCTTGATCCACCTCCAGCGCCTGCGCCGGACAGGCCGCCACACAGGGCTGCCCCACACAATCCCAACACGGTGAACGCCGCTCGCGCCGGGGGGTGAGCGGCCAATCGGTGTGGGCCAGCAGCACCGCCCGGTACGCAAACCAAGAGCCCCATTCGGCGTCCACGCCCTGCCAAAACGGCGATGGGTGGTGCCAGCCGGCGCATTCGCCCAAGCGAATCAGGCTCAGCGCGGCATCGCCGGGATACACACATTCCCACACCACCCCCGGTGCGTGCGCACGCATGCCGCGCGCCACCCAGCGCTGCACGGCGGTGTCGATCGGGTGTGCGTTGTCAGGCGCCTCGGCAAGGGCGTGTGGCCAGACAGCGCCACCCACATGGCCCAACAACACCAGTTGGGCGTAGCGCTGTTGCTCGGGTGTCAGGCCATGGCGCACATCGGCGGGCAAGGCTGACACCGCCATCACCGCTTGCAGGGCCAGCCCGCGCTCGGCCCAGTACAGCAGCGCGTCGGGGGTGGCCATCACGCGCTCATGCGCATGGGAATGGTGATTGGCCCGCTGTTGACCAAATGCACCTGCATCTCGGTGGCAAAACGCCCGGTCTGCACCAGCGGGTGCTGTTCGCGCGCCAGCGCGACAAAACGCTCATACAGCGCGCGCGCCTGATCGGGCGGGGCGGCGGCGGTGAAGCTCGGGCGGTTGCCACCGCTCACATCGGCCGCCAAGGTGAATTGGCTCACCACCAGCAAGCCGCCGTCCACGTCTTGCAGGCTGCGGTTCATCTTGCCGGCGTCGTCTTCAAAAATGCGCAGCTTGAGCACCTTGCTCAGCAGGCGCTGCGCCACGGCTTCGGTGTCGCCGGGCTCGGCGCACAAGAGCATCAACAAGCCCTGGTCGATCGCCCCCACCACCTCGCCAGCCACTTCCACCCGGGCGCTGGCCACCCGTTGCAACACGGTGATCATGTTCGGTTCATCACGCGGTTGATTTCGCGCAGCAGTTGTTCGATGTCAAACGGCTTGGCCACAAAACCGTTCATGCCCACCGCTTTGCAGCGCTCACCTTCCATGTCGAAGGTGTTGGCCGTCATGGCGATGATGGGCAGCGTCTGGAGCCGTTCTTCAGGACTGGCGCGCAAGATCTGGGTGGCGGCAATGCCGTCGAGCCGAGGCATGTGCAGGTCCATCAGCACCAAGTCGGCGTCGTGTGTGGTCAGCCAATCGACGGCGGCCTGACCGTCTTCGGCCATGTGGATCTGTACACCGTCGATTTTCTTTTCCAGCTGCAGCTTGGCCACCATCAGGTTGAGGCGGTTGTCGTCCACCAGCAGCACGCGCAGCGCTTGTGGGGTCTGGGGCAGGGGGGCGGCACTGGGGCCAGTGTCGGTCGGCGCCTGGCCCAAGGCATAGGGCATCACCACGGTGAAAGTGGTGCCCACATCCTCCATGCTTTCGAAGCCAATGCGGCCGTTTTGCAGTGTCACCAGTTGGCGGGTGATGTAGAGCCCCAAGCCGGTGCCCCCGGTGCGGGTGATGGCGTTTTCAGCCTGCGTAAACCCCTGGAACACTTGGCTGCGGAAGCTCTCGGGAATACCAATGCCGGTGTCTTCGATGGTGATTTCGATGTCGATGCAGTTGGTGTTGGCCGCCGATGGACCAACGGCGCGCACCCGCAAGCCAATGTGGCCATCGTCGGTGAATTTCACCGCGTTGCCCAGCAGGTTCACCACAATCTGTGTCAAGCGGTGGGGGTCGCCGCGCACATAAGCCGGCAGGTCGGGCGCAAGGTCCAGGCGGTAATCGATGCGTTTTTCTTGTGCCGCCATTCGCACGATGTTCCAGGCGGAGCGCACGCTGTCGGCCAGGGGAAAGTCGACCTCGATAAACCGGATCTTGCCCTCCTGCATCCGAGACAAGTCCAGCAAGTCGTTGATCACCGACACCAGGTGGCTGGACGCGGTGCGCAGCGAGTGCACCAGTTCGCGGTCTTGGCTCTCGTGCACCTTGTCGGCCAGCAGGCCCGAGATGCCGTTGATGGCATTCATGGGCGTGCGCAGCTCGTGGCTGATCGATGCAAAAAAGCGGTCCTTGTAGCGCTGGGAGCGCAGCAACTCGTCGCGCATGGCTTCCACCCGGCGCTGCCGGCTGCGCACCGAGCGCGACACCAGTTCGATGGTGCGGGTGTGCATGATGAACAGAATCTGCAGCACCAGCAGGGTTGCCATGGGTTCGGTGATGTTGTGGTAGGCCAGAGCCTCTGCCGTCATCTCCATTTGCCAAGGCATCCAGGCCACGGCCACCGGGGTCAGCGCCATCATGGCGGTGGCCACCACCGTCCAAAACACCGCGAGCTGCCGCGACAGCAGCACAAAGCCTAGGAAGGGAATCACCACCGCCCAGACCATGCTGATGGGGGTGGCCGACCACAGGTAATAGGCGTCGCCAAACACAATCAGCACAGTGCCGCACATCAACAGGTTGACGCGCCGCACATAAGACACGCCCAGCGGCTTAAGCACAAAATTGGAGAGGTAAACCAGTGCACCAATGCCCATAAAGAGACCCGATCCAGTCTCTCCACCCAGCCAGCGCTGCAGCGCAAAAATGCCCGTGATGGCCGCACCGGTAAAAGCAAACACTTGCAGATACTGCCGACGGATGCGCTGGATCAGCCGGATTTCCGGGCTGGTGCGGCGCGTCTGGCGCAAATGGTGGGGCTTGGTCATGTCGGGCAGCAAACGGTCGGGGCAAGGTCACATGATGACATGGTGCAAGGAGCCAACCCAGTCGCCCTTGTTGGGTCAGACATGGAGTGTGTGGGCTGGCTCCACCGCATGGGGCAGCACCTGGATCGAGATGTACAGGCCCTCCACCGCTTGCCCCAGCGCGTGCTCCACCTCGGCGCGCAGTGCGGCAGCTTGGGCCAGGGTCCAGTCGGCTGGCAGGTGCATGTGCACATCCATGTAGTGCCGCCGCCCCGCCTGGCGGGTCACCAGGTGGTCAAAGTACACACTGTCGCCATTGGTTTGTGGCGAGGCAAAGGTGGTCAGCACCCCCTGGACGCGCTCCAACTCTGCGGCATCCAGCGCTTTGTCCATCAAGCCTTGGGTGGAGCGCCACACCAGGCGCACGCCGCTGTACAGAATTTGCAGCGCCACTGCCGCTGCCAGTAGCGGATCCAGCCATGGCCAGCCGGTCAGCCCCACCAGCAACAGCCCCAGCAGCACACCGGCGGTGGTCCAGACGTCGCTGAACAAATGGTGCGCTTCGCCTTCGAGAGCGGCCGAGCGGTGGACCCGCGCCGCTTGCAGCATCAGCCAAGCCAGCGTGCCATTGAGCACCGAGGCCAGCACCGACAGCGCCAAGCCCAGATTTAACGACTCCAGCGGCTGCGGGTGCAACAGCCGGCTGCCTGCCGCCCACAGAATGCCGATGGCCGCCACCACCACCAAAATGCCTTCAACCCCAGCCGAGAAATACTCTGCCTTGTGGTGGCCATAGGGGTGGTCGGCGTCGGCCGGTCGGGCGGCGATGGTCACCATCCACAGCCCAAACAAGGCGCCAGCCAGGTTGACCACCGATTCCATGGCGTCGGACAACAGCCCCACCGAGCCCGTCAGCCACCAGGCCAGGGTTTTGAGGCCCATGGTGACCAAGGCCACCACCACCGAAGCCTGCAGCAGGCGACGTGGTGTCAGGCGCTGTATCCACGGGCTCACTGCAGCGTCACCCGGGCGAACTTGCGTTTGCCGACCTGCACCACCACTGTGCCCGCGGCCACCTTGATGCCTTTGTCACTGACCACGGCGCCGTCGATGCGCACACCACCGCCGTCGATCAAGCGGTTGGCCTCGCTGGTCGACGGCGCCAGGCCGGCGGCCTTGAGCAAGGCCGCGATGCCCATGGGCGCGCCCGACAGACTGACTTCGGGGATGTCGTCCGGAATGCCGCCCTTGCTGCGGTTGATGAAGTCCTGCTCTGCGGCTTCAGCGGCTGCGGCGCTGTGAAAGCGCGCCGTGATTTCTTTGGCCAGCATGACTTTGGCGTCTTTCGGGTTGCGCCCGCCTTCGACCTCTTTTTTCAGCGTCTCGATCTCGGCCATCGACTTGAAGGACAGCAGGGTGTACCAGCGCCACATGAGCGTGTCGGAAATGCTCAGCACCTTGGCGAACATGGTGTTGGGCTCTTCGGTGATGCCGATGTAGTTGTTCTTGGATTTGGACATCTTGTCCACGCCGTCCAGGCCTTCGAGCAGCGGCATGGTCAGGATGCATTGCGGCTCTTGGCCGTACTCGGCCTGCAGGTGGCGGCCCATGAGCAGGTTGAACTTCTGGTCGGTGCCACCCAGCTCCAGGTCGCTTTTGAGCGCCACCGAGTCGTAACCCTGCATCAGCGGGTAGAGGAACTCGTGCACGCTGATCGGCGTGCCCGCCTTGAAGCGGTCGTGGAAGTCGTTGCGCTCCATCATGCGCGCCACGGTGTACTTGGCGGCCAGCTGGATCATGCCCATCGACCCCAGTGGAAGCGACCACTCACTGTTGTAACGGATCTCGGTTTTGCTCGGGTCAAGCACCAAGCTGGCCTGCTTGTAATAAGTCTCGGCGTTGGCCTTGATCTGCTCGGGCGTGAGCGGCGGGCGGGTGCTGTTGCGGCCGGACGGATCGCCAATCAAACTGGTGAAATCGCCAATCAGGAAGATCACCTGGTGCCCCAAATCCTGCAGCTGACGCATCTTGTTGAGCACCACCGTGTGGCCGATATGGATGTCGGGCGCGGTCGGGTCCAAGCCCAGCTTGATGCGCAAGGGCTGACCGCTGGCCTCGGACTTCTGCAGTTTTTTGACCCAGTCTTCCTGCGGGATCAGCTCCTCGCAGCCACGCAGGGTGATGGCCAAGGCCTCTTGGACGGCCGGGGACAAGGTGGGTGCGGAGGCAATAGAGGGGGTGCTCATACGGGGTATTTCGGATGCAAAAAAGCCTTGTCAGAGCTATACTTTCTGGCTGTTTTTGCATTTTAGTGGCGTCTGTGCGGCGTCCCCGCCAACATGTCCGCATCTCCTTTGTTTTCTTCCCTTCTGCACCATGTCGCGCGCACCTTGCAACGCCACCCCAAGCGGGTGGTCGGCGCATTGGGCGCCGTGCTGCTGGGAACCGCTGTCACAGCTTTTGGCGTGGCTCCGCTGGCACCCGACGCGGCCTTGCTGCCGGTGCGCACCGTGGTCGAACCCGTCGTGTTGGAGCCCTTGGGCGCTTCTTTGGACGGCGCGTTGGACGTGCCTTTGGTGCTCTACCGCACCGACACGACCCGCAGTGCCGACACCGCAGGCAGCTTGCTGGCCCGCATGGGGGTGAGAGACTCCGCCGCGCTCAAAGCCATCCAACAACATCCCCAAGCGCGCGCCTTGTTCAGTGGCCGCCCTGGCAAGCTGGTGCAGGTCGAGACCCAGTCCGACGGCAAGCTGTTGCGCTTGACGGCCCGTTGGCTGCCCAACGATGAGCGCGTGTTCCAGCGTTTGGAGATGCAGCGCCAACCCCAAGGCTGGTCGGTGAACGTGGACAGCGCTGCCCTGCAAACCGAGCCGCGCTTGGCACAAGGCACCATCCAAAGCTCGCTCTTTGCCACCACCGACGCCATCAATTTGCCCGACAGTGTGGCGGTGCAATTGGCGGAAATGTTCAGTGCCGACATCGATTTTCGCCGCGACCTGCGCCGAGGCGACCGCTTTTCGGTGGTGTACGAGTCGCTGCAGGCCGATGGAGAGACGCTGCGCGCCGGCCGGGTGCTGGCCGCTGAGTTTGTCAACAACGGGCGCTCGCACAGCGCCGTGTGGTTTCAGCCCAGCGATACCGACAAAGGCGGCTACTACAACTTCGATGGCACCAGCACCCGCCGCGCCTTCTTGGCTTCCCCGCTCGAATTCAGCCGGGTGAGCAGCGGATATGGCATGCGCTTTCACCCCATCTCAGGCGTTCGTAAGGCCCATCTCGGGGTGGATTACGCCGCACCCACGGGCACTCCGGTGCGCACTGTGGCCGATGGTGTGGTGAGTTTTGCAGGGGTACAACGCGGCTATGGCAATGTCATCGTCGTTGAGCACAAGGGGCAGCAATCCACCTTGTATGCCCATCTGAGCCGCATCCATGTGAGCAAAGGCCAGAAAGTGGCGCAAGGCGACTTTATTGGTGCGGTGGGGTCTACCGGTGCGTCTACCGGACCTCACTTGCACTTTGAATTCCGGGAGCAGGGCGTGCACTTGGACCCCTTGACCGTGGCCCAGCGCAGCGAGACCATTCCGATCGATGGGCGCTTGCGCGCCAGCTTCGAGGCGCAAGCCCAGCACATGCGCCAACAATTGGCGGCAGCGAGCCTGATGCAGCAAGCCAGCGCCGATTGAGCAGCGACCCGAGACGGTGTTGCGCAACAAAAAAAGGATCCCGAGGGATCCTTTTTTTGTGGGCTCAGCGCAGTGCTTTACACACTGAAGCTTGAACCACAGCCACAGGTGGTGGTGGCGTTGGGGTTGCGGATGACAAACTGGGCGCCTTCTAAGTCCTCTTTGTAGTCGATCTCTGCGCCGACCAGATACTGGTAGCTCATGGCGTCGATCAACAGCGACACACCGTTTTTGCTCATCTGGGTGTCGTCGTCGTTCACCACCTCGTCGAACGTGAAGCCGTACTGAAAGCCCGAGCAGCCGCCGCCTTGCACAAACACACGCAGCTTCAGATCGGGATTGCCTTCTTCAGCCACCAGCTCGGCCACCTTGTTGGCGGCACTGTCGGTGAACACCAGCGGCGCTGGCATGTCGGTGGATACGGTCTCAGCAACTGCTGTCATGGAACACCTCAAAAGCTTGGTCACAAAGGGCGCAACTGCCCCGGATGCTGGATACTAAACCAAATCAGTCGGGAATGGCCTTAGGCGTTGTTTGCCGCTAGTTTCAGTGGGGGCTTTTCGTCTGCCGCATCCGCCGTGGGTTTGAGCTGGCCGGCGATCACCGCGCCTTGGTGCATTTCCAGTGCGCTGTAGGACACATCGCCCTCGATGCGCGCCTTGGGTTGCAGCTCCAGCAGGGCTGTGGCGGTGACCGGGCCACGCACACTGCCGTTGATGATCACATGGTCTGCGTGGATCTGACCGGTCACACGGGCGGTTTCACTGATGACCAGAATACTGGGTTGGGCGCTGGCGCGGATATCACCCACCACTTCACCATCAATGCGCAGACCGTCACTGAACTGCACATGGCCTTGAATCAGGGTGCCGTGAGCGATCAAGCTTTTGATGGGGGGCTGCTTCTTTTTGTTGAACATCGAATGGGTTCCTCGGTTTACAGGCGTGTTGTTTGTAATGCGCGCACGGTATTGCCTTGCAGCACTCTAGCAGTGATGCTCTTGGCCACCAAACCCGGCGGCAACTCCAGTACGCCCTCTTGGCGCAAATACCTTTGTACTGTCACCGTCTGGGCTTTGCCGCCAAACACCGCATTCCAGGGTTTGCCGGCGAGCAGGCCGTTGACGCTGATTTCCAGTTGTCCACGGAATTCAGGGGCATTTTTCTCGGCCTGAATCAGCAGCACTTGCCATTTGAGCTGGGTGTCGGACAGGCGCTCGCCCTGGATGCCCCGGATGGCCAGGCCGCTGACGCCGCCACCTGGGATCAAGCGTTCGAAGAAGCCCAGATCAGAGCGCAGGGCTTGGTTGTCCTGTTCCAACTGGCGTATCTGCAACAGCAATTGCTCTTGTGCCACTTTTTCGGTCGTGAGCAGGCTTTCGGCGGTGTTGGCCACGGTGCGCGCATCGGCCAGCTCGGTGCGCAATCGCACCACCTCTTCGCGCAACTGGGCCAGTTCTTGTTTGGCATTGCGGTCCAAGCCCGCGATGTCTTTGCCGAACTCAAATGCCCACAGCGCCAACGCGCCGGAAAAACCCAGCACCAAGGCGGCGATCAGCCAGCGCACCGGCCAGGGCACCGCGCTGCGGATGGCCATGCGGGGCGAGCTGACCGTCAGGCGGCGGCGAAGTAGTCGTAATCTCATGGAAGGCGCATGATAAGAAAAAAAGCCGCCCCAGACGGGTCTGGGAGCGGCTTTTTGCAGGAAGCGCCAAAAATCAACGCTTGCTGAACTGCTTGCGGCGGCGAGCAGAACGCAGACCGACCTTTTTACGCTCGACTTCGCGGGCGTCGCGGGTCACAAAGCCGGCTTGCGACAGCGCGGGCTTGAGCGTCGCGTCGTAGTCGATCAAAGCGCGGGTGATGCCGTGGCGCACAGCGCCGGCCTGGCCGGATTCACCGCCACCGTGGACGTTGACCTGCACATCGAAAGCTTCGAGGTTGTTGGTCAGGGCCAGCGGCTGCTTGGCGATCATGATCGAGGTCTGACGGCCGAAGAACTGTTCGATGTCCTTGCCGTTGACCGTGATCTTGCCGGAGCCTTTTTTCAGAAACACGCGGGCGACGCTGGATTTGCGACGGCCGGTGCCATTGTTCCATTCACCAATCATGGTCGCTCCTTAGATGTCCAACACTTGGGGTTGCTGGGCGGTGTGCGGATGCTCCGCGCCACCGTACACCTTGAGCTTTTTGATCATGGCGTAGCCCAGAGGACCCTTGGGCAGCATGCCCTTGACGGCCTTCTCGAGCGCACGGCCAGGATGTTTGGCTTGCAGGTCGCGGAAGTTGGTGCCATAGATGCCACCGGGGAAACCGGAGTGGCGGTAGTACACCTTGTCCAGGGCTTTGGTGCCCGTGACTTTGAGTTTGGCTGCGTTGACAACGACGATGTAATCACCGGTGTCGACGTGGGGCGTGTAGATGGCCTTGTGTTTGCCGCGCAGTCGGAGAGCCACTTCACTGGCAACTCGTCCGAGGACCTTGTCGGTCGCGTCAATCACAAACCACTCGTGCACCACGTCAGCGGGTTTGGCGCTGAAGGTTTTGGTCATGAGTTTTTCTCGAAAGAAAGGTTTGGCCAGCCCTTTTCCACGGTCGGTGGCTCTCTGTCGGAGCCCTCTTAGGTGGGGTGTGACGCTTCGCCGCGGGGCTGAAAAATCGCTGCGAAGCTTGACATTCTAACCTTTGCGCCGACCCGCTGGCAATGGCCCGACCGGCGGGGTACCATCGGGCATGTTCAGTTATCGCCACGCTTTTCACGCCGGCAACCACGCCGATGTGCTCAAACACCTGGTCCAGGTGGCCGTGCTGCGGCACATGGTCCAGAAGGACACCGCCTTCTCGGTGATCGACACCCATGCCGGCGCCGGTGTTTATCGATTGGATCAGGAGCAGGCGCTCACTTCGGGCGAATACCTTGAAGGCGTGGCCAAAGTGGCCGCCGCCAGCGACAGCGCGCCCGAGCTGGTGGCGCACTATTTGAACGCGGTGGCAGCGCTCAACCCCGACGGCACACTGCGCCACTACCCCGGTTCGCCCTGGATCACGGTGCAACACCTGCGCGAGCAAGACCGCCTCAAATTGTTTGAGGTGCATCCGACCGACGCCCGTCTGCTCGACCGCAATGTGGCCGAGCTGCAGCGCGGCAAACAGGTGGAGGTGCTGCGCCGCAACGGATTTGAGGGCCTCAAAGCCTTGCTGCCACCGCCCTCGCGCCGGGGTGTGGTGCTGATCGACCCCAGCTACGAACTCAAAACCGATTACGCCGATGTGCTGGCCACGGTGACCGAAGGCCTGCGGCGTTTTGCCACCGGCACCTTTGTGGTGTGGTACCCAGTCATCGCCCGGCCCGAGGCCCACGCACTGCCGCGCAAGCTCAAGGCGCTGGCCCAGCAACTGGGCAAACCCAGTCTGCACGCCACCTTGTCGGTGGGCTCGGAAGCCGCCACCCCCACCCGGGCCGCGGTGCAGGGCAAAACCCCCCTGCGTGCCAGCGGCATGTTCCTGATCAACCCACCCCACACGCTCAAAGCCGGCCTGAAAGAAGCGCTGCCTTGGCTGGAACAGGTGCTGGGTCAGGGCAGAGGCCAAGGCCACACCCTGGAGAGCACCGGGTAAATCCCAACGCACCGCCCGTCAATTAGCCAACCGATCGGTCGGTTAATTATCTATACTGCGCATCCACCGGCTCACGCCGGCACAGGAGACGCGCATGTACACCCAATCCTTTTCGGTCGCCGACGGCGACGCCAAAGGCGCCCCCAAGACCGGCGCCACCCCCATTCGCGCCGAAGACGCGGCCCTTCAGGCCCATTTCGACACGGTGATCGACGCCGACGGCAAGATCGAGCCGCGCGACTGGATGCCCGAGGCCTACCGCAAAACCTTGGTGCGCCAGATCAGCCAGCACGCGCACAGCGAAATTGTTGGCATGCTGCCCGAAGGCAACTGGATCAGCCGCGCGCCGAGCTTGAAGCGCAAGGCCATCCTGATCGCCAAGGTGCAAGACGAGGGCGGCCACGGTCTGTACCTGTACAGCGCCGCCGAAACCCTGGGCACCAGCCGCGACCAAATGCTGGATGCGCTGCACAGCGGCAAGGCCAAGTACAGCTCGATCTTCAACTACCCCACGCTCAACTGGGCCGACGTGGGCGTGATCGGCTGGCTGGTCGACGGCGCGGCGATCATGAACCAGATCCCGCTGTGCCGCTGCAGTTATGGGCCGTACGCGCGCGCCATGATCCGCGTCTGCAAAGAAGAGAGCTTCCACCAGCGCCAGGGCTACGAAGCCTTGCTGGTGATGATGCAGGGCACGGCCGAACAAAAAGCCATGGTGCAGGACGCGGTGAACCGCTGGTGGTGGAAGTGCCTGGCCATGTTCGGCCCGCCGGACGACAACAGCCCCAACAGCGTGCAAGGCATGCGCTGGGGCATCAAACGCATCAGCAACGACGACCTGCGCCAGAAGTTTGTGGACGCCACCGTGCCGCAGGCCGAGGTGTTGGGCGTGACCCTGCCCGATCCGGATTTGAAGTGGAATGAAGCGCGCGGCCATTACGACTACGGCGCCATCGACTGGGACGAGTTTTGGGCCACGGTCAATGGCAACGGCCCGATGAACAAAGAACGTCTGGCCACCCGCGTCAAGGCGCATGAACAAGGCGCTTGGGTGCGGGAGGCCGCGCTGGCCCACGCCCGCAAACAACAGCAACGCCAGCAGAAGGAGGCCGCATGAGCCAGCCGACACCCGCATTGAAGGAATGGCCTCTCTGGGAAGTGTTCGTCCGCAGCAAACAGGGCTTGGAGCACAAACACTGCGGCAGCCTGCACGCCAGCGATGCGCGGCACGCGCTGCAGATGGCGCGCGATGTGTACACCCGGCGCCAGGAAGGCGTGAGCATCTGGGTCGTGCCATCGGCGGCCATCACCGCCAGCGAGCCCGACAGCAAGGACAGCTTCTTCGACCCGGCGGCCGACAAGGTGTACCGGCATCCGACTTTTTACGAGATCCCCGACAAAGTGGGGCATATGTGATGAAGGCGCCCGTCGACTACGTTTTGCACCTGGCCGACAACGCCCTGGTGCTGGGCCAGCGCAACGCCGAATGGTGTGGCCACGGCCCGATCCTGGAAGAAGACTTGGCCCTGGCCAACAACAGCCTGGACCTGATCGGCCAGGCGCGCCTGCTCTATCAGTGTGCGGCTGCGCGCATCAACGCCGATGCCGGGTTGGCGCAGCGCTTTGCGCACCTGCAAGGCGCGCGGCAGGATGGCCGCATCACCGAAGACACGCTGGCCTATTTCCGCGACACCGCCGAGTTCCGCAACCACACGCTCATGGAGCTGCCGCACCACGGCCCGCTGGTGGGTTACGCCGTGGCCGAGCGCGACTACGCGGTCACCATCGCACGCAACTTTTTGGTCAGCGCGCTGATGGTGCTGGTGTGGGACCGGCTGCAGACCTCGGCGGACACGGAGCTGGCCGCGATTGCAGCCAAGTCCCTCAAAGAGGTGCGCTACCACCTGCAGCACGCCAGCGACTGGCTGGTGCGCTTGGGTGACGGCACCGAGGAATCGCACCGCCGCGCCCAAGCCGCCGTCGACCACCTGCTGCCGTTTTGTGAAGCCTTCTGGCAACCCGGGCCCGCCGAGCGCGCCGCTGCGCAAGACGGCACCGGTGTGAATATGCTGGCCCTGCGCGAGAGCTGGAACGCGTTGATCAATGAAACGCTGACCGAGGCCACGCTGAGCCGCCACGACCAGCCCCACCAAGGCTACGTGGCACAGGGCCATGTGGGCGTGCATTCCGAGCACCTGGGCTTTTTGCTGGCCGAGATGCAGAGCCTGGCGCGCGCCCACCCCACCGCCGTCTGGTGACATCTATGGGCTTGGCGACCGACACCGCGCTGGAGGCTGTCGCACAAGCGGTGGCCCACCTGAGCGACCCGGAAATTCCGGTCATCAGCCTCGGCGAGTTGGGCATCTTGCGCGAGGTGCGCGCCGGCGCCGACGGCGTGCCCGAGGTGGTGATCACGCCCACCTACAGCGGCTGCCCGGCCATGGGCCAGATCGCCGACGACATCGCCGCTGCGCTGCGCGAAGCCGGCCTGCCCGGCCGCGTGGTGACGCAGCTCTCGCCGGCCTGGACCACCGACTGGATGAGCGAGACCGCGAAAGAGAAGCTGCGCACTTATGGCATTGCGCCGCCGCAGTGCGGCAGCGCGCCCGCCAAGGCCACGGGTGTGCTGCAGTTCAGCCGCCACGCCACCCGCGCGGTCGACGTCCCTTGCCCGCAATGCGGCTCGCACAACACCACGCAGACCGCGCCTTTTGGTTCAACAGCGTGCAAGGCGCTTTACCGTTGCCTCGACTGCCTCGAACCCTTCGACTATTTCAAGAAGATATGACCCACCCCCGCGCCGGGCTTCGCCCGTCACCCCCTCAAGGGGGCAACGCCTGCGGCCCGGCAAAGCCGGTTCCGCGGCGTTCTGGATGGGGCAGCTCGCTCGACCGAACACCTCAGACAGACGGACTTCACCCATGACCACCGCCACCCGCTTCCATGACCTCACCGTTTCGCGCGTCGACCCAGAAGCCGCTGGCGCGGTGGCGATTTCGCTGGCCGTGCCCGCGGCCCTGCGCGAGACCTTCGCCTTCGAGCCGGGCCAGTTCCTGACCCTGCGCGCCGACATTGGCGGCCAGGACGTGCGCCGCAGCTATTCCATCAGCAGCCCGCGCAGCCGGCTGGCACAACGCGGCGAAGTGACCCTGGGCATCCGCCCGGTGGAAGGTGGTGTGTTCTCCAATTGGGCGGCCACACAGCTCAAAGCGGGCGACACGCTGCGCGTCATGCCGCCCGACGGCCGCTTCACCATCCACAAGCCGCGTGCCATCCACCGTGTGGGCTTTGCGGCGGGCTCGGGCATCACGCCCATTCTGTCCATTCTGCACACCACACTCGAAGAATCGCCCGACGCGAAGTTCACCCTGGTCTACGGCAACCGCCGCATGGCGAGCGTCATGTTCAACGAGGCGCTACAAGACCTCAAAGACCGCTACCGAGACCGCCTGACGCTGATCCATGTGCTGTCGCGCCAAACGCTGGAGGTGCCGCTGCTCGAAGGCCGCATCGACGGCGACAAAGTGCGCCAGATCATCGACGCGCTGCTGCCGGTGGGCAGCATGGACGAGGTGTTCATTTGTGGCCCGGAGGCGATGATCGAGAGCACAGAAAAGGCCTTGCTGGACGCCGGTGTGCGGCCCGACCGCATCCACACCGAACGCTTCACCTCACCGACGCTGGAAGCTCTGCCCGCTGGCCAACGCCAGACCGCTGTGCTTGGCCAGCCGGCGGTGCGCGCCAGCGGCGAGGTGCAACTGACGGTGGTGGTGGACGGCAAGTCGCACCCGCTGTGGATGAACAAAGACGAACGTGTGCTGGACGTGGCGTTGAACGCCGGCCTGGACCTGCCCTGGTCGTGCAAAGGCGGCGTGTGCTGCACCTGCCGCGCCAAGGTACTGCAAGGCGCGGTGACCATGGACAAAAACTTCACCTTGGAGCCTTGGGAAACCGACAAAGGTTTTGTGCTCAGCTGCCAGGCCCGGCCGACCACCGACACGCTGGTGGTGAGCTACGACGAGCGCTGAGCCGCTGCCATGGCCAGCATGGGGTATGTGGCCCTGTTTGAAGACACGCCGGCGATGATGGCGGTGCGCGCCGAACGGGAAGCCGCGCACCTGGCCTACCTGCGCCAGCACGCCAACGAAATCGGCATCGCCGGCGGTCTGCGCGAAGACGCCCAAGGCCACTTTGTTGGCGGCCTGTCGGTGCTGGAAGTGAGCCACCGCGAGCGGGCGGTGCAACTCATCGAATCCGACCCCTACTGGGTGCCCGAACACCGAAGCTACCGCCTGCTGCTCTGGGGCAAAGCCTTCGACGAACCCGTCACGCTGTGACAAACCCACAAAAGCCAAAGCACGATGGCCAAGCGCCCATCCGGCGCGCGTGACTGAAGCCAGCACACACCGCGGAACCGGCTCCGACGGGCCGCTGGTGTGGACCCCCTCAGAGGGAAGCCGCGCAGCGGCGCAGGGGGGGTTAAACCCGGTCTAGCGCCTGCTCCAAGTCCGCGATCAGATCGTCGATGTGCTCAATGCCAATCGACAGCCGCACCATGTCGGGGCTGACACCGGCCTTTTTCATTTCGTCGGCGTTGAGTTGGCGGTGGGTGGTGGTGGCGGGGTGGCAGGCCAGCGACTTGGCGTCGCCGATGTTCACCAGGCGGGTGAACAGCGCCAGTGCGTCCTGGAAGCGCGCGCCGGCGGCAATCGCGTCGTCGGACTTGAGGCCAAAGCTGATGATGCCCGAGGCGCGACCACCCATGTATTTCTGCACCAGCGCGTGGTCTTTGTGGTCGGGCAGGCCGGCGTAGTTGACCCAGCCGACCTTGGGGTGGTTCTTGAGGTGGGTGGCGACCTTGACCGCGTTCTCACAAATCCGGTCCATGCGCAGCGCCAGGGTTTCGATGCCTTGCAGGATCTGGAACGCGTTCATGGGCGAAAGCGCGGCGCCCATGTTGCGCAGCGGCACCACGCGGGCGCGGGCGATGTAAGCGGCCGCCCCCAGGGCCTCGGTGTAGACCACGCCGTGGTAGCTCACGTCGGGTTCGTTCAGGCGCTTGAAGCGCGCTTTGTGCTCGGCCCAGGGGAACTTGCCACTGTCGACGATGGCGCCACCGATGCTGGTGCCGTGGCCACCGAGGTATTTGGTCAGCGAGTGCACCACGATGTCGGCGCCGTGTTCAAACGGACGGCACAGGTAGGGGCTGGGCACGGTGTTGTCGACGATCAGCGGCACACCAGCGGCGTGCGCCACCTTGGCCAACGCGCCGATATCGGTCACGTTGCCCAGCGGGTTGCCGACCGATTCGCAGTAAATGGCCTTGGTGCGCTCGTCGATCAGCGCGGCAAACGCCGCAGGGTCGCGCGGGTCGGCAAAGCGCACCGTGATGCCTTGTTGCGGGAAGGTGTGGGCGAACAGGTTGTAGGTGCCGCCGTACAGCGTGCTGGCCGAAACGATGTTGTCGCCGGCCTCGGCGATGGTCTGGATCGCGTACGCAATGGCCGCCATGCCCGAGGCCACGGCCAGGGCACCAATGCCGCCTTCGAGCGCCGCCACCCGCGCTTCGAGCACCCCGTTGGTGGGGTTCATGATGCGACTGTAAATGTTGCCCGGCACCTTCAGGTCAAACAGGTCGGCGCCGTGCTGGGTGTTGTCGAAGGCATAGGCCACCGTTTGGTAGATCGGCACAGCCACCGCTTTGGTGGTGGGGTCGGGCGTGTAGCCGCCGTGCACGGCGAGGGTGTCGAGTTTCATGGTCTTGTCTCCGGTGCAAAAGGTGTCAGGGGCGTTGGGGCGTTGGCGCCGAACGTTGGGGGGTGGCGGACTTGGGCGCGCTGCCCGGGTGGCGGCTGAAAAAGCGCTCGGTCCTGGCTTGAAAGTCTTCGAGCTGGTGCGACTGTACCCACACTTCAACCTGGGTGACGCCCCGACCGAGCACACCCAGCGCGTCCATGGCGGCCCGGCTCAAATCCAGAACACGCTGGTGTTTGTAAGGGCCACGGTCGTTCACCCGCACCACCACCGTCTTGCCGGTGTGCACACTGCGCACCATGAGCAGGGTGCCAAAGGGCAGGTAGCGGTGGGCGGCGGTCAGTTCGTGCATGTTGTAGCGCTCGCCGTTGGCGGTGCGCCGGCCATGAAAACCCGGTCCATACCACGACGCCAGACCGGACTTGAGCAAGGCGTGTGAGCCGCCGTCGGCGGTCTCAGGCGCTGGGGCCGGGGACAGCGATAGCACCCCTTCATTGGAGACCGGCAACGGCGGGGTGGCGGCCTCCAGCGGCTCTGGCTCTGGCGCATCAACAGGGGCGTCGACGGCCACTGCTGCGGCATCGTCGGTGCCGTGTGCCACTGTGGCGCCGGCACTGGCCAAGGCCAATACCAGCCATCCCAAACGCGTTAACTGCCGCATACCGCCCCCTTGATCAACAGCAAGGCGTTACCTTAACCGAGTTGCAGCCGATCGAGAATGGCCAGCGTAGGCGCGCTTTGGTTCATGCTGTAGAAGTGCAGCGCTGGCACACCGGCGTTGCGCAACTGGTCACACAAGTCGGTGACCACGTCCAGACCAAAGGCCTTGATCGACGCTGTGTCGTCGTCAAAAGCTTGCAGGCGCAAGCGGATCCAGCGCGGAATCTCGGCACCACACGCGTCGGAAAAACGCAGCAGTTGCGACGAGCTGGTGATCGGCATGATGCCCGGCACCACAGGCACATCGGCACCGAGTTTGTGGGCGTCGTCCACAAAACGGAAATAGGCGTCGCTGTTGTAGAAATATTGGGTGATGGCCGAGTCGGCACCGGCTTTGACCTTGGTCACATAGGCCTGCAAATCGGCCTCCGGCGATTTGGCCTGCGGGTGCACCTCGGGGTAGGCTGCGACCTCGATGTGAAAGTCACGCCCCGTTTCGGCGCGGATAAAGGCCACCAAGTCGCTGGCGTAGTGGAATTCACCGCCCACACCATAGCCGCTGGGCAAATCGCCGCGCAAGGCCACCAGGCGCTTCACGCCCATGGCTTTGAGGGTGGCGAGCTGCTCCCGCACGCTGGCCTTGGTGGCACCGATGCAGGAAAAATGCGAGGCGGCGCTCACGCCCTCGGCCAAGATCTCGCGCACCGTGTCGAACGTGCCTTGTTGGGTCGATCCGCCCGCGCCGTAGGTGACCGAACAAAACTCGGGCGCGCGCGCGTACAGCTGTTGGCGCACGCCGCGCAGCTTCTCAGCGCCTTCGGGCGTCTTGGGCGGGAAAAATTCAAAACTTACCGGCAAGCCCATACAAAAAACTCTCGGTTGCCATCACCACCGGTGATGGGGCTGTCAAAAAAATCCCGCATCTGCAAGCCGTGATCGGCACAAGCTTGTGCGATGCGTTGCTGTACCAGCGCGTAACTTGCGGCGTCCTTCACCAGTCCGCCTTTGCCGATGTGCTCCGGCTGCAACTCAAACTGCGGCTTGACCAGCATCAACAATCCCTTGCCCCCAACCCTGGCTGTGCCAGGCCCCCCAGGGGGGTGCAGCCGTTCTTGGGACGGCCCTGCGAACGACTGGCCCTGCGACGCCAGCAAAGGCACGATGGCTGGCCACACCAGCGTCTGCGAAATGAAGGACAAGTCGCCCACGATCAGGTCAAACGGCGCCGCTGCATCGCCGGCCGCTGCCAGCGACGCAGCGCTCAGTTCGCGCGCGTTGCATTTCTCCACACACAGCACCCGAGGATCGGCGCGCAGACGCGGGTGCAACTGGCCTTGGCCCACGTCCACGCCCACCACCTGCGCGGCGCCCCGCTGCAACAAACAGTCGGTGAAGCCGCCGGTGCTCTGCCCCACATCCAGGCAGCGCAGGCCGCTCACATCCAGCCCGCAGTGCTGCAGCGCGCCGTCGAGCTTGAGGCCGCCGCGCGAGACAAAACGCGACTCGGCGGCGTCCAGCAACTCCAGCTCCGCCGTCTCGCGCAGCTCCTCGCCGTTTTTGGCTACCCGTTTCCAATCGCCGCCAGACAGGCGCCAACGCACGCCCGACGCAATAAAGCGTTGGGCCTGCGATTTGCTCGACGCAAGCCCTCGGTCAACAAGCAGCTGGTCGGCGCGCATCAATACCGGTACGTCGCGGCCTTGTACGGACCTTGCTTGGACACACCGATGTAGGCGGCCTGCTCGTCGGTCAGCTCGGTCAGCATGGCGCCGACTTTCTTCAGGTGCAGGCGCGCCACCTTCTCGTCGAGGTGCTTGGGCAGCACATAGACCTTGCCGGCTTCGTACTGGTCGGACTTGGTGAACAGCTCGATCTGGGCGATGGTCTGGTTGGCGAACGACGAGCTCATCACAAAGCTCGGGTGACCGGTGGCGCAGCCCAAGTTCACCAAGCGGCCCTTGGCCAGCAAGGTGATCTTTTTGCCATCGGGGAAGATGACGTGGTCGACCTGCGGCTTGATCTCGTCCCACTGCAGCTTTTCCAGCGAGGCGACGTCGATCTCGTTGTCGAAGTGGCCGATGTTGCAGACGATGGCCTCGTCTTTCATGGCGGCCATGTGCTCGTAGCGGATCACGTTCTTGTTGCCGGTGGCCGAGACAAAAATGTCGGCCTTGTCGGCGGCGTATTCCATGGTCACAACCTTGAAGCCTTCCATCGCGGCCTGCAGGGCGTTGATCGGGTCGATCTCTGTCACCCACACCTGGGCGCTCAGGGCGCGCAGGGCTTGGGCCGATCCCTTGCCCACGTCGCCGTAACCGGCCACACAAGCGACCTTGCCGGCGATCATCACGTCGGTGGCGCGCTTGATCGAGTCGACCAGCGATTCGCGGCAGCCGTAGAGGTTGTCGAACTTGCTCTTGGTGACCGAGTCGTTGACGTTGATGGCGCGGAACATCAGCGTGCCCTTGGCGCTCATCTCGTTCAGGCGGTGCACGCCGGTGGTCGTCTCTTCGGTCACGCCGATGATCTTGGCCGACTTGCGGCTGTACCAGGTGGGGTCGGTGGCGAGCTTGGCGCGGATGGCGGCGAAGAGCTCGCGCTCCTCCTCGGAGCCGGGGTTGGCGATCACCGAGGCGTTGTGCTCGGCACGCTTGCCCAGGTGCATCAGCAGCGTCGCGTCGCCGCCGTCGTCCAGGATCATGTTCGGGCCTTCGGCCTCGCTGCCCTTGGGCCCGAACTCGAAGATGCGGTGCGTGTAGTCCCAGTAGTCGCGCAGGCTCTCGCCCTTGTAGGCGAACACCGGCGTGCCGGCGGCCACCAGCGCGGCGGCGGCGTGGTCCTGGGTGCTGAAGATGTTGCACGAGGCCCAGCGCACGTCGGCGCCCAGCGCCTGCAGCGTCTCCACCAGCACGGCGGTCTGGATGGTCATGTGCAGGCTGCCGGTGATGCGCGCGC
>CAZYUD010000013.1:0-99188 GCA_964650505.1 uncultured Hydrogenophaga sp.
AACCGCTGACCTCTTGCATGCCATGCAAGCGCTCTCCCAGCTGAGCTATACCCCCACATCTGCTTTCAACACACCGCTTTGTTTTGCAACTCGCTGTGTGCATCAGCAAGACCACGATTATAGACCAGCTTTTATGCCTTTTGCAAACGAGCGATCACATTTTTTTGATCGTGCAAGGCCAGCACCGCATCCAGCGACGGGGTGTTGGGCGTGCCCATGACCAGCACCCGCACCGGCATGGCGAGTTGGGGCATCTTCAGGCCAGTGGCGGTCAAGACTTCTTTGAGCGCAGCGGCAATGCTGGCCTTGTCCCACGCGCAGGCCTGCAGCTTCTGCGCCAGCTGGGCAATGGCCGGACGCACCGCCTCGGTGACGTGCTGGGCCAGGTCGGCATCGGTGGGCGACACATCGCCGTAAAAGGCCTGCACCCAGTCGGCCAGCGCCACCAGGGTGTCGCAGCGGTCTTTGAACAGCGCACACATGCCGACCAGACGCTCATCGGCCTGGATGCCACGTTGCGCCAAGAAGGGACGCACCCGATCGGCCAACTCGGCGTCGGGCATGGCTTTGAGGTGTTGGGCGTTGACCCAGCGCAGCTTGGCGTCGTCAAAACGGCCCGCACTCGTGCCCAGGTGGTCGAGGTTGAACCACTGCAGAAACTGCTCGCGGCTGAAGATTTCGTCGTCGCCGTGGCTCCAGCCCAGGCGCGCCAGGTAGTTCATCATGGCGTCGGGCAGGTAGCCTTCGTCGCGGTATTGGGTCACCGGCTTGGCGCCGTTGCGCTTGCTCATCTTCTCGCCCTGCTCGTTGAGCACGGTGGGCAGGTGGGCGTAGACCGGCGGCTCTTTACCGAGCGCGCGGAAGATGTTGATCTGGCGCGGCGTGTTGTTGACGTGGTCGTCGCCGCGGATGACGTGGGTGATGGCCATGTCGATGTCGTCGACCACCACACAGAAGTTGTAGGTGGGCGTGCCGTCGGGGCGAGCGATCACGAGGTCGTCAAGCTCATCGTTGCTGAATTCGATGCGGCCTTTGCATTTGTCGTCCCAGGCCACCACGCCACCTTGCGGGTTCTTGAAGCGCAGCACCGGCTTGACGCCCTCGGGCACCGGCGGCAGCACCTTGCCGGGCTCTGGTCGCCAGGTGCCGTCGTAGCGCGGCTTTTCCTTGTTTTCCATCTGCCGCTCGCGCAGGGCGTCGAGTTCTTCGACACTCATGTAGCAAGGATAGACGTGACCTCCCGCCACCATCTCGGCCAGCACCGCCTTGTAGCGCTCCATGCGCTGCATTTGGTAGAACGGGCCTTCGTCGGGATTGAGGCCGAGCCACTGCATGCCTTCCAGAATCACGTCCACCGCCGCTTGCGAGGAACGCTCGAGGTCGGTGTCTTCGATGCGCAGAATGAAGGCGCCGCCGGTGCTGCGGGCGAAGGCCCAAGGGTAGAGGGCCGAGCGGATATTGCCGAGGTGGATAAAACCGGTGGGCGACGGGGCAAAACGGGTGCGAACGGGAGTGGTCATCGGTGCATCAGGCGAGCGTGGAAAGCCCGCGGTCAAGATCGGTTTGAATATCGGACAGGTGCTCCAAGCCCACCGCCACGCGGATGAGGCCTTGGCCAATGCCAGCGGCTTGGCGCTGCGCTTCAGCGAGCTTGCCGTGCGATGTGCTGGCGGGATGGGTGCACAGGGTTTTGGTGTCGCCCAGGTTGGTGCAGAGCGAGAGCACCTGCAAGGCGTCCAGCACGTGGAAAGCGCGCGCGCGCGCTTGCTCGGGGCCGCCGGCTTTGACGTCGAACGACAGCACCGCACCACCGAGCCCACCCATCTGCCGCATGGCCAGCTCGTGCTGCGGGTGGCTGGCCAAACCGGGGTAATACACCCGGGCCACGGCCGGATGGGCTTCGAGCCATTGCGCCAGCGCCAGGGTTTGGGCGCTTTGCGCCTTCATGCGCAGGTCAAGCGTTTCCAGGCCTTTGAGCACCACCCAAGCGTTGAAGGGCGAGAGCACCATGCCGGAGTTCTTTTGCACCGGCAGCAGTTTTTCGCGCACCAAGGCCTCGGTGGCACACAGCGCGCCCGCCATGACACGGCCCTGTCCGTCGAGGTATTTGGTGCCCGAGTGCATGACCATGTCGGCGCCCAGCTCAACCGGGCGTTGCAGCGCGGGGGTGGCAAAGCAGTTGTCGACACACAGCAGCGCACCGGCGTTGTGCGCCAGGTCGGCCAAGGCGGCGATGTCGCACACCTCACCGAGCGGGTTGGTCGGGGTTTCGGCGAACAGCAAGCGGGTGGTGCCGGGTCGGATGGCCGCGCGCCATGCCGCCAGATCGGTCTGTGGCACCACCGAGGTCTCAACGCCAAAACGGGCGAATTCCGAACCGATGAGCTTGAGCGTGGAGCCAAACATCGACTGCGACATGACCACATGGTCGCCCGACTTGAGCAGGCTGAAGCACATCAGCATCACTGCGGCCATGCCGGAGGCGGTGGCCATGCAAGCCTCGGTGCCCTCCATGGCGGCCAAGCGCATTTCAAAGCTCGACACCGTGGGGTTGCCGGTGCGGCCATAGGTGTAGCCGTCTTCCTCGCCGGCAAAACGGCGCGCCGAGGCCTCGGCCGAGGGCTGCACATAGCCGCTGGTGAGGAACAGCGCTTCGGAGTTTTCGCCGTAAGCGGTGCGATCCACCGCAGCGCGCACGGCCAGGGTTTGCGGGTGCAAAGGTTTCATGCTCACTCAGGCGTCCAGGTTGTTGGGCAAGGCCAGGCGCGAGGTGTCGGTGTCGCCCTCCTCGCTGCGGTCGCGGCCCAGGTTGATGGCGGCCACTTCGTCGGCGCTGATGTCGCCTGTGACGTACACACCGTCAAAGCAAGAGGCGTCAAAACCTTGCAACGCTGGGTTGAGCGCACCCACCACCTGTTTCATCGCATCGAGGTCTTGGTAAATCAGCGCGTCGCAACCGATGATGGCGCGCACCTCGTCGACGGTGCGGCCGTGGGCCACCAGCTCGTCGGGCGTGGGCATGTCGATGCCGTAGACGTTGGGGAAGCGCACTGGCGGTGCGGCGCTGGCCAAGTAGACCTTGCGGGCGCCAGCCTCGCGCGCCATTTGCACAATTTCTCGGCTCGTGGTGCCGCGCACGATGGAGTCGTCCACCAACAGCACGTTGCGGCCTTTGAATTCGCTGCCAATGACGTTGAGCTTTTGGCGCACCGATTTTTTGCGCACCGCCTGCCCCGGCATGATGAAGGTGCGGCCCACGTAGCGGTTTTTCACAAACCCTTCGCGGTAGGGGCGGCCAATGAGCTGCGCCAGCTCCATGGCGCTGGGGCGCGAAGATTCAGGGATCGGAATGACCACATCGATCTCATTGGGCGGCACGGCCGACACCACGCGCTTGGCCAAGGTGACGCCCATGTTGAGGCGCGCCTGATAGACCGAAATGCCGTCGAGCACCGAATCGGGCCGCGCCAAATACACGTATTCAAAAATACACGGGTGATGCCCACGCGCTGGCGCACAGGCGGCGCGGTGGACCTGGCCTTGCAGATCCACAAACACGGCTTCACCGGGAGCGATGTCGCGTTCAAACACAAAGCCATTGCCCTCCAACGACACCGACTCGCTGGCCAACATGACGCTGGCGCCTTGGCGGCCCAGGCACAGCGGGCGGATGCCAAACGGGTCGCGAAAGGCCAGCAGACCGTGGCCTGCGATCAGCGCGATCACCGCATACGAGCCCCTGATGCGCTGGTGCACACCGCGCACCGCCGCGAACACGTCCTCGGGCCGCAACTCCACGCCCCGGGTGGATTTTTCCAGCTCGTGCGCCAACACGTTGAGCAGCACCTCGGAGTCGCTTTCGGTGTTGATGTGGCGGTGGTCAGTCTGGAACAGCTCCTGTTTCAGCGCTTTGGCATTGGTCAGGTTGCCGTTGTGCACCATCACCAGGCCATACGGCGCGTTCACGTAAAAGGGCTGGGCCTCTTCTTCGCTGAACGCGTTGCCCGCCGTGGGGTAGCGCACCTGGCCCAGGCCGCAGTTGCCAGGCAAGGCGCGCATGTTGCGGGTGCGAAACACGTCGCGCACCATGCCCTTGGCCTTGTGCATAAAAAACTTGCGCCCCTGCTGCGTCACGATGCCCGCGGCGTCTTGCCCGCGGTGCTGCAAGAGCAGCAAGGCGTCGTAAATCAGCTGGTTGACCGGAGCGTCACTGACCACGCCAACAATGCCACACATGGAATTACCCCAATCTCTTCACAAATACGCCGCCCACGATGTGGGCATCCAGGACTTGCCCGCCTGCAAAGCCCAAGTGATCCAAGGGCCAGCCACAGAGCCGCTCCACCAAGCGCTGCCCTGCCAACCGGCAACATGCACCAGCATGCCCAGCGCCAGCAGCAGCACCAGCGCACGCAGCACGCCGAACAGCGCCCCCAGCACACGGTCAATGGGCCGCAAGCCGACCGCGGACATAGCCTTTCCCAGAAACCAAATGGCCACAGCCACCGACAGCACCGTCGCCAAAAACACGCCAAAAAACGCCAATGCCAAACGCAGGGCCTCGCTCTGCAGCACTGTGATGAACGGTGCCAGCACCGGGCCGTAGCGCTGCGCCATCCAAAACGCCAGCACCCAGCCCAGCAAACCCAAAACCTCGTGCACCAAACCACGCCACAGCCCCCAGAGCAGGGAAAGCGCCAGCACCACAAGGGTGAGCCAATCGACCACAGCCAGTGTGTTCATGGCAACAGAAATAAAGAAGAGCCGGTCACAACCAATACAAGCCAGCCTCTAGACCGAGGGCTTTGGCCCGCGCGGCGGCCTTGTCGGCCTCGGCTTTGGTCTTGAACGGCCCCATGCGCACCCGGATGCGCTCGCCGTCCGGTGTTTTGGCCACATTGGTGTAGGTGGGCAAACCGGCGCGCTCCAGCTTCAAACGCGCCTCGCGCGCTTTGGCGGCATCTGAAAACGCGCCCACCTGCACCACGATGCGGGTGTTGGTGGTGGGCAGCTTGTCGGCGGCCGGGTTGGGACTCTTATCGGCGGCTTTTCCAGTCGGTTTTTCGGCTGGTTTTTCAGCGGGCTTGGGTGCCGGCGCTGGCTGGGGTGCGGCCACTGCGGACGGCTCTGGGGCCACCGGTGCTTGTGGCGCAATCACTTGTTCTTTGTCGTCCAACGATTCTTGGGCGGCCACCGGGGTCTTGGATGCCTCGGCCGTTGCCACCGACACAACGGGCGCCGGAGTGCTCATTTGCCGGGCTGGAATGTCGATCGGCACGTCGGCCGAGAGGGGCCGCGGCTCGGTGTCAAACACGAGCGGGAAACCAATCACCCCAATGCCCACCAACACCGCAGCACCGATCAAGCGCTGCCGGGCGCGCACACGAATCGCCTCGATAGAAGCGGGGGTGGCGTCGGAGGCTGCGGCTGTGGATCGTGGCTTGAACATGGGCAGGTCGCGCGGAGCACCGGTGCGGAGTCAATGGGCCGGTGCGGCACCGGCGGCACCAGCGCCATCGGGAGCCAGATGCGGCGCCGTCAGACGCGGCACCCCATCTTGAAGGACCCCGCCCACGGTGTAGAAGGAACCAAAGACCACGATTCTATCAGCGGGGTCTGCTGCAGCGACCGCCGCCGCCAGGGCCGCAGCGGGGCTGGTCCAGGGCTCGGACACAGTGGCCTGTGCACCCGACAAAGGCTTGGGCAGCGCCCCCAGCACTTCAGCCAGCGCGGCACCCGAAGACGCGCGCGGCGTCGGTAAATCGCAGGGGTACCAATGGTCGACCAACGGTGCCACCCGCGCCAGCATGGTGGGCAGGTCTTTGTCGGCCATGGCGCCGATGACCGCGTGGGTGCGCGGGTAAAAGCCCATGGCATCGAGGTTTTCGGTCAGCGCCGCCACCGAATGTGGGTTGTGGGCCACATCGAGCACCAGCGTGGGCTGGCCCGGCACGATTTGAAAGCGGCCCGGCAAACTGACCAGCGCCAAGCCATTGCGCACCGCCTGCACCGTCACCGGCAAGCGCGGGCGCAGCACCTCCACCGCTGCCAGCACGCCAGAGGCGTTGAGCAACTGGTTGGCCCCCCGCAGCGCTGGGTAGGCCAAGCCGCTGTAGCGCCGGCCTCCGCGTTCGGGGTGTGTGGCCCAGCCCCACTGCTGCTTGTCTCCGCCAAAATGAAAGTCTTTGCCCACCCGCCACAGGTCGGCGCCCAGGGCGGCGGCGTGGTCCAGCAGCGAGTTGGGTGGGGCCGGGTCGCTCACCACCACCGGGCGACCAGCGCGCAGGATGCCGGCTTTCTCGCGGCCGATGCTCTCGCGGTCGGGGCCGAGCAAGGCGGTGTGGTCCAGGTCGATGCTGGTGACGATGGCGCAATCGGTGTCGACGATGTTGACCGCATCGAGCCGCCCGCCCAAGCCCACCTCCAAAATCGCCACATCAACGCCGGCGCGCTCGATCGTGCGCAAAATGGCCAAAGTGGTGAATTCGAAATAACTCAAGCTGATCGGGCCATACCCGTCGCTGGCGTCCAAGCGCGCCGACTCCACCTCGGCAAAAGCTGGCAGCAGGGTGTCAGGGTCGACCGGTGAGGTGTTCAAGCGGCAGCGCTCTTGAAAATGCACCAAATGCGGCGAGGTGTAGACGCCGGTGCTGAAACCGGCCTCGGCGTAGATCGCCTCCAACATGGCGCAGGTGGAGCCTTTGCCGTTGGTGCCTGCCACGGTAATGACTGGGCAGCTGAGCGCCAGATTCATGCGCTGTGCCACGCGGCGCACACGCTCCAAACCCATGTCGATGGTGACCGGGTGCAGGCGCTCGCAATGGGCCAGCCAATCGTCCAGGGTGTGCGGTGTGGGGGCAGCGGAGGTGTTCATGGCGCGCGATTGTCCCACCACGCGCTCGGGCTTGGCGGCATGGGGACTCGCCCGTGGGCCACAATGTGCCCATGATCAAGATCCACGGCATTCCCAACTGCGACACGGTGAAAAAAGCGCGCGCCTGGCTGCAAGAGCATGGTCTGAACGCGGAATTTCACGATTTCAAAAAACAGGGCCTGAGCCCGGACATGGTCGATCGCTGGCTCGCCACCCAGGACTGGACGGTGCTGATCAACCGCAAGGGCACCACCTGGCGCGGCCTCGACGACGCCACCAAGGCCGCTGTCAACGACGCGGCCAGCGCCAAGGCACTGGCGCTCGCCACGCCATCGGTCATCAAACGCCCGGTGGTGGAGTGGGACAGTGCCCATGGCGGCGGGGTCACCGTGGGTTTTGACGCAGCGGCCTGGGCGCAACGGCTCTGACCCTGCGGCGCCGTACCGGGTTCGGAACCGCGCCGGGTGGGCGGCCTTTTATAATTCCCATTTCCACCTCGGCAGGCGCGGGCCTGCGTGTGTCATGACCAAATTTGTGTTCGTCACCGGCGGTGTGGTGTCCTCCCTGGGCAAGGGAGTCGCCGCCGCGTCTTTGGCCGCCCTGCTTGAATCGCGCGGCCTCAAAGTCACCCTCATCAAGCTCGACCCCTACATCAACGTGGACCCGGGCACCATGTCGCCCTTCCAGCACGGCGAGGTGTTTGTCACCAACGACGGCGCCGAGACCGACCTCGACTTGGGCCACTACGAGCGTTTCATTGAAACGCGCATGACCCAAGCCAACAACTTCACCACTGGCCGGATTTACCAGTCGGTGCTGGAGAAGGAGCGCCGCGGCGACTACTTGGGCAAAACCGTGCAGGTGATTCCACACATCACCAACGAAATTCAGGAATACGTCAAGCGCGGCGCGGGCGTGGACACGCCCGACGCGGTGGATGTGGCGATTGTGGAAATTGGTGGCACCGTGGGCGACATCGAGTCGCTTCCCTTTTTGGAAGCGGTGCGCCAAATGAGCCTGCGCATGGGCCCGGGCAACTCGGCTTTTGTGCACCTGTCGTATGTGCCGTGGATCGCGGCCGCTGGTGAGCTCAAAACCAAGCCCACCCAGCACACGGCGCAGAAGCTGCGCGAGATTGGCATCCAGGCCGACGTGTTGCTGTGCCGCGCCGACCGGCCGATCCCGGACGAAGAGCGCAGCAAGATTTCACTCTTCTCCAACGTGCCCGAATGGGGCGTCATCAGCATGTGGGACGTGGACACCATCTACAAGGTGCCGCGCATGCTGCATGAGCAGGGGCTTGATGGCCTGATCTGCGACAAGCTGCGCTTGAACACACCGCCCGCCAAGCTCAAGCGCTGGGACGATTTGGTGCACGAAGTGCTGCACCCCCAAGGCACGGTGCACATCGCCATGGTCGGCAAGTACGTGGACCTGAGCGACAGCTACAAATCGCTCAATGAGGCGTTGCGCCACGCCGGCATGAAAAACCACGTCAAGGCGCAGATCACCTACATCGATTCGGAAACCATCACACCCGACAACGTGGCTGAGACGCTGGGCGCGTTCGATGCCATTTTGGTGCCCGGCGGCTTTGGCAAACGCGGGGTGGAAGGCAAGATTTGCGCCGCCCGCTTCGCCCGTGAGCACAAGGTGCCTTACCTCGGCATTTGCTTGGGCATGCAAGTGGCCACCATCGAATACGCGCGCCACCAAGCGGGCTTGGCGGGCGCCAACAGCACCGAATTTGACCCGCAGACGCCACACCCGGTGATCGCGCTGATCGACGAATGGCAAGACGCCGATGGCACGGTGCAAAAGCGCGACGCCAACTCCGACTTGGGCGGCACCATGCGCTTGGGCGCGCAAAGCTCGGACGTGGCCCAGGGCACGCTGGCCCACCAAATTTACGGTGACGTGGTGACCGAGCGCCACCGCCACCGCTATGAGGCCAACGAACAGTACCTGCAGCGCCTGCGCGACGCCGGGCTGGTGATTTCGGCCCTGACCCAGCGCGAGCACCTGACCGAAATCGTCGAGCTGCCGCAAAACGTGCATCCGTGGTACGTCGGTGTGCAGTTCCACCCCGAGTTCAAATCCACCCCGTGGGACGGGCACCCGCTGTTCAACGCCTATGTGCGCGCGGCGCTCGACCAGCAACAGCGCAACAAGGCCTGAACCATGCCCGCCGCCTACCTGATCGTCGACATGCAGATCTCCGATCTGGAGCAGTACAAACAGTACATGGCCGCAGCGCCGGCGGCGGTCAAGGCCGCTGGCGGTGAATACCTGGTGCGCGGCGGCCAATGCGAAACGCTGGAAGGCGACTGGCAACCGGCGCGCGTGGCGATGCTGCGTTTTCCGAGCTTTGCGCAGGCCAAGGCTTTTTACGACGGTGAGATGTACCGCCAAGCGCGCGCCCAGCGCGAAGGCGCCACCTCACACTTCAACATGATTCTGGTCGAGGGCGTGGACGCCCCGGTCATCTGAACCCCATTGATTCAAACTCCCACCGAAAGGAACCCATGAGCGCAATTGTTGACATCGTCGGCCGCGAAGTGCTGGACAGCCGAGGCAACCCCACCGTCGAATGCGACGTGTTGCTGGAGTCCGGCGTGATGGGCCGCGCCGCCGTGCCCTCGGGCGCCTCCACCGGCAGCCGCGAGGCCATCGAGCTGCGCGACGGCGACAAGAGCCGCTACCTGGGCAAGGGTGTGCTCAGGGCGGTGGAGCACATCAACACCGAAATCAGCGAAGCCGTGCTGGGCCTCGACGCGTCCGAGCAGGCTTTCCTCGACAAGACCCTGATCGACTTGGACGGCACCGACAACAAGAGCCGCCTGGGCGCCAACGCCATGTTGGCGGTGTCCATGGCCGTGGCCCGCGCCGCCGCCGAAGAAGCCGGCTTGCCGCTGTACCGTTATTTCGGTGGCATGAGCGCGGTGCAAATGCCCGTGCCGATGATGAACGTGGTCAACGGTGGCGCACACGCCAACAACAACCTCGACCTCCAAGAGTTGATGATCATCCCCGTGGGCGCACCGTCGTTCCGCGAAGCGCTGCGCTGGGGCGCCGAGGTGTTCCACGCCTTGAAGAAAATCATGCACGACAAGGGCATGAGCATTGCCGTGGGCGACGAAGGCGGCTTTGCGCCCAATGTGCCCAGCCACGAAGCCGCGCTGCAAATGATTCTGGAAGCCATCAGCAACGCCGGCTACACCGCCGGTGAGCAGATTGCTCTGGGCCTGGACTGCGCCGCCAGCGAGTTCTACAAAGACGGCAAGTACCACCTCGAAGGCGAAGGCCTGGTGCTGTCGGCCGAAGAGTGGACCAACGTGCTGGCGACCTGGGTCGACAAATACCCCATCATCAGCATCGAAGACGGCATGGCCGAAGGCGACTGGGACGGCTGGAAACTGCTGACCGACCGCCTGGGCAAAAAAGTGCAGATCGTCGGCGACGACCTGTTTGTCACCAACACCAAGATCTTGAAAGAAGGCATTGACAAGGGCATCGCCAACTCGATCCTGATCAAGATCAACCAGATCGGTACCCTGAGCGAAACCTTTGCCGCCATCGAGATGGCCAAGCGCGCCGGTTACACCGCCGTCATCAGCCACCGCTCGGGCGAGACCGAAGACAACACCATCTCCGACATCGCGGTGGGCACCAACGCCGGCCAGATCAAGACCGGATCGCTGTCGCGCTCGGACCGCATGTCCAAGTACAACCAGCTGCTGCGCATCGAGGAAGACCTCGGCGACGTGGCGGTGTACCCCGGCCGCGCGGCTTTCTACAATCTGCGCTGATCGCCGCCGACGGCGGATGTGAGGACGACCATGCTGGCTCGATACGGGGTGTCTGCGGTGTTGCTGGGTTTGCTGCTGGTGCTGCAGGCGCAGCTGTGGCTCGGCCGCGGCAGCCTGCCCGAAGTCAGCGCCATGCGCCAGCAGCTCGCCGCCCTGCAAGCCGACAACACCGACGCCCAGCGCCGCAACGACCAGATCGCCAGCGAGGTGCGCGATCTGGAAGAAGGCCTGGACATGGTGGAAGAGCTGGCCCGCATGGAGCTGGGCATGGTTAAGCCCAACGAAATCTTCGTTCAGATCGCCCAACCGAGGCCATGAGCGCGGTGGGGCGCAGCACAGCGGGCGGCTCGCCCAGCGCCGCGCCGGTGATCGCCTTGATCGGCGGTGAATGCAGCGGCAAAACCGCCTTGACCACTGCGCTGGCCCATGCCCTGCAGTTACAAGGCTGGGCGGTGCAGGTGGTGGACGAAACCTTGCGTCACTGGGTGATCCAACACGGGCGCACACCACAATCCCACGAACAAGCGGAGATCGCCCGCGCCCAGGCCGCCGCCATCGACACAGCCCGCCTGCAACCCGGCACACTGCTGGTGCTGGCCGACACCACCCCCTTCATGACCGCCGCCTACAGCGCGTTGTACTGGGGCGACGACAGCCTGTGGCCCTGGGCCACCGCGTGGCAGCGCAGCTGCAGCCAGACCTGGCTGATGGGCTGCGACCTGCCTTGGCAAGCCGATGGTGCCCAGCGCGACGGGCCAGAGTGGCGCGCCCGCGCCGACGCCTTGCTGCGCCAGCGGCTGCAAGCCGCTGGACTGGCCTACCGAACGTTTCACGGCACCATGGAACAGCGCCTGGCGCAAGCGCTGCGCGCGCTGGCCCCCTTGGGCATCGCCCCCACCGCTGAGCCACACCTGACGGAGGGCCGGGTGCCTTGGCGCTGTGACAGCTGCAGCGACCCCGACTGCGAACACCGCTTGTTCGGGCGCTTGCTCGCCGGTCGCTGATCGCCGCCAAAAGACGGCTGCACCACCCCCTGCCGCGTTGAAGCGATCACGGGCACACAGTCACCGCCGCGCACCGCTGGCGGGTGTGTTGAAGCAAGCGCAACACCTGATCGGAGAACACCGCCAGATCGGCGTCGGTCCAGCTGCAGATATGGGCCTGGTGTTTGTCGATCTGCGCCTGCATGGGCACGGCCCACTCCTCGCTCACGTCGAGCACCTGTTCGGCGGTGTAGAGCAGGTGGTCCACATAGGCTTCGTAGGCGGTGCGCAGCTGGGTGTCGCGGCTGCTGCACAGGTCGGCGCCCGCCACCTCGGGCTTTTGCACAGTGAGGTTCAGAAAATCGCGGTAGATGTCGCGCGCCGACTGCGCTTGCTGCACCCGTTCGGTGGCGGCGATCTGCCACGGCACCACAATCAAGGCGAGCACCGCCGCCAGCGCGGTGACGAGTGCGGCTCCCGACTGCAGCACCTGCGCGTGGCGGGTGAGAAACGTGGTCAAGCCCATGATGATGCAGCCTCAGCCTGCGACACAAGGCGTCACTGCAAGCCTGTGCCCGTGGGCGGCTGCACCGTGGGCAACAAAAACAACTGGGCCGCGTCCACCGGATCAAAGCGGTACTGCGCGCCACAAAAATCGCAGCCCACCTCCACCTGGCCCTGCTCGGCCAGGATGGACTCCACCTCTTCGCGCCCCAGCCCCTGCAGCATGGCACCCACCCGCTGGCGCGAGCAGCTGCACGCAAACCGAGGACCAGACTCGCCCACGGCGGGCTCAAAGCGGCGCACGTCTTCTTCCCAAAACAGGCGCCGCAAGATGGTGTCGGCGTCCAGCGTCAGCAGCTCCTCGCGCTTGAGGCTAGAAGCCAGGATGGCGATGCGCTGGTAGTCCTCGTTGCGGCCGATGTTATCTTCGTCGCCGCGCACCACACCGCTGCCCGCCAAATTGGCTTCGCCTTGCAGCGGCAGGCGCTGGATCAACAGGCCCGCTGCCACGTCCTGGTTGGCGGCAAGCACCAGCGTGGTGTCGAGCTGCTCGCTTTGCAACATGTAATGCTGCAGCACCTCGGCCAAGCTCTCCAATTTCTCGCCTTGATCGCCATACAGTGGCACCACACCTTGGTAAGGTTGCTGACCCGGCTGGCGGTCTTTGGGGTCGAGGGTGATGACACATTTGCCCTGGTTGTGCACATTGACCATGTGCGAGAGCGGCGCATCGTCGGCCACCTCACCCATGACCTTGGCGGTGGCACGCAGGCTGAGGTCGGGCTGCACCTCGGCCACCGCCACTTTGAGCGGACCATCTCCGGCAATCTGCAACACCAGCGCGCCATTGAACTTGATATTGGACTGCATCAGCGCGGCGGCAGCGGTCATTTCGCCGAGCAGTTCGGTCACGCGTGGCGGGTAACCCCCCGCCTGCGCGCGGCGCTGCAGGATGTCCTGCCAAGCGCCGGTCAGGCGCACCAGCATGCCGCGCACCGGCAGGCCTTCAAACAGAAATTTGTGCAATTCGGACAAGGTGTTTCTTTCAACGCAACAAGAGGGGCAACTGGGGCTCAGCCGATTTTTTTCAAGCCACGGGTGTAGCGCTCGGCGTTGGCCACGTAGTGCGCAGCGCTGCGCAGCAGCCCGGCCTGCTGCTCGGGCGTGAGTTCGCGCACCACTTTGGCCGGCGTGCCCATGATCATCGACCCAGCCGGAAAGGTTTTGCCTTCGGTGACCAGCGAGCCCGCGCCCACCAAACACCCCTTGCCGATGCGCGCACCGTTGAGCACCACCGCGCCAATGCCAATCAGCGAACCGTCGCCGATGGTGCAACCGTGCAGCATCACCATGTGGCCCACGGTCACGTCGTCGCCAATCTCCAATGGCAAGCCCTCGTCGGCGTGCAGCACGCTGCCGTCTTGGATGTTGCTGCGCGCGCCAATGCGGATGGTTTCGGTGTCGCCGCGCACCGTGGCGCCAAACCACACACTGGCCTTGTCGCCGAGCTGCACAGCGCCCATGACCTGGGCGGATTCGGCGACCCAGACATCGTCGCCCAGCTGGGGCGCTACACCGTCGAGTTCGTACAGGGCCATGGGGTGTCTCCTTGGGTCAAGCGGGGGAAGTGCGAAGCCTAGAATTGTAGGGATGCCAACCGACACCTCTTCTGTGAACGTGCGACAGCAGGCCCTGGCGGTGCTGGCCCTGCCCGATCCGAGCGAGAAATGCAACGCCACCCACGCGCTGTGGCAAGCGCTGCCCGCAGCCACCGTGGACCCCAACGAGCCGATCGCCGTGGCTGAAGGCACCGTGTTGCCAGGCCGCCCCGACGCGCCGCCCCTGCTGCCGCCCGACCAAGTGCCGCAGCGCTCGCCCTTCACCGACAGCGGTCTGGCGGCGCTGATCCACGCCATCGCACACATCGAATTCAACGCCATCAACCTGGCGCTGGACGCGGTGTGGCGTTTTGCCGGCATGCCCGAGGCTTTTTACCGCGACTGGCTGCGCGTGGCCCATGAAGAGGCGCAGCATTTCGCCTTGCTGCGCGAGCTGCTGCGCACGCTGGGCCAGGACTACGGCGACTTCGCCGCCCACGACGGGCTGTGGACCATGTGCGTCAAAACCCAAGACGATGTGGTGGCCCGCATGGCGCTGGTGCCGCGCACGCTGGAAGCGCGCGGACTGGACGCCACCCCGCTGATTCAGGCCAAGCTGCACAAGGTGGGCAGCCCGGCTGCGCTGCGTGCGGTGGATGTTCTGGACATCATCCTGCGCGACGAAATTGGCCATGTGGCCATTGGCAACCGCTGGTACGGCTGGCTGTGCCAACAACACGGCTTGGACCCGTTGGCGCACTACCGGGTGCTGGCCCGTACCCACAGCGCACCCCGCCTGCGCCCGCCGTTCAACACAGCGGCGCGCCAAGCAGCGGGTTTCAGTCAGGCCGAAATGGAGTTCTTGCTTGGGGCTTGAGGCGGCAGTGGCGCAACAGGCGGCAGCAACCACTTCTTAACCATATTGACCAAGGCCGCAGGCGAAAACGGCTTGCCCAGAAAGTCGCTCATGCCCGCTGCCAGACAGTCGTGGCGGTCCTGCAGGGTCGTGTTGGCGGTCATGGCAACAATCGGGGTGTCGACCCCCAGTTGGCGAATCAGGCGGGTGGCTTGCAGACCGTCCATCTGCGGCATCTGCACATCCATCAGCACCAAGTCGTAGCTGCGCTCTTTGCAGCGTTGCAAAGCCTCTTCGCCATCGGCGGCCAGCTCCACACTGAGCTGTTCGCGCTGCAGGATTTCTTGGGCAATGCGGCGGTTGACCAGATTGTCCTCGGCCAGCAACACCCGCTTGCCCTGCAGACCGGGCACCAGCTCCAGCGGCAAAGGCATGGTGGTGGAGGGGTTGAAGTGCTCGTTGTGCACCGGCAGCTCCAGCTCAACCACAAACACCGCACCCTGGCCCGGCTCGCTCTGCACCACAATCTTGCCGCCCATGGCCTCCACAAACGCTTTGACGATGGTCAGGCCCAAACCCGTGCCACCATAGCGCCGGCTGGTCAGGCGGTCGGCTTGCTGGAAGGGCTGGAACAAACGCTCCATTTGCTGGTGTGTCATGCCAATGCCGGTATCGCGCACCTCCAGTCGCAAGCGTGCCTTGCCCCAATCGGTCTGCTCCGTGTCGGCCAGCAACTGCACCGAGCCACTGTCGGTGAACTTGACCGCGTTGTTGACCAGATTCACCAGCACCTGGGTCAAACGCAGGGCGTCTCCCACCAGCACCGCCGGGCCGTTGCTGGCACGCTGCACGTCAAAGGTGATGCGCTTTTGCCGCATCTCTTGGACAAACAGCGAGCGCACATTGCCCAGCACATGGTCGATGTCAAAGGGCGCACTGTCGATTTCCAGCTTGCCCGCTTCGATTTTGGCCAGATCCAGCACCGCATTGAGCAGACGCAACAAGTGTTTGTTGGCTTTGACCACCTCATCCACATACTCTTTTTGCTGCGGACTGAGATCGGCCTCGGCCAGCAGATAGGTCATGCCCGTGATGGCATGGATAGGGGTGCGGATTTCGTGGCTCATATTGGCCAGAAATGCGCTTTTGGCCGCGCTGGCGGCTTCGGCATCGGCCTTGGCGCGCTGCAGCGCGTGGTTGAGCGTGGTCAGATCGCGGGTGCGCTCATGCACCCGCCGCTCCAACGCCTCGGTGCGCCGGGTGATGGCCTCGACCATGGCCTGGCGCTCACGCGCGCTGGTGGCCACCTGGGCAAAGCTGGGCCGCCAAGCAGCGGGCACCGCAGGCAGCACTTGGGCTGGGTTGTGCACCACATCTTGCACATATTGGGCCAGCTGCAACGCTGGGTCCACCACCCGCCGGCGCTGCGCGTGCAGCAACAAGGCCATCAGCAACACCGCGCCCAAGGCCAGCGCCAGTGGCCCCAGCGAACGTGCCAAGGCCGTCCACAGCAAGGTGCTGCTGGGCACCTCGGCCAAGAGTTCCCAGCCCGCTGGCGACATGGGCCGCCGCTCTAAATCAGCGCTGTCCGCCTGCGGCAGTAACTCGGCGAGCGAGACCTGTGTGTGGTGGTGCTGTTGCCCATCGCTGGCGGCCAGCACGCCCTGCTTGGCGTCCACCACCCACAGCCGGCCGCCACCTATGGGGTGAGAACGCAAGATGCCGTCCAACACCGCCAGCCGGATGTCGGTGCCGGCCACAGCAAACCAACGTTCCCCGTGGTAGAGCGGGGCCAGCACACTCACCATCATGCCCTGCCCGGCCGTATCGAGATAAGGCGCGGTCCAGACCGCACCGCGGCCGGGATTGTCGCGCGGACCGGCCAAACGCAGCGGCCGCATGCCGTCGGCGGCAAACACCTTGTCCATCGCGGCACGCAAATGGGGTGTCTGGGTCATGGCCAGGTATTGGGTCTGGCTCACCGCCGGATAGATGGCCGTGCCACTGCCCTGCGCGTCATAGAGGTAGCTCCACTGCAAATACGGCTCTTGCCGATGCTGCGTCGCCGCCAGTGGCATGGTGGCCACCGCCAGCGCCTGAAAGCCCTGGAGTTTGTCGACACTGTCGCCGGCCTGCGGATCCACAAACAGCGCCCCAAACTGATCGGCCATGGGCTGTGGCAGCTTGTCCCACGGCGCACCCTTTGGCGCATGGGCTTCGTAGAGCCGCAGGGGTGCCAAGTTGACCGTGCGGCTGAGTTCGCTGTTCCAGTGGGCTTCGCCGGTGCGGCGCATGGCATCCACATGGGCGGTGGCCCGCTCCAACGCTTGGGCCACCGCTTTTTGTGCGCGGTCCAGAGCCACACTGCGCTCGGCGCGCAACAGGTGGTATTCGGCATAGCCTTGCAGCGTGGCGTAGCCCAGCAAAGCCAGCGCAGCCACCGCCAGCAGCACCGCAGACGTCCAGCGGTAATGCGCGCGCAGTCGGGACAGAACAGGCACAGCAGGCGAATCGGTGCGCATGGCGATTGGGGTCCGGCGCCGCAGCGCACGGATGAAGTCACAAGGATGCGTTCGATTCTATGAGATCTGACAATTTCAGGGGCTTTTGTTTTCCCCTTTTGAGCAAACGAATATCTTGGCATCAACCACGCGGGTGGTGGGCCGCCACCACCGCCTTGAGGCGCTCGCGCGCCACATGGGTGTAGATGGTGGTGGTGCTGATGTCGGCGTGGCCCAGCAGCAGCTGCACCGCGCGCAAATCGGCTCCGTGGTTGAGCAGATGGGTCGCAAACGCGTGGCGCAAGGTGTGGGGCGACAACGGTGCGGTGATGCCCGCCTGCAGCGCGTAGCGCTTGACGAGCGTCCAAAACATGACGCGGCTCATGGCCTCGCCCGCGCGCGAGCCACGGGCGGTGACAAACAAATCTTCGCTGGCCTGACCGGCCAGCAACTCGGGCCGGCCCTCGTGCAGCCAACGCTTCAGCCAACGGCTGGCCTCTTCGCCAAAGGGCACCAAGCGCTCTTTGTCGCCTTTGCCGCTGGCGCGCAGCACACCTTCGGCCAGCGAGACATGCCAAGTTTTCAGGCCAACCAGTTCGCTCACCCGCAAGCCGCTGGCGTACATCAGCTCCAGCATGCTGCGGTCGCGCAGGCCCAGCGGGGTGGCCACATCGGGCGCGCGCAGCAGCGCTTCCACCTGCGCCTCGCTCAAGGTTTTGGGCACCCGCAGCGCGGTTTTGGCCGCGCCCAAGCGCAAGGTGGGATCGGCGCCGATGTGCCGCTCGCGCAGCGCCCAACGAAAAAAACGCCGAAACACCGTGAGCCGGCGGTTGGCGGTGGTGGCGCGGGTGCTGGCGTGGCGCTCAGCAAAGTAGCCATTCAGCTCGGCCTCGCCGGCTTGGGTCAGCTCGCTGCGCTGGCGGGCGAGCCACGCGCCCAAGTGCATCAGATCGCGCCGGTACGCATCAAGCGTGTTGCGCGACAGCCCCTCTTCCAGCCACAGGCTGTCGATGAACGTCTGAATAAGGGCCGATGTACCAGCGGGCACATCGGCATCGGTGACGGGGGAGGGGCGTGGCACTGAGGTGGGATCAGGCTCAGTCGAGCCGGAGTTTTTGCTGATCAACCACCCGTTTGTACACCTCAAACTCGGCGCGGATCTGCTCGCGGAACTGCTGAGGGGTATTGCCGATAATGATCGAGCCTGTGTCTTCGATGCGTTTGCGCACCGCCGGATCGGTCAACACCTGCTGCGTCACCTTGTGCAAGCGATCCACCACGTCGTTGGACAAGCCTTTGGGGCCGATGAGACCGTAATAGGCCATGCGATTGACGGGCTCCAAACCCACCTCTTTGAAGGTCGGCACATTGGGCAAAGCGCTGAGCCGCTGCGGTGCTGCCACCACAATGGGCACCAAGCGGCCGACCCGGATGTGTTGCAGCGCCGAGGGCAGGTTGTCAAAGATGATCGGGACCTGCCCGCCCACAGTGTCGTTGAGCGCCGGACCTGCGCCCCGGTAAGGAATGTGGGTGATGAAGGTGCCGGTCAGACTTTTGAACAGCTCGGTCTGCAGATGACCAATGCCTCCCGTACCCGAGCTGGCATAACTGTATTTGCCCGGGTTGCGCTTGAGCTCGGCCACAAATTCTGGGTAGTTCTTGGCAGGGAAGCTCGGGTGCACCGCGATGATGTTGGGGGTGGCCGCAATATTGATGATCGGCGTGAAGTCGTTGAGGGTGTCGTAGGGAATCTTGGGGTTGATCGCTGGATTGGCGGCGGTGGTCGACACCGTGGCCATGCCAATGACGTGGCCATCGGGCGCGGAACGCGCCAGTTCGTTGGCACCCACCACACCGCCGCCACCGGCGCGGTTTTCCACCACCACGGCTTGACCCAAGGCCTTGCCCAGCGGCTCGGAAATGACCCGGGCAATGATGTCCGTGGTGCCGCCCGGCGCAAACGGCACGTTCAAGCGCACCGCTCTGCTGGGATAGGTTTGTGCGTGCACGGGCAGTGCGAGCATGGCGGCGCCTGCGGCGACAAAGGTCAGGACGTGGCGGCGTGGAATCATCACAAAATCTCCTGAAAACAGTGGTTGTGCGGACATCGGCCGCACAGACTGCGGCATCGATCAGCGGCATTGTGCCCAGCCTACAAAGCCCCCCATATCCGCAAGAACACATAAGTGTTAACCCGCAAGACGCTATGCTCTGGCGCCGTGAACTACGCCCAACTGCTCTTCCCCGACTTCTCGCTGATCCTGATTGGCTACCTGCTGTGCCGCTTCACGCAGCTCAACCGCAGCGTCTGGGAAAAGATCGATGCACTGGTGTATTTCTTTTTGTTCCCGGTGCTGCTGTTCCATTCGGTGGTCAAAAGTCCGTTGGACCTGCTGGCCGCGTCCAACCTGATTGGTGCGGCCTGGGCACTCGGCTTGGGTGGCATTGCGCTGGCCTACAGCTTGAAGCGCTGGCCGCTGAGTGGGCGGCACATCGACCCGCGCCTGCACGCCGGCAGCGCACAGGTGGCGTTTCGCTTCAATTCGTTTATTGCGCTGGCCATGGCGAGCAAATTGGGCGGCGCCGAAGGCTCGCTGCACATGGCGGTGATCATTGGTGTGTGTGTGCCGCTGTTCAACGTGGCCGCCGTTTGGCCCATGGCGCGCCACGGCCAGCGGGGTCTGTGGCGCGAACTCTCGCGCAACCCCTTGATCATTGGCACCGCCAGCGGCCTGCTGGCCAATGTGTTGGGCTTTGTTCTGCCCGTATGGCTGGAGCCCTCGGTGAGCCGCATCGGCCAATCGGCGCTGGCACTGGGCTTGATGGCGGCTGGGGCAGGCATGCAATTGGGCAGCTTGGCGCTGGGCAAACTGCTCGGTGTGCAGCTGCTGGCCATCAAACACCTGGGCATGCCCTTGATGGCGTTTGGCCTGGCGCGGCTGTTTGGCCTGAGCGACAGCCAGACCACCGCGCTGCTGGTGTTCTCAGCCATCCCAACCGCATCGAGCTGTTATGTGCTGGCCGCCCGCATGGGCCACAACGGCCCCTATGTGGCCGGCTTGGTCACGCTGTCGGTGCTGCTGGGCATGCTGAGCTTGCCATTTGCGCTGGGCGTGCTGGGCGGCGCGTGAGGCGCGATCCACACCACGGCCGAGCGCGGCGGATCAGCCCCCTCGGTGGGCAGCGACCCGCGCAGCGGCGGAGCGTGGGGGCCTACTTCAATAAGGCCAGCCGGCGCTCGATGCGCGCCACCTCGTCGGCCTGTCCCGCTTGTTGCGCCAAGTCGCGCTGCACCGTCAGCCAAGCCATGAGCGGGCGCGTCCAGCCTTGGGCGCTGGCGGTGTCCACCGCTTGCGCCACCAGGGCCGGGCTGCCCTGCCCACGCTGCCAGGCCACGCCAGCGGCCACCAAGCGCGACAGCGGATCGGCCACCTGGGGCAGGCGAGTGATCAGCGCAGCGGCGTCCAAGGCCACCAACGGGCGCTGGGCCGGTGGCAGCAGCGGCGCATCGGTGGCGCTGGCCTGGCCCAACAAATAACGCGCGTAGGCCCGCTCGGCCTCGGCGGCATCGGCCGCGTACGGCGCAAAGCCCTCACACGGCCCCAGCTGCACGCTGGCCACCTGGGCGGCGCAGCGCAACAGCGCCAGACGCGCCAGCGACGTCGCATCGGCGGTGCGCCGGGTTTCGCGCTCGGCCAAACGCCATTCGGCCTCGGCGATGCGGCTGTTGCCCGACAGCCACGCGTCCACCGCGCGCTCGGCGCTGCCTTGGGCGTTGAGCTGCCAGTTGGGCGGTGGCGGCGTGCTGCTGCAGGCGCCCAGCGCCAACACCGCTGCTGCAACCACCGCAGACACAAAGGGTCGAATGTTCATGGCAGCTTCACCTCGGCGTCGCGGGCCAGCGGCCACTTGCGGTTGACCTCGTTGACCAGGTGCTGCACCTTGTGCAGGCTGGCCTCGACCTCGGCGCGCAGGGCGTCCAGATCGGTGGTGGCTTCGCGGGTGTTGCTGGCAATCGTCTTGGCTTCCACCAGCACCGCGTCCACTTTTTGCAGGCTGTTGCGGGCGTCGGCCAGCAGGCCGTTGAGTTGGCTCACGGCGCTGCGCACATCGCCCACCACACTGCCCTGCCCTGCGGGCGCGCCGGCACCAAACACTTGGGTGTCGGCATTGCGCACCAGGCCATCGAGCCGAGCGGTCAGCGCGTCGGCCCGCGCCAGCAAAGCGTTGGTGCGCTCGATGGTGGTGACAATGCGCCGCGCGTCGGCCTCGTTGCCCATCAACACACCAAGCGCACCCTGCGGGCCTTTGAGCTTGTCGGTCAGCGCCTGGGTGTTGGCCAGCGACTGCGCCAGCGGCGACTGTTCGCCGGTCAGCGCGGTCAGGTTGGCCAGCAGATCGCGGATGGACGCGGTGAGCTTGGGAATCTCGGCCGCCGCGTCGCCGCGCAACACCGGGCGCTCGGCGCCATCCGGCAGCGGTGGGTCTTCCAGCACACCGGTGAAGGCGCGGATGCGTGTGCCCCCGACCAAGCCGCGCTCCAGCGTGAAGATGCTGCCGGTGCGCAGCCATTTGGCGTCTTTTTTGGGCACCTCCAGCACGATGCGCACATTGCCATCGTCGGCCAGCTCGATGCGGGTGACCCGGCCAATCGAAAAGCCGGCAAAGGTCATGTTCATGCCCACCGACACCCCTTCGGAGTCGTCGGCGATCAGCACCAATTGTTGGGTGCGCTCAAACACACCGCGCGCGTACAGCACGTACAGCACCGAGCCGATCAACACCACCGCCATCAGCAACAACAGCCATTTGGCCTTGCGCTCCAAGTGCGGCACCTCGGGCAGCTCGGTCGGCGCCTGTTGGGGTGGAGGGGATTGGGTCGTCATGGGTGTCCCTGTGTCTCAGTAATAGTTGCCCACCAGCGAGGCGGTTTGCAGCGCCAGCAACACCAGCGACAGGCGCGCCAACTCGGCCATGTCGCTGCGGCGCAGCGGCTCGCCCTGGGTGTAGGCCCACGCGCCGCCGGCCAGCGGCACCACCGCCACCGCGGTGGCCATGGCCAAGGTCTTGAGCAGCCAAATCAAGGTCACCGCCGGGGTGAACACACCCCCCACCGCCTCGGTGTAAAACGGCCAGCCCCAAGGCGACAGGCCGTACACACTCAGGTAGCTCAACACCAGCATCAGCGCACCGGCCAAGCCGCTGAGCAGCAGCACCGCAAAACCCAGGGCAAAAGCGCGCGGCGCCAGCTCGCCCATCAACAGCTGGGGGTGGCTCGGCGCTCGGCCCTGGCGGCTCAGCGCCACCAGCTGGCGGCGCCAGGCCTGCGCCACCGGCAAGGCGGCGCGCACCGCCACAAACAGCGCGGCGCCCAGCGGCATCAATTCCAGCACCAAAGTGCGCACCACCACCGCCAGCGCGTATTGCGACAAACCGTATTGCTCGGCGGTGGTCACCACAATGCGGATCAGCACCAGCCCCAGCAGCGCCGCCACCACCAAAAACGGCCAGATCAGCGCCGGCACCAATTGCACCAACTGGCGCATCAGCCGCTGGCGCTGCGCGGCGGTGCGGTACGTCACGGGGTGCAAGACCAGCACCAACAGCTCGGCCGCCAGCAACAACACCTGCCAAGCGCCCAGCACAGCGGCGCGCAAGCGGGCGCGCCAACGCGCAAGCACCAACAACACGGCGCTGGGGGCAGAAGCAAAGGGGCGGCCAAGCATGCGCCCGATGATAGTGCGGCTATGCCTCACCAGCCACCGCCCGCGCCGCCCAACAACGGCACAATGGGGGCATGAGCCAGACCATGCTTGTTCTGGGCGCCGGCATGGTCGGCACCTGTACCGCCCTGCACCTGCAGCAGCGCGGCTTTGACGTGGCCCTGATCGACCGGCGTGAGCCCGGCCAGGAAACCTCGATGGGCAACGCCGGCCTGATCCAGCGCGAAGCGGTGGAGCCTTACGCTTTTCCACGCGATCCCGTCTTTGTGCTGCGCGCCGCGCTGGGCCTGGGCGCCGAGGTGCACTGGCACAGCAGCGGCCTGCTGTCCATGGGCCGCGCCCTACTGGGCTACTTTCGCCATTCCCACCCCGAGCGCCATGCGGTGGCCACCGCCGCCTACAGCCGGCTGATCGCACACGCCATCAGCGAACACCAGCCCCTGGTGGCCGCCGCCGGTGCGCAAGACTTGGTGCGCGAAGGCGGTTTTCGGTTTGTGTTTCGCACCGCCCGGGCGCTGGACGAAGCCCTGGCCCGCGCCCAACAGTTGGAGCACGCTTTTGGTGTGCAACACCGGGCCGAAGACAGCGCCACCCTGGCACAGGCCGAGCCCGCGCTGCGCCAGCGTCTGGCCGGCGCCGTGCACTGGACACAGCCTTGGGCGGTGAACGACCCCGGCGAACTGGTGCGGCGCTATGCGGCCCTGTTTGTAAAGCGCGGTGGCCACATTGCCCAGGCCAACGCCCTGAGCCTGCGGCACGACGGCGCCGGCTGGCAAGTGGGCACGGGCGGCGACACCCACCGCGCCGCGCAAGCGGTGGTGGCGCTTGGCCCCTGGAGCGACGGCCTGCTCAAGCGCCTGGGCTACCACTACCCGCTGTTTGTGAAACGCGGTTACCACCAGCATTACCAAAGCCCGCACGCCCTGCACCAACCGGTGCTCGACGCCGAACGCGGCTACGTGCTCGCCCCCATGCAGCGTGGCCTGCGACTGACCACCGGCGCGGAATTCGCGCGGCTCGACGCCCCCGCCACCCCAGTGCAAGTGCGCAAGGCCGAAGCCCTGGCGCGCGAACTCGTCGACCTGGGCCCCGCCCTGCCCGAGGCGCCCTGGCTGGGCGCGCGCCCCTGTGTGGCCGACATGCTGCCGCTCATTGGCGCAGCACCCCGCCACCGTGGCCTGTGGCTGCACCTCGGCCACGCCCACCAAGGCTTCACCCTCGGGCCGGCCAGCGCCCGGCTGCTGGCCGAGCTGATCGCGGGCGACAAGCCTTATATTGACCCCACCCCCTATTCCCCCGCCCGCTGGGGCTGACCGTTTTTTTATCCACAAGGCCCACCATGAAAACCACCACACTCATCGCCGCTCCCTTGTTCACCCTGCTGCACGGCGTGGCGCTGGCCCAGTCGCCGGTGTTTTATTCGCGCCACCTGCCGCCCGAAGTGGCCGAAGGCGGCATCGCCAGCCTGAGCGTGATCGCCGGGCGCGAATACCTGGGCGCCAAAGACAGCGATGTCAGCGTCATGCCCAACCTCAACTACCACTGGGCCAACGGTGTGTTCGCCGGCCTGTCCAACGGCGTGGGCGTCAACTTCGCCAAAGACCCGGCCCTGGCCTACGGCGTGCGCGCCACCCTCAACCTGGGCCGCAAGGAAAGCGCCAGCACCGCGCTGCGCGGCCTGGGCGACATCAAGGCCCGCCCCGAACTCGGCCTGTTCGCCAACATGCACCTGAGCCGCGAACTGCAGCTCAGCTCGTCGCTGCGCCACGGCTCAGGCAACGACCGCAAAGGCCTGTTGATCGACCTGGGCGCCAGCTACTCGCTGCCGCTGTCGCCCGCGCTGCGCGTGTCGGCCGGTGTGGCCGCCACCTGGGCCAACGCCGCCCACACCCAAGAACATTTCGGCGTCAGCTCTGCCCAAGCCGGCAGCAGCGTCTACAGCGCCTACACCGCCGGCGCCGGTGTGCGCGACGTGCGCGCCAGCGTCACCGCCACCTACGCGCTCACGCCGCAGTGGTTTGTGAGCGGCGCGCTGTCCACCTCGGCCCTGCAAGGCGACGCCAAAAACAGCCCGCTGGTACAACGCACAACGTCCACCAGCGCTGTGCTGAGCGTGGCCTACGGGTTCTGAACGATCTCCTACACAACAACTGCGTTCAGAGAGAGTTCGCACCCTGGAGACCACACCATGCACCGTTCCCTGATCGCTTCTGTGTTCGCGCTCTGCGCCTGGGGCGCCGCCGCGCAAGAGATGTCGGCCTACTGGGTCTATGGCGGGGCGATGAACGCCAGCGCCAAACGGTCGTTCCACTCGCCAGCCACCACCGTGCGCGAGCTGCCACTGGCCGCTGAGCCGGCGTTGCCGCCTGCGCTGGCGCAAGAGGCCGATGGCTTGGCCACGTCGGACCAGCGGGTGACGCTGACGCTGGTGGACAAAGGCCGAGTGGTGTACCGGCACCGCCGCATCGGGGTGCAAGACGACAGTTTTGTCATCAGCTATTCCATGGCCAAGTCGGTGACGGCGCTGTTGGTGGGGCACGCGGTGTGCGCCGGGCACATCAAAGACTTGAACGAGCCGCTGGGCAACTACGTGCCCGAGTTGGCCGACACGGTGTATGGCCGCTCGGCCATCCGGCATGTGCTGAACATGGCCAGCGGGGCAGACGCATCGGGCAGCCACGGCGAGCCCTACCCCACCTTCAGCAGCGACCTGCGCGAGCAAAAAACCAGCTACATCGACAACCTGCTGAAGTACAAAAACCCGCAGCGGCGTTTGTTCTCGACGCTGGCGCCGGGCGACGCCTTCGACTACAAAAACCTCGACACCGCCGCGCTGAGCCTGCTGCTGGAAAAAGCCACCCAGCGGCCCATGCACCAGTGGTACGAAGACACGCTGGTGCCGGCCGCCGGCCTGGCGCGCACCAGCGCCTGGATGCTGGACCGCGACAACCGCGCCGTCGCGCACGGCTTTCTGTTCGCCTCGCCCGACGACTGGGTGCGCATCGCGCTCTACAGCCTGGACGCCTACAAAGGCCGCGCCGGTGCGTGCCTGCAGGGCTTTATGCAACAGGGTGTGAGCCAAGGCGTGCGCGTGTACAACAACCCCGAGTCCACCCGCTATGGCCACCAGCTGTGGACCGGCACACCGGGTGTGAACGCCGAGGTGTTTTGGATGCGCGGCTACGGCGGGCAATACATCGGGGTGGACCCGGTGACCGAGCGGGTGCTGGTGGCCGCTTCGCGCCAGCCCAACACCGCCTTGGTGGATTTTTTCCGCCGCTGGGTGAACACGCCCTAAGCCCAGACCGGGCTCAAGCCGAAAGCGCTGCGCCAGGCGAGCTGGCCTGTGCCAGCGCCCAGCGGGCGTGGCCTTGCACCACCTCGCTGGGGCTGCCGTCGATCAGACGCTGCAAAGCGGCTGGGGTGCCCGGCTCAGCGACACCCGCGCGCAAGGCGTTGCCCAGGGCCACCGCGATGTTGCGCTGCCAGCGCGCGTGGCCAATGCGGCGGATGGCGCTGCCCTCGGTGTGGCGCAAAAACTGTTCTTCGTTCCAGGCCAACAGGGTCAGCAGGCTGGCGCTGTCCAGGCCGTGGCGCGGGTCAAAGTCGGGCAGCGGGCTGCGCTGGGCGAACTTGTTCCAGGGGCAGGCCAGTTGGCAGTCGTCGCAGCCATAAATGCGGTTGCCCATGGCCGGGCGCAGCGCTTCGGGAATGTCGCCGTCGTGTTCGATGGTGAGGTAGCTGATGCAGCGCCGCGCGTCCAGCCGGTGCGGTGCCACGATGGCGCCGGTGGGGCAGGCGCTGATGCAAGCGCTGCAGCTGCCGCAGTGTTCGGTGACGGGCGCGGTGGCGGGCAGGGCCAGGTCCACAAAAATTTCGCCCAGAAAAAACATCGAACCCGCGTCGCGGTGGAGCACCAGCGTGTGTTTGCCGCGCCAGCCCAGGCCGCTGCGGGTGGCCAACTCGGCTTCCAGCACCGGCGCGCTGTCGGTGAACACCCGGTGGCCCAGCGGCCCCACCGCCTGCGCCAGCCGCTCGGCCAGTTGCTGCAGGCGTTGGCGCAGCACCTTGTGGTAGTCGCGCCCTCGGGCATACACCGACACCACAGCTTCACCCGGCTGCAGCAGGCGCCGCTGCTCGTGCGCCAACCAGTCGGGGTCGGTGCTGCGCGGCAGGTAGTCCATGCGGGCGGTGATCACGCTGACGGTGCCGCTCACCAGCTCGGCCGGGCGGGCACGGGTGAGTCCGTGGCGGGCCATGTAGCCCATGCCGCCGTGGAACCCAGCGGCCAGCCAAGCCTCCAATCCTGGCTCGGCGCTGCGCAGGTCGACCCCGGTCACGCCGATTTGGGAGAATCCCAGCTCACGGCCCCAGGCCTGCAGGTTCGAGACAATGGCTTGCTGATCCATACCCAATTCATGACAACTGCTCCGATTGTAGAAAGCGCCCCCGCCAGCCCGCCCACTTGGCAAGGCCGCTGGGCTGGCGAGGCCGACACCCAGGCCTTTGCGCAGCGCTTGGCCACCTGCGCCGCGCTGGGCCACTTCACACTGGCGCTGCACGGCGATTTGGGCGCGGGCAAAACCACGCTGGTGCGCCACCTGCTGCGCGCACTCGGTGTGGGTGGCCGCATCAAAAGCCCCACCTACGCGGTGGTGGAGCCGCACACCGCGCAGCCCGCATGGAGCACCGGCCCACTGCCGGTGTGGCATTTTGACTTTTACCGCTTCAACGACCCGCGCGAATGGGAAAACGCGGGCTTTCGCGACATCTTCGCCAGCCCCGGCCTGAAGCTGGTGGAGTGGCCCGAGAAAGCGGCGGCCGTCATGGGCCCGATCGACGCAGAGCTGTGGCTGCAGACCGAGGACAGCGCCAACGCAGACGACAGCGAGGCGCCACGCACCGTGACACTGCGCGCCCACACCGCCACCGGCCGGGCCGTGCTGGCCACCGTGTTGGGGGCACACGCCGCATGAAGCACAGCAAGCCCACCCTGAGCCGGCGCCAGTGGCTGTTGCACAGCACGCTGGTGTTGTGGCTGGGACCGATGCAGCTGGCGCGCGGCGCGCAGGTGGTGGCGGTGCGCCTGTGGCCCGCGCCCGACTACACCCGCGTCACCATTGAGTCGGACGCGCCGCTGAAAGCCACCCACCAATTGGTGGCCGACCCGCCCCGGCTGGCGGTGGACATTGAAGGCATCGACCTGCTGCCCAGCCTCAAAGAGCTGGTGGCCAAGCTGCAGCCCGACGACCCCAACATCGCCGGCATGCGGGTGGCGCCTTTTGCCCCGGGTGTGGTGCGGCTGGTGATTGACCTGAAACACCCGATCGAGCCGCAGGTGTTTGGCCTGCCACCGGTGGCGGCCTACCAGCACCGCTGGGTGGCCGACCTCTACCCCAAAGAACCCCCCGACCTGCTCGCCCAGGTACTCAAAGATTTGCCGGGCGACAAGGCCAGTGCCGAGGCCAAGGCGCGCGCGCTGCTCGGTTGGGGCGACCCTCCCGCCCCTCCCGCCGATCCGGTGGGCGATCTGCTGGCGCGCCGCCCGCCAGGCCCGGTGGTCAGCGCCCCCGCGCCGCCGCGCCCAACACAGCGTCAGCCCGCACCAGCACGCGCGCCGGCAAGCAACACCACCGAGCGGGTCTTGGTGATCGCGCTCGACCCCGGTCACGGCGGCGAGGATCCGGGTGCGGTAGGCCCCGCTGGCACACACGAAAAAGACGTGGTGTTGGCGATTGCAAGACAGCTGCGCGAGCGGCTGCACAACAGCCGCATTGGCCCACACACGGTGCGGGTATTCATGACCCGCGACGCCGATTTTTTTGTGCCGCTGCACATGCGGGTGCGCAAGGCGCAGCAGGTGCGCGCCGACCTGTTTGTCAGCATCCACGCCGACGCCTTCTACACCCCCAACCCACAAGGCGGCAGTGTGTATGCGCTGAGCCCCAGCGGCGCCAGCAGCGCCGCCGCGCGCTGGATGGCCAACAAAGAAAACGCGGCCGACGCAGTGGGCGGCATTCAACTCACCGGCGACCCCACACTGCAGCGCGCGCTGCTGGACATGAGCACTGGCACCCAAATCCGCGACAGCGTGCAACTGGCCAGTCTGATGCTGCAGGAAATGGGCCGTGTGGGCCGGCTGCACAAACCCCGGGTGGAGCAAGCCGGCTTTGCGGTGCTGAAAAATCCGAGCACGCCCAGCGTGTTGGTGGAAACCGCCTTCATCAGCAACCCCGACGAAGAACAGCGGCTCAAGGACCCGGCCTACCAGGCCAGCTTGGCCGATGCGCTGCACCGGGGCATCGTGCGCTATTTCGAGCGCAATCCGCCGCTGGCGCGCAACCGCCCCACTTGAGCGGCACAGGCTTCAGCGCAACAGCAAGTAGGCCAACACCAGCGCCGCCACCATGCCCCAGCCCAGCCATTCGATGGCGGGTTTGAGCTTGGCTTCGGCGGCGGGGCCAAAACGCGCCATCAAAAAAGCCACCAAGAAGAAGCGCCCGCCGCGCCCAATCACAGAGGCGAAGGTGAAGGGCAACAGCGCCATGCCCAGGCCACCGGCGGTGATGGTGAAGGCTTTGTAGGGAATGGGCGAGAAGCCGGCGAGGAACACGGCCCAGAAACCCCATTGGTCAAACCATTCGCGGGCGGCCAACAGTTTGGTGCCGTAGCCCATGCGTTCAATCCACGGCAGCACCGCGTCCATGGCGGCCCAACCAATGAGGTAGCCCAACAGACCACCGGCCACCGAGGCCAGCGTGGTGATCAGCGCCAGTCTGAACCAGCGCTCGGGCCGCGCCAGCGCCATGGGGGCGAGCATGACGTCGGGCGGGATGGGGAAAAAGGACGATTCCGCGAAGCTGAGTCCACCGAGGTACCAGGGGGCTTTGGGATGGCGACTCCAGCTGAGCACGCGGTCGTAGAGGGGGCCGAAGAGTTTCACGGTGTTCGCTTGTCGTCTTGGAGACCTTGGATTATCCGGGGTCCGATGTTCCGTTTTCCGCTTTGAGTGATTGGCTCTCTGCTGGCTTCGTTCGCCCGCGGGTGGAGTGGCCCCCAACGGGCTTAGTTCGTCGCTGCGCTCCTCAAATGCGCCCTTATGGGAACCACCCCACCCGCTTGTGGCTTTTGGGATCGTCGCGGGCTCGATCCGAAGATCAACACCGCGGTAATTGGACATGCCTGCGCCGGCGACGGCCCGAAGGCCGAGCCCCGGTGCCGGTGGAGGGCGCATTTGAGGAGCGCAGCGACGAACTAAGCCCGCAACCGGTACCGGGGCTCGGCCGGAGCGACCCCAAAAATGCCAGAAGGCCAAGCCCGGCGCCGGTGGAGGACGCATTTGAGGAGCGCAGCGACGAACTAAGCCCGCAACCGGTACCGGGGCTCGGCCGGAGCAACCACAAAAAGCGCCGCAAGAGCAAACGCCGAAGACAGACGGAAAGAACCCCAAAACTACAATCCGCCACATGCCCACACCCCCGCCACGCCGCCCCATCCGCGAACTCCCCGACGAACTCATCAGCCAAATCGCCGCCGGTGAAGTGGTGGAGCGCCCGGCCTCGGTGGTGCGCGAACTGATCGACAACGCGCTCGACGCCGGCGCCACCCAAATCACCCTGCGGCTGCAGGCCGGCGGCGTGCGGCTCATCAGCGTGGAAGACAACGGCTGCGGCATCGCCCGCGCCGAGCTGCCCACCGCCCTCAAACGCCACGCCACCAGCAAAATCGCCAGCCTCTCTGATTTGGAATCGGTGGGCACCATGGGCTTTCGGGGCGAGGCGCTGGCGGCCATTGCCAGCATCGCCGAGATGTCGGTGCTCTCGCGGGTGGACGACGAGGCCGAGAGCCACGCCTGGATGCTCGACGGCCGCAGTGGCGAGCTGAGCCCAGCGGCGCGCAGCACCGGCACCACGGTGGAGGTGCGCGAGCTGTTTTTTGCCACCCCCGCGCGGCGCAAGTTCCTAAAGACCGAGGCCACCGAATACGCCCACTGTGTCGAGGCCGTGCGCCGCCACGCGCTGGCGCGGCCCGAGGTGGGCTTTGCCATCTGGCACGACGGCAAGCTGACCCAGCAATGGCGCGCCGTCAGCGGCGAAGGCCTGGTGGCGCTGCGCCAGCGCCTGCACGATGTGTTGGGTGAAGACTTCATCGACAACGCGCTGCCGGTGGTGTGGCCCGCCGACGAGCGCTTTGACACCGACGATACGCTGGGCCTGAAAGTGTGGGGCTTTGTGGGGGTGCCCGACGCCGCCCGCTCGCGCAACGACATGCAGTTTGCCTATGTGAACGGCCGTTATGTGCGCGACAAGGTGATCACACACGCCGCGCGCGCCGCCTACGAAGACGTGCTGCACGGCCAGCGCCAGCCGGTGTACGCGCTGTACCTGCAGATCGACCCGACGCGGGTGGACGTGAACGTGCACCCCACCAAGATCGAGGTGCGTTTTCGCGACAGCCGCGAGGCGCACCAAGCGGTGTTGCACGCGGTGGACGCTGCCTTGGCCGCGCCGCGCTCGACCAGCGACGCGCCACCCGCGCTCAACACCGGTGTCGCGCCAGCCGGTGCGGGGCCTGCGATGCCCAACCCGGCGCCGGCGTGGCCCAGCGCACAACCGCGCCAAGAACCTTTGCCTTGGCAACAGTACCGCCCACCCGAAGTGGGTCACCGGGTGAGCGACTTGTCGGCGCTGTGGCAAGCGCCACAAGGCGCTGCCCATGCCGATGACACGGCCACGCCTTGGACCAACATCCCCCGCACCGCCGACACAGACGATGGGGCCGCGCCTGCAACCCACACGCCGCTGCCCGAGGGCGAATGGCCGCTGGGCCGGGCGGTGGCACAGTTGCACGGCGTCTACATCCTGGCGGAAAACGCCCAAGGCCTGGTGGTGGTGGACATGCACGCGGCGCACGAGCGCATCGTGTACGAGCGGCTGAAGCAACAGCTCGACGCCCAACAACTGGCCAGCCAACCGCTGCTGATCCCGGCGAGCTTTGCCGCCACCCCCGAAGAAGTGGCCACCGCCGAGACCTGCTCCGACGCCATCGCCGCCCTGGGGCTGGAGGTGACGGTGCTGTCGCCGCGCACCCTGGCGGTGCGGGCGGTGCCCAGCGCCTTGGCACAGGGCGACCCGGTGGCGCTGGCGCGCAGCGTGCTGGGCGAACTGGCGCAGCACGAGGCGTCCACCGTGCTGCAACGCGCCCGCAACGAGCTGCTGGCCACCATGGCCTGCCACGGCGCGGTGCGGGCCAACCGGCGCCTGACATTGGACGAAATGAACGCGCTGCTGCGCCAAATGGAAGTGACCGAGCGCAGCGACCAGTGCAACCACGGCCGCCCTACCTGGCGCCAGCTCGGCATGCGCGACTTGGATGCGCTGTTTCTGCGCGGGCGCTGACGCTGCCGCCGGGGCGACGCCGCCAGGTCGTGGCCATCTGCTAACCTCAATTCATGAACGATTCCTCCACTGCCCCCACCACCCGCATGCCGTCGGCGCTGGTGGTGCTGGTGCTCTCCATGCTGCTCGGTCTGCAACCGGTGGCCACCGATTTGTACCTGCCGTCGCTGCCGACCATCCGGCTTGAGCTGGGCGCCGGCATGCCCCAGATGCAGCTGACCCTGACCGCGCTGCTGCTGGCCTTTGGTGTGTCGCAGCTGGTGTGGGGCCCGCTGTCGGACCGCTATGGCCGCAAACCGGTGCTCTTGGTGGGGCTGGCCGCGTTTGTGGCGGCGTCGGTCGGCAGCGTGTTCGCCGCCACCATCGAGCAGCTGATCGTCTGGCGCACGCTGCAGGGCGTGGCCATGGGCGCGGGGGTGATGTGCGCGCGCGCCATCGTGCGCGACCTCTACGCACCGGTGGACGGCGCGCGCATCATGTCCAAAGGTCTTACTGGCCTGGGCGTGATCGCCGCCTTCAGCGCGCCGGTGGGCGGCCTGCTGGCGCAACACCTGGGTTGGCGCGCGGCGCTGGCCGCGCTGGCGGTGTTCAGCGCTGTTGCGCTGGCCTTGGTGGCGCTGCGCTTTGAAGAAACCGCGCCCCACAAAGGCCGCTCGGTGAGCGCGGCCACCCTGCTGGCCAACACCCGCTTGATCTTGGCGCACCGCACCTTTTGGGCCTACGCGGCGCTGGCCACCGTGTCCTACGCTGGACTGTTCACTTTTTTGGCGGCCTCGTCCTTTGTCTTCATCCAGGTGCTGGGGCACAGCAAAACCGAGTTTGCCCTGTTCATGACCAGCATGACGCTGGCCTACATCAGCGGCACCTTCATCTGCCGGCGTTTGCTGCTGCGCTTTGGGGTGCAAACCACAGTGGCCATCGCCGGCGCCTGCACGCTCACGGCGGGCACCACCATGGGCCTGCTCGCGCTGGCGGGGGTGCAGAGCGCTTGGGCCATCATGGTGCCGTTCTGGCTGTTTATGGTGGGCCACGGTGTGCACCAGCCCTGCGGCCAAAGCGGTGCGGTGGGGCCGTTTCCGCAAGCCGCTGGCACCGCGTCCGCGCTGAGCGGTTTTTTGATGATGCTGGCCGCTTTTGGCATGGGTCTGTGGCTCGGCCACAGCCTGGCGGGTATTGCACCGGGCCAAGGCACGGTGCTGCCGCTGACCAACGGCATTTGGTTTTGGAGCGTGCTGATCGCCACCACCGCCTGGACGCTGGTGCGCTGGAACGGCGGGCCAGCGCCGGTGCGCGCTCCGTCCCCCGACGCAGCGCCATGAGCCCGGAGCGCACGCCCCCCTGCTTGGCCATCGCCGGGCCCACCGCCAGCGGCAAAACCGCAGCGGCGCTGGCCATCGCGGCGCGCTGGCCGGTGGAGATCGTCAGCGTCGATTCGGCTTTGGTGTACCGGGGCATGGACATTGGCACCGCCAAACCCAGCGCCGCCGAGCGCGCGGCGGTGCCACACCACCTGATCGACACGGTGGACCCGGTGGACAGCTACAGCGCGGCGCAGTTTGTGGCCGACGCCCAGGCCCTGATCGCCGACATCCGCGCGCGCGGGCGCACGCCGCTGCTGGTGGGAGGCACCATGCTCTACCTCAAAGCGCTGATGGAGGGCCTGGACGACATGCCACCGGCCGACGCGGCGGTGCGGCAGCGGCTCGAAGCCGAAGCTGCGGCGACGGGTTGGCCCGCCATGCACCAGCGCCTGCAGGCGGCGGACCCGCTGACCGCGCAGCGGCTCGCGCCCAACGACGCACAGCGCATCCAGCGCGCGCTGGAGGTGTTGGAGGTGTCGGGCCGTCCTTTGTCGGACTGGCACGCCGCGCCTCGAGCACCGCACCACAACCCAATCGCCGATGGCGCGCTGCTGAGCTTGGAACCGAGCGATCGCACCTGGCTGCACCAGCGCATTGCGCTGCGCTTTGACCAGATGCTGGCCGCCGGTTTGGTCGACGAGGTACAGCGCCTGCGCGCGCGCGGCGATTTGCACGCCGATCTGCCGTCCATGCGCTGCGTGGGCTATCGCCAGGTGTGGGAGGCGCTGGACGCGCACGGCAATACATTGCATGGCCAGGCGCTGGCCGAGTGCCGCGACCGCGGCGTGTTCGCCACCCGGCAACTGGCCAAACGCCAGCTCACTTGGCTGCGCAGCATGACGCAACGCACCGTGCTCGCCTGCGACGCGCCCAACGCCCTGGCGCAGACCCTGCGCTGGGCCGAACAACATCTGGGGGCGGCATGAGCCTGCAACTCATTGGCCTGGGCAAACGGTATGGCACGGTGCCGGTGTTCAGCGGCGTGGACCTGCAGGTCGCCGACGGCGAGTTTGTCGCCATCGTCGGCGACTCGGGCGTGGGCAAGTCCAGCCTGCTCAACTGCATGGCGGGGCTGGACGATTGGACCGAAGGCCAGGTGCTGCACCAAGGCACCGACCTGGGGCCACTCAACGACACCCAGCGCGCGCTGTGGCGGCGCGAGCACCTGGGCTTTGTGTTCCAAGCCTTTCATGTGCTGCCGCACCTGAGCGTGGCCGACAACGTGGCCCTGCCCTTGCTGCTGCTGGGCCGCAGCGACCCGCAGCGGGTGCAGGGCATGATCGACGCGGTGGGCCTGCAAGGGCTGCAGCAGCGCCTGCCGGCCGAGCTCTCGGGCGGGCAACTGCAGCGGGTGGCGATTGCGCGCGCCTTGGTGCACCGCCCGCGCCTGGTGCTGGCCGACGAACCCACCGGCAACCTCGACCCCGACACCGCCCACCGCGTGATGGACGTGCTGCTGCAGCAAGTGCGCAGCGAAGGCAGCGCGCTGGTGCTGGTCACCCATTCACAATCTGCCGCCGCGCTGGCCGACCGGCGGCTGCGGCTGAGCGCCCACGGCTGCACGCCACTGGAATAATCGCCCCATGGCCAGCCAACGCCCCACCCCCAAACGCACCCAGATGGCCGACCTCGCGCGCATGGCGGGGGTGTCGGCGTCGACCGTGTCGCGCGCGCTCAGCGGACACCCGGCGATTGCGCCGGCCACCCGCCAGCGCATCAGCGAGCTGGCGCGTTCGCTCAACTACCAAATCAACGCTGGCGCGGCCAACCTGCGCAAGCGCACGGTGCAAACCGTGGGCGTGGTCATGCTGACCGACAGCATGCAGCAGATCTCCGACCCCTTCATCCTCAAGCTGATCGGTCACATCGCCGACCAGCTGGATCAACGCGGCCTGGGCCTGCTGCTGCGCCGGCTGCATCCGGACCAAGCCGAAGACGTGGGCAGCATGGTCGACCGAGGTGAAGCCGGTGGACTGATCGTGATTGGCCAGGCATCGCACCACCAGGCGATCAACGCGGTGGCGATTCGCGGTGTGCCCATGATGGTGTGGGGCGCCAAACTGGCCGACAGCGCTTATGCGGTGGTGGGCAGCGACAACGAGCAGGGGGGCTACCTCGCCACGCGGCACCTGATCCAGCAGGGGTGCCAGCGGATTGCCATTCTGGGTGAACACCACCACCCCGAAGCGCAGCTGCGTTACCGAGGCCACCAATTGGCGCTCAAGGAAGCGGGTCTCAAACCGCTGCGCGAACTCGACTTGACCACCCCGTTTGGCGCCGACTTGGTGCGCCAGCAGTTCAGCGGCTGGATGGACAAAGGGGTGGCTTTTGACGGCCTGTTCTGCATGAGCGACGTCGCCGCCATCAGCGCGGTGGCGGTGATGACCGAACGTGGCATCAAGGTGCCACGCCAGGTCAAGGTGGTCGGTTACGACGACATCACCATGAGCGCCTATTTGCACCCGTCCATCACCACCGTGCGCCAGCCCACCGAGCTGGCCGGCAAAGCCTTGGTCAATGGCCTGTTTGACCAGATCGAAGGGCGACCGACCCCGTCGGTGATCTTGCCCACCGACCTCATCGTCCGCGAAAGCAGCCAGCGCTAAAGCGTTGGAGTTACACCACGGTAACGAGGGTTTTTACCAAATTGCAATCGATTGCATCAATGCTTCAATTCACTCACCCAAGAGCTTGATGCATCCACCAAAGTTCTCTTATTCAAGGTGACAAGGTGGCATAAACGCCCGGGTGACCACCAAGACCAACCTTTTCTTATCAACTGAGACACGATATGCAATCGATTGCTAAAACTTGTATTGCCTTGGCCGCAACCCTGGGCATGGGCGCCGCCGTCGCCGACGTGAAGTTCGATGCCAACATCGAAACCAACACCACCAAATCCACCGGCAAGAGCGTGGACAACGGTGGCCGCGTCGAAGTCAACGCCAACGCCCAGCTGCTGAAAAGCGGCGACAACTTCGTCAACGCCAAGGGCACGATCGAGATCCCGCTGACCGGCGACAAAGTGAACGTGGCCGACGCTTGGATCCAGTTCGGCAACAGCACCGCCGACCTGAAGCTCGGCCGCTTTGAAGCCGTGGACCTGTTCCCCTTGGGCAAGGATGTGGTGGTGGAAGGCGCCGGCGCTGCCAGCGGTTACCGCGCCAACGCCTTGCGTGGCCGTTTTGCCGATGGCCAAATGCACGCTGCCGTTGGCCTGAACGCCGGCGCCGGTCTGCGCGCCGAATTGGGTGTGGTGACCAAGAAGGACACCACGGGCAAAGCCTACGGCGTGCGCCCCACCCTGACCTACGCCACTGGCCCGCTGACCTTGCGCGCTGGTGTGGAATCCATCAAGACCGAAGGCTCGACCGCCGCCGCACAAACCGGCATTGGCCTGTCGGCTGGCTACGCCATCAACGACAGCACCTACCTGAATGTGAACTACGCCAAGAACAGCAAGGCAGACGCACAGTCTTTTGGTGCCAACGTGACCTTTGGTGCCGCCGGTGTCGGCCTGATCCAGGACAAGGACGGCTCGGACAAGCAGACCACTGTCTACGCCGCTTACAGCTTCCCGCTGTTTGGCATCAAAGGCGCCACCATCACCCCCGCCATCAGCCGCTCCACCGGCACCGATGTGGACGGCGTGACCGCCCTGCGTGTTCGTCTGAACTACGCGTTCTGAGTGTGAGAAAGCCGTGTTGCAACGTTCTGGCCCCAACCGCAGCACGGTGAGTGTTTTTGCTCCAAGGTGAGGCTTTTCGGACGGACACTCCGGTGTCTGTCCGTTTTTTCTTGTGTTGATCCCGTTTCAGAAAGAGAGACAAACCATGCGCAAACTGTTTGCCCCGTCGGCCCTGCTGGCTCTGGTGACCCCGTTCATGATGGCCAGTGCCAACGCCGCCACGGTCACCATCTCCTGCGGCTCTGTCGGTCAGGACTTTGACTTCTGCAAAAAGCACACCGAAGAGTGGTCCAAAAAGACCGGCCACACCGTCAAGCTGTTCACCATTCCCAACAGCACCACCGACATCTTGGCGCTGTTTCGCCAGATGTTCGCCGCCAAGTCCAGCGACCTGGACGTGATCAACGTCGACGTGGTCTGGCCGGGCATCATCAAAGACCATCTGGTCGACCTGAAGCAATACAGCAAAGGCGCAGAAAAAGAACATTTCCCCGCCATCGTGGCCAACAACACGCTGGACGGCAAACTGCTGGCCATGCCTTGGTTCACCGACGCGGGTCTGCTGTACTACCGCAAAGACCTGCTGGACAAGTACGGCGTCAAAGCGCCCACCACTTGGGAAGAACTGGCCGCTGGCGCCAAAAAAATCCAAGACGGAGAACGTGCTGCGGGCAACCGCGACTTTCAGGGCTTTGTGTTCCAAGCCAAGGCCTATGAAGGCCTGACCTGCGATGCGCTGGAGTGGGTGTACAGCTACAACGGCGGCACCATCGTCGACGACAAAGGCAACGTCACCATCAACAACGCCAACGCCGCCAAAGCCCTGAAAACAGCCGCTTCGTGGGTGGGTACCATCGCTCCACAAGGCGTGCTGAACTACGCCGAGGAAGAAGCGCGTGGCGTGTTCCAAAACGGCAATGCCGCCTTCATGCGCAACTGGCCGTACGCCTGGTCGCTGGGCAACGGCAAGGACAGCAAGATCGCTGGCAAGATCGGTGTGTCCGCCCTGCCCAAGGGTGGCGCAGACGGCAAAAACGCCGCCACCCTGGGCGGCTGGCAGCTGGCGGTCAGCAAGTACTCCAAGAACCCCGAAGCCGCAGCTTCGCTGGTGATGTACATGACCAGCCCTGAAGTGCAAAAAGAGCGCGCCATCAAGGGTTCGTACAACCCCACCATCCCAGCGCTGTACAAGGACAAAGATGTGTTGGCCGCCACCCCGTTCTTTGGCGACCTGTACAACGTGTTCACCAGCGCCGTGCCGCGTCCTGCCACCGTCACCGGCCTGAAGTACAACGAAGTGAGCGCCGCTTTCTGGAACGCCACCCACGACGTGCTCTCGGGCAAGTCGTCGGCCGAAGACAGCTTGAAGCGCCTCGAAGGCCGCCTGAACCAAATCAAGCGCGGCAAGTGGTGAGCACCTAAAAGATAGAGCGGCCCCGGTCGCTCCTCGCCGCCGGGGCGCTGTCCGTTGACAGCGTCCCGGCCTTCGTCTTCCTGTTTTGAATCCGATCCATGCAGAACAAGACCCGCACCGCTTGGCTGTTTCTGGCGCCCATGCTGGTCGTGCTGACCCTGGTGGCGCTGTGGCCGCTGGGACGAACCATCTGGTTCAGCCTGACGGACGCCAACATCAACAACCTCTCCGAGATCAATTTCATCGGTCTGGAGAACTACTTTGGCGACTACGGCCTGTTCGCCAACCCCAACCACACCGATGGTTTTTGGGCGAGCGACTGGGGCTTGTCGATCGTCAACACGCTGAAATTTGCTCTTGTGTCGGTGACACTCGAAACCCTGTTGGGTCTGGGTGTGGCACTGCTGCTGAACCAAGAATTCAAAGGCCGCGCTTGGGTGCGGGCCGCGGTGCTGGTGCCGTGGGCCATTCCCACCATTGTGTCGGCCAAGATGTGGGGCTGGATGCTGCACGACCAGTTTGGTGTCATCAACCAATGGCTGTTCGACTGGGGCTTGATCGCGGAAAAGATCGCCTGGACCGCCCAACCCGAATACGCGCTGTGGACGGTGGTGATGGTGGACGTGTGGAAGACCACACCGTTCATGGCCCTGCTGATTTTGGCCGCGCTGCAAACCCTGCCCAAAGATTGTTATGAGGCCGCCAAGGTCGACGGCGTGCACCCACTGCGGGTGTTCTGGAAGGTGACGCTGCCGCTCATCAAGCCCGCGCTCATGGTGGCGGTGATCTTCCGTCTGCTCGACGCGCTGCGCGTGTTCGATCTGATCTATGTGCTGACCTCGAACAACAACAGCACGATTTCCATGTCGGGATTTGTGCGCCGCGAAATGGTGGACAACGGTTACATGGGCTACGGATCGGCGGCGTCCACCGCCTTGTTCCTGATCATTGGTTTGTGCACCGTGGCCTTTATCAAGCTCGGCCGCATGAAAAACGAGGACTGACCCATGCACACCTCTTTGCACTGGCGCGTGGCGCTGTACCTGACCGCTGCTGTGGTGGTGGTGATCTCGGTGTTTCCCTTTCTGTATGCGGTGAGCACCTCGTTCAAAAGTGGATCGGCCCTGTTCGACCCCAGCCTGTTTCCCGCCACGTGGTCATTGGGCAACTACGTCTCGCTGTTCACGGTGGCCGAGCAACCGTTTGGCAAACACATCGTCAACTCGGTCATGGTCTCGGCCTTGGTGGTGGTGATTTCGCTCTTCATCGGCGTGACCGCCGCTTATGCGCTGGGGCGCATCAACTTCCAAGGTCGAGGGCTGTTGCTGGGCGCGGTGCTGGCGGTGTCGATGTTTCCGCAGGTGGCGGTGCTCGCCGGCATGTTCGAGCTGATGCGTTTTCTGGGCCTCTACAACAAGGCGCTGGGTTTGGTCTTGCCCTACATGATTTTCACCCTGCCCTTCACCGTGTGGGTGCTGACCACCTTCATGAAGCAACTGCCCAAAGAGCTGGAAGAAGCCGCCATCATGGATGGCTGCAGTCCCTGGCGCATCATCAAAGACGTGTTCCTGCCGCTGCTGTGGCCCGCGCTGGTGTCGACTGGCCTGCTGGCCTTCATCGCGGCTTGGAACGAGTTTTTGTTTGCGCTGACCTTTGTGCTCGACAACAACGAGCGCACTGTGCCGGTGTCGATCTCGCTCATCTCCGGCGCCAGCAAGTACGACATCCCCTGGGGCAACATCATGGCCGCGTCGGTCTTGGTGACGCTGCCGCTGGTGGTGCTGGTGCTGCTGTTCCAGAAAAAGATTGTTTCAGGCCTGACCGCTGGTGCGGTCAAAGGCTGAGTTTTCCCCACCCATTCTCATGACACAACAAGCACCCAACAACGGCTGGTGGCGCGGCGGCGTGATCTACCAGATCTACCCCCGCTCGTTTCAAGACAGCAACGGCGACGGCATTGGCGACCTGCCCGGCATCACCGCACGGCTGGAGCACATCGCACGGCTAGGCGCCGATGGCATTTGGCTGTCGCCCTTCTTCAAAAGCCCGATGAAGGACTTTGGTTACGACGTCAGCGACTACTGCGATGTCGACCCGATGTTCGGCACCTTGGGCGACTTCAAAGCCCTGCTCGACAAGGCCCATGGCTTGGGCTTGAAAGTGATGATCGACCAGGTGATTTCGCACACCAGCGACCAGCATCCGTGGTTTGTGGAGAGCCGCGCCAGCCGCGACAACCCCAAGGCCGATTGGTACGTCTGGGCCGACCCCCAGCCCGACGGCACACCGCCCAACAACTGGCTCTCGATTTTTGGCGGCAGCGCCTGGCAATGGGACACGCGCCGCTGCCAGTACTACCTGCACAACTTCCTCACCAGCCAGCCCGACCTGAACTTCCACCACCCCGAGGTGCAGGCCGCCGTGCTCGACACGGTGAAGTTCTGGCTCGACCTGGGCGTGGACGGTTACCGCTTGGACACGGTCAACTTCTATTTCCACGACGCGCAGCTGCGCAACAACCCGCCGCGTGGGGAGCCCAGCCGCGACAACCCCGACCCAGCGGTCAACCCCTTCAACCCCTACGCCTGGCAATGGCACCGCCACGACAAAAGCCAGCCGGAAAACCTGGCCTTCTTGCAACGCCTGCGCGCCCTGCTCAACCAATACCCCGACACCACCATGGTGGGGGAAATTGGCGACGACGACGGCCTGGCCCGCGTGGCCGAGTACACCAGCGGTGGCGACAAGCTGCACATGGCCTACTGCTTTGACCTGCTGGGTGAGGCGCACAGCGCACCGTTTTTGCAGGGCGTGTTGCAGCGCTTCACCGACGTGGTGGGCGACGGCTGGCCCTGCTGGGCGCTGTCCAACCACGACTGCGTGCGTTCGGCCACCCGCTGGGGTGGACCCAACCCCGACCCACGCTTGCTGCGCCTGGCCGCCGCCTTTCAAATGAGCCTGCGTGGCACGGTTTGCCTGTACCAAGGCGAAGAGCTGGGCCTGCCCGAAGCGCAAGTGGCGTTTGAAGACCTGCAAGACCCTTACGGCATCACCATGTGGCCCGAGTTCAAAGGCCGCGATGGCTGCCGCACCCCCATGCCGTGGAGCGCGGACGCACCACACGCCGGATTCAGTGGCGCCGAACGCACGTGGTTGCCGCTGGAGCCGCGCCACCGGGCGCTGGCGGTGGACCAGCAAATGGCCGCCCCCCAGAGCCTGTTGGCCTTTTTCACCGGCTTGCTGGCCTGGCGCAAACAACAACCGGCGCTGATCCATGGCGCCATGGTGGTGTGGCCGAGCCACCCACAGGTGCTGGTGTTTGAGCGCCAACACGGTGACCAGCGGGTGTTGTGTGCCTTCAATTTCAGCGATCAGCCAGCGACCGTCGCGCTCAAGGGCGACTGGGCACAGGCCCATGTGCTGTCTGGCAGCGGCCTGAGCGGCGCCCAGCACAACAGCACCACCTTGCAGTTTGAACCCTGGGGCGGCCTGTTTTTGCAGGCCTGAGCACCACACCGGAGACCCGCCATGTCGCGCATCGAATTCAACAACGTCTGCAAACGCTACGCCCCTCAAGCGCCCCTGACCATTCAGAACGCCAACCTCGTCATCGAAGACGGCGAGTTCTGCGTGTTTGTAGGACCGTCGGGCTGCGGCAAATCGACCCTGCTGCGCATGGTCGCCGGCTTGGAAGACATCAGCAGTGGCGACCTGTTCATCGGTGGCGAACGGGTCAACGATCTTGCACCAGCGCGCCGCGGGGTGGCCATGGTGTTTCAGAGCTACGCGCTGTATCCGCACATGACGGTGCGCGACAACATGGGCTTTGGCCTCAAGGTATTTGGCTCCAGCGCGGCCGAGATCGACAAAAAGGTGCGGGAGGCTGCTGAAATCCTGCAACTCACCCACTTGCTGGATCGTCTGCCCAAACAACTCTCGGGCGGCCAGCGCCAGCGGGTGGCGATTGGCCGCGCCATCGTCAAAGAGCCGCGTGTGTTTTTGTTCGACGAGCCGCTGTCCAACCTCGACGCTGCGCTGCGGGTGCAAACGCGCCTGGAGATCGCCAAGCTGCACGCCAACATCGGCACCGCCAGCATGATCTACGTCACCCACGACCAAGTCGAAGCCATGACCCTGGCCGACAAGATTGTGTTGTTGCGCGCCGGCGCCGATGTGCAGACCAAAGGATCGATCGCCCAGGTGGGCTCACCCTTGACGCTCTACCACCGCCCGGCCAGCCTGTTTGTCGCCGAATTCATTGGTTCGCCCAAGATGAACATCTTGGGTGCCACCCTGCAACAAGCGGGCAGCCCCAGCAGCCAACTGCAGGTCTCGGGCACACCGTTTGTGGCGGCGGTCGACAGCTCCCGGTTGGCGGTCGGATCTGCGGTGTCGGTGGGCATTCGCCCAGAAGACATGCGTTTGGCCGATGGTCCTGGCGCCAATGTGCTGAGCGGGCGCATCGAACACATTGAAAAGCTGGGCGAAGCGTCGCTGCTCTACCTCAGCACAGCGGGTTCGCAGCAGCTGCTCACGGTCAAGGTGGACGGCACCACCCGCCACCGCGACGGCGAGACCGTGCACGTGACCTGCCCGGCCGAGTGCCTGCATGTGTTCGACGCCGAGGGCGACGCCTGCCACCGCACACCCGAACTGCCGGCCTGAACCCGTCCCGCCACATGAGCCAGCGCCTGCCCATCGACTGCCGCGACGCGGTGGTCTACCAGATCTACCCGCGCAGCTTTTGCGACAGCAACGGCGACGGCATTGGTGACTTGCCGGGCATCACGTCCCGGCTCGACCACCTGCAAGCGCTGGGGGTGAATGTGGTGTGGCTCTCGCCGGTGTACGCCTCGCCACAGGACGACAACGGTTACGACATCAGCGACTACCGCGCCATCGCGCCCGAGTTCGGCAGCTTGGCCGACTTCGACGCCATGCTGGCGGCCATGCATGCGCGCGGTATCCGCCTGATGATGGATTTGGTGGTCAACCACAGCTCGGACGAACACCCCTGGTTCCAGGCCGCCCGCAGCAGCCGCGACAACCCCTTCCACGATTACTACATCTGGCGCGAACCACGCACCAATCAACCGGCCGACCCCGTCGCCGGGCCGCCCCAAGACGGGGTCAGCCCCCAAACCCAGCAAGGACTGGGGCCCCTCCCAGCCCTGGGGCAGCGACCCGCGCCAGCGGCGGAGCGTGGGGGCCCTATGCCACCGACGAACTGGGAAGCGGCCTTCAACGGCTCGGTGTGGGAATGGAACGCCGCCACGGGCGAGTACTACCTGCACATGTTCAGCCGCAAACAACCGGACCTGAACTGGGAGAACCCGCGCCTGCGCGCCGAGGTCTACGCCATCATGCGTTTTTGGCTCGACCGCGGCGTGGACGGTTTCCGCATGGATGTGATCAACATGATCAGCAAGCCGTGGCAAACCGACGGCAGCCTGCCCGACGCACCGGTGGTGCGCGACGGCTTCTTGCAACCCGGGTTTGCGCTGTCGTGCAATGGCCCGCGCCTGCACGGCTTTCTGGCCGAGATGCGCCGCGAAGTGCTCGACCATTACCCCGGCTGCATCACCGTGGGCGAAGCCCCACTGGCCACGGTGGACGTGGGCCGCGCCCTGACCCACCCCGACACCGGCGCGCTGAACATGCTGTTCCAGTTTGAGCACATGGATGTCGACAGCGTGGGCGGTCATGTGAACGGCAAATGGGCGCTCAAGGCCATGGACCTGCGCGACCTCAAAGCGTGCATGCAGCGCTGGCAGGACGGGCTGGATGGCCAGGGCTGGAACAGCCTGTACCTGAGCAACCACGACCAACCGCGCCCGGTGTCGCGTTTTGGCGATGACAGCGCACCCCACCGCGTGGCCAGCGCCAAGATGCTGGGCACATGGTTGCACGGCCTACAAGGCACACCCTATGTGTACCAAGGCGAAGAGCTGGGCATGACCAACGTCGCCTTCCCCAGCATCAGCGACTACCAAGACATTGAAATCCGCAACCACTGGCGCACAGCGGTGCACGAACGCGGAGAAGCCCCCGAGGCGGTGTTGCGCAGCATCCACGCCAAAGGCCGCGACAACGCGCGCACCCCCATGCCGTGGCAGGGCGACGCACCCGAGGCCGGTTTCACCACCGGCAAGCCATGGCTGGCGCTCAACCCCAACTGGCGCGAGATCAACGCCGATGTGGTCCTGCAGGACCCGGACTCGGTGTTTCACCACTACCGGCGCCTCATTGCGCTGCGCCGGGCCCACCCGGTGCTCTCGCGTGGCCGCAGCACACAGCTGCTGCCCGACCACGCCCAACTCAGTGTGGTGCTGCGCGAATGGGAGTCAGAGCGCTGGCTGGTGGTCTGCAACTGGAGCGGACACGGGCACATGGCGCGTCTGCCCGCCGAGTGGGAACGCCATGGCGCCGAGTTGCTGCTGGGCAATTTGGCGCATCGGCGCGGCAGCGCCGACGAACGCCAACCCGCTGGCACACCTTGCCGCGTGGACCTGCAGTCGCTCTGGTGTCAGCCGTGGGAAGGCCTGATCCTGCGCCTGTTGTGAATGGCCGTCTTGCTCACCTACACTGTGTGCCGTGAACGCCACCGCATCTCCGCGCAACAGCCTCAACGCCATCGCCGCCCCCATCGTGGGCGAATTTGTGCTGGGCATGCTGGTGGCGGTGGCCGGGTTGTACTTGGCCTCACACACCTCGGACGCCGCCGCGGGCAGCTTTGGTCTGACGCAGGTGGTGCTGGAGTCGCTGTCGGTGCTGTTTCGGGTGCTGGCCATTGGCACCAGCGTGGTGGTGGGCCAAGCGCTGGGCAGTGGCCGAGGCCACGAGGTGCAACGCAGCGCGTTTGCGGCTCTGGGCGCCAGCAGCTGGGCTGGGCTGACAGTGGCGTTGGTGTTGCTGGCTGGGCATCCGCTGCTGCTGCACATCCTCAACGCGCCGGCCGAGGTGTTGCCCATCGCCAGCGTCTACATGATGTGCTTGGCGCCCGCCATGGTGCTCGAGGCGCACAACCTGAGCATGGCCGCGGTGCTGCGCGCCCACCTGTACGCCCGCGATTCGCTGCGCATCATGATCGTGATGCACAGCACCCACCTGCTGCTGGCTTGGGTGTTGATGCGTGGCGTGGGCGGCTGGGACGGCCTGGGGCTCAACGGCTATGCGCTGGCCTATCTGGCCAGCCGCGCCCTGGGCGTGTGGCTGCACCTGCGCTTTTGGCAGCAACGCTTGTCGATGCGACCGCGTGGCCTGCACTGGTGGCAGATGCGCTGGAGCGCAATCGGCCCGATTCTGCGGGTGGGCGTGCCCGGCGCGGCGGTGGAACTGGGTTACCGGCTCGGTTTTATGGTGTCGATTGCGGCCACCGCACGCTTGGGTGTGTCGGCGCTGGCCGCCCACGCCTACACCTTGCAAACCCTCAAATTTGTGCTGCTGATCAGCCTGTCGATTGGCTGGGCGGTGGAAATCATGGTCGGGCGCCTGGTGGGCGCGGGTCGGCTGCGCGAAGCCGATCGCATGGTGAAAAAAGGCGTGCGCAATGGGCTGCTGGCCTCAGGCTCACTGGCGGTGCTGGCGGCGCTGACATCGCCCTGGCTGATGCAGGTGTTCACCAAAGACCCGGCCATCATCGCCATGTGCCAAACCCTGCTGTGGCTGTCGGTGGCGCTCGAACTCGGCCGGGTGTTCAACTTGGTGGTCAATGGCGCGCTGCGCGCCAGCGGCGATGTGCACTACCCCATGCTCGCCAGCCTGGGCTCGCTGGTGCTGCTGCTGGGCGCCGGCTCGCACTGGATGGGCCAGTGGTGGGGGCTGCCGGGCATCTGGCTGGCCTACATCGCCGACGAAACCACCCGCGGCCTGCTGATGTGGTGGCGTTGGCGCCGGGGCGGTTGGTGGAGCCTGGCGCGCTCCACCGTGCGCGGCTTGCGCCAGCGCTGACAGCCCCTGTGCCCCTGAGCGATACGCCGCGTGCAAAAAGTACCCAGCTTGTAACTTAATTACACTAAACTCCACCCAACCCGTAACCCGAGACACCCATGAGCCCTGTTGCCCCCGCCACCGCCCCCGACATGCCGCTGGATCTGGTGATCTTTGGCGGCGTCGGCGATCTGTCTGTGCGCAAGCTCTTGCCCGCGCTCTACATGGCCCACCTGCACGGCAACCTGCCACAGGCCACACGCATCTTGGCGCTGGGGCGCCAAGGCTGGAGCCGCGACGAATTCGCCGCTTTTATCGAATCCAAAGTGCCGGGCTTCATCGGCGACGCGCTGGAGTCCAAGGCCTGGGCCAGCTTTCTGGACCGTCTGATGTACGTGCAAATCGACGTGACCCAAGCCGCCGGCTACACCACGCTGGCGCAAGCCATGCAAGCCGGTTCCGACCGGGTGTATTACTTGGCCACCGCACCGAGCTTGTTCACCGGCATTTGTGCGCACCTGCACGGCGCTGGCTTGATCGACGCGCGCGCGCGGGTGGTGTTGGAAAAACCGCTGGGACACGACCTGGCCTCGGCCAAGCAAATCAACGCCGATGTGGCGCGTTACTTTGCCGAGCACCAGGTGTTTCGCATCGACCACTACCTCGGCAAAGAAACGGTGCAAAACCTGATGGTGCTGCGCTTTGGCAACAGCATTTTTGAACCGCTGTGGCGCGCTCCGCACATCAAGAGCGTGCAAATCACGGTGGCCGAAAGCGTGGGCGTGGGCAGCCGCGCCGGCTTTTACGACGGCACCGGCGCGCTGCGCGACATGGTGCAAAACCACCTGCTGCAGCTGCTGTGCATCGTGGCGATGGAGCCGCCCGTGTCGCTGGACCCAGACGCTGTGCGCGACGAAAAGCTCAAGGTGCTGCGCTCGCTGCGTCCCATGCGTGTGGCCGACATCGCACGCGACACGGTGCGCGGCCAATACAGCGCCGGCGCCATCGGCGGCGAAGGCGTCAAGGGCTATCTGCAAGAAGAAAACATCCCGGCCGACAGCGCGACCGAAACCTTTGTCGCCCTCAAGGCCCACATCAACAACTGGCGCTGGGCCAATGTGCCGATTTTTCTGCGCACCGGCAAACGCATGGCCGAGCGCCGCAGCGACATCGTCATCGAATTCGCGGACACACCGTTTTCCATCTTCCCGGACTCGCCGCGCGCGGCCGTCAACCGTTTGCTGATTCGCCTGCAACCCGAAGAACACATTGAGCTGCAAATGATGGCCAAGGAGCCCGGCAGTGGCATGCGTTTGAAGCCCGCCACCCTCAAACTCGACCTGGGATCGGCCTTTGCCGGGCGGCGCGCCGAGGCCTACGAGCGCCTGTTGATGGACGTCATCAAAGGCCGGCTGACGCACTTCATGCGTTCCGACGAACTGGAAGCCGCTTGGGCCTGGGCCGAACCCATCCTCAACGGCTGGCAAGCGCTGGGCGAAAAGCCCCGCCCTTACACCGCGGGTACCTGGGGGCCGGCCGCCTCGTCGGCGCTGATGGCGCGCGATGGTTTGTCGTGGGTGGAAGAAACCTAAATCACCATGAGCCTGTGCACCGAACACACCTTTGATTCGCCAGAGGCCTTGTCCATCGCGCTGGCCGCCGACGTGGCCCAACGCCTGCAGCGCGCCATCGGCGAACGCGGCCAGGCCAGCTTGGCCGTGTCGGGTGGCAAGTCACCCCTGCCGCTGTTTGCCGCTTTGAGCCAACACCCCCTGCCCTGGGCCCAGGTGACGGTGCTGCTGGTGGACGAACGGGTGGTGCCCCACACCCACGCCGACAGCAACACCGCGCTGGTGCGTCAGCACCTGCTGCAAGGTGCGGCCGCAGCGGCGCATTTTGTGCCGTTGTTTGAAGACGATCCCGACATCGGTGCCCTCGCCGCCAGCGACGAAGGCTTGGCCGCGCTCGCCCATGCGGCCAATGCCCGATTGGACGGACTGCCACTGCCGCTCGACGTGGCGCTGCTGGGCATGGGCGAAGACGGCCACACCGCTTCGCTCTTCCCCGGCGCACCGGGTTTGGCCCACGCGCTGCACAGCGGCGACGCCGTGGCGGGGGTGCGCCCGGCCACCGCGCCGCACGCACGGCTGACGCTGACCCTGCCACGCCTGCTGCAAGCGCGGCACGTGGCCTTGTCGATCAGCGGCGCCACCAAACGCGCGGTCTACGCCCAAGCCTGCGCCAGCGAGAGCGAAGCCCTGCCGGTGTCGCTGGTGCTGCACCGCCGCACCGTCCCTGTGGCCACCTGGATGGCCTAACACCCTATGCAAGAGAAGCGCCCATGACCGCTCCATTGAACCCGACCCTGGCCCGCGTCACCGAACGTGTGATCGAGCGCAGCCGCGACGCCCGTGGCCGCTACCTCGCCAGCATGGCGGCGCAATCCAAAGGCGGCACCCAGCGCGCCAACCTGGGCTGCGCCAACATGGCCCACACCACCGCCGCTTTGCCCAAGTCCGACAAACTGGTGATCCACGCCGAGAAGGCGCCGCACATCGGCATCGTCACCGCCTACAACGACATGCTCTCGGCCCACCAGCCGTTTGAACATTACCCCGAGCTGCTGCGCGCTCAGGCGCGTGCGCTGGGCGCCACCGCCCAGGTGGCCGGTGGGGTGCCCGCGATGTGCGACGGCATCACCCAAGGCTACGAAGGCATGGAGCTGTCGCTGTTCTCGCGCGATGTGATCGCCTTGGCCACCGCGGTGAGCCTGTCGCACAACGTGTTTGATGCGGCCTTGATGCTGGGTGTGTGCGACAAGATCGTGCCCGGCCTGTTCATGGGCGCGGTGCAGTTTGGCCATTTGTCCACCGTGTTTGTGCCCGCCGGCCCCATGACCAGCGGCCTGTCGAACGACGCCAAGGCCAAGGTGCGCCAACAATACGCCCAGGGTCTGGTGGGCCGCGAAGCGCTGCTGGAAAGCGAAGCCGCGGCCTACCACGCGCCAGGCACCTGCACCTTTTACGGCACCGCCAACAGCAACCAGATGCTGATGGAAATCATGGGGCTGCACCTGCCGGGCGCGAGCTTTGTGAACCCCGGCACCCCGCTGCGCGAGGCCCTGACGCGCGAGGCGGTGGCGCGCGCGCTGGCGAACACCGGGCGCACCGGCCACCCGGCGGTGCGGCTGGCCGACATCGTCAGCGAAAAAACCATCGCCAACGCCCTTGTCGGCCTGCTGGCCACCGGCGGATCGACCAACCACACCCTCCACCTGGTGGCCATGGCACGCGCCGCCGGTGTGCTGATCGACTGGGACGATTTCTCCGAACTCTCGGCCGCGGTGCCGCTGCTGGCGCGTGTCTACCCCAACGGCAGCGCCGATGTGAACCATTTCCACGCGGCCGGCGGCATGGGCTTTTTGATGCGCGAGCTGCGCGACAACGGCCTGCTGCACAACGATGTGAGGACGGTCATGGGCGCGGGCTTGGACGCCTACACCCGCGAGCCGTGGCTGGACAACGGCACCCTCGCCTGGCGCGACATGCCCGCCACCAGTGGCGACACCGCCGTGCTGCGCCCGGTGAGCGAACCCTTCAGCGCCGACGGGGGCTTGCGTCTGCTGCAGGGCAATTTGGGCCGCAGCGTGGTCAAGGTCTCGGCGGTCAAGCCCGAACACCGGGTGGTGCGCGCGCCGGCGGTGGTGGTGCACAGCCAGCAAGAGCTGCAAGACCTGTTCAAGGCCGGCCAGCTCGACCGGGACTTTGTGGCGGTGGTGCGCTACCAAGGCCCGCAGGCCAACGGCATGCCCGAGCTGCACAAACTCACGCCGCCGCTCGCGGTGCTGCAAGACAAAGGCTTCAAGGTGGCGCTGGTGACCGACGGCCGCATGAGCGGCGCCTCGGGCAAGGTACCGGCCGCCATCCACCTGAGCCCCGAAGCGCTGGACAACGGGCCGATTGCGCGGGTGCAAACGGGCGATATGGTGCACCTCGACTGCGAGCGCGGTGTGCTGGAAGTCGAGGTCGACGCCGCCACGTTGGCCGCGCGCCCCGTGCAGCACCCCGACCTCAGCGCCAACGGTTTTGGCACCGGCCGCGAGCTGTTCGGTCTGTTCCGCCAGCGCGCCAGCACGGCCGAAAGTGGTGCCTCGCCATTGCTGGATTGACCACCCCCGCGCCGCCTGCGGCGTCACCCCCTCAAGGGGGCGTCGGCAGCGGACCGGCTGAGCCGGTTCCGCGCCGACCTGGATCCGAAACCCCTTCACTCCACTATTTCCTCATGACCACCACCTGCTTCACCCCTCCCGCTTTTCAATCCCGTGTGGTGCCGGTCATTGTGCTGACCGATGCGGCCCATGCGGTGCCGCTGGCGCACGCGCTGCTGGCCGGTGGCATCGACGTGATGGAGATCACTTTGCGCTCCAGTGCCGCGCTGGCGTCCATCGAGGCGGTGGCCAAGGCCGTGCCGCAGATGCATGTGGGCGCGGGCACGGTGACACGGGTGGCCGAGGTGCAACAGGTGATCGACGCGGGCGCGACCTTTGCGCTGTCGCCGGGCTGCACCGACGCGCTGGTGGACGCGGTGCAGGCCGCGCGCCTGCCCTTTATTCCGGGTGTGATGACCCCGGGTGAGGTGATGTTGCGGCGCGAACAAGGCTTTTCGCTGATGAAGTTGTTCCCAGCCCAGCAGGCCGGTGGCATGGGCATGCTCAAGGCTTTGGGTGGTCCGCTGCCCGATGTGCGGTTTTGCCCCACGGGTGGGGTGAGTGTGGACAACCTGGGCGAGTTTTTGAAGTTGCCGAATGTGGCGATGGCGGGGGGCAGCTGGCTCACGCCTGTGGACGCCATGGTGGCTGGGGACTGGGGCCGCATCACTGCCTTGGCTGCTGCGGCTGTGGCTGTTGCTCGGTCTGTGTGAGCTTGTTTTTGGGTTTTGTGGGTGTTTTTCGTAGCAGCGCCGAGAGGGTGTGGAGGCCTGGGGGCTTAGCCTCGCGCTGCGCGCTCCGATGCGCCCCCAAACCCCCACGCCCTCTCGGCTTGCTTTGCTCGCCGCCTTTCGCACACAAGCCTCGGTTGAGAGTAAGCGCTTTGCACTCAACGACCCGATGCGAAGCGAGCCAAGACTCGGTGGCGCACCAGCACCCCGGCCGGCGCCTGGGGGGACAGGTCTGGGGGAGCATCGGAGCGCGCAGCGCGAGGCTAAGCCCACAGGCCTGTCCCCCCAGGCGCCGGCAGCGAACACAGCAAACAAGCAACGAACACCAAAACCGGTAGCACACACCCAAGCACCAAGAGCCAACGCGAAACACCCAGCACAATCGAAACGACACACACCGAGACAAGACCATGACCAACCCCACCACCCTCCCCGCCTGGCAGCAACTGCAACAACTCGCCGCTCAGCCCCAAGCCCATCTGCGCGACCGCCTGCAACAGCCCGACCGCGAGGCGATGCAGGCAACAGCCGACGGCACCGGTATCCGGCTCGACTTCACCCGTCAGGCCTTTGACGGCGCGGTGTGGCAAGCGCTGCAACAGCTGGCCCGCGAAGCGCAAGTGGAAGCCCAACGCGACGCCATGTTCGCCGGCGAGGCCATCAACACCAGCGAACAGCGCGCCGTGCTGCATGCGGCGCTGCGCGGCACGCCCGGCGCCACCGGTGACAACGCGCCCTGGGGCGCCGAAGTGCAACGACTGGTGCACACCGAACTCGACCGCGTCTGCGCCTTTGCCGAGCGGGTGCGCTCGGGGGACCTCAAAAGCAGCACCGGCGCGGCCTTCACCGATGTGGTCAACATCGGCATTGGCGGCTCAGACCTCGGCCCGCGCATGGCGGCCGACGCGCTGGCGCCGTGGTGCAGCGAGCGCCTGCGGGTGCACTTTGTCAGCAACCCAGACGCCTGGGCGCTGCACAGCACGCTGCGCGGGCTCAACCCGGCCACCACGCTCGTCATCGTCGCGAGCAAGACCTTCACCACCCAAGAAACCATGACCAACGCCGCGAGTGCGCGGCGTTGGCTGGAAGACGCAGGCGTCACCGGTGCGGCGCAAAGCGCGCACCTGGTGGCCATCACCGCCGCGCCACAAAAATCCAGCGCCGCCGGTTACCCCGCCGAACACACCTTCACCTTCTGGGACTGGGTGGGTGGACGCTATTCGGTTTGGTCGGCGCTGGGACTGCCGTTGGCGCTGGCCATCGGCGCGGCCGCCTTCCGCGAATTCTTGGCCGGCGGCCAGTCCATGGACGCCCATTTCCGCCGCGCACCGCTGGCGCAGAACCTGCCGGTCATCTTGGCGCTCAGCGGCGTGTGGAACCGCAACTTCCTGCACTGCCCGACCCAGCTGATCTCGTGCTACCCCAGCCGCTTGGTGCGCTTTGCGCCCTTTGTGCAGCAAATGGACATGGAGAGCAACGGCAAGCGGGTGCGCAAAGACGGCCAGCCGGTGGATGTGGGCTCCGGCCCGGTCATTTGGGGCGGCCTCGGCATCGATGGACAGCATGCCTACTTCCAGCTGCTGCACCAGGGCACTCACCGGGTGCCGGTGGAGTTCATTGGGGTGGAGACCGAGGACACGCCGCTGCCGCTGGCGACCGAACACCACCGGGTGGTCAACCTCAATCTGCGCGCGCAGTCGCAGGCCTTGGCCGTGGGCCGCAGCGCCGACGACACACTCGCCGCCCTGATGGCCGAAGGCCAAAGCCGCGAACAGGCCGAGCCCTTTGTGAGCCAGCGCAGCTTTGGCGGCGATGTGCCCAACAGCGTGCTCTGGATCGACACTTTGAGCCCGCACCGCTTGGGGGCCTTGATTGCGCTGTACGAGCACAAGGTGTTTGTGCAAGCCGCCATCTGGGGCATCAACGCCTACGACCAGTGGGGCGTGGAGCTGGGCAAGACCATGGCCAAACAGATGGAAACCCTTCGCTGATCATGAAGATCGCTCTGGTGGCCCACGACAAGAAAAAAGACGACATGGTGGCGCTGGCCACCGCGTTTGCGCCGCTGCTGCGCCAGCACACGCTGATGGCCACGGGCACCACCGGTGGGCGCTTGCAGGCAGAAGTGGGCTTGGTGGTGGAGCGCCTGCTCAGCGGCCCGCTGGGCGGCGACCTGCAGATCGGCGCACGCCTGTCGGTGGGCGAGGTGGATGCGGTGGTTTTTCTGCGCGACCCCATGACCGCCCAGCCACACGAACCCGACATCAACGCGCTGGTGCGGGCCTGCGACGTGCACAACGTGCCCTGCGCCACCAATCTGGCCACCGCGCGCCTGCTGCTGTCGCAACTGCTGACCCCCTGACCTTGAAAGTGGGTTGGGTGGCCACATCTTGAGCACACAAGGGCTGTTGTGGCCCAAGAAAGGCGGCTGTGGACATCACCTTGCTCTGGGTTCTGTGTGTGGCCATGATTGGCCTGGGTCTGCTGGGCACGGTGCTGCCGGTGTTGCCTGGCACCTTGCTGGTGTGGGGCGGCATTGTGCTGGGCGCTTGGATCGACGACTTTTCGCGCGTCGGCACCACCACGGTGGCGGTGATCAGTGTGCTGGCGGTGCTGGCCTGGGCGCTGGACTATGTGGCCGGGCTGATGGGCGCCCAAAAAGCCGGCGCCAGCAAACAGGCGCTCGTCGGCGCCGCGCTGGGCACCGTGGTCGGCCTGTTCATGGGCTTGGTGGGGGTCTTGTTCATGCCGCTGGTGGGCGCGGCGCTGGGCGAATACCTGGCCCGCCAAGACGAAGGCCGTGCGGTCAAGGTGGGCTTGGCCACCTGGATCGGCATTATGGTCGGCCTGATCGCCAAGGTGGTGATGGCTTTTGTGATGGTGGGTGTATTTGTGGGCGCTTTGGTGATTTGAGCCGGCGCCTCAACGAGGTGCGGATCTGTGGGAGATGGGATGACCAACAGATGGGGCATTCCAAAAAACGTTGAAGAAGCCGTGCTTCAACGCGACCTTGTGTGTGTCTACTGCAAACGGGAATTTGGCTCTGAAAGGGCCCGCACGCGCTCGTGGGAACACATCGTCAATGACATCGGAATTGCAACCTTAGAGAACATCGCGTTGTGCTGCGTCGGCTGCAACGCCTCCAAAGGCGCCAAACCGCTCCAAGTTTGGCTGGACTCGCCCGGCGCAAAACGCAGAGGCGTGTGTCAGGCCACCTTGGCACCCATTGTGCTATCAGCCCTGAAGTCCTCTACCTGACCAAGGCCTTGGCCGCCTCGACCCGCAGCGCCAAGTCCACCGACGGATCGTTCATCACCTTGAGCAAAAAGCGGCGCGGGTCGTCGTGGGCTTCGGGGTAGTGGGCTTGGGATGCCGTCGCTGGCATGGTGGGCAATGCGAGCGCATGCTGGGTATTGGCCGTCAACGCATGAGCGGGTCGCAAGGCCGGCGGCAGCGGCTGGACCGGCGAGGGCAGCACGCGGCGCCAGTCGTCGGACGTGATGCAGCGAATGCGCGCCAGCACATCGGCCTGGGCCTCGTCGCCCGGTGGCATATCCAAGGCAGGCTCATCGCCAAACACCGCCGCCAAGTCGGGCGCCACAAAGGCCGACCAGCGACCGGTGGCGGCTTGTTGCTGTGGCTGCGCTTGTGGCGGCACCGCCAAGCCATCCTCGAGCGCCGGCCACAGGCGCCAGCGGCTCGGCACCACATCGCCCAGATAACGCTGGCACACCATCTGCAGCACATGGCGCGCATCGGCCAGAGGCACCGGCGCCTGCAGCGGTAGCCAGAGTTCAAACGCGTCCACGCCGTTGATGGCGATGGCCGGCGCCGGCCAGTCCCAATCGGTTTGCACCCCACGCCAGACGGCTGACAAGGCGTTCCAGTCGGCCGGCGCGGCGATGCCGATCACCAGATAGCGCACCCCACCTTCAGGTGTAGAGGGAAACAAGCGCTGCAACTCGGCGTGCAAGCGGGGGGAAGGGGCAGATACGTCGCTCATGGTGCAGAGAAAATAAGGGCCTTCCACAGCTTTTCAAGGAGATGGCGATGGCAGCAAGCGGCGCACCGGTGCGGGTGTTGATGGTGTGCATGGGCAATATCTGCCGCAGCCCGACAGCGCATGCGGTGCTGCGCCAGCGGGTGGCGCAGGCGGGTTTGGCGCAGCGCATTGAAGTGCGCTCGGCCGGCACCCACGCCTACCATGTGGGCGAGCCAGCCGATGCGCGCAGCCAAGCGCATGCGCTGCGGCGTGGCATCGGCATGAGCGATCTGCGGGCGCAGCACCTCGGAGCAGCCGACTGCGAGGCGGCTGACCACATTCTGGTGATGGACGAGGACAACTTGCGCCACACCCTGGCGCTGTGCCCACCGGCGCACCGGCACAAGGTGCGGCTGTTGACCGAGCACTGCAGCCGCTTCACGGCGCGAGCGGTGCCCGACCCGTACTACGGCGGAGACGCAGGTTTTGAGCGGGTGCTGGATCTGGTTGAAGACGCGTGTGATGGCCTGCTGCAGCAGTTGACCCAACACCGCGCTAACCCCTAGGTCTGGCGTTCCAGCAACAGGCGCTCGGTCTCGGCGCACAACTGGCGCCAGTCAAAAGGCTTGAGCATGAGACCGTCCAAGCCCGCTGCCCGAAAGCGGTTGAGGTCTTCCGGGTTAACGTTGGCGGTCAGACCAAACACCACCACCCGGTTCAAGCCGTCGGGCAGGGTTTGTCGAATGTGTTCGGTGCAGGTGATGCCGTCCATGTGCGGCATGAGCATGTCCATGAACACCGCATCGACTGGCTCGGCACGCAGGGCCTCCAGCGCCTCAAGCCCATCGGCCACCTCCCGGATTTGTGCCTGTGGCCAAGAGGCGCGAAGCACCCGATTGACCAGCACACGGTTGACCGGATGGTCGTCTACCACAAGGAAGCGCCAAGCGGTTTGGGTGGTCTGGATAGTGTCGTTCACGGGATCGCTGAATAGGGGTGGCGGTGTGACAGGCTCCAATGGTAGCCGGAACCAGAACCGAGACCCGAAACCCTCGCGACTTTCAAAGCCCATCGTGCCACCCAACAGCTCCACCAAGCGCCGCGAGATGGCCAGACCCAGACCGTTGCCACCGTAGCGCTGGGCGATGGTGGCATCGGCCTGGGCAAAACGGCGAAAGATGTTTTGCTGCTTTTGGGCAGGAATGCCAATACCGGTGTCCACCACGGCGAACTCCACGCCTGGATTGAGCCATTGCACCGACAACACCACTTGGCCACGGGCGGTGAATTTCAAGGCATTGCCCAGCAAATTGACCAGCACCTGCACCAAACGATGGCGGTCGGTACACACCCAATCGGGCAAACCAGGATCGAGCTCACACCGGTAATCGAGCTGCTGCGACTGCGCCTTGGGTGCCAGCACCGCAAAAGCGTTTTGCACCGATTCCCGCAGGTCAATGGTCTCTGTGTGCAGCACCAAGCTGCCCGACTGCAGCTGTGAGTAGTCGAGCACATCGTTGATCACCGTCATCAAGTGATCGGCCGAATGCCGGGTATGGTTCAGCACTTTGAGCGCCTCCGATCGGTCGTGGATGCGCGAGAGCAACAGTTCGTTGAAGCCCAAGATGGCGTTCATCGGTGTGCGCAGTTCATGGCTGACACTGGCGATGAATTGGTCGCGCAGCGCCTGGATGTTCTCCAGTTCCTCGCGTTTGGCCTCCAACTCGGCTTGGTAAGCCCGCTCTTGCTGCAGGGCACGCAGATTGAGACGGTGGTAGATCAGCGGAATGATCATCATCAACAAGGTGACGATCAGGTAAGTCGCCAGCGACGCGTTGCTGTGCTCTGGGCCCAGCACCAGCTCGCGGCCCAGCAAGCCCTGTTGGGTCATGAACAGCACGACCAGCTGCACCAACAAGACCACCATTAACCAACGCAGACCGGCACGCGGACCAAAGAAAAAAAACGGCGTCAGCGGCAGCAACAGCAACCAGGCCAGACGCGGGGAAAAAATGCCACCCGAATACCAAGCCGCCAAGCAGAGTTGCAGCAAGCCCACCCCCATGGCCAATTGCACCGCCAACGACAAAGACAACCCACGCGCCATGGCCAGCAGCAGAGCGCCCACCACCGCAGCAAACACCAGCGGAATGTGGTTGCCGTAGACATGGCGGTTGACGTAGGAGAAAAACACCATCACGGCCATGACCAACAGCGCCAGCAGGAACACCCACGGCAAATTGCCCTCGCGAAAGGCCGCTGGCAAGTGCGGCACCACACGCTGGCGCAAACGGTCCAACCAAGGATCGCTGCCGTCGGCCACGCGCGCGCTCTTCGAATTCATGCCAGCTCCTTGCGGAGGCGGCGCAGATGGCGGCGAATGGTGCGGGTGGTCTCCACCGGATCCATGGGCTTGACCATCACCCCGTCCATGCCCGCCTGCAGACAACGCTCCCAGTCGTCCGGATGGGTACTGGCGGTCAGGCCCAGTACCGGCATGCGTGCCAATTCGCGGCGCGTTTGTTGGCGAATCCACTGGGCCAGCTCCAAGCCGCTGATCTCGGGCATGACCATGTCGACCAGCGCCACGTCGTAGCTGTGCGCGGCCAACAAGCCAATCGCCTCACGCGCACTGGCAGCGCTGGAGATGGTGGCGGCAGGCCAGCTTTTTTGCAGCTGCAGCCGCGCCACCATCAAATTGACCGGATCATCGTCCACCAAGAGCAGCGCCAACGGTGTCTCGGGGCCAATCTTGGCTTGCTGGGCCAGCTGGGCCATGTCGAGTTCGGTCGGACTCTCCATCGGCAGCTCAAACCAGAATACCGCCCCGCCCTGTAGGCCTTGCGCAACACCAATACGCCCCCCCTGCAAATGCACCAACTGCTGGCAAATCGACAGCCCCAAGCCCGTGCCTGAAGAGTAGCGAACAGTCTCCGAAGAGCGCTGGTGAAAGCGATCAAAGACGTGAGGCGCTTCCGCGGCCGACACACCGGGCCCGCTGTCGCGCACGTCGATGCGCAGCCAGTCTCCGCGCGAACCCACCACCACCCCAATGGCTCCTCCCACCGGAGAGTATTTGATAGCGTTGTCCAACAGATTGCCCAGCACCTGAACCAAGCGCAGTCGGTCCAGCCAAACCAGTTCGGGCAGACGCGCATCACAGTCGAGCTGCAGCTGCTGTTCGCGCGCCAAGGCTTTGTCCTGGTAAGCGTCCAGCGCTGTGGCCAGGGCAGCGCGCAGATCAATCCAGTCGGGTTGCAGCATCAAACGATCCGCCTGCAGTTGCGAATAGTCCAGGATGTTATTGACCACCCCCAGCAGCTGCTGGGTCGAGCGCCGGATGTGGTCCACCACCTCCACATCATCGGGGCGGTCCAACACTTGGTCGCGCAATACCCCATTGAGACCCAAAATGGCGTTCATTGGCGTGCGCAACTCGTGCCCGACTGCGGCCACAAACTCCTCTTTGTGCGCTTGTGCCTGTTCCAAGGCCAGGTGGGTGGCTTTGAGCTCTTGGTTGCGTTCGTCGATCACGTCGAGCTGCTGCATGTGCAGACGCTCATAAATGCGGATCATCAACATCAGGCTGATCACACACAAAGCATGGTTGAGCCAAACCCACAGGGGCATGCCTTGCACCCGGCTCCAGTCGATGAGCCACCACGCCTGTTGGTTTCCCACATACAAAAACACCAGAGCGCTCAGTGCAACGGTCAGCCAAACCAGTGCCGCAGGCCGGCCCAGCAACAGCAAAGCAGGCATGGGCAGCACCGTCAACCACAACAGCATGGGAGAATTGATCCCCCCGGTTTGGCTGCCAATGAACACCAACAAGCCACAAGAGACGAGCTGCATGGTGTGCACCGACCAGGCAAACCCCCACGACCAGTGCGACAGCAGCCAACACAACAGCAACACCAGGGCCACCCCAAGGTTGGCGCGGGTGTCGTAGGGGGCATTGGGCACCGCATAGAACAAGAGGCTGTTGAGCAGCAGCACCGCCAGAAAGATGCGCAGCAACACCACCGGCTTGACCTCGCCGATGGTGGCTTTGCGAAACCAGCGCTCCACGCTCACAATGGTGAACACAAGTGACCCAGGTAATAACTGACAAAGGCAGTATATCTCTGCGAAAAATACTACGCACTTCCAGTTAACCAGCGGACACGCCCCGCTTGTGGCGGGCGGCACCGATAATTAGGCCATGCGTGATCGACTGTGTTTCCTCGGCCCCAAGCCCTTGCTGCTGTGGGCGCTGTTCACGCTGGCGCCCGTCGCCCAGGCCTTTCCCTTCGACCTACCGCCCATCGACAGCATCGTTCAATACCAGCCCAAACAGCCGCTGCAGGTCTTTACCGCCGATGGCATCGACATTGGGCAGTTTGGCGCCGAGCGGCGCGAATACCTGCCGCTGACCCGCATTCCCAAAACCCTGCAACAAGCGGTGCTGGCGGTGGAAGACGCGCGGTTTTACGAGCACAGCGGCGTAGACCCCAAGGGCATGGCGCGCGCGGCACTCGCCATGATCACCGGGGGCATGCGCCAGGGCGCCTCCACCATCACCCAACAGCTGGTGCGCACCATGCTGCTGACGCGAGAATTCACCGCCGAGCGCAAAGCGAAAGAAATTGCGTTGGCTTTTAAGGTGGAGCAGGCGCTGTCTAAAGACCGGATTTTGGAGATTTACCTCAACGAGATTTACCTCGGTCAACGGGCTTACGGGTTCGCATCGGCCGCGCGCACCTATTTCGGTAAACCGCTGGACCAACTGACCTTGGCTGAGACCGCCCTGTTGGCGGGTTTGCCACAAAATCCCCACTACGCCAACCCCGTGGCCAATCTGGATCGCGCGGTGCAACGCCAGCGGGTGGTGCTGCAGCGCATGCTGGCGGTGGGCTCCATTACCCAAGCGCAGTGGCAACAAGCGCGCGACCAAAAACTGGTGATTCGACCGCCCGGCCAACGCCCGGTGGTGGCCGACCATGTGGCCGAAATGGCCCGCCGCGTGGTGGTGGAGCGTTATGGCACCGACGCTTACCAGCGCGGGATTCGCGTCTACACCAGCTTGCGATCGGCCGACCAACAAGCGGCCCACCAAGCGGTGCAAAAAGGCCTGTTGGCCTGGGACCAGCGCCAGCCCTGGCGCGGCCCAGAAGACCTGGAAGCTTTGCCCGACGACAGCGGCGAGGCCTTGGACAAGGCCGCCACCCAGGCGCTTCGCAACCACAAAGACGACGAAACCCTGCGCCTAGGCGTGGTGTTGCAAGCCAGTGCGCAGGCAGTGGTGGTGAAGCTGGTCACCGGCGACACCGTCACGCTCAAAGGTGGCGCCTTGGATCGGGTGCGCACCGGCTTACACCCCAAGGCGCCGGCGTCACTCAAGCTGCAACGCGGCTCGGTGGTGCGGCTGGTGCAAGACGGCGGCCAATGGCGCTTTGGCCAATGGCCCGAAGCCGAGGCGGCGCTGGTGGCGCTCGACCCACAGACCGGCAAGGTGCGGGCCATGGTGGGTGGATTCGATTTTGGTCGCCGCCCGTTCAACCACGCCACCCAGGCCTGGCGCCAGCCGGGTTCGGCCTTCAAGCCTTTTGTCTGGTCGGCCGCTTTGGAAGAGCGGGTGATGCCCGCCACTGTGGTCGACGACCTGCCCTTCACCGCCGCCAATGGCTGGAGTCCGAGCAACAGCAACGACCAGTTCGCCGGTCCCATCAGCGTGCGCAAGGCTCTGGCCGTTTCCAGCAACTTGGTGAGCGTGCGCCTGCTGCAACACACCGGCGTGCAGCGCGCGCGCGACTGGAGTGCCCGTTTTGGCTTTGACCCCGCGCACCAGCCCCAAGACCTGACCCTGGCGCTGGGCACTGGCTCGGTCACCCCGCTGCAAATGGCGCGTGGCTACGCCACGTTGGCCAACGGCGGTTGGCGCGTCAACCCGCTGGTGATCGAACGCATTGTGGACGCCCAAGGCAAGGTGCTGTTCGAAGCGCCCGCCACCGAAGCCCACACCGAGGCCAACCGCGCCATCCCCGAGCGCAACACATTTGTCATGGGTCAGCTGCTGGCCGACGTCACCCGCAGCGGCACCGCCGCCCGCGCTGGCGCGGCTTTGGGACGCCAAGACATCGCCGGCAAAACCGGCACCACCAGCGACGCGCTGGACGCCTGGTTCGCCGGCTACCACCCCAGTGTGGTGGCGGTGGCGTGGGTGGGCTACAGCACGCCCAAGAGCCTGGGCGACCGCGAATCGGGTGGCCGGCTGGCCTTGCCGATTTGGACCGACTTCATGGCCAGCGCGTTGAAATCGGTGCCCGTGACCACGCCCGTGGTGCCGGCGGGTGTGGCGTCCATCGATGGCGACTGGCGCTACACCGAGTGGGCCAATGGTGGTTGGGTCACGGCCATCAGCGACGGCAGCGGTGCGGTGTACGCGCCTACCGTGATACCCGAGCCCTTGACCCCAAGTCCGACACCGGACGCTGCCCCAACAGCACCCGCCAGCCCACCCATCGCCGTCCCAGAAGCTGTGCCGGCACCAGCGCAACCTTGAAGGAGCGCCGACCGGACAGCGGGCCAGCCCTCAAGCCGCGCAGATGTGGGCTTTGGCCTCGGCGTATTCGCGCTTAAAACGCGCCACCAGTTCACCGGCGGGCACCACCTCGCGGATGGTGCCAATGCCCTGGCCGCAACCCCAAATGTCTTTCCAAGCCTTGGCCGCATTGGCGCCTTCGCCGCTGGCAAAGTTCATTTTGCTGGGGTCGCTCTCAGGCAAGTTGTCGGGGTCCATGCCGGCGTTCTTGATGCTGCCCTTGAGGTAGTTGCCATGCACGCCGGTGTAGAAGTTGCTGTAGACGATGTCGTCGGAGTTGCTCTGGCAGATCATCTGCTTGTAGCCGTCCACCGCACGGGCCTCGTCGGTGGCGATGAAGGGCGAGCCGATGTAGGCAAAGTCCGCCCCCATGGCGCGCGCCGCCAAGATAGCGCCACCCGAGGCAATCGAGCCCGACAGCGCCACCGGGCCGTCGAACCACTCGCGGATTTCCTGCACCATGGCAAATGGACTTTTGACGCTGGCGTGGCCGCCGGCGCCGGCGGCCACCGGGATCAAGCCATCGGCGCCTTTTTCAATCGCCTTGCGGGCAAACACATTGTTGATGACGTCGTGCATCACCACACCGCCCCAGCTGTGCACCGCTTGGTTGACGTCCTCGCGCGCGCCCAAACTGGTGATGATGATGGGCACCTTGTATTTGGCGCACAGCTGCAAGTCCTGCTCCAGCCTATCGTTGCTCTTGTGCACGATCTGGTTGATGGCAAAGGGCGCGGCTTTTTGGTCTGGATGGGCTTTGTCGTGTGCGGCCAGCGCCTCGGTGATTTCGGCCAGCCATTCGTCGAGCTGCGACGCGGGGCGCGCGTTGAGCGCGGGCATGGAGCCCACCACCCCAGCCTTGCACTGGGCGATCACCAGCTTGGGGTTGCTGATGATGAACAGCGGGCTGCCGATCACCGGGAATGGCAGGTGTTGCAAAACGGGCGGCAAGTAACGCTGGCGTGTGCTCATGGTGGTCTCCGGACTGGGATGGGGGATTCTGGAAAAAAGCCGCCCCTGGGCCTGTCTGCACCGAGACAGGCCCCAAGGCAACAGGGGTCACAGGGGTCACAGGGGAATTTAGAACGCTTCAGCGGCCAGGGCGGTCACCGCTTCGGCGCCGTCCACGATGGCATCGCGCACACCCGGTGCGCGGCTCAGAATGTGGTCGGCGTAGAAACGCGCGGTGGTGATCTTGGCCTGCATAAACGGGGCATCGTTGCCGGCGGCCAGCTGCTCTTGCGCCACCAACAGGGCGCGCGCCAGTTGCCAACCGGCCATCAGGTTGCCCGCCAGCATCAGGTAGGGCACGCTGCCAGCAAAAGCGGCGTTGGGGTTGGCGCGGGTGTTGGCGGCGATGAAATCCACCACCTCCACAAAGGCCTGGCGCGCTGCGCCCAAGCGCTTGGCCACCGCCAGGGCGTTGGCGCTGCCGTTGGCCTTGAGCGCCGCTTCGGTGGTCTCGATCTGGGCCGCGAGTGCCTTGGCACCGGTGCCGCCGTCGCGCGCGGTCTTGCGACCCACCAGGTCGTTGGCCTGGATGGCGGTGGTGCCTTCGTAAATGGTCAGGATCTTGGCGTCGCGGTAGTACTGGGCCGCGCCGGTTTCTTCAATAAAGCCCATGCCGCCGTGCACCTGCACGCCCAAGCTGGTGACTTCCAAACTCATCTCAGTGCTGTAACCCTTGACCAGCGGCACCAAGAATTCGTAGAAAGCGGCGTTTTGTTTGCGCACCTCGGCGTCGGGGTGGTGGTGCGCCGCGTCGTAGGCGGCGGCGGCCACACTGGCCATGGCGCGGCAGCCCTCGGTCACAGAGCGCATGGTCATGAGCATGCGCTTGACGTCGGGGTGGTGGATGATGGGCGCTGCGGTGTTGAAGCTGCCATCGACCGGGCGGCTCTGCACCCGGTCGCGGGCGTATTGCACCGCTTTTTGGTAAGCGCGCTCGGCGATCGCAATGCCTTGCACACCCACCGCGTAACGCGCCGCGTTCATCATGATGAACATGTATTCCAGGCCACGGTTTTCTTCGCCCACCAAATAGCCCACGGCACCGCCGTGGTCGCCGTACTGCAGCACCGCGGTCGGGCTGGCCTTGATGCCCATCTTGTGCTCAATGCTCACACAATGCACGTCGTTGCGCGCGCCGAGCGAGCCGTCGGCGTTGACCATGAACTTGGGCACCACAAACAGGCTGATGCCCTTCACACCCTCTGGCGCGCCAGTCACACGCGCCAGCACCAGATGGACGATGTTGTCGGCCATGTCGTGCTCACCGTAGGTGATGTAGATCTTGGTGCCAAACACCTTGTAGCTGCCATCAGGCTGCGGCTCAGCGCGTGAACGCACGGCGGCCAAGTCGGAGCCGGCCTGCGGCTCGGTCAGGTTCATGGTGCCGGTCCACTCGCCGCTCACCAGCTTTTCCAAATAGGTGGCTTTCAGATCGTCGCTGGCAGCGGTCAGCAGCGCCTCAATCGCGCCATCGGTCAGCAGCGGGCACAGGGCAAAGCTCATGTTGGCGCTGTTGAGCATTTCACCGCAGGCCGCACCAATGGTCTTGGGCAGGCCCTGCCCGCCAAAGTCCACCGGGTGCTGCAAGCCCTGCCAGCCGCCTTCGGCGTACTGTTTGTAGGCTTCCTTGAAGCCGGGTGTGGTCGTCACCTGGTTGCCGTCGTGGTGCCACGATGGGTTTTTGTCGCCTTCCCAGTTCAACGGGGCGATCACACCTTCGTTGAGCTTGGCGCACTCCTCCAGCACCGCCTGTGCGGTCTCCAGCCCGGCGTCTTCAAAACCGGGCAGCTGCGCCACCTGGTCGATGCGCGCGATGTGCTTGATGTTGAACAACATGTCCTTGAGGGGGGCGACGTAACTCATCCTGAAATCTCCGAAAAAGAGGCAACAACCGTCAGCAGATACAAAAAAGGCACCGCGAACGATGCCCTGTCAAGGGGTGGATCAGAGCTTGGACACCAGCTCGGGCACCGCCGCAAACAAATCGGCTTCCAAGCCATAGTCGGCCACGCTGAAGATGGGCGCCTCGGGGTCTTTGTTGATCGCCACGATCACCTTGCTGTCCTTCATGCCGGCCAAGTGCTGGATGGCGCCGCTGATGCCACACGCCACATACAGCTGGGGCGCGACGATCTTGCCGGTTTGACCCACCTGCCAGTCGTTGGGGGCGTAACCCGCGTCCACCGCCGCGCGGCTGGCGCCCATGGCGGCACCGAGCTTGTCGGCCAGCGGCGTGATGACTTCGTTGAATTTCTCAGCGCTGCCCAGGGCGCGGCCACCGGAGACGATCACCTTGGCGGCGGTCAGCTCGGGGCGATCGCTCTTGGCGATTTCACTGCCCACGTAGGCGCTCTTGCCGTTGCCGCTGGCGGCGGCGACGGTTTCCACCGCAGCGCTGCCACCGCTGGCGGCTGCAGCGTCAAAACCGGTGGTGCGCACGGTGATCACCTTGGTCGCATCGGCGCTTTGCACCGTGGCGATCGCGTTGCCGGCGTAGATCGGGCGCTCAAACGTGTCGGCGCTCACCACCTTGGTGATGTCGCTGATTTGCGCCACATCGAGCTTGGCGGCCACACGGGGCGCCACGTTTTTGCCGCCGGCGGTGGCCGGGAACAAGATGTGGCTGTAGCCGCTGGCCACGGCCAACACTTGGGCCGCCACATTCTCGGCCAGGCCGTGGGCAAAGCCTTCGGCGTCGGCGTGCAGCACCTTGGCCACACCGGCGATCTGGGCCGCCGCGGCGGCAGCGGCACCAGCGTTGTGGCCAGCCACCAGCACATGCACATTGCCACCACAAGCGGCGGCAGCGGTCACGGTGTTGAGGGTTGCGCCCTTGATGGACGCGTTGTCGTGTTCAGCAATCACCAAAACGGACATGACAGAAATTCCTTAAAAGCAAAAACAGATCGAACGAAGTGGCCGTTTGCCAGGCGCCCGTGGAACCGGCTTCGCCGGGCCACTGGGCGCGCCCCCTGGGGGGAGACGCCGCAGGCGGCGCGGGGGGGTCAAATGACCTTCGCTTCGTTTTTGAGTTTGTCCACCAGCGTGGCCACATCCGGCACCTTGATGCCGGCACCGCGCTTGGGCGGCTCTTCCACTTTCAGGGTTTTCAGGCGCGGCGCCACGTCCACGCCGAGATCAGCCGGCTTGACCGTGTCCAGCGGCTTTTTCTTGGCCTTCATGATGTTGGGCAGCGTCACATAACGCGGCTCATTGAGGCGCAGGTCGGTCGTCACCACCGCCGGCAGGGCCACCGACAGGGTTTCCAAGCCGCCGTCGACCTCGCGCGTCACGGTGGCTTTGCCGTCGGCCACGTCCACTTTGCTGGCGAAAGTGGCTTGTGGCATGTCGGCCAGCGCTGCAAGCATTTGGCCGGTCTGGTTGGCGTCGTCGTCGATCGCTTGCTTGCCCAAAATCACCAAGCCGGGTTGCTCTTTGTCCACCAGGGCCTTGAGCAACTTGGCCACCGCCAGCGGCTGCAGCTCGGCGTCGGTTTCCACCAAGATGGCGCGGTCGGCGCCAATCGCCATGGCGGTGCGCAGCGTCTCTTGGCACTGGGCCACACCACACGACACCGCGATCACTTCGGAGGCCACGCCTTTTTCTTTCAGGCGCACGGCTTCCTCGACCGCGATCTCATCGAACGGGTTCATGCTCATCTTGACGTTGGCGATGTCCACGCCGGTGCCGTCGCTTTTGACGCGCACCTTGACGTTGTAGTCCACCACGCGTTTGACGGGGACGATGACCTTCATGCTGTGTGACTCCTGATGGTTTGTGAGGGTATTTGAATTGACGTGTACGTCAATTAGACGATTGTAGGCCGCTGCCACACCGATTCGCTCTGCCCCCGGGAACACCCTTAGAAATAAAACGAACGGTCGTGCTTTTTGCAAATTATAGAGCCGCGCGAGGCACCGTTCCAAGCAAGGGTTTACCCATGGTTAACCAACCCATCGGTCGGTTAATTCGGGTAAACCGCTAGGGCCATCACAAGGGTATTCGCCTATATTGGGTCTGCGCGATTTTGATTATCTTGAGTAACTATTTCACCCCACCCTTGCAGGAGACAAACACCATGACCATCCGATTCGCCATCACCGCTTGCGCACTGGCCGCTGCCGGCGCAGCTTCGGCCCAAACCGTGTTCACCGCATCGAGCTGGGTGCCGCCGACGCACACCCTGAGCGTGGCCCAGAAAGACTGGTGTGACGCACTGGAAAAGGAAAGCACCGGGCGCATGAAGTGCAACATCCTGCCCAAAGCGGTAACTGCACCGCCCGGCACCTTCGACGCGGTGCGCGACGGTCTGGCCGATATTGCCTTCACCGTGGACGGCTACACGCCAGGGCGTTTTTTGTTCACCCAAATGGCCGAATTCCCCTTCTTGGGCGACAACTCCATGGCCACCTCGGTGGCTTACCAGCGCATCTACAACAAGTACTTTGCCCCACAGGGTGAGCACCGTGGTGTGAAAGTGCTGGGCGTGTTCACCCACGGCCCCGGCATCATTTTCAACAGCAAAAAACCGGTCAACAGCATCGCCGACGGCGCGTCACTGAAGTGGCGCATTGGCGGCGGCAACATCAACGAGCTGACCAAGCTCATGGGCTGGAACACCACCCTCAAGCCCGCCACCGAAGCGTTTGAACTGTTGTCGACCGGCGTGATGGACGGCACGCTGTTCCCCGACGAATCGGTGGCCTCGTTCAAGCTGAGCATGATCAAACACGCCACCATCATGCCCGGTGGTCTGTACAACACCAGCTTTGTGTTCATGATGAACCCGGCCAAGTACAACGCGCTGTCGGCGCAAGACAAAGCGGTGGTGGACAAGCTCTCGGGAGAGTTTGCGGCCCGCCTGTTTGGTGCCGGCTGGGACCGTGTCGACGACGCCTCGATCAATGGCGCACAAAAAACCCAAGGTGTGCAGCGCATCAAGGCGAGTGACGCCTTTGTGGCCGAAGTCCGCGCGCACCAAACCACACTGGAAGACAAATGGGCCGCCGCCGCCGAAGCCAAAGGCCTGAAAAACGCCAAAGGCGTGCTGGCCGAGTTCCGCGCGGAGATCGCCAAAGTGAAGTGAGTGTGTTCCATGGGGTCATCCGACCGGGTGGCCGATGGGACGCCTGAGAACAGCGGGGCGCCATGCCCCGTTTTTGTGAGGAACGATTGTGGCCAAACACCCCTTGGAATGGATCGGCACAGTGCTGCGCTGGTCCACTGGACTGCTGGCGGCCTTGGCGCTGTTTGGCATCATGTTTTTGACGCTGTTTGACGTGTTGGGGCGCAAGTTCCTCAACAACTCGATTCCGGGCGCGCTGGAAATGACCGAGATCGGCATGGTGATGGTGATTTTTGGCGCTCTGCCCTTGGTGTCGTGGCGCAGTGAGCATGTGGTGTTCGATTCGCTCGACCCCTTGGTTCCCAGCTGGCTCAAAGGCATCCAGGCACGGCTGGTGCATCTGGTGTGTGCTGGCGCCTTTGGTTTTATGGCTTGGCTGCTGCTGCAGCGTGCAGCGCGCTTTGCCGAGTACGGCGACATCACGGTGCATCTGCAGCTGCCGCTGGCACCAGTGGCATCGCTCATGGCCTGGCTGCTGGTGGCCACCGCTGTGGTGCATGCGGTGTTTGTGCTGCTGCCGCCCCAATCCCATTCCCATCTGGAGCAGGTGCAGGAGAGCACCCCATGATCGAGGCGCTGCTGGGTTTTGGCGCCGTGTTTCTGATGGCGTTTTTGCGGGTGCCCCTGGCGGTGGCGATGAGCATCGCGGGGCTGGTGGGCTTGGGTTTGATGCGCGGTTGGCCGGCGGCCTACGCCAGCACCAGCCAGACCATTTTTGAAACCGGCTTTCACTACGTGTTGTCGGTGATTCCGCTGTTTGTGCTGATGGGCAATCTGGTGGCGCGTGCCGGCATGGCGCGCGAGCTGTTCACCGCAGCCAATGCCTTTGTAGGTCACAAACGCGGCGGGCTGGCCATGGCCAGCATCATCGCCTCGGGCGGATTTGGCTCCATCTGCGGATCGTCGATTGCCACCGCCGCTACCATGTCCAAAGTGGCCTACCCCCAGATGAAGGCGCATGGCTACAAGGACACCTTGGCCACCGGCTCTATCGCTTCAGGTGGCACGCTGGGCATTCTGATTCCACCGTCCACCATTTTGGTGATCTACGGCATCATCACCGAAACCGACATTGGCAAGCTGTTTGTCGCGGGCATTTTGCCCGGCTTGGTGGCCATCACCTGCTTGTGCTTGGCCGTGGTGTACGTGACTTGGCGCGACCCCGAAGCTGGGCCACCTGCCGAACGTTTCAGTTGGGCCCAGCGCCTCGCTGCGGTGCGTGGCATCTGGGGCGTGGCGCTGCTGTTTGCCTTGGTGATTGGCGGTATTTACGGCGGGGTGTTTACCGCCACCGAAGGCGCTGGGGTGGGCGCTGCAGGCGCCTTTGTGTTTGCGCTGGCGCGCGGCACACTGACCCTGCCGGTGCTCAAAGAAATCTTGATCGAGAGCGCACGCACCACCGCAATGCTGTTCACGATCCTGATTGGCGCGATGATTTTCACCAACTTCATCAACTTCACCAGCATGCCGGGGGATCTGCGCGACTTTGTCCTGCAGTTCAGCCCGCACCCCATCATGGTGGTGGTGGTGATGATGGGCATCTACCTGATTTTGGGCATGGTGATGGAAGAGCTGGCGATTGTGCTGCTCACCATCCCGGTATTCTTCCCGGTCATCACCGGTCTGGGCTTTGACCCGGTGTGGTTCGGCATTTTGATCGTGACAATTGTGGAAATCGGCATGATCTCGCCGCCGGTGGGGCTCAACCTGTTTGTGCTGAGCTCTCTGCTGCCGAATGTGAAGCTGACCACCATCTACAAAGGGGTGTGGCCCTTTGTGGTGGCCGATCTGGTCCGGCTGGGCATTCTGATTGCTTTCCCATTCATCGCTCTGTGGCTGCCGGGGCTGATGGCGCGGTGATACCTGTCGGCAGGTGCAATACCCGCTGGGGATATGGAATTTCAATGCTGTTTGCCCGCAAGGCCTGCAAGATGGCGACATTGATGTCAGACCGCAAGAGCGCTTGGCCGTTCTCCGGATCGGCAATCCAAAAGCCTACGGTGAACTCCAGCCCATCGGCGCCAAAAGCGGAGAGCACCGCTGTTGGCGCGGGATCGCGCAGCACACGGTCTTGCTCCAAAGCCGCTTGCACCAGCAAGCCCTGCACTTGGTTCACATCGCTGTCGTAGGCCACCGACACCACCGTCGACAACCAGACTTTGGGGTCGGCCAGAGACAGGTTTTCCACCCGCTGGGTCAGCAGCATTTCGTTGGGCACCACCGATTCGCGGCCGTTGAGCGCGCGGATCACGGTGTAACGCATATTGATGTCGGTGATGCGGCCCTCAAAATTGTCGACCCGCACGCTGTCGCCAATGCGCATGCTGCGCTCGGCCAAAATCACAAAACCGCTGACGTAATTGGCGGCCAGTTTTTGCAAGCCAAAACCAATGCCCACGCCAATCGCACCACCGAGCACCGATAAGGCGGTCAGGTCGATGCCCACCGCCGAGACGGCGGCCATCAGGCCCACAAACATCAGCAAGGCGCGGGTGGCGTTGCTCAAAGCTTTGCGCAGCGACAGGTCGGAACCCACCGCGCGCTTGAGCAGACGCGCTTCGATCGCAGCCGAAATCCACAGCGCCACAATCAGCACCGCCCCGGCGCTGAGCACCCCTTCGATCAAGGTGCGCACCGACAAGGTGCTGTTGCCCATCTTCCAAGTGATCTGATCGAGCTCGTGCAACACCAGCGGCAGCACACCGGTGATCCACAACACCGCAGCGCCCCAAGCCAACCAAGAAATGGTGCGCTCCATCGCCCGCACCCAGGGTGCCTCGTGCATGGCCACCTGCAGCACCTTCACGCCGGTGCGGATCGCCGCCAGCGACAACAGCGCCGGGATGGCCACCCGAAACAAGCCCAAGGGCATGTCCCAGTGCAGCAGCACCGAGCGGCCTGCATACGCCAGCCCGAGCAGCGCCAAGGGAAACAGTACCCCATCCACCAGCCGGCGACCAAACAAAATAGAGTTGGGGTCGGCGTCGTCCTGCGTGAAGAGTCGGCGCAAGGCAGCGCTGGCCAGCCAAGCCAACACCAAGGCCAACAGCAGTGCGGCAACTTCGGCCCACCAAGAGGGTTGCACAAAAGTGGCCAGCCAGTCGCGGGCCACCAACAACAGGGTCTGGGTCTGAATGTCCATGGGGCAAGGATAACGCCCCAGGCGACCTCACCAGCGTGGAGGGCGTTTGTCGATAAAGGCCTGCACCCCTTCTTGGGCCACTGGATGCGCCAAGTTGCACGCCATGCTGTGGCCTGCCATCTGGTAAGCGGCCGACAAGCCGGTTTCAAGCTGGCGATAAAACAAGGCTTTGCCCATGGCCAGCGCCTCGCGCGGTTTGCCCAGCAAACGTTGCACCAGACGCTCCACCTCGGCGTCCAAGCCGTCGGGCGCGCTCACGCGATTGACCAAGCCTCTGCGCTGGGCTTCGTCGGCGCCGATGAAGTCGCCGGTCATCAGCATTTCCAAAGCCTGGCGCGGCGCCATGGCGCGCGACAAGGCCACCGACGGGGTGGCACAAAACAGACCCACATCGATGCCATTGACACCAAAACGCGCCTCGCTCGACGCCACCGCCAGATCACATTGCGCCACCAACTGGCAACCTGCCGCCGTGGCCAAGCCCTGCACCCGCGCCACCACCGGCACCGGCAAGGCGCGCAGCGCCAGCATCAGTCGCGAACAGCGGGCAAACAGATCCTCGTAATACGCCTGCTCAGGCCGCGCCGCCATTTGTTTGAGGTCGTGACCCGCACAAAACGCCTTGCCGGTGGCGGCCAGCACCAGCACCCGTGCGTCTGGGTCGGCCTGCACCGCGGCCACGGCCTCGGTGAGCGCGCGCAGTGTGTCTTCATCCAGCACGTTAAAACGGCTCGGCTGGTTCAGCGTCAGGGTGTGGACGCCGCGCGCGTCGCACTCACTCAGCACGGTGGTCATGCTTCACCTCGTGTGTCGGTCATTGTCAAACGCGGGCCAAGGCCCGCACATGCGCCACCACGCTGCGCGCCAGGGCGTCCAAGTGGTAGCCGCCCTCCAGACAGCTGACGATGCGGCCTTGGGCGTGGCGGTCGGCCACCGCCATGATCTGTTCGGTGAGCCACACGTAGTCGGCCTCCACCAAGCCCATTTGCCCCATATCGTCTTCGCGGTGGGCGTCAAAACCGGCGCTGATAAACACCATCTCGGGGCGGTGCGCCTCTAGCCGGGGCAGCCAGTGCGCCATCACCAGCTCGCGCACCGCGTCGCCCCGGGTGTAGGCCGGCACGGGCACATTCACCAGATTGACCGCCTGGGCATGTTCACACTGGGGATAAAACGGGTGCTGGTAATAGCTGCACATCAGAATGCGCTCGTCCCCTAGCACAATGTCTTCGGTGCCGTTGCCGTGGTGCACATCAAAGTCAATGACGGCCACCCGCTGCAGCCGGTGGCGCTCCAGCGCGTATTTGGCGGCCACCGCCACGTTGTTGACAAAACAAAATCCCATGGCTTGGTGGCGCATGGCGTGGTGGCCGGGCGGGCGCACCGCACAAAACGCGTTGCTCAGCTCGCCGGCGATCACCGCATCGGTCGCGTCGATGGCCGCACCAGCGGCGGCCAACACCGCGTCCCAGGTGCCCAAGCCCAGTGCGGTGTCGGCGTCGATGTGCGCCAACTTCGGACCACCGGCGAGTTCCTCTTCGCGCAGCCGATCCGACAAGCCACGCAGCGCGGCCAGATGCATGCGGTCGTGGGCCAGCTCCAAATCGCCCAAGGCGGCTTCGGTGGCCTCGCGCCGTTGCAGCGCCACATCAATGCCCGACATCAGCAGGCGGTCTTCAATCGCCGACAGCCGGTCCGGACACTCCGGGTGGCCATCGCCCATATCGTGTTTCCAGCAAGCTGGATGGGTGAAATAACCGGTGGGCAGACTCATGTGCGTTTTCAGGTATGTTTCTTGTCATGCGAACCGATCCCACATTACACCACCTCTGGCAGCAGCTCAACGCCACCGTGGTGGGCAAGCCCGACACGATCCGGCTCACCTTGGTCTGCCTGCTGGCCGGTGGCCATTTGCTCATCGAAGACCTGCCTGGTGTGGGCAAAACCACCTTGGCCCAGGCGCTGGCGCGCAGCCTGGGCTGGCCGTTCTCCCGGGTGCAATTCACCGCCGACCTGATGCCCAGCGATCTGCTCGGGGTCTCGGTCTACCAACCCGCCCAGCAGCGTTTTGTGTTCCACCCGGGACCGGTGTTTGCCCAGGTGCTGCTGGCCGACGAGATCAACCGCGCCAGCCCGCGCACCCAAAGCGCCTTGCTCGAAGCCATGGCTGAGCAGCAGGTCTCGGTCGACGGCGCCACCCACGCCCTGCCGCAGCCCTTTTTTGTCATCGCCACACAAAACCCGCTGGAGCAACACGGCACCCACCCCTTGCCCGAATCACAGCTCGACCGCTTTTTGATGCGACTCAGCCTGGGCTACCCCGACCGTGCGGCCGAGCGCACGCTGCTGATGGGCGAAGACCGGCGCCGCTTGCTGGCCGACCTGCCGCAACAGGTGGACGGCGCCCAATGGGCACGCTGGCAGCAGGAGCTACAAGCGGTGCACACCAGTGAGCCGCTGCTCGACTATGTGCTGGATCTGGTAGCCGCCACACGGCGCAGCCGCGCCCTGCGCCTTGGTCTGTCGCCGCGCGCCTCGGTGTCGCTGCTGCGCGCGGCCCAGGCACATGCGTGGTGGGAAGGCCGCGACTACGTGGCACCACAAGATGTGCAAGCGGTCTGGCTGCCCTGCACCTGTCACCGGGTGCAAACCGAGGGCGCGCTGTCGCAGCGCCCAGCAGAGATCCTGCGCGAACTGCTCGACCAAACCCCCCTGCACTGATGCAAGCCACAGCACCACCGTCCACGCCTGCCGGTCTGCTGCCGCGTGTGCGCCAGTGGTGGGCACAGCGCCAACAGCCCACCGAAAGCCTGGCGCTGACACACCACAACCTCTACATCTTGCCCACCCGCGCGGGCTGGCTGCTGGCTGCCACCTTGCTCTTGCTGCTGATCGCCAGCATCAACGACCAGCTCAACTTGGGCTATCTGCTGACGTTCTGGTTGGCGGGCATGGCGGTGGTCGGCCTGCACCTGACCCACAGCAATGCGCGGGGGCTGCGGCTGCAGGGCCCCAACAGCACACTGACGGGTTTTGCGGGCACCGCACTGGTGGTGCCGGTGCAAGTCGACAACCCGCAGCAGCGCACCGCCTGGGCCATTGGCTGCGCTTGGCAAGGGCCGGCAGAGCAGCCCACCCAATGGCACTGGAACGACTGGCCCACGGGCTCCCATGCCCTGCTGTTGCACTGGACACCGCCGCGGCGCGGCTGGCACACACTGCCGCGCCTGCGCATCGAAAGCGGATACCCGCTGGGCATTTGTTGCGCTTGGTCCCACTGGAGACCTGCGGTGTCTGTGTTGGCTTACCCCACACCCGAGGCCAACGTGCCACCCTGGCCAGTGTTGGCGGGCTCCTCCCACAGCGCCAATCCACAGCCGGTCAGCGATGGCAGCGGGCTGCGCGACGGTGTGCGTCCGTACCGCCAAGGTGATGGCTTGCGCGACATCGCCTGGAAAAAATCGGCCAGCGCGCTGCAGGCGGGATGGACCCACTGGACCAGCCGCGAAGCCCCCCCGATTGGCACCCTGCCGCTGGTGCTGTCGCCCGATATGACCGGGCTGGCGGACCCCGAGCAGCAACTGCGCCGGCTGTGCGCCTGGGTCTTGGAGGCCGAACAACGCGGGCTGCATTACGGTTTGCAGGTCGGCACACACCGGGTAGCGCCGGGCCACGGCAGCGCCCACCAACAACACTGCCTGCAGGTATTGGCGCTGTGCTGAACACCCCGCGCACCACCCATCTGCCACGCGAAGCACGCGACACCTTGTTTGTGTTGGTGGTGGTGGGCTGGATCGTCTTTTTGCAAGCGCCATATCTGCCGGTCTGGACCACGGGCTGGGCCACACTGGTCTTGCTCTGGCGCGCGCACGGCGTCTGGCGCCAGCGTCCTTTGCCCGGGCGCGCTTGGCGCACCCTGGCGCTGGCCATCAGCCTGGGCGGCAGCTACTTGGCCCATGGCACCTTGCTCGGGCGTGAGGCCGGTATCGGTCTGATCGTCATGCTGCTGGTGCTCAAAACACTGGAGCTGCGCACCCAGCGCGATGCCACGGTGTTGTTCTTTTTGGGCTTCTTTACCCTGGTGACCCAGTTCTTCCACAGCCAGTCGCTGGCCACGGCGCTGGGCATTTTTCTGGCGCTCTGGGGCTTGATGACCGCCCTGGTGCAGGGTCAGCGCCGGGTGGGCAGCCCCGGTTTGTGGTCCTCGGCCCGCACGGCCGCCACCATCGCGCTGCTGGCTGCACCACTGATGGCCTTGCTGTTTGTGTTGTTTCCACGGCTGCCGCCGCTCTGGGGTGTGCCAGGCCAGGGCATGCTCGGTCGCACCGGCCTGTCCGAGCAGATGCGGGTTGGCGATGTTGCCGCTCTGGCCAACGACGACCGGGTGGTGTTGCGGCTGCGCTTTGATGGCCCAGCTCCGGACACGTCCGAGCTCTATGTGCGCGGTCCGGTGCTCACGCGCTTTGACGGCCGACTCTGGAGCCCTCTAGAGCCAGACCAAGCCTTGTCCGCCACACCCGCTGGTGCGGTGCGCACCGAAGGCCATGCGGTGGACTACGAGGTGCTGCTTGAACCCCACCGCCAGCGCTGGCTGCCCACACTCGAACTCAGCACCAGCCCACCACAGGGCGATGGCTTGGCGCCACAACAGGGACCAGGGCTGCGCTGGATGCACACACAGCCCATCACCGATGTGGTGCGCTACCGGGCCAGCAGCCATGTGCGCTTTCGCCATGGCCCGCTCACCGCCCGCCTGGCGCTACAAGATGCGCTGGAGCTGCCGCCTGGCCACAATCCGCGCACCTTGGCCTGGGCCATGGAGCTGGCGCAGGCCGTGCCCGCGCAGCCCGGACGCAGCGCGGCCTTGGTGGCACTGGTGCTACAGCGCCTGCGCGACGGCGGTTACAGCTACTCGCTGAGCCCAGGGGTGTTTGGCCAGCACACCGCCGACGAGCTGTGGTTCGACCGCAAGACCGGCTTCTGTGAACACTATGCCTCGGCCTTTGTGGTGCTGATGCGCGCACTCGATATCCCAGCGCGGGTGGTTACCGGCTACCAAGGTGGTAGCACTAACCCCATCGACGGCCTGTGGACCGTGCGCCAGCGCGACGCCCATGCATGGGCCGAGGTGTGGATCGCAGGGCAAGGCTGGCTGCGGGTCGACCCCACCGCCGCAGTGGCGCAGTGGCGCACCGCATCGGTCGAGCGCTTGGCCACACCCACAGCCTTTGGCGCAGCGGTCCAGGCATTGCACCCAGCGCTTGCGGCACGCCTGCAAGCCTGGTGGGAAGCGGCGGACAGCCGCTGGACACTGTGGGTGCTGGACCATGGCAGCCAGCGTCAACGCGACTGGCTGCGCCGCTGGGGACTGCCCGACGGCGGCTGGCAAACGCTGTGGCAACTGTTGGGGAGAGCGCTGGGTGGTTTGGCCCTGCTGGGCCTGGCGGCGATGTTGTTGTGGCGGCGCACACCGGCGCCGCGCGACCCCTGGCTGCGGCTGCTGCAGCGCGCCCGACGGCGGCTCAAGCGCCTGGGGCTGCAGCTGCCCGAGCACCTGCCGCCAGAGGCCATCGCCACACAGCTGCAACGGCACATCGGCACCACAGCCGAGAGCCAATCTGTGACCAAATGGCTGTTGCGCATGCAAACCCACCGTTATGGCCGGTACGCGGCGCCACCACTGGCTACACTGCAACGCGAGTACCGCCAACTGCGCTGGCCCCGGCGCCCGCCCCATCCATGATCCGCCGCCTCGTCTCTCTGTCCACCGTCCTGTTGGGTGCCTGTTCGTTGCTGCAGCCCGCAAGTGTCCAAGCCAGCACATCCAAGCGCGCGGCACCAGCAGCACCCAACGCAAGCTTTGGCGCAGCCGCACTGCAGTCCTTGGCCGACGAGCTGGCCACCGAACAGGATCTGGACCCCGCATGGACGCTGTCCCAACTGCGCCAGGCACGCCACTTGCCCAAAGTGCGCCAGTGGGTATTGCCACCGGCGGCGGGTACCGCCAAAAACTGGAACGCCTACCGCGACCGCTTCATCGAGCCACGCCGCCTGCAGGCCGCACAGCGCTTTTGGCAGCAGCACGAAGCCACGCTGCAGCGCGCCCAAGCGCAGTACGGCGTGCCAGCGAGCCTGATCGTCGGTGTGCTTGGGGTGGAGACGTTTTACGGTCGGCACATGGGGCGCCACCGGGTGCTGGATGCACTGACCACACTCGCGCTGGACTTTCCGCGCACACACCCAAGGGCCGCCGCCCGCCAGGCCTTTTTCCGCCAAGAGTTGGGGGCGCTGCTGCGCTTGGACCAACAAGGCCAGTTGGATGTGCAACAGGTGCGCGGCAGCTACGCTGGCGCCATGGGCTGGCCCCAATTCATGCCCAGCAGCTGGGCCAAGTATGCCGTCGACTTCGACGGTGACGGCCGCACCGACCTGATTGGCAACCCAGTCGACGCGATTGGCTCTGTGGCCCACTACTTTCAAGCCTTTGGCTGGAAGACCGGTTTACCCACCCATTGGAGCGTGCGGGTAGAAGCGCGTGGCGACGCACTGCACACCCTGCTGCAACCCGACATCGTACCCAGCTTCACGGCGGCAGAGATGGTGGATCTTGGCGCTCACCCGCAAGCCGCAGCACACACCCACGAAGGCAAGCTGGCGCTGGTGCTGCTGGAAAACGGCGGCAAGCCCCCGCACTACGTCGCGGGCAGCCACAATTTTTATGTGGTCACCCGCTACAACTGGAGCAGCTACTACGCGCTCGCGGTGATTGAACTGGGCGAGCGGGCCATGGCAATAATGCCCAAAGCCACGCAGGCCGACGGCACAACCGCCCAGCGCTGAGGGACAATCCCTAGGGTTATCGAACGGCACTCCACACGCCGGGTTTTCTTGTTTGCCATTTTGGTCTGTTCCCGCCATGAACCCCATCGACACCGACGCCTTACTGCAAGCCATCAGCGACAGCCAGCCCTGCGGCGAGGACATGCAATTCTCCAGCGAGTTCGACCACATCCTAGAGATGCGGCGCTCCGACGATCCCACGCTGGACCAAGGCGTCTGGGTGCGCGACCTCAAGGTGGCGAATTTTGCCGGCGTGCGGACGCTGTGTGTCCAGCTACTGACCGAGCGCACCAAAGACCTGCGGCTGTGCGCCTGGCTCACCGAGGCCTGTGCCCGCACCGACGGCTTTGCGGGCATGGCCGATGGCCTACAAAACACCCGCGCGGTGTGTGAACGTTTCTGGGACGGCATTTACCCCCTGCCCGATGGCGACGACCAAGAGGAACGCATTGGCAACATCAACTGGCTGCTCAAGCAGGTAGAGGACTTGGGCGCCACCCTACCCTTGTTGCGCGCCGAAGGCCAGGTCTTTGGCCGGCGGGTGGTCGAGGCGGTGCGCGCCAGCCAAGACAGCGATGACGAGCGCCGCGCTCTGGCCGAGGACGTGGAAGGCGCCATCCAAAAGCTCGATGGCACAAGCCTGTTTGCCCACCTCACCGCGGTCCAACAAAGCTTAGAGCAGCTCATGCTGCTGCAGCAGCTGCTCGACGAGCGCTTGGGCCAGGAAGGCCCCTCTTTTGCCAGCGCCAAACAGTCGCTCCAAGACACCGAACACCTGCTGCGGCGCATTGCCCGCGAAAAAGGCCTGGTCGACCCCAGCAACAACACCGCAGAGGCCACTGAGGGCGGCTCCGCCGAGCAGGCCTCTGCCGGGCCAGCACCAGTGGCCACACCCGGTGTGCTGACCCACCGCAGCCAAGCGCTGGCCCAGTTGCGGGCGGTGGCTGACTTCTTCCGCCGCACCGAACCACACAGTCCAGTGGCCTATTTGGCCGACAAAGCCGCACGCTGGGGCGAAGTGCCACTGCACCAGTGGCTGCGCACGGTGGTCAAAGACCCGCAGGTGCTGGGCAACTTGGAAGAGTTGCTCGGCGTTGAACCGCCACCGGCCGACCGCGACAACAACAGTTACTAACGCCCTTGGGCGGCATGCGCTGCCTCAGGGCAGCACCTTGACCTCAATGCGGCGATTGCGCGCCCGGTTTTCGGGTGTGTTGTTGGCCACCAATGGCTGATCGGGCCCCATGCCCAGCACTTGAATGCCAGTGGCGGCTACCTGCTGACCCACCAGGTGATCGCGCACCGCGGCCGCGCGGGCGCGGCTGAGTTCCACATTGGCTGCACGCGGACCCGATGCGTCGGTGTGGCCAATGATCTGGATGCGCTGGCCCTGCAAGGTGCGCAACACGGGAACCAACTCATCGAGCACCGCAACGCCTTTGGCGGTGAGCACCGCACTGCCCACCTCAAACTCCACAATCTTGCCTTCGAGCACATTGTCGATGCGCGCTTGTGGTGGCCCCGACAGCAGCCGGTTGTTCACCGTGTAGGTGGGGTTGAGTTTGCCCCGGGCGTTGGTTTCAATCAGGGCGCCAACCTCTTCGTTCTCCACCTCACCCAACAACTCGACCTGGTTGCCGGCCACCCGCAAATGGCCCCGACTGATTTTTTTGAGATCGGCGGCAATCAGCTGTTGCACATGGTCAGACCAATTGGGAGGCGCACTGGTGGGGGCCACCCCCAACTGGTCGACCACCCGTTGTGTGCCGAACACCGCGCGCACCTTGGCCAAGATCGCTTGGCGGCTGGCCTCATCGGGCACCACCCCCGAGACCACCACTGGCGCGGCGGTGTTTTGTGCCGCCACAGGCCCAACCGCTACCACCCCCAGCAAAGCCAAGGCCCAGCGGGAGATCTGTTGTTTGCCCACCATGCTCACACTCCCAAAAACGCTTCTTGAAAACTCTGGCGCACCTGGGCCAGCGACATGCTGGGCTGCTGCAGATAACTCGCGAACTTCTTGAGCCCGTAGTCGCCATCGAGATAGCTCTGCACCCAGTCGGTATCGGTGATCGGAATGAACACCTCAGCGCTGTGGCGCTCGTCCATCAGCGCTTGCAGCACCGCCGGCGATCCGGCCGAAAAACAGACCCTCAGCCCGCCATCGTCGTCTGTGCCAGCAGGCACAATCAAAGTCAGATCGTGGCCTTTGGCACCAATGAACATGGCGATCAAATCGGTCCAAAAAGCGGCAAACAGCGGCCGCGCCCACACCGTCTTGGGCAAGGGCAACCAGATGCCTTTGTCGACCTCCTGCGGACGGGCATCGGTCAGCGGCTGCAGCAACAGGCCCAAGGCCAACAGCAACTGGCGCACGCTATCCATGCCGCCGGGCAAGCCCAAGGTCTGGGCGTAACTGCCCAGACTCGTTTGGTGCACAAAGGCGTCGAATTCGCGCGCCAGCAGCACCGGGTCACCTGGCCCTGGTACCAAAGCGGTCTGCAAACTGTGCAAACACACGCTGGCATCGTCCTCGGTGGCGGCCGATGCGCGGCGCATGTCTTCGTGCAACTTGGTCCAGCTCGACTGAAACAACAGCGGACTCAAGCCCAGCGAACGCGCCTCGGCGGGCACATCCACGCCGCACGCCAACACAAAGGGATAACGGCGCCCGGAGCTGTCGGCGCTCGGCAGCAAATGGCCCACCACCGCGCTGCCCTTGTAGGCGTTGAGCATGAGGAAATGCACTGGGCGTGCCTGGTCATACATCTGCTTCCAGTGCACGTCTTCGGACATGCGCTCAATGCCAGAGCTCATCCAACGGTCCAGGGACTGGATCAGTCCCCCGGCATGGGCGCTGCGCACAAAATCGCCGCGGCAACGCAACTTGCCAAAAAACTGCAGTGGCACCTCGGCGCGCGTCATGAGCCCGCCCCTTCTGCAGCAGCGGGTTTGGCGCTTGGCGCGGCGCCAGCGGCAGCGGCCGAACCCACCACACGCGACGGTAGCTGCAGACCCAACAGCCCACTGCGCCCTCGCCCAGCCGTGCCTTGGGCACCGGGCTGAGAAATCACGCGCAACCAAATGGTCACCGTGTGTCCGTCCTTGGTCCAGCTCAGCTGGTTGTTACCGTCGGCGGTGCGTTCGCGCTGCGCCTGTGAGAACAGGCGCTCCAAGCCAAACGCGCCGGGCTCATTAAAGATCTCCACCGTGCGTCCATCGTTGGTGACCGCCGAAATGCGCACCCCAGGCACACCACCAGGATTGGGCCAGAAGAAGTTGGTCCACGGCACCGCTGTGTTGCGGTAGCGCAGCTCTTGGCCATCGATTTCGATGGTGTATTCCAGCAAGCCAGACACCCCTTGGGGCAACACCTGGAACACCGTCCGTGCTGCCGCCGAAGGCTCATTGCCACCGGATGCCACCCCATCGAGCGGCGTGACCCAAGCACCGAAGCCAGACTCAAATTCGGGCGCCAGCCGGATACCGTGATCGGCCCAGGTGCGCGGCACGATGGCATCACCGCGCCGAATCACCAGCGTGCCCAGCGCATCGTTGGCGTATTTGGCCACCACACCATCGGCACCAAAGACCTTGGCGATGTCGGCGGGCGACGCTTCGGTGCGCGAATTGCGGTCAAAGGGATAACGTGTTGCCAGCGTCTTCTGGAACGGCTCATACACCTGCGCCGTCCAGATGCGGTTGAGCTCCGTCTCCACCGGCTGGGTCATGGCGGCAAACGCACCGATGAGTGGCCGCACCAACAAGGGCCGGTAGGTCGCACGGGCCGAATCGCTCATGCCCACCAGCAACTGCTCATCCACCATCTTCAGCGCGTCGGTCAGCTCTGAGCTGCCTTCGCCCAGCGTGCCCTCCATGAGCTGCTTGAGTGCCGGCCCAGGATCGCCCTGGTTTTTGATCTGGTTGAACTTGGAGCGCACCTTGCTCAAAGCCTGCAAATAATTGGCCAGCATGGTCGGGCTGTTGTCGCGCGTCATCATGATGCGCTGCAAGCCCTCAAACTCCTTGCCAATCGGCCCCATAGGAACAGCCATCTGGCCCGCCTGCAGGTTCACATTGACCTCCACGCGGCTGGGGGCCTGCCGCAAAATGGTCTGGCGGAACCACTGCATAAAGCCAGCCTGTGTGCGCGACAGACGCTCATTGAGCAGCGAGGGGTTGTCCCAAGACGTCTGGTCGTACAAAGCCTCGAACAGTTTGCGGATGGGCGACAGGCCCGGGTCGCCCAAAATGTCCATGTGGCGCACCGCATCGTCAAAGGTGGCGAACTCGGTGACGGTGATGCCTTTGAGGAAACGCTGCCACTCGGTCACATACTCGTTCTTGTACATGTCGGTCAGCGTCTTGCGGATCTGGTCCGGGCTGCCTTCTAGCGACAAGTCGTCGCGCGAGGCGGTGCGCAACACCCAGTCCACACTTTGCAACTCCTCGTCGGCCGCCTTCTTGATCGCGGCTTCGATGTAGTCGCTCCATGCCTCCCGGGTAAACGCCCCCGAAATGGCGTAGCTGCCTTGGATGGTCTGCACCGCGTTGTCGCCCACCAAACGGGCCACCGTGACCGAGGGATAACGGGTGGCCGCACGGGCTTTGATGTTGGAATACACCCGCTCGCGTGCGGGCATGCCACGCACCACCTTGCGCAGATTTTCCCGGGTCTGGTCGAGCAAAGCCAGGTTGTTCTGGATCACGGGATACTGCGGCGAATGCAGGTTCTCCACCGAGAATGAGACCACCTGTTCGGCACTCTCGATGAGTCGCTCCATCGGCATAGAGCCGCGGTTTTGCTCCAGCCAGCCGCGCCAGAAGCGGCTGATCTGATCAATCAAATGGCCAGACTCCATGTATTGCTTGTCGGCCAGCATCAAATAGGTTTTGAGCGCGTTGTAAGCGTCCTCGACATTGGTGGCCGAGGCCTGCACATTGCCCCGGCTCACCACCTGGGTCACCGCAGGTGCCGCTTGCACGCCCTCCACCGCAGACTCTGGGGTGCGGGTCATGGGCTGCAAAGACGCCGCATTCTGATTGACCTCGGTCAGGTATTTTTCAATGGCTTGGGCCACCGGCTTGAGCATGATTTGCTCCACGCCCCGGAAATACTCGCGGCGCAGATGTGCCTCGATGGCGTCGCCTTGGTAGAGCCCCAGCCCCACGGTAATAGGCCGATCGGTCTTCCATTTTTCGAGTTGGCGGATGCGGTCGTGCAAGATGCGCATCGCTTCCATGCGAGCGGCCAAGTCCACTTGGTCGCCCTGCAACTGGATCGCACGGTCCAGATCGGCCGCCACCTGTTGCATCAGCTGCCGGTTGGCCAAATAGGCCGATGCCCACCCGCCCAAGGCCAGCGCCAGCACCAACACCGCCGCAGCGAAGGTGGCCGCGCGCAAGCGCCGTTTGCGTTTGCTGGAGTACTGCTTGACCAATTCGCGGTCGGCAAACACCACCTTGGAAAACAGGTTGCGCAGGAAATAGGGTTGTTGGGCCTGCTCGGCATGGCCGTCGGCCGCGCCTTTGGCATCGAGCTCGAAGTGCTGTGCCATGGCCTGGCTGGCGCGCGAGAAGCCCTCGCCCTCCTGGACCGAACTGGTGAAATAAAAGCCCCGGAAAATGGGTCGGAACTGGTAGGGGTTGTCTTCAAACAAGGTCGCCAGAAACGCGCGCAAGTTGGGTTTGAGCGCCGCAAATTCGAGCGGAAAAGACAACACGCTGGCCGGCAGAGGCCGGCCCTGGCTCAAGGACATGGTCGCCAGCAGTTGCTCGGTCAGGCCTTCTCGCAATTCGTCAAAGTGCTTGTCGAACTGTGCGATCACATCGGACTTGTGCTCCGGGTCGTAGGGCAAGGTCGCCCCCCAGACACGGTCGCGCTCTTGGGGGTCGAGCGTGTCAAAGAAATTCTGGAAACCCGAAATCAGATCGGCCTTGGTGAACAGCACATAGACCGGCGCAAAAATCTCCAGCTCTTCGGTGAGCTCCTGCACCCGTTGCCGCAGGTTCTTGGCCAACTGGATGGTCTGCTCGGCCTTGGCTCCCGCGAGTTCGGCCACGCTGACCACCATCAGGACCCCATTGATGGGTGCCTTCTTGCGGTGCTTTTTGAGCAGACTCAAAAAGCCCAGCCATTCGGAACGGTCCTCTTCGTGCACCGAATAGCGACCGGCCGTGTCCAGCAAAATGCCCTCGGTGGTGAAGAACCAATCGCAATTGCGGGTGCCCCCAATGCCTTGGATGATGGCCCCAGCCTTGTCGGCAAACGGAAACTTCAAGCCCGACTGCACCACCGCCGTGCTTTTGCCCGCGGCAGGGTTGCCAATCACCATGTACCAGGGCAACTCGTACAAGGCCGCACGACCGGTGGTTTGCCCCAGCTTGGAAGTCTTGATGGTGCGCACCGCCTCTTCCATGCGCTGGCGGATTTCATCGAACTCCTGGCGCTGGCGCGCTGGCGCTTGTTCGCGGGCCTGCTGCGCGTCGGACTCGATGGCCTGCTCCAGCTGGCGGCTGGCACGCCAAGCCCGCCAGCGTTTGAACAACCAGACCAACAACCACCCGACCAAGACCAAGCCAAAGGCAATGGCGGCGTACAGCAAGGCCAGCTCCAGCGCCTGCGCGCCCAAAAACAAGAACGCCGCCAAGGCGATCAGACCAATCACCCCAATGACCCGGGTGTCCAACAACAAAGTCCAGAATCCGCGCATACCCATTTTCCCAATCAACAATGTTTTTATGCCGCTGCAGGCGCTGCGGCGGCTGGCCGCAGCACCAAGGCCATGCGGTCGTGTGCATCGGCCTGCGACAGCAATACGCAGGGCTGCTCTTTTTTGCGCACCCAGTCGGTCGCGGCCGCCACCAACAGCAAGGCGCTGGCGCAACCGGTGTGGCCGGTGACCGACGCCAACAGCCGCATGTCCTCCACCGGGTCCAAGGCCGGCAGCTGCGCCAGCGTCACCCCATAAAGCTCAGTGGCCCGGTGGGAATGCCGATCGGCATCACACACCAAAAACACCACGTCGGCTGCCGTCAGCGCGGCGGCCTCCAAAGCCTGCAACAGCACCGCCTCCAGCACCTGGTGATCCACTTTGCCGGGTGCCTCAATCGGCTTGGTACGGCGCGACACCACTGGGCGCGACAGGTACACGCTGTGCCCGTCCGTATCGGGCAGAGGCGCCCATCCTTGCGGGGCAACCAAGAACGCCGCAGCGGCTTCGCCAGGCACCCGCCCGCGCGGCTGGGCTGGCATGGCCATCAAGCAGCCCTGGGCCTGCCAGCTGTCCACCACCTCTTGATCAATGGCCGAGCTGCACGCCAACACCAGGGTCCAGACCCGCTGACCCATGCGGTCCGCCGACAGGATCAACTGATCCGCCTTGAGCCAAAGCGCCTCAGCGCTGCCCGCCACCACATCCCAGGCCACATCCCAGCGCTCCCCCTTGGGCCCCATCGTCTGCTGCCAGGCCTCGACCATGGCCGCTTGCAGCCGGCTCTTGGCGGTGTCGTCCCAGTCGGCATCCACACCCAACACCACCCGCATGGCGTGGCGTGGCTCGGACGCTGCACCAGCAGGCCCGTCGGTCTCGCGCGCGGCCGCATCGGCCTCGGTCCATTGCGCCAGCCACTGCGCCAGCGGCTCCAGGACACGCCGGCCCAGCAGCAAGGCGCGCCAGCCCCCGTCGCGCAACCCAGCCCCGTCCTGCCAGACGGGGTCGTGCTCGGCCAACTCGTGCGCCAGGGCGTCGATCTCGTCTTGGCTGTCGGTGCCGCGCACCGTCAGCACCGGCAGACCTGCGGCATCGAGCAACTCGCTGTCCGGCGCAGGCAGGGGCTCACCCTGTTCGGCCGCTTCGAGCAACTCCTGTCCTTGCTCGGCCACCGCCACCGCCATGCCCACCTGCACCAGCTGCCAAGTGCGGTGGCGTTCGCTGGCGTCGCCGGCCACCGCCACCGCTGGCGCTTCGGCCGATGCCTCGGCCGGCGCAGCAGACGCAGCCGCAGCAGCGCGGGCGGTGGCGCTGCGCCACGCCCAACGCAAGGCCAACACCAGCACAAACACCGTCAGTGGCAGCAACACCAAATAGGTCACCAGATCGGACTCTTGCAGCTCCGGAGCATGGCGCTGCCACCACCACAAGACACCCAGCCAGGTCAGGCAGCAGACCGCCAACAACAGCACAAGAGACCGACCAAGAAGCGCCATCAGTCCAGTGCCGTCGCTTGAGAAGACAACAAGGTGGCGCCACAAGCGGTCTTGTCGCCGTGGCGCGCCGCGGGCGCGCCATCGATGATGCAGGTCGGATCGCCCGACACAATGACCGTCACGCCGCCGTGGCCGCGCACGGGGCAGGTGACCTTGTCACCCACCCGGGCAATCGGCTTGCCGTTGACGGTGCTCGCTGGCGAGCCCTGGATGACCGTGCCGCCGTGGCTGGTCGAGTCACCCAACAAAATAAATGGTTTGCCCATCGTGCAATCTCCCTTGTTCCCGTGTCAGTGCCCTTGGTCGGGCCCAATTTCAGCGCGCCGCAGCACCCCCGGGCGCCGCAGCTCCACATGGCCGTAGTCCTTGATCGAGCGCCAGCCGCCCCCCCAGGTCAAACCCAGCATGGCAGAGACTTCGCCATACAGTTCGTAGCCCCGCATGGCCCAGGGGTCGCGCTCGGAAATCACCAGCTTGCCGTTGCGCATAAAGGCACTGTCGGCCGCCAAACCAAATTGGTGGTAGCTGCGGTTGGCACCCGCCAAGGTCACATGGGAGCCACGGCTGGCCAGTTCGGCCTGGCGCTCCGGACTGCGGTAGCCTTCGAGCAGCACCATGTCGTAGCCGTGCTGCTCTTTCATGATGCGGTAGACCATCAGCAAACGCTGAGCAAACTGTGGATCCAGCAAAGCCCAGTCGCGGCTGGCAAAGCGCACGCGGGGGCTGGAAGTCTCCACCTCGCGGGTGGTGAACACCTCGGGTGGCAAAGGCGCGGGTGGCACCAAACGCTCACCGGCCAACAGCGCGGCGATGCGTTCGTCTGGAATGCGCATATCGGTGTGGTCGTACAGGCTCACCCCCGCCCATTGGCGCCAGACCAAGGCCAACACCGGCAAGATCACCAAGGCGGCCAGTGAATACATCACCAAACGGCGGTGTGCCGCTGCCCAAGTCCATGTCCTTTTCCCCACATCGCCGGTGGCGCTGACCCAGCGACCGAGCCCATCAACGGCATCGGCGCAGCCCCGTTCCAGGCGCTGCCACGCCGCCTGCGCACGCCGCAAGCCCAGCAACACCGATGCCCTGGCTCTGGGCAAGAACGCCAGCGCCAGCACCGAAGAAGCCAACAAAAAATAGGCACAAAGCCAAACCAACGTTTTCAAAATGACAAAGCTTCAGATAACAAAGAATTCTAAAAACACAACGTTTCCGAGTATGCCAAAATTAAAGTACTAAAAGATACATAACCCGCTCTGTCCTGCGCCATGGAACCCGTCAACGAACCCGCCAGCCCCCCCACCACCGGCCGACCGAGCCTGCTCGGCGGTGCTGCCCGGCTCGCCGACAGCGTCAACATCCTGGAAGCGGTGGATGCCAAGCCCAAACGCGCACCCGCGCTGTCGCTCCGCTGGAAACCAGCGCTGGGTCTGTTGGTGCTGCTGGGCGGCGCGGGTCTGCTCTGGAACACCCTAGGACACGGCCCTGCGGCGCCCGCCACAGCCCCAACGGCACAGCACGTGGCGGTCGGCCCTGCTCCTGCTCCTGCTCCTGCTCCTGCTCCTGCACCTGCTCCTGCTCCTGCTCCTGCTCCTGCTCCTGCACCTGCCAAACAAGCTGCATCTGCGCCTGCCCCCGCAGCGACCAATCCCCTGGACAGCCTGAGCAAACCCGCCCCAGCGCCACCCAAAGCCACAACAGCGGCCAAGCCTGTTGCACCGCTTGTGCGCCCCGCGCGTCCGGCAGCGCAAGACGATGCGGTGCGCGCCACCACGTCGGCGCTGCGCGCCCTGGCCAGCCCAGAGCCTGCACCCCGCAAAAAAGAACCGCCGCTTGCACCACCCCGTGCCACCGCTGCAGCGCCCGCTTCACCACAAGGCCCAGACGTGGAACTGGTCAATGCCATCATGCGGCACGTCAGCATGAGCTCGGACAACGGTGTGACCATTTCCGGCTTGGTGCGGCAGTGCATCAACTCCGACGATATCGAGAGTCTGATCTGCAGACGCAAGATCTGTGAAGGCAACTGGGGCAAGAGCCCGGCCTGCCCGATGACCATGGCGCCACGCGCGGTGCGCTCGTCTGCCAGCAACTGAGCGAAGGCGTGTTGGTGCCGCGCATGCGCCGGCACCTCACCGTGGCACTGGCCTCACTTGAGCTCCCAGAGCAGCACCTCGGTGGTTTGTGGGTCGGGGTAGGGACTCTCCTCGATGCCTGCAGGCAATACCTGAGGCTCGTGCTCGAAGTAGGCCCGATCAGCGCATTGCTGGCCGTTCCACAGGGTGATGTGACCTTGGGCACTTTGCCAACCCGACACCATAAACACCATGACACCTTGGCGCCCCGCGAACCGCGCACGCGCACTGGAGCCACTGCCTTTGACCGACAGCTCGGGCGCTCCCCAATTGCGCCGAATCAGCGCCAACATGTCCTCAAACAACACCATGTAGCGTTTGCTGTCGGCTCCACTGGCTTGGCGGCCTGCGCTGGCGTGCGCAATGTGCACCCCTGCGTAATTCAATGCCCGGCTCAGCCGCAAGGCGCACACACCGTCTGCCGGCTTGGGCGGCTCGGGCTCCTCGGGCTCGCTCGATCGCCGGCGCTTGGCCACCGGCTCTTGGTACAAGCCGCCGACCTCACCGGCAATCAGCCCATAAACATCGCGTTCTCCACCGCGCGGGTACTGCGACCACATATCGGCAAACGGCGGGCGGCGCACCACCACTTGGGCGCTGACGCCATCGGCGCGCGCAATCACAGAAGCCTTCATACCGGATCAATCCCTATCAACACAGAGCGCATGCAGTTTTTGGCCACACCTTTGCCACCTGGGCCGAGTGCAACCGAAACGGTGTGGTAGACCTCGCCGCCCGAGGTGGATGGATAGCCCACCTGCACATCGACCGACTCACCGGCTTCGTAACCCTGGGTCTCGACATGGAGATTCAGGTCCACATAGTGGCGCGATTGGCTGGGCAGCGCCGCCTCTTGTGGGCCGTAGCTCCAGCGCAAGCGGGTGATTTTTTTGTCTGGCTGCCCGTACAGCTTGCTGGGCAGCGCCTTGAGCTGAGCGGCCTTGCTGCCACCGCCTTGCATTTGCTTGATCGCCCCTTTGGCCGCCCAGCTGCCGGGCGTGCTCATGGTGATGTTGCCGCCTTCGAGCACCAAGCTGCTGTCGGCACCAATCAGCTCAATCTTGCTTTGCGCCTGGATGCGGATTTCACCGTTGACGCTGAGCACCTGGATCGCGTCTTGCGCTTGCAGCTTGAGCTCGTCGGTGTGCGCGCGCAGGCTCAGCCTGCCGTTGGCGGCCTTGATCTGCAGGCCACCTTGGTGGGTGTAGAGGCTGGTGGTCTCGGCGCTGATGAGCTGGCTGGTGTGGGCAGCGCTGTGCTGCACATCGCCTTGGGCCACCCAGCTCAGGTCTTGGCCGGCCAACTGCGCCAGATCGGCGTCGCTGGCCTGCAGCAGCGCCGCCGGGGTGTCGAGCACCACATGCGGCTGGTCGAATCGGCTCACCGGCGTGCTGCCGGTGCGGTTGCCTTGTGGGTCGTGGGTGTGGGCTTGGCCGTTGAGCGCGGCTTTGTGCTGACCGTCTTGGGTCGGGTCGATGGCCTTGGTGGTGGCTTCAAGCGCCTGGCCAGCTTGGTGGCTGGCGAGCGCTTGGGCACCTTGGGCGCTGGCTGCGTCGCTCAGCCGTGTACCTAGGTCGCGCGCGGCTTTGAGTTGCGCGGTGGCTTCGTGCGCGTCCATTTGGCTGCCCTGGGCGCTGCCATAGCTGCCGGCGCGCGCGCTGGTGCTGATGAGCAGGCCACTGCCGGCGCGCAAGGCGCCCCAGCCTTGGGTGTTGCCTTCAAAGCCAGCGCCCCGGTAGCGCCCGCGCTGGGCGCCGCTGGCGCCTTGGCCAATCAGGTGGCCCAGGCCCACTTCGGCCAGGGTGTAGCTGCAGTGCAGGCGCATGCGCAGCTGGGCGGTGGCGTCGTCCAGCACCCATTGGTTGCAGCCGTCGCCGTCCAGGCTGTGGGTGTGCCAACCACTGAGCACGCCGGGGTGGTTCACCCCGCTGTCTTCGCCGGCGGCAAAGGGCGGCGCGTCTTGCCCGTTGTAGAGCACACCCACCACCAACGGGCGGTCGATGTCGCCTTCCACAAACTCCACCGCCACTTCTGCGCCCACGCGCGGCACCAAGGCGGCGCCCCAGTTGGCGCCGGCCCAGGGCAGCGCCACCCGCACCCAGGTGCCGGGTGCGTTGGCCGGTGCGTCGCCCGCGCTGTGGTGACCTTGCCCCAGGCTGGCGTCTTGCCAGGGAAAGCGGATTTTGATGCGGTGGTCGCGCTCGGTCTCGATCGGTTCGCTGCCTGCGGCCACCACCAAAGCGTGTTGCAGTCCAAAGGCGGTGGGCTTGCGTTGCAAGCGCGGCACCAGGGTGGCGGCGGCCGGTGCGGCGTGGAAATGGTTTTTGTAAGTGCCGTGCTCAATGTCGGTGCTGCCCAGCACCTCGGCCGCGTCCGAGCCCAGGTTGTTGGCGCAGTGGTGTTCCACCGCCGTGACCACAAAGTGGTTGTCGCCGCGCACCCGGCCACCGCTGGCTGCGCCCAGCAGCGCGCTGGTGTCGCCACCGTACAGCGGGTGGTCCACCAACGTGAAGGCGCCGCCCGCGCACAGGTGGCGCACGCTGCCCTGGCCTTCAAAGCGTTTGGTGTCGCTGTGCAGTGCGGCCAAGGCGATCTCGGCGGCGCGCTGCGCGTGCTCAGGGTGTTCGAACCGGTAAGCGCCACTGCCGTCGTACACCTCCAGCGAGGGCAACTCCCCCAGGCTCAGCGGGCTGTCGGCCTGTGCGCTCACACCGGCCACGCGTTTGTAGTCCCAGCTGCCCAGGCTCACCGCGTTGGGGCCCAGGCTGCGCTGCGCCATAAACGCGGTCACGCTGTCGCGCTGGCCGGGTTTGTTGGCGGTGACGTGTTGGCCAGCAAAACGCAGCTCACCCAAGTCGGCCCGGGCCTCGCGCTGGCGCTGGCGGCAGCTGATGACCATGACCGCCCGCGCTTGGCCGGCGTTGTCTGCGCTGGCGCCTTGGGCGTCGTCGAGCTGCTCCCAGTGGTAGACCAAACCCTCTTCGGCCATCAGGCGCTGCACAAAGGCGAAGTCACTTTCTTGGTACTGGGTGCACAGGCTGCGCAAGCGCAAGGTGTCGCTGACATCGTTGCGCCAATGGGCCTGCGGCGCGTGTTCGCGCAGCACGGTGTCGATCACCTGCAGCGCGGTCATGTCGTGAAACACCCGGCTGTTGCGCCGCAGGCTGGCCAAGTACACCCATGGCACCAGCGTGATGGCATACCGCGCCAAGCCACCGTCGGCGCCAAGCTGCCCAGCCTGCGCCACATAGCCGTGCCAAGGCCGGTATTGGCCGTCGCTGTGCAGCAATTTGACGGTGATTTGCTCGCCAATGAGGCGCTTCAACTCAAAATGCGCCGAGGCCGACAAGCACATCAAGCGCAGCTCAAACGGCTGCGACAGCGCCTCTTGGAGCACCATGCGCTCGGGCACCAGCGCCAAGTCGGGCAAAGCGGTGTGCACTTGCAGCAGGCGGTGGCGTTGGTCGATCAAGCGACCAAAGTCCAGCCGGCTGGCCAAGCGGGCCAGCGCCTGCTGCGGCAAGGCCTGCCAAGTGGTGTCGAAAGTCATGCGGATTCCCTGGTGTTGTTCTGTGGTGCGCCGTGCCTGCGGCTCAAGGCAGGGTGATGGTCACATGGGCGGTTTGGGACGGGACATGGATCACTTGGCTGTAGCGCGCCAGATCGGCCCGGGTTTCTTTCTTCAGCTGCCACTGCAGGCCCAGAAAACCCGCCACCCCAATCAGACCAAAAACCGATGCCATCACCCACAGCGGGATTTCGTTGCGCAAGATATGGCGCACCTGATCGGGTGGCGCCCAGTGCGGCGCAAACGCTGCGCGTTTGCCTTTGATGTGTGCAATTTCGTCGCCCAACCGGGCGGTGAGGTAGTGCAGTTTTTCGCTGCCTTCGAGCACATACATACCCTGAAAACCCAGCAGCAGGCAAAGGTGAAACACCTCAAGCACCTGCAAGCGTGGCGGGGTTTCGGTGCGCAGCCGCTCCAATTGCTGGAAGAATTTTTCGCCCGCGAGTTGCTCACCAAACAAATCCAGCTGCAAGGGCTTGAGTTCCCACGCATCGCGTGCGGCCGAGGGCTTGGAAAGAATGGTTTCGTCGACCAAGGCGCAGAAAGCGAACTTGCACAAATAAATGTCGTCCGACGTGGCCTTGAGGTTGGCTGCGCCCCGCTCGAACTCGTGCAAAAAATTGCGGATGATGTCGCGAAAGCGCTGCGCATCGGTGATGCGATAGCCGTTGCGGATCATGTAGATCACGTACAAACCGTCGTAGATCAGATCGAGCAAGCTGGTGGCTTCGCGGTTGGCCAGCATGCGCAGCTTGGGAGCAGCGCTGCTTGGCTTGGCTGCGGACCGGTTGAGCAAAGAGGGCGCGGCGGCTGGTGTCATGGTGTCATCCGTTGTTCAAGGCAAACAGTTCCAGCTCGATCTCGGGAATGCCTGCTGGCACATACAACGAAATCGTTTGTGCCTTGATCATGCGTTCGTACAAGGCGCTCTTGGCTTCAAGCTCAAAGTATTGGCAGCCTGGACGCACCGGAATGGCCCCTGGCACCTGGGGCAGATGCTGCAAGCGGATGCCCGACATGGCCGAAAGCACCAGCTTTTCCACATCGTCTGGCGCACCGACCTTGCAGCGCAGTGGAAACACATCCACCAGTTCGTTGGCGGGCATGGCCGAGCGCACCCCCAGCAACAAGGTGGTGTTGCCACTGATCTTCTCGCTCTCCAAGACACCCGCGTGGTAAGACGGCTTGGCCTCGCGCAGCGCAATCGCGAAGTAGCGGGTCGAGATCACCGTCTCCAACAAGCCCATGATGATGTCTTCGATCCGGGCGAACGCGGCATCGGGCCGGTCGTGGCGGTAGATGGGTAAGTCCGCCAAGGTGAACGATTTGGAAAACGTCATGAGCGACCCTGCCAGCTGCAACAGCTGCTGGAACAGCCGCTCCGGGTGCAAGCCGGGATGGTGGTGCAAGTGCGACAAAGCCGCATAGGCGCTGCTGGCGGTGTGCAAAAGCCAGAACGACGCCACATCACCCGAACGGAACTCGATCACATGCTGCGAAGGCTGCCGGTGAAAGCCATACAGCGCATTGACCTTGGCCTGCAGCGCGTCTTGCAGCCGACGCACCAGCGCGCGCAAAGGCGCTGAGGCTTCCAAGCTCAGACAAGGTACCACAAAGCGGGTATCCAACTCAAAGCCGCTGCTGGAACTGCGGCGCAGTCGACACAGCGGCACGGTCACCAAATGGTCCATCGGCTCGCGGTCTGTGACCAGCCGACAGCTTTTTTGCAGCGACACCACCTCCCCATCTGCCGCATGGGTGAACCAGTCCTCGGCTTCCTCGGCGAGCGCTTGGTAACGCACCCCCAAATCCGGCACATCGGCCTGTTCGTTGACATTGCCCCCGTGGGTGCGCAAAGGCGCTACCGCCAGATGCACCACCAGCTCGGCCACCTCTGGCTCGATCTGCTGCAGCGACAGTGGCGCTGGCAACAGATCGTCGCGCGGCGCACTGAACAAGTCGCCATCGGGCAACACCACCTGCACCTGCTCCAGCCGCAACACACCGGAGGCCAAGGCGTCGGTGTCCACCACCAAACGCCGGCAGCCCCAGGCGTACGGGTGCAACATGGTCATCACTTCGGACAAACGCCCCTCGTGGTACGCGTCCTGTCGCTGGAAATGCTGGGGCCGCAGAAACAGGCCTTCGCCCCACAACGGTTTTCGGGTCTTCAACATCAGAAATCTTTCTTGGCAAGTGCCATCACTGACACACGCTGCCAGCGAGCCGCTGGAACTCGGGCGCTACGCCCACCACACGGCCTTGGGTGACCGACAGCGCACACTGGTGGGCACCCAGCGCCACCCCCTGGCGGGCACTCTCAGGCACGTCAAACACAAAGCGCCAGCGGAAGGCCTCTGGTCTTTGGAACAAACCGACCACCGCCAAGTGCGTCACATCGGGGGCCACCACCTCATCCACTTCGTAGTGTTGTCCGGGCAGCAACACCACCTCGCGCGCCAGCACCACCTCGGGCGAGGTGTAGGGCTGCGCAGCGGTGAAACGCTCATACGGCGCACGCAAAAAAGCGGCATGGCCTTTGAGGTGATAAATCTTGAGCAGCAAGGCCAGCGACTGCTGCGACGGCCCCACGTTGAGCTTGGTCCCCGCATGCACCCGCAGCGGCAGCTTCACAGGCTTGGGTGCCTCGGGCGGGGCTGGCAATTGAATGATCGGGGCAGGCATCTGCTGGGGCGGCTCAGGTGGCTCGATCGTCTGCAGCCCCACCAACCCCAGCGCCTTGTCCAGCAGACCTTCGCCCTTGGGGCTGCTGCCACAGCCGCCCAGCACCAGTGCCACCACACAGCACACCGCCAGTGCACCCATGCGCCAGCGTGAATATTCACACTGCGGATCGGTACTTTTATCGGTAGCTACTGCCATTTTTGGCACCTCACAAACAGAAGAACGGGGTTTTTGACGGTCGGGACACCCCGAAAATGCACAAAAAAGCATTCATACCAGGGCGATAGCACGCTGCACAGTCTACACAGCACATATGGTACTACCAGCCGATTTTATAAAATCTTTGGTTGTCATATACTTGCCAATATCATGTATAAACATGGACTTTGTAGCTACTATTCTTGGTAGAAATCGCTTTGTCAGAAATGAACGAACGTTCATTCTTTTGTCAACATTTTGATTTTTTATGTTCGCCCATCTCATGAAGCTCAAAAACGCGCTTGTCTTGTCCATGGGGCTGGGCTTCGCGCTGGCCGGCTGCGCCAACACGGCGCTGGACGCTCCACAGACCAGTGCCGAAGCCGCCCCCCCTGTGGTGGAAGGCAGCACCGAAGCGGCGGAGGCCGCGCTGCCCGTTGAAGGAGCCGTTGCAACAGAGTCGGCCGCGCCAGCCGAGGTCGACCCCGTGGTGCCCTACCTCGACCGGGCCCGCTCTGCCATGGAAACTTCGGGCGGCGAAGAAACCGCCAGACAAATCTACCGAGAAGCCATCAGCGCCTTCCCAACCGACAAGCGGCCTTGGCTAGGCTTGGCGCAGAGCTACTTTGAGCTCAGCGACTACGGCAACGCCGTGCTCGCAGCCCAAGAAGTGGTCCAGCGCGACCCCGACGACGAAGTGGCCCATGGCATTCTGGCAATCAGTGGCTTGCGGGTGGCCACCATCGCCTTGGGCTCGATCCGCGAGTCCGGTGACATCAACGATGCTGCCCGGCGCGAGGCGGAAATCATGTCGCGCAACCTGAATGTGTTGTTTGGCGCTCGGGACAACAACCGCAACGGCGCCGCGCAAGACAGCGCGGCAAGCAGCGCCAATGTGGTGCGTGAGGTGGTGGTGCCGCGCCGTGCGCAAGCCCCTGCAACACCGCCGCGCGCGGCGCAGCGCACCGCGCGCTCGCGGCCACAGGCCCCAGCTGCAGCGGCCCCCGCTCCGGTGCGCCGACCTGCCCCCGCAGCTGCGCCCGCCGCCCCCTCTAACCCCTTTGGCGCGCTGCGCTGACCCACCGATTTGCACTCAGGAGAACACCATGGCCAAAAAGGACAGCGTCCACAACAAATTGAACAAAGTGCGCCCTCCGCGGGTGCAACTCACCTACGACGTCGAGGTGGGTGATGGCAGCGAGCAAAAAGAGATCCCATTTGTGGTGGGTGTGCTGGGCGACTTCACCGGTCAGCGCGACGCCGACAAACCGATGCCACGCCTCAAGGAGCGCAAGTTTGTCAATGTGGACATGGACAACTTCGACGACGTCATGAAAGGCATGGCGCCCAAAGCCTCGTTCCGCGCACAAAACAAGCTCAGCGACAACGGTGGCGAATTTGCCGTGAATCTGAGCTTCGAAAAGATGGACGACTTCCGCCCCGAATCGGTGGTGCAGCAGGTGGAGCCGCTGCGCAAGTTGCTCGAGGCCCGCACCAAGCTCTCCGACCTGCGCAACAAGCTGGCTGGCAACGACAAGCTCGAAGACATCCTGGGTGATGTGCTGACCAACACCGAAAAGCTGCAACAACTCGGTACCGAAGCCAACAGCAACAAGGAAGACGCCTGATGAACACCGCCGCTCTTGCCCAACAAGCCACCGCCACCACCCAAGACAGTCTGCTCGACAGCATCGTCTCGCAGAGCAAGGTGGCCCGCTCGGACAGCGAACACGCTCGCGCCAAAGACATCATCGCGGAACTGGTCCGCGAGGTGATGGAAGGTACGGTGGTCATGTCTGACAACCTGTCGGCCACGCTGGACGCCCGCGTTGCCGAACTGGACCGGCTGATTTCGATGCAACTCAGCGAAATCATGCACAACCCGGTGTTCCAAAAGCTGGAGTCCACATGGACAGGCTTGCACTACCTGTGCAAACAAACCTCGACTGGTGCCAACATGAAGATTCAGGTCTTCAACGCCACCAAACAAGAGCTGGTCAAAGACTTCAAGACCGCCATCGACTTCGACCAAAGCGTTTTGTTCAAAAAAGTCTACGAAGAAGAGTTCGGCACCTTCGGTGGCGCGCCTTTTGGCACCTTGCTGGGCGACTTTGAGATCACCCGCCAGCCAGAAGACATGTACTTTGTCGAGCAGATGTCCCATGTCGCCGCCGCTGCCCACGCTCCGTTCATTGCAGCTGCAGACCCTGAGTTGTTTGGCATTGAGTCGTATGCCGAGTTGGGCAAACCCCGCGATCTGTCCAAAGTATTTGACACCGCCGAATACGCCAAGTGGAAGTCCTACCGCGAGTCGGAGGATAGCCGCTATGTAGGGCTGACCCTGCCACGCTTCTTGGGACGCCTGCCCTATAACCCCAAAGACGGGGTCACCACAGAAGGCTTCAACTTTGTGGAAGAGGTGAATGGTGCAGACCACAGCAAGTACTTGTGGGTGAACACCGCCTTTGCCTTTGGTGCACGCCTGACGGCCGCCTTTGAGAACCATGGCTGGTGTGCGGCGATCCGTGGCGTTGAAGGTGGTGGCTTGGTGGAAGACCTGCCCACCCACACTTTCCGCACCGACGAAGGTGAAGTCGCCTTGAAGTGTCCGACCGAGGTGGCCATCACCGACCGACGCGAAAAGGAACTCAGCGATCTGGGCTTCATCCCGCTGGTGCACTGCAAGAACACGGACTATGCCGCATTCTTTGGCGCCCAGTCTACGCAGAAAGCCGCCAAGTACGACAGCGATGCAGCGAACGCAAACGCGGTGTTGTCAGCACAGCTTCAGTACATGTTTGCCGTCTGCCGCATTGCGCATTACATGAAGTCGATGATGCGCGACAAAGTGGGCAGCTTCAGCACTACGCAAGATGTGGAGCGTTACCTCCACAACTGGCTTATGCAGTATGTGGTGGATGCTGATGATGCTTCGCAGGAATTGCGCGCTGAGCGCCCCCTAAGGGAGGCGCAAGTGGAAGTGACGGAAGTGGCAGGGCGTCCTGGCGTTTACCGTGCGGTTGCGTTCGTGCGACCACATTTTCAATTGGATGAATTGTCAGTTTCTTTGCGTTTGGTTGCCGAAATGCCTGGCGGCAAAAGCTCGTAACTTCCAGGTTCTTTAATCAAGGAGTGATTGAAAATGAAAGACATATACGTCAAGTTTAGTAAAACATCCACCGGACAAAGCATAGATGGAGAGTCGCGCGACGAAAAGCATCCAGCCAGCGCCGGCTGGTTTGAGGTGAGCAGTTGGCAGCATTTGATTCGTCAGCCAAAATCTGCTACCGCATCCACCGCTGGTGGTCATACAGCGGAGCGTTGTGAGCATGGTGAAATGATTTTCACCAAAGATATTGATAAGGTGAGTCCTCGCTTGTGGGAGGCGTGCTCCGCGGGTACAACTTACACTGATGTCGAGATTCACTTTATGCGCGCAAGTGGTAAAGAGCGTGTGCAGTATCTGACCATTAACAGGCCGTTGAAAAATCCCCCGCCGGCGCCCGTTTGGGGCGCTACGATCTGAAGCCACCCCAGAACAACGACGACGAGGACGATGAGAGGCAACCAAGACTTCCAGGGGGAGATGTTCAGCTACATCAGCCTTGAAGAGCGAGTGCCGCAGGCACACCCGCTGCGCAAACTGCGCGCCGTGGTTGATGCGCTGCTGGCGACGATGAACCGCGAGTTTGAGGCGGTGTACGCCCGCCGGGGCCGGCCCTCGGTGCCACCGGAGATGCTGCTCAAGGCCCTGCTGCTGCAGATCCTGTTCTCCATCCGCAGCGAGCGCCAGTTGGTCGAGGCGGTCAACTACAACCTGCTCTACCGCTGGTTCGTGGGCCTGAACATCGAAGACAAAGTCTGGGACCACTCCACCTTCAGCGCCAACCGCGAACGCCTGTTCAACGAAGATCTCGCCCGCGCCTTCTTCGAACGCGTCAAGCTCAGCGCGCAGTGGAGCCGACTCGCCAGCGACGAACACTTCAGCGTGGACGGCACGCTGATCGAGGCCTGGGCATCTCACAAAAGCTTCAAACGCAAGGACGATGACAGCGGCACGCCGCCCGGGCGCAACCCCGAGGTGGACTTCAAAGGCCAGCAGCGTTGCAACGACACCCACGCCAGCACCACGGATGC
>CAZYUD010000014.1:0-96220 GCA_964650505.1 uncultured Hydrogenophaga sp.
GGGACGATCCTCGATTACCGCGCTCGATTCAAGATGGGTTTGCCGGACGCATACAGCGTTCGCGCAGGGCCAGCGCCAAACCGCTGTCGAACGGGTCGTGTGCCGAAATACCGTGGGCGAGCAGAGCCGCTTGGCTCAACAAAATATCGCCGGTGACTTCTTTGATCATGTGTGCGTCCTTTGAGGGGTGAACTGGGCAACATCGCCTCTCTGTGCCCCCATCAAAGGTAAGCTTTTCGGCAGCCTTGTGCCTTGATCAGAATCAAGGTGATGCCTCGCCCTTCAGCCTGTGCTTGTGTGGCGTGTGCCCGAAGGTTTTGCCTGGTCTGCGCTTGTGAGCGGTTGGGCGCGCGCAGACCACAAGAAAAAAGCCCCGCAGGGTGCGGGGCTTTGGATACTTGGCGGAGAGAGAGGGATTCGAACCCTCGGTACAGGAGATCCTGTACGCCGGATTTCGAATCCGGTGCATTCGACCACTCTGCCATCTCTCCTAGTGTCGAAGCCCGCGATTGTAGCAGGCCCACGATCCGCTCCCGAGCGGCCAGAGGCTTGTCTGTCCACAAAAAAGCCGCCTGGGCAGGCGGCTTTGGGTGGCGGCAAGACCTTTACAGATCCAGCAGTCCGGTGGTACGTGCCAAATGGCTGGCTTGCGAGCGGCTCTTGACGTTGAGCCGGCGGAACAAGCGCCACAGGTGCACCTTGACCGTGTGTTCGCTGATCTGCAACTGATCGGCAATATCGCGGTTGGACAGCCCACGGTCGAGCATGACCAAGAGCTGCTTTTGCCGCTTGGACAGTTTCTCCGGCACGGTGGGGGCGTTGTCGTCTTCCGGGTCTTCGGCCAGGAATTCGCGCAGCACCTTGCCCAGTTGCGCAGCGCCAGCCGATTTTTCGACGTAAGCGTCGGCGCCGGCTTCGCGGGCCAAGTCCTCGTAGTCGGATGCCGGCGATGCCGACAACACAATCAGCGAGGTGTCTGGCAGCAGCTGGCGGATTTCGCGCACACCAGACACACCGTTGGTGTCGGGGAGTTTGAGGTCCAAGCACACCAGTTCGGGCTCACCATGTTCGGCGATGGCCTTGTTCACAGTGGCCAAGCGCTCAAGCTCGATCACCTGGGTCGAAGACCGCAGACGCCGCAGCAACATGACCACGGCTTCGCGCATCAGGGGGTGGTCATCGATCACAAAAATACAGCTCATTGCCAGAACCTTGGAATAGTTTTGCAGGATACGCCATTGTTTGTATTCGCCCGACCGGCGAGCTGCAAACTTTGGCATCTTCCATAAAGAGTGTTAAGCATAACGGCCAATTCGCATTTTAGCGATAGCCAAAGGCCACCGTCACCAGATATTTTGAGGCGAATGTTATTAGCCGGGGCTTTGTTGCCCCCACAGCGGGGCTGCGCTGGGCAGGTGATGGCCGGTGTCGGAGGATTAATCCGCTTGGCTGGCGCGCAGTTCGGCCATGGCTTCTTCGGCGATTGCCAGGCCCGCTGGCAGAAGCAGTTCTGGCCAATTGTCTAGGCGTTGCTCCCCCGATCGCAGGCGCGCCATGGCCGCAGCGGCCTCGCGCGGCTGGGCAAAACCTGGGCTTTGCAGCAACACATCCCCCTTGGCCGAAACCAATTTGAAGTAGAAAAGACCGTCTTTTTCGCGGTACTGCTTGAACGTCGGCGGCTGGGTTTTGGGGCCTTTGGCTGTCGCGCTGGTGCCGCTGGTGTGGTCCAGCGGACGCAATCCCACCGCATGGCGCAGCCGCGCGGTGAAGGGCGTGGCAATCCCACGCGCCTTGTCGGCGCCGCGCCGCAGCACCAACTCGATGTGGTCGGGGCGCTGCATCAGCTGTTCGTAGGTGGTGCGCATCGGCGCAATTTCTTGGTCGAGGCGTTCGAACAGGCGCTCCTTGGCTTGGCCCCAGGCGATGCCTTGGGCATAGGCTTGCGCCAAGTCGGCGGTTTCCTCCGGTGTGGCGAAGGCTTGGAAGATTTGGAACAGCGCCGAGCCTTCGGTGTCTTTGGGCTCGCCAGGGGCCCGCGAGTCGGTCACGATGCCCATGATGAGCTTGCGCAACTGCTCGCGCGGCGCGAACAGTGGGATGGTGTTGTCGTAGCTCTTGCTCATCTTGCGGCCGTCCAGCCCTGGCAGCGTTGCCACATGCTCTTCGATCACCGCCGCAGGCAAGGTGAAGTGCTCGCCATAGAGGTGGTTAAAGCTGGACGCCATGTCGCGCGCCATTTCGATGTGCTGGATTTGGTCGCGCCCGACCGGCACCTGGTGCGCATTGAACATCAAGATGTCGGCGGCCATCAGCACCGGGTACATGAACAGGCCTGCGGTCACGCCGTCGTCGGGCTCTTGTCCAGCGGCGCTGTTTTTGTCGACCGCGGCTTTGTAGGCGTGGGCGCGGTTGAGCAGGCCTTTGCCGGTCACACAAGTGAGCAGCCAGGTGAGTTCGGGTATCTCCGGGATGTCGCTTTGGCGGTAGAAAAACACCTTGTCCGGGTCCAGGCCACAGGCCAGCCAGGTGGCGGCGATCTCCAAGGTGGAGCGCTGCACCCGCGCCGGATCGCCCACTTTGATCAGGGCGTGGTAGTCGGCCAGGAAATAGTAGTTTTCGGTGTTGGACAGGCGGCTGGCGCGCACCGTGGGGCGGATAGCGCCGACGTAATTGCCCAGATGGGGAGTGCCGGAGGTGGTGATGCCGGTGAGAACGCGTTGAACAGTCATGGTGAGAGAGGCGCAGGGCCAAACAACAGACAAAAAGGGGGCGACAAAAAGCTGGTCAGAACAGCAGCCAGCGCAGCGGCGTGAGCAGCAGCGCCAGCGCTTCGGCGGTGAGGTCCATCAAGGGGCGCAGCCAGTACTGCCCAACAATGCCGGTGAGCACCAGGGCCAGCACCACAAAAAAGCCAAAGGGCTCGACCCGCGATAGGGCCACCGCCGCCCGCATGGGCAAGAGGCCCACCAAGATGCGACCGCCATCCAGCGGTGGCAGGGGAAACAGGTTAAAGGCAAACATCACCAGATTCACCAAGACGCCAGCGCGCGCCATGTCGATCCAAAAGCGCTCCTCCATGCCAGCGCTGCGCAGCACATAAAACAGCGCCATCCACAGCGCAGCTTGCAGCAGGTTGGCGCCCGGGCCGGCCAGTGCCACCCAGACCATGTCGCGTTTGGGGTGGTGCAAGCGCCCGAAATTCACGGGCACCGGCTTGGCGTAACCAAACAAAAAGGCGCCGCTGGTGGCGAAGTAGAGCATCAGCGGCATGGCGATGGTGCCCAGCGGGTCGATGTGCCGCATGGGGTTCAGGCTGATGCGGCCCAGCAGCGCGGCGGTGTTGTCGCCCAAACGCTTTGCCGCATAACCGTGCGCCGCCTCATGCAGGGTGATGGCCAGCAGCACCGGGATGGCGTAAAGGGTGACGGTTTGAACGATCTGGGCGAAGTCCATGCGGCTCTGGGGTGGTCAAAGCGGGTATTGTCCCAGAAGCCCCCAACAGCGCATGGCAGGCCTCTGGGCCTGAGCACTCAAAGCCCCAGGACGGAGAGCTTGCCTTGGCCTTCGCGCAGCACCTCGGGCTCGCCGCCGGTGCCCATGGGGGTGAGGTCGATCACCGTGGTGGGCGCCAGCGGACAGGCGCCGGCGTCGATCACCGCGTCGATCTCGTGTTCGTAATGCTCGCGGATGTCGTGCGCGTCGTTGAGCGCGGTGTCGCTGTCGCGCGGGATCAGGGTGGTGGCCAAGAGCGGTGCGCCGTGGCACTGCAACAGCTCGCGCAGCGCGGTGTGGTCGGGCACCCGCAGACCAATGGTTTTGCGCGAGGGGTGGCTGGCGCGCCGGGGCACCTCTTTGCTCGCCTCCAGAATGAAGGTGAACGCTCCAGGAGTGCCCAACTTCAGCATGCGGTATTGGCGGTTGTCGACCCTGGCGTAGCTGGCCAGCTCGCTCAGGTCGCGGCACAAGAGCGTGAGGTGGTGTTTCTCGTCCACCCCCCGGATGCGGCGCAGCCGGTCGGCGGCGGCTTTGTCGTCCAAGTGGCACACCAGGGCGTAGCTGGAGTCGGTGGGCACAGCCAATACACCACCCTTGTTGAGCAGCGCCACCGCTTGTTTGAGCAAGCGCTGCTGTGGGTTGTCGGGGTGGATCTCAAAAAACTGCGACATGGGGCTAGGCCTCGGCCTTGTTCACGGGCGGTGGGCGGTTGGCCAGCACACTGGCGGCCACGCCACACACCACAATCAGCAACACACCAGCGGTTTCGAACCCGCCGGGCACATGGTCAAACACCCTCCAGCCACACAGCAGGGCAAAGCCAATTTGCCCATACAAAAACGGCGACAGGGTGGACGCCGGGGCCCGGGCAAACGCTTGGATCAACAGAAAGTGCCCGACCGTGCCCATCAGCCCCGCCAAGCACAACAGCGCCAGGGTGTGGTGATCGGGGATGCCTTTCCACGCCAAGGGCAGCAGCACCGTGGCCAGCGCTGCACCGACCCAGCCGGTGTAGAAATGCATGGTCATGGGGTCTTCGGTGCGGGTCATGCGGCTGGTGAGGATCTGGAACACCGCGTAACACAGCACCATCAACAAGGGCAGCAGCGAGGCCCAGCCCAGCACGTCCGATCCCGGTCGCACCACCAACAAGGCCCCAGCAAAACCACCGGCCACCAGCAGCCAGCGCAGCGGGGTGACGCGCTCCTTGAGCCACACCGCCGCCAGCAGCATCACCACCAGCGGCGTGGTCAAGATGATGGCGGTGAATTCGCCCACCGGCATGAACTGCACGCTCAAAAACGACAGGGTGCTCACGGTGTAGAGCAAGGCGCCGCGCAGCAGGTGCAGGCCCATGTGCTGGGTGCGCAGCCGGCGTCGGCCACCAAAGGGCAGCACCAGTGCGGACATGGCCACCGCCTGAAACAGGTAACGGAACCACACCGCCACCAAGATCGACACAAACGCGCCCAGCACCTTCACCGTGGTGTCGAGCACCGCAAAACACGCAGTCGCCGCCACCAGAAAAGCGACGCCCAGCAGCGTCTTGCCTTGGTGCGCGGGGTTCATCTCAGGCGTGCACCCGATCGCTCAGCGCGGTCCAAATGGGCGTCACGCTGCCGGGCAGGTCGGGCAAACGGCCCAAGTCGGTGTGGCTCTCGGTCGGGCTGTGGAAGTCGCTGCCGCGCGAGGCCAGCAGGCCAAACTCGCTGCAAAAGCCGGCGTACTTCACCACATCGGCCTGGTGGTGGGCGCCGGTGACCACTTCCACCCCTTCGCCGCCGTGGGCCTTAAATTCAGAGAATAGGGCAAATTCTTCTGTGGCGTTGAAGGGGTAGCGCCCCGGGTGGGCGATCACCGCCATGCCACCGGCCTCGGTGATCCAGCGCACCGTGTCGCCCAGCGCCGCCCAGCGGTGGGGCACATAGCCGGGTTTGCCTTCGATCAGGTATTTGCGAAACACCTCACTGGTGTCTTTGCAAACGCCGCTGTCGACCAAAAAGCGGGCGAAATGGGTGCGCGAAATCAGCTCCGGGTTGCCCACATACTGCAGCGCACCTTCATAAGCGCCGTGGATGCCGACCCGCGCCAGGCCCTCAGCCATCTCACGCGCGCGGGCTTCGCGCCCCCCCCGGGTTTGTTGCAAGCCCTGCACCAAAGCCGGGTGTTGGTGGTCAAAACCCAAACCCACGATGTGCACCGTTTGGCCGGCAAAGGTGACCGACACCTCGGCCCCGGTCAGGTAGGGCAGGCCCAGCGCCCGTGCGGCGGCGATGGCGCGTTCTTGGCCACCAATTTCGTCGTGGTCGGTCAAAGACCACAGCTCCACGCCGTTGGCGTGGGCGCGCTCAGCCAGCGCTTCGGGTGTGAGGGTGCCGTCCGACACCACCGAATGGCAGTGCAGGTCGGCGTTGAGCAGGGGGGACGGCGTTGAGGTGTTCACCGCACCATTGTAGGAGCGCCACCCAGCGGCCGCTGTCGCCTCCGATGGGTGGCGCGCGCCGTTTCAGCCGGTGTTGCGCAAGCCGGCCGCGATGCCGTTGATCGACAAGTGGATGCCTCGGCGCAGCTTGTCGTCCAAGCTGGTTTGCCCGGCGGGGCGGCTGTCGGCGCGGTGGCGGCGGATCAGCTCGACCTGCAGGTGGTGCAGCGGATCGATATAGGGAAAGCGGTGCTCGATCGAGCGGCGCAGCGCGCCGTTGTCGGCCAGCCGCTCCGCTTGACCGGTGATCCAGGCGAGCGCCTCGGTGGTGCGTTGCCATTCGGCCTCAATGGCGGCAAACACCTTTTTGCGCAGTCGGCTGTCGTCCACCAGTTCGGCGTAGCGCCGCGCCAGCGCCAAGTCGCTCTTGGCCAGCACCATGTCCATGTTCGACAGCAGGGTGCGGAAGAACGGCCATTGGCGCCCCATTTTCTGCAGCAGCGCGCGCTGCTGGTCTGCGTGCTCGGGGCCGCGCTGCGCCACAAAGGCCTGCACCGCCGAGCCAAAGCCGTACCAGCCCGGCAAGGTCAGGCGGCATTGGCCCCAGCTGAAGCCCCAGGGGATGGCGCGCAGGTCTTCGATGCGCTGGTTGGCCTTGCGCGAAGCCGGTCGAGAGCCGATGTTGAGTTCGGCGATTTCGCGGATCGGGGTGGCGGCAAAGAAGTAATCGGCAAAGCCTGGGGTGTCGTACACCAGCGTGCGGTAGGCCGCCATGCTGGCCTCGGACAGCGCGCTGGCGGCCTCCAGAAACGCCTTGGGCGCCTGCCGGCTGGGCGGCAGCAGCGTGGCCTCCAGCGTGGCGGCCACCAGGGTTTCGAGGTTGCGCCGGCCAATGTCGGGGTTGGCGTATTTGGAGCCGATCACCTCGCCCTGTTCGGTCAGTCGGATTTGGCCGCGCACCGTGCCCGGTGGCTGCGCCAAGATGGCTTGGTAGCTCGGACCGCCGCCCCGGCCCACGGTGCCGCCGCGACCGTGGAACATGCGAAGGCGGATAAGGCCCCCACGCTCCGCCGCTGCGCGGGTCGCTGCCCCCCGAGGGGGAGCGGTTTCAGCTTGGGACGTCCCGGCGCTGAAACCTGGGCCCTCACGCTCTTCCGTTGTGGCGTTGAGGGTGTCGAAGAGTTCGACCAGCGCGGTTTCGGCGCGGTAGAGCTCCCAGTTGCTGGTGAAGATGCCGCCGTCTTTGTTGCTGTCGCTGTAGCCGAGCATGATGTCTTGCTCGTTGTAGCCGCTGGCGTCGCCGCGCTGCACCATGGCGCGGATGCCGGGCAGGGCGTAGTAGTGGCGCATGATGGGCGCGGCGTTGCGCAGGTCTTCGATGGTTTCAAACAGCGGCACCACAATCAGGTCGGCGCGCGCGTCTTCGTGCAGCAGGCCGTGCAACAGGCCGGTTTCTTTTTGCAGCAGCAGCACCTCCAGCAAATCGCTCACGGTTTCGGTGTGGCTGATGATGGCGTGCCGAATGGCCTGCGCGCCAAAGCGTTGGCGGCCGTCCCGCGCGGTTTCAAAAATCGCCAGTTCGCTCAAGGTATGGGCGCTGTAGCGGGCGCCATGCACCCGCAGCGGGCGCGGGTCGCTCAGCTGCTGCAGCAGCAAGGTCTGTTTGCTGGCCTCGTCCAGGCCGCTGTAGTTGGGGTGCACGCGCGCGGTGGCCAGCAGCTCGGTGACCGCTTCCTCATGTTTGTCCGAGCTTTGCCGCAGATCCACCGTGGCGAGGTGAAAGCCAAACACTTCCACCGCCCGCATCAGTGGGCGCAGCCGGGCTTGGGTCAGCGCGTGGGCATGGTGGGCGCGCAGCGAGGTGTCGATGGTGCGCAGATCGGACAACAACTCGTCAGGAGACAAGTACGGGTCTTGTGGCGCCACCGCGTGGCGCGCCGCCTCGCCGCCAGTGAGCGCGCTGAGGGTGGCGGCCAGCCGGGCGTACATGCCGGTGAGCGCGCGCCGATAGGGCTCGTCTTGGCGGTGTGCGTTGGTGTCGGGCGAGCGTTCGGCCAGCGTCTGCATGGTGGGCGTGATCTGCACCAACACACCCGACATCGACAGCTCACCGCCCAGCAGGTGCAGCTGGGTGAGGTGGTGGCGAATCGCCACATCGGCCTGGCTGCGCAGCGCCAGCGACAGGGTGTCGGCGGTGACAAAGGGGTTGCCGTCGCGGTCGCCACCGATCCATTGGCCCATGCGCAAAAACGGCGCGACCACAACACCGTCGCCCAACTCGGCTTCCAGCTCTTTGTACAGGCGCGGGATTTCGCTCAAAAAGGTGGCTTGGTAGTAGCTCAGGGCGTTGTCGATTTCGTCGGCCACGGTGAGCTTGGTGAAGCGCAACAAACGGGTCTGCCACAGCTGCACCACCCGCGCCTTGATCTGGGCTTCGTTGTCGATCAGTTCGCGTGGCAGCAGCGATTCGCGCTGGGCCAGCAGGCGCGCGATGGCGCGCTCGGCGTCCAAAATGCTCTTGCGCTGCACCTCGGTGGGGTGGGCGGTGAGCACCGGTGAGACGTGTGCCTCGGCCAGGGCCTGGACGATGTGCTTTGGCGCCACACCGGCGCTGCGCAGGCGGTGCAGGGCGTTGGCCAGACTGCCTTCTTGCAGCTCGCCGGCGCGCTCATGCACTGCGCGGCGTCGGATGTGGTGCCGGTCTTCGGCCAAGTTGGCCAAGTGGCTGAAATAGGTGAAAGCGCGGATCACGCTCACCGTTTGTTCGTCGCTCAGGCGTTTGAGCAGTTGTTTAAGCGAGCGCTCGGCCTGCGCGTCGGCGTGGCGGCGAAACGCCACCGACAGCTGGCGAATTTGCTCGATCAAGGCAAACGCGGCGTCGCCTTCTTGCTCGCGGATCACATCGCCCAATAGGCGGCCCAACAGCCGAATGTCGTCGATCAGGGCTTGGTCTTTGTGGCGGTCGACCCGGGGGCGAGGTGAGGGCATGGTGGTGGTCCGGCAAGCGATAAGCGGCTGCCGAAGCCGTCGGCACAGCGCTGATGGGCCATGCTAGCATCGCTCACAGGCCTGTTCGTTACCAATGGGGTACGAAATGGCCTGAACTTTTTTCACTCGCGCCGTGACCGATTCCAACTCCCTCTCCAGCCGACTGCCTATCACCATTGCCACCCGCGAAAGCCGCTTGGCGATGTGGCAGGCCGAGCACGTGCAAGCCTTGCTCAGCGCCGCTGGGCACCAGGTCACTTTGTTGGGCATGACCACCCGGGGCGACCAGATCTTGGACCGGACCTTGTCCAAGGTGGGTGGCAAAGGTCTGTTTGTCAAAGAACTCGAGGTGGCGCTGGAGCAGGGGCAGGCCGACATTGCCGTGCATTCGCTCAAAGATGTGCCCATGTCCCTGCCAGAGGGGTTTGAGCTGGCCTGTGTGATGGAGCGCGAAGACCCGCGCGACGCGTGGGTGTCGCCCGCCTGCGCCGATGTGAGTGAGCTGCCAGCGAACGCGGTGGTGGGTACGTCCAGCTTGCGCCGGGTGGTATTGTTGCGCCAGCGACTCGCGGCGCTGGGTCGCAGCGATGTGCGCATCGAGCCGCTGCGCGGCAACCTCGACACCCGCTTGCGCAAGCTCGACGCCGGCGAATACCACGCGATTGTGCTGGCCGCTGCGGGGCTCAAACGGCTGGGTATGGCGCACCGCATCCGCACCATTTTTGAGCCCAACACCATGCTGCCAGCGGCCGGGCAGGGGGCGTTGGGCATTGAGATCCGTGCTGGACGCGAGGATTTGCGCGCGGCCTTGGCACCCCTGGTGCATCTGCCGACTTGGTTGCGGGTGGCTGCTGAGCGCGCGGTGTCGCGTGCCATGGGGGGCAGTTGCTCGGTGCCGCTGGCGGCCCATGCGGTCTGGGACACGGCAGGTGCCGTCTTGTCGATCGACGCGGCCTGGGGGGACCCCGACGGCGCGCCCGTGCTGATTACCGCACAGGCAACGGCCCCGGTGCGCACCTTGTCCGAGGCCGAAGCCTTGGGCTTGGCGGTGGCCAAGCAGCTGCAGGCGCAAGGCGCCCAGGTCCGGGAGGACTGAGCGGTGGCCACCCCCCGGGTGGTACTGACACGGCCCGAGCCCGAGGCCAGTGTCTGGATGCAAGAGCTGGCGGCGTTGGGCTGTCGGGCCATGGCGTTGCCGCTGTTGCAATTGCGTTCGCCTTCCAATCTGCAGCAGCGCCAAGCGCTCAATCAGGTCTGGGCCAATTTGGGGCAGTACCAGGTTTTGATGTTTGTCAGCGCGGCCGCGGCGCGTTTCTTTTTTGCCGCTTGTCCAGACGGGTGGGTGGGCGCACGGCCTTCGCGCGCTTGGGCGCCCGGACCCGCCACCGCCCGTGCAGTAGCCCGCGCGGCAGCCGATGCCGGCTGGACGAACTGGCCGGTCGACCAGCCCGCAGCCAACGCCAGCCAATTCGACTCAGAAGCCTTGTGGGCGCAGGTTCAGTTGCAGATTGGACCTGGCTCGCGCCTGCTGATTGTGCGTGGCAGCACCCCAGCCGTGCCCTCTGGCGAGGACGCCTTGCCGCTGCCTGGCCGAGGTCGCGACTGGCTGGCACAACAGTGCTTGGCGCGCGGCGCGCAGGTCGAGGCGGTGGTGGCTTACGAGCGGGTGCTGCCCGATTGGCGCATGCCCGAGACGCGCTTGGCGCTGGACCAAGCGCTGCACATACCGTTCTGGCAGATCGGCAGCAGCGAGTCGCTGCAAGCGCTGGCACCGTTGCCGCGCCAGCACTGGGCCAATAAGACGGCTCTGGTGAGTCATCCCCGCATTGGCGAGGCCGCCCAGGCCTGTGGTTTTGCCACCGTGGTGGCGGTGGACAGTGGACCAGCGGCAATCGCCGCCGCCCTAGAATCGCTGCCATGTTGAACCCCATGCGCCACCAGACGCAGTGCCCATGACCGACACCCCAGTTTCCGACGCCCCACCGCTGTTGCCCACTGCGGCGCCAGCGCCACGTGCGCTCGCACAGTTGTGGGTCTGGTTGGCGCTGCTGTTGGCGGTGCTGGCCATGGTGACCACTGTGGTGCTGTGGCAGCGTTTGTCCTGGACCCAGCAGGAGCTGGCGCGGCGTTCGACCGATGCCACTGCGCAAGCCAGCGAGGCGCGCCATGTGGCGCGCCAATCGGGGGCCGAGGTGCAAGCCCTGCAAGCCAAGCTGGCCTTGGCCGAGGCAAGGCTGGCCGAGGTGGCGCTGCAGCGGACCCAGCTCGAAGAGCTGATGCTGAGTGTGTCGCGCTCGCGCGACGACAATTTGGTGCAAGATCTGGAGGCCGGTATCCGGCTGGCGCACCAGCAGTCCGACCTGACCGGCAGCGCTCAGCCGTTGATTGTCTCTCTGCAGTCGGCGGCGCAGCGCATCGAGCGCTCCGCTCAACCCCGACTCAACACGGTGCTGCGTGCCATCGAGCGCGATTTGGAGCGCCTGCGCGCCTCCCAGATCATGGATGTCCCGTCTTTGGTGCAGCGCCTCGATCAGGCCGCACAGCGGCTCGACACCTTGCCGCTGGCCAATGCCGTGCCGCGCCCCCCGGCGGTGGCTCCAGCATCGGGTGCTGCAGCAGAGCCGGTGGTGCGTGAAGGCTTGGCTGGGGTGTGGGACCGTTGGCGCACAGCGGTGCTCAACGAGGCGCGGTCGCTGTTGCGTGTGAGCCGCATCGACCGACCAGAAGCCAGCTTGATCGCTCCTGATCAGGCCTATTTCCTGCGGGGCAATCTGCGTTTGTTGTTGCTCAACGCACGCATTGGTGTGCTTGCTCGCCAGCCTGCGATGGCGCGGGCCGACCTGCAGCGGGTACAGAACCTGTTGGAGCGCTTTTTTGATGTGCAGGCCGCCGACACCAAAGCCCTGTTGCAGCTGCTCGACGATGTGTTGCAGGATGTGGCAGACACGGCCCTGCCTCGGCCCGATGACTCCCTGACCGCCTTGGCCGCTGCGGCCGCTGGTCGTTGAAAGTCTTGGTGATGAAAGCGCTGTTCTGGACCTTGGGTCTGTCTGCGGTGGCGGTGGCGCTGGCGCTGTGGATGGGGCTCAACATGGGCACGGTGACGCTGTTTTGGCCGCCGTACCGTGTCGACCTGTCGGTCAATTTGGTGGTGGTGGCGCTGCTGCTGCTGTTTGTGCTGTTGTATGTGGCGCTGCGTGCGCTTGCCGCACTGCGGGAGTTGCCCTTACAAGCGCGCCGCTGGCGGCAGCAGCAGCTTGAGCGCAGCGTGGTGGAGGCTTTGCTGGATGCCGTGGTGCAGCTGCTGGCTGGTCGTTACAGCCGTGCGCAGCACCAAGCCCGCCAAGCGCTCGATCATCTGCGCAGCAGCGCCTGCCGCGATTGGCCCCAGGTGCGGGCATGGACAGCTTTGAGCCATCTTTTGTTGGCCGAAGCGGCGCATGGCCTGCGCGAAACGGGGCGCCGCAACCAACATTTGGAGGCGCTCACCCAAGGCACGGCCACACACGATGTGGTGCGCGAAGGCGCGTACATGCGGGCCTTGCGTTGGGCCATGGAGGAGCGCGATTTGGACGGCGCGCGCCGCTGGTGGGCCGCTTTGCCCCAGGGCGCGGCGCGGCGCATCCACGCACTGCGGCTCAAGCTGCGGCTGGCGCGTTTGGACGGTAAACCCGCCGAGGCGCTGGACACGGCGCGCTTGCTGGCCAAACATGGGGCATTTTCTGATGTAGTGGCGCGCAGCTTGGTGCGCGCGCTGGCGCAGGAGTCGGTGTCGGCCGCCGGCGATCTGTCGCAGATCCAATCGATCTGGCAGGCTTGGTCGCCTCAGGAACGGGCCATGCCCGAGCTGGTGTTGGCGGCCGCCGAGCGCGCCGTGGCGTTGCCAGGCGAAGTGCCTGCGCGCCAAGCTTGGGATTGGATGTTGCCATTGTGGCCGCAGTGCCGTGGATGGGGTGAGGCGGAGCAGGAGCGCTTTGCTTGTGCCGTCGAGGCCGCCATGCCGCACATCGACGGTGGAGGTTTGGCCTTGATCGAGCAAAGCCAGCGGCAGTTTCCCGACAGCGCCCATCTGCTCTACCTGGCCGGACAAGCTTGTATGCAGCGCGGGTTGTGGGGCAAGGCCAGCCAGTACCTGGCTTTGGCGCTGCCTGGGCTGAAATCGCCATTGCTATTGCGCCGCTGCTGGGTGTCGTTGGCCCAACTGGCCCAAGAGCGTGGCGATGGCCCAGCCGCGTTGCACGCTTGGCAGCAGGCAGCGACCGTCGTTTAAAACACCACTGAGCGCCGAACCCACAAAAAAAAGCCAGCGCCGTGGCGCTGGCTTTGGGCGGTCAAAGCGGGCTGTGGCCCGCAGCGGCTTTAGGCTTGTGGCGCTTGCTCAAAGGCAAGCTGCACTTGCCGCAGATCCTTGCGGGTTTCAACCAGCACCAGTGGGCCTTCGTCGGCCAACACCACCGGCCTGGGCTCGCGTGGCACATGCTGCGGCTTGGGTTCGGCCGCGATGGCGGCCTGCACTTGGGCCACTTTGGCGGCGTCCGAACGCACCCACTCAAGACCACTGGCAGCGGCGACCGCTTGCAGCTCGTCGATCGACAGCACAAACGGCTGTACTTTGGGCATGCCCACAGTAGCGGCTGAGGCCTTGGCAGGTGTGGTGGCCGACGGCGGCTCAGGCTGGCGGCGCGGCGCCGGTGCGGGAGCGCTGCTTTCGCTGACAGTGGTATGCGCCGCTGCGGCTGGCGCGACAGGGGCGGCGGTGGCAGACGGTGTGAAGTAGCTGCGCACAGGCGGCTCTTCGCTCGCTCCCTGGTGTGCCACGACCACGGGCTCGGTGTCATGGGCTTCGGTCTCGCTGTCGCTGCGCGATTCGCGACGGTCGCGGCGATCGCGGCCGTAACGATCGCGGCTGCGGCGCTCGCGGCGCACACCGTTGTCGCCGTTGTCCTCGGTACCGGTCTCGCTGCTGGTTTCAGCCGCGCGGTTGTTGACAGGCGCATCGGTGCCTTGCGGGGTGCCGCTGTCGGCAAGCGGTGCATCCTCACGGCGGCGCTCATTGCGGCCACGGCGCTGGCGCGGTGCATCGGCTGCGCTGGTGGCCTGGTTGCCTTCCTCGCTCAGGGCTGGTGTGTTGGCGGCGTCTGACACCGCTGCATCGCGGCGCTCCACACGGCGCTCGGTGCGATCACCGGAGGCGCGCTGAGGGCGGTTCTGGCCTTGACGCTCCTCCCCCTGGCGGGTGTTGTCGCGGCCGTTTTCTCGCCCTGCATCGCGGCGTTCACCCCGGACCTCCGGTTTGGTCTCCCCAGCGCGCGATTCGGCGCGTGGAGCGCGCGGCGGACGTTCGCCACGTTCGCTGCGCTCGGCGTCGCGACCCCGGCCACCCCGGCCACCGCGCGGGTTGCGGCCATCGCGCTCGGTTTTGGCTTCGGGCGCTGCGGCAGGTGCCTTAGGCGCAGGTGCGGCGACCGGTTGTGGATCGCCCAAGCCAAAGAGGTTTTTGAGCCAGCCCATGAAGCCACCGCTGGCCGCGGGGGCGGGCACAGGGGCCGCAGGGGCACGAACGGCGGCCACAGGAGCGGCCACGGCTTCGGGTTTGGGGGCGGCCACTGGCGCCGGACCGTCGGGCACCACGCCTTTGATCACCGGTTCTTGGCGGTTGGCGCGTTCTTGGCTGCGACGGGTGACAGTGGTGGCTTCGTCCACCTCCTCGGCCATTTTGTAGCTGGCGTCGAGGTTGTCCAGGCGTGGATCGTCGTGCTTGAGGCGTTCGAGCTTGTAGTTGGGGGTGTCCAGCGATTTGTTGGGCACCAGCAGCACGTTGATGCGCTGTTTGAGTTCGATCTTGGTGATCTCGGTGCGCTTTTCGTTGAGCAAGAAGCTGGCGACTTCCACCGGCACTTGCACGAACACGGCGGCTGTGCTGTCTTTGAGCGACTCTTCTTGAATGACACGCAGGATTTGCAGCGCCGAGCTCTCGGTGTCGCGGATGTGGCCAGAGCCACCACAGCGGGGGCAGGGGATGGACGCACCTTCGTTGAGGGCGGGACGCAGGCGTTGGCGGCTCATTTCGAGCAAGCCAAACTTGCTGATGGCACCGAACTGCACGCGCGCGCGGTCTTGGCGCAGCGCGTCGCGCAGGCGGTTTTCCACCTCGCGCCGGTTGCGGCTTTCTTCCATGTCGATGAAGTCGATCACGATCAGGCCGCCGAGGTCGCGCAGGCGGGCTTGGCGTGCCACCTCGTCGGCGGCTTCGAGGTTGGTGCGGGTCGCGGTTTCTTCGATATCACCGCCTTTGATGGCGCGCGCCGAGTTCACGTCCACCGCCACCAGCGCTTCGGTCTGGTCGATCACGATCGCGCCGCCGCTGGGCAGGTTCACCGTGCGGCTGTAAGCGGTTTCGATCTGGTGCTCGATTTGGAAGCGGCTGAACAGCGGCGCGTCGTCGCGGTAGCGTTTGACGCGGTTGGCGTATTCGGGCATCACATGCGAGATGAAGCCCTTGGCCTGTTCAAAAATGTCGTCGGTGTCGATCAGGATCTCACCGATGTCGTTGTTGAAGTAGTCGCGGATGGCGCGAATCACCAGGGTCGATTCCTGGTAGATCAAGAACGCGCCTTGGCCCGCCTGGGCAGCGCCGTCGATCGCGGTCCACAGTTTGAGCAGGTAATTCAAATCCCACTGCAACTCGGCGGCATCGCGGCCGATGCCGGCGGTGCGGGCGATGATGCTCATGCCGTTGGGGTATTCCAGCTGGTCAAGCGCCGCTTTGAGTTCTTGGCGGTCTTCGCCCTCGATGCGGCGGCTCACACCCCCGCCCCGCGGGTTGTTGGGCATCAGCACCACGTAACGGCCAGCCAAGCTGACAAAGGTGGTCAGCGCTGCGCCTTTGTTGCCGCGTTCTTCCTTCTCGACTTGCACCAACAGGCTTTGGCCTTCTTTGATGACGTCTTGGATGCGCGCCTGCGACGGCGAGACATTGCCTTGGAAGTACTGTTTGGCAATTTCTTTGAACGGCAGGAACCCGTGGCGCTCTTCGCCGTAGTCGACAAAACAGGCTTCGAGCGAGGGCTCGACCCGGGTCACCACCGCCTTGTAGATATTGCCCTTGCGCTGTTCGCGCCCTTCGATTTCGATTTCAAAGTCGAGCAGCTTTTGCCCATCGACGATGGCCAGGCGGCGCTCTTCGGCCTGCGTGGCGTTGATCAACATACGCTTCATGGCGTTTTCCTCGGTTCAGACACTTCAACCGGTGGCCAGTCGCCGCCAAGGCGGCTGTGGCAGACCACCACCTGCCAAAGACCGGTCGGGAGCGGCGAACGAGGGCGAGGAATTGCCGGAGAGCGTCGGATGAGATGGTTCCTGTGGGCGGCTGCTGCGCCGCTCTGCTCACAGGCCTGTCAGATCCGGGCGTAGGCGCGTGGACGCGGGCAACAGGCGCACCAGCCTCTGCCCAGGGTGGGCATGGGGATCGGGGTCGATCAACTGGGACATGGCGCAGAGGGTCACAGGCATCCTCGGTCAGTCGGGCGGGCCGCAAGGGCCGGGGCAACAACTCACCGATTGGGGTATTCCGTATCGGGTTCGCTAACTCTAGAACGATCAGATGCTGCATGCCGGACAGCGCTTGCTTTGTTCTGGTGGGCGTCAACTGGACGCGCAGCGCATGGAGCAAGGGCCACCGGGCAACACCGGCAACACCAGCTTCTCGGCTCTCTCACGGCCTCGAAGGATCAGGGGATGCTTGCGAACAACAAGGCAAATCAACCACTTAGATCCGAAACTGGTGTCGGGCATTATAGTCCGCAGTCCGGGCCGCCCGCCTGTTTCTGTTTTTGGTCCGCCATGTCCCCCACCCCCGCCCCCGCAGTCCGTTATCTGACCGTCGATGAAAACTCGGCAGGGCAGCGGCTGGACAATTTCCTGATTCGCGAACTCAAGGGCGTACCCAAAACCCATATTTACCGCATCATCCGTTCCGGTGAGGTGCGCCGCAACAAAGGCCGGGTGGGCAGCGACGACCGGCTAATCGTGGGTGATGTGATTAGGGTGCCGCCGGTGCGTTTGGCCCGGTCGGTGGAGGCGCCAAGGCCGGCAATTGTGCCAAGCAAAGCCTTGCCCATCGTGCACGAGGATGGTTATTTCTTGGCGGTGGACAAACCCGCCGGAATGGCCGTACATGGTGGCAGTGGCATCAGTTTTGGTGTGATCGAGCAGTTGCGCGCCCAACACCCCGAAGCCCGCTTTCTGGAGCTGGTGCACCGTTTGGACCGTGAAACCAGCGGGCTATTGCTGATTGCCAAACGCAAAAGTGCGCTCAATGCCTTGCAAGATCAGTTCCGCGAACGCAGCACGGGCAAAACCTATCTGGCTTTGGTCAAGGGCGATTGGCCAAGCGCATTGCGAAGGCTGGACGCCCCCTTGCAAAAATACCTTCTTCCAGATGGGGAGCGCCGGGTGCGGGTGGTGGCCGCAGACCATCCCCAGGCTCAGAAATCGCTGAGCTTTGTGCGGGTGCTGGCGCATTTTCCCTCGCTCATGGGGCAGCCTTTGGCGGACACTGGATTCAGCCTGCTGGCGGTGACCATCAAAACTGGCAGAACCCATCAGATTCGGGTGCATCTGGCGCATGCCGGATATCCGATTGTCGGAGACGACAAATACGGTGATTTTGAACTCAATCGCCAAGCCAATCGCTGTGGGCTGCGCCGCATGTTTTTACACGCTTGGCGGCTTCAGATCGCCCATCCCGCGACGCAACAGCCCCTTCAATTAGAGGCCAAATTGCCGGTGAGTTTGCACTTGACGGAATTCCAGCAATTGGGTGTAGAATTGTTCACGCATCGTTGGGATGCTGTTCAATAAATACCGCCCCTTACCCTGAAGGATTGAGAGATGACCTCGTACACTGAGCTGATGGCCCAAGCCCAGGCCTTGATGGCCCAAGCCGAGCAGGCCCGCAAGAATGAACTGGCTTCTGTGGTGGCCGATATCAAGGCCAAGATGAAGCAATTCGGTATTACGGTGGCCGATCTCGGCGGCACCCCCGGTCGCAAGCCTGCCAAGAGCAAGTCCGCCGCCGCCGCCAAATACCGTGGCCCCAACGGTGAACTCTGGGCGGGTGGCCCAGGCCGCAAGCCCGAATGGGTGCGCAATGCCATGGCACAAGGCAAAAACATCGAAGATTTCCGCATCTGAAAGTCTCCGCTGCTGGTACAAAGGCGTCCTTGTGACGCCTTTTTCTTTGTTTTAGCCATGCGCCCTCGCCGCTACGATTTGATCGCCTTCGACTGGGACGGCACTTTGTACGACTCCACAGCCGCCATCACCCAGGCCATCCAGGCGGCGGTGGGCGATGTGGGGGGCACCGTGCCTTCCAAGGCGTCCGCCAGCTATGTCATTGGCCTGGGCTTGACCCAGGCCTTGGCCCATGCCGCGCCCGACGTACCTCCCGACCAATACCCTGAGTTGGCCACCCGCTACCAGCACCATTACCGGCGGCTGGCCAGCGAGGTGACGTTGTTCGATGGCGTGTTGCCGATGCTCGGCGACCTCAAGCGCCGCCACCATTGGCTGGCGGTGGCCACGGGCAAAAGCCGGCGCGGTTTGGACGAGGTCTTGGCCCATGTGGCCTTGGCGGGGGTGTTTGACGGCTCGCGCACCGCCGACGAGACGGCGGGCAAACCACACCCCTTGATGCTGTACGAGCTGATGCGCGAATTTGGTGTGGACGCGGAGCGCACCCTGATGATCGGTGACACGACCCACGATTTGCGCATGGCGCAGGCAGCCGGGTGCGACAGCGTCGGCGTGAGCTACGGCGCCCATGCCGACAGCACGTTTGCGGACTGCCAACCCCAGGCGGTGGTGCATTCGGTGGCCGAGTTGCACCGTTGGTTGCTGGACGAGGCCTGAGGCCATGTGTTTGCAGCGGGTGTGTGGCAGCGGCGAACTGCAAGATGGGCAGTTGGCCGTGTCTTTTGATGTGCTGTACCACCGCCAGCCAGTGCGTGCTTTTGCGGTGCGCCATGGTGGTCGGGCGTACGCGTATTTGAACCGTTGCACCCACGTGGCCATGGAAATGGACTGGCAGCCCAACCGGTTTTTCGACGACACCGGACAATGGCTGCTCTGTGCGTCACACGGCGCGGCTTATGCGCCCGACACCGGGGCTTGTGCGGGCGGACCTTGCCGGGGCGGTTTGGTGGCGGTTCCACTGACCGAGCAAGATGGTGTGGTGTACTGGCGGGCTGAGCCGCCTTTTGAGCGAATCGAATAGTGAAAGAACCTATGAGTGTGAACGACCCTCAAGTCGATGGACCGGTATCTCGCGGCGTTTCGCCGGCGGCAGGTTGGGAGCGGGCCACGATCGAAAAGCTGCTGTTGGCGCAGGTGCGCGAACAAGCGGCCGCGCGCCGCTGGAAGGTGTTTTTTCGCTTCATCTGGCTGGCGCTGGCGGGTTTGGCGCTGTGGCTGTATGTGTCCGGCGTGCCACACAGCACCGGGCCCAGCGTATCGCACACCGCCATGGTGCAAATCCGCGGCGCCATCGATAGCGCGTCCGAGGCCAGTGCCGAGAACATGGTGTCGTCGCTGCGTTCGGCTTTTGAGGAGCCCAGTGCCCAAGGCATTGTGTTGCTGATCGACTCGCCCGGCGGCAGTCCGGTGCAAGCCGGCATCGTGCACGACGAAATTGTGCGTCTCAAGGCCTTGCACAACAAAAAAGTCTATGTGGTGGTGGAAGAAACCTGCGCCTCAGCGGCGTACTACATCGCCGCAGCGGCAGACGAGATTTATGTCGACAAGGCCAGTGTGGTGGGCAGCATCGGTGTGTTGATGGACGGTTTTGGCTTCACTGGCTTGATGGACAAGTTGGGTGTGGAGCGCCGCCTCATGACCGCTGGCGCCAACAAGGCCCTGCTCGACCCTTTTAGCCCACTCAAAGAGCAAGACAAGCTGTACTTGCAAGCCATGCTCGACGAGATCCACGGGCAGTTCGTCGACGTGGTGAAAAAAGGGCGAGGTGACCGGCTCAAGATCACGCCAGAGACCTTCAGTGGCTTGGTGTGGAGTGGCCAGCAAGCGGTGAATTTGGGCTTGGCCGACGCCCTGGGCAATGCCGATTTTGTGGCCCGTGAGATCGTCAAGGCCGAAGAGATCGTCGACTACACCTACCGCGAAAACGTGGGGATGCGTTTGGCTCGGCAGTTTGGCGCCAGCGTGGGTGAGGGACTGTACAAGGCCGCAGCGCTGTCGGGTGTGGCGCTGCGCTGAGTGCTGGGATCAGTCGAATGGAGGGACGCGTGACCAGGGCAACCCTTGCTGGTCTTTCGCCGACAGCTGTGGTGGGCCGGTGCGATCCAGCGGCCACGCGATCGCCAAGTCTGGGTCGTCCCAAGCCACACAAACCTCCGATGCTGGCGCGTAGAAGTCGGTGGTTTTGTACAGAAATTCCGCGCTGTCGCTGAGCGTGAGAAAGCCGTGCAAACAACCCGGCGGAATCCACAGTTGTTGTTTGTTGTCGGCGCTCAGCTCCACCCCCACCCATTGGCCAAAAGTGGGTGATTGGCGGCGCGCGTCGACCGCCACATCAAACACCGCACCTTGGGTCACCCGCACCAGTTTGCCTTGTGCGTGGGGCGATTGTTGAGCGTGCAGGCCGCGCAACACACCCTTGACCGAGCGGCTGTGGTTGTCTTGCACGAAGCCTTGGGTGCAGCCCGTGGCGCCAGCGAACACCCGCTCGTTGAAGCTCTCAAAGAAAAAACCGCGTTCGTCGCCAAACACTTGGGGGGTGAACAGCAGCACATCGGGGATGACCAGTTGCTGGTAGCGCATCACGCCCCCCGCGACACTGGCTCACCCAGTACCTGCAGCAGGTACTGACCATAGCCGTTTTTGCGCAGCGCCTCGGCCCGCTTGTGCAGCGCCGCTGCGTCGATCCAGCCCTGCCGGTAGGCAATCTCTTCCGGGCAAGCCACCTGCAGGCCTTGGCGTTTTTGCAGCGTGGCAATGAAGCTGGCCGCCTCCAACAGGCTGTCGTGGGTGCCGGTGTCGAGCCAGGCGTAGCCCCGGCCCATGATCTCCACGCTCAGCTGGCCTTGTTCCAGATAACGCTTGTTGACATCGGTGATCTCCAGCTCGCCTCTGGGCGAAGGCTTCAGACTGGCCGCGATGTCGCACACCTGCTCGTCGTAAAAGTACAGGCCGGTCACGGCGTAGTTGCTCTGCGGCTTGAGCGGCTTTTCTTCAATACTGATGGCGCGTTGCTGTTCGTCGAACGCCACCACGCCATAACGTTCGGGGTCGTGTACGTGATAAGCGAACACACTGGCGCCACCGCTGCGCGCGTTCGCACTGTGCAGCTGCTTGACCAAGTCGTGGCCGTAGAAGATGTTGTCGCCCAGCACCAGCGCGCTGGGTTGGCCCGCCACAAAGTTGCGCCCGATGGTGAAGGCCTGTGCCAGTCCGTCCGGGCTGGGTTGCACTGCGTATTGGATGCTCATGCCCCACTGGCTGCCATCGCCCAGCAGCTCGGCAAAGCGTGGTGTGTCTTGTGGGGTGCTGATGAGCAGCACTTCGCGGATGCCGGCGAGCATCAGCGTGCTCAGCGGGTAATAGACCATGGGCTTGTCGTACACCGGCATGAGCTGTTTGCTCACCGCTTGCGTGACCGGATACAGACGGGTGCCGGAGCCCCCGGCCAAGATGATGCCTTTGCGGTTCTGCATGGAGGACGCCTCCTTTATGCGGCTTGCAGGTGTTCGCGCAACATGCGCGCTACGCCGGTGTGCCAATGCGGCAGCTGCAGGCCCAACGCGGCTTGCAGCTTGTCCGTGGACAAGCGCGAATTGAGCGGCCGCTGGGCAGGGGTGGGAAATGCGCTGGTGGGCACGGGGGCCACATCGTCGGGACCGGCTTTTAAAGCGACGCCCAAGGCTTGAGCTTGTTGCAGCACAAAGCGGGCGTAGCCGTGCCAGCTGGTTTCGCCACTGGCCACCAGGTGGTACAGGCCTTCCAGTGCCGGCTGCGCGCGCACCGCGCGGATGGCGTGGGCGGTGACATCGGCCAGCAGATCGGCGCCCGTGGGCGCACCGATCTGGTCGTCGATCACCGTCAGCCGATCGCGCTCTTGGGCCAAGCGCAACATGGTTTTGGCGAAGTTGCCGCCGCGCGCGCCATACACCCAGCTGGTGCGAAACATCAGGTGGCGGCAGCCGCTGGCGGTGATGGCGCGCTCGCCCTCGAGTTTGGTCTGGCCGTAGACGTTCAGCGGGCCAGTGGGGTCGGTCTCTGAGCGCGCACCGCTGCCGCTGCCGTCGAACACATAGTCGGTGCTGTAGTGCACCAGCAGCGCGCCGCTGGCGGCGGCACAGCGTGCCAACACGGCGGGGGCTTCGGCATTGAGGGTGTGGCACAGCGCAGGCTCGCTCTCGGCCTTGTCCACGGCGGTATGCGCGGCGGCGTTGACGATCACGTCTGGGCGCACTGTTTGCACCGTGCGCGCCAAGCCATCAAGGTCGGCGAAGCTGCCGACCAAGCCCGGGTGCTGTGGATTGCCGTCGTGGTCCACGGCGATCAGTTCACCCAGCGGGCTCAGGCTGCGTTGCAGCTCCCAGCCCACTTGGCCGTTCATGCCCAACAACAAGATGCGCAACGGTGTGTGTGTCATGGCAACACATTGTACGGAGCGGCGTCCAAGCGCTTCGCTAAACTAAGGGGCTTTCTAAACTTAGTTTGTCTATAGGTTTCTCCTCATGAATTTGCATACTTTGCCCCCCCGAAAAAAGACCTTTTACGGTGGTTCTGGACACACCCAGGCGGTGGCTTTTGTCGATATGCGTTACCTGCGCTGGCTCTGTGGGCTCGACGGGCGCGATGCGGCGCCGGTGTCGCGCGCCCAAGTCAACACCGTGGTGCTCAACGCGCTGGACCAGGCCAATCTGAACGCGCAGCTGTTGCGCAGCTACTGCTACGCCGACCACGACGACAAAGCCACGTTTGATGACCAGACGCTGCGCCTGCTGCCCCAGGCCGACACCGACGGCGAGCTGGCCATGGTGCGGCAAATGTCGGCCGATCTGATGGCCGTGGCCAGTGGTATGCGACCCGAGTTGATCGTGATCGCCAGCGACGACCAGCGCCTGATCCACACCATCGACGTGCTCAAACTGCAAGGCATCAAGGTCTGCTTGCTGGCCGACGAGCGCGCCAAAGCCATGCCACGTCTGCAGCAACACGATCCCGAATGGGCGCGCTTGCTGCGCGAGGCCGACCGCCGGCTGGTGGTGCAGGCCCAAGACTTGGCCCACGCCTTGAGCGCTGGCGCCCAAGCCGGGCAGCAAACCGTGCACGAGGACGTGTTGCAAGCGGTGGTCAATGAGTGGTGGTCGGGCCTGCCGCTGGACGAACAAGATTGGCTGCGTGAGGAGCTGCCCGCGCTGCGGGGTGTGCCGCCCGAGCTGGACCGGGAGCTGCTGCGCCGCACCAAGATGGCCATCCACCGCAGCCTCAACGAACACGAAAAACGCCTGTTGCGCGAGCAGGCCCGGCGCGTGGCCTTGGGCGATTCCGTGTCTGACGAGGCCGTGATCACCACCGAATGACCGTGACAGGGCACTGGTACCTCATCCACACCAAGCCGCGGCAGGAGGCGGTGGCGCTAGAGAACTTAGAGCGCCAAGGCTATCCGTGCTACCTGCCCATGATGCGGCGCGAAAAGGTGGTGCGTGGCAAGCTCAAGCTGGTGGATGAGCCGCTGTTCCCACGCTACCTCTTTATTTGGCTGGAAAGCACCCTGCAGAGCCTGAGCTGGACGCCCATCCGTTCCACCCGGGGCGTGACGCGCTTGGTGACCTTTGGCAAAGAACCGGCCAAGGTGCCGCCGGTCTTGATCGAAGGCATTCGGCAGCAGCAGGATGCTTTGGCACAAGCGCCAGCGCGCGCTTTTGCGCCGGGTGACGGAGTGCTGATCGTCGATGGCCCGTTCGCGGGCATTGAGGCAATCTACCAGGAAAGCGACGGCGAACGCCGGGTGATGGTGCTCATTGAGCTGATGAACCGTCCCGTCAAGGTGCCGCTGGAGCCCCACCAGCTGACGCAGCGGCCTTCTTGAGCACGCCTCACACGCCAAACAAAAAAATGCAGGGCCCGCTCGGTGCCTGAGCGCCCGATGCCCGCCAACCTTGGACCGTGTCGGTGCGAATTGATTCGTTGGCCAAGCTCAGCGCGCTGGCCACACACAAGCGGGTGTGTGCTTGCAGGTGCTGCAGCAGGGCTTGCAGCAGGGCGGCGTTGCGGTAAGGCGTTTCGATCATCAGATGGGTCAGGCCTTGGCGGTGCGTGGCTTGTTCCAGCGTGCGGATGGTCTGCGCCCGCGCCGCCGCGTCTTGTGGCAGGTAGCCCACAAAAGCGAAGTGCTGGCCGTTGAGCCCGCTGGCCGCCAAGGCCAGCAGCAAGGCGTTGGGTCCTACCAGTGGCACCACCCGCACGCCCAGCGTATGCGCCGCGCGCACCACCGCGCTGCCGGGGTCGGCCACCGCCGGCATGCCGGCTTCGCTCACCAGCCCCATCGCATGGCCTTGCAGCGCGGGTTGCAGCAGGGCGCGGGCGGCGGCGTCGGTGGCCGCATCGGGCAGATGATCGCCTTTTTTGTGCGCCGCGCGTGGCAACTCCTGGACCTGCATCTCTTGCAGCGGCGCGCACAGGGGGTGGGTGGCTTGCACCCGTTTGAGAAAAGCCCGGGTGCTTTTGGCGTTTTCGGTGATCCAATGGCGCAGCCCAGCCGCTTGGCGCAGGGTCTGGTCCGACAGCCATTGGGTCAGTGGTGCGTCGGCCGGTTCACAGCCAAAGTCGAGTGGGGTGGGCACCAAGAACAGGGTGCCGAGGCGCGGCGCGCTCACGCCACCCCCAACACATCAACGCCCGCGCGGCGGATCATCTGGCAGGTGCGGATCAGCGGCAGGCCGACCAGCGCGGACGGGTCGTCGTTGTCGATGCGCTCCAGCAGCGCGATGCCCAGGCCTTCGCTCTTGGCGCTGCCGGCGCAGTCGTAGGGCTGCTCCAAGCGCAGATAACGTTCAATGTCTTCGTCCGCCAGCGTGCGAAACACCACCCGCACGTCGGCGCAGTCCAGCGCCTCAAAGCCAGACGCCTGACACACCACCGCCACCGCGGTGTGAAACACCACGGTGTGCCCGCTCATGCGTTGCAGCTGGGCCACCGCCCGCTCGTGTGTGCCGGGTTTGCCCAGCGGCTCGCCGTGCAGATTGGCCACTTGGTCGCTGCCAATCACCACCGCTGCGGGGTGTTGCCGCGCAACCGCCCGCGCTTTGGCCAGCGCCAGCCGCTGGGCCAGCGCCAGCGGCGATTCGCCGGGCTCGGGGGTTTCGTCGACGTCGGGAGCGGCAACCGCAAAGGGGATGCGCAAGCGGCCGAGCAATTCGGCGCGGTAGCGCGATGTGGAACCCAAGATCAGGGGGCGGGAGATGGGGCGTTCAAGCATGGGCCGTATTGTCCGTCACGCTACACTGCCCGCATGAAAAGCCGATCTCCCGTTCAATGGAACCCCGCCCGTTTTGACGCGCGGGCGTTTGCGCAGGCCGAAGCGCAGTTGCAGCAAAGCTCCACCCTGGGCCAATGGCCGCGTTTGTTGGCCGAGGCCCACGGCCTGGACGACGAAGCGGTGCAGGGCCTGCCGCTGGCCTGGGCGATCCGGGGTGAATGCCGGCCCGCACCCGCTGGCGCAGAGCCACAGGTGTGGCTGCATGTGGCGGCCAAGCTCGCTTTGCCTTTGCGTTGCCAACGCTGCTTAGGCCCGGTACCGGCCGATCTGCAGGTCGATCGCTGGTTCCGCTTTGTGGCCGACGAGGCCACCGCTGAGATTGAGGACGAGGACTGCGAAGAGGATGTGTTGGCGCTGGAGCCCAAACCCAGTGTGCTCGACCTGATCGAAGACGAGTTGCTCATGGAGCTGCCTCTGATGGTGATGCACGACCAGTGCCCGGAGCCGCTGGTGGCTCCGGGCGATCCCGCCGCAGCCTATCCAGACGACGTGCCGGTCAAGAAAAACCCGTTTGAAGTGTTGCAGGCGCTCAAACGCGGTAGCTGATCGGCGCGGCAGCCCATTTGTTCTATAATCTCGGGTTTTGCGCCGGCTGGTGTTTCGCACATCAGGCTCTTTGCGGCGGCGCAACGTGGCCATTTGGCCGATCCGTTTGTCCCTACCGATTTCAGGAGCCCAACATGGCCGTTCAACAAAACAAAAAGTCGCCTTCCAAACGCGGCATGCACCGTTCGCACAACGCCCTGACGGTGCCCGGCATTGCCGTGGAGCCGACCACCGGCGAAACCCATCTGCGCCACCACATCAGCCCCAACGGTTTCTACCGTGGCCGTCAGGTGCTGAAGAACAAATCCGAAGCCTGATTGGCGTCACGGGTGCCCCTTGCGGGTACCTGCGGCCAGCCGGTGCCCACCGGCAAGGCACAATATCAAGGCCCGCGTGCACCCCATGCGGGCCTTTTTGTTGGCGACAGACCACACATACATTGGAGAGATGCATGATCACCCTGGCGATCGATTGCATGGGGGGAGACGTGGGGGTTGGGGTTACCCTGCCGGCCTGTGAGGCGTTTTTGCGGCAGCGGCCCGAGGCGCATGTGCTCTTGGTCGGTTTGCCCGCTGCGCTCAGCGCCCATGCCCTGGCCAAGCACCCGCGCTGCCGGGTGGTGACCGCCAGCGAGGTGGTGGCCATGGACGATCCGGTGGAAGTGGCTTTGCGCAAGAAAAAAGACTCGTCCATGCGGGTGGCGATTGCCCTGGTCAAAGACGGCGCGGCGCAAGCTGCGGTGTCGGCCGGCAACACCGGCGCCTTGATGGCGATCGCCCGCTATGTGCTCAAAACGCTGGACGGCATCGACCGACCGGCTATTGCGACCCAAATGCCCAATGCCAAGGGTGGCGCCACCACCGTGCTCGATTTGGGTGCCAATGTGGACTGTACCGCCGAACACCTGCTGCAGTTTGCGGTGATGGGCAGCGCCTTGGTGGCGGCCAGCGGCCGCGATCAGCCGACTGTGGGCCTGCTCAACATCGGCGAAGAGGTGATCAAAGGCAATGAAACCATCAAAAAAGCAGGCGTTTTGTTGCGATCAGCCGCCAACAGCGGCGATTTAAATTTTGTTGGCAACGTTGAAGGCAACGACATTTTTAAGGGCACCACCGACATCGTGGTGTGCGACGGTTTTGTCGGCAATGTGGCGCTCAAGGCCAGTGAGGGCCTGGCGTCGATGATTGGCGCCATGATCAAAGAAGAGTTTTCGCGCGGTATTTTCCAAAAAACAGCGGCCATCGTTGCTTATCCGGTGTTATCGGCGTTCAAAAAGCGCGTGGACCATCGGCGCTACAACGGCGCGGCTCTGCTGGGCTTGCGCGGCCTGGTGTTCAAGAGCCACGGTTCGGCCGACGCGTTCGCGTTCGAGCAGGCCATGCACCGGGCTTATGATGCGGCAGCCCACCAGCTGCTCGATGGGGTGCGAGACCGCATCGCCCGCGCCGCGCCGCTGATGGCGGTGGCCGAGGCGCCGATCGACGCCTGACCGCCTTTGGTAGTCCGCTTTCGCAGTCCCGACCCGCGAGTCCGTTGTATGAGCCTTTATTCCCGCATTCTTGGCACCGGCAGTTGCCTGCCCCCCCGCCGACTCACCAACGCCGACATGGTGTCGATGTTGGCCCAGCGCGGCATCGACACCAGCGACGAGTGGATCGTGGAGCGCACCGGCATCCGGGCGCGCCATTTTGTGGACGACGGGGTATACGCCAGCGACCTGGGTGCCGAGGCCGCGCGCCGCGCGCTGCAGGCCTCGGGTGTGGCCGCCGACCAGATCGACCTGATCATTGTGGCGACCTCCACGCCGGACATGGTGTTCCCGTCCACCGCCGCCATCATCCAGCACAAGCTCGGCATCGCCGGTTGCCCGGTGTTTGATGTGCAGGCGGTGTGCAGTGGCTTTGTGTATGCCTTGTCGGTGGCCGACGCGATGATCCGCGCGGGCAATGCGCGCAAGGCATTGGTGATCGGCTCAGAGGTGTTTTCCCGCCTGCTGGATTTCAACGACCGCACCACCTGTGTGTTGTTTGGCGACGGCGCGGGCGCGGTGGTGTTGGGGGCGTCGGACACGCCCGGCATCTTGGCCAGCGACCTGCACGCCGATGGCCAGCATGTGGGCATTTTGTGTGTGCCCGGCCATGTCAGTGGCGGCCAGGTGTTGGGCGATCCGGTGCTCAAAATGGACGGGCAGGCGGTCTTTAAGCTTGCTGTGGGTGTGCTGGAGCAGGCCGCCAAAGCCGCGCTGGCCAAGGCCGGCAAGACCGAAGCCGACATCGACTGGCTGATTCCCCACCAAGCCAATATCCGCATCATGGCTGGCACCGCGCGCAAGCTCAAGCTGCCGATGGACAAGGTGGTGGTGACGGTGGACCAGCACGGCAACACCTCGGCCGCGTCCATTCCGTTGGCCTTGGACCATGCGGTGCGCGCCGGCCAAATCCAGCCGGGTCAGACCTTGATGCTAGAGGGCGTGGGCGGCGGCTTCACTTGGGGCGCGGTGCTCCTCACTTTTTGATTGTGTTTGAAATCACCATGACAGCATTTGCTTTTGTATTTCCCGGCCAAGGCTCGCAATCGGTGGGCATGCTCGACGCCTGGGGCGACCACCCGGTGGTGGCGCAGACCCTGCAAGAGGCGTCCGATGCGCTGCACGAAGACGTGGCCCAACTGATTCATGAAGGCCCGAAAGAAGCGCTGGCCCTGACCACCAACACCCAGCCGGTCATGCTGGTGGCGGCGGTGGCGGCGTGGCGGGTCTGGCGGGCCGAAGGTGGCGCCTTGCCCGCAGCGCTGGCCGGGCATTCGCTGGGCGAGTATTCCGCGTTGGTGGCCTCGGGTGTGCTGACGCTGGCCCAGGCCGCGCCTTTGGTGCGTTTTCGCGCTGCGGCCATGCAAGAGGCGGTGCCGGTGGGCACCGGTGCCATGGCCGCGATTTTGGGCATGGCCGCCGAACACGTGCGCGCCGGCTGCGCCGAGGCGCAAGCCACTTTTGGCGCGGGCAGCGCCGAGGTGGTGGAGGCGGTGAATTTCAATGACCCGATGCAAACCGTGATCGCGGGCAGCAAAGCGGCGGTGGACAAAGCCTGCGAAGTGCTCAAAGCCAACGGCGCCAAGCGCGCCCTGCCGCTGCCGGTGTCGGCGCCGTTCCACTCCAGCCTGATGAAACCGGCCGCCGAGCGCCTGCGCGCCCAACTGGCCGAGACCGTCTTGGCGGCGCCGCAGATCCCGGTCATCAACAACATCGACGTGGCGGTGGAAAGTGATGCCGACCGCATCCGCGACGCGCTGTACCGCCAAGCCTTTGGCCCGGTGCGCTGGGTCGAGTGTGTGCAAGCGATCAAAGCGCGCGGCCTGAACACCGTGGTCGAATGTGGTCCGGGCAAGGTGCTGGCGGGTATGACCAAGCGCATCGATGCCGACATGAGTGGCCTGGTGCTGTACGACCCCGCGACCTTGGCCGAGGTCAAGGCGCAGCTGGCCTAAGGCCATCACCCGCGAACACAGGAGGAACCCATGTCTGAATCCAACACCCCCCAAGTGGCGCTGGTCACCGGCGCGTCGCGCGGCATTGGCGCGGCCATTGCGCAAGAACTGGCCGCGCGCGGCTGTCTGGTGGTCGGCACCGCCACCACCGACGACGGCGCCGCGCGCATCACCCAGGCCTTGAGTGAGGCGGGCGCGCCGGCTGGCAGCCGGGGTGCGCGCCTGGACGTCAACGACAGCGCCGCAGTGGAAGCCTTGGTCGACGAGGTCGTCAAAACCCATGGCGGCCTGCAGGTGCTGGTGAACAACGCCGGCATCACCCGCGACACCTTGGCCATGCGCATGAAAGACGGCGATTGGGACGCGGTGCTCGACACCAATCTCAAGGCGGTGTTTTGCTGCAGCCGGGCGGTGATTCGCCCCATGATGAAGCAGCGCTACGGCCGCATCGTCAACATCACCAGTGTGGTCGGCGCCTCGGGCAATCCAGGGCAGGCCAATTACGCCGCCGCCAAAGCCGGTGTGGCCGGCATGACCCGGGCGCTCGCGCGCGAGCTGGGCAGCCGAGGCATCACCGTCAACTGTGTGGCGCCGGGTTTTATCGAGACCGATATGACCGCAGCGCTGCCCGAAGAGCAGCACAAAGCCCTGCTCGGACAGATCCCGTTGGGTCAGCTGGGCAAGCCGGCGGACATCGCCCACGCAGTGGCTTATTTGGCCAGCGCCCAAGCCGCCTATGTGACCGGGCAGGAATTGCACGTCAATGGCGGCATGTTCATGGCGTGATGAAGACAGAAGCGCGCCGATCGACAGGCGGCACGCTTTTTGTCGGCAAAGCCTTCTCGCCGGCTAAAATGCCGGTTCGTATTCCAACCACCCTCAGAGGGACTTATGAGCGATATCGAAGCACGTGTGAAGAAAATCATTGCCGAACAACTCGGCGTGGAAGAAGGTCAAGTGACCAACGAGAAAGCCTTTGTGGCCGATCTGGGCGCTGACTCGCTCGACACCGTGGAACTGGTGATGGCCCTCGAAGACGAATTCGGCATTGAAATTCCCGATGAAGACGCCGAGAAGATCACCACCGTGCAAAACGCCATCGACTACGCGATGGCTCACCAAAAAGGCTGATCGCCTTTGCCGTCCGCCGCTGCCCGCACCGACCGGCGCCCTGCCGGTCGTGCAGCGGTGACACCCCAATTCCCTTTAGGATGAACCGTCCATGAGCCGACGCCGCGTTGTCGTCACAGGCTTGGGTTGCATTTCGCCCGTGGGCAACACGGTGGAATCGGCCTGGGCCCAATTGCTGGCAGGTCAGTCTGGGATCGGCTTGATCACCAAGTTCGATGCCAGCGCCTTCGCTTGCAAAATCGCCGGTGAAGTCAAGAACTTCGACCTTGAGTCCTACATCAGCGCCAAAGAGGCGCGGACCATGGACACCTTCATCCACTACGGCATCGCCGCCGCCCACCAAGCCGTGGTCGACGCTGGCCTGCCGACCGGTGAGGCGCTCGATGAAGAGCTGGCCACCCGCATCGGCGTGATCATTGGCTCGGGCATTGGCGGTTTGCCGCTGATCGAAGACACCCATGGCGAGCTGACCGCGCGCGGCCCGCGCCGCATTTCGCCGTTTTTTGTGCCGGCCTCGATCATCAACATGATCTCGGGCCATGTATCGATGCGCTTCGGTTTCAAAGGCCCGAACCTGGCGGTGGTCACTGCCTGCACCACTGGCCTGCATTGCATTGGCGAAGCCGCCCGCAAGATCGAATACGGCGACGCCGATGTGATCGTGGCCGGTGGCGCCGAAAGCACCGTCTCGCCCTTGGGCGTGGGGGGCTTTGCCGCCATGCGCGCGCTCTCGACCCGCAACGACGATCCGGCCACCGCGTCGCGTCCTTGGGACAAAGACCGCGATGGTTTTGTGCTGGGTGAGGGCGCAGGTGTCATGGTGCTCGAAGACTACGAGCACGCCAAAGCCCGTGGCGCGCGCATCTACGCCGAGCTGGCGGGCTATGGCATGAGCGCCGACGCCGGCCACATGACCGCACCCAATATGGACGGCCCACGCCGCGCCATGGTCATGGCCCTGCGCAACGCTGGGGTGAACGCCGAGGCGGTCGATTATGTGAACGCCCACGGCACATCCACCCCCCTGGGCGATGTCAACGAAAGCAACGCCATCAAGGCCGCGCTCGGCGACCACGCGCACAAGGTGGTGGTGAATTCCACCAAGTCCATGACCGGTCACCTGTTGGGTGGCGCCGGTGGCATTGAAAGTGTGTTCACCGCCTTGGCGGTGCACCACCAAAAGAGCCCGCCGACCATCAACATCTTCAACCAAGATCCGGAATGTGATCTGGACTACTGCGCCAACACCGCACGCGACATGAAGATCGATGTGGCGGTGAAAAACAATTTTGGCTTTGGCGGCACCAACGGCACCTTGGTGTTCAAGCGCGTCTGACGCGGGAGGCTGAGCCGTGCAACGCGCCCCATCGGTGAGTTATCCGGTGGGGCGTTCTGTTTGGGAGCGCCGTGGTTTGGCCGTGCTGGCCGCGCTGCTGACCGCAGCGGGCTTGGCGGGTCTGTGGAGTGCCGGCATGCGCTGGTCGGCTGGCGAAGTGGGCGGCACCTTTGCGCTGGGTGCGGCGCTGGGCTGGGTGGTGTTGGCCGGCTTGGCCTGCTGGGGACTGGCACGTCGGGAGCGCGCCGTGCTTGAGGGCGAGCTGGCTTGGACCGCAGGGGAGCACGGGCCTTGCTGGGAATGGCGCTTGGGCACAACACCACAGGTGGTGGTGCCGCAGTTGCGCCTCGACTTGGGCGCAGCGATCTGGCTGCGCTTGCAGACCGGCGACGGTACGGTCCATTGGGTCTGGGCGGTTGCCGGCAGTGACCCTGTGTTGTGGCTCCCATTTCGCAGGGCTTTGCAGCGGTATGTGGTGGGGGCTCGGGTATAGTCCGCGCCACCGATGCACCGATCCGACCGCCATCCCCCGCCCAGTCCCGATAGCGACGCTGCCTTGGTGGAGCGCGCGGTGGCTGGGGAAGTTGCTGCCTTTGAAATGTTGGTTGTCAAATACCAGCGGCGTGTTGAGCGGCTGATTGGGCGCATGGTGCGCGATGTGGATCTGGTGCCCGACATCGCCCAGGAGACGTTCATCCGGGCCTACCGCGCCCTGGGCCAGTTCCGGGGCGATGCCCAGTTCTACACTTGGCTCTACCGGATTGCGGTGAACACTGCCAAAAAGCAGTTGTTGTCGATGAAAAACGACCCGGTGGTGCTGCAGTCTGCGCTGATGTCGGACGAGGACGACGAAACTTCTGTGGCCCAGCGCGCTCATAACCTTGGCATGTCGGACAGCGAGACGCCCGATGCGGTGTTGGCCAGCAAAGAAATCGCCGAAGCGGTCAACGCCGCCATGGAGGCTTTGCCTGAAGAATTGCGCATGGCCATTACCTTGCGCGAGATCGAGGGATTGAGCTACGAGGCGATTGCACAAGCCCTAGATTGTCCGATTGGCACGGTGCGATCGCGGATTTTCCGCGCCCGCGAGGCCATATCGGCCCGGATCAAACCCCTGCTGGACCGCCAAGGCGGCAAGCGGTGGTGACAGTGTTTTAGTGGAGCATTGAGCCATGAGCCATGCAGACCAAGAAGAAGAGACCGAGGCCCAGGCGTTGTCGGCCTTGTGCGACGGTGAAACCGGTGCATCCGACGTTGACCATGCCCTGGCCGCCTACCGCAGCTCGGCGGGCGCGCGCGCGCGATGGCGTGCGTACGCCACGATCGGCGACACCTTGCGTGGCCTGGCGCCCAGCGCGGCGCCTGCGCCCTGGGTCGCGGCGGTCATGGCCGAGGTGGAGCGCCAACCGCTGGACACGTCCAAACCCGCTGTGCGGTCGCAGCCTCAGCCGGCGGCCAACGACCCGGTGTGGCGCTGGAAAATGGTGGCCGGGGTGGCAGCGGTCACTGCGGTTGGCGCGCTCACTTGGGCTTTGTTGCAAGGCAGTCCCGAGGCGGTGGTGAGCCAACCCCAGTGGGCAGGCAATACCGGTGCGCCGGCGGTGGTCAATGTGGGCGGTATGCTGCGCAGCCCCGAGCTCGAAGCGTTGCTGGCCGAACACCGCCAGCATGGAGGCCTGTCTGCGGTGCAGTTGTCGTCTGGTTTTTTGCGCAATGCCACTTATGACATGCCCACCCAACGCTGAAGCCACCCTGTGTGGTCAACGGATGCTGCGTTCTTCCGTCACTGGGCTGCAGCGGCTCAAGGGCTGTTGGCGCCAGTCCTTGCGCCAAACCAGCCTGCTCGCAGGAGGCTGTCTGTTGGGTGCTACCCTGTGGGCACAAACGCCAGTTGCCCCGAGCCCTGCCGACACGCGAAGCCTCAGCGAGTGGCTCAACCGGGTGCATGAGGCCACCCGCCAGCGCACCTTTGCTGGCACTCTGGTGATTTCTGCGGGTGGCGAGTTGGCCACATCCAAGATCTGGCACGCCTGTGACGGCAATGAGCAGATGGAGCGGGTGGAGGTGCTGACCGGAGCCCCACGCACCATCGTGCGCCGCAACAACGAGGTGATGACGTTTGACCCCCAAGCCAAAGTCGCACGGCTAGAGCGGCGCGATTCGATCGGCATCCTGCCCGAATTGCTGCGCACCCAGGAGGGCAGCTTCGCCGAGCACTACCGGCTCACCACCCAAGGGGTTGAGCGGGTGGCGGGACACAAGGCGGATGTGCTGCTGATCACCCCCAAGGACGAATTGCGTTTTGGCTACCGGGTCTGGGCTGAGAAAAAAACCGGCTTGTTGCTCAAGTTGCAGACCATCGACTTGCGCCAGCAGGTGCTAGAGCAGGTGGCATTCACCGAGCTCCAGCTCGATGCCCCAGTCAGCATGGCCAAGCTCAAAGCCCAAATGGACGATACCCAAGGCTACCGGGTGGAGTCGGCACAACGGCAGAAAACCACACCAGAAGCCCAGGGGTGGCGCTTGCGCCAGCCGGTGCCGGGTTTTGTCACGCTCAGTTGCCACAGCGCCCGTGCCGCTGGTGCATCGCGCCCCCTGCAATGGGTGTTTTCGGATGGCTTGGCCTCGGTGTCTTTGTTTCTTGAGCCCTATGAAGCCAAACGCCACAACAGCCCAGGAGCGACCGCTTCGGGGGCCACCCATGTGTTGGCGCGCCAGATCGGCGCCTACTGGCTGACCGCAGTGGGAGAGGTACCCCCCTTGACGCTGGAGGCCTTCGCCGAACGCCTGGAGCGCATCCGCTGAACGACATGTCAGGCAAAATACTTCTTTTTTATGACATCCAATCGAGAAGGTGACTTTATGAGTCTGCTCAGCAAAAGCAAATTGGCGTTGTCTGTCCTGGGGATGGGCTGGTGTGTGGCCGTGACGGGGGTGTCCTTGGTGGCACCTCTGCCGGTGCAAGCCCAATCGGCCAGGCTAGTACAAGGTTTGCCCGACTTCACGGCGCTGGTCGATGCGGTGGGACCATCGGTGGTGAACATCCGGGTTCTGGCCAAGGTCAACAATGGGCCCGCGCCCTCCACGCCAGAAGAGCAGATGTTTGAGTTCTTCCGGCGCTTTGGTATTCCGCTGCCTCCGGGCGTCGCGCCAAGGGGGCCGGCGCCTGGTCCACAAGGCGAAGGAACCGTACCGCGTGGCGTTGGCTCTGGGTTTGTGCTGTCTGCCGATGGGTTGATCATGACCAATGCCCATGTGGTTGATGGCGCCGACGAGCTGTTGGTGACCCTGCCCGACAAGCGCGAGTTCAAGGGGCGCATCGTTGGTTTGGACCGGCGCACCGATGTGGCGCTGGTGCGCATCGACGCCACGGATCTGCCTGCCGTCAAGATTGGTGATGTCAATCGGCTGCGGGTTGGCGAATGGGTCATGGCCATTGGCTCGCCGTTCGGTTTAGAGAACACCGTGACCGCGGGCATCGTGAGCGCCAAACAGCGTGAGACCGGCGACTTCTTGCCCTTTATCCAGACCGATGTGGCGATCAACCCAGGCAACTCGGGTGGACCACTGATCAATATGGCTGGCGAGGTGATTGGTATCAACAGCCAGATCTATTCCCGCTCGGGTGGTTTTCAGGGCATTTCGTTTGCTATTCCGGTGGACGAGGCCATGCGCGTGGCTGAGCAACTGCGCTCCCAAGGCCGTGTGATCCGCGGGCGCATTGGCGTGCAGATCGACCAAGTGGGGCGCGATGTTGCCGAGTCGATTGGGCTGGGTGCGCCACGCGGTGCCTTGGTGCGCGGCGTCGAAGATGGTTCCCCGGCCGCAGCGGCTGGCGTACAGCCCGGTGACATCATTTTGGGCTTCGACGGCAAGGCCATCGAAAAGTCTGCGGACTTGCCACGTGCCGTGGCGGGCGCCACGCCAGGCAGCCGCGCCACCTTGTCGTTGTTCCGCCGTGGTCAGACCCAAGAGGTGGGCATTGTGGTGGGTGAGCTCGATTCCGAGCGCGCCGAACGCGAGTCCCGGCCAGCCCCCGTCGAGCCTCCGCTGGCTATGCGTGTCTGGGGTCTGGGCTTGGCCAATTTGACATTGGCGCAGCAGCGAGAGCTCAACCTCAGGGCAGGTGTGTTCATCGCACAGGTGGACGGACCAGCTGCCCGCGCTGGCCTGCGGCCTGGTGATGTGATCATTGCGATTGCCAATACCGAAGTGGCCGATTTGCAGGCAGCTGAAGCGGAGCTGGCGCGCGCCGATGCCAACCGCCCCCTGAGTGTGTTGGTGCGCCGTGGCGATTGGGCGCAGTACGCGGTGATTCGTCCTGGTCGCTGACGAGGAACAAAACCCCGGTGACCGATAGGTTATCGGGGTTATTGTGGGGCGCAGTGGCGCAGACCCGACAGAGGAGCCAAGACCATCTGGGGATATCTTTTGTAAGCGAACGCCCACTTTGATAAGCCCAGTGGGTCGCTCTTCGTTAGAATTCGGTGCTGTTGGTGTCACATGGCAACGTCCATGCTGATCGTCCGCCACAATGTGAAAGTCCACAGCCGAAGGGTGTTGCCGTTCACAGGACACCCACAAGATGTGCACAGAAGCTTGTGCATAAGATGTTGATAAAAAATGCGTTGCTGAGTTGCAACGTGGCCGCGCAAGTGTTTTTGGGGTGTGGTGTTCGGGCTTTTTGCCTACAATAAAACCCCAACTATCGCAGTTGCCAAAGATTGTTGGTTACGGGCGCGTCATCAGCTGACGCGCCCTTTTTTTCGTACCCCGGCGGCGCCTTGTATGGCCGTCCAGGGCCATGTGTCTCTGGGATTTTGATGAATCACATCCGCAATTTTTCGATCATCGCGCACATCGACCACGGCAAGTCCACCCTGGCCGATCGCCTCATCTCCCGCTGCGGCGGCTTGACCGACCGCGAGATGAGCGAGCAGGTGCTCGACTCGATGGACATCGAGAAAGAGCGCGGCATCACCATCAAGGCACAGACCGCTGCGCTGCAGTACAAAGCCAAAGACGGCAAGGTCTACAACCTCAATTTGATCGACACGCCTGGGCACGTCGACTTCTCGTATGAAGTGAGCCGCTCTCTTTCGGCCTGTGAGGGCGCGCTGCTGGTGGTCGACGCCAGCCAAGGTGTGGAAGCACAGACGGTGGCCAACTGCTACACCGCGCTCGACCTGGGTGTGGAGGTGCTGCCGGTGCTCAACAAAATGGACCTGCCGCAGGCCGACCCGGACAACGCCAAGCAAGAAATTGAGGACGTGATCGGCATCGACGCGACCGACGCGGTGCCCTGTTCGGCCAAAACCGGCATGGGCGTGGAAGAGATCTTGGAGATGGTGGTGGCCAAGGTGCCGCCGCCGCGTGGCAACCCCGATGGGCCGCTGCGCGCCATGATCATCGACAGCTGGTTCGACACCTATGTGGGCGTGGTCATGCTGGTGCGGGTGGTGGACGGCACACTCAACCGGGGCGACAAGATCAAGCTCATGGCCACCGAGTCGCTCTACAACGCCGAGAAGCTGGGTGTCTTTACGCCCCACAACGAATCGCGCAACGCCCTCAAAGCGGGCGAGGTGGGCTACATCATCGCCGGCATCAAAGAGCTCACTGCTGCCAAGGTGGGCGACACCATCACCGCCATCAAGACCAGCAGTGGCGCCAACTTGGCGTTCGCGACCGAGGCGCTGCCTGGCTTCAAAGAGGTGCAGCCGCAGGTGTTTGCCGGCCTCTATCCGTCCGAGGCCAGCGAATACGACCAGCTGCGCGACGCGCTGGAAAAGCTCCAGCTCAACGACGCCGCTCTTCGGTACGAGCCCGAGGTGTCGCAAGCCCTGGGCTTTGGCTTTCGCTGCGGCTTCCTGGGCCTGCTGCACATGGAAATTGTGCAGGAGCGCTTGGAGCGCGAATTTGACCAAGACCTGATCACCACCGCGCCCAGCGTGGTGTACGAAGTGGTCAAGGGCGATGGAGAGGTCATCAAGGTAGAGAACCCCTCCAAGATGCCGGACGTGGGCCGTATCCAGGAAATCCGTGAACCCATCGTCACGGTGCACCTGTACATGCCACAGGACTATGTGGGCGCGGTCATGACCCTGGCGAACCAAAAGCGCGGTGTGCAGCTCAATATGGCCTACCACGGCAAACAGGTCATGCTGACCTACGACATGCCGCTGGGTGAGATCGTGCTCGACTTCTTCGACAAGCTCAAATCGGTGAGCCGCGGTTACGCCTCGATGGACTATGAGTTCAAGGAGTACCGCGCCTCCGACGTGGTCAAGGTCGATATGTTGCTCAACGGCGAGAAAGTCGATGCCTTGTCCATCATCGTGCACCGTACCCAGTCGCAATACCGGGGTCGTGCGGTGGCCGCCAAGATGCGTGAGATCATCAGCCGCCAGCAGTTTGATGTGGCGATTCAGGCGGCCATTGGTGGCAACGTGATTGCGCGCGAAACCATCAAAGCCTTGCGCAAAAACGTGTTGGCCAAGTGCTATGGTGGCGACATCACCCGCAAGCGCAAGTTGCTGGAAAAGCAAAAGGCGGGCAAAAAACGCATGAAGCAGATCGGCTCGGTCGAGGTGCCACAAGAGGCATTCTTGGCCATTTTGCAGGTGGAAGATTGATGCATTCAACCATGAGCTCGCTCACCGGCTTGGTGTTGGGCGCTTTTGTCGCGTATGCCTTGGCATGGTATGCCGGTGCAGTCGATGGCAACTTTGCCCTGATGATGTTGCTCGCCACCGTGGTCTCTGGCCTGTATTGGTTGGCCGAGAAGTTCTATTTCTGGCCGCGCCGGCAAAAGGCGGCCGAGCAATGGCTGCAAGAGCACCAGCGCCGCCAAGCTGCGCTGGCGCAGCAGGGCATTAAGGGCGATGCGGCGGTGGATCCCGAACAGACGCGCCAGCAATTGTTGGCTCAACCCTGGTGGTTGGACTGGACGGCTGGCCTGTTCCCGGTGATCCTCGCGGTGTTTGTGCTGCGGTCTTTTTTGTTTGAGCCCTTCAAGATTCCCTCGGGATCGATGATTCCAACCCTGCGGGTGGGCGACCTGATTCTGGTCAACAAATTCCACTATGGGGTGCGGCTTCCCGTGATCAACACCAAGATCATCAACAACCACAGCCCGGAACGCGGGGATGTCATGGTGTTCCGTTATCCGCCCCAGCCCAATTTGGACTACATCAAGCGGGTGGTGGGTGTGCCGGGCGATGAAGTGGCTTACCTGAACAAGCAGCTGCGTATCAATGGTGAGCTGGTGCCCAAGCAGGCCGAGGACGATTTTTACGACAAGGACACGCTGACGTACAGCAAACGCTTTGGCGAAAACCTGGGCGGCAAACGCTTTAGCACCCTCAACGACAGCGATCGGCCAGCTTTTGTGCCAGGAGCCTCTGACTTTCCTTTTAAGGACCAGTGTCGTTACACCGTGGAAGGGGTGGTGTGCACCGTGCCCCAAGGCCACTATTTCATGATGGGCGACAACCGCGACAACTCGCTCGACTCGCGCTATTGGGGTTTTGTGCCGGAATCGCACATCGTGGGCAAAGCCTTTGTGGTGTGGATGAATTTTGGCGATCTTGGCCGCATCGGTACCTTTGAATGACGCTGCGGCGATCTTGTGATGTCTTTTGACCCCCAGGCTTTTCAGCAGCGGCTGGGCCACCGTTTTGCCAGGCCCGCCTTGCTGTTGCAGGCGCTGACCCACCGCAGCTTTTCGGCCGACCACAACGAGCGGCTGGAGTTTTTGGGCGACTCGGTACTGAACCTGGCGGTGTCTGCGCTGCTGTATGAGCGCTTGCCCGACATGCCCGAAGGCGATTTGTCGCGGGTGCGTGCCAACTTGGTCAAACAAGACGCGCTGGCCGAATTGGCGGCCCGCTTGTCGCTGGCGGAAGGCCTTAAGTTGGGCGAAGGCGAGCGCCGCAGCGGTGGCCACAAACGGCCATCTATCCTGGCCGATGCGCTGGAGGCGGTGATTGGGGCGGTGTACCTTGACGCTGGTTATGCCGCTGCCGATGCGCTGGTGCGGCGGCTGTACGCCAATGTGCCGCTGAACGCGCGGATGACCCAGCGCGCCAAAGACCCCAAAACCGAATTGCAGGAATGGCTGCAGGGCCGCAAGATGAAGCTGCCGGTGTACCAGGTGGTCGCCACCCTGGGCGAAGCCCACCAGCAAACCTTTGACGTGGCCTGTGTCGTGGAAGAGGGCGGCTGGACGGAGCGCGGCTTGGGCCCTTCGCGCCGCGCCGCCGAACAAGCCGCCGCCGCCGCCATGCTCGCCCGGGTTGGTGCGCCCGCATCCTCCAAAGTCTGATACCCCATGAAAAAAAATCCCCCACCGGCGCAGTCGCCATCCGATCTGGAGGCCATGCTGGCCAGCGCGCTGGGCAAACCCGGCGCCACCGCCGAAGCGCCCGCTGCCGATGCGGCGGACGAGCCAGCGGACGAGGCGTTGGAAGCGACCGGTCCGCAGCGCAGCGGTTATGTGGCGATTGTGGGCAAACCCAACGTCGGCAAATCCACCCTGCTCAACGCGCTGGTGGGGCAAAAAATCAGCATCACCTCGCGCAAGGCCCAGACCACACGCCACCGCATCACCGGCATGCGCACGGTGGGCGCGACCCAGTTTGTGTTTGTCGACACACCGGGCTTTCAAACCCGCCACGGCAATGCGCTCAACCGCTCGCTCAACAAAACCGTGCTGGGCGCGGTGAGCGATGTGGATGTGGTGGTGTTTGTGGTGGAGGCCGGCCACTTCAACCTCGCCGACGCCAAGGTGCTCGACCTGCTGCCGCGCAACATTCCGGTGCTGCTGGTGGCCAACAAATTTGATTTGGTGCACCGCCGCGCTGAGCTGGCCCCCTGGCTGCGCAGCATGCAAGAGCGCCACCCCTTTGCCGAATTTGTGCCCATGTCGGCCAAGAACCCGCGCGACATCCAGCGCTTCTTCGCCATTTGCGAAAAACACTTGCCCGAACAAGACTGGCTGTTCGATGCGGACACGCTGACCGACAAGAGCGAGCGCTTTATGGCGGCAGAAATGATCCGCGAAAAGCTGTTTCGCTTGACCGGCGACGAGTTGCCCTACACCTCGACTGTGGTGATCGACCAGTTTGTCGAAGAAGGGCGCTTGAAGCGCATCGCCGCCACCATTGTGGTGGAACGCGACGGCCACAAAGGCATGGTGATTGGCGACAAAGGCGACAAGCTCAAACGCATCGGCACCGAGGCGCGGCAGGAGCTGGAAAAGCTCTGGGACTGCAAGGTGTTTCTGGAGCTGTGGGTGAAGGTCAAATCCGGCTGGGCCGACGACGAGGCGCGGGTGCGCTCCTTCGGTTACGAGTGAGGCCCGGGAGGCTCCCAAGCGCCATGAGCAAACGGGTCAGCGACGAGGCGGCCTTTGTCTTGCACCGCCACGACTGGAGCGAGGCCAGCTTGGTGCTAGAGGTGTTTTCCCGCCACGCTGGTCGCATTGTGTTGGTGGCCAAAGGGGTCAAGCGTCCCAGCTCCCAGTTTCGCCCGGTATTGCTGCCGCTGCAGCCCCTGCGCGTCGCTTGGGGTGGCGACGCGGAAGTCCGCACCCTGAAGTCCGCACACTGGCAAGGCGGGTTTGTGATGCCGACGGGCGACGCGCTGTTGGCTGGCAGTTACCTCAACGAACTGGTGTTGCGCCTGCTGCCGCGCGATGATCCCCATCCCGCCTTGTTCGACCACTATGCCTTGGCGGTGGAGCTGCTGGCCACCCAACCCGACGCCCAAGCACCCGTGCTGCGCGCTTTTGAACTGTTGCTGCTGCGCGAGTTGGGGCTCTTGCCTTTGCTGGACCGCGAAGGCGCCAGCCTGGTGGCGCTCTACACCGAGCGGCGCTACCGCTTGGTGCCCGAGACTGGCCTGCGCCAAGTCAGCGATCCCCAAGAAGCCGGCCTGAGCGGTGGTTTCTGGGCCAGCTTGGGTGCTGGGCTGGCTTCCAATCGGCCACTGACCGCCTGTGTGGCGCTGTGCGCCGAAGGGGGCGGCCTGTTGCGGCAACAGCTGCTGCAGTTGCTGCACTACCATAGCGGCGTGCGGGAGTTCCGCACCCGCCAGCTCATGCGCGACGTGCAGTCCTTGCTGGTGCGCACCTGAGACCACCGAGCCACTATGTCCGACCGCCCACACACCACCGCCTTGTCGGTCAACCTCAACAAGGTGGCCACCCTGCGCAACACCCGCCATCTTGGCATTCCGAGCCTGCTGCGTGCGGCCCGCATCTGCTTAGAGGCTGGTGCCGCCGGTATCACGGTGCACCCTCGGCCCGACGAGCGCCACATCCGTGCACACGATGTGTTCGACCTGGGCGAATTGCTGCGCGACTGGCCGGGGCGCGAATACAACATCGAAGGCAACCCTTGCCACAACCTGTTGGACGTTGCGCAAGAAGTCGTGGCGCGCGGGCTGCCGCTGCACCAACTCACCTTTGTGCCCGATGGGGTGGGCCAGTTCACCAGCGACCACGGCTGGCGCTTTCCGCAAGACACGGAGACGCTGCGCCCGCTGATCGCACGCGCCAAAGCATGGGGGCTGCGGGTGAGCCTTTTTATGGACCCTGAGCCAGCCGCCATGGCGGCGGCACGCGCTGTGGGGGCCGACCGGGTGGAGCTCTACACCGAGCCTTACGCGGCCGCTTGGCTAGAGCCCGATGCCCATCGGCGCGCGACCGCGGTGCAAGCCCAGCTGCAGTGCTATGCCGCTGCCGCCCAGGCCGCGCTGGATGTGGGCTTGGGTGTCAACGCTGGCCACGACCTCAACCGCGACAACCTCGCGGCTTTTGTGGGCGCCGTGCCTGGCGTGGCCGAGGTGTCCATTGGCCACGCATTGATTGCTGACGCGCTGGAACTCGGGTACGCGGCCACGGTCGCCGACTACCTGCGCTGCATCCGCCAGGCGCGGCCAGCGCCATGATTGTTGGGGTGGGCACGGATGTCTGTGACATCCGCCGCATTGAGGCCAGCGTGCAGCGCCAAGGTGAGCGCTTTGCCCAGAAAGTGCTGGGTGTCTCCGAACTTGCCGTGTGGCGCGCCCGATCGGCGCGCTGGCCACAACGGGGCGTGCGTTACCTGGCCACCCGTTTTTCGGCCAAAGAGGCGTTCTCCAAAGCCATCGGCTTGGGTATGCGTATGCCCATGACCTGGCGCCATTGCGAGGTCTTGAACCACCCCGACGGCCGTCCTTATCTGCTGCTGCACGGCGCGCTCGGCACCTGGTTCCAAGCCCAGGGCTGGACCGCACATATCAGCCTGACCGACGAAACCGACTATGCCGCCAGTTTTGTGGTGGTGGAGAAACCTTGATGCATGCACCTCTTTTTATCGATGTGGCTGGCCTGCGCCTGACCGATGCCGACCGCGCCCGATTGGCCCACCCCCTGGTGGGTGGTGTGATTTTGTTTGGGCGCAACTGGAAAGACCGGCGCCAGCTCAGCGCGCTGTGCAAACAGATCAAGGCGGTGCGCAAAGACTTGGTGATCGCGGTCGATCACGAGGGGGGGCGGGTACAACGTTTTCGCAGCGACGGGTTTACCCATCTGCCGCCGATGGCCCAACTGGGCACACTGTGGGCGCAGGCGCCCCGCCGAGGCGAGCCGGCGGGTGGGCCCGCTTTGCGCGCCATGAATGTGGCCACAGCGGCTGGATATGTGTTGGGTGCCGAGCTGCGCGCTTGTGGGGTGGAGATGGCCTTTGCGCCAGTGCTCGACCTCAACCATGGTCAGAGCAGCGTGATTGGGGACCGCGCGTTCGCCCGCGACCCCCAGGTGGTCAGTGTGTTGGCCCAAGCGCTGATCCAGGGGCTCAGCGCCGCTGGGGTGGCGCACTGCGGCAAACATTTTCCGGGCCACGGTTATGCGCTGGCCGACACCCACCATGCCACCGCGACCGACAAGCGCCGGCTTGGTGCGATTCTCGGAGACGATGCCTTGCCCTATGCGTGGCTGTCCGCCACCCTGCAAGCGGTGATGCCAGCGCATGTGGTCTATCCCCATGTCGATGCACTGCCGGCGGGTTACTCTGCACGTTGGCTACAAGACATCTTGCGCGGTCGCTTGGGCTTCACAGGCGCCGTGTTCACCGATGATCTGAGCATGGCCGCCGCCCGGCGTGTGCAGGGGCAGGAACTGGACTTCACCACCGCTGGATTGCTGGCCTTGCAAGCCGGTTGTGACCAGCTGCTCTTGTGCAACCAGTCGCTGGTGCAAGACGGCGCCCCCATCGATGAGGCCATCGATCGTTTGTCGCAGGCGGTGCTCGAAGGCCGCTGGGAGCCGCTGGAGGTCAGCGAGCAGCGTCGCCGCGCGCTGTTGCCGCGTGGGCCGGGTCTGCCCTGGGACGACTTGGTGCGCACAGAGCGCTACCAAGCGGCGCTGGCGCTGTTGCCTTGAGCCGGTTTCAGTTCTGCACACCCATGCGCTCGAGCTGGTCGGCCACCAGCTCCAGACGCAACATCGGGTTGTCCAGCGTGAGCAGCTGCTGTTTCTGCGGCAGCGGCAGCGGCAGCAGTTCCAGCCACCGGTTGGCTACCCAGCCACAATCGTCCCACTGGTAGGGCTCGCGCAGCGGCAGGTTGGCCAGCGCTTGTGGCTGGTGCTCGCTGAGGTTGTCGAGCAACTGGCGCAATGCGTCCCGCGCTGGCGCAAGATGTTCAGACACCGCCACCACCACATCGGCGGCGATCGGCTCGATGTCGGCCGTCCACAGTCCATGGGGGCGCTGTTGGGTGCCGGTCACGCGAAAACGCTGTGTGCCTTGGCACTCGATCAGCCATAGGCCGGGTTGGCTTTTGTCGATGGCCACAATCTCCGCCAGAGTGCCTACCGAGGCAAAACGCTCGGTCGCAAACTGCGGCGGGGCTCCGCCCTCGCTGGCCTGTACCTGGCGCACCTCCTCACCCTCACTGAGCAAGACCACGCCAAAGGGACTCGCCTCGCGCTGGCAGCGACCGATCATGTCGAGGTAGCGCAGCTCAAACACCCGCAGTGGCAGCCATCCTCCCGGATACAACACCGTTTGCAGTGGGAACAGCGGGATGGAGGTGGGCACGGTGCTCAAGAGTCGCTCGCCACCGCGTCGGCGCTTTGGCGTTGCAGCATGGCCAGCACATGGGCCACTTGGCTGCGGAGTTCGCGCCGGTCACAAATGAAGTCGACCGCGCCTTTTTCCTGCAAAAACTCGGCGCGCTGGAAACCATCGGGCAGTTTCACCCGCACCGTGTTTTCGATCACCCTTGGCCCGGCAAAACCGATCAGCGCCTTGGGTTCGGCGATCACCACATCACCCACAAAGGCAAAACCCGCCGACACACCGCCCATGGTGGGGTCGGTCAACACGCTGATGTAGGGCAACCCTTTTTTCGCCAAACGGGTCAGTGCCGCGTTGGTCTTGGCCATTTGCATCAGCGACAGCAAACCCTCTTGCATGCGCGCGCCACCGGTGGCGGTGAAACAAATAAAGGGCACCTTCTGGGCGATGGCTTCTTCGACGCCACGCACAAAACGCTCGCCCACCACCGAGCCCATGGAGCCGCCCATGAAGTCGAATTCAAAGCAGGCCACCACCACGCTCACGCTGTGCACCGCACCGCCCATCACCACCAGCGCGTCGGTTTCTTGGGTGCTTTCCAAGGCCTCTTTCAGGCGCTCAGGGTATTTGCGGCTGTCCTTGAATTTCAGTGCGTCGACCGGAATCACTTCTTGGCCGATCTCGTAGCGACCTTCGGCATCCAAAAAAGCGTCAAGCCGCTGGCGCGCGCCAATGCGGTGGTGGTGGCTGCAATGGGGGCAGACGTTCTGGTTTTTTTCCAGATCGTTTTTGTAGAGCACCGCTTCGCAGCTGGGGCACTTGATCCACAGGCCCTCGGGCACGCTGCGGCGCTCGGTCGGGTCGGTGGGGGTGATCTTGGGGGGCAACAGTTTTTCAAGCCAGGACATAGGGGGCTCCTCAATGGATTGAATTATGCGTCCAAGGCTTTTCGGATGGTGCGCAGGAAATGGGTGGCCACCGGCACCACCTTTTCAAACGGCTCGTTCTCGATCAGCTGAATGATTTTGCTGCCAATCACCACTGCGTCGGCCGCCTCGCCAACGGCGCGCGCGGTGTCGGCGTCGCGGATGCCAAAGCCCACGCCCACCGGCACATGCACATGGGCGCGGATGCGCGGCAGCATGGCCTGCACCTGGCCCACGTCCAGCGTACCGGCGCCGGTCACGCCTTTGAGCGACACGTAATACACATAGCCGCTGGCCACCCGCGCCACCTGCGCCATGCGCTCATCGGTTGAGGTGGGCGCGAGCAAAAAGATCAGGTCCATCTGCGCGGCGCGCAATTCGGCGGCAAAGGCCTCGCATTCCTCGGGCGGATAGTCGACCACCAGCACACCGTCCAAGCCCGCGGCCGATGCGTCGCGCACAAAGGCGCCAGCGCCGTGTGTTTGGTCATAGCGCTCAATCGGGTTGGCGTACCCCATCAGCACTACCGGCGTGGTGCTGTTGTCCTTGCGGAACTCGCGCACCATGGCGATCACCTGCGCCAGGCCAATACCCAGGGCCAGCGCGCGATCGCCCGCTCTCTGGATCACCGGGCCGTCGGCCGAGGGGTCGGAAAAGGGCACACCGAGTTCGATCACGTCGGCGCCGCCCTCGACCATGCCGTGCATGAGTTTGGGTGTGATGTCGGCGTAGGGAAAGCCGGCGGTGACAAAAGGAATCAGGGCTTTGCGGCCCTGCGCTTGCAGCGCGGAGAAAGTCTGTTCGATGCGGCTCATGGGGCTCAGGGCTGGATGCGGATGGTCGCTTCGCCGCCTTTGACCGATTGGCCACGGCAGCTGGGGCGGCAATAAAAGTCGGCTTTGGACAGGTCGGCCACGGTACCGATGTCTTTGTCGCCACGGCCAGACAGGTTGACCAGCACCGATTGGGTGGGCGCCATCGTCTTGGCCAGCTTCATGGCGTAGGCCACCGCGTGGCTTGATTCCAGCGCGGGAATGATGCCTTCGGTGCGGCACAGGTAGTGGAAGGCTTCGAGCGCCTCGGTGTCGGTGATGCCCACGTATTCGGCGCGGCCGATGTCTTTCAAGAACGCGTGTTCAGGGCCCACGCCGGGGTAGTCCAGCCCGGCGCTGACGCTGTGCGTCTCGGTGACTTGGCCGTTGTCGTCTTGCAGCACGTAGGTGCGGTTGCCGTGCAGCACGCCCGGGCTGCCTTTTTGCAGCGAGGCCGAGTGTTTGCCGCTGTCCAAGCCTTCGCCCGCCGCTTCCACACCAATCAGGCGGGTGTTGCTGTGGTTGATGTAAGGGTAGAAGATGCCCATGGCGTTGCTGCCACCGCCCACACAGGCGAGCACCGCGTCGGGCTGTTCACCTTGGCAGCCGGCTTCGGCCAGCATCTGGGGCATCTGCTTCAAACACTCTTCGCCGATCACGCTTTGGAAATCGCGCACCATCATGGGGTAGGGGTGGGGGCCGGCCACGGTGCCGATGATGTAGAAGGTGTTGTCGACGTTGGCCACCCAGTCGCGCATGGCTTCGTTGAGCGCGTCTTTGAGCGTCTTGCTGCCCGACTCCACTGGCACCACGGTGGCACCCAGCAGCTTCATGCGGTAGACGTTGGGGCTTTGGCGCTTGACGTCCTCGCTGCCCATGTAAACCACACACTCCAAACCGTAGCGCGCGCAGATGGTGGCGGTGGCCACGCCGTGCTGGCCGGCACCGGTTTCGGCGATCACCCGCGGTTTGCCCATGCGCTTGGCCAGCAGTGCCTGGCCGATGGTGTTGTTCACCTTGTGGGCGCCGGTGTGGTTCAAATCTTCGCGCTTCAAAAAGATTTGCGCGCCGCCCATTTCGCGGCTCATGCGCGCGGCGTGGTAGACCGGGCTGGGGCGGCCCACAAAGTGGGCCAGTTCTTTGCGGAATTCGGCCAGAAACTCGGGCTCGTGTTGGTATTTGGCGTAGGCGGCTTTGAGCTCGTTGATGGCATGGGTGAGGGTTTCGCTCACAAAGCTGCCACCGTAGATGCCGAAGTGGCCGCGCGCGTCGGGCTGTTGGTAAAGACTCATGGTGTGTGGTTCCGAATGGGCTTGAGCGCCCGTGCGGGCCGCTCAGAGCGGGGAGGCGTCGGCCGCACGAACGGCGGCCACGAAGGCTTGTATGCGGCTGGGGTCTTTGATGCCCTTGAGCGTCTGCCCATCAGGGCCGAGCGCTTCCACGCCCGAGCTCACATCAACGGCCCATGGCCGCACCCGGCGAATGCCATCGGTCACGTTTGCAGGCGTGAGTCCACCAGACAAAACGAGGCGAGAGCTGGCGTTTAGTTGCGGGTGTGACCACGGGAAGGCTGTCCAGTCAAACGATTGTCCGGCTCCGCCATAGCCCTCCACATGGGCGTCCAGCAAAATGGCCTGAGCGGCCGAAAAATCTTGTGCGTATTTTAGAAGATCGAAGCCGGCGCCGGCGGGCCCGATCGGAATGCGCGCCGCGCGGATGAAGGCGCGCTGGCTGGCCACACAATCGGTCGGTGTTTCGTCGCCGTGGAACTGCAGCACCGCATGGGGCGCGGCCGCGCAGGCGGCTTGCACCTCGGCCGCGCTGGCGTTGACCAGCAGCAGCACCGGCGTCACAAACGCTGGCAGTCGCCGCGCCAACTCGGCGGCGCGTTGCGGGCTGACCGCACGCGGGCTTTTGGGGTAGAGCACCAAGCCGATGGCATCGGCGCCAGCGGCCACCGCCGCGTCCACATCGGATTCCCGGGTCAGTCCACAGATTTTGATGCGGGTGCGGTGCGAGGGGCTCATTTAGGGCAAGAGGTCAAACAAAGGGGTGCGCTCAGGCAATCCCCATTGTGCACCGTAGACCGGGCCCAAAAAGTACAGCCCATCGGGCGAGAAGGTGGGCGCTGCCGCGTCCCGGCTGCGCGCGGCCAGCACCTCGGCCATCCAATGGGCGGCTTGTTGCCCACTGCCCACCGCGATCAGGCAACCCATGAGGTTGCGGATCATGTGGTGCAAAAAGGCGTTGGCCTCAAATTCAAAACGCCAATAGGCGCCCCGGCGCTGAATATCGATGCGCCGCAGGGTTTTGATGGGCGTGTGTGATTGGCATTGCGCGGCCCGAAACGAGCTGAAGTCGTGTTCGCCGATCAGCACTTGAGCAGCGGCGCGCATGGCGTCGCCGTCCAAGGGCTTAAACACCCAACCGACGCGGCCGCTGTCCACACTGGGCCTCACCGGCGACTCCAACAGCACGTAGGCGTAGCGCCGGCCCAGGGCGCTGGCGCGCGCGTGAAAGTGATCGGGCACCTCGCGCGCCCACTGCACCGCGATGTCGGCGGGCAAAAAGCTGTTGGGACCACGCACCCAGGCGTTGTCGGCGCGCTGTTTGTCGGTGTCGAAATGCACCACCTGCATCAGGCCGTGCACCCCGGCGTCGGTGCGGCCTGCGCACAGGGTGTTGATCGCGTGCACATCCGCAAAACGGGCCAGGGCCTTTTCTAGGTGGTCCTGCACCGTTTTGCCGCTGGGCTGGCTTTGCCAGCCGTCGTAGGCCTGGCCGTTGTAGCTCAGGCCCAGCGCAATGCGCGGCATCTCAGCCCAGCGAGGCGAGCAGGGCTTGGGCCTCGGCTTGCAGCGATTCGTCGCCCTGTTCCAGCACCTCTTGCGCCATGGCACGGGCGGCGGTGGCGTCGCCGATGGACACAAACTCTTTGGCCAGAGCGAGTTTGGTGCGCAGCGGCTCTTGGTAGAGCGCGGCCGAAGCGGCATTGCGTGCCACTTCGTCGGCCACCTCGTTGGGGCGCAGGTCGAGGTTGAGATCGCCAAAGTCGATGTCCACCGGTGCCACTGCAGCAGGCGCCTCAGCGGTCTCCGTTGGCGGCACATCCGCCTTGTCGGCCACAGCCTCGGTTGCGCCGGTATCCCCATCGGCTGCAACCGCGGCTTGCGCAAGCGGTGTTTCGGCCGCAGGGGACTCCAACACCGAGACTTCAAAGCTTGGCGCGCTGGTGGCGTCGGTTTTTTCAGTGACGATGGGGGTGGCGAGCGCCGCAGGGCGCAGGCCTGCCGAGGCGGTAAACGGGCCAGTGCCCATGCCGGTGGGCTCTGGCCGCTTGCGCATGCGGGAAACCCCAAACAGCGCCAGCAGTGCCAGCAGCAAACCAGCGCCAGGCAGCGCCCAGGGGTGTGCCATCCAGCGCTGCAAGGCCGATCCGCTCGCCGCTGGTTCGGTCGGTGCTGGGGCGGGCAACGCTGGTGCCGCAGCCGTCTCAGCCGGTGCTGCGGCCGGGTCGGCCGCGCCAGAGGCCGCAGGTTCGGCCGTGGCCGCACTGACCGCTTCCTGCAATTTGTTCAGGTCCTCCAGATTGCGGGCGGCTTCTGCGGTTTGTTGTGCCACATCGGCAGCGCTGCGCTCCTGCGCCAGTTGGTCTTGGGCGGCGGTGTCTGCCGCACCCTTGGAGAGCGTCAGCTTGTCCTCGGCAGAGGCTTGGGTCTGCTGATCCGCCACCTCGGTTTGGACTTGGCCAGACAGCTCCCGACCGCTCTCGCCCTTGGGGGCGCTTGGAGCGATGCCAGCCAAACGCCGGCGGAATTCGTTGAAGTCTCGGCTCTGGGCGGCAATCAAACGGCGGGCTTCAGCCGCGCCGGTTTCTTGGGCTGCCGCTGCCGATGGCATTTGCAACACCGCACCCGCTTTGAGGCGGTTGACGTTGCCTTGAATAAAGGCGTTCGGGTTGGCCTTAAGCATGGCCACCAGCATCTGGTCCAGCGACACCCCGGCAGGCCGCAGGCGCGCAGCAATGCCACTGGCGGTTTGGCCTTTGGCCACGGTGACGGAATCGGGGCTGGGCGAGGGTTGAGCGAGCGCCGGAGCTTCGACCGCCGGCGCTGGCTCCACCAGCGGCGCACTCACCGCCGCTGGTGTGGGCTCGGCCACAGGCGCTGGCTCTGGGGTGGGTGTGACAGGCTGTGCAGGCGCTGCCTCTGTCGCCGCCACCAACGGCTCGACGCGGGCGGCCTTGGCGGGGTCCAGCAAGAAGGTGTATTCGCGCTGCAGCTTGCCTGCAGCCCACTCGGCCTGGATCACCAGTTCCACAAACGGCTCTTGGATAGCGCGTTCGGTGCGGACTTCCAAAAAGCTGCGGCCGTCGTTGCGCTTTTTGACGGAGATGCGCAGCCCGTTGAGCGCTGGATTGAACTGGATACCCAGGGCGTTATAGGCCTCTGGTGAGGCCAGACCGATGCGCAGAGATTGTTCTTCGTCAGCCGTCATTTCCGGCAGGTCAATTTCTGCTGCCAGTGGCTCCCCAAGAGCCGATTGAATCAATGCCCGGCCCAGCGCCAGCGCATGGGCCGATGAATGGCCCGCCAACAAGGCAATTGCAAGTGCCACTGCAGCCACCGAAGGCTTTTTGGATGGCGACAAAACATCGGAAGAGGAAGTGTGGTGTTTCAGCATAAGGACCAATACGGTGGAGCCGCAAAAAACGCAAACCGTTTTCGAAGTTACCAGCAAGTCTTTGTTGTTACAAGTTGAGATTTTGCTTGAACTTTGCTTGTGCGCTCACGGAAATGGCGCACTTGGGCAATTCGTCGCGTTTTTTCGTCAAAAAGGGCGCATATTGCGCCCTTAGTGAGTCAGATCTGGCGGCTTTAGCCCTCCAGCAAAATGCGCAGCATGCGGCGCAGCGGCTCGGCCGCGCCCCACAGGAGCTGGTCGCCGATGGTGAAGGCGCCCACGTATTCTGGACCCATGGCCAGCTTGCGAATGCGGCCGACCGGGATGGTCATGGTGCCGGTCACCGCCACCGGGGTCAGGTCTTTGATGGTGGCTTCACGGGTGTTGGGCACCACTTTGGCCCAGGGGTTGTCGGCGGCGATCATGGCCTCGATGTCGGCCACCGGCACGTCTTTTTTGAGCTTGAAGGTCAGCGCCTGGCTGTGGCAGCGCATGGCGCCCACGCGCACGCAAAAGCCGTCGACTGGGATCGGAGCCGAGCCAAAGCCTTCGCCCAGGCCCAGGATCTTGTTGGTCTCAGCCATGCCTTTCCACTCTTCCTTGGACATGCCGTTGCCCAGGTCTTTGTCGATCCAGGGAATCAGCGAACCGCCCAGCGGCACGCCGAAATTGGCGGTCTCGGCGGCCGAGAGCGAGCGTTGCTTGGCGATCACCTGGCGGTCGATCTCCAAGATGGCGCTCTTGGGGTCGTCCAGCAGGGCTTTCACTTCGGCGTTGAGCGTGCCGTACTGCGTCAGCAGTTCGCGCATGTGCTGGGCACCGCCACCGGATGCGGCTTGGTAGGTCTGGGTGCTCATCCACTCGACCAGACCGGCCTTGTACAGCGCGCCCACGCCCATCAGCATGCAGCTGACGGTGCAGTTGCCACCGATCCATTCTTTGCCGCCCTTGGCCAGGGCATTCTTGATCACCGGCATATTGACCGGATCCAGGATGATGACCGCGTCTTTTTCCATGCGCAGGGCCGAGGCCGCGTCGATCCAGTGGCCGTTCCAGCCGGCGGCGCGCAGCTGGGGGTAGACGGCGTTGGTGTAGTCACCCCCCTGGGCGGTGATGATGATGTCGCAGCGCTTGAGCGCCTCGATGTTGTGCGCGTCTTGCAGCGTGGTTTCGTTCTTGGCCATCGCCGGGGCTTGGCCGCCGGCGTTGGAGGTCGAGAAAAACAGCGGCTCGATCAGGTCGAAGTCTTTTTCTTCGACCATGCGGTCCATCAACACCGAGCCGACCATGCCACGCCAGCCGACCAGTCCTACCAACTTGCTCATGAGAAAACGCCCTTTCAAGTGAATAAACAGTGCCCGACCGGCCTGTCTGCCCCGGCTCGTCTGGCCAGGGAGGGCGCACGACGATACCGGAGCTGGATCAGCCCTTAATGGTCGTGGTTTTGGTGGTGCTTGCGCGCGCAGCCACACCGGCCTGGGCGGCGGGTGCTTTGTTCAGGGCGAACGGGCTGGAAGCAAACATAGCGCAAGATTGTAGCGGAGCGATCCTTGTCGCCGGCTGACAGTGTTGTTGGGCCAAGAAAAAGGGCGGCCCAAGCCGCCCTTTGGGTGCAAGCGTCAGCGCTCAGGCCAGCGCTTTGACCACTGCGTCGCCCATTTCGCGGGTACCGACCTTGGTCGTGCCGTCGCTGTAGATGTCGGGCGTGCGCAGGCCTTGCGCCAACACCTGTTTGACGGCGGTCTCGATGCGGTCGGCCGCCTCGGCCTGGTTCAGCGAGAAGCGCAGCATCATGGCCGCGCTCAAGATGGTGGCCAGCGGATTGGCCACGCCTTTGCCCGCGATGTCCGGCGCGCTGCCGTGGCTGGGCTCGTACAGGCCTTGGTTCTTGGTGTTCAGGCTGGCCGAAGGCAGCATGCCGATCGAGCCGGTCAGCATCGAGGCTTCGTCGGAGAGGATGTCACCGAACATATTGCCGGTGACGACCACGTCGAAAGCCTTGGGCGCCTTGACCAACTGCATGGCGGCGTTGTCGACATACATGTGCTGCAGCTCGACGTCGGGGTATTGCGCGTGCACCTCGGTGACCACGTCTTTCCAGAACTGGAAGGTTTCCAGCACATTGGCCTTGTCGACGCTGGTGACCTTTTTGTTGCGCTTGCGGGCCGCCTGGAAAGCCACATGGGCGATGCGCTCGATCTCGGGCTTGGAGTAGCGCATGGTGTCGAACGCTTCTTCGGCACCGGGGAAGTGGCCGTCGGTGGCGATGCGCTTGCCGCGAGGTTGGCCGAAGTAGATATCGCCGGTCAGCTCGCGGATGATCAGGATGTCCAGACCCGCGATCAGCTCGGGCTTGAGGCTAGAAGCGCCCACCAGCTGCTCATAGCAAATGGCCGGGCGGAAGTTGGCGAACAGGCCCATGTGCTTTCGCAGGCCCAGAATGGCCTGCTCGGGGCGCAGGGGGCGGTCGAGCTTGTCGTACTTCCAGTCGCCCACAGCGCCGAACAGCACGGCGTCGGCGTCCATCGCCAGCTTGAGGGTGGACTCGGGCAGAGGGTGGCCGTGCGCGTCATACGCGGCGCCACCGACCAGGGCGGATTCCATCTCGAACTTCAGGTCGAGGGCCTTCAAAACTTTGACCGCTTCGGCGACGATTTCGGTGCCGATGCCGTCACCGGGAAGAACTGCGATTTTCATAACGGGTGTTGTGGGGTTGGTCAGAGAGTAAGCGTTTGACGAGTTCTTGTTCGCAGGCCTTGAACACCAAATAGCCCAGCATGCTCAGTGCCAATGTGGCGAGCAGTGAGCCCAATTGGGTGGCGGCGCCTTCCATCAATGCCATCGCGCCGTGTTCGGCAATCAGCGCGAGATTGGCTTGCAGCGTAAAAAACAAATTCAGTGTGCCCAGGCCAAAAACAGAAAAACCTGTGCACATGGTCACAAAGCACACCCAGGTCTGGGCCAACACGAAGCGCCGAAAGAGCCTGGGTATCACGCGCATCAGCCGGCGATGGAGCGCGCCAACCACGGCTTGGTGGCCAAGCGTTGGGCCTCAAAGGCTTGAATTTTGTCCTTGTGGCGCAGGGTCAGGCCAATGTCGTCAAAGCCGTTGAGCAAGCAGTACTTGCGAAAGGCGTTGACCTCAAAGGGGATTTCATCGCCTTGTGGCTTGACGATCACCTGGCGCTCGAGATCTACCGTGAGTTCGTATCCGGGGAAGGCCGCGACGTCGTTGAACAACTGGTCGACCACCGACTCGGGCTGCACGATGGGCAGCAGACCATTTTTGAAGCAGTTGTTGAAAAAGATGTCGGCAAAACTCGGCGCAATGATGGCGCGAAAGCCGTATTGCTCAATGGCCCAGGGCGCGTGTTCGCGGCTGGAGCCGCAGCCAAAGTTCTTGCGCGCCAACAACACCGAGGCGCCTTGGTAGCGCGGCTGGTTCAGCACAAAGTCGGGATTGGGCTTGCGCTGGTTCGCGGGCACACCGGGCTGACCGGGTTGGTCGAGGTAGCGCCATTCGTCAAACAGGTTGGGGCCAAAGCCGGTGCGCTTGATCGATTTCAAGAATTGTTTGGGAATGATGGCGTCGGTGTCCACGTTGTCGCGGTCCATCGGGGCCACCAGGCCTTTGTGTACGGTGAATTTGTCCATGGTGAGGGGCTTGTGTGGGCCGATCAGGCGAATTGGCGTATGTCCACAAAGTGGCCGTGGATGGCGGCGGCCGCGGCCATGGCCGGGCTCACCAAGTGGGTGCGGCCACCGGCGCCCTGGCGGCCTTCAAAATTGCGGTTGCTGGTGCTGGCGCAGCGCTCGCCGGGCTCCAGCCGGTCGGCGTTCATGGCCAGGCACATGCTGCAACCCGGCTCACGCCACTCAAAGCCAGCCGCTTTGAACACTTCGTGCAGGCCCTCGCGCTCGGCCTGTTCTTTGACCAAGCCCGAGCCCGGCACCACCATGGCGAGCTTGATGTTTTTGGCCACTTTTTGGCCGAGTTTTTTCACCACCGCAGCGGCCTCGCGCATGTCCTCTATGCGGCTGTTGGTGCAAGAACCGATGAACACCTTGTCGACCACGATGTCGGTCAGCGGTTTGCCCGGTTGCAGCGCCATGTATTGCAGGGCCCGCTCCATGGCGTTGCGTTTGTTGGGGTCTTTTTCTTTGTCGGGGTCGGGCACCGCGCCCAGCACACCCAGCACCATTTCGGGCGATGTGCCCCAGGTCACCTGCGGCTGAATGTCTTCTGCACGCAGCTCCACCACCGCGTCGAAATGCGCGTCGGCGTCGGAGTGCAGCGTCTTCCAGTAGGCCACGGCCTGGTCCCACTCGACGCCAGTGGGGGCCATCGGTCGGCCTTTGACGTATTCGATGGTTTTTTCGTCTACCGCCACCAGACCGGCGCGGGCACCACCCTCAATGGCCATGTTGCAGATGGTCATGCGGCCTTCCATGCTCAGCGAGCGGATGGCCGAGCCAGCAAACTCAATGGTGTAGCCGGTGCCGCCGGCGGTGCCGATCTTGCCGATGATGGCCAGCACCACGTCTTTGGCGGTCACGCCCCGGCCCAACTGGCCTTCGACCTTGATCAGCATGTTCTTGGCTTTTTTGGCCAGCAGGGTCTGGGTGGCCATGACGTGCTCCACCTCGCTGGTGCCAATGCCGTGCGCCAGTGCGCCAAACGCGCCATGGGTGGAGGTGTGTGAGTCGCCGCAGACCACGGTCATGCCGGGCAGGGTGGCGCCGTTTTCCGGGCCGATCACGTGCACGATGCCCTGGCGCTTGGACATAAACGGGAAGAAAGCGGCTGCGCCAAATTCGGCGATGTTGGCGTCGAGCGTGACGATCTGCTCTTTGCTGATCGGGTCGTCGATGCCGTCGTAGCCGCGCTCCCAGCCGGTGGTGGGGGTATTGTGGTCGGCGGTCGCCACAATCGAATTCACACGCCACACTTTGCGGCCTGCTTCGCGCAGCCCTTCAAAGGCTTGTGGACTGGTGACTTCGTGCACCAGGTGCCGGTCGATGTAGAGCACGGCGGTGCCGTCTTCTTCGGTGTGGACGACGTGTTCGTCCCAGATCTTGTCGTAGAGGGTGCGTCCCATGGCGGTTCCTTGCAGAGCCGGCCATTTTAGACCCTGCCCGCTGCGCTTGCTTGGCCCTGTGTCTGCTCAGGGCGAGGGGCCAGAGCCGCCCAGTTCCTGGCTCAGCGCCCAGGCGATAGCGCCCTTGTCCTGGATGCCAAGCTTGCTGTAGACCTGCCGCAGATGGTGGCGCACGGTGGCTGGCGCAATGCCCAGACTGCGCGCCACCGCCTTGTAGGTCTGGCCTTGGGCAAAACGGGTCGCCACGGCGCGCTCGCGCGCGGTCAGCACACTGCTGCGGCTGCGCGGTCGAGCGGTGGCGATCAGCAAATCGCCGTGAGGGGCCAGTGCGATGTCGATGTGGTGGCCCACAAAATGGCGTTGCCCACCACCTCCGGTGCCCGCCATCACCGCTGCCGGCAGGCTGCCACCGGGCCAGTCGGGCCATTCGCGCTGCACCAGCGGACCAAAGCGTGGGTCGGCCACCTGCACCACCCCCTGGCGGCTGAGCAGTGCCACGCCCAGTTCGGTGACCTGTTGGCCCAGCGAGGCGTTTTCAATGGCGCGCACCCGGTTGAGCGCAATCGCCCCGGCCAGATTGGGCATGAGCGCTTGCAGCCGCAGTTGGTCGCCGCTGGCGAACGCGGGCTTAAAGCCTTGTCGGTAGAGCGAGACATGCAAACAGGTCAACACCGTGGCGTCCACCGTGGCCGCACACAGAATCTGTGCAATGCCTTGTTGTGCCAAAAAGCCGCGAAAGTCGGGGTGCAGGCCCGCATCGGCGACGGTGACGATGGTGGTTTGTGTGGGGCGCCCTTGGGCCCAGGCCACCAAGGGGTCCTGCGCTTGTACCCGCGACCAGGCCAATGGATAGTCGGCATGCAGTTGGTACAGGGCACTGCTGTGCAGCTGGGCGCCTTGGGGGGTGAGCGTCGAGTGGCCTAGCCAAGCGGCGTCGAAGCTCAGCTCGCGGGCCATGGCGTGGAACACCTGGGCTTCAAACGCATCGGGGGCCTGTGTTTGTGCTTGCTGGTAGAGCGTGTGCACGGTCTGCGCCATGGACAGCAGAGCATCGGGCCGCTCGGCAGGGTCTGAGGAGGGTGTGGTGGTGGGCATGGTGGACTCGTTCAGTTGAACGATGCCAGTGCCCGCGCAGGACCACAAGCGCGGTTTTCCCCAGTCGGAGGGGCATTACCCGCAGCGTATGCATCGTTCATGTGAACGACTGGAGCGGTGAACACCGTCTGCCTAATCTGCGGTCTGGCACCTCGCCAATGACCGACACCACACCTTAGGAGACTTGGATGAATACCCCCACACGCACCGCTTTTTTCCACGACGAAAAGTGCCTCTGGCACTGCACGCCCGGTGGCTTTTCGCTGATTGCCCATGTGGGCGGCTGGGTGCAGCCGCCAGCCAATATGGGCTTGGCCGAGTCGCCCGAGTCCAAGCGCCGCGTGGTCTCGCTGATGCAGGTCTCGGGCCTGGTCCAGCATCTGGACTTTCAGAGTGCGCCGCCGGCCACCGACGAGGACTTGCGCCGCGTGCACCCCGACAGCTACCTGCAGGCCTTCAAAAAACTCTCGGACGCGGGCGGCGGTGAACTCGGCCCCTACGCGCCCTTTGGCGCCGGCAGCTACGAAATCGCCCAGCAGTCCGCCGGCTTGGCCATGGCTGCGGTTGACGGTGTGCTCTCGGGCCGCTACCGCAACGCTTACGCCATGTCGCGCCCGCCTGGGCACCACTGCTTGGCCGACACGCCCATGGGCTTTTGCCTGCTGGCCAATATTCCGATTGCGATCGAGGCGGCCAAGGCCAAGCATGGCGTGCAGCGCGTGGCGGTGCTCGACTGGGACGTGCACCACGGCAACGGCACCCAGTCCATCTTTTACGAGCGCGACGATGTGCTGACCATTTCGCTGCACCAAGAAGGCTGCTTTCCGCCCGGCTACAGCGGCGCCGAAGACCGGGGTGCGGGTAAGGGCGAGGGCTTCAACATCAATGTGCCGCTGCTGCCGGGTGGCGGCCACGACGCCTACCTTTACGCCATGGCGCGCATCGTGGCGCCCGCCTTGCGGCGCTTTCAGCCCGAGCTGATCGTGGTGGCCAGCGGTTTCGACGCCAACCTGGTCGACCCGCTGGCGCGCATGCTGCTGCACAGCGAGAGCTACCGTGCACTGACCACCGAGGTGATGGCGCTGGCCGATGAACTCTGTGGTGGCCGCCTGGTGGTGGTGCATGAGGGTGGCTACGCCGAGTCTGCGGTGCCGTTTTGCGCCCATGCCACCGTGGAGACGATGTGCGGTGTGCGCACTGCGGTCGAAGATCCCTACCTGGATCTGGGCCAAGCCTGGCAGGTCAACGCCCGGCAGGCGGCTTTTCAGCGTGGCCTGATCGACGAAATGGCGCAGGCCATGGGCTTGGCTTGAGCGGCCACAGCCTGCCAGCCACAAAAAAGCCCGCCATGGCGGGCTTTTTTGCAAGCGGCAAATGCCTTACGCGATGTCGCGGCGTGGCGAGCCGGTGAACAGCTGGCGCGGACGGCCGATTTTGTACTCGGGGTCGGCCAGCATTTCGTTGAGCTGTGCGATCCAGCCCACGGTGCGGGCCAGCGCAAAGATGCCGGTGAACAGGCTGACCGGGATGCCCACAGCGCGCTGCACGATGCCCGAGTAGAAGTCGACGTTCGGGTAGAGCTTGCGCTGCACGAAGTAGTCGTCTTCCAAAGCGATGCGCTCAAGTTCTTTGGCCAGCTTGAACAGGGGATCGTTTTCCAGGCCGAGTTCCTGCAGCACTTCGTTGCAGGTTTCCTGCATCAGCTTGGCGCGGGGGTCGTAGTTTTTGTAGACGCGGTGGCCAAAACCCATCAGCTTGACGCCGGAGTTTTTGTCCTTGACCTGGTTCATGAACTCACCCACCTTGGACACACCGCCCATGGCCTGGATTTCTTCGAGCATGTTCAGGCAGGCTTCGTTGGCGCCGCCGTGCGATGGGCCCCACAAGCAGGCCACACCGGCCGCGATCGCCGCAAACGGATTGGTGCCCGACGAACCGCACAGGCGCACGGTCGAGGTGGAGGCGTTTTGCTCGTGGTCGGCGTGCAAGATGAAGATGCGGTCCATGGCGCGCTCAAGCACCGGGCTGACCTTGTAGTCTTCGCAGGGGGTGCCGAACATCATGCGCAGGAAGTTGCCGGCGTAGGACAACTCATTGCGCGGGTACATGTAGGGCTGGCCCACACCGTATTTGTAGGCCATGGCCACCAGCGTGGGCATCTTGGCAATCAGGCGGATCGCGGCGATGCGGCGGTGCTCCGGATTGTTGATGTCGGTGCTGTCGTGGTAGAAGGCCGACAAGGCGCCCACCAGACCGGTCAGCACGGCCATCGGGTGAGCGTCGCGGCGGAAGCCACGCAGGAAGAACTGCATCTGCTCGTTGACCATGGTGTGCTGGTTCACCGTGGCGTGGAAAGTCTTGCTTTCTTCGGCATTGGGCAGCTCGCCATTGAGCAACAGGTAGCAGGTATCGAGGTAGTCGACCTTGTTGGCCAGCTGTTCGATCGGGTAGCCGCGGTAGAGCAACTCGCCCTTGTCGCCGTCGATGTAGGTGATGGCCGACTGGCAGGATGCGGTGGAGAGGAAACCCGGGTCGTAGGTGAACATGCCCGACTGGCCATAGAGCTTGCGGATGTCGATCACATCCGGACCGATATTGCCCTGGTACACAGGCAACTCGATGCTCGGGCTGCCGTTAGAGAACGACAGGGTGGCTTTGTTGTCGGCGAGTTTCATGGAGGTTTCCTCTAAGTGCACGTGGTAATCATGGTGCCCTGTGTGGGCACCTCGGGTTCAGTTGGGTGTGCGGGCCGCCTTGAGCATGCCCAACACCTGCACGACATCGCCGTGGACCAACTCGCCTTCGGGCTTCTTGCGACCGAGCAACAGATCGAGCAGATCGTTATCGGACAAATCCATTAGAACGCCCAAGGCTTGAGCCTGCCTGACAGTCAGATCGGTGCTGTGCCGCTCAAAGAAACGCTCGACAAACAAGTCGTTCTCGAGCAGGCCACGCCGGCAGCGCCAGCGCAGCTTGCTGAGCGCCCGCTCGTCGAGTGGGCTGTCCAGTGCGTCGTGTTCCATGGGCGGCGCGTGGTGGTCACACCGCGCGGCGGACCATCAATTCCTTGATCTTCCCAATCGCCTTGGTGGGGTTCAGGCCCTTGGGGCAGACGTCCACACAGTTCATGATGGTGTGGCAGCGGAACAGGCGGTAGGGGTCTTCCAGGTTGTCCAGGCGCTCGGCGGTGGCTTGATCGCGGCTGTCGGCGATGAAGCGGTAGGCCTGCAGCAGACCGGCGGGGCCGACAAATTTGTCGGGGTTCCACCAGAAGCTCGGGCAGCTGGTCGAGCAGCTGGCGCACAGAATGCACTCGTACAGGCCGTTGAGCTCTTCGCGCTCTTCGGGGCTCTGCAGACGCTCTTTTTCAGGCGCCACAGTCTCATTGACCAGGTACGGTTTGATGCTGTGGTACTGCTTGAAGAACAGCGTCATGTCGACGATCAGGTCGCGCACCACCGGCAGGCCGGGCAGCGGCTTCAGCACGATGTCGCCCTTGAGCGTGTTCATATTGGTCAAGCAAGCCAGACCGTTTTTGCCGTTGATGTTCATCGCATCCGATCCGCACACGCCTTCGCGGCACGAACGGCGGAAGGAAATCGAGGGATCAACTTCCTTGAGCTTCATCAACGCGTCGAGCAGCATGCGCTCGTGGCCGTCGAGTTCGACCTGGACGGTCTGCATGTAAGGCTTGGCGTCTTTCTCGGGATCGTAGCGGTAGATCTTGAAGGTGCGGATTGCCATGGGGAACTCCAGAACGTGCGTCGATCAGAAAGTGCGGACTTTGGGCGGAACCGATTCCACCGTCAGCGGCTTGAGGTTGACCGGCTTGTAGGTCAGGCTGTTGTCGGCGCTGTGCCACAAGGTGTGCTTCATCCACTCGGCGTCGTTGCGGCCCAACGGGAACTGGGCGTCGTCGGCCGGACGCTCGTAGTCGTTGACGGTGTGGGCGCCACGGCACTCTTTGCGGGCGGCGGCCGAGGTCATGGTGGCCTGAGCGGCTTCGATCAGGTTTTCGACTTCCAGCGCCTCGATGCGCGCGGTGTTGAACACCTTGGACTTGTCCTTGAGGGCAATCGCGTTGACGCGCTCACGGATGGCGTTGATTTTGGTGACGCCTTCGTCCATGCTGGCCTGGGTGCGGAACACGCCTGCGTGTTGCTGCATCGCCGAGCGGATGTCGTTGGCCACGGTTTGCGAGTATTCGCCGCTGGTGCTGCTGTCCAAGCGGGCCAAGCGTGCCAAGGTGCGGTCGGCCGCGTCCTTGGGCAGGTCTTGGTATTCCGACTTGGGGTTGACGCTGGCCACGATGTGGTTGCCCGCAGCGCGGCCAAACACCAGCAGGTCGAGCAGCGAGTTGGTGCCCAGGCGGTTGGCGCCGTGCACCGACACACAGGAGCACTCGCCCACCGCGTACAAACCGTTGACCACTTGCTGGCTGCCTTTGCCGTCCGGCACCACCACCTGACCGTTGATGTTGGTCGGGATACCGCCCATCTGGTAGTGGATGGTCGGCACCACGGGGATCGGCTCTTTGGTGATGTCGACGTTGGCAAAGTTCACGCCAATTTCATACACCGACGGCAGACGCTTGTGGATGGTGTCGGCGCTGAGGTAGCTGAAGTTCAGCAGCACGTGGTCTTTGTTGGGGCCACAGCCACGGCCTTCCTTGATTTCCTGGTCCATGCAGCGCGAGACGAAGTCGCGCGGTGCCAAGTCTTTCAGGGTAGGCGCATAGCGCTCCATGAAGCGCTCGCCTTCGCTGTTGACCAGGAAGGCGCCTTCGCCACGGCAGCCTTCGGTCAGCAACACGCCGGCACCGGCCACGCCGGTCGGGTGGAACTGCCAGAACTCCATGTCTTCGAGCGGAATGCCGGCGCGCGCCGCCATGCCCAGACCGTCGCCGGTGTTGATGAAGGCGTTGGTGGAGGCGGCGTAAATGCGGCCGGCACCGCCGGTGGCCAGCAGCGTGGTCTTGGCTTCGAGCACATAGACCTCACCGGTTTCCATTTCAAGCGCGGTCACGCCCAGCACATCGCCGTTGGCGTTGCGCACCAGGTCGAGCGCCATCCACTCCACAAAGAAAGTGGTGCGGGCCGCCACGTTTTGCTGGTACAGGGTGTGCAGCATGGCGTGGCCGGTGCGGTCGGCCGCAGCGCAAGCGCGCGGTACAGCCTTTTCACCGTAGTTGGCGGTGTGGCCACCAAATGGGCGCTGGTAAATCGTGCCGTCGGGGTTGCGGTCGAACGGCATGCCGAAGTGTTCCAGCTCGTACACCACTTTCGGCGCTTCGCGGCACATGAACTCGATGGCGTCTTGGTCGCCCAGCCAGTCGGAGCCCTTGATGGTGTCGTAGAAGTGGTAGTGCCAGTTGTCCTCGTTCATATTGCCCAGCGAGGCACCGATACCGCCTTGTGCGGCCACGGTGTGCGAACGGGTGGGGAACACCTTGGAGAGCACGGCGACCTTCAGGCCGGCGCGGGCCAGCTGCAGCGAGGCGCGCATGCCAGAGCCGCCGGCACCGACGATGACCACGTCGAACTTGCGCTTAGAGAGAGATGCGGTGGTGGTCATGGATCAGAGTCTCCAGAGAACTTGAACAGCCCAGCCCAGGCAGGCCAAGAGCCAAACGATGGTGAACACGTGCAGCACCACACGGATGCCAGCGGGTTTGACGTAGTCCATCCAGATATCGCGCATGCCGATCCAGATGTGATAGGCCAGCGCCACAAACACAGCAAAGCTCAGCGCCTTCATCCACTGGGGCGCAAAAATCGCGGCCCAGCCTTCATAGCCCAAGGGGCCGCTGGTGAAGATCACCTGCAGCACCACAATCAGGGTCAGCAGGGCAAACAGGGCGGCGGTGACGCGCTGGGCCAGCCAGTCGCGCATGCCATAACCAGCGCCAGTGACGACGCGTTTGGAACCGTAATTCACGGACATGGTGTTTCCTTCCTTGTGCGGGTTCAGTACAGGCCAAACAGCTTGGCGCCCAGCACCACAGTCAGACCGATGCTCAGCACCAGCGTGACCACAGCCGACGACTTGCCGAACTCTTTGGTCACCGAGTGCGTCATGTCCATGTACAGGTGGCGCACGCCAGCGATCAGGTGGTGCAGGTAGGCCCAGATGATGGCCAGCACCACCAGCTTGAGGAACCAGCCCGGTACAAAACCGATGCCAGCCGCAAACGCGGCTTGGAAGCGGTCGTGAGAAATTTCAGAACTCACCGAGGTGTCGAACAGCCACACAATGAGCGGCAGCAGCAAGAACATCAAGGCGCCGCTGATGCGGTGCAGGATGGACACCCAGCCGGCCGCAGGCAAGCGGTAGGTGGGCAGATCGTTGAGGGCGTTGATGTTGCGGAACTCGCGCCGCGGAGGGGTCAACTCAGGCATGGTGGGCTTTCTTCGAGAAGGACACGAAAAACTCGGGTGTCGTCGCGTGGCTCAGCGGTCGGTAACCGCCTGTAACCAGCCGCGCATTCTATTGCAACGCAGCATAACGAAGGCTGACAAAGCGGGTGCCCGAGCGCACATCTCAATTGAGTTCGTTGAGGTAGTGGCGGCTGTCGGTGCGGTAGAGGCCCCGGCGCAGCTCCATCGGCACATCGTTGTAGGTGTAGGCCAAACGTTCAACGCTCAGCAGGGGATGCCCTGGGCTCACCTGCAGCCAGTCGGCGGTGGCCGCATCGGCCCCCACCGCTTTGATTTTTTCCACCGCCCGCACCATGCGCACGCCGAACTCGGCTTCGAACAGCGCGTACATCGGGCCTTTGTCTTCGCTCAGCGTCTCGGCCGACAGGCCTTTGAACGGCCCGCCTGGCAGCCACACCTCTTCCAGAATGGCCGGCTGGCCGGCAAAGGCCAGCACCCGCTTGACCAGCAGCACCGCGTCGCCGGTGCGCAAGCCCAGTTGGCGCGCCACCTCGGCCGGTGCCCGCAGGCGCCGGCATTCGATGATGCGCCGCTGCGCTGGGCCTTGGGTGTCGGCGCTGCCTTCGTCGGGCTGCACCCGCAAAAAGCGGTATTGCACATGCTGCTCGGCATGGGTGGCCACAAACGTGCCCTTGCCTTGGCGGCGCACCACCAGGTTGTCGGTGGCCAGTTCGTCGATGGCTTTGCGCACCGTGCCCTGGCTCACGCGGTAGCGCGCCGCCAAATCCAGCTCGCTCGGGATCATGTCGCCAGGCTTCCACTCGCCGGCTTGCATGCTGCGCAGGATCAGCGATTTGATCTGCTGGTACAGCGGGCTGAATGCGGGGGTGGCCGTCGGAGCGGTCAAAGCCTCGCCTGCCAGCGCGGAGGTGCCGGATTCGTTGGAAGAGAGGGGAGGCTGACTCATGGGTTACCGATCGGTTTCAGGCCCGAATCATATCTTATATAAGACATAAGACAAATTGACGTTTCAGGGTTTACCAGAGTACACTCGGAGTTGGTATCGGCGGCGCTGTAAGGCGTCGGTTTGTCCCCATTTCATCAACGCCTCTCTGGAGTTTTTCATGAGCAAAAAGCCCGTCCGCGTCGCTGTCACTGGCGCTGCAGGTCAAATTGGTTACGCCCTGTTGTTCCGCATCGCCTCGGGCGAAATGTTGGGCAAAGACCAGCCCGTCATCCTGCAACTGCTGGAGATCCCGGACGAGAAGGCCCAGAACGCGCTCAAGGGCGTGATCATGGAACTCGAAGACTGTGCCTTCCCGCTGCTGGCCGGCATTGAAGCCCACAGCGATCCGATGACCGCCTTCAAAGACACCGACTACGCGCTGCTGGTCGGTGCCCGTCCGCGCGGCCCCGGCATGGAGCGCGCCGACCTGCTGGCCGCCAACGCCGCCATCTTCACCGTGCAAGGCAAGGCGCTCAACGCCGTGGCTTCGCGCAACGTCAAAGTGCTGGTGGTCGGCAACCCCGCCAACACCAACGCCTACATCGCCATGAAGTCGGCCCCGGACCTGCCGGCCAAGAACTTCACCGCCATGCTGCGCTTGGACCACAACCGCGCGGCTTCGCAAATCGCCACCAAGATCGGCTGCGCCGTGGGCGACATTGAAAAGCTGTGCGTGTGGGGCAACCACTCGCCCACCATGTACGCCGACTACCGTTTTGCCACCGTGGGTGGCAAGTCGGTCAAGGACACCATCAACGACCACGATTGGAACGCCAACACCTTCTTGCCCACCGTGGGCAAGCGTGGCGCGGCCATCATCGCCGCCCGTGGCCTGTCGTCGGCCGCGTCGGCTGCCAACGCCGCCATCGACCACATGCGCGACTGGGCCCTGGGCACCAACGGCAAGTGGGTCACCATGGGCATCCCGTCCAAGGGCGAATACGGCATCCCCGCTGAAACCATGTTCGGTTACCCCGTCACCTGCGAAGGCGGTGAGTACAAAATCGTGGAAGGCCTGCCCATCGACGCCTTCAGCCAAGAGTGCATCAACAAGACGCTGGCCGAACTCGAAGGCGAAAAAGACGGCGTCAAGCACCTGCTCTGAGCCACGCCATGAGCGCCGCCCACCCGCGTGATGTGCTGCTGGACGCCCAGGCCTCGGCTTGGGCCTTGCCGGTGTGCGATCACTACAGCGGCGTGGCGGCGCGCATGCACAAAAGCCTGCAGCTGCAGGCCGACATGGGCGCCGAATTCGGCGCCTGTGTGTTTGATGTGACGCTCGACTGCGAAGACGGCGCGCCCGTCGGTGGCGAAGCCGAGCACGCCGCGCTGGTGACCGAACTGGCGCTGGGCGCTGCGCCCGGCGCTCGGGTGGCGGTGCGGGTGCACGCGGTGGACCACCCCGCGTTTGAGGCCGACGTGGCGCACATCGTGGGTCAGGCCGGCCACCGGCTGTGCCACCTCATGGTGCCAAAGGTCGAGTCCTTGGCCGATGTGCAGCGCGCAGTCGCCGCGGTGGACGCCGCAGGGGCGCCGCAATTGCCGCTGCACGCGCTGATCGAATCGCCCGCCGCAGTGCACCGCGCGTTCGAGATCGCCGCCCACCCACGCATCGCCTCGTTGAGCTTTGGCTTGATGGACTTTGTCTCGGCCCATGGCGGCGCGCTGCCCGCGTCGGCCATGACCTTGGCCGGCCAGTTCAGCCACCCGCATGTGTTGCGCGCCAAGCTGGAGATCGCCGCCGCCTGCCACGCGCATGGCAAGGTGCCTTCGCACAACGTGGTCACCGAATTCAAGGACGCGGCTGCACTGGAGCACGCGGCACGCCAAGCGGCCCAGCTGCTCGGCTACACCCGCATGTGGAGCATCCACCCCGACCAGATTCGGCCCATCTTGCGCGCCTTTGCGCCCAGCAGCGCCGAGATCGACACGGCGGCGGCCATCATCGACGCCGCCGCCGCCGCCGACTGGGCGCCACTCCAGCACGAAGGCCGGCTGCACGACCGCGCCAGCTACCGCTTTTATTGGCAGTGCTTGGAACGCGCCCACCTCACCGGTCTGCCGGTGCCCCACGCCGTGCGGCACTGGTTTTCTTGATTTTTCCCCTCCAACCACAGGAGTACACCATGTCTGACTTCCTCGCCACCTACCGCGCCCACGCCGCCGAACGCGCTGCGCTGGGCATTCCGCCGCTGCCGCTGGACGCCAAGCAGGTCGCCGCGCTGATCGAGTTGATCAAGAACCCGCCCGCTGGCGAAGAACAGTTCCTGATGGACCTGCTGACCCACCGCGTGCCGCCCGGCGTGGACGACGCCGCCAAGGTCAAGGCCAGCTTCTTGGCCGCTGTGGCGCACGGCGACATCAGCGTGGGTCTGGTCTCCAAGGCCAAGGCCACCGAGCTGCTGGGCACCATGGTCGGCGGCTACAACGTGCACCCGCTGATCGAGCTGCTGGACGACGCCGAAGTGGCGGCCGTGGCCGGCGCCGCGCTCAAGAAGACGCTGTTGATGTTCGACTACTTCAACGACGTCGCCGAAAAAGCCAAGGCCGGCAACGCCGTGGCCAAAGAAGTCATGCAAAGCTGGGCCGATGCCGAGTGGTTCACCAGCCGTCCGGAAGTCGAGAAGAAGATCACCGTCACCGTGTTCAAGGTGCCCGGCGAGACCAACACGGACGACCTGTCGCCCGCCCCCGACGCGACCACGCGCCCGGACATCCCGATGCACTACCTCGCGATGCTGAAGAACACCCGCCCCGACGCGGCCTTCAAGCCCGAGGAAGACGGCAAGCGCGGCCCGATGCAGTTCATCGAAGACCTGAAAAAGAAAGGCCACCTGGTCGCCTACGTGGGCGACGTGGTCGGCACCGGCTCCAGTCGCAAGTCGGCCACCAACAGCGTGATCTGGGCCACCGGCCAGGACATCCCGTTTGTGCCCAACAAGCGCTTTGGCGGCGTGACCCTGGGCGGCAAGATCGCCCCCATTTTCTTCAACACGCAGGAAGACTCCGGCTCGCTGCCGATCGAAGTGGACGTCTCCAAGCTCGAAATGGGCGATGTGATCGACATCTACCCCTATGACGGCAAGCTGGTCAAAAACGGCGAAACCGTGGCCGAGTTCAAGCTCAAGAGCGACGTGCTGTTCGACGAAGTGCGTGCCGGCGGCCGCATCAACCTGATCATCGGCCGTTCGCTGACCGCCAAGGCGCGCGACTTCCTGGGTCTGCCCGCGTCCACCCAGTTCCGCCTGCCCAGCGTGCCCGCTGAAACCAAAGCCGGTTTCACCCTGGCGCAAAAAATGGTCGGCCGCGCCTGTGGCCTGCCCGAAGGCCAGGGCGTGCGCCCCGGTACCTACTGCGAGCCAAAGATGACCACCGTGGGTTCGCAGGACACCACCGGCCCGATGACCCGCGACGAGCTGAAAGACCTGGCCTGCCTGGGCTTTTCCGCCGATCTGGTCATGCAGTCCTTCTGCCACACCGCCGCTTACCCCAAGCCGGTCGACGTCAAGACCCACCGCGAACTGCCCAAGTTCATCAGCAGCCGTGGCGGTGTCTCGCTGCGCCCGGGCGACGGCGTGATCCACAGCTGGCTCAACCGCCTGCTGCTGCCCGACACCGTGGGCACCGGTGGTGACTCGCACACCCGCTTCCCCATTGGCATTTCCTTCCCCGCAGGCTCCGGCTTGGTGGCCTTTGGTGCCGCCACCGGCGTGATGCCGCTGGACATGCCCGAGTCGGTGCTGGTGCGCTTCAAGGGCCAGATGCAACCCGGCGTGACCCTGCGCGACCTGGTGCACGCGATTCCGCTGTACGCCATCAAGGCCGGCCTGCTGACCGTGGCCAAGGCCGGCAAGAAAAACATCTTCTCCGGTCGAATTCTGGAAATCGAAGGCCTGCCCGACCTGAAGGTTGAGCAAGCGTTTGAGCTGTCCGACGCCTCGGCCGAGCGTTCCGCCGCCGGTTGCACCATCAAGCTCAACCCCGAGCCGATCAAGGAATACCTCACCAGCAACATCGTGCTGATGAAGAACATGATCGCCGACGGCTACGAAGACAAGCGCACCCTGCAGCGCCGCATCGAGAAGGTCGAGGCCTGGCTGGCCAAGCCCGAGCTGCTCGAAGCCGACAAGGACGCCGAATATGCCGCCGTCATCGAGATCGATCTGGCCGACATCAAGGAACCCATCCTGTGCTGCCCGAACGATCCGGACGACGCCAAGACCCTGTCGGAAGTGGCTGGCACCAAGATCGATGAAGCCTTCATCGGCAGCTGCATGACCAACATTGGTCACTTCCGCGCTGCGGCCAAGCTGCTCGGCGGCAGCCGCGACATCCCGGTCAAGCTGTGGGTTGCGCCGCCGACCAAGATGGACGAAAGCGAGCTGATCAAAGAAGGCCACTACGCCAGCTTCGGCGCCGCCGGTGCCCGCACCGAAATGCCCGGCTGCAGCCTGTGCATGGGCAACCAGGCCCAAGTGCGCGAGGGTGCGACTGTGGTGTCCACCAGCACCCGCAACTTCCCCAACCGCCTGGGCAAGAACACCAATGTGTTCCTGGCCAGTGCCGAGCTGGCAGCGATTGCGTCCAAGCTGGGCAAGATCCCGACGGTGGCCGAGTACCACGAAGCCATGGGCATCGTGAACAAAGACGGCGCGGCGATCTACAAGTACCTCAACTTCGACCAGATCGAAGAGTACGTGGAGAACGCGAAGGATGTGACGGCTTGAACGCTGCTTCGCTGAAACAACAAAAACGGCCCTTCGGGGCCGTTTTTGTTTGGCTCGGATCGTCCCGCCCCGGGCCTGCTGCGGCGCACCCCAACGCTGGCTTTGCGAACCATTGGCTGACTGGTGCCGATGCGCCGTCACCGACACAATGTCAGCGGCTGTGCACAAGCGACTGGAGCGGTATGCGTTTTTTCAACATGATGCGGGTATTGCGGCTCAACACCCTGTTGCCGGTGTTGTTGCTGTTGGGTTTGTCGTTGGTGAATGTCTGGAACCAAGAACGCTCCCGCGAGGCCTACGAGTCGCGGGAACAGTCCTTGGCGCTGGCCGCCGAGTTGCGCCAGAGTTCGGAAGACCTCACCCGCTTGGCCAGAACCTATGTGGTGACCGACGATGTGCAATACGAAACCGCCTACTGGAATGTGCTGGCCGTGCGCAACGGGACACGCCCTCGTCCCGACGGGCAACAAGTGTCGCTGCGCGACCTGATGCAGCAGGCCGGCTTTACCCAAGCGGAATTTGCCTTGCTTGAGCAGGCAGAACGCAACTCCAACCAATTGGTGACCACCGAAACCGTGGCCATGAACGCGGTCAAAGGCCTGTTTGCCGATGGCAATGGGGGCTACACCCGGCGCGCGCAGCCCGATCTGGAGTTGGCGCGGCGCATCATGCACGACCGCCAGTACCACCAAGACAAAGCCAGCATCATGGGCCCGATCACAGAGTTCGAACGTCTGATGGAGCAACGCACGGCCGCCGCAGTGGCACAGGCCCAGCGCCGCAGCGCTTGGTTGCTCGGGGCAGCAGTGGCGCTGGCCTTGCTGGCGGTGGCGCTGTCGTGGCTGACGGTGCGTGTGCACGAACGTTCCCTGGGACGCACCGTCCACACCATTGCCGACATTTCTAGCCAAGTGGCGGCGGGGTCGTCGCAGGTGGCCACATCGAGTGCCACCTTGTCGGACGGCACCTCTGAGCAAGTGTTGAGCATCCAAAACATCGCCACCGTCTTGAGCCAGTTGGCCAACGCGGTTCAGGGTTCGGTGCGCTCCATTCATGAATCGGTCGATCTGGTGGCGCAACAGCGGCGCCATTTTGAAGAGGTGGCTGCGGCCCTGGACCAGCTCAATACCTCCATGGACCATATCGGTGAGTCTGCCTCGCGCATCCGCAAGATCAACAACGCCATCGACGAAGTGGCGTTCCAAACCAATATTCTGGCGCTCAACGCGGCGGTGGAGGCTGCGCGGGCGGGCGAAGCCGGCGCTGGGTTTGCTGTGGTGGCCGACGAGGTCCGCAGCTTGGCACAGCGTTGCGCCCAGGCCGCCAAAGAAGCCTCGCTGTTGGTGGAAGACTCCACACGCCGCGCTGCCGATGGCCAACAACAAGTGGGCCTGGTGCTGGGCTCCATGGGCGGTTTGCGCTCGCGCACCGAAGAGGTGGCTGAGGTGGTGGTGCGTGTGCAGCACCTGAGCAACGACCAGCTCAAGGCCTTCGAGGAAGTGCGCTTTGCTCTGGGCCAGATCGGCGATGTGGTGCACCGCGTGGCAGCCAGCTCCGAAGAGGGCTCAGTCGCCGCTGAGCAGTTGGCTGCACAGGGCGCCGCTTTGCTGGATGTGGTGCACTCCTTGGGGGCCGCACTCGGGCAGCGGAGGCCGTACCGCTTGGCTTGACGGCTGGCCACCGGCTCGGCGAAGGCGGCGTTCACCGAAGCGGTGGGGATTCAGCAGGGAGCCTGTCCTGAATTGTGTGTCAATGAAACGGACATCAAAATCTGAGAGGCGATCTTCTCCCTCGTGATAGAGCGTTTCATGGCGCAAGTCCCATCTCAGTCCGGGGCCAGCTCCCATCCCGCCCGCTGATTGGTCTTGTCGTTGGTGTAGTGCCAGTGCGCGCCGCAGCGGTCGCAAAAATAGCCGGTGACGGTCACCATGGTGTTGCCGCGCATTTCTTTCAGATGGCGGCCTTGTTGCAGTTCGGCGTGGCCGCGCGCGCCGCGCCAGTTGCGCTGTATGCCTTGGCAGGGCTCGCACAGCTCGGTGTCGGGTGTGGGCGTGGTGGATGTGGGTGTGTCGCTCATGGGGGGCTTGTTGGTGTGTGGGATGCGTGGGGGCGGCTTATTCGGTGGCGTCGCTCAGCACCCGCACCTTCACCGCCTTGCCCTTGATTTTGGTGTGGCCCAGGCGGCTGGCCACTTGCTCGGCGATGGCGCGGTCCACCGCCACATAGGTGGACCATTCGTTGACGTTGATCTTGCCCACCTGCTCGCGGGTGTAGCCCAGGTCGGCGGTGAGCGCGCCCAGCACATCGCCGGGGCGGATTTTTTCTTTGCGTCCGCCCTGGATGTGCAGGGTGGCCATGTGGGCTTGCAGCGGATCTTGGCTGCTGGGCGTGAGTTCGGTGAGCGGATGCCACTGCGACTCGCGGCCTTGCAGATGCTCAATTTTTCCCACGCTGCCCATCTCGTTCATGCTGGCCAGGTTCAGCGCCAGGCCGCTTTCGCCGGCGCGCCCGGTGCGGCCAATGCGGTGGATGTGCACCTCCGGGTCGGGCGTCACGTCCACATTGATCACCGCGCCCAGGTGGGCAACGTCGAGCCCGCGCGCGGCCACGTCGGTGGCCACCAGCACGCTGCAGCTTTTGTTCGCAAAGCGCACCAGCACCTGGTCGCGTTCTCGTTGCTCCAGCTCGCCAAACAGCGCCAGCGCGCTGAAGCCCTGCGCCTGCAGCCCCGCCACCAGATCGCGGCACTGGGCTTTGGTGTTGCAAAACGCCAGCGTGCTGGCGGGGCGAAAGTGCAGCAGCAGTTGGCTGACCGTGTGCAGGCGCTGGCTGTCGTTGACTTGGTACCAGCGCTGCTCAATGTGGCCGTCGCTGTGTTGCGATTCCACGCTGATGGTCAGTGGCTCGCGCATGAAGCGCGCGCTCAACTGGGCAATGCCTTCTGGGTAGGTGGCTGAAAACAGCAGCGTCTGGCGCTCTGTGGGGCATTGGCGCGCCACTTTGGTGATGTCTTCAAAGAAACCCATGTCCAGCATGCGGTCCGCTTCGTCGAGCACCAAGGTGTTGAGCGCATCGAGCCGCAGCGTCTGTCGCTCCAGGTGGTCCATGACCCGGCCCGGCGTGCCCACCACAATGCGTGCGCCGTGCTCCAGTGTGGCGATTTGCCCGCGCAGTGGCACACCGCCACACAGGGTCACGACCTTGATGTTGTCGTCGGCCCGCGCCAAGCGGCGGATTTCGGTGGTCACCTGGTCGGCCAGCTCGCGGGTGGGGCAGAGCACCAGGGTCTGCACCGCAAAGCGGCGCGGGTTCAGGTTGGCCAGCAGCGCCAGCGCAAAGGCGGCGGTTTTGCCGCTGCCGGTTTTGGCCTGGGCAATGATGTCTTTGCCCAGCAAGGCGCTGGGCAGGCAAGCGGCCTGAATGGCCGTCATCTGCGCATAGCCCAGGCGCTGCAAATTGGCCAGCGTGGCGGGCGACAGCGGCAGCGCGCTGAAATCGGTGGGGGAGGGGAAGGCGGCGTCCGCCGAAGCGGTGGGGGATTCAGAAGGCATTGCCGATTATCCCTGCCCCTGTCCCTCGCTTGCGGCACACACCGAAGTGGCGAGGCCCACCGATGCCCTCAGCGCCACACCGCCAGCGGCGCTTTCCGATCAAGCAGCGGCTTTGTGCGCGCGCGCAATGTTTTGTTTTGCTCGGCAGTTGAATAGCAATAGATATCAACAGTCATAAATGGTCACTTATTTTGTTGTTTAAATATCCATTTCTGAGAAAAATGTAATGTTAAAGAACTTATATAGGCACTCACTTAATACGCAGTTAGTACCATTTGGGGTGCCTGCTTGAGGCCAGCCGCACCAAGCAAAAAGCCCTCCCACATTCACCAGAAGGTGCACCATGTCACAGCCCATCCATGCCCACAGCCAGCCGCAGCCAGCCGCAGCGGCGGCGTTGCCCGAAACCTTGCGCAAGGGTGCCAAAGCGCGCGCAGCCCAAGCTGCAGCCACTGAAGCCGGTGAAGCCACTGAAGCGGTGCTGGACGCAGCCCAAGTCCCCACCGACGAAGAGCTGGCCGCCGCTGTCCCCGCTGGTGCCGAGGCCACGGGTGCCGATGCCACGGGTGCCGCTGCGCAAGCGCAACAAACGCCCGACACGGGCAGCGCCCGCGCACAAGACCTCGCCTGGGTGCTGGGCGAAGCTGGCGCTGCGCTGCAAGGCCTGGCGGTCAGCCCGCTGGCTTATGCGGGCGCAGCGCTGGGCAGCTCCTTGGTGGGGGGCAGCGCAGGCAGCCTGGTGCCACAAGCCGCCGTGGCCAGCCACAGCGGCGCCGATGCCATTCGCAGCGAAGGCAGCGAAGGCAGCGAAGGCAGCGAAGGCAGCGAAGGCAGCGCAGAGCTTGCGCCAAGCGCAGAAACCACCCAAATCAACCCCAACACCGGCATGCCCTGGGGCATCGAGAACGAATGTGTCGTGCTGTTGGCGGAGGAAGAAACGACCCCCGCTCAACTTGTGCCACCCGAGCTGCGTCCTGCCGAGCCGCTGCCGCTGGAAGCGTTGACCGTGCCCAGCCAAGAGATGGCCGCAGAGCAGCCGCAGCCCGTGTTGGTGGCCCCACTGCAGATCGACGGTCTGATCGACAACAGCGGCGTCATGCGCGTGCTGTATGGCGAAGGTGCCGAGCTGTCCGACAGCACCCCGGTGATCGCGGGTGTGGCGACCGCAGACACCCGTGTGGTGGTGGTGCACAAAGCCAGCGGCGAAGTGCTGGGCACCACCTACAGCGATGGCAAGGGCCAGTGGAGCTTGGAGCTGCCCGAGCTGGCCAGCGGCGTGCACGAGCTGGGCGTGCAGACCATCGCCTTGGAGCGCCAAGAGACCACCATCGCGTTTCAGATCGCCGACCGCAGCCCCGCCGGGATCCAGACAGCGGCCGACAGCCCGAGCTGGCTGTCCAGTGGCACCGAAGACCAAGCCTATGTGTTCACCCGCGCAGACTACCTGGGGCTGAGCCAGCGTGCGGGCATCAGTTCGGTGGGCGCCATTCGCATCACCCAGCTGCCCACCGACGGCACACTGCAATACCTGGACGCCAATGGGCAGTGGCTCGACGCCAGCGCTGACCAGTTGCTGGACATTCAAGACATCGTCAACGGGGGCCTGCGCTTTGTGCCGCAGGCCAACGCCTCGGGCTCGCAGGCCTACAACACCGACGGTGTGGGCAACCAGAAGAACGTGTACGCCGAGATGGGCGTGGAAGTCATTGGTGTCAGCGCAGCGACCATCAGCAAAGAAGTCAGCCTGCAAGTGGCCATCACCCCGGTGATCGACAACACCCAAACCCTCAGCGCAGTGGCCGAGCGCGCTGGGCTGATCCCCGCGCTCAGCGCCACAGGAGAATGGTCGCGTTACAGCTTCAGCGTCAGCGGCAACCTCAACGACACCGACGGCAGCGAGCGCAGCCGCATCCTGATCACCCCGGCCGACACCCAGACCGACTTTGCCATTGTGCAAAACGGTGTGGCCACCCAAGTCAACCTCAGCAACGGGCAACTCTGGCTAGAGCCGGGGCAGCAGCTGCTGGTGCGCGACTACAACCTGGGCGCCGTCAATGGCTCAGAGATCAGCTACAAGCTGGTGGGCCAAGAAGTCAACAGCAACGGTGTGGTGCTGCTCTCCAAAGACCTGAGCACCGGCGACACCCTGCGCACCCAAGCAGAGCCGATCCAGTGGCAGGTCAGCGGCACCGAAGACGAGGCCTATGTGTTCAGCCGTGCAGACCTTCTGGCGCTGAGCGAACAGGCCAACATCACCTCGGTGGGCGCCATCCGCATCAACCGCTTGCCCACAGAAGGCACACTGCAATACCAGGACGCCAACGGACAGTGGCTTGACGCCAGCGCTGACCAGTTGCTGGACATTCAAGACATCGTCAACGGGGGACTGCGCTTTGTGCCGCAGGCCAACGCCACAGGCTCGGCCGCTTACAAAAGCGCTGGAGTGGGCAACCAGAAAAACGTCTACGCCGAGCTGGGTGTGGAAGTCATTGGCGTCAGTGCTGCGACCATCAGCCAAGAGGTCAACGTGCAAGTGGCCATCACCCCAGTGATCGACAACACCCAAACCATCAGCGCGGTGGTCGAGCGCGCCGGCCAGATCCCCGCGCTCAGCGCCACGGGCGAGTGGGCGCGCTACAGCTTTAACGTCGGTGGCAACCTCAACGACAGCGACGGCAGCGAACGCAGCCGCATCCTGATCACCCCGACCAACACCCAGACCGACTTTGCCATTGTGCAAAACGGTGTGGCCACCCAAGTCAACCTCAGCAACGGGCAACTCTGGCTGGAGCCGGGGCAGCAACTGCTGGTGCGCGACTACAACCTGGGCACGGCGCAGGGCTCGGACATTGGCTACAAGCTGGTGGCGCAAGAGGTCAACAGCGTGGGCGATGTGCTGCTGAGCAAGGACCTGAGCGACAACATCGGCCTGCGCAGCCAAGCTGGCCCGGTGGAGTGGTCGCTCAGTGGCACAGAAGACACCAATTACACCTTCAGTGCGGCCGACCTGGACAGCCTGAGCACCCAAGCGGGCATTGGCGAAATTCGCCACTTCACCGTCAACAGCCTGCCGGCCGATGGCCTGCTGCAGTACCAAAACGCCAACGGGCAGTGGAGCGCGGTGACCCAGGGCCAGCGCATCGACCAGCAAGACATCGTGGATGGGCGGCTGCGCTTTGTGCCGGACGCCAACGAGGCCGGGGCATCGATCTACAAAACCGACGGCGTGGGCGACCGCAAGAATGTGTACGCGCAGGTGGATCTGCGGGCAGCTGGCCAGGGCGATGCCTTGGCGGATGTACAGCTGAGCATGCAGATCACGCCGGTGGTGGAGGCTTTGCCGACGGTGAGCAGTAGCTCAGATGAGGCCATAGGAACGGGCCGGTTCGGCGATGTGTACAAGCGTATGTATATGTGGTGGTTCGATGGCGTGACAGGGTCAAACGACAGCAGTGAAGTGACCTCGTTTGCCGTCAGATCATGGGATCGGTATTCTGGTCAAGGGTGGGATATGAACTACACAGAAGACGGTGGTGTGTACGACACGCGATGGAGTCGGCATGAGTTTGCTAGGGTCGAAAACTACGGTACCTACACATCGCTCACACCTGACGCCGATGGATGGGTGTGGATCCAACCTGGACAGATGATCGCGGTAAGCCTGCGGTGGACGGCTAGTCTTTACGAAATAGATTACACGAATGTGCATGTTGGGGCGTCGAGCAGCATTGAGTACAAGATTGTTCGCTCAGAGATCGACAGCGCTGGCCAAGTTTTGACCTCCAGCGATATGGTGCTTAGCAAGGAAGCCATGTGGAGTAGTTTTCGTGATTACCTGTCCCCTCTGGTGCTCGATCTCGACGGCAACGGCGTGCAAACCAGCACCAACGCCGATGGCGTGCGCTTTGACTTAAACGCCGACGGCCAGATGGATTTCACCGCCTGGACCGACGGCAAAGACGGCCTGCTGGTGTTCGACCGCAACGGCGACGGTGTGATCAACAGCGGCTTGGAGCTGTTTGGCGACCACACACTGATGTCCAACGGCCAGCAGTCGAAAGACGGCTTTGAAGCCCTGCGCGATCTCGACAGCAACCTCGACGGTGTGTTCGACGCCCAAGACGACCTGTTCCAACAGGTGCAGGTCTGGGTCGACGCCAACCGCGACGGCATCAGCGGTGCGGACGAGCTGTTTGGCTTGGAGCAACTGGGCGTCAAATCCATCCAGCTGCAAGCACGGGAAACGCCCGATCGCATCGAGAACGGCAACCTTTACGGTCTGACCTCAAGCTTCACCCGCGCCGATGGCAGCACCGCTGAGGTGGTGGATGTGTGGTTTGGCGTCTCCAACGACGAGAGCTACCGCAATCTGAGCCAGTTGGTGATCTGAGCGTCTGGCTCGTTACGAGGCCCACAAGCCGCTGCTGTCACAAGCAGCGGCTTTTTTGTGCCCTGCGTGCTGGCCCAGCGCAGGCCGCAGTGCGCGCGCTGCTACCATGCCGCCGACACTGTCCACACAACAACACCGCATGACGCCGCAAGCATTCATCAGCAAATGGGGGCCAGGGGGGCCAGCCTACACACTCAACGAAGAGCAGGGCGCACAAAGCCACTTCATCGACCTGTGCGACCTGCTTGGCGTGCCGCGCCCTGGCAGCGAGCCCGACTACCTGTTTGAACAGGGCGGACGCGTTGCCGGCCAAGCCAGAGGCTATGCCGACGTCTTCAAGCGCGGCGCCTTTGCTTGGGAAAACAAAGCCCCCGGCAAAAACCTCGACACCGCGCTGCGCCAACTGCTGGGCTACACCTTGGCGCTGGACAACCCGCCGCTGCTGGTGGTGTGCGACCGCCTGACCATCCGCATCCACACCCAGTTCAACGGCCACCCCAGCGAACGCCACGACATCGCCCTGGCCGATCTGGAGCAGCACGACAAGCGCGAACAGCTCAAGCGGGTGTGGACCGCGCCCGAGAGCTTTCGCCCCCGCGTCACCAACCGCGACATCACCGAAGCCGCCGCCCGCAGCTTCGCCACCCTGGCCGAGCGCCTGCGCCAGCGCGGCAACACCCCCGACGCGGTGGCCCACTTTCTGACCCAGTGCCTGTTTTGCTGCTTTGCCGAAGACGTGGGCCTGCTGCCCGGCAAACTGTTTGACCGCCTGATCAACGCCAGAACGCTCACACCCGAACGCCTGAGCCAGAACTTGGGCAATCTGTTTGCCGCCATGAAAGACGGCGGCCTCTTTGGCGTGGACGACGTGCCCTGGTTCAACGGCGGCTTGTTTCAGACCATTGCCGTGCCCACGCTCGACATCTTGGACGTGACCGAACTGCGCGCCGCCGCCGACAAAAACTGGAGCGCCATCGACGTCTCCATTTTTGGCACCCTGTTTGAACGCGGCCTCGACCCCAACAAACGCAGCCAGCTTGGCGCCCACTACACCGACCCCGCCACCATCGAACGCATCATCGACCCGGTGATCCGCCGCCCGCTGCTGCGCGACTGGGCTACAGCCAAAGACCAGATGGCCGCGCTGCTCCAGAAAAGCAAAAAACGCGGCGACAAAGCCTGGCGCGACGCGCTGGCGCTGCACATCGGTTTTTTGCAGCGCCTGACCGCCTACCGCGTGCTCGACCCCGCCTGCGGCAGCGGCAACTTTTTGTACTTGGCGCTCAAGTGCCTGAAAGACGTGGAACACCTCGTCAACACCGAGGCCGAGGCGCTGGGCCTGGACCGGCAGGTTGAGCTGGCCACCGGCCCGGCCAATGTGCTGGGCATCGAGCTGAACGAATACGCCGCCGAGCTGGCGCGCGTCACCGTGTGGATCGGTGAATTGCAATGGCGCTTGGACCACGGCTACCCCTTCAAAACCAACCCCGTTTTGGAACCGCTGGACCACATTGAAAACCGCGACGCGCTGCTAACGTGGGTGGACGGGCAGGCGCAAGAGGCGGCTTGGCCGACAGCCGATGTGGTGGTGGGGAATCCGCCGTTTTTGGGCGACCGGAAAATGATTCGGGAATTGGGCGAGGCGTACACCGACACTGTGCGCAAGACCTATGCAGGCCGTGTGCCGGGTGGCGCCGATTTGGTGTGCTACTGGTTTGAGAAGGCCAGGGCGCAAATCGCGATGCAGCAGTTGACCGGGGCCGGTCTTGTGTCTACCAACTCCATCCGTGGTGGAGCCAACCGCAAGGTGCTCGACGCGATTGCCATCGATACGCGCATATTTGATGCTTGGAGTGATGAGGCTTGGGTCAACGACGGCGCTGCTGTCCGTGTGTCGCTGGTGGCATTCGGGCTTTCCGAGCAGAAGCCCATGCTCAATGGTGCTCCGGTGCCCGGCATATCGGCCGATCTCACGGCGCGAGGTGAAGCCGCCGCCAGTGATCTGACGCATGCAGTTAAGTTGCCTGCAAACGCCGACGCATCGTTCATCGGCACTCAGAAGAACGGCCCGTTCGATGTCGAGGGCGATACGGCGCGCACTTGGCTGAAGCTTCCTAACCCGAATGGGTTGTCCAACGCTGGTGTTGTGCGGCCTTGGGCAAATGGTTTGGACATCACCCGCCGCCCGCAAGATCGGTGGGTGGTGGATTTTGGTTGCGACATGTCTCTGCAGGATGCCAGCCTTTTTGAAGTCCCATTCGCTTATGTGTTGGAACATGTGAAACCAACTCGCGAAGACGTCCGGCGCGATTGGCACAGGACACACTGGTGGTTGTTCGGAGATGCCCGCCCGGGCTTGCGCAAAAAACTCGTTTCGTTGACCCGATTGATTGCGACACCCATGGTGGCCAAACACCGAATCTTTGCGTGGATGCCGGCACAGCAGATTCCTGAGAACCTGTGCGTTGCCATCGCCCGCGCCGACGACACCACTCTCGGCCTGCTGCACTCGCGCTTCCACGAGCTCTGGTCGCTGCGCATGGGCACCTCGCTCGAAGACCGGCCGCGCTACACCCCCACCACCTGCTTCGAAACCTTCCCTTTCCCTGAAGGCCTCACGCCCGCCGACACGGCGCACCAGCAGACCGAGGCGGTGCCCGGCTCAGCCCACGGCGCGCTGATTCCGGCGCAGATCAGCGACCCAGCGCTCAAGGCCAGCGCCACCCGCATCGCCGAGGCGGCCGCGCGGCTCAACGCGCTGCGCGAGGCTTGGCTCAACCCGCCCGAGTGGACCGAGCGCGTGCCCGAGGTGGTGCCGCTGGGCATGGACCAGAGCCCTTACCCCGACCGGGTGGTGCCCAAACCCGGCCTGAGCGAGGCCGACGCCAAAGCCCTGCAACAACGCACGCTCACCAAGCTCTACAACCAGCGCCCGGCCTGGCTGGCCATGGCCCACGAGGCGCTGGACGCTGCGGTGGCCGCCGCCTACGGCTGGGCCGACTACACCCCGCAGATGGGCGACGACGAGGTCTTGGCGCGCCTGCTGGCGCTGAACCTGCAGCGCATGCCCTGATGTCTGTAGTCAATTCGGCTGCGATGATGAGGAATTGACTACATCGTAGCCATTTCAGCTACACTCGTGCCATGAACGAAGCGCAAATGGTGGAAGTGTTTGGCAGCGAGGTGCGATTTCGCGCCTTGAGGGCCATGTTTGCTGAGCCTGCCAGGGGTTTTGGGCAGCGTGAGTTGGCCGCAGCAGCGGGTATCGACCCTGGCGGTGTGGCCCGATTGCTCAAGCGCTGGGTGGCCGCTGGCCTTGTCACCCGGCGCCAGCAGGATGGCTTGCCCCGTTACTACGCCAGCACCGACCCCGCCTTAAAGCCCCTGGTGGCGCTCATGGTGCAAGACAGTGTGTTGGCGACCACGCTGAGGGACGCCCTGAGCACTGTGCCTGGGGTGGAGGTGGCTCTGGTGTTCGGCTCGGTGGCGCGCGGCGAAGCGGGCGCCGACAGCGATGTGGATGTGTTGGTTCTGGGCCGTGCGTCAGAACTGAAAGTCAACGCGGCGCTCAAGCCCGCAGGGCGCTCGCTGGGCCGTGCGGTGCATGCGACGGCGTTTACCATCGTCAGCTTCATGGAACAGGTTCGCGGGGGAGAGAGCTTTGCACGGGACATCGTGCAGGGGCCGCGAATCGCCTTGTTGGGGAGCTTGGAAGATGCGGTCCTTTCAAACATTGGCGAATGAGCCCAATGCGCCGTTAAAACGGCAGCCTGCCAACGCGCGCGATGCTGTGCATTGGCTCAAGCAGTCCACCGTCAAGCTGGAGGATGCGAAGCAGACGGTGATCTCTGCCAACACCCGCATGGACGCCACCTGGGATGCAGTGTTAATGGCTTGCCTAGCGGTGGCATGCGCCGAAGGTTGGCGGGCGACCAGCGACAAAGGCCATCACCAGGTGGTGTTGGAAGGCACCGCATCGGCGATTGGTTTGACGCAGGCGCGCATGGATGAGTTGGACACTTTGCGCGACTGGCGCAACCGCAAGTACCGCGCTGGCTTTAATGTGGACCCTGACGAACTTGACGAGGCGATTGCCTGGGTGACGCCATTTCTGGACGATGTGGGGCGTTGGTTCAAAAAGGAAAAGGCGGCCTTGCTGAAGCAGGGGCTGGCCCCTTAAGCAAGCCGCAGCGCTCACACCATCCGCGCGATCAGCGCCCCCTCGGCCGGGCCGTCGACTGGAATCCACACCTGCACCGGGTTGCCTTGCGCAACTTCGATGGGCTCGCCATCGGTGTTTTGCATGTGTGCAATCTGCACCTGGCGGTTGCCGCTGGGGTGGATGATTTCGATGGTGTCGCCCACCGCAAATTTGTTTTTGGTCTCCACCCGCGCCCAGCCGTCTTCGCGCACTTGCAGCACCTCGCCCACAAACTGGCTGCGCTGGCTGGTGGAGTGGCCGGTGATGTAGTTTTGGTAGTCCTGGCTGGGGCGGCGCTCCAGCAGGCCGGTGGTGTAGCCGCGGTTGGACAGGCCTTCGAGTTCGAGCAGCAGCTCGGGGTTGAAGGGGCGACCGGCCACCGCGTCGTCGATGGCGCGGCGGTAGACCTGGGCGGTGCGGGCCACGTAGTAGTGGCTCTTGGTGCGGCCTTCGATCTTGAGCGAATCGACACCGATCTTGGCCAGGCGTTCGACGTATTCGACCGCGCGCAGGTCTTTGCTGTTCATGATGTAGGTGCCGTGCTCGTCTTCCATGATCGGCATCAGCTCGCCCGGGCGCTCTTTTTCTTCGATCAGCCAAATCTTGTCGGCCTCGGGGTGGCGCTGGCCGCCGCCGCAGGTCGAGAAGGTGCTGGCGGCTTCTTCGTCTTCGTTGGCGAAGTTAAAGCCGTCCAGGCGCTGGCTGGGCACCGCGTCGCCGGTGTTGGCGTCGGTGTCGGCGCTGTGGGTTTTGTATTCCCAGCGGCAGGCGTTGGTGCAGGTGCCCTGGTTGGGGTCGCGCCGGTTGAAGTAGCCGCTGAGCAAACAACGGCCCGAATAGGCGATGCACAGCGCGCCGTGCACAAACACCTCGATCTCCATGTCGGGGCAGTCGTTGCGGATGGCGGCCACTTCGTCCAGGCTCAATTCGCGGCTCAGGATGATGCGCGAGACGCCTTGCTTTTGCCAGAACTTCACCGCTGCGCTGTTGGTGGTGTTGGCCTGCACCGAGAGGTGGATCGGCACCTCGGGCCACAGGCCTTTTTCCATTTGCTCGCGCACCAGCATGATCAGGCCGGCGTCGGCCATGATGAGGGCGTCGGGCTTTAACTCAATCACCGGTTGCAGGTCGCGCAGGTAGGTGCGCACCTTGTCGTTGTGGGCGATGAGGTTGCTGGTGACAAAGAATTTTTTGCCGCGCTGCTTGGCCTCGGCGATGCCGGTGGCCAGTTGTTCGAGCTTGAATTCGTTGTTGCGCGCGCGCAAGGAATAGCGGGGCTGGCCGGCGTAGACCGCGTCGGCGCCAAAGTCGTAGGCGGCGCGCATGCGTTGCAGCGTGCCGGCGGGGAGCAGCAGTTCGGGGGCTTTCATGGGGCCGAATTGTCCCGCATTGGCTTGCCGGCCGCACGCGCCATCGGTCGGCGGGGTTTTTGTGCCGGCACTTGAGCCGGGCGGGGCCTTGGGGCATCATGCAGCGCAGGTTGTTGTGCTTTTGCCCCCCTTTAGCCATGCCCAATCCCAGTTTCCCACGTTTGTCGGCGCGCCACCCGGGTCTGATCTGGGGTGCGTTGGCGGCCGTGTTGGCGTTGGCGCTGTGGGCTTTGTGGCAGCTGCAGCAGCGCCCAGCGGCACTGACCCAAAAAGACATCGACGCCGCCGTGCTTCGCACCTTGAGCACCCAGCCGCTGCCCTCGGCCACCGCGCGTGCGGCCGAGCGCATTCGGCCCTCGGTGGTGCAGGTGCTGGCTTTTGGGCGCGATGCCAAAGACCAGCGGGTGGAGCGCGGCGAAGGCACGGGGGTGGTGATCATCAACACCGGTGTCATCCTCACCAATCTGCATGTGGTGCAAGGCGGCAGCGAACTGGTGGTGGTGTTTGCCGATGGCAGCGAATCGGCCGCGCAGGTCATCAGCGTGCAGGCCAAGGACGATTTGGCGGTGTTGCAGGCCGCGACCATTCCCGACGATTTGCAGGCCGCCACCTTGCGCAGCACCCACGACCTCAATCCTGGCGACGGGGTGGTGGCGGTGGGCTTTCCGTTTGGCATTGGCCCGTCGGTGTCGGCCGGGGTGGTGTCGGGGCTGGGTCGCTCGTTCCAGTCGCCCGACGGCCAGCAGGAGCTGAGCAACCTGATCCAGTTCGACGCGGCAGCCAACCCCGGCAATTCGGGCGGGCCGCTGGTCACGCTCGACGGTGAGGTGGTGGGCATCGTCACCGGCATCCTCAACCCCACCCGCAACCGCACGTTTTTGGGCATTGGCTTTGCTGTGCCCATTGAAAACGCCGCTGGCGCGGTGGGGCAACCCCCGTTCTGAACAGGAGTCCACATGTCCAACCCGCAAGCCGCCGAGCACACCGCGCTCACCATGGAGCGCATCTTGTACGAGGTCAAGCGTGTGGTGGTGGGCCAAGACCGCTTTTTGGAGCGGGTGATGGTGGCCACGCTGGCCGGTGGGCACTTGCTGGTGGAAGGGGTGCCCGGCTTGGCCAAAACCCTGACCATCAAAACCCTGGCCGATGTGATTCAAGGCGAGTTCAAACGCATTCAGTTCACGCCCGATTTGGTGCCGGCCGATTTGGTGGGCACCCGGCTGTACCACCCGGGCACGGGTGAGTTTTCCACCAGCTTGGGGCCGGTGTTTGCCAACCTCTTGCTGGCCGACGAAATCAACCGCGCGCCGGCCAAGGTGCAAAGCGCCTTGCTGGAGGTGATGCAAGAGCGCCAGGTCACCATCGCCGGCCAGACCCACCGGGTGCCGCACCCCTTTGTGGTCATGGCGACCCAAAACCCGATTGAGACCGAAGGCACCTACCCGCTGCCCGAAGCGCAGGTGGACCGCTTCATGATGAAGGTGCTGGTCGACTACCCCAGCGACGAAGAAGAGGCGGTGATTGTGGAGCGCGTCACCGGCCCGAAGGTGCAGGTGCAAGCGGTGGCCAACACCGACGAATTGGCCGCCATGCAGCGCCAGTGCCGCGAGGTGTATGTGGACCCCGCCTTGGTGCAGTACGCGGTGCGGCTAGTCAGCGCCACCCGCCACCCGGCACGCCACGGGCTGGCGCCGCTGGAGGGCTGCATCACCTACGGCGCCAGCCCACGCGCCACCATTGCCCTGGTGGAGGGCGCGCGCGCCCTGGCGATGATGCGCGGACGCAGTTATGCGCTGGTGGCCGATATGCGCGACATTGCGGCCGATGTGCTGCGCCACCGGGTGTTGCTGTCGTACGAAGGCTTGGGCCGCGGCCTGAGCCCCGAGGTGGTGGTCGAGCAGGTGCTGGCGCAGGTGGCCGCGCCGGCCCAGCCGCTGCAAACCCAGCGTGCCGCCTGAGGGCTTGGGCCATGTGGTGGCGCCGAACCCCTGCTGCAAAGGCTGTGGCGGCCGTGGCCGCAGCGCCGGTGCCATGGACCAACGCCCAAGCCGAGGCGCTGCTGCAGCGCATCGACTGGATGGTGTTGCGCCGGCTCAACGGCCTGTTGCAGGGCAAACACCGCAGCAGCCACCGGGGCGCTGGCACCGACTTGGCCGATCTGCGCGAGTACCAGAGCAGCGACGATGTGCGCCACATGGATTGGAATGTCACCGCCCGCATGGGGCAGCCGCATGTGCGGGTCTACAACGAAGACCGGGACATGGTGGCGTGGTTGCTGATCGACCGCAGCCCTTCGCAGTCTTTTGGCTCGGGTGCCCAGAGCAAGCAGGAGCTGATGCGCGATGTGGCGCTGACCCTGGCGCGCTGGATGGGGCGCCACGGTGACCGGGTGGGCGCGGTGATCTACCACGGCGAAGGCCATCCACCCCAGGTGCTGCCTGCGCGCGGTGGGCGGGCCCAGCTGCTGCGCTTGTTGCAGGCGCTGCAGGCGCCAGTGGCGCCGCCCAGCGGTCGGCCCACCCGGCTCGATACCTTGTTGCGGCACGCGGGTGCGCTGGTGCGCGGGCGCTGCACGCTGGCGCTGCTGTCGGATTTTATTTCTGAGCCCGGCTGGGACACCACCCTGGGCCGGCTGGCGCAACGCCACGATGTGCTGGCGCTGCGGCTGATCGATCCGCTGGAGCGGCACTGGCCCGACTTGGGGCTGATCACATTGAGCGACCCCGAAACCGGTGAGTTGCTGCAGGTGGACACCCACGACCCGCGTTTTCGGGCGCGGTTTGCGCGTTTGGCCAATGAGCGCGAACTGCAGGTGCACGCCCAGCTCACCGGCGCCGGTGCGGATGTGCTGGACCTGGTGACCGACGGCGATTGGGCCCAAGCCTTGCTGCGCTTGGCCCAGCTGCGCCAGGCGCGCTCGCGCGGGCCAGTCATGCCCCACCGACCCAGCGCTGTCCCTGAAGGAGCCAGACCATGAACCTGCCGTTGCATTTTGTGTGGCCGCAGTGGTTGTGGGCCTTACTGCTCTGGCCCCTGATGCTGTTGTTGTACGTTTGGCTGCTGCGCCGGCGCAAGCGCCACACCTTGGCCTACGGCCAGCTCGCTTTGGTGCGCCAGGCGCTGGCCAGTGGGGGTGGCTGGCGCCGCCATCTGCCGCCGCTGTTGCTGTGGTTGGCCTTGGGCTTGAGTTTGCTGGCCGCAGCGCGCCCGGTGGCGAAGCTGTTGCTGCCCTCCAACAACCAGACCATCATGCTGGCAATGGATGTGTCGGGCAGCATGCGCGCCACCGATGTGGAACCCAACCGCTTGGTGGCGTCGCAGAACGCGGCCAAGGCCTTTATTGCCGATTTGCCGCGCCATGTGAAAGTGGGCATCGTGGCGTTTGCCGGATCGGCCCAGGTGGTGCAGCCGGCCACTGTGAACCGCGACGATCTGGCGGCGGCGATCGACAAATTCCACCTGCAGCGCGCCACCGCCATTGGCAGCGCGATTGTGGTGGCGTTGGCGGAAATTTTTCCGGAGCAGCGCAACGCGCTGTCGCAGCTGGCATTTGCGCGCAATACCGATCCTTTTGCGCCACAAGGCCGCGCTCTGGGACAAGCCGCACCTGAGGGCCCCGCCCCGGCACCGGTGGCGCCGGGCTCGTACAGCTCGGCGGCCATCATCTTGCTCACCGATGGCCAGCGCACCACTGGGGTGGACACCGCCGAGGCGGCCCAGCTGGCGGCCGACCGGGGGGTACGGGTCTACACGGTGGGCATTGGCACAGTGGATGGCGAAGTGATTGGCTTTGAGGGCTGGTCGATGCGGGTGCGGCTGGACGAAGAAAGCCTCAAGGCCGTGGCCCGCACCACCCAAGGCGAGTACTTTTATGCGGGCACCGCCGACAACCTCAAACAGGTCTACCAATCGCTGGGTAGCCGGCTTGCTGTTGAGAAAAAAGAGACCGAAGTGGCAGGGTTGTTGGCCATGCTGGCTGCGGTTTTGATGGCCCTGGCCGCCGGGTTGTCACTTGCGTGGTACGGACGGGTTTTGTAGCGCCTGCCTTGCTGCACAATCCGCGCATGACAAGCTCTGTCCTGATCGCGGGTGGTGGTATCGGTGGCCTCGCAGCCGCGCTTGCGCTGGCCCGTGCCGGGGTGGCGGTGGAGCTGCTGGAGCAGACCGACCATTTTGGTGAAGTGGGTGCTGGCATACAGCTTGGCCCCAACGCGGTGCGGGTGTTGCACGATTGGGGTCTGGCCGACGCCTTGCGTGCGGTGGCGGCCTTCCCCGAAGCCTTGCAGGCCGACGACGCTCGCAGCGGCGCCGTGCTGGGAACCCTGCGTTTGGGCCGCCATGCCGAGCGGCGCTATGGCATGCCGTATGCCACGGTGCACCGCGCCGATTTGCACCGCTTGTTGTTTGTCGCGTTGCGGACCCTGCCGAGCGTGCATTTGCACTTGGGCACCCGGGTGCAAGCCATCACCAATGGCCCCGACGCAGTGCGGGTGCAAACCGAGCAGGGCGGTTGGGTGGCCCAAGCCGACGCCTTTGTGGCGGCAGACGGCGTGTGGAGCCAGATCCGTTTGCTGCTCGACCGCGATGGCGTGGCCAGCCCGACAGGGCACTTGGCCTACCGGGGCATGGTGCCGGCGCGGGATGTGCCGTCTGCGGTGCCGATGGACCGCGTGGTGGCATCCCTGGGGCCGCGCATGCACCTGGTGCACTACCCGGTGCGCGGGGGCCAATGGCTCAATGTGGTGGCGGTGGTCCATGGACAAGTGGACGAACCGCAACGCGGCGGTTGGAGCCAAGGGGCACAGCTTGGCGACTTGATGGGCGCGCTGGGCCCGGTACACGCTGGACTGCGCGCCTTGCTGGAGCGTGTGCCCAGCTGGACCCGCTGGGTCTTGCACGACCGGCCACCCGAGGAAGGCCCCGACTTTCATGCCCAGGGGCGGGTGGCTTGGCTGGGTGATGCCGCCCACCCGATGCGGCCCTATTTGGCCCAGGGCGCGGCCATGGCGCTGGAAGACGCCTGGACCTTGGGCTTGTTGGCGCCAGGGGCCGAGCCTGCCGATTGGCCGGCGGTGCTGGCGCGGTACGCCGCGCTGCGCTGGGAACGCAACGCCCGTGTGCAGGCCGAGGCAGCGCGCAACGGCGAGATTTTTCATGCCAGCGGCCCGATGCGCTGGGGCCGCAACATCGCCTTGGCGCTGGCCAGCCAACGCTTGATGGACAAGCCCTGGCTCTACAGCGGACCGCCCAAGGTCAGTTGATTGCCGCCGCTGCCCACAGGGGTGGCGTCGGTTTGCTGGGCATGATGTGCACCGCCAGCCGGTCCAATTGCAGGATGGTGACTTGGCCGGGTGCCAAGCTTTGCCATTCGCTGCCAGTGAGTTGCAGTTGCACGGTGGCGTTGAGGGGCTCGCAGCACACCCGCACCAGCCACACCTCGCCGAGGTGGCGCACGCTCAGCACCGTGGCCGGCAGAGCCAGTGCGCTGTCGCAGGCCGTGCTGGCTTTAGCGGGTGTTGCATGGCCTAGCCCGAGCAATTGCAGCCCAGTGCCGGGGATCACCCAGCTCACCGCTTGGCCTGGCGCAATGCGCCCTTTGTCGGTCACACAGAGGGGCAGCACGCGGCCTTGGTGTGTCCACTCCAGCCAGCCTTGGCCGGTGGCGCTGTTGGCATCGGGGCCGCGCCACACGCCAGTGAAGCGGTTGGCAATGCCCACCACGTCGGCCACCCGCGCGTTGCGCGGTGCGTTGTGAATCGCTTGTGCGCTGCCTTGCTGCAGCACCTCGCCCTCGGCCATCACCACCAGCTCGTCGGCCAGCAGCCGCGCCTCGTGCAGGTCGTGGGTCACCAGCAGCATGGGCACCGCAATGTCGGCGCGCAGGTCGGCCAGCAAGGCGTAGAGCGACTGGCGCGTCATCTGGTCCACCGCTGAAAACGGCTCGTCCAGCAGCAGCACCGAGGGCTGGCGCACCAAGGCGCGCGCCACCGCCACCCGTTGCTGTTGCCCGCCCGACAAGGCGCTGGGGCGGCGCAGCATTTGCTCTTCGCTCAGGCCCACCCGTTGCAACATTTGCCGGGCTTGGCTGAGCCGGTCGGCGTCGCGCAAGGGCAGGGCCACGTTGTGCAGCGCACTCAGGTGCGGCATCAGCGCGTAGTCTTGAAACACCATGCCCACACGCCGGTGCTGCGGCGGCACAAACACGCCGGTGCTGGAGTCGCTCCACACCGCGTCGCCCAAGGCGATGCGCCCGTGCTCGGGCCGCATCAACCCGGCCACCGCCCGCAGCAGCGAGCTTTTGCCCGCACCCGATGGGCCCACCAGCGCCACCAACTGGCCCGGTGCGCAGCGCAGGCCGCCGTGCAGCCGCATCGGCGCTTGCTGCGCCAGGGTGATGTCGAGCGCGCCGTTCACGCCGCGTCTCCGGGGGCGCGCCGCAGCCGTCGGCTGGTCAGCAGCGACGCCGCCACCGCCACCATCGACACCGCCACCAGCGTGGCCGCCATGGTGTGGGCGCTGTGCAAGTCAAAGGCCTGCACCCGGTCGTAAATCGCCACCGCAATGGTTTTGGTCTCGCCTGGGATGTTGCCGCCCACCATCAGCACCACGCCAAACTCCCCCAGCGTGTGCACAAAGGTGATCACCAAGGCCGACAACACACCGGGCCAAATCAGCGGCAGCTCAATGCGCCAAAACACCTCCAGCGGGCTCAGCCCACAGGTCAGGCCGGCTTCGCGCAGGCCACCCGGCACACTTTCAAACGCGCGCTGCATGGGCTGCACCATGAACGGGATGTTGAACACCACCGAGGCGAACACCAGCCCAGCAAAATTGAAGGTGAGCGACAGCCCAAAACCACCGAGCCACTGGCCGATCCACGACTGTCCGCCCAACCCCACCAGCAGGTAGTAACCCAACACCGTGGGCGGCAGCACCAGCGGCATCAGCACCGCCGCTTCTATCCACACCTTGTGGGCGCCGCGTGTGCGCGCCAGCCAGCGCGCCAGCGCCAGCGCGGGCAGGGTCAGCACCAGCAGCGTGGCCAGGGCCAGCTCCACCGACAACCACAGCGCTTGCCAATCCATGGCGGCCTTTCAGCGCGGCACGGCAAAGCCGTAGCGTTCCAGCACCGCCTGCGTGGCGGGGCTGCTCAGGTGGGCGTAAAACGCCTGTGCCGCCGGTGGTGCGTTTTTCATCAGCGCCATGCGCTGCAGCAGCGGCTGGTGCCAAGCCTCGGGGATCAGGGCAAAGCGGCCCCGGCTGGCCACACTCGGCGCCAAGGCCAGCGACTGCGCCACGATGCCGCCTTGTGTCGAGCCCGACAGCGCAAACTGCGTGGCCTGCGAAATGTTTTCGCCCAGCACCAGCCGGCCTTGCAGCGTAGGCCACAGGCCGGCGTGTTGCAGCGCTTCGCGGGCGCGCGCGCCATAAGGCGCGTGTTCGGGGTTGGCGATGGCGAGCTTTTTTAAGCGGCCGTCTTGCAGCGCCAGGGCCAGGTCGCGCAGCTCACCGTCGGCCCGCAGCGGCGAGCCGTGCGGCACCATCAACCCAATGCGCCCGCGCGCGTACAGGCGCCCACGGTCTTGCGCCACACCCGCATCGGCGAGCTGAAACACAAAACGCTCGTCGGCCGACAAAAACAGGTGAAAGGGCGCGCCTTGCTGCAACTGCGAAAAAAAGTGGCCCGACGAGCCAAACACCAGCCGCAGCTGCTGCCCGGTTTGGGCCCGGAATTGGGCGTGTATCTCTTCCAGCGCAAATTGCAAGTCGGAAGCGGCCACGACGGTGGCTGTGGGCTGGGCCCAAGCGGGAGCGGCGCAAGCCAAGCCGGCCAGCAGCAGGTGGCGGCGCTTCGGTGACACAGGGCTGGACGCAAACATGCCAGCGAGTGTAGCGGCGCCCGCCCGGCCCTTACAGCTGCGTGCGCAGCGACCAAATCTCGGGGAACAGCACCACGTCCAGCATCTTGCGCAGGTAGTTCACCCCGCCTGTGCCGCCGGTGCCGCGCTTGAAGCCAATCACCCGCTCCACCGTGGTCACGTGGCGGAAGCGCCAAAGGCGAAACGCGTCTTCCAGATCGGTGAGTTCTTCGCCCAGTTGGTACAGGTCCCAGTGGCGTTCGGGCGCGCGGTACACCTCCAGCCAAGCCTGTTCCACCGCCGCGCTGGCGGGGTAGGGTTGGGTCCAGTCGCGTTGGGTGTGGCTCTCGGGCACGGCAATGCCCCGGCGCGCCAGCAGGCGCAGGCACTCGTCGTACAGCGATGGCGCCTCGTACGCGGCCTGCACCATGGCCGCGCGCTCGCTGTGGTGGGCGTGGGGCAGCAGCATGGCGGCGTTTTTGTTGCCCATGCTGAACTCGATGCAGCGGTACTGAAAACTCTGAAAGCCGCTGGAATGCCCCAGATAGGGCCGCACTGCGCTGTACTCAGGCGGTGTCATGGTGGCCAGCACGTCCCAGGCGTGCACCAGCTGCTCCATGATTTTGGACACCCGCGCCAGCTCTTTGAAGGCGGGGCTGAGCTGGTCGCTGGCGATGTGGCGCATGGCGGCACCCAGCTCGTGCAGCATCAGCTTCATCCACAGCTCGCTGGTCTGGTGCTGCACGATGAACAGCATCTCGTCGTGGGCGGGCGACAGCGGCTTTTGGGCGTTCAGGATGGCGTCGAGCTGCAGGTAGTCGCCATAGCTCATGTCGGCGCTGAAATCGAGCTGCGCTTTTTCGTCGCGCACGATACCTTCGGTGTGATACGGGCAAGTCATAACAAGTCCTGTTCGTTTTGAGGTGCCTGGTTCAGCACGCCGCAGAACCGGCTTTGCCGGGCTGCAGGCGTGGTCCCCCTCCAGGGGGAAGACGCGAAGCGGCGCAGGGGGGTGTCTTAAGTGACCGCATGCTTTTTGGCGAACTCCGGGCGCTGCCATTCGCCGCTCTCCAGCACCTGCCTCAGGTGCTCCACCGCGTTCCACACATCCACAAAGCCGATGTAGAGCGGCGTGAAGCCAAAACGCAAAATGTCCAAGTGCCGCCCACCATCGCCCGCGCGGAAGTCGCCCACCACACCGCGCGCGATCAGCGCCTGCACGATGGCGTAGGCGCCTTCTTGCCGGGTCAAACAGACTTGTGATCCCCGCTGCGCGTGCTCACGCGGCGTGGCCAAGCCCAGGCCGTGACCGGCGCAACGCTCTTCCACCAAACGAATGAACAGATCGGTCAGCGCCAGCGACTTGGTGCGCAGCGCCGCCATGCCGCCCAGCGCCTCGGCGGCCAGCACCGTGTCCACACCGCAATCGAGCGCGGCCAGGCTGATCATGGGTTGGGTGCCACACTGGTAGCGGGTGATGCCCGGCGCGGGCTGGTAATCGGGCGTGAAGGCAAAAGGCGCGGCGTGGCCCCACCAGCCGGCCAAGGGCTGCCAAAAGCGGTCGGCGTGCAAGGGGTTGACCCAGACAAAGGCCGGCGCGCCCGGGCCACCGTTCAAATACTTGTAGCCACAGCCCACCGCAAAGTCGGCCTTGGCGCCGCGCAGGTCCACCGGCACCGCGCCGGCGCTGTGCGCCAAGTCCCACACGGTCAAGATGCCTTCGGCGTGCGCGGCGGCCGTCACTGCGGCCATGTGGTGCATGGCGCCGGTGCGGTAGTTCACATGGGTGAGCATCAGCACCGCCACCTCGGCGGTGAGCGACGCGGCGATCTCTTCGGGCTCCACCAGCACCAGCTCCATGCCGTGCTGTTTGCACAGCGCCTCGGCGATGTAGAGGTCGGTCGGGAAGTTGCTGCGCTCGCTCACGATGCGGCGGCGCTGCGGCGCGTCGGCTTTGGCCATGTCGATGGCCGCGCTCAGCACCTTGAACAGGTTGATGGAGGTGCTGTCGGTCGCCACCACCTCGCCCGCGCCCGCGCCAATCAGCCGCGCAATCTTGTCGCCCACCGCCTGCGGCATGGCAAACCAGCCGGCCTTGTTCCAGCTTTGAATCAAGTCGGTGCCCCATTCGCGCGTCACCACATCGGCCACTCGGGCCGGGGTGCTGCGCGGCATCACCCCGAGCGAATTGCCGTCGAGGTAAATCGTGCCCTCAGGCAAAACAAATTGTTCGCGCAGGGCGCGCAGCGGGTCTTGGGCGTCGAGCGCCTGGCAGTCTTGCAAAGTGGTCATGGTGTGTCTTCCGGTTCAAAGTTCTCGCAGCACCGCGCGCACCGGCGATGCGTCGGCGGTGGTGAGCCGCAAGGGCAGGGCGATCAGCTCGTAATCGCCCTCGGGCACCTCGTCGAGCAAGAGGTTTTCCAGCACGCGCAGGCCGCGCTGGCGCAGCACCTGGTGGCTGTCCAGCGTTTTGCTGCTGGCGGGGTCCACACTGGCGCTGTCGGTGCCCACCAGCCGCACACCGTGGTCGGCCAACAGCGCGATGGTTTCGGGCGCAAAAGCGGGCAGGGCGTTGTCGAAGGTGTCTTGTGGCATGTGGGTGTACATGCGCACCAGCACTCGCCCCGGCAGGTCGGTCATCGCGTGGGCGATGTGCTCAGGCATCACCAGCGGCCCGCAGCCCATAGCGTGAATCACCCGGCACGGGCCAATAAATGTGTGCAGATCCACATCGCCAATCGCCGCGCCTGACGGGTCGTAATGCAGCGGCGCGTCGGCGTGTGCGCCCACATGCGGGCTCAGCGTGATGGCGCTGACATTGACCGGACAGCCCGGCCCGATGCTCGCCACCCACTGCTGGCTGTAGGCGGTGTCGCCCGGAAAAACCGGCGCACCGGCGTGGACTGGAGGAGAAATGTCCCAGAGCTTTTTCATGGTGCGGCGAAGGTAGCACCGGCGAAAAAAGTGTGGTGTCGGTTATCTGCAACGGGGTGCAAAAATAGTTGAGGTTTGATGTAAATCGGGGGTGTTGTCTATCTGTATGAAGAGCGCGGCAAATGACTGGCCAGTGCCATGACAATCAGAAGTTACAAGACGAGCCCAAGGGATAAACGTGCAACGAGATGCCTCCTTCAAGCTGACATCGAAAAAGAAGCGTGTGCTTGACCGCTGCATGCGCGAGCTGTTTACTCCGAACGCCTTCGACGAGGCTTCTGCGCTGATGCAGATGGAGGCCATTGATGTCATCAGACGACTCATATCTGTTTCTCACGAGCCTAGCGCCAAGAGACTACTCAGTGACCAAGGCATCGCGGCGCACGACCGCATTGTTGCAACCCTTCGAGACGTCGGGATGTGCGGTCCTGAAATCCTCTACTCAGACCTTGGGAGTGCTGTGCGGAAAGTCGTTGAGCAATGTCTAGCGCAGAAGGTAAGGCCGGAGGACGCAGCAGAGTTGGTCTCCCTTGTAGCGAAAGAGCTGACGAACAGTATTCGGGATCGTTGGTTTGTGGCACCAGTGGTTGGTGTGAAGCTTGTTGGGGTTGAGGAGCTTCAACTTGGGACTTTGACTATCTGTCAATCTGTGGATGCTTTTGTCGCTCAACACGGAAAGATGTTGGCCGATACAACTCCCGCATGGCTATCGGATCAGATTCGCAAGCAACCTTGTATTGCTGGTGTGTTTCCAGGTACGTTTGATGCCGCAAGGCTCCGGTTTAGAGAGCAGACGAGCTTGGCATCTGGCCTTTTGGCGGTCATCGCCGGCTACGAGTTTGATCGCGGTGCGACATCCTTCAAGATTCATGTACCGATCATCGCTTCTGGTTTTCCTAAAGTTTCCGGCTATTTGCACTGGGCTGACGGAGCAGACTTCATCGGTTGGAGCACCAGCGGAGGGGTAGGGCAACGCCTTGAGATCGATAAAGAACGCGCAAAGAGACTGACTGGGCCTGGATTTGCGAAGTATGGGTTCGCTATGTTGGGCAAGACCTCGCGTTCGGACGTGGAGGATGCAATATGCCGAGCTGTGTATTGGTATGGCGACGCCCATCGGGACTCTGTGCCAGTTATGCAGTTCGTGAAGTATTGGAGTTGTCTCGAGTGCTTCTTTACACTCGAAGAGCAGGAAATCACAGAGGCTCTAGCCATCGGAGTGACAGCAGTTTTGACTCACGGTCACTTTCCAGCGATGGAAAAAAATGACTACAAAAGTAATCGAGGGAAGGTGAAGGCGTTGTATGCCAAAAGATCTAACAGGCTGTTGAAAAAGTCGGCGAGGGCTCAAAAAATGCCGATTTCTGGGGGGCTTCACCCCTTGCCCACTCCAGAAAAATCGCTTGTAGGCCGTTCTGGGAGGTCGGGCTTTGGCGGTGTTTCGTTCCTCAGGACTTTTTCAACGGCCTGCTAAGGCTTTGCATGCCGCAGCTCACGGACATATCACGCCCAGCGATCTGGTGCGAATGAGCCAATGGGCAGCATGCGTCATCGCAAACTTCATCTCATTTGCGAGCGCTCAACTTCCAGATCGCAAAACGCTTTTCGGTCGTTTGAAGAAGCTAGACGAGATAGAGCTACAAAAGTAACGCCCAGTCGCGTTGCGTCAGATTGGGTTTAGAAGAGAAAACCTGAGGGCAAGAATAACCGCTATGGATACATTCAACGACTTTCGTAAGCAAGGAACCTTCCTGATTGCAGATGGCACTGAACTGCATGGCGAGCTCGAGCTAAAGCGGGGGGCAACGTCGCTCAATCTCTATTCCACGTCCGCCTTCAATACTCTCGACAGCAAGGACATCCTTGGAACCTTCCATGATCGTTCTAAAGTCTCGTTGATTGACTGCATCACCCTGTCTGGCCCGGGCACTGGGTATCGAGGCAGCGAGACATACCACTTCTCAACCGTATTCCCTCACTTCGCTCTCTTCGGTGGCGAACATGTCACTTCGGAAGAGCGCAAGATCACTGGTGTCAGTTTTTCGGTAGACGACGCGACAGCCATCTTCTATGACGTCGATGCGTTTGGGAAGGTTATTGATGCTCGCCCAGAAGTGGCTCCGGAAATCTGAACAGGTGAGATAAAGCAAACTTCGGGCAATGA
>CAZYUD010000015.1:0-79540 GCA_964650505.1 uncultured Hydrogenophaga sp.
TGGAAGATGGTCATCTTGATGGTGCCGTTCTCGCTGATTTGCGGCTTGACCCGCAGGGTCAGGCCCACGTCCTTGCGCTCGATGGTCTGAAACGGGTTGACCGCGCCGGTGTTGCTGTTGTTGTTGGTGTATTGGCCGGTCACAAAGGGCACGTTTTGGCCAATGACGATCTTGGCCTCTTCGTTGTCCAGCGTCAGCAAATTGGGTGTGGACAAAATATTGCCGTCGCCATTGGCCTGCAGAAAGCGCGCCAAAAAGCCCAACACATACACGCCATTGGTGTCGCGCGCCACACCAAAGTTCAGGCCTTGGCTGGGCAGGTTGGTGCCGCGCGCCAGGTTGATGATGTTGTTGCCGTCGCGCCCAAAGTTGGTGCCCAACAGGCCAATCAGGCTGTTGCCGTCTTTGCCGATCGGACCTTGCCACTGGATGCCGAACTCGGCCGCTTTGTCGGCGTTGACCTCGGCGATCAGGCTCTCCACATACACCTGGGCGCGGCGCGCGTCGAGCTGGTCGATCACTGCGCGCAATTGGCGGTATTGCGGCTCGGGCGCGGTGATGATGAGCGCGTTGGTCGCTGGGTCGGCCTGGATTTGGCCACCGGTGGAGGGTTGTGCACTGGGCGTCACCGGGGCGCTGGCGCCGCCGGAGGCCGGACGGTTGGGCGTGTTGCTGCCACCGGCGCCCACACCACCGGAAGCGCCGGCCTCGCCCGCCAGCGCGGCGCGCAAGGTGGTGGCCAGGGCCACTGCGTCGGCGTTTTTCAGATAGACCACATGGATGTTGCCGCTGGCGTTGTCCGAGCTGGGCACGTCCAGCCGCGCGATCAGCGAGCGCATCAGCGCCAGGCGCGCCGGGTTGGCGGCGCGGATCACCAGGCTGTTGCTGCGCGGTTCGGCCAGCAGCGTGTTGCGTGTGCTGTTATCGGTCTGGCCCTGGGCGGGGGTGGTGGCGCCCGGCTCGATGAGCTTTTGCAGCAGCGGCACCAGATCGGCCGCCACCGCATGGCGCAGGGGAATGACCTCAATGTCGGTGGCATTGGCCACGTCGAGTGCGGCCACGATGCGGCCCAGCCGGCGCAGGTTGTCGGCGTAGTCGGTGATGACCAGCGCGTTGGTGCCCGGGTTGACGTTGATGGTGTTGTTGGGCGAGATCAAGGGCCGCAGGATGGGCACCAGGTTGTTGGCGTTCTCGTGGTTGAGCTTGAAGATCTGGGTCACCACCTGATTGGCCACCGGCAGCGCACTGGTAGCGCCGGCGTTGACGGTGCCGCTTTGCAGCTTGGCGTCGGCGTCGGGCACAATTTTGTACAGACCATCGCTGTCGATCAGCGCAAAGCCCTGCAGCTGCAGCGCGCTGCCAAACTGCTTGAGCGCCAGGGCTGGCGCCACCGGCCGTTCGGTGGCCAGGGTGATGGTGCCTTTGACGCGCGGGTCCACCACCACGCTGCGCCCGCTGATGGTGGCCAAGGTGCGCGCCACCGCCTCGATGTCGGCGTTGACAAAGTTCAGGCTCACCGGCTCTTCGCGCCGCGACTGGGCGTGCGCGGTGTCGCCAAGCGTGCCGCTGAGCAGCAGCGCCAGCGCCAGTGCAGACCAGACACCGGGAAAGGGCTTGAGGGCTGTCATGGGTTTCATCCTAACCAATCTGGATCACCGAGCGGCTGCCTTGCCGTCGGCCAATGATGTTGAGCAGGTTGGCCAGCGCGGCCTCGCGTTCGGGGCTGGCGCTGGCCTCGCCGGTGAAGCGCAGGCGTCCGCCCACCCACTGGCCTTGTCCCTGCAAGCGCAGATCGCCGCGCAGGGTGCTGAGTTCCAAGCGGCTGCGCTCGGGTGTGCTGCGCAGCTGCAGCGCGTAGCTGCCGACCGGACGCAAGGTGGACAGGCGGGTGGCCATGTCCAGCACCTGGGCATCGAGTTCTCCGCTGGCGCTGGCGCGTTGCCGCGCCACTTGGCCTTGCCACGCGCCGAGCCGCAGCTGCAACGCCCCGTCGAGCTGCAGGGTGTTCCACGGGGTGCCCAGACCGCTGAGCCACTGGGTTTGCCAGCGGCTGTTGTGGGGGTCGAGCCACCAGCGCAGGCCCGCTGTGCCCAATGCCACACCGCCTTGCAGCGGCTCGCTGGCGCAGCAGGGCAGCCACAAGCGCAGGCCCAGCGCCGGGCCGTTGCTCCAGCGGGGGCGCAGCGACCAGCGCACGCCCTGCGGAATTTGGCTGCGGTCGGCGCTGCCGGGGCCAGCGCTCAGCAACCAATCGGCTTGGCCTTGCCAGACGGTGCCGCTGGCGTTGGGCCATTGCACCCTGCCGCCGCTGGCTTGTGCCACGCCGTGGGCCAACCAGCTGGCGGGTGCAAACAGCAACAGGGCGGCGAGCAGGCCCAGCAGCGCCCCCAGGGCGGCGAATCGCGTGTTCATGGCGCGTTGGCGGCAAACACCAGCGTGCCGCTCCATGTGCCGTCGGGCGCGGCGCGCATGCTCACTTGGCTGGGTTTGAGCTGGGCGTTGAGCCGCACCTGGGCCAGCCACGGGGTCCATTCGGTGGCCGGCACCGCCGTCAAGGTCACCACCACGCTGTCGCCTTGCGCGGCGATCTGGGCGCGCTCGCCCAGGGTGGTGCTGAATTGGCGCAGGCGATCGAGCGCCGGTGTGTCGCCGGGCGCGCGCGCCTGGGCTTGCAGCGTTTGGGCTTCTTGCGCCATGTCTTTGAGGCGCTGCAGTGTCGCCCGCTCGGTGGCGATGCGTGCCGGTGCCTCGCGCCAGGTGGCGATGGCCGGTGCCAGGGCCAGCCACCACAGCAGGGCCAGGCCCAACAGCGCGGCTCCCCAAGCGATGGCACGGCGGTCGCGCTCGCCGAGCTGTTGCCAGCGTTGCAGCAGCGGGTTCGGTTTGGCGGGTTGGTTCATCGGCGCACCACCAGTGACGGGCCTTCGGTCTGCACCGCCAAGCCAGTGGCGCTCAGGCGGGCCTGCCAAACACCCAATTGCCCGGGGTCCAGCGCTTCGGCGCTCAGGCGGGTGCTGCTGGCGTCGTGGTCGATGGCGCTCAGCCCTGGCCAGGGTTCGCTGCCAGCGGCCTGGCCCAGCGTGGACAGCAACCACTCCAGATCGGCTGGGCCCACCGCACCGCTGCGCTGGCGCAGGCGGTCAAGCTCGCGTTGCATTTGCAGCACCGGGTCGATCACCAGCGTGACCGAGGGGAATTGCGCCTGCAGCACTTGGCGCTGTTCGGCCTGGGCCTGGTGCAGCTGTTGGCGCAGTTGCCAGGCGTGCACATTCAAGCCCAGCAGTTGCACCCCCAGCAAGGCCAGCGCGCCCCAGCGCAGCGGGCGCCAAGCGCGGTCGTGGCGCAGGGTGCGCCAGGCCTCGCGCCAGCGCTGCTGGCGGCGGCGGTGGGCCGATTGGCTGAAGTCGAATTGCGCCAGATTCCACGGGCTCGTGGCCGCGCGCAGCAGCCAAGTGTCGGCCGATTCGATGGCGCAGCGCACACCCAGCGCGGTGTCGGCCCGGGCCACGCTCACCGCGTCGGCCGACCAGTGCACCGCGCGCCCGGGCAGGCCCAAGCTGTCCAACAGCGGTGCGGCCACCGCCAGCGGCCAGTGGCTGCAGCCGGCCTCGGTGGCCAGCGACAGCCAAGGGTGTTCGCCGTCGGGTGCGCTGATGCGCGCCAGGGCGGATCCGGCGTCGCTCGGCCACAGGCTGGGGGTGATGCGAGACGGAGACACACCAGCGGCGTTGAGCGCCTCCAGGCACCGCTGCAGTTGAGCGCGGTCGCAGCAGGCGACCCAGGTGGGCTCGCCGGCGCGCAGCTCGGCGGGCAGGGCAAAGTGCAGGCGGTCGGTGTCGTGCAGCAGCCGGTCTTCGAGCAGGCCGTCGAGCGCGGCGCGCAGCCGCGCGCCCGAGACTTTGGGCCAGTTCACCTGCTGCCACGACACCCAGCGCGCCGGCAGCACCAGGGTGCAATCGGTCTCGTGCGGCAGTGCGTTGGCGGGGCTGGATCCACGCGCCACCACTTGTGCACCGTCGGGGCTGCGCACCCAGTCCCAAGCGGAGGGGGCTGCGGTGGGGTCGTCGGCAAAAACGGGCGTGAGGATCAGCACGGGGTGTGGGACGGTTTGGGTGGACCAGGGCTGCAGGCGCCTGATGGAACTGGGCCGATTCTAGGAGGATGGCGCTGCCACCGAATACCGCTCGCGCCAGATCACCTGGATGTCCAGGCCTTGGCGCCGCACCAGCGAGCGCTCGGCCAGCAGCGATTGGTCGAGCCGCAGCTGGCCCCGTACCTCAAAAAACTGGCTTTGCACACCAAACCGGTCCGCCACCATCACCCGGTCGATACCGGGCAATACCGCCTGCGCATCCGACAAGGCCCGAAAGGGCTTGCGCTCGCGCGCCTGAATCAGGCTGCGGGCGCCCGCCACATCCAGGCCAGGCAGGCTGGCCAAGAGCACGGTCTCAGAGGCGGTGTTGAGGTTGACGGTGGTGGCTTGTGGCAGCACACACAGGTGAGGGTCGAGCCGGCGCAGACTGGCTTCGCTGATGCCCAGCCAGCTGAGCTGGCCCAGGCGCTGCGGGCGCAGGGTGTGGGGCGGAGCGTCTGGCCCGCGCGGCGCATTGGCGATGCGCAGCAGCCGATCGGCCGCCGCTTCGATTTCGGCCACCGGCAGGCCCAGTTCCCGGTACAAGCGGCGCAGGCTGGCCAGTTCCAGCAAGGCGATGTCCGCTTCTGCGGAAGGGGTGCCATCGCTTGGCACCAGATTGTTGAAATTGAGGCAGGCCTGCAGGTCGCGGATGTCGCCGGCCAAAAAGGCGTCGGGCAGACCTTCGGTGTTGCCGTCGGCGGCCAAAAAGGTGCTCAAACGTGCCTCGGCCAGCGGTGTGGCCCAAGGTTCCCCCAAGTGGTCGGGATTGCCTTCGCGCTGGTTGGCGCGCGCGTCTTCGCGCAGGATCAGCCGCGCCCAGTCGAGCGCGCCTTGCAGTATCAAAGCGGCCTGGACGCGCTGGCGCTGGGCTTGCTCCACCGCCACCGCCTGCCACTGCTGCCACAGGCTGGCCGCAGCCAAGGTGGCCACCAGGGTCACGGTCAGCATGGCCAGCAACAATGCGCTGCCGCGCTGGGTGGGGGGCAGGTGGCGCGGCCTCATGAGCGCGATGGGGTCAGGCCGGGTTGCACCCAGTCGCGCTGCAGCCGGCCCGACAAGCCAAGGGCGTTCAGGCCATCGAGCACCACCCGCACGCCATCGGGCAAACCAGCGGGCTGCCCCGGTGGCGCTGCGGTGCCACCGTCGGCCGCTGATTGTGGGTTGACCCAGCTGCCGCCACGGTGAAAAAACACCTGCCAGCGCTCGGCCGGCGCCACGGGGGTGGCGCTGTCGCCTTGTTCGTTGGCGATGTTGCCGCCGCGCGCCCACAGGCCGGCGCGCTCCCAGGCTTGGCGCAGCGACAGGTCGTCGTTCAGCGCGCGCGACTGCCAACGGGTCCACTCGGCGCGCTCGGCACCGGGGCGCACCGCCCAGGCCACCACCCGCAGGCCGGCGCTGCTACTGGCCGACTCCGCGCTGTCGCGGCGCACCAGGCGCAGCACCAGACCGTCGTATTGCACGCCGGGTGAGAGCGCTGCGTCGGTTTGTGTCTCGTCGAGGTCGCGCACCCATTGCTCCAAGCCGGCCGACAGGCGCTGGGTGGCTTGCCCTTGTTCGCGCGTCAGGGTTTGGGTGCGCACCATGGTGTCGATCGATTGCCAACCCAGCGCCGCCATGATGGCCATGATGGTCAGCGCCACCAGCACCTCTATCAAAGTGAAGCCCCGGGCCGCGCGCATCAGAACCGCCCCACGATGGTGGCAAAACTCAGCAGGCGCGGCGCGTTGTCGTCGCCGCTGCGGCTGGCGCTGGCGTCGACGCGGCGGAAGTTCGGGTTGGGTGTGGGCCGCACCTGCAGCCGTACGGCAAAGGTGCGCCCCATTTGCTCGCAGTTGCGCACCGTGTCGCCGGTGTCGGGCAGCTGGCGCAGCAGCCGCAGCTCGGCCAGCGCGTTTTCCACACACAGCTGGGCCAGCCATTGTTCGCTTTGCCGCTCGGTCTGGCGCGTCAACGCGCCCGAGGCCTGGATGCCCGCGCCCAAGGCGAGCGCCAAAATGGCCAGCGCCACCAGCACCTCCAGCAGTGTGAAGCCGTGCGCGCGGCGGCGATGTGTCATGGCGCCTCGCGCTGCCAAGCGAAGGCGCCCAGGCCATCGGTGGTGATCCACAGCCGCGCGTCGCCTTGCTGCAGCAGCAGGCGCTGGGCGCCGATCAGCGGCTCTGGCCCGAGCGTCAAGCGCTGGGCGTTGGGTGGTTCGGTGACGCGGGCGCTCAGGCCGGGGCTCAGCCATTGGCGCGGCTGGTGCAGCGCGTCGGGCGCGCCCGTGCTGGCCGGGATGCCCACCAACCGAAAACCGCCGGCAGTGGGTTCCCAGTGCACCGTCACACCCTGCAGCCGCGATTGCACCCGGCCGGCTTCGAGCAAGGCCACCAGGCGCTGTGCTTCACGTTCCAGCGCTTGGGTGTCGCTGTCGCGCAGGGCGAGCGACACGGCGGCAGTGGACAGGGCGATCAGCGACACCACCACCATCAGCTCCAACAGCGTGAAGCCGTGCTGGCGGATGCGCGCTGTCCGCTCGGGCATGGGGCGGTTTACTGCCAGCTGCCGATGTCGGCATTGGGGCCCTCGCCGCCAGCCTGCCCGTCGGCGCCGAGCGACATCACATCCACCTCACCCTTGAGGCCAGGATTGAGGTATTGGTAAGGCCGGCCCCAGGGGTCGGTGGGCAGCTTTTCCACATAGGGCCGCCAGTTGGCCGGCACCGGTGCGGCGGCCGGTTTGGCCAGCAGCGCATTGAGGCCTTGCTCGGTGGTGGGAAAGCGCTGGTTGTCGAGCTTGTAGAGCTTGAGCGCCTGCATCAAGTTGTTGACGTCGGTGCGGGCGGCGGTGGTGCGCGCGTCGTCGGTGCGGTTGAGCACATTGGGCACGATCAGCGCGCCCAGCACCCCAATGATGACCAGCACCACCATCAGCTCAATCAGGGTGAAGCCGCGTTGGCGCAAGCGGGAAACGGTGGTGCTCGGGTGTGTCATGGCGGTGGAGGGCTCAAGGTCGGTGAACCGCAGGTTGCGGGCCTGTGATGATAATGCGCACATGTCTGTACCCAAGCTGCCCCTGCCACTCCGATCCACCGCCGTCGGCGGTGGCGCCCGCCGCCGTTGGGGGCTGGGCTTGGCGACGCTGCTGGTCTGGCTGGCTGTGGGCCTGAGTGTGGGCGCTTGGGCGCTGCAGTGGCTGGGCCGGCCCACGCCGGTCGCTTTGCCGGCGCAGGCGGCGGCTGCGCCCAGCACCGATCCCCAAGCGGTGCTGACTGCGGTGCGCGGCACCACAGTCGCTGCAGTGGCGCCCACCGAAACCGTTGGCGCTTGGCAGTTGCTGGGGGTGGTGAGCACCCCCGACGGCCGGGGGGCGGCGCTGCTCTCGCGCAATGGCGAGCGCGCACGGCCTGTGATGGTGGGGCAAGCGCTGCCCGATGGCGGCTTGGTGTTGCAGGGCATTAGTGGGCGCGAGGTGCGGCTGGGGCCTCAAGCCCAAGGGCCCGCCACCCAGACCTTGCGCTTGCACACCCCTGCCCCGGGGGCCAGTCCAGCACCTGCGGGACCTGCCGCCGCGCCGGGTCAGTGAAGCGGCGCTTCAGCGCCGCAAGAACAGCCGGTAGGCAGGGTTGCCGGTTTCTTCCACATAGGGGTAGCCCAGGGTGCTGAGGAATTTGGCAAAGGCCTTATCGTCCTTGGCCGGCACCTGCAAGCCCACCAAAATGCGGCCGTAGTCGGCGCCTTGGTTGCGGTAGTGGAACAGGCTGATGTTCCAGCCCGGGCGCATCAGGTTCAAGAACTTGGTCAGCGCACCTGGCCGCTCGGGGAACACAAAACGCAGCAGTCGCTCGTCTTGGGACAGCGCCGAATGCCCACCCACCATGTGGCGGATGTGTTCCTGCGCCAAGTCGTCGTGGGTCAGGTCCAGCGCCTTAAAGCCGTGTTTGCCGAAGTTGGCCGCGATTTTGGCGCTCTCGCCCTTGGCCTGTGTGGTCAGACCCAGGAACACATGGGCCTGTTGCGAGTCGCTCATGCGGTAGTTGAACTCGGTGACGTTGCGCGGGCCGCCGGGCAGGTTGCCAATCACTTCCAAAAAGCGTTTGAAGCTGCCGCGCTCCTCGGGCATGGTCACCGCAAACAAGGCCTCGCGCTCTTCGCCCACCTCGGCGCGCTCGGCCACAAAACGCAGGCGGTCGAAGTTCATGTTGGCGCCACACAAAATGGCGGCGTAGGTCTCGCCCTTGGTTTTGTGTTGCGCCACGTACTGCTTGATCGCCGCCACCGCCAGCGCACCGGCGGGCTCCACGATGCTGCGGGTGTCGACAAAAATGTCTTTGATGGCCGCGCACACCGCGTCGGTGTCGACCGTCATAAATTCGTCCACCAGGCCTTGTGCGACGCGGAAAGTCTCTTCGCCCACCAGCTTGACCGCGGTGCCGTCCGAGAACAGGCCCACGTCGGGCAGCGTCACCCGCTCGCCGGCCTGCACCGAACGCATCATGGCGTCGGAGTCGTTCATCTGCACGCCAATGACCTTGATCTCGGGGCGCACCGCCTTGATGATGTTGGCCACGCCCGAGATCAGGCCGCCGCCGCCAATCGCCACAAACACCGCATCGAGCCGGTTGCTGCCCAGCGTCTGCAACTGGCGCAGCATTTCCAGCGCCACCGTGCCTTGGCCGGCGATCACGTCCGGGTCGTCAAACGGGTGCACAAAGGTCAGGCCCTGTTTTTTCTCCAATTGCAGGGCGTGGGTGTAAGCGTCGGAATAGCTCTCGCCGCTGAGCACCACCTCGCCGCCGAGCTGTTTGACCGCGTCGATCTTGAGCTGCGGTGTGGTGGTGGGCATGACGATGACCGCGCGCGTGCCGAGCTTGCTGGCGCCCAGCGCCACGCCTTGGGCGTGGTTGCCGGCCGAGGCGCAGATCACGCCTTTTTTCAGCTGTTCGGGCGTGAGCTGCGCCATCTTGTTGTAAGCGCCGCGCAGCTTGAAGCTGAAGACGGGCTGCTGGTCTTCGCGCTTGAGCAGCACCTTGTTGTGCAGGCGCCGGCCCAGGGCGCGGGCGGGTTCCAGGGCGGTCTCGCGGGCCACGTCGTAGACCCGGGCGGTCAGGCTTTTGCGCAGGTAATCGGCGGGGGTAAGTGTGGCGGGGGCGGCTGCAGCAGAGCGACGGGCGGGCATGGGTGTGGGCGGTGTTCGGCAGGGGCCACCGGCTGGCGGCCAAGCCCCGCATGATAGTGGGGGCATCCGTTCGGGCGAAAAAAAACCCGGGACGGATGACCGACCCGGGTATGAATCCACCCCAAGGGGCAGAGGAGACAACCGTACAATGAAGGTAAGTATAGGTTGCTTTGTTGCATTGCAACAAGTGGTACGACAACGTTTGCGCAAAAACACCACACCCCGCTGTTTTTGTTGTTTTATTTCACAGCTCAAGCACTTCCATGGAATGCACCGTCACCTGGACCGGCAGCACCGGCACCCGTTCGAACATGGGCTTTGTGGCCGAAACCGGCAGTGGCCATGTGCTGATGATGGACGGCGCGCCCGACGCCGCCAAGCCTGAAAACGGTGGCGCCAACCTGGCGCCGCGCCCGATGGAAACCGTGCTGGCCGGCACCGGCGGCTGCACCGCTTACGATGTGGTGCTGATCTTGAAACGCGGCCGCCACAAGGTGAGCGGCTGCTCGGTCAAGCTCAGCAGTGAGCGCGCCGACACCGACCCCAAGGTCTTCACCAAAATCCACATGCATTTCACCGTCACCGGCCAAGGCATCCCGGCCGCCGCGGTGGAGCGTGCCGTTGCCATGAGCCACGACAAACACTGCTCGGCCAGCATCATGTTGGCCAAAACGGCGGAGATCACCACCAGCTTTGAGCTGGTGGAGGGTTGAGCACTCAGGACATACCCTAGGGACGCTTGCGCGTCCTTTTTTATTCATTAGAATGAAAGCGCTTTCATAAAAGGAGACAGCAATGCGCAAATCCCTGATTTTGGCTGCGTGTGCCCTGGTGTCGTCGGCCGCTTTGGCCCAGAAGACGGTGCTCACGGTGGCCGCATTTCCTGCCGTGGACGACATCGTCAAATCGTCTTTGGCCGAGTGGAACAAAAAGCATCCCAATGTGGAAGTGCGCGTGGTCAGCCGCGAATACGCCGATCACCACACCGCCATGACCACCGCGCTGGCCGCCTCGTCGGGCTTGCCCGATGTGATGACCATTGAATACGGCTACCTGGGCCGCTTCTCACAAAGTGGTGGTTTGGAGAATCTTGCCGCAGCGCCTTATTCGGCAGGACGGCTCGAAGCGCGTTTTGTGCCTTTTGCCTGGGCCCAAGGCCGCGACGAGCGCAACGGGCAGACCGCATTGCCCACCGACATTGGGCCGGGCGCCATGTTCTACCGCCACGACATCCTGGCCAAAGCGGGCGTCAAACCGGAGCAATTGACCGCCAACTGGGGTAGCTTTGTCGAGGCCGGCAAACAAGTCAAAGCCAAAACTGGGGCCTACTTGGTGGCCCATGCCCGGGATGTGAAAGACATTGTCATTCGCAACGGCATTCCCGCTGGTGAGGGCATCTACTACAACGCCAAAGGCGAGTCGGTGGTGGCCACATCGCCGCGCTTCCAGCAGGCCTTTACGCTGGCCAAGAGCATCCGCGACAACGACTTGGACGCCAAGATCAACGCATGGTCCAACGACTGGGGCGAGGGTCTCAAGCGCGGCAACATCACGGTGCAAATGATGGGCGCCTGGCTGGGGGGGCACCTGCAAAACTGGTTGGCTCCCAACACCGCTGGCAACTGGCGCAGCACGACCTTGCCCGAAGGCTTGGCCACGTCTTGGGGCGGCACCTTCTACGCCATCCCCAAAAAAGCCCAGAACAAAGAACTCGCTTGGGATCTGATCCAGCACCTGACGCTCAACAAGGCACAGCAACAAGCGGCGTTTGAAAAATTCAACGCCTTCCCGGCCTTGGTAGAGGCCCAGTCGGGCGCATTCTTTGAGCAGCCGGTGCCGTTTTTGGGCAACCAAGTGGCGCGCACCCAGTGGCGCGACACCGCGATGAAAATCAAGCCGACCCGGGTGTTCCGCAACGACCCGATTGCCGAAGAGATCGTCAACGCCGAGCTCGATCAGGTGCTGACCCGTGGCAAGGCCGTGGACAAGGCACTGGCCGATGCGCACCGTTTGATCCAACGCCGGGCCCAGCGGTGAAACGTGCGTTCTCCTTGAGCCAGGACTGGGCGCCGTATGCGCTGCTCAGTCCCTTTGTGCTGCTCTTTTTGGTGTTCGGGCTGTTCCCGATCCTGTTTTCCTTCTACCTGATGTTCCACACCTGGGATCCGGTACAGGGGCTGGACTCGATGGCCTATGTGGGCCTGGATAACCTGAGCTTCGCGGTCGAAGACCCGCTGGTCTGGACCTCGATGTACAACACCTTGTGGCTGGCGGTGGCCTCGGGCTTGCCCCAGCACTTGGTGGCGATTCCCTTGGCTTACTTGATCAACGAACGGCTGGGGCCGTGGCGCAACGGAGCGATGGGGGTGTACTTTTTGCCCTACATCACATCCACGGTGGCGATTGCCATCATGTTCAGCACGCTGTTCTCGACCGACTACGGTGCGGTGAATGCGGCGCTGCAGGCGCTGGCCCAGTCGCCGTGGCTGGGTGCGCTGCTGCCGCAGGAAAACATCGACTGGCTGGGCCAGCCCGAGACCATCAAGCCGGTGGTGGCGCTGGTGGTGTTTTGGCGCTACGTGGGCTTTAACGTCATCTTGTACGTGGCGGCCATGCAGAGCATTCCGCGCGACCTGTACGAGGCCGCGCGCATGGACGGCGCCGGAGGCGCGCGCATCTTCTGGTTCATCACCTTGCCGCAGCTCAAGCCCATGATGTATTTCGGCGTCACCCTGACGGTGATCGGCGGTTTGCAGCTGTTTGAAGAGCCCTTCATCCTCACCGGTGGCAAAGGCGGCATCGAGTACTCGGGCATGACCACCGCGATGTACATGTACCGCACCGCGTTCGACTTCAACGATTTTGGTTTGGCCAGTGCCATTTCATGGATGCTGTTTGTGGTGATCTTGGTGCTCACCGTGCTGACCAACCGCGCATTCAAGAGTAAGGGCGGATGAGCATGCAGACCTCCACCGCAGAGAAGGCCACCATGGGCCCGCTGGGCTGGACCTTTTTGGTCCTCGGCGGGCTGGCCATGTTGGCGCCGTTCTATTTTATGTTTGTGTTCTCTACCCATTTGCGGGCCGACATCTTCAGTGTGCCGCCGCCGCTGTGGTTTGGTCCGCACTTCATGGACAACTTGGGCATCTTGATGGCCAAGATCCCGTTCTGGAAAAACCTGGGGTGGTCGCTCTATGTGGGTGCCTTGAGCACCGGCTTGACGCTGCTGTTTTGCTCGATGGCGGGCTTTGCCTTTGCGGCCTACGACTTCCGCTTCAAGAAGATGCTGTTTGGCCTGGTCATGGGCACCATGCTGATCCCGGCGTTCCTGGGCATGATCCCGACCTTCATGATCATGGACACCCTGGGCTGGATCGATCAGCCCCGGGCGCTTTACATCCCGGCGGCGGCGCCGGCGATGGGCATCTTCCTGATGCGCCAGTACATTGAGTCGGCCATTCCGCGCGAGCTGCTGGAGGCCGCGCGCATGGATGGTTGTGGCGAGTGGTCGGTCTATTGGCGCATTGTGGTGCCGCTGCTGGGGCCTGCCTTTGGTACGTTGGGGTTGATCGCCTTTATTGCCTCCTGGAACAACTTCATCGGTCCGCTGATCGTCATGCGCTCGGTCGAGCGCTACACCTTTCCGCTGGCGCTGCGCAGTGTGCAAAGCCCGGTCGACACCGAGTGGGGCGCCTTGATGGCCGGCTCGGTGGTCGCGGTCTTGCCTTTGCTGGTGATTTTTGTGTTTTCGTCTCGCAGGCTCATCGCGGGCCTGACCGCTGGCGCCGTCAAGAGTTGAACCATGTTGATGAACATTCCTGAGCCACAGACATTGACCCGGGCCGACTTCCCGCTGGACTTCACGTGGGGAGTCGCCACCTCGGCCTTTCAGATCGAAGGCGCCACCCGCGAGGACGGTCGTGGCCCATCTGTCTGGGACACCTTTTGTGCCCAAGAAGGAGCTATTGCCGACGCCAGCAATGGTGATCAAGCCTGTGAGCACTACAGCCGTTGGGCCAGCGATGTGGACCTGATCGCCGACCTGGGTGTGGGCGCCTACCGCTTCTCCATCAGCTGGCCACGGGTGCAGCCGCTGGGCGAGGGCGAATGGAACGAAGCCGGCTTTGCCTTTTACGACCGGCTGCTGCAGCGCCTCGCCGACAAAGGCATTGCGGCGCACGTCACCCTCAACCACTGGGATCTGCCGCAGGCCTTGCAAGACAAAGGCGGCTGGGAGTCGCGCGAGACCTGCGCCCACTTTGTGCGCTACGCCCGCGAGGTGGGGCGCCGTTTTGGCCACCGCATCGCCAGCATCTGCACCCACAACGAGCCCTGGGTGATCGCGGTGCTGGGGCACGAGCACGGCGTGTTTGCGCCAGGCATCCAATCGCGCCGCAGCGCCATGCAAGCGGCGCACCACCTGCTGCTCAGCCACGGCATGGCCTTGGCCGCTTTGCGCGACGACGGTGTGCCGGCTGCCAAAGGCATTGTGCTGAACTTGTCGCCCATTTACCCGGCTTCCGACAGCGAGGCCGATGTGCAAAAAGCGCGCCTTGACGATGGGCTGAACGCGCGCTGGTACCTCGACGCCTTGTGCCGGGGGGAGTACCCAGCCGATGTGTGGGCGCACCTGGGCGACGACGTGCCGCAAGTGCTGCCAGGCGATATGGGCACCATCGCGCAGCCGCTGGATTATTTGGGGGTCAACTACTACACCCGCAATTTCTCGTCGAGTGGCAATCCGTGGGACGTGCAGTCCACTGGCAACCAAGTGACCGACATGGGCTGGGAGGTCTACCCCCAAGGTCTGACCGAGTTGTTGTGCCGCTTGCACCGCGACTATCCGGTGCCGCAGCTCTGGGTCACCGAAAACGGCGCTGCTTTCAAAGACACAGTGGTCAATGGCGCGGTGGACGACCCCGACCGCGAAAGTTATTTGCGCGGACACATCGCCGCCACTTGGCAGGCACGCCAGCAGGGAGCGCCTGTGACCGCCTACTTTGCCTGGAGCCTGATGGACAACTTTGAGTGGGCCAGCGGTTACGCCAAGCGCTTTGGTCTGATTTATGTCGACTATGCCACCCAGGCGCGCATCCCCAAGCGCAGTGCCCAGTGGTATGCCCGTTTTTTGAAAGCCTGACATGGCCTCCATCACGCTTCAACAGATCAGCAAGTCCTACGGCGATGTGCAGGTCATCCCCGGGGTTGACCTGCAGGTGCAAGACGGCGAGTTTTTGGTGTTTGTGGGCCCTTCGGGTTGCGGCAAATCCACCATGCTGCGCATGCTCGCGGGTTTGGAAAGCATCACCTCTGGCGAATTGCAATTTGACGGCCAGCGCGTCAACGAGATCGGCTCGGCCGACCGGGGCGCCGCCATGGTGTTCCAAAGCTATGCCTTGTACCCGCACATGACGGTGGCAGAGAACATGGGCTTTGCCCTGCGCATGGCCGGCCACAGCAAGGCCGAGCGCCAACAAGCGGTAGAGGAGGTGGCCCAGACCCTGCAGCTCACCCATTTGCTCGACCGCTATCCCAAACAACTCTCGGGTGGTCAGCGCCAGCGCGTGGCCATTGGCCGCGCCATCGTTCGTCGCCCCAAGGTGTTTTTGTTTGACGAGCCGCTGTCCAACCTGGACGCTGCGCTTCGGGTGCAGATGCGCATCGAGCTGGCCCGCCTGCACGAGCAGCTGCGCACCACCATGATTTATGTGACCCACGACCAAACCGAGGCCATGACCTTGGGCGACCGCATTGCGGTGTTCAACCAAGGCCGTATCGAGCAAGTCGGCGCGCCGATGGACTTGTACCGCCAGCCCGCCAACCGGTTTGTGGCGGAGTTTTTGGGCTCACCCAAAATCAATGTGCTGGACTACCGCTGGGACAGCACCAGTCGCCAAGCCCGTTTTGGCCAACCGGGTTTGTCCATGGATCTCGGCGACCTGCGGGTGTCCGAGGCCGCGCTGGCGCAGGGCACTTGTTTGGGCTGGCGCCCCGAGGCGCTGCAGCTGTGCCCGCCCGGTGGTGGCTTGCCAGGACAGGTCGAATTCATCGAGCAACTTGGCGATGTCACGGTGGTGTATGTGCGCTCACCCGCCCACACCGAGTTGGTGGCCGTCAAACACAGCGCCAGTCTGAGCCTGCGCACCGGCGACGCGGTGGGCCTGCTGCCCACCGAAGCAGGGCTGGTGTTCAACAGCCAGGGACAGCGGGTGCCCGTTTGATCCGGGCACAGGCCCCGATCCACACCCAGGCGCGGCGCGGCCACATCGCCGCGGCCAGCCTGGCCCTGTGCTTGTTGCAGGCTTGTGGTGGTGGTGGCCCAGGTGATACCGACCCCACCGATGGCACCGATGCCGCCGCCGATGTGGCGCAGGCCTTACCCGGGGCGCTAGCCATTCCCGTCTCGCCCCCTGTGGTTCCGCCGCCCACCCTGCCGGGTTGGCAGCTGGTGTGGCACGACGAATTTGACCGCGACGGTTTGCCCGACGCCAGCAAGTGGGACTACGACACCGAATACAACCGGCGCGGCTGGTGGAACGGTGAGCTGCAGTACTACAGCCGCGCGCGGCTGGAGAACACCCGGGTGACCGATGGCAAGCTCATCATCACCGCCCGCCGCGAGCGCCTGAGCAACGCCGCCGACTTTGGTGGGCAAAACTACACCTCGGCCCGCCTTATCACCCGGGGCAAAGCCAGCTGGACCTATGGCCGGTTTGAAGTGCGTGCCAAGCTGCCGTGTGCCTTGGGCACTTGGCCGGCCATCTGGACGCTGGGCACCGGTGGCGTCTGGCCCAACGATGGCGAGATCGACATCATGGAGCAAAAAGGCTTCTCGTCCGCCGAGAAGCAGCGGGTGCTGGGCACCGTGCACACCTTGTCCGGACACGCCGGCGCCGGCCCCAGTGCGGTTTATGCGCTGCCCACGGCGTGCACCGCCTTCCACACCTACCACCTGACCTGGGACGCCAGCCGCATCACCATTGGTGCCAATGGCAACGACTATTTCCGTTACGCCAACCCTGGCAATGGTGACCGCGCTCGTTGGCCCTTTGACAGGCCGCAATACCTGCTGCTCAACGTGGCGGTGGGCGGCGTGCTGGGTGGCGCGGTGGCGGATCAGCAGCTGCCGGCGAGCATGGAGGTGGATTGGGTGAGGGTGTATCGGAAGAATTGATTCGCCACACCCACAAAAAAGGCAAGCGCAGGGCTTGCCTTTTTTGTGTCTGGCACCGATCAACCAGAGCAGGAAGGGCTGTATCCCCGATGCTGAGCACCTGGAATACAGCCATTGTGGAGCCCTTAATTCGTGAAAGCAATCGGCCCCAAGTTCACACCTGTGGCAAACAGCGTTGGATCACCTGTTGGATTGGTGAAGTTGAAGCTGCTGCCGGGCACGTTCACCACAAAGCGGGCCAGATTGGCCAGCACCGAACTGGCGGCGGTGGCATTGGTGTCGCCACCACAAACGCCCTTGACCGTCCACCCAGCCAGCGATGTGGTGTAGCTTGAGCCGGCACCAATCTTTTGGTTCGCAGTGATGTTTTTGCTGATCTCTGTGCCACCCGATCCGGTGCTGGTGCAGCCTGCCACCTTAGGTCCAGCCAAAATGATTTCGACTACCGGGTTCAGGTTGGATTGCTGGTACATCTCTGCCGGTCCCCACAACTTGAACTTGATGTTTCCATACGAGGAAACGTCCAAAGTTCCATTGTTGGGTGCGTTGACATAGAGGCCCATGTAGGAGTTGGCAAATGTTGACGCGGGGCCACGCAAGAGAGCGAATCGGAAGAAACCGCCCACACCTCCGGAGTTGTCGATGTTGCCCGTGACCCATCCGTTCACCTCGGCCACTTGACCACCACCGGTGGTGATCAGAGGATCCTGGAAAAAGCCGATGTTGCCATTGCGCGCGATACCAGCCGTGCGGGCACCCGTCCACCCAGCATGGTTGCCGTTGGCGTCAAGTTCTCCAATGTAGTCGCTCGCAAAAACAGCGTCACCAGCCATGATGAAGGCGTGTTGGTCGTTGACCTGGGCAATCGGCATGGTTTGTGCGCCAGCCGAGCCCATTTCAGCGCTTGGGTCGCCGTTGTCGGTGGACCCACCACTGCCAGAGACCGTGATGTCATCAAAATAAAACACCTGACCAGAACCCACGGTTTCCAGCTGCGGCAACACCACAAAGCGGTTGTAGGTCTGTGCGGGATTTAAGGTGCTGAATGTCCAAGTCAGGGTCTGCCAGCCCTCCACGACAGCTTCGTTCGCGGGCACATTCCCCGAGCCCTGGTTATCGCCGTATTCCGCCTTAACGACCATGGGGATGCCGGCAGTCGGCGAATAGACCCGTGCAGACACGGTCTGCGTGCCAGCGTTGCTCGGGATGGCGGGAACCGGAATCCAAGCGCCTGCCCATGGCTCACCCTCGTTGCGCGTCACCTTCAGCGCATTGCCATTGCCGCCAGCAGGGCCCGCGTCGATGGTTCCCTCTGCCCCGCCGAACACTTGCACCGATGGCAGGGGTTCGTCGTCAAAGTTGGCCAACACGCTGTTGTCTGCTGGAGGGGGGGCGGGTGGCGCTTCGGCCACGGTGATGTCGTCGAAGTAGAACGACTCCCCTGTGCCCACCGTCTCAAATTGCGGCAGCACCGTGAAGCGGTTGTATTCCTTGGTGGCGTCCAGATTGCTGAATGTCCATGTCAAGGTTTGCCAGCCCGCCACCACCACTTGGTTGGCTTGTACATTGCCAGAACCCTGGTTCTCTCCCCACTCTGCTTTGGCCACCATCGGAATACCAGCGATCGGCGAGTACACGCGCGCCGAAACAATTTGGGCGCCTGCGTTGCTGGGAATGGTCGGTATTGAGATCCATGCGCCCGCCCATACTTCTCCGCCATCGCGGGTCACCTTCAAAGCACCGCCGTTGCCGCCCTCTGGGCCTTCCGCGATGGTTCCGGTCGCGCCGCCAAACACTTGCACGCTGGGCAGAGGTTCGGTGTCGAAGTTGCTAAGAAGGCCTTCTGGCACTTCAGGGGGTTCTGGGTTGGCGTTTGTGGTGTCAAACGCCTGCTCTGCACTGGCACCCGCCGTATTGAGGTTGTCGGCAAAGTCCCCAAAAGCCTCCGCCGCCACGCTCACCTCCACTGTGCCGGTGCTGTCGGCCGCTGGTGTCACCACCAAGGTGGCACTCAGGTTATTGGACGCCATAGAAAACGCGCCTTTGGTGCCTCCGGTGACCACGATGTCGTCGGCGGTAAAGCCCGTCACCGCCTCGCTGAAGGTGAACGTGAAGGTGATGGCGCCAGTGGCGTTGGTCGCACTCACGTTGTCGGTGATGGCCACCGTCGGCGCGGTGGTGTCCTCACTGCCAGCCGGTGCGCCGGCGTCGCCGCCGCCGCACGCGGCGAGCAGGGCCGCTGTGGCCAAGGCCGCCCAAGTGGGGCGGAAGAACGTGGGTTTTGCTGTCATGTTGTCTCCTGGTAGTGGTGGTGACAGAAAGAAAGCGCTTTCATGAGCGCGGGGTGAAAAATGGGTGTGAAATCGTGGGCAGATTCAGGGCAAGCGCTGCCCCAGCGACCGGGGCGCCACCTGAAGGGTGGTGCCGTCGCTGAAGCGCACGGTTTTGGCTTGTGTGCTGGCGTTGAACGCCAGATAGCTGCGTGTGCCCGATGGGGTTTTGAACACCGCGTGCAACGGCGTGTCGGCCCAGACGCTGAAGTCGGGTGTGCCCATCTGTTGCAGGCTCAGCAAGAAGTGCAGTGCGTGGCTGCGCGATTCGCCCAGTTCCACCGAGCCCCAGCGGTCCCACAGGGCGCGGCCGGCAGCGGGGTCGCTCAGCGCCATGTATTTCGCAAACAAGTCTTGCCAGATGTCTTCGGGCTTGGCCTTTTTGCCGCGCGACTCAAACACCTCGGTGTCTTTGGGCAGTGTGGCGAGGCTCCTCTTGGTGTGCTCAGGGTCCAGGCCCAGGTAGGTGGACGCGGTGGTGATGGGCAGCAGGTTGATGCCTTTGATCTGGCGCGGCTCGTCGGTCCACCATGTGTTGTGTTTGTAGCCGCCGCCAAACAGCATGCTGGTTTCTTGGTGCGGATACTCGGGTGGGAAGACGAGGCCATGTACATCAAACCAGTAGTGGCGAATGGCTTCGATTTCGGTGTTGTACAGGTACAGGCCCAAATCGCGCAGCGCGGCGTTGTTGTGGATTTCGGCCCAGAGAATCAGGCCGACCCAAGCATTGATGGCTTCGGACGACGACTCTTGGTTGTTGCCCAGATCGCCCAAGGCAATACCCGAAGCCCAGGAGTGGCCCTCGTACACATCAAAGGGGCGCAGGAATGGGAAGTCGGCCCGGCCGCGCTCAGCGGTGGCGATGTCTTGGATCAGCCACGGTACCATGCCGCCCCACTGTTCGGTGCTGGCCCAGGCCGGGTCGCGCAATGCCAATTCGGCCATGGCGCGGATCCAGTAGCCGTAATGGAAATGGTGGTCGTTCATTTGTTCGACCGCAAAATACTCTTCCGGATACGACAGCACCGTGCCAAGCGACTTGTCGAGGTGGAAATAACGCTGGCGGTCTTGCCCGTCGAACCATTCCTCGATGCGCTTTTGCACCAATTCGCGCACGCGGCTGGCCTGCTCGGGCGTGCCCTCAGCTTCCACCACGTCCAGCAGCTTGGTGGTGCGCAGCAGGCCTTTGCCTTGCCAGTAGGGGCCTTTGCCGATGTGCAACATATTGCGCCGTGCGTCGCGCACATCGGTTTGGATGATGCTGCGCAAGGTGGACGCATCGGCGTTGTCGCGCAGTTTGGGCCACCACGGCACAAAACCTTTGTGGCGCAGCGCGGTGGCAAAGTCGGCACTGGCCAGCAACTTGAGTGGGCCACGCACACTGTCGTAGGCCGGGCCCAAGCGGCTTTGCACCGCTGCGTTGTTGTGCCAGTGGTGCGGATACAGCGCCATCAGTGGAGCGGTCTCGCTGCCTTCCAGCACTTGTGGGGTGACGGCGTAGCGGGTGTGGACGGTTTGCTCGGCGTTGTCGAAGCGCCAGGTCACAGTGGTGTTGGCGTAGCGCACAAAGGCGTGGCGCAGCAGCAAGGCCAAGCTCGCCTCGCTGTTGTCGGGGGTGGCGCTGAGCACAAAGTGCCGGGCATTGGCCGGCATGCGGGCGCGCCAGTTGCCGTCGCTGCTTGCTTCCCACGCCGCCCCGGTGGGCGCCAGCGCCATGTAGCGCTGGCCATCTTGGTCGAGCAACAGCAGGCGCGCGTCGGCGTGTGCGACACGTTTGGCCTTGGGCGCGCTCAGCAGCAAATCGCCCTGGGCGATGTGGCCCCACACATAAGGGCTGCCGTGTGCCATGGTCAGGTCAAAGCGTTGCTGGCCTTGCCCCAAGGCAATGTCGATGGCCCAGTCGCTGGCGTTGGCCAGCCGCGCCGCGCTCAGGGCGAAATCGGCGGGCTTGACGGTGATCGCCGCGCGGTGTGGGTAGTGGATTTCGTTGTCCTTGCGCTCGGTGGGTACCACCTGCTTGCGCGGCAAAGCCATCTCAAAGCCCTGGGCGGTGGCGCGTCCGGTGAGTGGTTGGGCGTAGAGCGGCTGGGGCTCGTCGCTGAACAGCAGGCTGGAGTACCACTGGTTGGTGGGTGCCGCGCGCTGCAGCATCACCCCCTCACGGCCTTTGGCGGCCGGTGCCGCCCGATCGCCCGACTTGGGCTGCAGCCAGAGCCGGGCTTTCCCGGCCTCGATGGTGGTGGCCGCTGCGCTCAGGGGCACCAAGGGCACACACAACACAGCACAGACGAGCACAAAGCGAGGCAAAGGACGGGTCATGACAGGCCAAAAAATGCGAAATTGAAGCGAGATCGTACTGAAAGCGCTTTCATTTGGCATTAGGGTTTACCTGATGTGTTTGAGGTCCATCTATCGAGGGTTTTCACGGTATTTCCAGCATTGACCTGGGGTTTTTATTCTTGGTACCATTTGAAAGCGCTTTCAACTCTTACAACGCCATGAACTCCTCTTTATTCACCTTGCGCCCTGTTGCTTTGGCCGTTTGCAGTGCTGCGCTGGCAGCGCCGGCTGGGGCTGTTGACCTGGGCCCTTTCACCATCACCGGCTTTGCCAAAGCCGAGGTGGTCACCGCTGGCAACCAGTGCACAGACTGCCAGCGTTTCCCCGACGAGGGCCGGCACCGAGAGTGGGCCGACGAGCTGGTGCCCGGCAAAAGCTACGGCACCCGCACCACCAGCGTGACGCTGTTCCAGCCATGGATCGCCTACAACCAAGACGTGGGCATGGGCGTGAAGGTGCACGCTTTGCTGAGCCAACGCTGGCGCGACGGCAAGGTCGACATCCCGGGCGCCGTGTACGAGCGCAACGTGGCGGTGAGCCACGAAGAGTATGGACGCTTGAGTGTGGGGGCCATGACGTCGCGCGCTTGGAGTGTGGCCGACTACCCCTACGGCAGCGACATTGGTGTGGCCGACGCCTGGGCCAGCAGTGGGGCTGGCTACGGCCTGCTCAGCCAAGCGGTGCGCTACACCAGCCGGCCTTTTGACGTGATGGGCGGCGACTTGGTGCTGGAGGTCAGCCACGACCGTGGCAACAACGACTTCAAAATCAACAAAGCCCGCTTGACCGAGGTGTGGGCGCAATACCGCCGTGGCGATCTGGCGCTGGATGCGGTGTTGCAAAGCAGCCGCAATGGCACGCCGTCGGCTTGGGGCCATGGCCCGTTCACCGGCTTGACGCCCAACGCGGCCGACGACGGCAAGCTCGGCGGCTCGGGCCAGTCCATCGCCATGCTGATGGCGCGCTACGACCTCAATAGCGCTTGGCAACTGTCGGCGGGCGTGCGCAAAAACCGTTGGAGTGGCGCGTATGCCGTGGTCACCGATGCAGGCACTCCTGCCGAAGGCGACGAGCTGTGGAACCACATGTTCAATGTGAATTGGGGCGGAACCCTGCGTGGCGCGCCCAACCCGGGCTATGCCGCCACGTCCACCGACCTGTCCTTGGGTGTGCGCCACCGCCGCGGCGACTGGACCTACTCCGCAGGCTACGTGCACCTTGGAAAACCCAAAACCGACAACCCGGCCGACCGCGGGAAAAACAACCACATGAATCTGGTCGCCTTGGGGGTGTCCAAAAACTTCAACAACGGCTGGCAGGTGTACGGCCTCGCTGGCATGGTGGCCTACAAGCGCACGGGCCAAGCGCCTTTGTCCATGCCCGCCCACAACGCCTTCAGTGGTGTCGATTCGCGCTTGGCCAAGACCGGCCGCTGGGTCGGCTTTGGCGCCACGTACACCTTTTGATCGCTAGGAATTTTTATGTCCCACTCCACATTTCGCCCAGGTCTGAGCCGCCGCATGCTAGCGGCCGCCACCCTCAGCGCCGCTGTGTTGCTTGCCGCCTGCGGTGGCGGCGGTACCGTGCCTTATCCCGGTGACGACGGCATCCAAAATCCACGCGCTTTACCCTCCGCTGTGATGCAGCAACGTGCGGTGAACTATTCGCCCTACCGCAGCGCCAACCGCGACACCGAAACCATCACCAAAGCCATGATCGAAGAAGACCTGCGCCTGCTGCAGCAAGCGGGCATTGGTCTGATCCGTCTGTTCGACTCCAGTGATGTGGTCGCCAAGCAAACGCTGGAAGTCATTCGCGACAACAGCCTGCCCATCAAAGTCATGCTCGGCATGTATGTGGCGCCAGCCCTCGGGGAGCAAGGCAACCGCGCCGAGCTCAACCGTGGCATTGCCCTGGCCAACAGCCACGCCGACACTGTGGTGGCGCTCAGCGTGGGTAACGAGAAGCTGGTGTACTGGTCGTTCTCGCCAATGGAGGTGCAGACCCTGGCGCAATACATCCGCGATGTGCGCTCGGCGGTGACACAGCCAGTCACCACCAACGACAACTGGGCCTTCTTTGCTGCTACCGGTGCACAGGGCAAGAAAAAGCCCTATCCGGTGCTCAACGAGGTCGACTTTGTGGCCATGCACTCCTACCCTTTGCTGGACACCATCCACAATCCCAATGTGTGGGACTGGAGGCAAGCCGATGTGCCCGAAGCAGAGCGGGCTGTGGCCATGATGGACGCCGCCGTGGCCAGTCTGCAAAACGAGTACCGCGCCGTGCGTGAGCACCTCAACGCCCAAGGCTATCAACGCCTGCCGATCCTGATTGGCGAGACCGGCTGGAAAGCCGAGCCCGCCGGTGGCGAGTTGCAGCGTGCCCACCCGGTGAACCAAAAAATGTATTTCGACCGCGTCGAGGCTTGGAAGGCCACCGGCACAGGCCCCGTCAACGTGATTCATTTCGAAGCCTTTGACGAACCCTGGAAACAGGGTGACGACAAATGGGGCTTGTTCACCGTGGACCGCAAAGCCCGCTGCGTGGCGCAGTCGCTCAACGCCCAGCTCGCCGCCGCTACAGGATCGTGCGCGGCGAGCGACGCTGTGTTTTTCAGCGGCAACAGCAACAGCGGACCCGTGACCGCCAACCGCTTCACCGTGTACGCCGAAGCCAGCAGCGCTGGCGAAGCACGCCCGGCCAGCGCTCCGGCGCTCAACGCCTGGGAAAACGGCACCACCGCTGCTGCGACAGAGGTGGACGAGTCGTCGGGCGACGGCAGCAAAGCCGTCCAAGTCAACCCCACCCCCGCTGATTGGGGTTGGGGCATGACCTGGGCGGTGGCTGGGGTCGACACCGATCTGAGCAACTTCACGGCCAGCACCGCGCGCCTGAACTTCCGCATCAAAACCACCTATCCGGGCAAGCTAGAGGTCGGTTTCCTCACCGGCGCTACCCTGGATGGCACCGCCCGCGACGTGTACTTGGCCATCGCGCCGGGCGAGCATGGCTACCAAAACGACGGCACTTGGCGCCAAGTGTCGGTGCCGGTCAGCGCCTTGATCGCCGCCGGTGCCCCGGCCTATGGGATGACAGACGCCGCTGTTCTGCAAATGGATAAGGTGAGCAACTTGTTTGTCATAGCCGACCGGTACGAAAAAACTGGCAAGGCCCAGAGCACAAACGATCGCACACCGATTCTGGTCGACGACATCCATTGGACACGCTGAGGGCGGCGGGGCTGAATCGGCGCACAATCCGGTACATGCCCCGCTGACACCGATCGCATGAACAAAAAAGTCACCCCAAGCGCGACCCGAGGAGGAAGCGCCATCCGCAAAGAACGCCCAGTGCACCCCGTGCAGCGGGGGCGGCCCACCTTGGGCATGGTGGCCGAACGCGCCGGGGTGTCGCCCAGCACCGTCTCGCGCATCTTGAACGGCACCGCCAAGGTCAGCGCTGAGAAGCGCGCCTTGGTGGAAAGCATGATCCAAGAGCTGGGCTTCAAACCCGACCCCGTGGCGCGCAGCCTGGCCGGTGGGCGCACCATGAGCGTGGGTGTGCTGACCCAGTTCATCGACAGTCCCTACTACGGCGAGGCCCTGCGCGGCATTGAAGACGAGCTGCACCAAGCCCATTACGCGCCGTTGTTTGTCAGCGGCCACTGGAACGCCGCCGAAGAAGCCAGCCGCCTCGATCTGCTGCAAGAGCGCAAGGTCGACGGGCTGATTGTGCTCACCGGCCGCTTGTCCGACCAAGCCCTGCTCGACATGGCCCAGACCCTGCCGGTGGTGGTGACCGGGCGGCGCCTGAGCGCCGAGCGCTTGTTCAGCTTGGACTACGACAACGAAGAAGGCGCGCGCCTGGCGGTGCAGCACCTGCACGCCATGGGCCATCGGCAAGTCGCCTTCATCTCAGGTCCACTGGACCACCCCGACGCCGAGCAGCGGCTGCAAGGTTTTAAACGGGAAATGGACAAGCACGCCCCGGGCTTTGACCCCAATTTGGTGGTCATGGGCGACTTCCAAGAGTCCGGCGGCTTTCGGGCCATGAACACTTTGCTGCAATCGGGGCGTTTGTTTTCGGCGGTGATCGCCGCCAACGACCAAATGGCCTACGGCGCCCGCCTGGCCCTGCACCGTGCCGGCCTGCGCGTGCCCGACGACGTGTCGCTGGTCGGCTTTGACGACCTGCCGCATTCGGCCTTCACCCTGCCGCCGCTGACCTCGGTGCGCCAATCGGTGTACGAGGTGGGCCAGACGGCGGCGCGCGCGCTGCTGGACTTGATGGCCAAACGCACCCCACCGTCCAAAGTGATCGCCGCCGAGCTGGTGGTGCGCGAATCGACGCGCATGGTGCGGCGCTGAGGCGCGCCGCGCCGGGCTCACACCCGGTGCGCCACCGTCGTCATCACCTTGGCCGCGCCCTGCATCAGCGCCTTGACCGGCGCGGGCAGTTCGCTGGCGCCTTGGTGTTGGGCGTCGCGGGCGTGGGCGGCTTCGTCGGCTGCCATTTGGGCCACCACCGCGCGTGAGGCGTGGTCGCCCCGGGGCAGGCGGTCCAGGTGGCTGTCCAAGTGCGCTTCCACCTGGCGCTCGGTTTCCACCACAAAACCCAGGCTCACGCCGTGCCCCAGCCGCCCCGCGAGCAGGCCAATGCCAAAGGCGCCGGCGTACCACAGCGGGTTGAGCAGCGAGGGCCGTGCGCCCAGCGCGTCCAGGCGTTCTTGTGTCCAAGCCAGGTGGTCGGTTTCTTCGCGGCTGGCGGCTTCCAGGTGGCGCGCCAGGCGCTCGTCGGGCGCGCGACCGCCGGTGGGCCAGCGCGCGGCTAGGGCTTGGGCGTTGTAGAGCGCCTGGGCGCAGACCTCGCCCACGTGGTTGACCCGCATCAGCGCGCCTGAGAGGGCTTTTTCTTTCGGCGTCAGGCCGCTGTCGTCGGCCACTACCGTGGGCTGTGGCGTGGGCCGGGCGGGCACCGGCTTGGCGAACAGGGTGCGCAGGCCGTTGTCGGCGGCGCACAAAAAGGCGTCAAGAGCGGACATGGCGGCTGGCTCCGGTTGGTGCTCAGCGGTGTTTGAACACGGCGGGGCGTTTGTTCACAAAAGCGTCCATGCCTTCTTTTTGGTCTTCGGTGGCAAACAGCGCGTGGAACAGGCGGCGTTCAAACATCACGCCGTCGGCCAAGCTGCCTTCAAACGCGCGGTTCACCGCCTCTTTGGCGGCCATGACGCTGGGCAGGCCAAAACCACAAATGGTGAGCGCGGCGCCCAAGGCCTCGTCCATCAGCTTGTCCAGCGGCACCACGCGGCTGACCAAGCCAGCGCGCTCGGCTTCCGCTGCGTCCATCATGCGGCCGGTGAGCACCAGGTCCATCGCCTTGCTTTTGCCCACCGCGCGCGGCAGGCGCTGGGTGCCACCGGCGCCGGGGATGATGCCGAGCTTGATTTCGGGCTGGCCAAACTTGGCGTTGTCGGCGGCGATGATGAAGTCGCACATCATGGCCAGCTCACAGCCGCCGCCCAGCGCAAAGCCGCTCACTGCGGCGATCACCGGCTTGCGGATGGTGCGGATGGTTTCCCAGTTGCGGGTGATGTAGTCGCTGTTGTAAACGTCGGCGAAGGTGTAGGTGGCCATGGCGCCAATGTCGGCGCCGGCGGCAAAGGCTTTTTCGCTGCCGGTGATGACCATACAACCGATCTCGGGGTCGGCGTCAAAGGCCTTGAGGGCGGCGCCCAGCTCGTCCATGAGCTGGCCGTTGAGCGCGTTGAGCGCTTTGGGGCGGTTGAGGGTGATGACCCCGACGCGGCCTTCGGTGCGCACCAGGATGAGTTCGGCTTGGCTCATGGGACAGGTCTCCGTTGACGTTAACGTAAATCAGCCCCCACTATAGCGGTATCCCATCCGGGAAAACATTAACCAACCGATCGGTCGGTGAATGCTACAGTGGCAGCAGGAGACAAACACAATGAGCGAACCCATCCTCTACGAAGAACGGGGGGCGGTGGCCGTCGTCACCCTCAACCGGCCCGACAACCTCAACAGCTTTGACTTGGCCATGCACCAGGCGCTGTGGCATGCGCTGGACCAGGCCGAGGCCAACCGCACCGTCCGCGCACTGGTGGTCACCGGGGCGGGGCGCGGCTTCTGCGCCGGCGCCGATTTGTCGGCGTTCGACTTTGCGCCCGGGCCCGATCTGGTGCAGCGCGCCGACCCCGGCCCCATCATCGAACAAGCCTTCAACCCCACCGCGCGCCGCATGGCGCGGCTGCGCATGCCCAGTGTGGCGGCGGTCAATGGGGTGGCGGCGGGTGCGGGTGCGTCGCTGGCCATGTGCTGCGACATGGCGATTGCCGCGCCCAACGCCAGCTTTATCCAGGCCTTCAGCAAGATCGGGCTGATTCCCGACGCCGGTGGCAGCTGGCTGCTGGTGGAACGCCTGGGCCTGTCGCGCGCCCTGGGCCTGGCCATGACCGGCGACAAACTCGGCGCCCAGCAGGCCAAGGACTGGGGCTTGGTGTGGGACGTGGCCGACGATTGCCTGGGAGCTGCCTTGGCGCTGGCCGACAAACTCGCCGCCATGCCCACCGCCGCTTTGGTGGCCACCCGCGCCTTGTTGCGCGAGGCCGGCACCCGCAGCTTTGACCAACAGCTGGACGTGGAGCGCGACACCCAGTCGGCGCTGGGCCGCACGCACGACTACATCGAAGGCGTGATGGCCTTCCGTGAAAAACGCACGCCGCGCTTCAAGGGGGAATGAACATGACGCCTGAACAGCGTGCTGAACGAGTGGGCGAAACCATGTTCGCGGTCGACACCGCGAGCAAAGACACCATGGGCATGGAGTTGCTGAGCGTGACGCCCGGCCGCGCCGTGCTGCGCATGGTGGTCAAGCCCCTGCACCTCAACGGCCACCGCATGTGCCACGGTGGTTTTATCTTCACCTTGGCCGATTCGACCTTTGCCTTTGCCTGCAACAGCCACAACAAAAACGCGGTGGCGGCCGGCTGCAGCATCGAGTTTTTGAAGCCCGCCCACGAAGGCGATGTGCTCACCTGCGAAGGCGTGGAGCAAACGCTGCAAGGCCGCCACGGCATTTACGACATGCGGGTGAGCAACCAGCGCGGCGAGGTGGTGGCCATGTTCCGTGGCAAAAGCGCGGTGATTCCCGGTCAGGTGTTTGAGGAGGTGGCCCCATGAGCGGTTTTGCCCTGGACCCGATCGAAAAAGCCAGCGTCGACGAGTTGCGCGCCTTGCAGCTCAAGCGCCTGCAGGCCACGCTGCGCCATGCGTATGCGAATTCGCCCGTCTACCGCGCCAAGTTCGACGCCGCCGGTGTGCACCCCGACGACTGCCGCAGCTTGGCCGACTTGGCGAAGTTTCCGTTCACCGTCAAAAGCGATCTGCGCGACAACTACCCCTTTGGCCTGTTTGCGGTGCCGCAGGAGCGGTGCGCCCGCATCCACGCCAGCAGCGGCACCACCGGCAAGCCCACGGTGGTGGGCTACACCCACAAAGACATCGACACCTGGGCGTCTCTGGTGGCGCGCAGCATCCGCGCCGCCGGCGCCAAGCCCGGCGACATGGTGCATGTGAGCTACGGCTACGGCCTGTTCACCGGTGGTCTGGGCGCGCACTACGGCGCCGAACGCTTGGGCCTGACGGTGGTGCCCTTTGGCGGCGGCCAGACCGAGCGCCAGGTGCAGCTGATCCAAGACTTCAAACCCAACATCATCATGGTGACGCCGAGCTACATGCTGGCGATTGCCGACGAGTTTGAGCGGCAGGGGATTGACCCGCGCAGCAGCTCGCTGCGCATCGGCATCTTTGGCGCCGAGCCTTGGACCAACGACATGCGCCGCGCGATTGAGCAGCGCATGGGCATTGACGCGGTGGACATCTACGGCCTGTCCGAAGTCATGGGCCCGGGTGTGGCCAGCGAATGTGTCGAGACCAAAGACGGCCCGACGATTTGGGAAGACCATTTCTACCCCGAGATCATCGACCCCGATACCGGTGCGGTGCTGCCCGATGGCGAGCTGGGCGAGCTGGTGTTCACCAGCCTGAGCAAAGAGGCGCTGCCCATCATCCGTTACCGCACCCGCGACCTCACGCGCTTGTTGCCCGGCACCGCGCGCACCATGCGCCGGATGGAAAAAATCACCGGCCGCAGCGACGACATGATGATCGTGCGTGGCGTCAATGTGTTCCCGACCCAGATCGAGGAGCTGATCCTCAAGCAGGCCGCGCTGGCGCCGCACTATCTGTGTGTGCTGACCCGCGAAGGCCCGCTCGACAGCCTGACCGTGCGGGTCGAAACCCGCCCGGGCGTGGCGCTGGACAGCGCAGAAGCCCGCGCGGCCGCCGCCGCCCTGCAGCACGACATCAAAACCTATGTCGGCAGCAGCGCGGCGATTGAACTCCAGCCCGAAGGCGGCGTGGAGCGCAGCCAGGGCAAGGCCAAGCGGGTGCTGGACTTGCGGCCCAAGTGAAGCAGGGCTCTTAGGTCGCCAGCGGCCAGCGCGAGCCGCGCTCGGGGGTGGCCTTGAGCTTCCACACACTCACCGGCGCGCCGAGTTTGACCGGCAGCTGCAGCAGGCGCTGGTCGCGCGCCACCAGTGCGGTGAAGGCCTTGGCCTTGCCCAGCAGCGCCTCGATGTCGTCGAGTTTGCGGATACGCCAGCCTTGTGGCGCGCGACCCGTGGTCTGCGCACCCAGCCACTCGTCGCCCGCCGACAGGCCAGCGCGTTCGGCCACGCCGCCGCGCAACACTGTTTTGATGCGCACGCCGCCGGCTTCGGTCACCCGCAGGCCCAGGCGCTGAGCCGCTGTGCCCGGCTCGGCGTCGACCGAGATGCCGTGCGCCTGCAGCAGCTTGGCCAAGGGCAACTCGGCGGTGCTGTGCACCCAGGCGGCGATTTCTGCGGCCCAGCTGCGGCCGGTGCGCGCTTGCAGCTCGTCGAGCAGGTCTTGTTCGCGCATCGGGCCACCCTGGCAGCGTTGCCACAGGCCGCGCATCACCACATCCAGATCGCTGCCTTCCAAGCGCAGGCTCAGGTCCAGGCACAAGGCCACCAGCGCGCCTTTGGCGTAGTAGCTCACCGTGGCGTTGGGGGTGTTTTCGTCTTGTCGGTAGTACTTGACCCAGGCGTCAAAGCTGGCTTGCGCCACGCTTTGCAGCCGCCGCCCGGGCGTCTGGTCGACGCCGTTGATGGTTTTGGCCAGCAGGTCGAGGTAGGTGGCTTCATCGATGCGGCCGGCGCGCAGCAGCAGCAGGTCGTCGTAGTAGCTGGTGAAGCCCTCGAAGAACCACAGCAGCTCGGTGTAGTTTTCTTGGGTGTAGTCGTAGCGCGCGAACTCGGCCGGGCGCAGGCGTTTGACGTTCCAAGTGTGGAAATACTCGTGGCTGATCAGGCCGAGCAAGGTGGTGTAGCCCTCGCCGGCTTTGGCCTCGCCCAGGCGCGGCAGGTCGCGTCGGCCGCAAATCAGCGCGGTGCTGTTGCGGTGCTCCAGCCCGCCGTAGCCGTCTTCGACCACGTTGAGCATGAACACATAGCGCCGGTGGGGCGCTTTTTTGCCAGCAGCGGCTCCGGCGCCGTGCCAGAAGCGGATTTCGGTCTCGCAGATGGCCTGGGTGTCGGCCAGCAGGCGCTCGCTGTCGAAGGACGGCGGGGCGCCGCTCACCACCAGCTGGTGTGGGATGCCGCAGGCGGTGAAGGCACCCGACCAGAAAGGGCCCATTTCCACCGGGCAGTCCACCAGCTCGTCGTAATCGGCGGCCTGGTACACACCAAAGCCGCTTTTGTGGGTTTTGACCGGCGCCAGCCCGGTGGCCAAGCGCCAGTCGGCGTGGCCGGGCACCGGCGGCACGTCCAGGGTGTGGGGCAGGTGTTCTTGGCCGTGCACCCGCAAGCAGGTGCTGGTGCCGTTAAAGAAGCCGCGTTCGGGGCTCAACCAAGCGGCGCGCACTGAGTTGTCAAAGGCATACACCTCGTGCGTCAGCACCAGGGGCGCGTCGGCGCGGCAGTCGATGCGCCAGCGGCATTTGTCGAGCTGCTGCACCGCCACCGCGCGCCGGCCTTGGCGCGCCTGCAGGCCGTGCAGGTGGCGGGCGAATTCGCGCACCAGATAGCTGCCGGCGATCCACACTGGCAGCGACACCTCTTGGCCCGCTTGGGGCCGGGCGATGGTCAGGGTGACGGTGTAGCGGTGGGCGCCGGGTTCGGTGGCCGCCACGCGGTAGACGATGGCTTCCATCACACCGCTCCCGCTGCCACAAAGCAGCTCAGCGCCGCCACCATCGACAAGCGAAAGCGCAGCGTGAGCCAAGGCGCCAAGCCCAGCGCCGGGTAGCGCTTGCGGTCCACCACATAGCAGCCGATCAGCACCAGGCCCAACCAGGGCAGGCCGGCAAACGGCGGCATCAGCACACCCAACCAGCCCAGCAGGCTTGGCGCCACGCCCCAGATGGCATGGTGAGTGGCCGCATCACCGCGCCAAGCCGCACCCCAGTGCACCCCACCCAGAAAGGACACGATCAATGCCCCATAAGCGGCCAGTGCGGTGGCGACCCAGATTTGCAAATCGGGCTCGGGCAGCATCCACACCAGCAGGGCCAGGCCCACAAAGGGCAACAGGCCGGCGTAGCCCAGGCGCTCAAACCAAACGGATGGGGTGGCGGTGTTCACGGCAGAGGTCATGGTGAGAAGTGTTGCGGATCATTTGCCGAGATCGGCCAGCATTTTTTCCAAGCGGTCGGCGCCGATGGCACCGGGCACCCGGCTGCCGTCGGTGAAGAAGATGGTGGGTGTGCCAGTGATGCGCAGCTTGCGGCCCAGTTCGACGTTGCGGTCGATGGCCCCCGTGTCGCAGCTGGCTTTGCTGGGGGTGACGTCTTTGGTCATCCAGTCGAGAAAGGCTTCGCCTTTGTCTTTGGCGCACCAAATGTGCTTGGATTTTTCGGTCGAATCGGCGCTCAAGATGGGGTAGAGGAACACATGCACCGTGATGTTGTTGACCTTGAGCAGATCGCGTTCAAAGCGCTTGCAGTAGCCGCAATTGGGGTCTTCAAACACCGCAATGGTGCGTTTGCCGTTGCCACGCACCAGGGTAAAAGCGTCTTTGATCGGCAGGTCTTTGAATTGAATGGCACTGAGCTTGTTTTGCCGCTCTTCGGTCAGGTTGCTGCGGCTGCGGGTGTCGATCAGCGCGCCGTCGATCAGGAAATTGCCCTGCGCGTCGGTGTAGAACAGTTCGCTGTGGTTGACCCGCACTTCGTACAGGCCCTTCATGGGCGTCTCGCGCACCTCGTCGATCTTGGGCAGGTTGGGCAGGCGCTCGGCCAGGTTTTTGCGGATGGCGGCCTCTTGTGCGCTGGCGCCCAGGCTCAACAAGGCCAGGCTCAAGGCCATCAAAAAGTGTTTCATGGTGTGTCTCGGTTACAAACAATCAGGCCGTCCGGCCCATGGCCTGGCGGGTCAGCCAGTGGCGCACCGGCGTGAGCCGGTGTACCGCCTGGAGTCCCCAATGCCGCAGTTGTTCCACCCGAGGGTCGGGGTGGCCAAACAGATCAAACAGACCGTCGGTGAGCCATTGCATGGCGGCCACGTCAGCGGCGCGCGCGCGCTCGTAGCGGCGCAACAGCTTGGGGTCGCCCAGCGGGCGCCAGTATTCACGCTCGCGCAGCACGCGCGCCAGGGTGGCCACATCGCCCAGGCCCACGTTCAGGCCTTGGCCGGCCAGGGGGTGCATGGTGTGGGCGGCGTCGCCGGCCAGCACCACACTGCCTTGTGGGTCAGCCACAAACCAGCGTTCGGCGCGCGCGCATTGCAGCGGCCAGGCTTGGGCCGCGCTGCTCAGGGTGAGCTCCCCCAGGCAGCGCTCGCTGCGGTCTTGCACCGCGCGGGCGAGGGCGGCGGGCTCGGCCTGCAACCAGGCTTGTGCGTCGGCGTGCGGCAGCGACCACACCAGCGCCACTTCGGTACCGGCCGGGCCGCCCATGGGCAGCAGGGCCAAAATTTCGTGGCCCAGTCCGTCGGCTGCGCGCACAAACCACTGGCGCGCCACCCCACCGTGCGGCACGCTGGCTTGCAGGCGCGCGGCCAAGGCGGTGTGGGGGTAACGCCGCACCGCCACGGGCAGGCCCAAGGCGGCGCGGGTGGGGCTGTGTTTGCCTTCGCACACCACGGTCAGCGCGGCGGTGGGTGCGGTGTCTGTGCGGGTGATGCCAGGGGCAAAGTCCAGCGCTTGCTCCAGGCGCTGTTCCAGCGCGGGCACGTCGACGATCCAGCCCAGCGCGCCGTCGGCGCCAGCGGGGGGCACAAAACCGAGTTCGGCGCGCTGATCGCCCCAAACCCGCATGGCGCTGATGGGGGTGATGGCTTCGCCCTCGGGCCAGGCGCGCAGCGACTCCAGCAGCGTGCGCGACGCGCTGTTGAGCGCATAGGCGCGCACATCGGCTTGGGTCGGTGGGGGGGCTGTGCCGTCCGCCACCAGGGCCACCCGCAAGCCTTGCTGCGACAAAGCGAGCGCCAAGCTGTGGGCCACAATGCCGCGGCCCCGGATGGCCACGTCTGCGCGGCGGGGGGCGGAGCCTGAAGGTGAGCGGTCGGTCATGGCTCGGATTTTAGGCGGTGGGCACAATGGCGTTCCTCTTCAAGCCTTTGTCCCATCGCACCATGCACCAGACCGACACCCCCTTGCCCAACGCCGCCGACGCCGATGTCACCGCGCACATCGACGCCTTGTGGATTTACCCGGTCAAATCGTGTGCCGGTGTGTCGGTGCGCGAGGCCGAACTGACGCCCACTGGGCTGGCCTGGGACCGCGCCTGGATGGTGGTGGATGAGCAGGGCGAGATGGTGAGCCAGCGTGATCTGCCGCGCATGGCGCTGATCCAGCCGGCTTTTAAGCTCGACAGCTTGGTGCTGCGCGCCCCCGGCATGCTGGCGCTGCACCTGAATTTGGACGCGGCCGAGTGGCCGGTGAAGGTGCGTGTCTGGGACGATGTGGTGCCCGCGCTGGACATGGGCGATTTGGCCGCGCAGTGGTTCAGCGACTTTCTCGGGCTGGACGCGCCGGCGCACTTGAAGCGCTTGCGCTTGGTGCGCTTTGACCCCGAGGTGCAGCGGGTGTGCGACCGCCGCTGGACCGGAGACCAAGACTCGGTGACCCAGTTTGCCGATGGTTTTGGGGTGCTGGTGACCAGCACCGCGTCGATGGACGAACTCAACACCCGGTTGTCGCGCAGTGGTCAGGGCGCGGTGGACCAGCGGCGGTTTCGGCCCAATGTGGTGCTGGGTGGCGTGGACGCCCACGACGAAGACCGCATCGGTTTGTGGTCGGTGGCCGCAGATGGGGGCGAGGTGCTGTTCGAGAACGTCAAACCGTGTGCCCGCTGCCCCATGCCCGATGTGAACCCGGACACCGGCGAGACCGGTCACGCGGTGCGCGACGCGCTGCAGGGGTATCGGCAAGACCCGCGCTTGGACGGCGCGCTCACCTTTGGCATGAACGCGGTGGTGCGGCGCGGCGACGGGCCGGTGCTGCGGGTGGGGCAGGCGGTGCACGGCCGTTGGGTGTTCTGAGCGCTCAGACCCCGGGCGGCCAGACCAGGCGCTGGCCGGTGCGCTGCGCCAAGGCCTCGATGTCCTCGGGGGTGTCCACGTCGGCGCGGTAAGCGGTGTTGGGTGTGGCCCAGCGAAACACCCGATCGGGGTGTGCGGCTTGCCACTGGCGCCCGCCGGTGGCTGCGTCGGCGGCCAAGATGGCCTGGCGCACCGCAGCGCTGAACACCACCGGATTGCCCGGCAGCCCATCGACCGTGGGTTGCAGCAACTCGGTGCCGGGTGGGCGTTGCCGCCAAGCGGCGATGAGGTCCAGGATCTCGGCGGGGCCGATCAACGCTTGGTCGACCAAGGCAACGATCACCGCCTGCACCGGCTGTTGCAGAGCGGCCAGGCCGAGCCGCAGCGACGACACCTGTCCGTCGCCGGCCTGGGGGTTGTGCACCACGGTGGCGTCGCCCTCGCGCAGCAGTGGGGTGATGCGCTCGGCGTGGTGGCCCAGCACCAGCACCGGTGGCGGCACACCGGCGCCCGCCAGCGCTTGCAACTGCCGGCGCAGCAGGGGCACCCCGTCAAGCTGCAACAAGGCCTTGGGGCGGTGGCCCATGCGCGAGGCCGACCCGGCCGCCAGTAACACCGCGCCAAACGGCGCGCTGTTGCGCTCAGGGTCAAGAGCCGAAGGCGAAGGTAGGGTGGGCATGTGGAGGTGCAGCAGAGGGCGGTGTGGCGAGTGTCGCACCGATGGCGGCAGCGCTCCAAGGCCACCGCAGGGGCGTCGGTACAATCGACGCCCTTCTCCCAAAGGACATTCCATGAGTTTGAAGTGCGGCATCGTCGGCCTGCCCAACGTCGGCAAATCCACCCTGTTCAACGCCTTGACCAAGGCCGGCATTGCCGCCGAGAACTATCCTTTTTGCACCATTGAGCCCAATGTGGGCGTGGTGGAGGTGCCCGATCCGCGCTTGCAGCAGCTCGCCGAGATCATCCAGCCCGAGCGCATCGTGCCGGCGATTGTGGAGTTTGTGGACATCGCGGGCTTGGTGGCCGGCGCGTCCAAAGGCGAAGGCTTGGGCAACCAGTTTCTGGCCCATATCCGCGAGACCGACGCCATCGTCAATGTGGTGCGCTGTTTTGAAGACCCCAACGTCATCCACGTCGCCAACAAGGTCGATCCCATCGCCGACATCGAGGTGATCCAGACCGAGCTGTGCCTGGCCGATCTGGGCACGGTGGACAAGGCTTTGCAGCGCTACACCAAAGCCGCCAAAAGCGGCAACGACAAAGAAGCCGCTGCGCTGGTGGGCATTCTCACCAAGGTGCAGGCGGTGCTCAACGAGGGCAAGCCGGTGCGATCGCTCGCGCTCAGCGATCAAGAGCAGGCGCTGATGAAGCCGCTGTGCCTGATCACCGCCAAGCCGGCCATGTTTGTCGGCAACGTCAGCGAAGACGGGTTTGAGAACAACCCGTTCTTGGACCGCCTGAAAGAGTACGCCGCCGCCCAAAACGCGCCGGTGGTGGCCATTTGCGCCAAGATCGAGGCCGAGCTGTCTGAGATGGACGACGCCGACCGGCTAGAGTTCTTGAAAGAGTTGGGCCAGGACGAACCGGGCCTGAACCGCCTGATCCGCGCCGGCTTCAAGCTGCTGGGCCTGCAAACCTATTTCACCGCTGGCGTGAAAGAGGTGCGCGCCTGGACCATCCACATTGGCGACACCGCGCCGCAGGCCGCTGGTGTGATCCACGGCGACTTTGAGCGCGGCTTCATCCGCGCCCAGACCATCGGCTTTGACGACTACATCGCCTTCAAAGGCGAGCAGGGCGCCAAAGACGCCGGCAAGATGCGCGCCGAAGGCAAGGAATACGTCGTCAAAGACGGCGACGTGATGAACTTCCTCTTCAACGTCTGAGGCCGGTGGCGGGGCGCCGGTATGGGCCTCGCTGTTTGGCCGCGGGGGCTTTGCCGCACAATGCGCAGGGTGCACATCCACGTAGGAGGGCTTGCGTGTGGCAGCTGGTTGATGGTGTGAGGCGGCGTTGGCTGGCGGCCCTGGAAGCGGCGGTCCGGGGCGAGGGCCGCCCCCAGTTTTTTCTGCAAGCCAGTTTGGTGTTGATGGCGCTCAACGCCGCTGTCTTCCATTTTTTCCCCGTGGCTTCTCACGACACCCGACTCAATTTGTTGGTGTGTGTGGGCTTGTTGGGTTTGGCGATCTTGGTCACCCGACCGGGCTGGTTTGTGCCGTCGCTGCACATGGCCTTGGCGGTGTGTGCTGTGCTGGTGGTGTTCATCTCGGCCCGCACGGGTGGCATTCAGAGCCAAGTCTTGTTGTGGCTGTGCCTGGTGCCGCTGGTGGCCTTGCTGTTGGCCGGTCTGGTCCATGGTTTGGTCTGGCTCGCTTTGGTGGAGCTGGGCTTGTGGGCGATATGGCGCCTCACGGCCGCCGGCACGCTGTCGTCTGAGGTGCCCCAGGGTCCGTCGGAGTTGTTGGTGTTGGCGGGCAGCTTGGCCTTGTGTGTGCTGACCCCGTTTTTGGTGGCCATGCTCTACGACCATTTGCACCGCCGCCGGCTGGCCGTGCTGGAGGAGGGCAACCAAGCTTTGCGCAACACCCACACCGCTTTGGTGCAAGCGCAGGCGCACAAGGACGAGTTTGTGGCGGCGGTGGGCCACGAGTTGCGCACGCCGATGAGCGCAATACTGGGCCTCAATGCGGTGCTGCGCGAGCACCTGGTGTCGGCGCCGGAGCAGCTCGATGCGGTGGAGCACATTCGGCGTTCCACCCAACAATTGCTGGTGGTGGTCAACAATATTTTGGATTTTTCGCAGCTGCAGGCCGGCCAATTGCGCTTGTACCCGGACTGGGCCGATGCCCGTGCTCTTGTACACAGCGCTCTAGAGGAGCAGCGCAGCGGCGCTGCGCTGCGCGCGGTGACCTTGCAGTGTGATGTGGCCGCTGATGTGCCGCCCTTGCTGTGTTTGGATCAGCAGCGCTTTAAGCAGGTGCTGACCAACTTGTTGGACAACGCGGTACGGTATTCGCCCGATGGAGCACAGGTGCATGTGGCGCTGCGCTGGCAGGCGGCGTGTTTGCAGGTGGAGGTGTGTGACCAAGGTCCAGGCATCGAGGAAGAGCGCCAGCCACACATCTTCTCCTTGTTTGCGTTGGACGAAGACCGCAACCGGCGGCAACAACAGGGCACGGGCCTGGGCTTGGCGATCTGCCAGCAGTTGCTGAGCTTGCAGGGAGGGCGCATTGGTGTGCGCTCGGCCAAAGGCGAAGGGGCCTGCTTTTGGTTCGACTGGCCGGTGCCAGGCGCGAGCAGTGTGGTGTCTGCGGAGCCGCAGCCGACCGAGTGGCTGGCGGTGCTGAGTGTGCTGGTGGTGGACGACGATCCGGTCAATCGCCTGGTGAGCGCCCTACAAATCCGCAAAGCCTTGCCGGGCGCCCGGGTGGAGGTCGCTGCCAGCGCGCAAGAGGCCCAGCAACGCCTGCACGCTGAGCGTTTTGGCGCCTTGGTGCTGGACATGCACATGCCCGGCATGAGCGGCCTGGATCTGGTGCGCTGGTTGCGCCAGCAGCCCGCGGCCCTGAGCACCATCCCTGTCATTGGCCTGACCGCCAGTACCCGCCCCCAAGATTGGGAGAGCTGTCTGGAGGCGGGCATGGACGGGGTGCTGACCAAGCCGCTGGAGCCCACACGCATCGTCCAACTGCTGGCGCGCCCCCGGGCCAGCACGGCAGGAGCCGCGCCATGAAGCGCGACGTGTTCGACCGCCTCTACACCGCCTTGGTGCGCGTGTTGCCCCCCGTGTACCGTGAGGGCGCCATGCCTTGGGTGTTTGTGGTGGGGGTCCTGCTGGTTGTGTTTTTTATGGCGCTATCGGTGTTTGAGCACCGCAGCTACGGCGACCGGGCATCGATGTGGTTTGCGCTGGCGATGGCGCTGCTGCTGGTGGCGGTGCAGCGTGGTATGCCATTTCGCCTCGCCTTGCATGGGGGTATGGCGGCCGCGCTTGCGGCGCAGTGGCTGGCGGCTTGGCACTCCGGTGGTTTGTACACGCCACGGTTGGCTTGGCTGGTGCTGTTGCCGCTGACGCCATTTTTCTTTTTTGGCTTGCGCAGTGGTCTGCGCTGGATGGCCGCGGTGTTGTTCAGCGTGTGTGCTTTGGGGCTGGCCACCGGGATGGGTTGGATCGATACGGGCACGGCTGGCGAACCCAGCCACTTGGACACCAACTGGGGCAGTTTTGCTTTGCTGGCGGCTTTTGCTTTTGTGATTCCCCTGTCGTATCACCGCCTCAATGAGCGTGCCTTGCAGGCCCAGCGCCAACGGCGGGCAGAGCTGGAGCAGCAGCGCGCCGAGCTGGAGCGCACCCAGGTGCTGCGCGACCGATTTATTGCCAGCGTCAGCCACCAGCTGCGCACCCCCATGAACGCCATTCTGGGCCTCAATGCCTGGCTCTTGGCCCAAGCCGATCACCCGCCTGAGGCACAGCGTGCGCTGGCACTCACCCGCCAGTCGGCCGATCATTTGATGACGGTGATCAACGATGTACTGGACTATTCGCAGCTGCAATCGGGCGCCCTGACCTTGCATCCAGAACACTGCGATTTGCCCGCCGTGGCGCGTGGGGCGTTCGATATTCTGGCGGCCAAAGCCCAAGACCAGCGCTTGGACTACCGCTGCCACATAGGTGCCGAAGTGCCCACCTGGGTGGCGGTAGACCGCCACCGCTTGACCCAAGTGTTGGTCAATCTGTTGGGCAATGCGCTGAAGTTCACCGCCCAGGGCTCGGTGACATTGAGCGTGACGGCCGGTGCCGATGGGGTGCGTTTTGTGGTCAGCGATACAGGCATTGGTATCTCCGAGGCGCAGCGGGACCGGCTGTTTCAGCGGTTTACCCAGGCCGATGCCTCGATTGGCCAGCGTTTTGGCGGCAATGGGTTGGGCTTGGCCATTTCGCGGCGTTTGGTGCTGCTGTTGGGTGGAGACCTCGACTACACCAGCCGCGAAGGCGAAGGCTCCGAGTTCTTTTTTGTGCTGCCGCTCAAAACGGTGGCTCCCCCCCAAGTCTTGGCCACTCCAGAGCACCAGCCCTTGTTGACCACAGAGCAGAATTGGCGCTTTCTGGTGGTCGACGACCACCCGGTCAACCGCCTGCTGGTGCAGCGGGTGCTGGCCTCGGCCTGGCCCCAGGCCGACATCCGCGAAGCCGCCGATGGACTCGAAGCCCTGGCGGCGGTGCAGGCGGCTGCGGTGGATGTGGTGTTCATGGACATGCGCATGCCGCTGATGGATGGCGCTGACGCCACTGCCGCCATCCGGGCTTTGCCTGACCCGGTGGGGCGCACCTTGGTGATTGGCCTGACCGCCAATGTCAACCAAGACGATCTGCAGCGTTTTCGTGTCGCCGGTCTGGACAGTCTGCTGCTCAAGCCCTTTGATTGGCAGCAGCTGTGCCGCACCACCGAGGATTTGTTGCTGCAACGCAGCCCCCATTCCCCCACATCCCCCCATGCCCGCTGAGCTTGATCCATCCGCCCCTCAGGGGCTGCGCCTGTCCAAACGTGTGGCCGCCGAGCGCGGCTGTTCGCGCGCTGAGGCTGAGCGCCTCATCGCCAGCGGCGCAGTGCAGGTCGACGGCGTGGTGCAAGACCAGCCACAAACGCGCATCACGCCCGAACAGACGCTGCACATCTGCGACGACCTGGCCATGGCCCAGCCCGAGGTCTTGTCGGTGTTGTGGAGCAAACCCGCTGGGGTGGTCTTGCCCGATGTACCCACGTTGCCGTGGTTGCGCACCACATTGAGCGACAGCAGCGCTGCGCCTGCCCAGCGGTCCACACCCGTGTGGCATGCGTTGGGGGGGCGCTGGCAATGTGTGCTGCCCATTGGGGTGGACGACAGCGGTTTGGTGTTGTTGTCGCAGCAGAGTACCGTGTGGCGCCATGTGGCCGAACGCCAAGCGCTGCTGGAGCAGGAGTGGTTCATCGACACCACCGGCTGCGCGGGTGCCGAGGCCAGAGCTGCGGCCTTGGCTGCGCTGCAAGCTCCGCTGTTCCACAACGGCCGTCCCTTGCCGGCGGCGCGCGCCAGTTGGCAAAGCGACACCCGCATCCGCTTGGCCATCAAAGGGGGGGAGCCTGGGCAAGTGGCTTTTCTGGCGCAACGTGCCGGCTTGTCGGTGCAGGCACTGCGGCGCCAGCGCCTGGGGCGGCTCTCGCTCAGTGGCTTGTTGCCCGGCCAATGGCGCTTGATGCTGCCGACCGAACGCATTTAGCGCCGCTCAGGGCCGCAAGGCGGGTGCCACCTCCATGGGAAACACCCACAGCAGCGCAGTGGTCATGAGCACATAGCGCAGCAGTTTGCCCACCGCCATATAGGCCACACAGGGCCAAAACGGGAATTTCAGCCAACCCGCCACGGCGCACAGCGGGTCGCCCACCGCCGGCAACCAAGACAGCAGACAGGCCTTGGGGCCAAAGCGCTCCAGCCAGCGCAGCGCCCGCACCTCGGTCGGTCGGTGGCGCACTTTGTCCACCGCCGCATGGGCGCCACGCCCCATCGCCCAACTCACCGCGCCGCCCAGGGTGTTGCCTGCGGTGGCCACCAGCACTGCGGGCCAGAACAGCTCCGGGTTGAGTTTGACCAGACCAAACAACACCGGCTCCGAGCCCATAGGCAGCAGCGTGGCCGAGACAAAAGCCACCACAAACAAGGTGCTCAAACCCACCTCGGGCAGGGCCAGGGTTTGCAGCAAGGGGAGCATCCAATCGGGCATGGCTGTAAGGTGCTGAAAAAACAGGCAAGTACAATGGCGGGCCGCACCAGCGCCGCTGGCCGTGCCCAGTTGGCATGCAGGGCGCCCATTGTCCCACTCCCCAGCACCTCCCCACCCATGCAGATCGGCCCGTACGCCCTGCCGAACGCGCTCTTTGTTGCCCCCATGGCCGGGGTGACCGATCGGCCGTTTCGCAAACTCTGCAAAAAGCTCGGTGCCGGTTATGCGGTCAGTGAAATGGTGACCAGCCGTCCCGACTTGCAGCACAGCCTCAAAACCTCGCGCCGCGCCGACCACCAAGGCGAGCCGGCGCCGATTGCAGTGCAGATCGCCGGCACCGACGCGGCCATGATGGCCGACGCCGCGCGCCACAACATCGACCGGGGCGCCCAGATCATCGACATCAATATGGGCTGCCCGGCCAAAAAAGTCTGCAACAAATGGGCCGGATCGGCCCTGATGCAAGACGAAGCCTTGGCCATGGAGATCGTGGAGGCGGTGGTGGCCGCCTGTGCGCCCCATGGCGTGCCAGTGACCTTAAAAATGCGCACCGGCTGGTGCGCCAGCACCAAAAACGCGCCCAGGCTCGCGCGCGCTGCCGAAGCCGCTGGCGTGCAAATGCTCACCGTGCATGGCCGCACCCGCGACCAAGGCTACAAAGGCCAGGCCGAGCACGACACCGTGGCGGCCATCAAGGCCATGCTGCGCATCCCGGTGGTTGCCAATGGCGACATCAGCAGCCCCCAGGCCGCTGCCGCAGTGCTGCGCCAGACCGGGGCTGACGCCCTGATGGTGGGCCGCGCCGCCCAAGGCAGGCCCTGGATTTTTCGCGAAATTGCCCATTACCTGGCCACGGGCACCGAGCTGGCGCCGCCCAGCTTTGCCGAGGTCAAGGCCTGGATGCTGGAACACCTGGTCGAACATGTGTCGCTCTATGGCGAGGACACAGGGGTGCGCAGCGCCCGCAAACACCTGGGCTGGTACGTCCAGTCCCTGGCCTTGTCCGATGCCGAACGCCTGCGCTTTCGCGCCCACATCAACACCCTCACCCACGCCGAAGCCCAGCACCGCTGTGTCGCCGACTGCTTTGACGCCTGGCACGCTGGCTTGCCCGCACCGCTGGGCGAGCCCACGGGTTTTTGGAAACTTGCCGCATGAGCCATACCCCCTTGCACGACTGTGTGCGCGACAGCCTGCACACCTATTTCAAAGATCTCGATGGCACCGAGCCGGCCAACTTGCACGACATGCTGGTCAAGGCGGTGGAGCGCCCCTTGCTGGAGGTGGTGATGGCCCAAGCCCAACACAACCAGTCGCGCGCGGCCCAGTGGCTGGGCCTGAACCGCAACACCTTGCGCAAGAAGTTGGTGGAGCACGGCTTGATCGAGTAACACCCCCGCGGCGCTGCGCGCCACCCCCTCAAGGGGGCAACACCGGCGGAGCCGGATCCGCGGTGTTCTTGATCTGGGGCCTTGGTGCTCCGCCGCTTTTTTGCTTCGACTGTTTTTTTGATATCTGTTTTTTAGGGATTGCACATGCGAGCTTTGATTTCTGTGTCCGACAAAACCGGCGTTGTTGACCTGGCGCGTTCGCTGCATGCGCTGGGGGTGACCTTGTTGTCCACCGGCGGTACCGCCAAATTGCTGGCCGAGCAGGGCCTGCCGGTCACCGAGGTGGCCGATGTGACCGGTTTTCCGGAAATGCTCGACGGCCGGGTGAAGACCCTGCACCCCAAGGTGCACGGCGGTTTGTTGGCCCGCCGCGACCTGCCCGAGCACATGGCCGCGCTGCAAGCGCACGGCATTGCCACCATCGACCTGCTGGTGGTCAACCTCTACCCGTTTGAAGCCACGGTGGCCAAGGCCGGCTGCACCCTGGCGGATGCGATCGAGAACATCGACATCGGCGGCCCGGCCATGGTGCGCAGCGCCGCCAAGAACTGGAAAGACGTGGGTGTGGTCACCGATGCCAGCCAGTACGACGCGGTGATCGCCGAACTCAAAGGCCACGGCAAGTTGTCCGACCAGCTGCGCTTTGCGCTGTCGGTGGCGGCGTTCAACCGCATCGCCCAGTACGACGGCGCCATCAGCGACTACCTGTCCTCGGTGGCGTTTGAAGAAGACAAGCAGAGCGAGGGCTATGTGCCCGAGCGCAACGTCTTCCCCGGCCAGTCCAACGGCCAGTTCATCAAGGTGCAAGACCTGCGCTACGGCGAAAACAGCCACCAGCAGGCCGCGCTCTACCGCGACCTGTATCCCGCGCCCGGCTCGCTGGTCACGGGCGTGCAGCTGCAGGGCAAGGAACTGAGCTACAACAACATCGCCGACGCCGATGCGGCCTGGGAATGTGTCAAGAGCTTCGACGTGCCGGCCTGTGTGATCGTCAAACACGCCAACCCCTGTGGTGTGGCCGTGGCCCAAGACGCGCACGAGGCCTACACCAAGGCCTTCCAGACCGACCCGACCAGCGCGTTTGGCGGCATCATCGCCTTTAACCGCACGGTCGACAAAGCGGCGGCCGAAGCCGTGGTCAAACAGTTTGTCGAAGTGCTGATGGCGCCCGACTTCACGCCCGAAGCGCTGGCCATCTTCCAGCCCAAGGTCAATGTGCGCTTGATGAAAATCGCCTTGCCAGCCGGTGGCCAAACCCCTTGGAGCCAAGGCCGCAACGCCATGGACGCCAAGCGTGTGGGCTCGGGCCTGCTGCTGCAGACCGCCGACAACCACGAACTCGCCCTGGCCGACCTCAAGGTCGTCACCGTCAAGCAGCCAACGCCCCAGGAACTGCAGGACCTGCTGTTCGCCTGGAAGGTGGCCAAATACGTCAAGTCCAACGCCATTGTGTTTTGCAAAAACGGCATGACCATGGGCGTGGGCGCCGGCCAGATGAGCCGGCTGGATTCGGCCCGCATCGCCAGCATCAAGGCCGAGGCCGCCAAGCTCAGCCTGCAAGGCACGGTGGTGGCCAGCGACGCCTTCTTCCCTTTTCGCGACGGCCTGGACGTGGTGGTCGATGCCGGTGCCACCTGTGTGGCGCAGCCCGGTGGGTCGATGCGCGACCAAGAGGTCATCGACGCCGCCAACGAGCGTGGTGTGGCCATGGTCTTCACTGGCGTGCGCCACTTCCGCCATTGAGCGCCGATCCGTCCGATGTGCGGGTTTTTGCGGCGCTGGGGCTGAACGCCACCTTGTGCCGCGCGGTGGCATCGGCCGGCGTGCGCCGGCCCACCCCGGTGCAGACCCAGGCGCTGCCGCCGGCCTTGGCCGGGCGCGACCTTTGGGTGTGCGCGCCCACCGGTTCGGGCAAAACCTTGGCCTACGCCTTGCCGCTGGTGCAGCGCTGCGCGGGCGAGCGCAGTGCGGGCGGTTACCGCCGACCGGTGCGCGCCTTGGTCTTGCTGCCCACCCGTGAGCTGGCGCAGCAGGTCGGCCAGGTGATCAGCGACTTGGCGTATCCCTTGCACCTGCGCACCGTGGTGGCCCACGGCGGTGTGTCGATCAACCCCCAAATGATGGCCTTGCGCGGCGGTGCCGATGTGGTGGTGGCCACCCCCGGGCGCTTGCTCGATTTGGTGGCGCACAACGCGCTCCAGCTCAACGCGGTCCAGCAGCTGGTGCTCGACGAGGCCGACCGTTTGCTCGACACCGGTTTTGCCGAGGAGCTGCAGGGTGTGCTGGCGCTGTTGCCCACACAGCGCCAGACCGCGCTGTTCTCGGCCACGTTTGCGCCCGAGGTGCAGGCGCTGGCGCAGGCGGTGTTGCGCGACCCGGTGCGGGTCGATGTGGGTGGGTCTGAGTCCCCGTCCACCGCGCGCACGGCGCTTGCCCCGTCTGAAGCCGAAGAGCCCAGCGAGCGCCCCGACATCGCCCAGCGCGCCATTGCGGTGGACGCGCGCCAGCGCACCGCGCTTTTGCGCCACTTGTGGCAGAGCGGTGCCTGGTCACAAGCGCTGGTGTTTGTGGCCACGCGCTACGGCTGCGATCACTTGGCGGGCAAGCTGCAGCGCGCCGGACTCAAGGCTGCGGCCTTGCACGGCGAACTGAGCCAGGGCGCGCGCAACGCGGTGTTGGCGGCGTTTCGGGCGCGCGAGGTGGAGCTGCTGGTGGCCACCGATCTGGCCGCGCGTGGCATCGACATCGCCGGTTTGCCGCTGGTGGTGCACGCCGATGTCGCGCGCTCGGCCAGCGACCATGTGCACCGCAGCGGGCGCACCGGCCGCGCCGGCGCCAGCGGCGAGGCCATCACCTTGGTGACGGCCGAACAGCGCGCGCAGTGGCGCCAGCTCAGCGAACGCCTGGGGATCGATGTGCCCTTGGAGGTGTGGCCCGGTTTTGAGTCCACCGACGCCGAGCCCGCGCCGCGCGCCCTGGTGGCGGCCGATGGCGGTGGCATCAAAGGCCAGCGGCCGAGCAAAAAAGACAAGCTGCGTGCGGCACAGGCCGCTGCAGGCCCAGCGCGCAAGCCGCCTCAGCGCGGCTGAACCCGCGCGCGGGCATGTGCCCAGCCGCGTGGCCGCGCGTTCAGTCGGCCTGCTCGTCTGTCGCGTTGTCGTCGCTCACGCGGACCGGGCGGGGTGCGCGCTCGCCGGCGCGCGCCAAGATCTCCACATACACCGCAGGCGCACCCGAGGCGGCCACTGCGTCCACCGCCGCGATCACCTCGCTCACCCGCAGCGCTTGGGCGCTGGCCGCATCGGTGCCCACCTTGCAGTCGAATTGCCAGACCTGTTGGTCGCTGGGCAAGGCGCGGCTGCGCTCGCGGGTGATGGTGCGGCGGATGTCGTGTTTCACCGCGTCGAGCACCCGAGCGGGCTGTTTGTTGGGGGCGGTCAGGGGATAGGTTTTGCGCATGGGGTGTGTCAGTGGGCGGCCAGGGTGCGGAACACCTCGCGCGCAGCGGCGATGGTGGCTTCGATGTCGGCGTCGCTGTGGGCGGCGCTCACAAAGCCGGCCTCGTAGAGGGCAGGCGCAATGTACACCCCTCGGCTGAGCAGGCCGTGGAACAAGGTGTTGAAGCGCGCGTTGTCGGTGGTCATGACGGTGGCGTAGTTCTGTGGCAGCTCGGGCATCAGGAAAAAGCCGAACATGCCGCCTTGGCAGTCGGCGCTGAAGGGCACGCCTTCGGACGCGGCAGCGGCTTGCAGGCCGTCGACCAGCGCGCGGGTCTTGGCCGACAGCGCCTCAAAAAAGCCGGGTTGTTGGATTTCGCGCAGCGTGGCCAAGCCGCAGGCGGTGGCCACCGGGTTGCCGCTCAGGGTGCCGGCCTGGTAGACCGGTCCGAGGGGTGCGAGGTGCTCCATCACCGCGCGTTTGGCGCCAAAGGCGGCCAGTGGCATGCCGCCACCAATGACCTTGCCCATCACCGTCATGTCGGGCTCAAAGCCGGGGATCAGCTCGGCGTACACCCCTTGGGCGCTGCCCAGGCCCACGCGGAACCCAGTCATCACCTCATCGAACGCGAACAGCGCGCCGTGCTGGGTGCACAGCTCGCGGATGCGCTTCACAAACGGCACGCTGGCCCGCACAAAGTTCATGTTGCCCGCGATCGGCTCGATCATCACACACGCGATGTCGGCGCCTTGTTCGGCAAAAGCGGCTTCGATCTGCGCGACGTTGTTGTATTCCAGCACCAGGGTGTGTTGCACCACCTCAGGCGGCACACCGGCGCTGGTGGGGTTGCCAAAGGTGGCCAGACCGGAGCCGGCTTTGACCAGCAGCGCGTCGGCGTGGCCGTGGTAGCAGCCTTCAAATTTGATGATCTTCTTGCGGCCGGTGGCACCGCGCGCCAAGCGGATGGCGCTCATGCCGGCCTCGGTGCCGGAGCTGACCAGTCGCACCATCTCAATGCTGGGCACCAACTTGATGATTTCTTCGGCCAGCTCCACTTCGCGCTCGGTCGGCGCGCCAAAGGAAAAGCCGTCCAGAGCGGCTTTTTGTACCGCTTCCAACACCGCCGGGTGGCCATGGCCCAGGATCATCGGGCCCCAAGAGCCGATGTAGTCGATGTACTGTTGGCCGTTGGCGTCCCAGAAATACGCGCCCTGGGCGCGCTGCACAAAACGTGGCGTGCCGCCCACCGCGCGGAAGGCGCGCACCGGCGAGTTCACACCGCCCGGGATGCATTGTTTGGCGCGGTCAAAAAGTTGGTCGTTGCGGTCGGTCATGGTCGTTCCAGAAAAGCAAAAAAGCGAGAGCGCCCGGGCGCTCAGTGGCGGGTGGTGTCGAGCGGAAAGTGTTCTTCGTCCAGGCGGTGTTCTTCGCCCTCAGCGGGTTCGGCCTCGGCCTCGCTGTCCTCGTCGTGGGCCCAAAACAGGCGGTCGGGCACAGCGTGGCCCATGCCAGGCTGAAAGCCGGCGTCCAAGCACTGGTCGAGGTAGGTCAGCGCTTCGGCGCAGGCCGCTTGCAGGTCGTTGCCGCCCGCGATCAGCGCACACAGCGCGGCCGACAGGGTTTCGCCCGCCCCGTTGAAGGTGGCTTCAAAACGCTCGTAGTGTGCGGTGGCCAAGACCGTTTCGGGGCTGGCGAGGTGGCTCTCTAGCTGTTGTTCGGGCGCGTTAAAGCCGGTGACCAAGGTGTAGGCCACCCCGTGCTGGGCGGCGGCGCGCGCCACTTCGCGGGCGTTGGGTGGTTTGTCGCCTTCCCAGTCGGGCAGCAGCCAGCGGCACAAGGTGCTGTGGTTGCCCACCAAGATGGTGGTTTGCGGCAGCAGCAGCTCGGCACAGGCGTCCAGGTAGGTTTCGATCTCGACCTCGTCCCACCACGACAGGTCGGGCATGTAGGTGAGCAGCGGCACCTCGGGGTAGTCGGTCGCGATGGCGGCAATCGCGCTCAGGTTCTCTGGGCTGCCGACAAAACCGACCTTAAAGGCCTGCACTGGCACGTCCTCGAGCACACAGCGGGCTTGCTCGTTGACGGTGTCTTCGTCCAGCGCCACGTGCTCGCGCACTTCGGTGGTGTCGCGCACATACACCCCACACACCACCGGCAACACATGCACCGAGGCGCTGGCCATGGCCGTCATGTCGGCCGCCAGCCCCGCGCCGCCGCTGGGGTCGTTGCTGTTGAACGTCATCACACAAGGCAGGCTGACCGGGCTGTTGTTGTCGTCGTCGGGAGGGGAGATGTCGGTCATGGGGGCGCGTGCAATCGGCTCTGGCAAGGATATGGGTTTATACCGGGAAAAGCACGGACCCCCGCGACCATCTGCCCGATGGGTGCTGGATACAATGCGCGCTCCCCATATTCCCACCTCAAGGGACAACATGAGCGAAGCAAAAACTTGGATGTGCCTGATCTGTGGCTGGATTTACGACGAGGCCGCTGGTGCGCCCGACGAGGGCATTGCACCAGGCACCCCTTGGGACCAAGTGCCCATCAACTGGACCTGCCCGGAGTGTGGCGCACGCAAAGAAGATTTTGAGATGGTGCAAATCTGAGCGCTCCCCGGGCTGAGTGCCCGGCCGCTCAGGATTTTTTGACCACCGCGTAGCGCGCCAACGTGGCCTCGCGCGCGACCGCGTGGTCCACCACCGGTGCGGGGTAGTCGCGCCCCAGCACCAGCCCGGCGTCGGCCAGCAGCACCGGGTGTTGCCAGGGCGCGTGGATGGCTTTGTCGGGCAGAGCGGCGAGCTGCGGCAGGTAGCGCCGGATGAATTTGCCCGCTGGGTCGAACTTTTCGCTCTGGCTCACCGGGTTGAAGATGCGGAAATAGGGCTGGGCGTCGCAGCCGCTGGAGGCCGCCCATTGCCAGCCGCCGTTGTTGGCCGCCAAATCAAAGTCGATCAGGTGCTGCGCAAAGTAGCGCTCGCCCCAGCTCCAGTGCAGGCCCAGGTCTTTGACCAAAAAGCTCGCCACCACCATGCGCAGCCGGTTGTGCATGTAGCCGGTCTGGTTGATCTGCGCCATGGCCGCGTCCACCAGCGGGTAGCCGGTGCGGCCCTCGCACCAGGCGGCGAACAGCGCTTTGGCGTGCGCCCCTTTCTCAAACGCGATGCGGTCGTACTCGGGCTTAAAAGCGCGTTCCACCACATGCGGGTGATTGGCCAAGATCTGGTGGTAAAAATCGCGCCAGATCAGCTCGGACAGCCAGGTGCTGGCGCCCGCTTGGCCGTCCAGGTGGCGCGGCCAGGCCAGGCGCACCAGCTCACGCACCGACACCGTGCCAAAACGCAGGTGCACGCTCAGGTAGCTGGGCCCTTTGACCGCTGGAAAGTCGCGCGCCTCTTGGTAACGGTCCATGCGCTCCACAAAGTCCGCCAGCAGGCGGTGCGCACCGCTGGCGCCGGTGGGCAAGGCGAGCTGGCCCAAATTGGTGGCTTGAAAACCCAGCGACTCCAAGGGCGGCAGCGGCCCGGCGAGCGCCGCCGGCAGATCGGCGGGCGCCGGCGCCAAGTGGGCGGCGTGGGGGCGCACCGCCAGCGGCGCCATGTCCTCGGCCCGCAGCCGCTTGAGCCAGGCGTTTTTGTAGGGCGTGAACACCCCAAACGGCTGGCCGGCTTGGGTCAGCACCTCGCGCCGCTCCAACACCACATGGTCTTTGTCCGTTTTGAATGCCACGCCGGTGTGCGCCAGCGCGCCCAGCACCTGGGCGTCGCGCGCCAGCGCGGCGGGCTCGTCGTCGTGGCTGGCAAACACCGCTTGCACATGCAGGGCCTGGGCCAGCGCGGGAATGCGCTCTTGCGCGCGGCCATGCGCCACCAGCAGACCCACGCCCGGGGTGCCGGCTTCTTCGCCCAGGGCGCGCAAGTTGGCGTCCACCTCGGCCAGGCTGCGGTGGATGAACTCCACCCGCCTGTCGGCTTGCAGCCCTTGGTCCAGCAGCGGCTGCAGGATGTCGGTGTCGAACACAAACGCCACCCACACCTGGCGGCAGGCGCGCAGCGCGTGGTGCAGGGCGGCGTGGTCGTCGCAGCGCAGGTCGCGGCGCAGCCAGACCAGGCCGCGGTCCAGCCGGGGCGCGCCGGCATCGGTGGTGGGCGAATAAAATGGGCTCATGTCCGCCGATTCTGCCCCCACCAACCTCACGCATCATTTCCTGATCGCGATGCCCAACCTGCAGGACGAGCTATTCGGACGCAGTGTGGTCTATATGTGCGACCACAGCGAGCGCGGCGCCTTGGGGCTGATCATCAACAAACCCAGCGACATCCGCTTGCCTGGCCTGTTTGAGAAGGTGGATCTGGCGCTGGGCCGCCCCGACCTGATGGAAGCCCCGGTGTTCATGGGCGGCCCGGTGCAGACCGAGCGCGGTTTTGTGCTGCACGAGCCCATGTTGGGCGAGGGCGCGCCCGACGAGGCGGTCTACGCCTCCACCATGACGATTCCCGGCGGGCTGGAAATGACCACCTCGCGCGACGTGCTCGAAGCCCTGGCCACCGGCGCTGGCCCCCGCAAGGTGTTCATCACCCTGGGCTACGCGAGCTGGGGGCAGGGCCAGCTGGAGTCCGAGATTTCCGAAAACAGCTGGCTCACGGTCGCCGCCGAGCCAGCGCTGATTTTTGACACCCCGGTGGAAGAGCGTTACCACAAGGCCATGGCCCTGCTGGGCCTGCAGCCCTGGATGCTGTCGCCCGACGCGGGCCACGCATGAAGCAGTACCTGGCTTTTGACCTCGGGCTCAAACGCACCGGCGTGGCCTGTGGCAATGCCTTGACCCGCACCGCCACGCCACTGCCCACCATGGTGGCCGAAGGCGACGCTCGCTGGCCCAAGGTGGCCGCGCACATCACCGAATGGCAGCCCGACGCGTTAGTGGTGGGGGTGCCGTTTCACCCCGACGGGGCTGAGCACGAAGGCACCTTGCGGGCGCGCAAATTCGCCCGCCAGCTGCACGGCCGTTTTGGTTTGCCGGTGCACGAGGTCGATGAGCGCTACACCACCACCGAGGCCCACAGCCTGGGCGCACGCGACGCCGACGCGGCCTCGGCCTGCCTGATCTTGGAACAGTTTCTGAGGAGTTTGCCTTGAGTCTTGAACAGAACGCCGAAGCCCTGTACGCCGAGCTGCTGCGCGGCGTGCGCGGCCTGCTGGCCACCGCCGCTGGCCCCACGGTGCTCGCCGGCATCCCATCGGGTGGCGCTTGGCTGGCCGAACGCCTGCAGCGCGACCTCGGGCTGCCCGGTGAAGCCGGGGTGATCGCCTCCACCATGCACCGCGACGACTTCGCCCAGCGCGGTCTGGCCGCCAGCGCCCACACCCGCTTGCCTTTTGATGTGAACGGCCAGCATGTGCTGTTGATCGACGACGTGTTGTTCACCGGTCGAACCCTGCGCGCGGTGATCAACGAGCTGTTTGACCACGGCCGCCCGGCCAGTGTGCGCTTGGCGGTGTTGGTGGACCGCGGTGGGCGCGAGCTGCCGGTGCAGGCCGACTTTTCGGCCGCCCGGGTGCATTTGGCCACCGGGCAAAAACTGGAACTCGTGCGCGAGGCCGATGGCACCTTGCGTTTTGCGGTGGAGGCGCAGGCATGAAACGGCACAACCCCCAGCTCAACAAAAACGGCGAACTCATCCACCTGCTGTCCACCGAGGGCCTGTCGCGCGACATCCTGACCCACATCCTGGACACCGCCAGCAACTTTGTCAGCGTGAGCGACCGCGAGGTCAAAAAAGTGCCGTTGCTGCGCGGCAAAAGTGTCTTCAACCTGTTCTTTGAGAACAGCACCCGCACCCGCACCACCTTCGACATCGCGGCCACGCGCCTGTCGGCCGATGTCTACACCTTGGACATCGCGCGCAGCTCCACCGCCAAAGGCGAATCGCTGCTCGACACCATCGCCAACCTGAGCGCCATGGCGGCCGATATTTTTGTGGTGCGGCACAGCGAGTCGGGCGCGCCCTACCTGATCGCCCAGCATGTGGCACCGCATGTGCATGTGGTCAACGCAGGCGACGGTCGGCACGCGCACCCGACCCAAGGGCTGTTGGACATGTACACCATCCGCCACTTTAAGAAGGACTTCACCAACCTGTCGGTGGCCATCGTGGGCGACGTGCTGCATTCGCGGGTGGCGCGCTCCGACATCCACGCACTGACCACGCTGGGCTGCCCCGATGTGCGGGTGGTCGGACCCCGCACCCTGGTGCCGGCCGATCTGTCGGCCATGGGCGTGCGGGTCTGCCACACGCTGGAAGAGGGCATCAAAGACTGCGACGTGGTGATTACCTTGCGGCTGCAGAACGAGCGCATGAGCGGCGCGCTGTTGCCGTCGAGCCAAGAGTTCTTCAAGAGCTTTGGCCTTACCACCGAGCGCTTGGCGCTGGCCAAGCCCGACGCCATCGTCATGCACCCGGGCCCGATCAACCGTGGCGTGGAAATCGACTCGGCCGTGGCCGACGGCCCGCAGAGCGTGATCCTGCCGCAGGTGACCTTTGGCATTGCGGTGCGCATGGCTGTCCTCAGTATTGTTTCCGGGAATGAAGCTTGACCCCCACGCTCCGCCGCTGCGCGGGTCGCTGCCCCCCGAGGGGGCGCGTTTCGCCTTGGGGCGGCCCGGCGGCGAAACATGGCCCCCACGCTCCGCCGCTGCGCGGGTCGCTGCCCCCCGAGGGGGTAGTTTCGCCTTGGGGCGGCCCGGCGGCGAAACCACGCTTTTCAAGGTAAAGCTATGAAGATCCTGATTCAAAACGGCCGTGTCATGGACCCGGCGAGCGGCCGCGACGAGCTGGCCGATGTGGCGATTGCGGCGGGACGCATCATCGGCATCGGCCGGGTGCCGCCCGATTTCACGCCCAACCGCACCATCGACGCCACCGGCTGTGTGGTGGCGCCGGGCTTGGTGGATTTGTCGGTGCGCTTGCGCGAGCCCGGGCAAGAACACGCCGGCATGCTGGAGAGCGAAATGGCCGCAGCGGTCGCCGGTGGCGTCACCAGCTTGGTGTGCCCGCCCGACACCGACCCGGTGCTCGACGAGCCGGGGCTCGTCGACATGCTCAAGTTCCGCGCCGAGAAGCTGCACCTGGCGCGGGTGTTCCCGCTCGGTGCGCTCACCCGCGGCCTGCAGGGTGAGGTGCTGACCGAGATGGCCGAGCTCACCGAGTCGGGCTGCGTCGGTTTTGGCCAGGCCGAGGTGCCGATCCTCAACACCCAGGTGCTGCAGCGCGCGCTGCAATACGCCGCCACTTTTGGCTACACCGTGTGGCTGCGCCCGCTCGACCCCTGGTTGGGCAAGGGTGTGGCGGCCAGCGGCCCGCTGGCCACCCGCATGGGCTTGGCCGGTGTGCCAGCGGCGGCCGAAACGATTGCGCTGCACACCTTGTTTGAACTGCTGCGCGGGGTACACGCGGCCGCCCAGGCCAATGGCGACCAAGGGGTGCATGTGCACCTGTGCCGCATCAGCAGCGCCGCTGGACTGGACTTGGTGCGCGCCGCCCGGGCCGAAGGCCTGCCGGTGACCTGTGATGTGAGCGTGCACAACCTGCTGCTCTCAGAAGTGGACATTGGCTACTACGACAGCCGCGCGCGCTTGGTGCCGCCGCTGCGCAGCCCGCGCGACCGAGACGCGCTGCGCGCCGGCTTGGCCGACGGCACCATCAGCGCCTTGGTGTCCGACCACAACCCGGTCGACGCCGACGCCAAGGTGCTGCCCTTTGCCGAGGCCGAACCCGGCGCCACGGCGGTGGAGCTGTTGCTCGGCTTGGCCGCGCGCTGGGCGCAGCAAGACGGCTTGGGCCTGATGCAGGCCTTGTCGGTGCTCACCAGCGGCCCGCAGGCGGTGCTGGGTCAGCGCCTGGGCACCTTGTCGGCCAGCGTGGGCCAGTTGGTCGACGGCGGTGTCGCCGACATCTGCGTGTTCGACCCCAACCGCCCTTGGGTGGTGCGGCCGCAGGCGCTGCGCAGCCAAGGCAAACACACACCGTTTGAAGGCCACGAGCTGCCGGTGCAGGTGGTAGCCACCTTGGTGGGCGGCCAGCTCGCCCACCAGGCGTGAAGGGCGCCATGCTGCGCTGGCCCCGCCTGTTGTGGCGCACCCTATCGGCCCTGTGGTGGGCCGTCTGGGGGGTGTGGGTCATCACCCAGCGCTTCCCTAGGCTCACGCCCGAGCAGCGCGCTGGCCAAGTGCAGCTGTGGTCGCAGCGCATGTTGGGTGCGTTTGGGGTGCGTTGGCAGGCCCAAGGCCAAGCGCTGGCCGGTCCGGTGCTGCGGGTGGCCAACCACCTGTCGTGGTTGGACATTTTGGTGATGAACGCGGTGGCGCCTTCGCGTTTTGTGTCCAAAGCCGAAGTGCGGCATTGGCCCTTGATCGGCACCTTGACCGTGGGCGCCGGCACCTTGTTGATCGAGCGCGAAAAACGCCGCGACGCCATGCGGGTGGTGCACCACATGGCCGAGAGCCTGCAAGCGGGCGATGCGGTGGCGGTGTTTCCGGAGGGCACCACCTCCAACGGCGAGGCCTTGCTGCCGTTTCACGCCAATTTGTTGCAGGCGGCGGTGGTCACCGACGCGCCGGTGCAACCCTGGGCCTTGCGTTACCGCGACGCCCGCACCGGCGAAGCCCACAACGCGCCCCTGTTTGTGGGCGACACCACCTTGGTGGCGTCTTTGCTCAACACCTTGTTGGCCAGCGACCTGGTGGCCGAGGTCCGTCTGGGCGAAGCCCAGCGTTGCGACGGCCGCGACCGCCGCGGCTGGGCCGAAGACCTGCACCGCGCGGTGAACTCGCTGCGCGGCTGAGGACCCTCACTTCTTCATGCGCGCCATCATCAGCTCGGTGTTGGCTTTGCGGTCGGTGTTGACGCGCTGCACGCTGGCGCGTTCGCCCATTTGTTTCAGGTAGTCGCGCACCGGCACATCGCCCAGGCAGTCTTTGCCGTAGATGGCTTTGCTGGCGCTGCTGACCAAGGGCAGGTGCACGATGGCGGCGCAATCGGCCAGGCTGAAGCTGTCGCCCGCCACATAGGGCGCAAAGCGCGCCAGCTGGGCAAAGGCGGCGCTGTTTTTGTGCAGTTGCTCGCCCACTTTTTCTTTCACGCCGTCGCTCACCTTGCCGCCAAAAAACGCCTCTGCGTACAGGTTGCGCGCCACCAGCTCCAGGTGCAATTCGATGAAGCGCAGCAGCTCGCGCACCTTGGCGGCAGCGAACGGATCGTCGGGCAGCAGGGCGGGGCTTGGATGCGCCGTTTCGATGTATTCGAGCATCACGGTGGATTCGCACAGCGTGCCGCGCTCGGCCTTCAGGTACGGGATCTTGCCCAGTGGGCTGGCCGCCAGATCGGCCTGGCCGACCCAGACCAGTTCTTCTTGAAAGTCGACGCCTTTTTCCAGCAGGGCGATCTTGACCTTGTTGTAGTAGTTGCTGGCGGCAAAGCCACAGAGGGTGAGCATGGGCGGTCTCCTGAAAGGGGTGAAGGATGCCGTGCATCGTAGGGCGACAGCGGGCCGCACACAGGTCGCCCAGATGACGCCCCTGCTAAACTCTGGCCATGTTTACCCGCACCCACACACGCTTGAGCGCCTGGCTGGCCATGCTGGCCGTGGTGTGGGGCGCGCTGGCGCCCACGCTGGGCCAAGCCGCGGCGCGCGAGGCGCTCAGCCCCGGCGGCGGCTGGGTGGAGGTGTGCAGCACCACCGGCATGGTGTGGGTGCATCTGGACAGCGGTGCCGAGCGCACGGGTGAACACCCCGATGGCGCCGGCGATGTGATGTCCACCATGACCGATTGCGCGCTGTGCCTCTTGCACGGCGCCACAGCCGGCGCGCTGCCGGCCGGCGGCTTGCTTCCGTTGCCGCTTCATGTGCAGGCCTTGATGCCTGCGGTGCCCACCGCGCCCACGTTGGCGTCTGTGTGGCCGGGTGCGCTCTTGCGCGCGCCCCCCGTGCCCGCCTGACGGCCCCTGCTGGCCGCTGCTGCGCTTGCCCGAGGCCATGCCGCCTCGGAATTTCCCCCTTTGTGTTGATGGTCTGGTGTGTTGACCCGGTATGTCGCCGGTGTGGCCGCCCGCCTGTGTCTGGAGATGACGATGAAAGTCTGGATGTGTATCGCTTCGATGGTGGTGTCGATGGCCGCTTCGGCCCAAACCGTGGTCAAGGTGGACGACCCGTGGGTGCGCGGCACGGTGCCCGCACAAAAGGCCACTGGCGCCTTTATGCGCCTGACCGCCAATGCGCCGGTGCGCCTGGTGGCGGCCAACTCACCCGTCGCCGGCGTGGTGGAAATCCACGAGATGGCGATGGAAAAAGACGTGATGAAAATGCGCGCTGTGCCCGGCCTGGATCTGACCGCCGGCAAGGCAGTCGAGCTCAAGCCCGGCGGCTACCACGTCATGTTGTTGGACCTGAAACAGCAGGTCAAAGCCGGCGAGACCGTGCCCCTGACCCTGGTGTTTGAAGACGCCAAGAAGCAGCGTGTGACCCAGCAGGTGCAGGCCAGCGTTCGCAGCATGACTGCACCTGCGGCGAACAGTGGCATGGCGCACGGCGACCAAGGCCACGGCGCGCACAAGCACTGACCGTTTCTCAGCGACGAGCCAGAGGCCACAACGCCATGCCCCGCACTTGGATTGACAGCCAACGCCTGCACCCTTGGGTGCGGAGGCTCTGGCGCGTCCTGGTGTTGGCGGTGGCGCTGGCGACGCTCGCCCCCACGGTGTCGCGCCTGCACATGGCGCAGGCCGGCGTGGACGGATGGGTGGAGGTTTGCACCTCCACCGGCATGCGTTGGGTGTCGGCCGACGGCCAGGATGATCCCGATTCGGGCCCGCTGACGCTGGACGCCTGCGATCTTTGCGCCCTGGCGTGCGAGCGCTTTGCGGCGCTGGCACCCCCGCCACTGGGTGTGCCGCATCCTCTGGCCGCCGAAGCTTGGATCTCCGCCACCGCGCTATCGCCGAGGGTTTTACGCCCGCCCGCTGCGCTGGCCCGCGCGCCTCCCGTCTGCGTCTGATTCCGCATCACAAGCTCTTGCGCGCCATCGCGCAGCAAGGGCTTTTTTCGGTCATCAGACAGCAGGAGGCTGTATGTCATTGAATACTTTGTCTGCCGGTGCCGTGCACCGCACCGGCACCCCATTGCTGGAGCAAGGCGAATGGGGCGGCTTGTGGCGTGTGCGCCGCGGCGTGGTGCGGCTGGATCGGCGCCAGGGCTCGACGCAGCAGCTGGTGCAGTTGGCGGTGGCGCACGACTTGATCGGCATCGAGACCTTGTTTGGTCAGCCCTACACCTTGTCGGCCAGCGCGTTCACCGATTGTGAGCTCGAAGCGGTGCCAGTGCCCGACGAGTTCACCCGCGCCAACCTGATGCGCGAAGCCCTGATGCAACAACAGCGGCGCAGCCAAGACATGGCCAGTGTGCGAACCGGCACGGTCGGTCAGCGCACCGCGCACCTGCTGTCTTTGCTGGGGGTGTCGTGCCAGGTGTTGGAGGCGCGCAGTGCGGAGGCGCGCCAACGGCTGGCCGCGCAGCGCAGCCAGCTGCCGCCTTTGCGGGAGTTGGCCCACGCGGTGGACGCCAAGGTGGAAACCGTGTGCCGGGCATTGGGTGCCCTGATGCCACCGCGCCGTTGGCAAGAGAGCGTGGCATGACGGTGCACAAAACGTGGGCGCGATGGGCGATGGTGTGCGCCACGGTGGGTGTGTTGGGTCAGGCCAGCGCCCACGACTTTAAGGTGGGTGATGTGCGCGTCGATCACCCCTATGCGACGCCATCTTTGCCCGGACTCACAACCGCAGCGGTCTATTTCCGCGGCATTCGCAACACCGCCGCCGTGCCAGACCGTTTGTTGTCGGCCAGCACGCCCGTGGCCGCTCGGGTTGAGATCCACCGCATGCGCATGCAGGGCGATGTGATGCAGATGCGGGCGCTGCCCGCGCTGGACATTGCGGGCAACACCACCGTGCCGATGCGCCACAACACACCGGACGGCTACCACCTGATGTTGTTTGACATCAAGGCGCCGCTCAAAGACGGCGACCGCTTTCCCGTCACCCTGACGTTTGAACGGGCGGGCACCCGCGAAGTGAAGGTGTGGGTGCAGACACCGCGCGGGGGTCCGCGCGGGCCATCGCATCACTGACCTTGACTGGACCTATGTTTATGCCTGTCATCTGTGATCGAAGCAGTCTTCTTCGATCCTATGGCGTGGGTGTATTGATCGCGGCGTTGCTGTTGGCTGGGCTCTGGCCTGCTATCGGACAGTGGGTCGGCCGTCTGAACCAGTCGCCAGCGCTGGTGCAGGTCTGCACCCACGCCGGGCTGGCGTGGGTGCAACAGGGCGACCCCGTGTCGCAGGACGATTCCGAGTTGGCCTTGTTCAAGGAGGGCTGCGTTTGGAGTGCGGCACAGGCCTCGCTGCCTTGGGGGCTGGACGGCGAACCCTGTCGCAGCTGCGCTGGGCCCAAGGCTCAGCTGGCCCGCGATGCGGATTCTGTGTGTTGGCCATCGGGTTTCCTGAGGGTGTTGTTGATGGCGCCCATGCGGGCGCCGCCTGTGTTGTTCATTGTGTGATGTGTGATGCGTCTGCGTTGAGAGCAGACAGACCTTTTTTGATTTTTTTGGATACATGCAATGAACAAAACGACTCTCTGGACCATGGGCGGTGTGGCCCTGGCTTGTGCCCTGGTGGCTTGTGGTGGTGGCGAAGCGGACAACAGCCCACGCAATATCGACATCCAGTTCGCCGCTGTGGCGGGCGCTCAGGCGGTGGACTGCAGCACCAACCTCACCAATTTGGGCACCGGCAACGCCTCTGGCACGCTCAAGGACATGCGCTTTTACATATCGGATGTGAAGTTGGTACGGGCCGACGGTGTGGACGTTCCGCTGACACTGGGCGCCAACAGCAATTGGAACGTGACCCAGGGCAGCAGCGCGGTCACCTTGATCGACTTGGAAAACAACACCGGCACATGCGCCGGTACCGCAGCCACCAACACCGGTGTTCAGGGCACCGTTCCCGCAGGCAACTATGTGGGCGTGAAGATGACATTGGGCGTGCCGTTTGCTTTGAACCACACCGATCAGGGGGCTGACGTGAGCGTGACGCCTGCGGTGGTGAACAACGCGGTGCACCCAGGCATGGCTTGGTCTTGGGCGGGCGGGCGCAAGTTTGCCAAGATCGAGGTGACCAACACCGCGTGGACGACTGCACCCACGTTCAACGTGCATGTGGGATCCACCGGGTGCACGGGGACCAGCCCATCGGCGGGTCAGGTGGACAGCTGTTTGGCACCCAATCGCCTGAACTTCGCCTTCGCCAGCTTCGACCCCACCACACAGAAGATTGCGGTGGATGTGCAGGCTCTGCTGGCCGCCAACGACGTGACGGTCAATGGTGGTGGCCCAACGGGTTGTATGTCTGGTCAAACCGATCCGGAATGTGCAGGCGTGTTTGGCAAGCTGGGGATTGATCTGGCCACGGGTTTGACGCTGTCAAACAACAGCCAGGGCCTGTTCCGGGTGATCGCGCGATGAGTGCGTGGCAGCGTCTGAGCAAGGCGCTGCTCGGGCTCCTGGGGGCAGCGGGTGTGAGCACCCTACTGGCCCTGGGGGCTTGTGGCGGCGGTGGGCTGTCGGTGACGGACAGTGCGCGCGACGGATTTGCCTGGGTGTTGCCGGCGGGGTTTCCTACGCCGGCGGTGCCGCAGAACAACCCGTTGACCGAGACCAAGGTGGAGCTGGGTCGGTTTTTGTTTTATGACCAACGCTTGTCGGGCAACGGCACACAGTCGTGCGCCAGCTGTCACCACCAAGACAAAGCCTTCACAGACGGCCGTCCATTGGCCATCGGTTCCACCGGCGAAGTGCATCCGCGCAATGCGCAGAGCCTAGCCAACGTGGTGTACCACTCGACCTTGACGTGGGCCAATCCTTCGCTGCTCAGTCTAGAGGCCCAAATGCAGGTGCCTTTGTTCTCGGAGGCGCCGGTGGAGATGGGCATCAACGACAGCAATATCAACGAGGTGCTGGGCCGCATTAAAGTTGACGGGCGCTATCAGACGATGTTTGCCGCCGCCTTTGCCGGCCAGGCGCAACCCATCACCTGGGGCAACATCACCCTGGCCATCAGCAGCTTTCAGCGCACGCTGATTTCGGGCAACAGCCGGTTTGATCGCTACCAACGCGGGGAAATTCCACTCAATACCCAAGAGCTGCGCGGACTGACGTTGTTCAACAGCGAAAAGGCCGAGTGCTTTCATTGCCACGCCGGCTTCAATTTCAACGACCAAGTGCGCCACGCTTCCACTCAGGTGTTGGACACACCGTTTCACAACACCGGGCTCTACAACATTGGCAACAGCGGCAATTTTCCAGAGGGCAACCAAGGACTTTTTGAGTTCACCGCCAACCCAGCCGACCGGGGCAAGTTCCGCGCCCAGAGTTTGCGCAACGTGGAAGTGACAGCACCCTATATGCACGACGGCAGCGTGGCCACGCTGGAGGATGTGCTCGACTTTTATGCGGCCGGTGGACGCCTCATCACCAGTGGTCCTTATGCGGGTGACGGCAGAGCCCATCCCAACAAAAGCGATTTGATTGCCAGCATCGATCTGACGCCGCAGGACAAAGCCGACCTGGTGGCCTTTCTCAAGACATTGACCGACCATGAATTCCTCACCAATCCCAAGTTCTCGAACCCGTTTTTGCCCCGTTAAGCGCTGGTGCATGACAGGGTTGATTGCCCTGTTGTCGGTGTCGGCCTGGGGGCACGGTGAAGCCGATGACCCATTGCCAGTAGAGCCCGGCGTGGGGTGGGATATCCATGTGGCATGGCGGGCATTGAAGGCCCGCCAAAGCCTGCCGTCGACCGCCATGCGCGGCTACTTGTTGCAAGGTGATGCCGGGGTTGACCCACGCGAGAGTGCATGGGAGAACGCCAGCGTTGGCCTAAGCTGGCGCCTGAACGACACCTGGGGGGCGCGTTGGTTGATCAGCCGCCACGACAGCGATCCGGCTCACACGGCAGCCGCTTGGGTGCAGGCCCGCTGGGACCAAGACGATGGCCAGGTGTGGCGAGTGCAACTGGGGCGCATGCGCCCCACAGGAGGGCCGGTGTTGGATGGAGCGGGCAGCAGCAATCGCTTTGCACTGGCACCGCTGGCGCAGCGGGCTGCGCTGGATCACCCCGATCCACAAGACGGCTTGCAGCTGAACTGGCGTGGCGAAGGGGCCACGGGGTGGAGTTGGAGTGCCGACGCCGGCTTGTGGCGCGGACAAGCCTTCCCGGGCGACGCGCAAGGTGCGGTGGTGCCCAGTTTGCATCTGGGCGCTGAACGCGGCGCCTGGGCGGTTCACGGCTTGGCCATGGCTTACCGACCCGAGGGGCGCGGTGCTCGCATTACCGGGCAGTCAGGACACAGCCACGCTGCGCCGGTGTGTGACGCGCAGTTGACCGAGGTCTTGTGTTTTGATGGCAACAGTCCGGTGCTGGGCGCCAGTCTGTCGTGGCAGGGAAAAGACAGCCCGTTGAATTGGCCTTTGACGCTCACCACCGCTGGCTGGTTGCGCAACGACAAAGGCGTGTTGCGTTCGGTCAATGGGCAGGTGCAATACACCGGCGCCCATCAAGGGCTGTGGTGGCAGTTCGACTGGCAAGCCCGCCCCAACTGGGTGTTGTCGTGGCGGCAAGAGCGAGCGAACGTTCAGCACACCCTGCATGGTGCGGGTGCGCAGCTGCTGGCCAACGAAGCGCAGTTTGCCAACCACACAGCACTCCGTCGACAGGCATTGACGCTGGGATACCGCATGGCCGACTGGTCCCGGGTGCAGTTGGAATGGGGGCGAGAGCGTCAGGGGGCAGCCAAGGTACCCTATGTTGTGGTGCGCTGGCTGCTGGACTGGTCTGCCCCGTGGAAAGCCAACGACGGCATGTAAGCGGCGCAATGGCCTGCACTCATTCACCGGTCTGTATCAACTCCGTTCCATGGCCGAATTCACAATGGCATTGAACTCCTCTTGAGAGATGTATTGAGGTGTGTAGCTGAGCCCCCGTTGCTGCATGGTTTTGTAAAAAGATCGCAGATGGTTTCGGGAGCCTTTGAGCAACTCCTCGTAGACAAAGAGAATGTCTTCGTTGTCAATGTGCTGCATGGCTTGGGCGATGTCGCGTATGTCGAGCTCTTCCACTTGCATCCCAACGGCCAGGGCCGCAGCGATATCGCTTTGCCCATTGGTGGTCAGTGTGTCGAACAAGTTCTGCAGGTCTGTGTTGACGAAGGACCCGGCCACAGATCCATTGACCGGGTCCGGCAGGTTGTATCGCAGCAAGAGTTGGCGCACAGCCTCGGTGTGGTTAGCCTCGCTGGTAGCGATGTTGCCGAAGATCTTGACCTGATTGCCCCACAGTCCGTTGAGGTTCGCGTACACATCGTGAGCGAGTTTTTCCTCTTCGCGCATGAATGCCAGGGATTGGCTTTCTGTGGTGTCTGGTGTTGAAAGAGGCATCAGATTGAGTTTTGCTGCCATGGCTGTGCCACCCATCAACGCGGGACCTGCGTCGTCGGTTGGCTCATCGCCGCCACCACAGGCGCTCAAAAGCCCCACACACACGGCGATGGCGGTCAAAGTATGAAAAGAGAAGCGTTGGTTCATGGTGAATTTGTCAATGAAGTTGTGGGTGTGAGCGCGTCACGAATGTCTGTGTGAACAGTGCAATAGGCCGGTGCTCATTTTTTGCCACCGCCCCTGCCTTGGCCCCCTCTGCCACCCTTGCCTTTTCCCGTGGCGTGGGCCCCAGGATTGCGTTGTTGGGCAAAGCTGTCTTTGCCGAATCGACCGCTGGGGTGTTCTGCGACCGCCACCGCTGAACTGGGCACATCGCGGCGATCCCGCGCCTGCCTTTGCCGGTGTTCGTATCCGGCTCCATAGGCGGGGCCGACCTGCGGTGTACCTGATGTGGGCAATGGTGTGTCGATCGCCTGGTCTTGAGCCATGGCCACAGGTGCCGCCAGCATCAGGACGATCAAACAGGACAGCCAAGGGCGCTGGAACATGGCAAAGGCATCAGCTGTGTTGGGCTTGGCCTTTGCGTTGTTTGCGGCCACCGTCTTGTCGCTTGCTGTCGTGTTGTTGGGTGCGCTTGGTTTCGCGTTGGTCTTGCGCTTGCGCGTGCGCAGCGTTGGCGGGTTCGACCCGGCTGCGGAGTTGCAAGTCAAGTGGTGCCTCGGTGTTGGCCCAAGCAAGAGACGATGCGCAGATCAAAGTGACCAAAGTGATTGATGTTTTCATATCAGTTTCTGTCCGTTCAGACGGAGCGAATGGTGGGTAAATACCGCCTTGAAATCACACCCTTCAAAGCGATGGGTTGATCTTGCGTGTGGTGTGTGAGCGGGGTTTGTCCGAACTGCAAGCGAATGTGCCGGTGTCAAACGCTGTGTGTCTTTGTGTGTCTGCGGGGTGCGCGTGTGACTTGTTCCTCTAAACTCAGACACATGAATTTGTCTGTCTTGCCCGCCCATTTGCCGCGCGTACTGGTGGTCGATGACGATCCCGCCCTGTGTGGGCTGCTGGCAGACTATTTGGGCGGCAATGGTTTTGACGTTCGCGCGGTGGGTGACGCCAGCGGTATGCGCGAGGTGCTGTCGGGTTGGCAGCCCGACGCTGTGGTCATGGACTTGATGCTGCCTGGCGAAGATGGCCTGTCGTTGACGCGGTTTCTCAAAGCCAAGATGAATGTGCCGGTGCTGATCTTGTCGGCGCGCGGCGACGAGATGGACCGTGTCATCGGTTTGGAAGTGGGCGCCGACGACTATCTGCCCAAACCCTTTGGGCCGCGCGAGCTGCTGGCGCGTTTGCGCGCTTTGCTGCGTCGTCCTCGGCAAGAAGCCTCGGGCTCCGTGTCTCAGCCATCCAAACCTGCATTTGGCCCTTATCAACTTGACACCATGGGGCAGCGCTTGCTGCGCAACGGCCAAGATGTGGGGCTCAGCGGCGCCGAATACCAACTGCTGGTGGACTTGATGGCCAACCCGGGGCGGGTGTTGTCTCGCGACTGGTTCATTCAGCGCTTCAAAGGCTACGATCGCGATCCGTTTGATCGCAGCATCGACACCCGGGTCACCCGTTTGCGCCGCAAAATTGAGGCTGACCCCAGTCAGCCGCGTTACATCCGCACTGTGCGTGGCGAAGGGTATTTGTTCAACCCCAACGGAGACACCGCGTGAGACCACGCTTGGGTCTTGCCGCTGTTTACACGCGCTGGTTGACGCTCGCATTTCTCGGGGTGGAGCTGGTGTGTGTCTTGGCCTTTGTGTATTTGGTCGCTCTGCCCATGGCACACCGTTCTGCCGACGACCTAGCGGGGTTGATGGTGTTGTCCGCACAAACATGGGTGGAGTTGCCCCCCGACACCCGTGCGGCCTTTGAGGAAGAGCTGCAAGTGCGGCATCGCTTGCGACTGCGTGAGCGCGTGCCCGAAGCGGCCACCGCCAATTGGAGCGCACCGTTTTATGATTTTCTGGAGGCGGCACTGGCCCGCCGCACAGGCTCGAATCAGCGTCTGCTCCAAGAGACAGACGGCCACCCGACACCTTGGTTTTGGGTGACTGTGCCAGTGGGTGATCGCTCGCTGGCCGTGGGGGTGTCACAAGGGCGTATGGCGACTCAGCCGCTGATGGCCATGCTCGTGCCCTTGTTGATGGGGGTTTTGATGGCGTGGGGCCTGGCCCGGTGGATGGCCCGCCGTTTGGCCGCTCCCTTGGCACGCTTGGAGGTCGCCAGTGTGCGCATTGGCGAGGGCGACACGCCATTGCCGATAGACACATCAGGGCCACAGGAGATTGCCGTGTTGATCCAGCGATTTAACCGCATGGGTCAGCAGGTGCGCGATTTGTTGTCGGCGCGCACCACCTTGTTGGCGGGTATCTCGCACGATTTGCGCACGCCGTTGACGCGCATGCGTTTGTCGCTGGAAATGCTGCGCGATCAACCTCATCCACGATTGATCGATGGGCTGGACAGAGATTTGGAACAGATGAACCAGCTGATTGGGGATGTGCTGGAACTGGCGCAGGGTTTGGCGCACGAAGCGCCACAGGGGGTGGTCATGCGCGACTTGTTGCAGGGGCTGGCCACCGAACACGCTACCGCGTCCCGGTGCATTGTGGTGCGATGTCCTGACGTGGAGTGGACGGTGCCTGCATTGGCGTTGCGCCGTGTGCTGGGCAACTTGTTGCAAAACGCTTTGCGCCATGCACCCGATGGTGAGGTGGAGCTGGTCTGTGTGCACGAGCACGCAGCGCTGCACATTGGCGTGTTGGACCGAGGGCCGGGCATCGCCGCCGATCAAGTGGAGTCGATGTTTTTGCCATTTCAGCGGGGCGAGCCCTCCCGCAGCCCCGCCACCGGTGGAAGTGGTTTGGGTTTGGCTATTGTTCGGGAGTTGGCCCGCGCCAATGGCTGGACGGTGCGACTGGTGCCTCGGGAAGGCGGTGGCTTGGAGGCTTGGGTGGACGTGCCTCAAACGCCAGCGTGAGCGCCGTCAGTCGATGGGTCAAGCCAGCTCGATCAAATAACGCAGGTCCCAGTCGCGCCTGGGGTTGGCCAGTGTTTCGCGTTCGGCCCGCTCGTGGTGTTTGATCGCGAGATACAGCTCGCACAGGCGCTCACCCAGAGCCTGGCGCAGCACCGCGCTGCGCGCCAGCGCGTTCAGCGCCTCGGTTTGTGTGTGGGGCAGGGCATCGCCCGGGCTTGGCGCGAGCCCTTGCTGCAGGCCATGCCAGCCCAGGGCCAGCGCGGCGGTGAGCGTCAGGTAGGGGTTGGCGTCGCCGCCGGGCAGGCGCAGTTCCACCCGGCGGTTGGTGGCGCTGGAGGCGGGAATGCGAAACGCCAGCGCGCGCCCGTCGTGGCCCCAGCTTGCGTGCGATGGTGAGGCGTTGGCGCGGCGGATGCGCTCAAACGACATCTCGTAGGGCGCCACCAGCGCCAAGCTGGCCGCGGCTTCGCTTTGTTGGCCGGCAATGAAGTGCAGCAGCGGGTCTGTGGCTCCACCATCGCCACCGGCAAACAGCGGGCCGTGTTCGCCTTGCAGGCTGATGTGCCAGTGCAGGCCGGTGCCGGGTTGGTCGAGAAAGGGTTTGGCGGCAAAGCTCGCCACCATGCCCCAGCGCGCCGCGAGTTCGCGCGCCAGACGCTTGAAGCGCCAGACCGCATCGGCCTGGGCCAACGCCGGGCCGGGCAAAAAATTCACCTCAAACTGGCCCAGCGCCGATTCGTGGGCGTGGCCGTTGAGCGGGATGCCGAGCGCCTCAGCGTGCGCGTACAGCGCGTCAAAAAAGGGCTCGAAATGGGTGAGTCGCTCCAGCGAATAGGCCTCGCACTGCTGCTCTTGCACCGGGCTGTGCGCGCCGCAGCGCGCGGCTTGCAGGCTGCCATCGGCGCCACGTTGCAGCAAAAACAATTCCAGCTCGGGCGCCACCCAGGGCGTGAGCCCGGCGGCGGTGTAGGGCGCCAGCGCCCGGCGCAGCGCCGCGCGCGGTGATAGCTCGCTGGCGTCAAAGGCGCCGTGGGCGCTGCTCAGGGTGCCCGTGGGTTCGCAGATCACGGTGACTTCGCCGCTGCGCCCGGGGCGCGGGCGCAGCGTGTCCAGATCGGGGCTCAGGTGGGTGTCGTCGTAGCTGTCGGGCAGCAGCGGGCCAAACACCGCCTCGGGCTCGCCACTGGTCAGCGTCAGGCCCAGCACCACCGACGGCAGGCGGCAGCCCGCCATGCCGACAAAGTCGGCTGCGCTCACCACCTTGCCGCGCGCCACCGCCGTGATGTCGGCACAGGCGCATTCGACCCAGCGCGCGCTGTCGGGCTCCAAAGCCTCGTTCAGGTCGGTGGGTGAGGTGGGGCGCAAGGGGGTCAAGCCAGCGGTGCCGGCGCTGGTGGCATGTGCACCATGGGCGCGGGCGGCGAGGCGGCACCGCCGCCGCGCTCAAAGGTCACCACATGGTCAACCGCCGCGCGGATGCCGATCCACTCGCCCACCTCGTGGTTGTGGTGCGAGGGCACATGGGTCATCACCGTGTCGCCGCTGGCCAGGCGCAAGGTGTACAGAAACTCAGAGCCGCGAAAGGCTTTGCGCACGATTTCGGCTTTCACCGGTGCGTCGTCGTCGTGCACGATGTCGTCGGCGCGCAGCAGCACGTCGCACAAACCGGCTTCGTAGGCGCTGGGCAGGGGGCATTCCTCCACGTCCTGTAGCGCGCCCAGCGGGGTGTGCACCACCACCTCACCACCGGCTTGGTGGATGCGCGCCGGCGCAAACACGCCGTGGCCAATGAACTCGGCCACAAAGCGGGTCGCCGGTCGGTGGTAGAGCGCGTAGGCGTCTTCCCACTGGTGCAAATGCCCTTGGTGCATGACGCCAATCACATCGCCCATGGCAAAGGCTTCGAGCTGGTCGTGGGTGACCAGCAAGGCGGTGGCACCAGCGGCTTTTAGGATGCCACGCACCTCGTGCGCCAAGCGCTCGCGCAGGTCCACGTCCAAGTTGGAAAACGGTTCGTCGAGCAACAGGAGGCGCGGGCGCGGCGCCAAGGCGCGGGCCAGCGCCACACGCTGCTGCTGGCCACCCGAAAGTTCGTGGGGAAAGCGCGCTTGCATGCCTTCCAAGCCCACCAGCCGCAGCACCTCGGCCACGCGCTGCTCGCGCTCGGCGGCTTTGAGCTGCGCGATGCCAAAGGCCACATTGCGCGCCACGGTCAGGTGCGGAAACAGCGCGTAGTCTTGGAACACCATGCCAATGCGCCGCCGCTCGGCCGGCACATGCTGGCCTGGGCCGCTGACGGTTTCACCTTCCAGCGTGATCTGCCCGCGCTGGGCTTTCTCCAGCCCGGCCACCGCGCGCAGCAGCGTGGTCTTGCCGCAGCCCGACGGACCAATCAGCACGCCGATGTCGCCGGCGCGCAGGCCCAGCGTCACCCCGTCCACCGCGGCGGGGCCGCTGGCGGTGTAGCGCACCGAGAGATCTGAAACCTGCAAGAACATGATTGCCATTGTAGATAACTACAATTCTCATTTAGCTTGCGAAAGATCAAAGCCTTGATGCCGCGCTGGTTGGCCCCCACGGGCCTGTTGCTTGTTGTCCTGTGTCTGATGCTGCCAGTGCTGGCCCTGATGGGCTCGTGGGCGGGCTTTGGCCCGGCCGAGCGCGACGTGCTGCTGCAGATGGCGCAAACCGTGTTGCCGGAATATGTACTCACCAGCTTGGTGCTGTGTGTGTCGGTGGCGCTGGGTGTGGCGGTGGTGGGCGCGGCCACGGCGAGCGCGGTGACGCTGTTCGATTTTCCAGGGCGGCGCTGGTTCGAATGGGCGCTGCTGCTGCCGCTGGCCATGCCGGCGTATGTGGTCGCTTACGCCTACACCGACTTTTTGCAGTTCAGTGGGCCCTTGCAAACCTGGGTGCGCGAGGCCTTTGGCCTGCGCGGGCGGGTGTTTCCCGAGGTGCGCAGCACCTGGGGCGCGTTTTGGGTCTTCACCTTCACCCTGTATCCCTATGTGTATTTGTTGGCCCGCACCGCCTTGAGCGAGCGCGCCGCCCAGCTGATGGAAGCCGCCCGTTTGTTGGGCGCGCCGCTGGGCCGGCGCATTCGCGAAGTGGCGCTGCCGCTGGCCCGGCCCGCCATCGCCGCCGGGGTGGCGCTGGCGCTGATGGAAACCCTGGCCGACTTTGGGGTGGCCAGCTACTTCGGTATCCAGACCTTCACCGCTGGCGTCTACAAAGCCTGGTTGGTGATGGACAACCGCTCGGCCGCCGCCCAGCTCGCCACCCTGTTGCTGGTGACTGTGGCCGTTTTGCTGTGGGTGGAGCACCGGGCGCAGTCGCGCATGCGGTTTGCCACCTTGCGTGGCCAGCGCAGCAGCGACGAGGCCCAGCCGGTGCGCCTGACCGGTGGGCGCGCCGCGCTGGCGGTGGCCCTGTGTGCGCTGCCGGTGCTGGCTGGGTTTGTGCTGCCGGTGCTGTTCATGCTGCGCCCGCTGATCGGTGGCTGGACCGAACTGCCGTGGCGCGACTTTGGCGGCTGGGCCTTGAACAGTGTCAGCCTGGCCGGCTTGGCCGCGGTGCTGGCCACGGGCTTGGCCTTGTTGCTCGCCTTTGCCCAGCGCATGCGGCCGGGTTGGGCCACCCACAGCGCGGTGCGCATCAGCGGCTTGGGTTATGCCATTCCGGGTGCGGTGGTGGTGGTGGGTTTGCTGCTGCCGGTGGGCTGGCTGCAGACGGTCTCGCCCGACACCGCCGTGGGCTATTACGTCACCGCCACGGTGCTCGGCATTGTGTGGGCCTATTTGGTGCGCTTCACCGCCGTGGCGCTGCAGTCGGTGCAAAGCGGTTACGCCCGCGTGCCCGGCAGCTTGGACGAATCGGCCCGCATGCTGGGCACCACCGGCGCGGCGCTGGTGTGGCGGGTGCACGCGCCGCTGCTCAAACGCTCGGTGGCCGCGGCGCTGCTGCTGGTGTTTGTGGATGTGATGAAGGAATTGCCCGCCACTTTGGTGCTGCGCCCCTTCAATAGCGACACCTTGGCGGTGGTGGCCTACCAGCTGGCGCGCGACGAACGCCTGGGCGAAGCCGCCTTGCCCGCCTTGGCGCTGGTGCTGGTGGGGCTGGTGCCGGTGATCATGCTCAGTCGCACGCTGCGGCAGCGCTGAGGGGCCGCCTCACGGCCTGGCGTCAAACGTCACCCGTTGGTTGACCCGGCGGTGCGGCCAGTAATCGGCCACCGCGTAGTGCTGGGTGCTGCGGTTGTCCCACACCACAAGGCCGTGGGGCTGCCAGTCGTGCTGCAGCACAAACTCGGGCCGCTGTATCCACTGGTAGAGAAACTGCAGCACACCCTGGCTTTCCCGCAGGTCCAGGCCCACGATGCGGCGGGTGAACAAGCTGTTGACAAACAGGCAGGGCAGGTTGGTGTCAGGGTGGCGCAGCACCACCGGGTGTTGCACCACCGGGTGCTGGCGCTGCGCTTGGGCAAAAGCCTCGGGGCTGCGGCGCAGCAAAAACTCGCGCAGGCCGCTGATCTCCCAGCTGTGCTCGGCCATCAGGCCGTCGAGGTAGGTGCGCATGCGCTCGGACAGCGCGGCGTAGGCCAGCCGGGTGCTGGCAAAACAGGTGGCGCCGCCCAGCGGCGGGGTTTCGGTGATTTGCACCACCGTGCCGGCCGGCGGGCGCGCGTGCCACGACATGTCGCTGTGCCACACGTCGATGTTGGGCGCTCGCTCGCGGTCGTTGACGATGGTGTCGATCAGCGGCTCGCCGGGTCGGCGGTCGAGCAGCGAATCGGTGGCGATGGGGCCAAACACGCGGGCAAACGCCAAGTGCTGTTCGGGCGTGAGCGGCTGCGGGTCGAGGAACAGCACCTCGTGGGTGTGCAGCGCTTGGCGCAGCTCGGCCTGCACCGCGTCAGACAAAGGCTGGCGCAGGTCCAGGCCGCGCAGCCAAGCGCCAAAGCCCGGGCGGCGCGGTTGCAGATCCAGGTGCTCAAAGGTTGGGGTGTGCATCAGCGGATGTCCTCGGTCGCCACTTTTTTCTCGGTCACCACCGGGGTGATCAGGCCATAGCCCTGGTTTTGCCAATGCACCAGCTCGGTCATGGCCGACGGGGCCACCTCGACAAAGTCTTGCAGCTCGTCGGCGCGGTAGCCGAAGTCGCTCAGCGCCAAGCCGCAGACCCGGAACTTCACGCCCTGGCTGGCGTAGTAGCGCATGCGCTGCACCGCGTCGCTGTAACGGGCTTCGTTGTGGCGCGCCAGGGTCACCAGCTCGGTGCCGTGCAGCACCACCACCACGCTCATGTCTTCGGGCAAGAAGCTGTAGGGCGCGTCGGTCAGCGGGTTCATGAACGAGCGCAGCCAAAACAGCGCGGCGCCGATTTTGTCCGGGTGGTCGAGGTAGATGTCGAACACCGCTTTGGGCTGCTGGTAGGGCGTTTGCACCCGTTTGGCCTGCGCATGGGCGCTGTGGCTGGCGCAGCCCAGCAGCAGCGCCACACCGATGACCGTGTTGTGCAAGAGGCGGGTGGTGGGTGTGAGTCGGCGCATGGGGCTCCCTTGGGTTGGGTGGCGCCTTTGGACCAACAGGAACCAAACCAAGCGGTGCAAGGTGTTGATTTACAAAGGGTGGCGCCAACAGGCAGAATGAATGTGCCCCCAATTGTGCCCCCAAACCGCCAAGGATGCCCCATGAAACTGACCGATGCCAAGCTGCGAACCTTGACCGCCCCCGGGAAACACTTCGACGGTGGGGGCCTTTACCTGGAAGTCACGGCGGCCGGTGGCCGGTACTGGCGCTTGAAGTACCGCCACGGGGGCAAGGAAAAGCGCTTGGCCTTGGGTGTGTACCCTGCTGTGTCCCTGGCAGACGCCCGCAAGGGCCGCGAACGCGCCCGCGATGAATTGGCAGCGGGCAACGACCCCGGGGAGCTGCGCAAGGTGGCCAAAGCCAAAGCCACACATGAGGCGGTGAACACCCTGCAGGCGGTGGCCGGTGATTGGTTGCGCCACCAAGCCACCGGGTGGGAGCCCGTGACAGCGGCCCGCATCCGGGCATCGCTTGAAGCCGATGTGTTCCCAAGCCTGGGGGCGCGGCCACTGGCCAGCATCCGGCCGGGCGAAGTCATGGCGGTGGTGAAAAAGATCGAAGCCCGGGGCGCTGGCGATCAGGCGGCGCGTGTGCTTCAGCGCATCAAGGCGGTGTACCGCTGGGCAGTTACCCATGAGCGCATCGAATCCAATCCCATGCTTGACCTGGTGCCGTCTGAAATCTTGCGCCCCCGACAGGTCAACCACCGGGCCGCGCTGTCCGACCGGGACTTGCCCGAGTTCCTGGGCAAGCTGGCCAGCTATGAAGGCGACCCCCACACCGTCAACGCCTTGCGCCTGCTGATGTTGACCGCCACCCGCCCCGGCGAAGTTCGCGGCGCCCGCTGGGCAGAGTTCGACCTGAGCGCTTGCCTTTGGATTATCCCGGCCGAACGCATGAAGATGCGCAATGAACACCGGGTGCCGCTGTCCCGCCAAGCTGTGGAAGTGTTGCGCACCATGGAGGGCCTGAGCGGTGCCCGTGAGCTGGTGTTTCCTTCACCGTTCTACCCGTCCAAGCCACTGAGCGAAAACACCTTCAATTCGGCCCTTGCCCGCATGGGATTCAAGAACGTTGCCACCGCCCACGGCTTCCGGGCGCTGTTTTCCACGGTGGCCAATGAAACGGGCTGGAATCCCGATGTGATCGAGCGCCAGTTGGCACACAAAGAGCGCAACGGTGTGCGGGCCGCTTACCACCGGAGCACGTACCTGCAAGACCGTGAGCGCTTGATGCAATGGTGGGCGGACTACTTGGACGGCAGGCAAGCGGGCAACGTGGTGAAGCTTCCCCAGCGGGCCGCATGATGCACACGTGTGAACAGTCGCCCCCCTGCCTCTGCGCCAAAACACCGGAGACACCGGAGACAAACACGGCAAGCCCAGCATTTATGCGGGTTTCCGGCCGATGGGCTACCGGAGACAGACCGGAGACAAATAGGAGACAAACCGGAGACACTTTCACATACAGAAACCCCGCCCCCCGCTTCACCCTTGCCGCTGCGCACTGCGCCAGCCATTGCCGCACCTGTGCAGGCTTTGCCGGAAAAGTGCGCGAAGTGGCCTTCCCCTGGCGCCCATTTCACCCCGGCGAAGCTGCGGCCGGTTGCCTTGATAGGCCCGGGCTATGCTGACCGGGTGGGCAGCGAGAAACTTTACATAATGAGCATAGTAGAACATAGAGCGTATAGAAAACGTTAATTTATACGCTTTAGGTAAAACACAGCTAGAATGCCAAACCATGAAAACACCCGTAACCGATGCCACCATGAGCCCGGAGGAATTCACGGCCGCGCTTGCTGCGCTGGGGTGGAAACAATCCGACTTTTGCCGCAAAACCGGGGTGGCCAAACAGACCCCCTCACGCTGGGCAAACGGGCAGACGCCTATACAGCCATGGGTGCGGGCCTACTTGGGCGCCATGCTGGAAATCAAGCGGCTTCATGCGGCCTACGTTGACCCGAGCGCCTGAACGAAACGAGAGAACACCGCCAAGCCCAGCGGCGGCACGAGCTGGGCAACAAAGGCGGCGGGGCTTGGGTGTTGCGACCACCCGGCCCCGCCTGACCACCATCAAAAAGGACTTTGAAAATGGCTGAAGGAACTGTAATCGACCGGGCAGATGCCTACACAAGCGACGATGCACAGCAAGGGGTGCAACAAGTCGGGCAGGCGATAGCCATCCTGCACACTGTGCGGGTGGCTGTTGAGGCTGTTGAAGATGGATCGATGGCCTATGACAACATGCACGTGGCCCGCTGGGGGCCTGCTGTGAGTGCGGCAGTGGTGCGGGTGCACCGTGTGCGAGATGCCCTAATGAACAAGGGAGAGGCGCCGGGTATCGACTGGTTTACTGCCCTGGCCATGTTGGAGGCTCTGGATTCTGCTTTGTGGTTTGGCCAAGCTGAGACGGCCATTCAGTTGGAACCGCACCAAGTAACGACGATGGCGCAGACCATCATCGATGAATTGGAGACGCTGGCGCAGGAGTTGGCCAGCGTGAAAAATGGATAAGCCCTGACAGTTTTCCGCCACGCCTAGCCCGAGGCTGATCCCCGAGGGCAAAAAGCCGGACACCTTCACCGGCCTGGCGCTGGCACCCAATGAGGGCCGCACCTTGAAGGGGGCGCAATGAAAACTAGAGTGGGGCCATTCACCGCTGAATTGAGCACTGAGCAGGCAAAGTATCTAGAGCATGAAAGGCGCTTTTTTGAAGGCCCAGAAGGCGGTGGTGTACGGCAGCTACGCGCCCTGTTGCTGAAGGCGAAGAACGACCCTTTGATATCGAAAAGCCAATCGGCCTTGGAGGTAGTCGAACTGGTCATTTTGCTGATCGAGGAAGCGAACTCAAACGATGTATTGGCTGGTGAAATCATTAAGCCGCTGGCTGTGGTCCTTGAAGAAGAAGGGGTACGAAAATTTCTGTCACGAATGGCCGCACGTAAGCATCAGAACAACCGTAAGGCCACAGCCCAAATACCAAGCCTTTGGGCAACCCTGAAGGCACAGGGCAAATCGAAAAACGAGGCCGCCCCTTTAATCGCATCACAGGTGCATTTGTCAGAGTCACGGGTGCGTAAACTTTTGCAAGGCAAATAGTCGGCACCATGGGTGCTGCGTGAGCATCCATGGTTGATGCGCCAAAGACTATGGGCGCTGTTGCAGCGTCCATTGGCGCTCTTAGTCCGCCCCGGAACACTGCGGGCCATGTTGAACCACATGGAGCCACCGCAAATGAAACAAGCCCCCGCCACTCCGCCCCGGAAGCCTGAAAAACTTCTCCGACTGCCCGAGGTGGAAAGCCTCACGGGCCTGAGGAAATCCAGCATCTACGCCGGTATGAAAGCTGGCACCTTCCCCCCTTGTGTTCGCCTGTCTGCCCGCGCTGTGGCCTGGCGTGAATCGGACATTGCCGCTTGGCAAGACGAACGGGCGCTTTCTGTTGTCGGTGGCCAGCCCGACACCACCAGCGGGGGGCAATGATGGGCAAGGCATCAAACCGAAAAAAGGCGGCACACACTGCGCCAGCCGATGTGCATGCGCAGATTGCGGCAGAGGCAGCACAAGCCCGAGCAAAGCCCACCCTTGCGCTGGTACCAGCCGAGAAAACCCCCGCGCTTCATGCCCTGGTGCAAAGCGCAGCGGAGGCGCTGGCGCAGCGTGTGCCCGCAACGTTTGAGCACATGGGGCGGACCTACTACCTGCGCGTAGCACTCGAACAAGTTCACTTGATGGTTTTCGAGTCGGCGACAGCGCCCGCCCCCATGGCGTTCGTCGTGTCGGGCAGTTCCGAGGAATTCGGGCACACCCCTTACCACTGAGGGCAGGCCATGGACGCGCAGCCACCACAGCGCCCATACAACGGCATAGCAGGGCAGCGGGCCGCGATCTTGGCCCGCCTGACCCAAAGCCCCGCCACCGGGGCGCAGTTGCAGGCGGAATGCCTGGCGCCCGACCCCACGGCCCGTATCTCGGAACTCCGCAAGGCAGGCCACCAGATAGACACCCACATGGTTGACCACGTGAACCCTGACGGCACGGTCAACCGGGTGGGCTTGTACGTCTTGCGGGCCACAGACACCCAACAGGCAGAGCTAGACCTGAACACATGACACCAACCCCAATCACCCCCGAGCTGCTGCGGCAGGCCCTGGCCTTCATACCGGCGAACCTGCCCCGCGATGAATGGGCACGGGTGGCCATGGCCATCAAAAGCGAATACCCAGACGCCACCGGCTTCGACCTGTTCGACCAATGGAGCGCCAGCGACCCCGACCGATACGACCGCAAGGCGGTGCAATCGACCTGGCGCAGCGTGAAAGCGGGCGGCGGTGTCACGGTGGCCACCCTGCTGAACCTGGCCAAAGAACAGGGCTTCACCCTGCCCAAGCCCGGGCAGGCACCGGCCGCGCCCACAGCGGCAGAGCTTGCCGAACGCGAGCGCCAGCGGGCCGAACGCCAGCGGCAGGAGCAGGCCCGCATCGATGCCGACCATGCGGCAGCGGCCGAACAAGCGGCGACCTTGTGGGCGGATGCCAGCGCCAGCGGTGCCAGCCCTTACCTGGTGCGCAAGGGTGTGCAAGCCCACGGGGTGCGGGTGGCGGCCGGTGGCTGGCTGTTGGTGCCCTTGCGCGATGCGGCGGGCACGCTGTGGAATGTGCAGCGCATCGCCCCGCACAAGCCCGACAACGGCGCCCCTGAAAAACTGTTTCTGAAGGGTGGGCGCAAGTCGGGGCTGTGGCACCTGGTGGGCGACCTGGCCAGCGGCGGCGATGCCAGCGCCCCGCCTGTGGTGCTGATAGCCGAGGGCTACGCCACGGCCGCCACCTTGCACGAAGCCACCGGCTACCCGGTGGCGGTGGCCTTTGATGCGGGCAACCTGCAACACGTGGCCCGAGCGCTGCGCCAGCAATACCCGGGCGCCTTGTTGGCTGTGTGCGGCGATGATGACCAAGACACCGAACGCGACACGGGCACCAACCCCGGCCGGGTGAAGGCGGCGGCAGCGGCCCGAGCGGTGCGGGGGCTGGCGCTGTTCCCCAAGGGCCTACCGCCTGGGGGCTCTGACTTCAACGACCTGGCCACCCACACCAACACCATGCACGGCGCTGGCGCAGGGCTTGACGCTGTGCGGCGCCTCGTGGTGGGCATCATCGAAGCCCACACGGCCGCACAAACCAAGCCACAAGACGCGAACGCCACCAAGGCCAAGGGGCAGGCCACCCCGCCCCGCAAAAGCGGCGCCAGCGGGCACAGTGGCCAGCCACCAGACGCCACCACACCCAGCGCCAGCGACACCAGCGCCCGAGAGTGGGACCGCTTCACTGTGACCGATGCCGGTGTGTTCTTCAACGGGGTGGACAAGGACGGCGAACCGACCAAGCCCGTATGGGTGTGCAGTCGCTTGGACGTGGTGGCCTTGACCCGCGATCAGGACGGGCAAGGATGGGGCTACCTGTTGAGCTTTGCCGACCCGCTGGGCAGGCCCAAGACTTGGGCCATGCCCGCCCGCATGCTGGCCACCGATGGCGGCGAATACCGAGGGGCGCTGTTGGGCATGGGCCTACGCATCGCCACCAACCCAGCCGCCCGCAACCTGCTGACCCAGTACATACAGACCCGCGAACCTGGGGACTACGCCACCTGCACCGACCGGGTGGGATGGCACCCCAGCGGCGACCGCTTGGCCTTTGTGTTGCCACACGAAACCATCGGCGACGATGCCGAACGCATCGTGTTTCAGACCGAGAGCGCACAAGAAAACACCTTCAGGGTGAAGGGCACGGCCGAACAGTGGCGCCAGCGGGTGGCGGCGCTGTGTGTGGGCAATTCGCGGCTGTGCTTTGCGGTGGCATCGGCATTCGCCGGGCCGCTGTTGCGCTTTGCCGGTGTGGAGAGCGGCGGCTTTCACTTCCGGGGCGACAGTTCGAGCGGCAAGACCACGGCCCTGAAGGTGGCGGCAAGCGTGTACGGTGGCCCGTCTTACCTGCAACGCTGGCGCACCACCGACAACGCCTTAGAGGCCATCGCGGCGCAACACTGTGACGGGCTGTTGATCTTGGACGAGCTGGCGCAGGTGGACCCGAAAACGGCCGGTGAATGCGCCTACATGCTCGCCAATGAGCAGAGCAAGGCCAGAGCCACCCGCACGGGCACACCCCGGGCGCGGCTGTCCTGGCGCCTGCTGTTCCTGAGCGCTGGGGAATTGGGCTTGGCGGACCACATGGCTGAAGGCATGAAGCGCACCCGCACCGGGCAAGAGGTGCGCATGGCGGACATTCCGGCCGATGCCGGGCGCGGCCTGGGTGCCTTTGAGGTGTTGCACGGCCGTGAAGGCGGGGCAGACTTTGCCCGCCATGTCACGGGGCAGGCTGGCGCAGTCTATGGCGCAGCGGGCCGCGCTTGGCTGGAATGGCTGGCCAGCCACACCGAGGGCCTGAAAGCCCGCATTCGGGGCGATGCCGAGCGCCTGGCCTTGCAGTTGGTGCCCCCGGCGGCAAGCGGGCAAGTGGAGCGGGTGGGCGCCCGCTTTGCGGTGGTGGGCGCAGCGGGTGAGCTGGCCACAGCGGCGGGCCTGACCGGCTGGCCAGTGGGCGAAGCCGAGCGCGGCGCCCGTGAATGCTTCAAGGCCTGGCTTGCGGCCCGGGGCGGCATCGGCAATGGTGAGGTGTCCGCCATGCTGCGACAGGTGCGGCGCTTCCTGGAAGCCTACGGAGAAGGCCGCTTCACCTGGTGGCACCGGGCAGCGGATGACCACAGCGCCAAGACCCTGAACCGGGCGGGACTGCGGCGCATGCTGAACGAGCGGGGCGAACCGATCAAGACCAACGGCGACCACCTGGCAGAGTATGGCGACAAGATGCCCGCCACATTGGGGGAGAACGTGTCGGTTGAGTACTTCGTGTTGTCCGAGGTGTTCAAGTCCGAGATGTGCCAAGGCTTTGACGCTGAAGCGGTGGCCCGTGTGCTGTTGGAGCACGGGTGTCTGACGGTGAAAGAGTCGGGGCGCCTGAGTGTGCAGGAGCGCTTACCCGGCATTGGCAAAGCCCGGTGTTACCGCATATCGCCCGCGATCTTTGAGCTTGATGTGTGAGCCTTGCGCCAGTGTCGCCAGTTGCGGCGGCACTGAGCCAAGCGCAGGCGCTCGACCTGGTGGGCATCGCCACCACACCAGAGGGGCGCAGCGGGGCCGCCGATGGGCGGCGCGGCGGGGGTGTTTTTCGCGCTGCGGATGGCGTGGCGGCGTGTTCCTGCCACCAATGACAAGGGGAAGCGCACCGCCTTGCACTGTGTTGGATTCGTTTGTCTCCGGTGTCTCCGGTGGTTTGGGCTTTGTCTCCGGTGCGGCAGGAGACAAAAAACACCAATGATGACAATGGGTTAGGGCTGTTTTTCGGGTTTGTCTCCGGTGTCTCCGGTAAATTGAAGTCACCCCCCGAAGGAAACGCCAGCCGACACCCGGCGCCACGGATTCGGCGGCATGGGTAGGGGGGGGCCGAAAAAGTCTAGGCCCGCAGGCCGGAAACCGAACGTGTAGGCAAATTTTCGTGTGCGCAGGTTTTGGGTTTTTATTTTTCCTGTGCGGGTCGGTGCGTATGCCTGCAGGGGTAGGGGGGGGCGAAAAAGTCTAGGCCCATAGGCCGGAAACCGAACGTGTAGGGCGATTTTTGTGTGCGCAGGTTTCAGGGGGAGGGGGTACCCCTGAATGATTCGGCGCCCACATACGCAAGGAACGCCACCGCACGGATTAGCACCAATACGCACCTTTGCGGAACATGCAAGTCACCACCACCGGCGCCGGCTGGGCAGCTGCAGGCGCCTGACCTGGTGGGCACCGCCACCACCACCGGCACCGGCTGAGCAGCTGCGGGCCTCGACCTGGTGGGCATGGCCACCACCACCGGCGCCAGCTGGGCAGCTGCAGGCGACTGACCCGGAGCACTCGACCGCCACCACCGGCGCCAGCTGAGCAGCTGCAGGCCTCGACCTGGTGGGCACCGCCACCACCACCGGCACCAGCTGGGCAGCTGCAGGCGCCTGACCTGGTGGGCACCGCCACCACCACCGGCA